>CAVXBS010000023.1:0-58211 GCA_963759975.1 uncultured Actinomycetota bacterium
GATCCTGTTCTCCTGGATCGAGAACCCCCTCTTCGCCTCCTCGGCGAACGACTACTGGGGCGAGGAGGGCCACACCGGGTTCCGGAGCGCCGAGATGGACGCGATCGTCGCCGAACTCGCCACCACCCTCGACCGCGACCGCGCGGCCGAGCTGAACAACCAGGCCGCGCAGATCTCCCTGGACGAATCGGTGCAGCTGCCGTTGGCCTGGACGCCGGCGCTGGTCATGGTGAACTCGGACGTGGTGAACGTCCGCGACAACTGGGCGACCACCATGCGGGTCTTCTACAACGTGGGCGAGTGGGGCCACCTGACGAGACGCCGAATAACGAACCGCGGCCGAGCCGGCCGCTTCTGCGAACGGACCCCGACCAACGCCGCCGCGCGCGCCCAAGCGCGGGCGAGGTCGGGGTCTTTCGCTTGCGCGTGCGAGGCGCCTCGCGCTTGCGGCGGTCGCGGCGCTCGTGGACGAGGCGTTCGCGGCGCTGCGTCCGAACTGACGGCGGCGGTCGAGCGCGCTCGCATAGGCTCGACGGCGTGAGCGATGCGTCAGAGGTGAAGTCGGAGAGCGTGATCACGGTGCTCGTGGCCGCGCTGATGAATCTCGGCATCGCCGTGGCGAAGCTCGTCGCCGGGCTCTTGGGCGGCTCGGCCGCGATGGTCTCGGAGGCGGCGCACTCGGCGGCCGACACGATCACCGAGCTCATGCTGTACGTCGCGTTGCGAAACAGCCGAAGCCCGCCGACGAGGCGCACCCGTTCGGGTACGGCAGCACCCACTACATGTGGGCGGCGCTCGCGGCGGCGTTCACGTTCGTGGCGGGCGGCCTGTTCTCGATCACCCACGGCTTCCACTCGATGCAGCGCGAGGGCGAGGGCGACTACCGGCTTTCGTATGCGGTCCTTGCCATCTCGTTCGTGCTGGAGGCGGTCTCGTTCGGGCGGACCATCGTGCAGCTGCGCGGCGAGGCCCGGCATTGGAACGTCCGCCCGCGCCTGTTCCTGCGGCACACGCCGGACACGAGCTTGAAGGCGGTGTTCCTGGAGGACCTCGCCGCGCTCATCGGCCTCGTCTTGGCGGCGATCGGCCTCCTGCTCACCGAGTTCACCGGGAACCCGGTCTACGACGGGACCGCGTCGGTCCTCATCGGCGTGCTGCTGCTGATCGTCGCGGTCCTGCTCGGCCACGCGAACCTGTCGCTCCTGATCGGACGGAGCCTGCCGCCGCGCTTCCGTGAGGCGGTGCGCGCCGAACTCGAAGCGGGCGAGGAGGTGGCGGCCGTGCAGGAGCTCTTGACGCTCCAGCTCGGGCCCACGTCGGTGCTGGTCGCGGCCAAGGTCGACTTCCGCAACAGCGCGAGCGGCGAGGCGATCGAGCGGAGCTGTCGCGACGCCGCTCCAACGGTCAGTACGACGAGTTCATCCGGCAGGCCCCGACGTTCGAGAAGATGCTGGTCAACGACGGCCTGCACCTCATCAAGTTCTGGTTCTCGGTGACCGCCTCGGAGCAGCGCACCCGCTTCGCCATCCGCCAGGTCGATCCGGTCCGGCAGTGGAAGCTGTCCCCGATGGACCTGCAGTCGCTCGACAAGTGGGACGCCTACACGCGCGCCAAGGAGACGATGTTCGCCCGTACGGACACATCGGTGGCGCCGTGGACCGTCGTCAAGAGCAACGACAAGAAGCGCGCACGTGTCGAGTCGATGCGGCACGTGCTGGCGCAGTTCGACTACGACAACAAGGACCACGAGCTGGTCGCGCGGCCTGATCCACTGATCGTCGGCCCGGCCGCCGAGCTGTTCCGCGACGCCACGGACTGACGGCCCGCAAGGTACGCCCACCGTTCATGCGGTGTTCACCGCAAGCCGTCCGGGACAGGGTGTAGACACCCTAGATTCCTCGCGACAACCCCCCGCCACGTCGTGAAAAGAGCACCACCTGTGAGCACGATGCTGCGCTCGGACGAGCCCGATTCCGAGCTCGACACCCCGCGCGCCCTCGCGACGACCCAGTCGGGATCGGACCGGGCGTTCGCGCTCGTCACCCGATCGATCGCCACGGTCGTGCTGTTGATCACCGGTGGCATCGGCCTGTTCCTCGCACTGTCCGGCGGTGCCGACGATCAAGCACTACGGCTGGGGCTTCTTCACCGAGACCCAGTGGCAGCCGGAGGCGGACGGTTGGGGATCGCCGCCGTCCTGGTCGGCACCTTCACGGTCGCGCTCGTTGCACTGACCTTTGCGTTCCCGCTGGCGCTGCTGACGGCCCTCTACATCGCCGAGTACGCCCCGCCGAAGTTGCGGCCGACGCTGATCTCGCTCGTCGACCTGATGGCGGCCGTGCCGAGCATCATCTACGGCCTGTGGGGGTTCGCGCTGCTGCAGCCCCATGCGAAGGACTTCGCCCACTGGACCCACGCGCACCTGGGGTTCATCCCGATCTTCCGAGTCGACACCGACCCGAACGCCGCCGCCTGGGCGCAGTCGCGCTACACCGCATCGGCCTTCATCGCGGGGCTGGCTGTCGCGATGATGGTCATCCCGATGGCCTGCGCCGTCATGCGTCAGGTCTTCTCGCAGGCACCTCCCGGCGAACGGGAGGCGGCGTTCGCGCTCGGCGCGACGCACTGGGGCGTCGTCAAGACCGTGGTCCTGCCGTTCGGCAAGGGCGGCATCATCGGCGGCACGATGCTCGGTCTCGGGAGGGCTCTCGGTGAGACGATCGCGGTCCTCCTGATCATCTCGCCGGCCTTCGACCTGAAGTTCCGGCCGATGGAGATCGGCACCAACACGATCTCAGCGCTCGTCGCGGGCCGCTTCGGCGAGGCCACGACCACCCAGCTGCAGGCGCTGCTCACGGCGGGCTTCGTGCTGTTCATCATCACCCTCGGCATCAACACGATCGCGGCGATGGTCGTGACGCGCAGCCGTTCCGGCGCCGGAGCGGAGGCCTGATGACGATCGAGCTGGAGCAGACGGCGACCACGGTCACTGCCGGCCGTCCGTACGTTCGTCCGCGCCGAGCCCTCCTCGGCCGATCACGATGAGCTCACCCCACGACGCCTCCTGAGCCGATCCACCGCCGAGCAGCGGTTCGAGCTGGTCGGTTGCTGGACAGCGGCGATCGCCCTGGCCTGGCTGATCTGCGGGCGGTTGCTGCCCTGGCACGGCGCACTGATCTTCGTCGTCGTCGCGTTCGTCGCCGGCATCGCGCTGATCACGGTCGTCACGGCGCTCGACTCCGGCTGGCCAGAGGTCGTGGACCGCGTCGTCAGCGATCGTCATCACGCTGGCGGCACTGATCGTCGGCTTCGCGCTGGTCTCGACCGATCATGTTCGTGTTCTGTCGCGGGTTCCGGCCCCTGCTGCACCTCAACACGTTCGTCGACGACATGGCCGGCGTCGGGCCTCGTGACCCGTTGAACGCGGGCGGCGTCGCGCACGCCATCGTCGGCTCGCTGATCGAGGTCGGCATCGCGATCCTCGTGACGATCCCGCTGGGCATCGGCACGGCGATCTACATGACCGAGATCGGCGGCACGTTCGCGCGGGTCGTGCGGACCATCGTCGAGGCCATGACCGCGCTGCCGTCGATCGTGGCCGGCCTGTTCATCTACACGACGCTGATCGTAGGGCTGGGTGTGCCACGCTCCGGTCTCGCGGCGGCGGCCGCTCTCGCCGTCATGATGCTGCCGATCATCGCCAGGGCATCCGATGTCGTCCTGCGAGTCGTCCCGGGCAACCTGCGCGAAGCGAGCCTGGCCCTCGGCGCCTCTCGATGGCGCACGGTGTGGCACATCGTCCTGCCGACCGCCCGGCCAGGGCTGGCGACCGCCGTGATCCTCGGCGTGGCTCGCGGTATCGGCGAGACGTCGCCTGTGCTCCTGACCTCTGGCACGGCGGCGTTCATGGTGACCAACCCGACCGGCGGCGTCATGAACTCGTTGCCGCTCTTCATCTTCTCCACGGCCCGCAGCGGGGAGCCGATCTACATCGAGCGCGCCTACGGTGCGGCGTCGATCCTGCTGCTGCTCGTCCTCATCCTGTTCATCACCGCCCGGCTCCTCGCCCGGCCCAGAAAGGGCTCCCGTTGATCACGCTGCATCGCCGACGACTCACCCTGACCGCGCTCGTCGGTCTGTTGTCCGTCGCCATCTTCCTGGCCGGCTCGCGTCCGGCCGAGGCAGTGGCCTACGCCCAGATCGAGGGCTCGGGCTCGACCTGGTCCGAGGTCATCGTCCAGCAATGGATCTCCGACGTCGATGCCAACGGCATGAAGGTGACCTACAACGGCGGCGGGTCCTCGCAGGGCCGCAAGAACTTCGCCCAGAACGTCACGGACTTCGGCATCACCGAGATCCCCTATCAGGGCAAGGACGAGTTCGGGGCCGTCGACTCAGCCGGCAACCGGCAGTTCGCCTACATGCCGATCATCGCCGGCGGCACGGCGTTCACCTACCAGCTCACCGTGGGCGGCAAGAAGGTCAAGAACCTGCGCCTGTCGGGGGAGACGATCGCCAAGATCTTCACCAACAAGATCACCAACTGGAACGATCCCGCGATCACCAAGGACAACAACGGGCAGAAGCTGCCGTCGTTGCAGATCGTCCCGGTCGTCCGTTCAGACGGCTCCGGCACGACGGCGCAATTCACGACCTGGCTCGACAAGGTCTATCCGAGCATCTGGCGGCCGTTCTTCGGCAAGTCGGGGCTCACGTCGTACTTCCCCAAGAAGGGCAAGACGATCGCCGCGGCCGGCTCGGACCAGGTCATGAACACGATCGCGAGCAGCGCAGGCAACGGGACCATCGGCTACGTCGAGTACTCCTATCCGGTCAACAAGAAGTATCCGGTCGTCAAGGTGCTCAACAAGGCCGGCTACTTCGTCGAGCCGACGCAGTACAACGTTGCGGTGGCCCTGACCAAGGCGAAGATCAACAACGACTCCAGCTCGCAGAAGTACCTGACATCGATCCTCGACGGGGTCTACAGCGCGACGGACCCGCGGGCGTACCCGTTGTCGTCGTACTCCTACATGCTGCTGCCGACCGGCAAGACCGACCAGCGCATGACGACCGCCAAGCGGCAGACGCTGACCGACTTCATGTTCTACTCGCTGTGCGAGGGGCAGAGCAAAGCCGGAGCATACGGCTATTCGCCCCTGCCGCTCAACCTGGTGCAAGCCGGCTTCACCCAGTTGAAGAAGCTCTCGACGGCCGACCCCAAGGTCGACTTCAAGAACCGCGACGTGACCAAGTGCAACAACCCCACGTTCACCAAGGGCGATCTGACCAAGAACCACCTCGCCGAGATCGCCCCTCAGCCCGCCGCCTGCGACAAGGTCGGAGCCGGGCCATGCACCGACGGGACGGGCAAGGCACCGACGACGCCAGGTGAGGCAAGTGGTGGCACGGCGCAGCCTGCAACCGGCGGTGACGCGCCGACGGGTGCGGTCGATCCGGAGACCGGCCTCCCGGTCGGTGCTGCCGGCGGCGCCACCGGGCCGGGGTCAGCGGCCGTGCCGACGGAGCTGCTGGCCGGCCGGACCGGCGACACCAAAGTCTTCGGCGCCCTTGCAGCTGCAGAACTCATCGCGATCATTCTCGCGCCGGGCGTCGGTGCCGTGTACTTCCGGCGTCGCGCGCGTCGCCGCACGCGGGGGGCCTGGTGATGGCCACCCGACGCTCGCAGAGGGTCCTGTTCTCCTTCGCGGCCTTCGGGCTGGTCGCCAGCGCCTTTGTCGGTTCCGTCGGTGCCGCCTCAGCAGCCTCGAGCAACGAGGGCGCGTTCTCGAAGACGAAGACCGTGACGCGCGAGCTCCGCCACGACGGCACCGACGAAGTGGTCGACTCGCGGGAGTTCAGCCTCAAGGTGGACCACACCAAGAACCTTCGCGGGCGTGAACGTCTCAAGGTGAGCTGGTCCGGCGCCCGGCCCAGCGCGGGACGCGCGTCCAACCCGTACGGCGAGAACGGGCTGGCCCAGGAGTATCCGGTCGTCATCATGCAGTGCCGCGGAGTCGACGACCCTTCGCTGCCCGAGGCCAGGCAGCTCAAGCCGGAGACCTGCTGGACGTCCACCCGTCAGCAGCGCTCGCAGTCGACGGACGGTCTGTTCGCCGTGTGGCGACATGACCTGTATGCCACGGACACCGACCGCGGCCAGAAGTCCGGTCTCGGGTCGATTCCCTCGGAGTGCCACGACAACCCGGACTTCTCGACTCACCTCACGCCGTTCGTGTCCGCCGCCGGCAAGACGTACGCCGCCTGCAACGGCGACACCATGCCGCCCGAGGCTGCCGTCGGCGCGGCGTTCCCGCCGGCGGAGGTGTCGGCATTCACCAACCTCGACGGCAAGGGGCAGCTCAACTACGAGGTCCGGTCCGCGACCGAGAACGAGTCGCTCGGCTGCACCGAGAAGACGGCCTGCTCGCTCGTCGCGATCCCGATCATGGGTCTGAGCTGCATCGACGCCGACAAGGAGTGCCGCAAGGATGGCCGACTGGCGCCGGGTTCGAGCAACTTCGCCGGCGACGGCGTGGATGCTGCAGTTTCGCCGGTCTACTGGTGGAGCGCGTCCAACTGGCGCAACCGGGTCTCGGTGCCGCTGACGTTCGGGCTTCCGCCGGACGCGTGCGACGTGCTCGACAAGCGAGCGCCGACGCCGTTCTATGGCTCCGAGCTCATGAGCCAGGCCGCGCTGCAATGGTCGCCGGCGTACTGCCTGCGCAAGGACCGGTTCAAGTTCCAGCACAACAGCCTGGGCGATGAGCCGGCGTTCGCACTGGTCGAAAAGGGTGAAGCTCCCGCGGCATTCGTCTCGGGCACGCGGGAGCGGAGCACCAGCGACCCAGTGGGATACGCACCGACGGCGCTGACCGGATTCGCGGTGGCTTTCATCGTGGACAATCCCGGGAACTCCGGCGAGCGAACCACGCTCAATCTGAACCCCCGGCTGATCGCGAAGCTGCTCACGCAGTCGTACGCCGGCTCCACGAGGGGCCAGCAACATCCGGGTATGGAGCACAATCCGTTGTCCCTGAACGTCGATCCCGAGTTCGCCGCACTCAACCCGGGTCTCGACTCGATCGCCCGCGAAGCGGCGGCCACCGTGCTGTCGCTCTCGGAGTCGTCGGACGTGATCAAGACCCTGACGGCGTACCTCGAGGACGATCGTGAGGCCACGGCGTTCATCGATGGCAAGCCGGATCCCTGGGGGATGGTCGTCAACCCGTCCTACAAGGAGCTGAAGCTGCCGGTCAGCGAGTTCCCGATGCTCGACGACTTCGTGCCGACCTCGTCCTTGCAGTGCCAGATCCAGAACCCTGCGCCATACTTCGGCCAGCTCGCTGCGCCGTTCAACAGCCTGCGCAAGATCGCCGAGGCCGTGCTCGACGCGTGGCCCAACGTGCAGACCAAGTGTGACGGTGCAGGCAATGCCACCGAGCCGTTCAAGGTGGGTCGTGTCGACCGTCAGGGCATCGGCGCGCGCTTCATGCTCGGGATCGTCAGCCTCGGCGACGCGGCGCGATTCGGGCTGCGAACGGCATCGCTCCAGACCTCCTCGACGGCGTCGCCGACCAAGAAGTTCACGAACGACGACGGGCGTACGTTCGTCGCGCCGACGAATGCCAGCGTTCTCGCAGCAGCCAGGATTGCGAAGTCGGAGGGGACCGGCTCGGCGTTCTCGATGAGCATGGCCAAGCTGCGGAAGACGCCGGATGCCTATCCGGGCACGATGCTCGTCTACACGACGGCCAAGCTCCAGGGCCTCAAGAAGAGCGATGCCAAGAAGGTTGCCGAGTTCATCCGCATCGCGACGACCGAGGGTCAGGTGCGCGGGTCCGGCAACGGCAAGCTGCCCGAAGGGTACGTCCCGATCACCAGGTCTGGTGCGACCGCCGCGCTCTACAAGTCCGCGCACCAGGTGGCTGACCTCATCGAGGCCCAGAAGGGATCCCCACTGGCCGACGCTCCGGTGTCGGGGTTGACCCCAGGCGACGCGATCGCTCCGGCCGACGACGCGGCGAAGGCGGCCGGCAAGGGCGGCGACACGACCCAGGCGCTCAGTACGACCCCGACGGCGGCGACCAGCTCCGGCACCGCGAAGATCCTGCTGCCGCTGCTCATCGTCCTGGCGCTGCTGGCCGGGCTCGTCGGTCCCGGCGCGCGCGTCGTGGCACGGCTGCGGATGCGCCGGTGAGCACGACCGCGACCGGCCGCCGTCGCGCTTCCGGCGAGACCCAGATCTGGCCGTTGCGGTCCGGACCCAAGGCGCCGCCGATTCCGCTCGGGGAAAAGCTGTCGATCGTGAGCACGTCGCTCACGGTGCTCGCGATCGTCCTGGTCTGGTTCCTGGCGCAGGTCCTGCTGCTGGGCGGTCTCGAACAGGGTCGGGCGCAGGACCGGTTGTACGACGACTTCAGGGCGCAGCTCGCCAGTCCGAACCCGCCGCCCACTGGTGGCATCATCCGGCCGGGGGCGCCTGTGGCGTTGCTGAGCATCCCGTCGATCGGCTATGCGCAGGTCGTCTCTGAGGGCACCTCGTCCGGTGTCCTGCTGGCCGGCCCCGGGCATCGTCGCGACACGGTCCTCCCGGGTCAGGCAGGTGTGTCCCTGGTCTACGGCCGGTCCAGCACGTTCGGCAAACCGTTCGCCGCGATACTCGACAAGGCGGCCGGCAAGAACATGACGGTCGTGACGGCGCAGGGCAAGTCGGTCTACACGATCGGCACCGTGCGGCGGGCTGGTGATCCAATGCCGCCGGCACCGACTGCCACGGGCTCGCGGATCACGATGGTCACCTCCGACGGGTCAGGTCGGCTCGGCGCCCTGACCCCCGGTCAGGTCGTCTACATCGACGCGACGATCGTCGGCAAGCCATACGTTGCCCCGGGTGGCCGGCTCAACGCGGTGGGCTCGACCGAGACCGCGATGGCGAGTGACACCAGCGTCATGCCGATCCTCGCGCTGACCCTCGGAGTGCTCGCTTTGGTCGCTGCCGCAGCGGTCTATGCCAAGCAGCGATTCGGCCTCATCCGCACCTGGGTCATCGCCGGCCCCATCGTGCTGGCGCTCTCCTGGCTGGCATCCGACCTGGCGATGTATCTGCTGCCGAATCTCCTGTGATTGCAGGGAATCCAAGTGTCTTTGAGATGTCCATCCACCGTTCACCTGAAGCGCTGCGCACCCCCTCGACGGACCCCTAGTTTGCTCGTGGGCGACAGCACCCCGGCTGGCCGTCCGAGACATTCGAGATAAGGAAACCAGGAATGATTCGTCAGCGAGTCTCCTTGGCTGTGGCCGGCGCCTTCGTCGCCAGCGCAGCCCTGACCGCCGGACTGGCCTCACCGGCCAGCGCGGTCGACACCCCGTACGATCCGGCATTCGTGCCGGCCTCCGGCGACCTCGTCGGCGTTGGATCCGACACGATCGAGATCGCCCTCGACTACCTGACGAAGGGCCACTCCACCGACCTCGGCTTCAACAACACCGTCGGCAACACGTTCGACGTTGCTTCGTGGGCTGCCGCCGGCACGCCGGCCACGATCTCGCTGCGTGAGGGACACCCCGCCATCACCCGCCCGAACGGGTCTGGTGCGGGCAAGGCTCTGCTCTACGGTGCCGGCAACAACACCGACGTCAACTTCGCTCGCTCGTCGTCGTCGCTGAACGCTGCCGAAGTATCCGCCGGTCTGCAGCAGTTCCCGTTCGCGGTCGACGGTCTCAAGCTCGCGGTGGACGCGACCAGCACGAACGCTCCGGCGACGATCACGCCCGCTCAGCTGGTTCAGATCTACAGCGGCGCGGTGACCAACTGGGACCAGATCGGTGGATCGTCCGGCGTCATCAAGCCCTACGTTCCGCAGGCCGGTTCCGGCACCCTGTCATTCTTCACGGCTCAGCTCACCGCAGCGAACGGCGGCTCGCCCGTCACCCTCGCTGGTTCGGTCGGCGTCGCCCAGGAGCACGACGACACGCTGATCAAGAACGACCCCAACGCGGTCGCGCCGTTCTCGACCGCTCGTGCCAAGTCGCTCAGCACGATCAAGTTGACCAAGGGTTTCAAGGCATACCGCGCGGTCTATGACGTGGTGCGCGGTGCTGACCTCTCGGACGGAACACTTGGGCCGAAGCTCAGCGCCGTGTTCGGCAGCGCCGGCTTCATCTGCAGCCCCGCCGGCAAGACCCTGATCGAGGCAGCCGGCTTCGACCAGCTCGCCACCCCGGCCAACGGCGGCGTGTGTGGCGTCGCGACGCAGAGTGCCGTCTCGACCTTCGTGACCACGTCGCAGGTCGACACCGACACCTCGCTCGTTGCAACCGAGGAATACGCCTACAAGGTCAAGCTGGCCGCGACCGTCGAAGCAGCCAGCGACCCCGAGGGCACCGTCACGTTCAAGGAGGACGGCACCGCGATCGGCAGCCCGGTCACCGTGACTGACGGCAAGGCGGTCAAGAACCTGACGCTGGTGCCGACCGGCGACCACCACTACTCGGCCGACTTCACGCCGGCCGACCCGCTGGCGTTCACCGCGTCCGCCTCCGGATCCGTCACGGCCTCGGTCAAGGCGCCGGCGCTCGTCACGGCCGGCCTGCTCAACCCGACCAGCACCTACGGCTCCTCGCGCCTCCTCGCGGTGGCCGCATACGTCGATGGTGAACCGGCCACCGGCTCGATCAGCATCAAGGTCGACAGCGGGACGCCCGTCACGGTTCCGCTGATCGCCGGAGCCGCGTTCTACTCCGTGCCGGGCACGTCGCCGGTCGGAGCGCACACCGTCACGGCGACCCTCCCGGGCACCGGTTCGTACAACCAGGCGAGCCGGACCGTCCCGCTGACCGTGACCAAGGCGACGACGAAGACGTCGTTCAAGTTCGCTGACCCCACGATCAAGGCCAGCACCACGCCGAAGGCGACCGTGACGGTGGCCATCAACGGTGCAGCGTCGACGATCAAGCCCAGCGGCAAGGTGACGCTGCGGTATGGCTCGAAGGTCGTCGGCACGGGCACCGTGACGAACGGCGTCGCGAAGGTCAGCCTCAGCAAGTTCAAGAAGAAGTCGACCGCATACGGCGTCAAGGCCACGTTCACGAGCACGAACAGCAACTACTCGAGCTCGCCGGCGTCGTCGACGGTCTCGATCAAGGTGTCCTGACGCCTGTATGACAACGCCGCACGAAGCATCCGGCTCCGCGTCCTCAGCGACGCGGAGCCGGATGTGCACGCTTCGGGGATCCACCCGCACCAGGAAGGCAGCACCATGACCGTGACCACCGACGAGCGCGGATACGACGAGACCCAGGTCATCGCTCGTGTCGCCGACCCGGCACCGGGACTCGCCGAGATCCGCGCCAACGAGATCTCGGCGTGGTTCGGCAACCACAAGGTGCTCGACCGCGTCTCCCTGACGATGCCGGCCGGCGCGGTGACCGCCCTCATCGGTCCTTCGGGATGTGGCAAGTCGACCTTCCTGCGCATCCTCAATCGCATGCACGAGCTCATCCCGTCTGCCTCTCTCGCGGGCAGCGTGGAGCTCGACGGCGAGGACATCTACGACGCATCGCGCAAGCTGACCGACGCCCGGCGGTCCATCGGCATGGTGTTCCAGAAGCCGAACCCGTTCCCCGCGATGTCGATCCGCGAGAACGTCCTGGCCGGCCTCAAGCTCACCGGCACCCGCATCGACCGTGCATCGCGTGAGGAGCTCGTCGAGTCCTGCCTGATCAAGGGCGGACTGTGGAACGAGGTGAAGGACCGGCTTGACGCCCCCGGCGGCGGGCTGTCCGGCGGCCAGCAGCAGCGACTCTGCATCGCTCGTTCGCTGGCCATCAAGCCGCGCGTGCTGCTCATGGACGAGCCGTGCTCGGCGCTCGACCCGACCTCGACGCGGGTCATCGAGGAGACGATGCTCGACCTCGCCCGGGAGGTCACGATCGTGATTGTGACCCACAACATGCAGCAGGCGGCCCGAGTCTCCTCGCAGTGTGCGTTCTTCCTTGCCGCCCAGGGCACGCCAGGTGTCATCGTCGAGCACGGCGACACCGGTGCGATGTTCGGCAGCCCGCAGGACACGCGCACGGCCGACTACGTCAACGGCCGTTTTGGCTGAGCACGCGTCAACCCACCGCGAGCGCCGGGTCTTCGGGGCGCTCGTCGCCCTCGTGGTGTGCGTGATCGGAGGATTGATGATCGGCACGGCCGTGCTCGCGACGCATCAGGGCGGCGTGCGCAATGCGGCGCCGCAGCCCACGACCACGATGGCGGCGGTCAAGCCGGTCGCGGAGACCATCGCTCCGCCTCCGGCGAAGGGGCACGTCTCGGCGACCTGGACAGCGGCCGAGTCTGCCCGCACCGGCATCAGCGCGATCGCCGTCGAAGCGTACGGACGCGCGTCGTTGCACCTCGCGCAGGAGCAGCCTCGCTGCCACGTCGGGTGGACGACGCTCGCCGGGATCGGCGGGATCGAGTCCGGGCACGGCACCAACGGGGGTGCGTACCTGCTCGCGGACGGGTCGACCTCACACGCGATCCTCGGGCCCGCACTCGACGGATCGGCCGGGATGGCGACCATCCACGCGGATGCCGAATCAGCGCAGTGGCACGGCGACGCTCAGTGGGACCACGCCGTGGGCCCGATGCAGTTCATCCCGTCGACCTGGCGGAGGTGGGGCGCCGATGGCGACGACAACGGTGTCGCCGACCCCAACAACATCTTCGACGCCACGCTGGCGGCGGGGCGCTACCTGTGCGCGTCGGGCGCCGACCTGAGCACCGGCGCCGGCTGGACACGGGCGATCTTCTCCTACAACCACTCCGAGGACTACGTCCGAAGCGTCCTTGCCCGCGCGAATCGCTACGGCACGGACTGAGGTCGTCAGCTGTTTCTGCTCATGTCGGTGCCGGCCCACGCAGCCTTGGCACCGCTCTCCCCGATACGGACGACTTGCACCGTGGTACCCACGACGGCGACGACTGCCAGCGCGGCCACCAGGATCGACGCGGCACTGCGCATCGACCTGTCGGGGCCTCTCCAATGAAGGACGTAGCCCACCACTGCGACCGCCAGAAGGCCGATCATCCATGGCAGCAGCCCGTCCGCGAGATGGGTGTGCCGCTCGAGGAGAGCCGAGTGGGAAACGTGTCGTTCGAGCGTCTCGCCGGTCGACGTGGAAAGCGGTACGAGGGTCAGGCCCACGAGGCCGAGGATCGCCGGCAACGGGCCGGCCCACCGCCTGAAGCGCGGCCAGAGCGCGGCCAGGAGAACCGTCAGCGCCGCGATCGGAACCGTGACGACCGTCGCGTGCACGATGAGTGGGTGAAGTGGCAGCCCGTGGAAGTCGTTCGGCATCAGATGGCCTTTCGGTCGGGGGACATTTTCCGATTCAGCCCAGCGCCAGGCGGATCAGCTGGACGCAGACCAATATGCACAGGAGACCCGCAGCGAGCACCAGGTCGCGCCGCACCCGTCGACTCCCGCGAGAGCGCGGGGCGTGATGGCGCCTGGGTCGTTGGCTCTTGGTGGTCACGGTCCCACCATGCGGGCTGTGACCTGCACAGAACCTGATCGATGAGGCATCGATCAGTGACGTACGTCGTCTCAGACGCCGCCGGCGATGACGATGCCATCGGTGATGAAGCCGGCCAGGATGCCGAGCAGGAGGCCGACTGCGACGAGGTCGGCACGCTTGGCCTTGGCGACGACGCCGAACAGTTGCGCGATGACGTAGACGATCGAGCCGGCAGCCAGGGTCAGGAATGCGACGCTGACCGGTTCGGAGGTGAAGCTGTGCCCGATGCCCGCGCCGAGGAAGGTGGGACCGCCGCCGATGGCAGCCATGGTCAACAGGAATCGCCAGCTCGGCATCTGGGGCCTGCCGTTCGGGTCGAGGTCGCCTGCCAGCGGCGCGACGATGCCGAATCCCTCCGTGGCGTTGTGAAGGGCGAAGCCGATGACCAGCACCGTCGCGAGGGCGATCTCGTCACGTGCGGCGGCCTGGCCGATCGCGAGGCCTTCGGCGAAGTTGTGCAGCCCGATTCCGACAGCAATCATCAGCGACAGCTGCTTGGCCGTCGACCAGTGCACCTCGGTCGCCGTGGCCGTCTGGGTGTCGCCCTGCTGGACGGGTGAGGGCTGCTGATCGGAGCGATTCCTGAGCGCCGAGCGGCCGGCGCGTCGGTCGAACGCGACCAGACCCAGCAGTCCGACAGACAGGCCGCCGACGAACAACGCGCCGTAGCCGACGATCGGACCCGCGCTCCCGTCACCGTCGTGCACGGCCGCGAGCGCGCCGTCGATGGGTTCCCAGGCTGCTGACATGACGTCCCAGAAGAGGAACAGGAGCACTCCGACCGCCGATGCGCTCAGCGTGACGCGCAGCTGTGGGGCGGGGTGCTTGAGCCTGCCGACGGGGAGGCCGATGACAATCGCGCCGCCGGCGATCAGGCCGAGCAGCAAGGTGGTGGACAAGCTCATGTGCGTTCCTTCTGGACGTGTACGCAGGCAAGCCTCACCTACGCAGGCGATACGAGCAAATCAACGCGGTGCGCAGCTCGTGGCGCGATCCGTCAGCTCAATCGATCACGACCGGTCGGGTGGTGCCCAGCCAGGTTGCCAGGAGTCGCGCGCACAGGACAGCCGTGACAGTCTCGGCAGCGAGCAGTCCGGCCAGAACGAGCAGCTGGATCTCGGCCGCTTCCGCAGGTGATGCGCCGCCCAGGAGGAGACCGACGAACGCTCCGGGGAGGGTGACCAGGCCCGCGCTTCGGGTCTGGTCGATGGCAGGGATCAACGCCCTCCCGACAGCTACACGGCCGAACTCCGAGACCGCTTGGCGAGGCGTGGCCCCGAGGGACAGCCAGGCTTCGACCTGTCCCCAGTCACGCGCCACGTCGTCGCGCAGTCGTGCTCCTGTCAGCGATGCGACCGTCATGGACCCGCCGACGATCTGGGCAGTGAAAGGCACAAGCGTCTCGGACTGCATCGCCAGGGCACCACTGGCGAGGACGGGAACGAGGGCACATGTGCTGCCGGCCAGAATCGCCAGCCCGACCAGTGGCGCCAGGCGCATTCCGCATCGGAGCCGTCTGGCGGAGGTGATCGTGGCGGCGACCAGCATCACGCCGAGATAGGCCACGACTCCTTCTGGATGTCGAAAGACCCAGGCGATCACCAAGGCGACGGCCGACAGTTGCGCCGCCCCTCGTACGAGGGCGATGAGGACGTCCGCCCGAATGCGTACGCGCGCCAAGCTCGCCGCCCCAACCGTGATCCCGAACAGGACCACCACAGCTATCCCTGACTGCACCGGGTCGACGCCGCTCATCCGGGTAGTCTCCCCGCCAATCGGCTGGAACTCGTCGCGAACTGCCGAGTCGCGATGACAGTCCTAGACCGGGTCGAGCTCGTCGGCCGGGAGGGCTTCGTCGCCGGCAGGCCCGTGCGATCCCTCCGTGTCGCTGTGGGTGACGGCCACGTACGTGACCAGCGCGGCAAAGATCAGCAGCGCCAGGCCGGTGACGGTCCCGTCGCCCCACCCGAGGCCACCTGCGGAGTGCGCCTTGCCGAGCCAGTCGGCAACCGACGCGCCGAGCGGACGGGTCAGCACGTACGCCGCCCAGAACGCCGCCGTGGCATTCAGCCCGGCGCGCCAGAGCACCAGGGGTACCAGGATGAGGATCCCGAACAGCGCGATCGACCAGGCGAACCCCAGGCCCATCTCGATCGCGGTGGCGTCGCCAACGGCCGTTCCGAGGCCGAACGTGAGCAGCACGGCACCCCAGTAGAACCGTTCGCGACGGCTGCTGGTGATCGAGTGCACCGAGAGTGTGCCCTCGCTCGCCTTCCACCACGCAAGGAGCCCGCACAGCAGGGCCAGGTAGATCGCAGCGTCGACGGCGTAGGGCGTGCCGAGCGCGACATGTGGCCCGTCGGCGATCATCGTGCCGAACAATGCGACGCTCAGGACCGTCGTCCAGTAGCGGACCGGGTGGTACGCCTCGGCTCGGAGCTGCAGCCACAGGACGACAAAGAATCCGCCTATCCCGATCACGGCGGCCAGCGGAATGCTGACAGTGCCGAGGAAGTCGGATCCGGCCTCTCCCATCCCGGTGGTCAGCAGCTTGATGATCCAGAAGAGAAGGAAGACGTCGGGGACCTTGGTCGCGCGGAAGGTTCGTGTGGGCACGTGACAGGACGCTAGGCGGCTGGACCTGACCGCCACCTGACCGTCACCCTTCACGCACGCAGAGCTCGTGAGCGCCGGTCCCGGACGTAGGCGACGCTGGCGGGGATGACCGACAGTGCAGCAAGTCCGATGGTGATGAGCTCGATGTGCGCGGCGATGAAGGTGATGCCGCCGAAGATGAAGCCGGCCGTCACGATCAGGGTCGACCAGACGGCAGCGCCGAGAACGTTGTAGGTGCTGAAGCGGCGTCGTGGCATGTGGGCGACCCCGGCGACGGCAGGCACGAACGTGCGGACGACCGGGACGAATCGCGCCAGGATCACCGCACCGGAGCCGTGATGGTCGAAGAACTGTCGAGCCCGGTCTGCGTTGGCTTGCGAGAAAAGTCGCGAGTTCGGACGCGAGAACAGCCGCGGCCCGAGTCGCCGTCCGATCGAGTAGCCGACCTGGTCACCGACCACGGCGGCCACGAAGACACCGAGCCCAAGCAGCCAGATCGGGAGGGCGATGACCTGCGAGGCGACGAGGGCGCCGGCGAGGAACAACAGCGAGTCTCCCGGCAGGAAGAAGCCGACCAGCAGCCCGCTCTCGGCGAAGACGACCACCATGATCAGCAGCAGCGCGGCAGGGCCGAGCGAGTACAGCAGCGGGGTCAGGACGGCGATCATGGCCTCACGCTAGGCACGCGAACCTGATCGTCGCCTGATCGCACGCACGACTGGGTCAGGTCCCCAGATGTTGCTCGCGAGTCCGACCAGGGCCAGTATCGCGACGGCCAGGAGCCAAGATGCGATGACATCGCTGGCCCAGTGATAGCCCAGGTAGACACGGCTCAAACCGATCCCGATCGCCAGCAACGTGAGGCAGCACGTGACAGCGATGCGCCGGCGCTGCGCGCGCATCAACGGTAGGAAGAGGATGACCACCAACCCGAGGAACACCGCCGAGTTGAGGGTGTGGCCGGACGGGAAGGAGTACGTGGGGTCGACGGGTCCGAGCCGGACGCCCGAGCCGGGGCGGTGTCGCCCCACCATTTGCTTGACCCCGACCGTGAGGGCGGCGGACACAGCCATGGCGGCCGCGGCGCACATCGCGAAGAACGGTCCCCGCCGCTCCAACAGGGCAATGATCAGGAGCAACGCCAAGACGCCGACGACCGCCTCGCTGCCGATCAAGGTGAGCAGCTTGGCGGCGGCCGTCAACGGACCGGATCGCACGTCGACCACATCGGCAGCAAGGTGCGGATCGATGGCCGCCGACACCCCGTTGTGCTCGCGGGCCGAGTCGGCCAGCGCAAGCACGCCGACGATCGGGCCTACGACCAGAGCTGTGGTCAGGGTGCTGAGCCGAGCTGGTGCACTCATGGGAGCCTCACGATGGGGGGCCCCGCCCGACTGTCGGGGGTCAGTCTGGGCGGGGCCGGCTTGGTGGTCAGACCGGTGCGGTCACGAGCTCTCGGTCATCGCGCCTGGCCCTGACCGTGAACCAGGCAACGCACGCGACGATGATCGCGATGAACAGGGCGCTGGTGCCGTTCGTGCCCAGTCCGAGACCGCCGTCCTTGGTCGAGGCGGTCAGGAAGTCGCCCATCGAGGCACCGAAAGGCCGGGTGACGACGTACGCCGCCCAGAACGCCAGCACCGCGTCGGCCTTGAAGCCGTAGTAGACCGCGGTGATCGCGGCGATGACGCCGCCGAAGATGAGCGCGGAGGGGAAATATCCGACCGCCAGCTTCTCGGCGATGAGGTCGCCGGCGGACGTGCCCAGCGCGAACGTGAACAGGATCGCGAGCCAGTAGAAGGCCTCGCGTCGACGCGTCACGATCGAGTGGATCGAGAGCGTGCGCTCGCTGCGGAACCAGGCCACGAACGAGATGATGAGCCCGGTGCCGAAGATTGCCGTGGTGGTCCAGAGGCTGACCCCGAAGTTGTCGACGAGGTTGTCGGAGAACAATGTGCCGACCACGCTGATCAGCACGACGGCAAGCCAGTAGATCGACGGGATGTATCGCCGTACGGTGAACTGGACGACGAGCACCGCCGCGAGCAGAAGGGCCATGATCGCGGTCGTGGCCGAGAGCCCGAGGCCGACATGCTCGTTGAGGTAGTCGGCTGCGGTCTCGCCGACCGTGGTGGAGAGAATCTTGACCACCCAGAACAAGATGGTGACCTCGGGAACCTTGTTCAGCAAGGTCCGGGTCCAGGCTCCGCGGTCGAGATGGCTCGCCTCACGGCCGGACATGGGTTGGGGTGAATGAGTCATGCGCCCCACGATGCGGGCAGCCACCTGCCACGAACCTGACTGGTCGCGCTAGGTGCGCGGCAGCGTGAGGGTGAAGCTCGTGGGCCGCTCCGTCGAGGTGATCCTGACGTCTCCACCCAACGTGCGGGCGACGCGCCGGGACAGGGCCAGTCCCAGTCCTGCGCCGCCGGACTCGCTGCCCCGCTCGCCGGAGCGGAAGAGGGACTCGGGGTCGTCCACGGTGATCCCGGCGCCGTCGTCGCTGACGGTGATCTCGACCACGCGTTCGCGAGCGGCCGCCCGGAACTCGACAGACGTACGTGCGTGGGCGAACGCGTTGTCGACAATGGGTGCCAGCGCGCGGACCGCCAGTTCGGTCGGTACGGACATCTCCACAACTTCGACCCCGTCGCTCGAGACCATCAGTCCGGGCCTCTCCGGATGATGTTCGAGCACGGCCTCGACGAGGTCGATCGCAGTCGTGCGGCTGTCGATTCGGGCGTCGTTGCGGGCGATCGCAAGCAGCGAGGTGATGGTGGTGCTCATGCGGTCGACCAGCTCCACGACCCGGCCGAGCCGCTCGGCGACGTCCGGGCTGGGCGAGGTCATCATGGTGAGCTCCGCCTCGCCGCGGATCGCGGTCAGCGGGGTCCGGAGCTCGTGAGCCAGCTCAGATGTCAGCTGCTGCTCGCTGCGCAGGGCGCCGGCGACGCGATCGAGGAGCACGTTGAGGGTCCGGCCGAGGCGGCCGAACTCGTCATCCGCGGCTGTCGTGTCGAATCTCGACTCGAGGTCGTGCTCACTCCAGTCGCGGGCCCGGGCCGCCATCGACTCCACCGGACCAAGCGTGCGCTTGACGGTCCACGCGGCGATGGCTGCGGAGCCGCCTGTCACGGTCACTGTGAGCGCGAGCAGGCCCAACAACGTGAGGTTGCGGGTCGACTCGTAGGGCTCGAGCGGAGCCTCGACAACCACGACCGCGTCGACCTTTCCGTCACGTCGTACGGGCGCGGCGAGGAATGAACGTTCATCCCGGTCCAGCCGGGTCTCCTTGCGTACGCCTGACAGCGAGTTCGCTGTCGACGTGAGCCGCTGGCCCACGCGGGGGCCTTCGACGAGAGTGCCGTCGGCGGCGTAGATCCACGTGGTGTCATCGATCGTGTCGTCGGGAGTCTCCAGCGCGGTCAGGCCGCCGTCGGCGCCAACCTTGACGGTCGACGAGACGGCCGTGAGCTGATCGTGCAACCGGGCCTCGATGTTCTTGTTCGTCAGGGCCGACAGGACCAGCATGACGGTCACGACCATGGCAGCCATGGCGACTGCTGTGACGATCAGCGTGGTCCAGACGATCCGGGAGATGAGCGTGCGCTGCGGGAACCTCATCGGAGGGTGAACCCCACTCCGCGGACCGTCGTCAGCTCGACCGGCGAGTCGATCGACGCGAGCTTGACGCGAAGGCGTCGCACGTACGAGTCGATCGTGTTCTCGTTGACGATGGCGCCGTCCGGCCATGCCGCGGCGACGGCCGCTCGCCGGCGCGTGACCGTGCCGGGCTCGGCTGCGATCGCGGCCAACAGTCGAAACTCTGTTGGCGTCAAGGTGGCCTCGCGGCCATCGACGTCGACCGAGAGCCGGTCGGGATGGAGGGTGAGGCCGCTGATCGAGACGGGTTCGGGCCGGCTGCGGCGACGCAGTGCGTCAACGCGCACGAGGACCTCCGAGATCGCGAAGGGCTTGACCACGTAGTCGTCTCCGCCGGCGTGGAAGCCGGCGACCCGGTCATGGACAGCATCCAACGCTGTGAGGAACAGGACGGGGGCGTGCTGCCCGCCGGCCCGCAACGCCTGGCACACGTCGCGGCCGTCGGCGTCGGGCAGACCGACATCGAGGATCAACACCTCGACCCCGCTCCGTACGCCGAGGTTGTCCACCGCCTCCCGCCCGTTGCGCGCGATCACGACGTCGTGCCCGTGCATCTTGAGCGCATCGGTGAGGACGCGGCGGACGTCCGGATCGTCCTCACAGATGCCGACGACTGTCATCTCGCCATCGTGCACCATGACGCCTCACGATCGGGCCTGGTTCGCCGACGTGGTCAGGTGGCTTGCAGGTTCGAGCGAGCAGTCTGGCCGCATGACAGCCATGGCTCACTTGGCTCATCGGATGCCGGTTCCCCGAGTCGCCGATCCCCCGGCTTGGACGGTCGGCGCCGCGGCCGCCGTGGCGGCGGCCGCCCGACTGCCGTTCCTCGGGCACGCTGCGAGCCCGGACGAAGGCGGATTCCTGGTCGTCGCTGCTCAGTGGAGAGGCGCCGGCAACTCGTTGTACGGCAACTACTGGGTCGATCGCCCACCGCTGCTCGTCACGATCTTCCGGGCTGCCTCGGAGCTCGGGGGTCTCACCGCACTTCGGCTCTTCGGGTGTGTGGCGGTGGCGCTCGTGGTCTACGGTGCGGCACGCGCAGCCGGCATGATCGGCGGCCCGGTCGCCGCTCGATGGGCCGCCCTCACGGCTGCGGGGCTGACCGTCAGCCCGCTTCTGGGCGGATACGAGGTCAATGGCGAGCTGCTGGCAGCCCCGTTCATCCTCGGTGGCGTCATCTGCGTGATGGCCGCGCTCGGAGCGTCCGGGCAGCGCGACGCCGTCGCGCGATCGGCCATGGCGGGCGGTCTGGCGATGTCGGCCCTGCTGATCAAGCAGAACTTGGCGGATGCTGCCGTCTTCGGGCTGGTGGCCTTGGTGTGTGCGGTGTGGCGCGGTGAGGTGAGTCGTCAGCGCTTCTGGGTGCTGGCTGTCGGTGCCCTCGGCGGCGCAGTGGCAGTGGTCTCCGTGGTCGCCATGTGGACCGTCGTGCACGGGACGTCGCTGGTCGGCGTCTTCGATGCGATGTATCCGTTTCGGGTGCGCGCCGCCGCCGTGCAGGCGGTCGGCGGGCGTGCGCACTCATCGGCCCGCCTGCACGGACTCGTGGTCGCTGCCGTCGTCTGCGGGCTGGGCTTCCTTGTGATCGCGCTGGTCCATCACGTGGTGTCCCGTCGCCGGCATGACACGGCCTTCCTTGCTTTGGTGGCGATGACCGTCTTTGCCGGCACGTCGGTCCTGCTCGGCGGCAACTACTGGCATCACTACCTCGTCGAGCTGGTCGTCCCGCTCTCGATCGCCGCAGGTGTCCTGGCATCGCGCCACGGCTTCGCCGCCCGGTCGGTCACCGCGTATGTCCTGGTGGCGGCGTCCGTTGCCTGGGGAGTGAGCCTGGCGCTGCCACAGGGGACCGACGCACAGGCGGTTGGTCAAGCCATCGCGGCGTCGTCGCATCCGGGTGACTCGATCGTGACGGCGTGGGGCAACGCCAACCTGACCTACGCGTCGGGGTTGCCTTCACCGTACGTCCAGCTCTGGAGCCTGCCGGTGAAGACGATCGACCCCCAGCTGACCGAGCTGGACGGGGTCCTCAGAGGACCGCGGGCCCCGACGTGGTTCGTGATCCGCAAGCACGTTCGCTCCTGGGGCCTCGACACCGCGCGCACGAGCTCGATCCTCGGTCAGGACTATCACGCTGTCGGCCGTATGTGCGGCCGCACGATCTTCTTGCGGGACGGCGTCGACCGGCCCACGCCCCGCGTCGTCGGCGACTGCCGCGGCGCCTCCACGCTGCTGAACGCGATGAAGGAGCTGACCCCGTGACCACGATCGTCGTCATCCCCACGTACAACGAGGCCCTCGGTGTCAGGACAGTGCTCGACGAGGTCCTGCGAAGCGTCCCTGACGCCGACATCCTCGTCGTCGACGACAACAGCCCCGACGGCACGGGCGCCCTGGTGGCGGCCCATCCCGCGTACCTGTCCCAGGTCTTCCTCCTGACCCGCTCCGAGAAGGACGGCCTCGGTGCCGCCTACCGCGCCGGGTTCGCGTGGGCCGTGGCCCGGGACTACGGCGTCATCGTCCAGATGGATGCGGACCTGTCCCATCCGCCGGCGAAGATCCCTGAGCTTGTCGCCGCTCTGGAGCAGACCGACGTCTCGATCGGCTCGCGGTACGTCCGTGGAGGTGGCGTGAGCAACTGGAGCTGGCAGCGACGTGCCATCTCGCGTGCGGGCAATGTGTATGTTCGTGCGGTCCTGGGGCTGCGCGTCCGCGACGCCACCGCTGGCTTCCGGGCCTTTCGCCGGGACTCGCTGCTCCGGCTCGGCGCGCTGGAGTCCCAGTCGAACGGCTATGCGTTCCAGATCGAGAACACCTGGCGCGCCAGTCGTATGGGGCTGACCACGACCGAGGTGCCGATCACCTTCACCGACCGAACGGTCGGTGAGTCCAAGATGTCGACGGCGATCGTGCGGGAGGCAGTCCTCCGCGTGCTGGCATGGCGATGGCACGAGTTCCGCCACGGTCGGCGCGCCGCTGCGACGGCCTCGATGAGGTGGACCAGCGATGCCCGTTCGTAGTCGACTTCTTGCGCGGCTGGCGAGTCCTGAGATCGTCAGCTTCCTCACCGTCGGCGGCGTCGGGTACGTCGTCGATGTCACCGCTTTCAACTACCTCCGGACGGCCCCGATCCTGATCGGGCTGGACCCGACGGTGGCCAAGGTCATCGCCGTGGCGCTTGCGATGGTCGTCACGTATGTCGGCAACCGAGCCGTGACATGGCGTGGCGAGACTGGTCAGGATCGCCGTCGCGAGGTTGCGTTGTTCATCGTCTTCAACGTCATCGGTCTCGGCTTCTCCGTCGTCACCCTGGCGATCTCGCACGACCTGTTGGGACTCACGAGCAGGTTGGCCGACAACATCTCGGCCAATGTCATCGGCCTCGCGCTCGGCACGGTGTTTAGATACTGGTCCTACAAGCGGTTCGTGTTTGCTCCCGCACAGGTCCTGACGACAGACGGTCACGTCTGAGCCGAAAGAGGAGTGCCGAGGGTGGGAACTCCGCCCTAGCCGAACAGCGGGATGCCGGCCGGCTGCTCGGCGAGGACGAACTCGTCGGGCAGGATGCCGGATGATCCGTTCGCCGTGGCCGCTCATGGGTCGGTGCCGGAGAGCGTGCTCGCGCTCGGCGTCGAGCCAGGACTGCCACACGGCGAGCAGGTGGTTGGCGGCCACCGGAGCGCTCGCCAGCGCCAGCCGGCCGCCGGACTGTGGCGCGGGGCCCGGGACCGGGCGCATGCGGGGCTCGTCGAGCTGCACGCTGGGGTCGTTGCAGACCTGCTTGCGGTGGCTGCGCCACACCTCCTCGTGCAGCTCGCGAGCCGGCTCCCGGAGATTGCGCAGCGCCGCAGGACGCTCGCCGAGGCTACGTGCGTACGACCCGGCGTCGGGCGTCGGGGCGTACAGGTAGCGGCCGGCGATCGTGTCCTGCACCTGGTCGAACTCCTCGTCGACATCGTCGAAGACGACCGCTGCCACGTGGGTCAGGTTGCCGCTCCCGCGCGGGCCGGTGATCCACACCGCCCCGTCGCGGTCAGGGGACACGGCAAGGGTTGCAATGGTGATCACGGGAGCTCCTCCGAGGGGCGACTGACTCTCCATCACAAAGGGCACGCTGTTTTCACACCGTCACCGGAATTTGTTCTTTGCTGATCGTCGGTCTTGCTGCGGGCGGTTGACTCCTCGACAGGCCGGTGGGCCTCGCGCAACCTATGCTGCCTTCAGGCTCCGGTGCACGAAATCACCCGGGGCGACCCATCCTTGGTGAAGGCAGGTTCGAATGGCTGGTAAGAAGCCCGTTCGATCGGAGAGCCTGATGACGCGTGCTGCAGCACATCTGCGCCTTGCCGACGTCGTGTTGGACGAGCCTTCGGACGACCCCGACCAGCTGCTCAGCCGGGTGGGCCGTGGTGACGAGCAGGCGTTTGCCGCCCTCTACGACTTGCTGGGTGCGTCGGTCTACGGGCTGGCCCGCCGCGTCGTACGCGATCCCGCGCGGGCTGAGGAGATCTCGCAGGAGGTCTTCATCCAGGTCTGGCGGTCTGCGGCGCGCTTCGACACGTCGCGGGGCAGCGCCAAGGGCTGGGTGCTGACCCTCGCCCATCGCCGGGCCGTCGATGCCGTACGGCACGACCAGGCGGCGACCAACCGGGAGAACCGCTACGACTGGTCGAGCGGTCCGGCCTTCGACCAGGTGGAGGAGACGGTCAGCACCACGCTGGAGCACGAGCAGGTGCGGCGCTGCCTCGACGGACTCACCGAGCTGCAGCGCGAGGCCGTCAACCTGGCCTACTACAACGGCCACACCTACGCCGAGGTCGCCGAAGTCCTCGACACCAACCCCGCCACGATCAAGACCCGCATACGCGACGGACTTGTCAGACTGCGCGACTGCATGGGAGTCCCGGCATGAACACCGACCTGCACTCCCTGTTGGCGCCGTACGTACTCGACGCGCTGGATTCCGAGGAGCGCAACCAGTTCGAGGCCCATCTCGACCAGTGCCCCGAATGCCGTGCCGAGCTCGGCGGCTTTCAGGTGACGGCAACCCGGCTCGCCGAGGCGCAGAACCAGGCACCTCCGGCGGAGCTGCGCCAGCGGCTCCTGACGGCGATCGCGACGATCCCGCAGGAACGTCCCGTGGTCACCGCGATGAGCCAGCGCGGCGGGCTGGGGCGGAGGCTGCCGCAGCTCGTCGCCGCGGCCGCCCTCGTCCTCGCGGCTGCCGGAGGCACCGGCTACTTCGTCGAGCGAGACCGGGCACACGACCAGCAGGACCAGAACCGTGCGATGACGGCGGTCCTCGGCGCGGCCGACGCGGACACCAAGTCGTTGAGCCTCCCGGGAGGGGGCACGGTGCGACTGGTCACGTCGGCGAGTCGCGACTCTGCGGTGGTCGTCGCCAACCAGCTGCCGGCGCTCGCCGACGGCAAGGTCTACCAGGTCTGGCTCGTCAGGAGCAGCGAGGCCGAGTCACAGGGCACGTTCGCCCGTTCCGGCGCGATGGTCATGAAGGACCTCGCAGATGTCGACCAGGTGGCGGTCACGGTCGAGCCGAGTGGCGGATCCAAGAAGCCCACGACGCCGCCGGTCGTCGACGTGCCGGTCTGACCAATCCGCGCGACGATGGGCTTCGAACTCCTCGGTAGAACGAACCGCTCGGAGCAAGGAGTCGCAGCATGGCAAGACGACAGATCGCCGTCATCGGAAGTGGTGTGTCAGGGCTGACCGCCGCCTACGTGCTGCAACGCGTTGCCGACGTCACCTTGTACGAGGCGGACGGCCGGCTCGGTGGCCACGCCCACACCCACGAGCTGCTCGACCCGGACGGCACGCCGCTCGATGTCGACAGTGGGTTCATCGTGCACAACCGCCAGACGTACCCCAACCTGACGCGGCTGTTCGACGAGCTCGGCGTCGAGACGCAGGAGTCGGAGATGAGCATGTCGATCCGCTGCGACGGGTGCGGCCTGCAGTACGCCGGCGCCCGCGGGCTCAGCGGCCTGTTCCCGACGCTGCGCAACGCGACGAACCTTCGCTACCTGTATCTCCTGACCGAGGTCGTGCGCTTCCACCGCCGGGCCCGCAAGCACCTGGCCGCGGCTGCCGCCGACACGACCCTCGACGAGTTCCTGGTACAGGGCCGCTTCAGCCGCTACTTCCGGTCGCACTTCGTCGTGCCGATGGTCGCGTGCGTGTGGTCGTGTGCGCCGGCCGAAGCCGGTGCCTACCCGGCGCGCTACCTGTTCGAGTTCCTCGCCAACCACGGCATGTTGTCCGTACGCGGCTCGCACCCGTGGCGCACCGTCAAGGGCGGCTCGGGGAGCTATGTGGAGAAGGTCGGCAAGCAGTTGTCAGCGGTCAACCTGCTGACGCCGGTCACCTCCGTCACCCGGACTGCGGACGGCGTGCGCGTCGTCGACGGGGACGACGAAGCGGCTGACTTCGATGCTGCGGTCATCGCAACCCACCCGGACCAGGCGCTCGCGATGCTGGCCGAGCCGACGGCGGCAGAGTCCGCCGCGCTCGGTGCGTGGACGTACTCGAAGAACCGCGCCACATTGCACACGGACTCGTCGATCCTGCCGTCGGCGTCCCGTGCCGGGGCAGCCTGGAACTACCAGATGCCCGACTGCGAGGCGGCGGGACCGGAGGTCCATGTCACGTACGACATGACCCGCCTGCAGCGGCTGCCGGGTCAATCGCGCTACCTGGTGTCACTCAACGGTGACGAGTCGGTGGACTCAGGCCACATGATCGCCCAGATGGTCTACGAGCACCCCGTGTTCGCGCCGGAGTCGGTCGCCACGCGACCTGAGCTGCCGGCCCTCAACGACGGGGTCGTCGCCTTCGCCGGGGCCTACCACGGGTGGGGCTTCCACGAGGACGGCTGCCGCGCGGGCGTCGCCGCCGCAGCGAGCCTGGGAGCTGTCTGGTGAGCAGGGGCCAGGCGCTCGCGAGCTACGACGTCACGATCGGGCATCACCGCCGCGACGAGGTGTCGTACGCCTTCACGAACCGGGGCCGGACCTGGCTCGTCGACCTCGACGACGTGCCGCAGATGCCTCGCGGCCTGCGCAGGCTGTGCGCCTTCCACGCCGGCGACCACCTCGGCGACGAGTCGCGGACTCTGCGCGAGAACATCGACGACTGGCTCCGCGAGCGGGACGTCGACCGACCGGCGAGCGTTCGTATGCTCGCCAGCCCGCGCGTGCTGGGCCACGTGTTCAACCCGCTCAGCCTGTTCTACTGCCACGACGCAGACGGGATGCTGACCCATGTCGTGGCCGAGGTGCGCAACACGTACGGGGGCCGCCGCTGCTATCTGCTCGAACCGGCAGACAACAGCAAGGCGACGGTCGACAAGACGTTCTACGTGTCGCCGTTCCACGGCGTCGACGGTCAGTACGAGCTCAGCGTGCCGGAGCCGGGCCGTGAGCTGGCGGTCACGGTGACGCTGCGCAGGCCCGGCCGCGACCCGTTCGTCGCGACGATGCGCGGCACCCGGCGTGACAGCGCGAGCCTGGCCTCCGCCCTGCGGACGCCGTGGGCGACGCGGACCGTGAGCCTCATGATCCGGGTGCACGGCATCCGGCTGTTCCTCAAGGGCCTGCGGCCGACCCCGCGACCCGTTCACCAACCCGACGAGCCGGCCAGGAGCATGCAATGAGCACCGACATCTCCGGCGACGCCTTCCGCGATGTTCTCCTCGGAGCCGCATCGGCGATCGTGGCGGCGCTGGTCATCACGCTACGTCGTCGCCAAGGTGGTGCACCGACACAACGTCATCGACGTGACCTGGGGCCTGCTGTTCTGCTGCGTCGCGGTGGCCAGCTTCGCCGGCTCGGCCGGGCACGGAGACGACCGCCGCCGCTGGGTGCTGGTGGTGATCACGCTCGTCTGGGGCCTGCGGCTGGCCCTGCACATGGCGGTCCGCAGCCGAGGCAAGGGCGAGGACCCCCGCTACGCCAAGATGCTCGAAGGACGCGGCGAGGCGGCCACCGTCCTGATGATCTACGGGCTGCAGGGCGTCATCGCCTTCATCGTCGCGATGCCGGTCGTCGTCGGATCGCTGATCGACGAGCCGATGGGCGTGCTGGCGTACGTCGGTGTCCTGGTGTGGCTCGTCGGCATCGCCTTCGAGTCGATCGGCGACCGCCAGCTCGCCGCGTACAAGGCCGATCCCGATCGCGGGCCGGTGATGGACACGGGGTTGTGGCGCTACACACGGCACCCCAACTACTTCGGCGACGCCTGCGTCTGGGTCGGCATCTTCCTCATCGCCGCCGAGCACTGGCCCGGCGTCCTGACGATCGTCTCGACGGCGCTGATGGTCTACCTGCTGGCCTTCGGCTCGGGCAAGCGCGTGCTCGAGCGGCACATGGCCGAACGCCCCGGCTATCGGGCATACATGCAACGCACCTCGGGCTTCTTCCCCCTGCCGCCCCGCGGCTGAAGCCGGGCCTGTCTTGATTGCGACCATCGCCACCTGCACGTGATCTGGACGGATGCCATGAGCTCCTTGGTGAGGGCCTGGTCGGAGAGCCTGTAGGCCCGCGCCCACCCGGATGTCCTGTCCGGCGCGCCGGAGCAGGTGTTCACCGCGCCGAAGAGACCAAGGACTGCTGAGTTCTGCCCGTCACCTCTCCTGACGGCACGAGCCCGGCTCCAAACGGAACCGGGCTCGTGTGCGCTGGCGGTCAGGCGTGGGCGGGCGCCTTGGTGCGCCGACGGCTGCCGACGCGTTGACCAACGGCGACCAGGCCGAACCCGACGGCGAAGATGGCGGCGCAGACCAGTCCGTACGCCACCGGGATCGTGTCCGGATCCTTCGGAAACGCCGAGTCGTCGCCCCCGACCCACATGCGGCTCAGGTAGAGGCCCTGGAAGGTGAACGCCCAGAGGTACGCGATGGCGTACGCGACGTTGGCCACGAGGTGCGACCGCAGGAAGAAGCCCAGCGGGAACGCGAGCAGGACCGTGACGATGGCGATCATGTCGGCACCTCAATCCATCACGGGGCTGGAGCGCCGCGCCGGTGAGAACATCAGCACGAGCGACACGAGGGTGACGATGACGAACACCGTCGTGAGCACCTTGATGAACGCCGGGACGTCGACGAAGAACGCGGGCAGTGCTGACAGCATCGAGACGATGCGGGCGCCGGCGGCGACCCGCATGGCCGCACCGTTCGCCGATCGCCACGCAATGATCACGGCAACGACCGTGATCAGGCCGCAGATCGAGCCGAGGACGAGGATGCCCTGTGGAGGGCCGGTCTCGCCGTCGGGCGTGCTGGTGAGAAAGCTGGGCAGATCGACAAGCCCGAGCAGTCCGGCGAGTGCGAGGCCGACCTTGTTCTTGGTGGTGAGGATCATGATGAGCTCCTTGTGGTGGAAGGTGAATCCACTGTGGCGCTGCTCCGGCACCCCCAAGATGTGTGCCGATTCCTCATTGTCCGGAGTTCCTCCCGGCCTGCATAGGTGTACGTTCCCGGGTCTTTTCCCCTGAATCCTCGGCATCATGAGGGAATGACACCGGACCTCATCCGCGTCGTGCTCGCTGACGACCACCCCGTCGTACGCGGTGGGCTGCGCGCACTGCTCGAGTCGATCGACGGCTACGAGGTCGTGGGGGAGGCCGTCGACGGCGAGGGCGCCGTCCGCGAGACCCAGCTGCAGCAACCCGACGTGGTGCTCATGGACATCCGTATGCCCGGGATCGACGGGCTCGAGGCCACGCGCCGGCTCCGGGCCGCAGTGCCCAAGGCAATGGTCCTGGTGCTGACGATGTTCGACGACGACGACACGGTGTTCGCCGCGATGCAGGCCGGCGCCCGGGGCTATCTGCTCAAGGGTGCGCAGCAGGACGAGATCGACCGGGCGATCCGCTCGGTGGTTGCGGGCGAGGCGATCTTCGGGCCGGGAGTCGCCGCGCGCGTGCTCGGCCACTTCACCCAGCCGAGGGCCGTGGCGGACGTGCCGTTCCCCGACCTGACTGATCGCGAGCGCGAGGTGCTCGACCTCGTGGCCGCAGGCAAGCGCAACCACGCGATCGCCGACGAGCTCGCGCTCGCCCCCAAGACCGTCGCCAATCACATCTCGTCGATCTTCGCGAAGCTGGCCGTGTCGGACCGGTCGGCGGCCATCGTTCGAGCCCGCGACGAAGGCCTCGGCAGGTCGAGATGACGGAGTGGTTCCTCGGCGCGAGCATCGCGGCATTCGCCATCGCCACCGGCCTCAGCGGGGCGGTGTTGCTGTCAGTCCGCCGGGCGTCGGTGTGCGGGGCGCTGCTTGTGGTCACCGCGCTCGCCACGCTGGGTGCGCTCGTGCTGCATGCCCGCGACCAGGCGTCGGGCGTCGAGTGGGCGTTGAGTGTGGGCTCGGCGATGCTGGCCTTCCCGCTCGCGGTCGCCGCCTATCCACGGTGGAGCTGGCGCAACCCTGTCGACTTTCTCGCCGTGACGACGTTCGCGGCGGCCGGAGTCATCGCCGTGGCAGCTCCGCGGGAGTCGCACACGGCCGAGGCGATGGGGGTGGTCATCGGGCTCGTGGTCATCATGCACGTGTGGTGGCGCCTGGAGACCGCGGACGGCGAGACACGAGTGCCGCTCCAATGGTTCGCGGTGACCGCCGGGACCGTCGGCCTGGTCAGTGGACTGCTGATGTTCTCCGCCGAAGGGACGACCGGCAGCACGCCCGCATCGGTCGTCACCTTGATGTGCGGCGTGATCGCGCCGGCAATGGTGATCGGGATGATCCGTCCGGACGTCGTGGACGTCCGCGGCCTCATCGTCTGGGGGGTCGTCGCGTTCGTGGCGGTGATCGCCTACGTCTCGGTGTTCGCGGGTCTCGTCTCGGTGCTCGAGCTGGTCCGGCTCACCAGATCCGACACCCGGAGCACTCGGCGTGATCGGCGCCGTGATCGCCTTCGGCTTCCATCCCCTCATGGTCATGCTGCGCGGGGTTGTCGACCAGCTGCTGTTCGGCGACCGGCCCGATCCGCTGCAGGCGGCCACTCGGGTGGTCGACCGCATCGGCGACGACCCGGTCCTGGCGCTGCGGGCGATTCGTGAGGCACTGGTCCTGCCGTACGCCAGCCTGCGCGCCGAAGGGCAGACGCTGGCCACGTCAGGGACCGAGGTGACCCATACCCGCACCCTGCCGCTCCAGCTGGGCGATGACGCGGTCGGTGAGATCGTCGTGGGGCTGCGAGCCGGTGAGCTGACGCTGTCCACTGGCGACGAGGACGTGCTGCGCATCGTGGCGCCGCTGCTGGCGCAGACCCTACGGGCGACCGCGTTGGCCCGCGACCTCCAGGAGTCCCGGGGCGTTGCCATCGCTGCCATCGAGGACGAGCGTCGCAGGCTCAGGCGCGACCTGCACGACGGATTGGGGCCGACCCTGTCCGGGGTGGCGTTCTCCGCCGACGCGGCACGCAACCACCTCACCAACGATGTCGGCGCCGCAGATGCGTTGCTGGCCCGGCTGCGCGATGACACGACACAGGCGATCGGCGAGGTCCGCCGCCTGGTCGAAGGGCTGCGCCCGGCGACCCTCGACGAGCTCGGCCTCGTGGGCGCCGTGCGGCAGCACGCGGCAAACCTGCACGCCGCCGAGGGCAGGTCCCTGGAGGTCACGATCGACACCCCCGACGCCCTCCCGGACCTCTCGGCGGCGGCCGAGGTGGCGGCCTACCGGATCGTGGTGGAGTCGCTGACGAACGTGGCTCGCCATGCCGCGGCGACCAAGGTCCACGTCAGCATCTCCTCGCACGACGGGAAGCTGCACCTGTCCGTACGCGACGACGGGCCCTCGACCAAGCAGTGGAAGCCGGGCGTCGGCCTGGCCTCGATGCGGGAGCGGGCCGAGCAGGTCGGCGGCAGTGTCGTCGCCTCGGCGCGGCACGACGGCGGCCGCGTCGACGCCGTCATACCCCTGTGACGACGGCCCGGTCCTGAGGGAAGGACCGGGCCGATGATCCCCTGGTCACTTCTTCCAGCGGTCCTGCAGCTTCTCGGCGGCCTCCTTGACCTTGTCGCCGTATCCGCCGTCCAGCGCCTTGTCCCGGATCTCCTTGCGGTACGCCTTGCGCTCGTCACCCGGCGCCATCGCCCGCAGCTTCGTCAGGTCGGCCTGGAGCTCGTCGGGCAGGAGGGCGAACACCGCTGCTCGCCGATCGGCCCGGCGGTCGGCGCGCTTCTCGATCCGGTCGCCGTACTTCCCGGCCTCGGCGTCTGCCGCGACCTTCTTGAGGGCGTCGACCCGCTCCTGGCCCTTGAGCTTGCGGGCTGCCTTCATGGCGGCGTGGAACGTGGCGCGGTCGGCCTTCGCATCGGCCTTGGCGTCGGATGCCGCCGGATCCTGGCTGAGCTCGGTGTCTAGCGTCGACGCGGTCTGCGCGATCGACGCCGAGGCGGGCTGCGAGGACGAGGTGAGCCAGATCGCCGAGACGAGTGCCGCGGCGATGGCGAGCACCAGCCCGGTGATCCACAGCCGGCGGCCGACGATGGTCTTCAGGGTGGAAGCAGTCATCAGTCCATTCCTTCACGGTCATGGTCGGGTAGATTCCCGACGATCCTCACGTTTGCGGGTCAAGGCAAGAGGATCGTCAAGCCCATGTTCGAGCAGCGTAAGGATCGTCGGCAGAACCACCTGCGGGAGCCCCGCAGTCCTGTTTCATGGAGGCGTGAACGCTGCGGGCAAGGGCCTGATCCTGGTCGTCGAGGACGACCACTCGATCGCCGACGTCCTGCGCCTCTACCTCTCGCGTGCTGGATATGGCGTACACGTCGAGCACGACGGGTCAGGTGCGCTCACCCAGGTGGCGACGCTGCGGCCTGTGCTCGTGCTGCTGGACGTCGGCCTGCCCGAGATCGACGGCGTCGAGGTGTGCCGCCGGATGCGTGCCCGGGACGACTGGACACCGGTGATCTTCGTGACGGCGCGCGACGACGAAGTCGACCGCATCCTGGGTCTCGAGCTCGGCGCCGACGACTACGTCACCAAGCCGTTCTCGCCCCGCGAGCTCATCTCGCGCGTCGCCGCGGTGCTGCGCCGCAGCTCCGGAGCTGTCGACCCGGCCGTGATCGACAGCGGTCGCGTCCGGCTGGAGCCGGGATCGCGGGTCGTCACGGTCGATGGACGAGCCGTTGACCTGACTGCGACCGAGTTCGACCTGCTTGCGGCCCTGATGCGCCGCCCCGGGATCGTGTTCACGCGAGAGCAGCTGTTGTCGACGGTCTGGGGTGCTGCGGCATACGGGCAGAGCCGCACGGTCGACGTCCACGTCGCCCAGCTCCGGGCCAAGCTCGGCGACGATTCCCCGATCCGTACGCATCGCGGCGTCGGCTACTCGGCGGCGAAGTCATGACCCGCACGTCGCCGCTGTCGCGCCGGATCCTGCTGGTGACCGTGGCCGGTGGTGTCGTCGTGGCACTGGTCGCACTCGTGCTCACCGTCCCGGTCGTCAAGGGCGTGGCCAGGGACCAGGCGCGCGAGGAGCTCGTACGCTCTGTCGACAGCCTCGCCGCGAAGCCCGCGGCGGCGGCACGCCTCATCGCACAGGAGCAGAAGGTGCTGGGCCGCGACGACCGCCGCTACGCGATCGTGCGACGGGGCGGCAACGTGACGGGCGCGGCGGGCGACCTGTTGACCGACGAGCAGGTTGCCGAGCTGCTGGCGACGGGCACGCTGTCGGCGACCTCGACCGTCGAGGGCGAGACGATCCTGATCGAAGGACGCGAGACCAAGCGCGGCTTCTCGGCTGTGGCCGTGCAGCCGGTGACCGGTGTCGACGAGGCAACCTCCGCCCTGCGTCGCCGCCTGCTGCTGGCGCTGCTGCTCGGCCTCGCGGCGGCCGGCACCCTGGGCCTCGTCCTGTCCCGTACGCTCACGCGCTCGATCGCCGCTGCAGCGGAAGCCGCCCGCCGCCTGGCCGCAGGGGAACGAGGCATGCCGATCGGCACGTCGTCCGTGCGGGAGTTCGACGACATGGGCAACGCCGTTGCTTCGCTCGACGAGGCGCTGGCCACCAGCGAAGGCCGCCAGCGTGAGTTCCTGCTGTCGATCTCCCACGAGATCCGCACACCGCTGACCGCGTTGCGGGGCTACGCCGAAGCGCTGGCGGACGGCGCCATCGCCCCTGCGGACGTACCGGCGACGGGCGAGACGCTCGTCGCGGAGACGGCGAGGCTCGACCGGTTCGTCAGCGACCTGCTCGCCCTCGCGCGGCTCGAGGCCGACGACTTCACGATCGAGGCACAGGACGTGTCGGTCGCCGGCCTGTTGGGCGATCTCCAGCAGGCCTGGCAGGCGACGTGTGAACGGGAGGGTGTGACGCTGCTGGCGGCGACCGGACCCGCGACGGTGCACGCCGATCCGATGCGGCTACGCCAGCTCCTGGACGGGCTGGTCGAGAACGCCATCCGGGCGACCCCGGCCGGTGGTGTCGTCGAGGTGCGGACTGTCAGCACCGCGACCGAGGTGACGATCGAGGTCGCGGACGCCGGGCCCGGCCTCGATCCCGCCGACCTGGGCGACGCGTTCGAGCGCGGGGTCCTGCACGCGCGCTATCGCGACGCACGAGCTGTCGGCACCGGGCTGGGCCTGTCGATCGCGCACCGGCTGGCGTCGCGCATGGGCATGCGCCTCGAGGTGCGTGGCGGCGCCGACCGGGGCGCGGTGTTCGCCGTCGTCGTGCCGATACGCTGACGCCGTGGTCTATCGCGCCTTCTTCGACGCCGTCTTCCGCTCGATGGATCCCGAGAAGGCGCACGAGCGTGGCTTCGCCGCGATCCGTGCCGGCCGCTTCGGCACGCGTCTGGCGTTCCACCAGACGTACGCTCCGCGGACCGTGATGGGCATCGAGTTCCCCAACGCGTTCGGGCTCGCGGCCGGCTTCGACAAGAACGCCAAGGCCGTGCCCGGGCTGCTCGCGCTCGGCTTCGGCCACGTCGAGATCGGCACCGTGACGGCTCGCGCGCAACCCGGCAATCCGCGGCCACGCCTGTTCCGGCTCGTCGACGACCGCGCGATCATCAACCGGATGGGCTTCAACAACGACGGTGCGGCCGAGGTCGCGTCACGCCTCCACCGCCTTCGTCGGCACCAAGGCCGGCCGCGAGGCGGTCATCGGCGTCAACATCGGCAAGACCAAGATCGTCGAGCCCGAGCACGCCGTCGCCGACTACGTCGAGAGCGCCCGCCTGCTGGCGCCGTACGCGAGCTATCTGGTCGTCAACGTCTCATCGCCCAACACCCCGGGCCTGCGCGACCTGCAGGCCGTCGACGAGCTGCGACCGCTGCTCGCCGCGGTCAAGGAGGTCGCCGACCGCGTGCCGTCCGGGCCGGTGCCGCTGCTCGTCAAGATCGCGCCCGACCTCGCCGACGCCGACGTCGACGCCGTCGCCGACCTCGCGGTCGAGCTGGGCCTCGCCGGCATCAGCGCGACCAACACGACGATCGCCCGCCCCGACTCGCTCACGACCCCGCGCGACGTCATCGACGCCGCAGGCGCGGGTGGTCTCTCGGGCCCGATCCTGGCCGAGCGCGCCACCGAGGTGCTCGTACGTCTGCGCGCCCGAGTCGGCGACCGGCTCGCGATCATCTCGGTCGGCGGCGTCACGACACCCGACGACGTACGCGCGCGGCTGGCGGCCGGGGCCGACCTCGTGCAGGGCTACACCGGCTTCATCTACGAGGGGCCGGGCTGGCCGTCGCGGCTGGCTGCGGCGAGCACCTGAGGTCGTCCGAAGCGACCGCCGCGACTCGCCGCCACTGCAACCTGAGGCAGCCGGACCCCCGATTTCGTTCCGGGGCCGATCACCCTGTATCTTTGGCTGTCGGCTTGCCCCTTTAGCTCAGTCGGCAGAGCGTTTCCATGGTAAGGAAAAGGTCTACGGTTCGATTCCGTAAAGGGGCTCTGGACTTGGATCATTTCTGAGTCCTTCGGACATGAGGCAACTCGTGCCCGTTGCGGCTGGGTAGCTCAGGTGGTTAGAGCACACGACTCATAATCGTGGGGTCGCGGGTTCGAGTCCCGCCCCAGCTACCGCAGAACTGCTCGACGTACGACCTTCAGCATCACCGATCAAGAAGAGGCACCCTCGTGGCCAGCAAGAGCTCAGACGTTCGTCCCAAGATCACCTTGGCCTGCACCGAGTGCAAGGAACGCAACTACATCACCAAGAAGAACCGTCGCAACGACCCTGATCGTCTCGACCTCAAGAAGTTCTGCCCGCGTTGCAAGACCCACAAGGTCCACCGCGAGACCCGCTGACCCCTGTTCTCCGCACGACGGCTCCCCCTGCTCCGGCAGGCGGGAGCCTTCGTCGTGTTGGACGCTGCTAGCGTCGCCGCCATGGACCTCGCCGAGCTGACGACGCTGCGCCTCGGTGGCCCGGCCCGGGCCGTGATCGACGCGACCTCCGAGCAGCAGCTCCTCGACGCCGTACGCGTCGCCGACGAGGCCGGCGACCCGGTCCTGGTCGTCGCCGGCGGCAGCAACCTCGTGGTCGCCGACGAGGGCGTCGACGGGCACCGTCGATCCGCGTCCTGACCCGTGGCGTCGAGGTCGACTCCGACGCCTGCAGCGGCGCGATGGTCACGGTCGCCGCAGGGGAGCCGTGGGACGGCGTCGTCGCGCTGGCCGTCGACGAGGGCTGGGTCGGCATCGAGGCGCTCTCCGGCATCCCCGGGTCGGTCGGCGCGACCCCGATCCAGAACGTCGGCGCGTACGGCCAGGAGGTCGCCCAGACCATCGCGACCGTGCGCGCGTACGACCGGTTCGAGCGCAAGGTCCGCACGATCCACGCGGTCGACTGCGGGTTCGGCTACCGCACCAGCCGCTTCAAGGCCGAGCCGCAGCGCTGGCTCGTGCTGTCGGTGGCCTATCCAGTTCCGGCTCGGCGAGCTCGGCGCGCCGATCGCGTACGCCGAGCTGGCCCGGGCGCTCGGCGTCGAGATCGGCCAGCGCGCTCCCGCAGCCGAGGTCCGCGAGGCCGTGCTGTGCACTGCGCCGCGGCAAGGGCATGGTGCTCGACCCCGACGACCACGACACCTGGAGCGCCGGCTCGTTCTTCACCAACCCGTTGCTGACGCCCGAGCAGGCCGACGCGCTGCCGGCCGAGGCGCCTCGGTTCCCGCAGCCCGACGGCACGGTCAAGACCAGTGCCGCGTGGCTGATCGACCACGCGGGCTTCGGCAAGGGCTACACCCGCGGGCGCGTGGGCCTGTCGACCAAGCACGTCCTCGCGCTGACCAACCGCGGACGTGCCTCGACGGCCGAGCTGCTCGACCTCGCCCGCGAGGTGCGCGAGGGCGTGCGTCAGGCGTACGGCATCACGCTGGTCAACGAGCCCGTGCTCGTCGGCTGCGACCTCTGAGACGCTCCTAGCCGAGGCTGCCGATGAAGGTGTCGGAGTAGGAGGGGTCGTTGTACGGATCGTCGTCGAACCCGCCGTTGAGGCCGATGATGACCAGGGCGACGATCCCGAGGAGCACGAGGACCAGCAGACACGTGCCGATGATGCCCATGATCTTGCCGGCGTTGGCCTCGCCGCGTCCGGAGTAGGCCGCGGGATTGGCGTCGATCTCCTTGACGGCCTTGGCGCCGAGGATCCAGGCGACGGGGGCGAGCAGGATCGGCACGACACAGGTGAACAGGCCGGCGAGGCTCACGATGCCGAACACCATCGCCGGCGTCGCCTGGCTGTGCTTGGGCGGCGGCGGAGACTGCGGGTACGGGTAGCCGTAGCCCGGCGGCGGGTACTGCGGTGGCGGGGGATAGGCGTTGCCCCAGTTGGGCGGCTGCTGACCGTAGCCGGGTGGCGGCGGCTGCTGGCCGTAGCCGGGTGGCGGCGGCTGCTGACCGTAGCCCGGTGGCGTCGGATCTGACGGATTGCCTGGCTGCTCGTCGCTCATGGGAACACCCTTCCACATTGGCTCACGCACAGGGCGGGCGTCAGCCGGTCGAGGTGTCGACGGCGATCCCGACGGCGAACAGGCCGACGAGCGCCAGGACTCCGAAGGCGAGGAAGCAGGTGCCGACGATGCCCATGATCTTGCCGGCGTTGGCCTCGCCGCGCCCGGAGTAGCCCGCGGGGTTCGCGTCGATCTCCTTGACGGCCTTGCCGCCGATGTCCAGGCGAACGGGGCGATGATGCCGCACAGCGCGAGACCGAGGATGCCCAGGACCATCGCGGTCGTGGCCTGCGGGTGCTTGGGCGGCATGTAGTACGGCTGCTGGTAGCCGCCCGGCGGGTACTGCGGCGGCTGGGGCGGCTGCTGGGGATAGGCGCTGCCCCAGTTGGGCTGGTGGCCAGGCGGGGTGGGCGGTGTCGGGTCCTGGTCGCTCATGGGTTCAGCCTCGCACAGCCGGGCCGGCTCAGGTGCCGTAGCCCGCGTCGTAGCGCTGGCTCACCAGGATCAGCGCGCCGGCCACGAACAGCATGAGGAGGGCGAGCCCCAGGATCGCGGTGCCGATCATGCCCAGGACCATCCCGGTCCTGGCCTCGCCCGCGTGCCGGTATCGCGTGGGGTGGCGCTCGGCCTCGCGTTCGGCGACCGCTCCGAAGTACCACGCCAGCGGGCTGATGATGATCGGCACCAGCAGGACGAAGAAGCCGGCCACACCCACGATGCCGAGGACCATGGCGGTCGTGGCTCGGGGATGCGCGGGCAGTCGCACCGGCGGCGGGGCGTACGGATAGGGGTGCGGATACGCGTACGGGTTCGGGTAGGGCGAGGTCATCACTCAGTCCCTTCGCCGACGGAGGTGGCCAGCCAGCTCTCGATGCTCGTGAGGGTTGCGCTCACGGTGTCTGAAGGAGCGTACGACCTGCGGATCGACATGCGGGCGAGATCGGCCAGCTCGTCGTCGGTGAAGTCCTGCGCTGCCCGCAGCACGGCGTACTGACCGGCGAGGCGCGATCCGAACAGCAGGGGATCGTCGGCGCCGAGAGCGACGTCGACCCCGGCGGCGGTCAGCGTGCGCACGGGCACCTCCTCGAGCGTGCTGTAGACGCCCAGCGAGACGTTGGAGGTGGGGCAGACCTCGAGGGCCACGCCTTCGGTCGCGAGGCGGTCGAGCACCGCCGTGCTCTCCGAGGCGCGCACTCCGTGTCCCAGCCGGTCGGGGTGCAGCTGGTCGAGGCACTGCGTGATGTGTGCCGGCCCGCGCAGCTCGCCGCCGTGCGGCACGAGCGCCAGCCCGGCGCGCTCGGCGATCGCGAACGCCGGCCCGAACGCCGACGTGTCGCCGCGCCGCTCGTCGTTGGACAGGCCGAAGCCGATCACGCCGCGTCCTGCGTACTGGGCCGCGAGCCGGGCCAGCGTGCGGGCGTCCATCGGGTGCCGGGTGCGGTTGGCGGCGACGACCACCCCCATGCCGATGCCGGCGCGCTCGGAGGCGTCACGCACGGCGTCGATGACCAGGTCGGTGAATGCCGTGATGCCGCCGAAGCGGGCGCCATAGCCGGAGGGGTCGACCTGGATCTCGGTCCAGACCGAGCCGTCGGCGGCATCGTCCTGCGCCGCCTCGAGGATCAGGCGACGCACGTCGTCCTCGGTGCGGAGCACGGACCGCGCCACGTCGTACAGGCGCTGGAACCTGAACCAGCCCTTCTCGTCGGTCGTGCTGAGCTGCGGCGGCCAGTCCTCGGTCAGCGAGGCCGGCAGGCGTATGCCGTCGCGCTCGGCCAGCTCGAGCAACGTGCCGTGCCGCATCGAGCCGGTGAAGTGCAGGTGCAGATGCGCCTTGGGAAGTGCCGAGAGCGACCTGTGGTGGGAGTGGTCAAAGGGCACGGTGGCCATCCTGCCAGTCGGCCTCCGTCACTCCTTGTCGGCAGCCTCGGCGGCCTTGCGCACCGCGGTGGCGACCCGCTTGTGCACGTCGGCGTGGAACACGCTGGGCACGATGTAGTTGGCGTTGAGCTCGTCGGGGGAGACGCTGCCGGCGATCGCCTCGGCGGCGGCGATCAGGATGTCCATCCCGATCCCGTGGCTCTGGGCATCGAGCAGCCCGCGGAAGATGCCGGGGAAGGCCAGCACGTTGTTGATCTGGTTGGGGTAGTCCGAGCGTCCGGTCGCCACGACGCGAGCGTGCTGACGCGCGATGGCAGGGTCGATCTCGGGGTCGGGGTTGGCCAGCGCGAACACGATCGAGTCGTCGGCCATCGACTCGACGTCCTCCGCGCTCAGGAGGTTGGGGGCGCTCACGCCCACGAACACGTCGGCGCCGGGCAGCACGTCACGCAGCGACCCCGCGAGGTTGTCGGCGTTGGTGTTGTCGGCGATCCACTGCAGCGAGTCGTCGAGGCCCTCACGGCCCGCATGCACGACGCCCTCGACGTCGCACACCACGACGTGCTTCGCGCCGGCGTGGATCAGCACCTTGAGCACGGCGGTGCCTGCGGCCCCTGCGCCGGCGAGCACGATGCGGGCCGTGCCGATGTCCTTGCCGACGACCTGGAGCGCGTTGCGCAGAGCGGCGAGGACGACGACGGCGGTGCCGTGCTGGTCGTCGTGGAACACCGGGATGTCGAGGCGTTCGCGCAGCCGGGCCTCGATCTCGAAGCAGCGGGGTGCCGAGATGTCCTCGAGGTTGATGCCGGCGAAGCCGGGCGAGATCGCGGCGACGGTCTCGACGATCTGGTCGACGTCCTGCGTGTCGAGGCAGATGGGCCAGGCGTCGATGTCGGCGAAGCCCTTGAACAGCGCCGCCTTGCCCTCCATGACCGGCAGCGCGGCGTGCGGGCCGATGTTGCCGAGGCCGAGCACGGCGGATCCGTCGCTGACGACGGCGACGCTGTTGCGCTTGACGGTGAGGCGGCGGGCGTCCTCCTTGTCGGCGGCGATCGCCATGCAGATGCGGGCGACGCCGGGCGTGTAGATCATCGAGAGATCGTCGCGGTTGCGCAGCGGGTGCTTGGTGGCCGTCTCGATCACGCCGCCGAGGTGCATGAGGAACGTACGGTCCGAGACCTTCTCGACCTTGACGTCGCTGATGACCTCGAGGGCCGAGACGATCAGGGCCGCGTGGTCGGTGTCGGAGGCCGCGCAGGTCAGGTCGATGCGCAGTGCCTCGGCACCGGACGCCGTGACGTCGAGCGCGGTGACGATCCCGCCGGTACGTTCGACTGTCGTCGTGAGCTCGCTGACCGCCGATCCGCCGGACGGCACCTCGAGTCGGATCGTGATCGAGTAGGAGATGCTGGGTGCAGTGGCCATGGACCCATGCTAAAACATGAGGAAAGACTCAGGTTTTTGGGTGGCCGCCCTCGGTTCGACGAGGGCGGGGCGCACCACGTACACTTGACCCACCGGTGAATATTCACTCTAGATCGTCATGCCCTCAACAGGTTTGACTCTGGAGCGGAATTCGACTGAGGGCACTAGCTCAACTGGCAGAGCATCGGTCTCCAAAACCGAAGGTTGGGGGTTCAAGTCCCTCGTGCCCTGCGAGACATGACCACGAAGAACGACGAAGGAGTACCGTGAGCGACCGTCACGAGCTGGCCGGCACATCCGGCAAACGCACGTCGCCGATCACGTTCTACCGACAGGTGATCGCCGAGCTCCGCAAGGTGGTCTGGCCGACTCGCCCCCAGGTGGTCAACTACTTCTGGGTCGTTCTGGTGTTCGTGCTCGTCATGATGGCCATCGTTGCTGGACTCGACTACGGGTTCGGCAAGGCCGCGTTCTGGATCTTCGCGTAGCAACCAAAGGAATATTGTGACTCAAGGCATCGACCCGCAGACCAGCTCCGAGACCGACGAGGTCGAAGAGCTCGAGCCGTCGACCCCTGCTGCCGAGGACATCGACGCGCCTGACGCAGGCGTCGAGGCGTCGATCCCCGCATCGGGCGATGACGTCGACGACGCGACCGTCGAGGACCCGACCCTGGGCGCCGATGTCGCTGACGAGGACGTCGCAACTGACGAGGACGCGCGCCGAGGACGCTCCGGCCGAGGACGAGCCGGTTGCCGACGCCCTCCAGGAGTTCCGCGACCGCCTGCACAACCAGATCGGCGACTGGTACGTCGTCCACACCTACTCCGGCATGGAGAAGCGGGTGAAGTCCAACCTCGAGAACCGCGTCACCTCGCTCAACGCCGAGGACTTCATCTTCGAGGTCGTCGTGCCGACCGAAGAGGTCGCCGAGATCAAGAACGGTCAGCGCAAGCTCGTCAAGCGCACCGTGCTTCCCGGCTACGTCCTGGTCCGCATGGACCTCACCGACGAGTCGTGGGGCGTCGTCCGCCACACGCCGTCCGTCACCGGGTTCGTGGGCAACTCCCACCAGCCGGTCCCCCTCAGTCTTGCCGAGGTCGAGAGCATGCTCGCCCCGGCAGTGGAGGCAGAGGTCGCAACTGCGACCGACACCCCCGATCAGCAGCAGGCGAAGGCCTCCAAGGTCGAGTTCACCGACTTCTCCGTCGGCGACTCCGTCATGGTCGTCGATGGCCCGTTCGCGACGCTGCACGCGACCATCACGGAGATCAACATCGACGCACAGAGGGTCAAGGCCCTCGTGGAGATCTTCGGCCGCGAAACCCCGGTCGAGCTCAGCTTCACCCAGATCCAGAAGGTCTGAGCCAACCGGTTCTCATCAGCACCAACCATTCATAGTCAAGGACCCGAGAAATGCCTCCCAAGAAGAAAGTCGCAGCCATCGTCAAGGTGCAGCTGCAGGCCGGTATGGCCAACCCGGCGCCGCCCGTCGGCACCGCGCTCGGCCCCCACGGCGTCAACATCATGGAGTTCTGCAAGGCCTACAACTCGGCCACAGAAGCCATGCGTGGCAACGTCGTCCCGGTCGAGATCACGATCTACGAGGACCGCACGTTCAGCTTCATCACCAAGACGCCGCCCGCGGCTGAGCTGATCAAGAAGGCCGCCGGACTGCAGAAGGGTTCGCCCGTTCCGCACAAGGACAAGGTCGGCAAGATCTCCAAGGACCAGATCCGAGAGATCGCCACGACCAAGATGCCGGACCTCAACGCGACCGACATCGATGCCGCCATGAAGATCGTCGAGGGCACTGCGCGCTCGATGGGCGTCACGACGGACTGACAGCAACACTCACCAAGCAGTAGGTGGCAGGGCCCGCTGGGCCCGTTCAGACCACAACTGGTTCATACAAGAAGGAAGACCAGAGATGGCACAGCACAGCAAGGCGTACCGCCAGGTCGCCGACAAGATCGACAAGGACAGCGTCTACACGCCGCTCCAGGCCACGACGCTGGCCAAGGAGTCGGGGAGCAAGAAGTACGACTCGACGGTGGATGTCTCCATCCGTCTGGGCGTCGATCCCCGCAAGGCCGACCAGATGGTGCGCGGCACCGTCAACCTCCCTCACGGCACGGGCAAGACCTCACGGGTCCTGGTCTTCGCCACCGGCGCCAACGCCGACGCAGCACGTGAGGCCGGAGCCGACTTCGTCGGTGCCGACGAGCTGGTCGACAAGGTCAACGAGGGCTGGCTCGACTTCGACGCCGTCGTCGCAACGCCCGACATGATGGGCAAGGTCGGTCGCCTCGGCCGCGTCCTCGGCCCGCGCAACCTGATGCCCAACCCCAAGACGGGCACCGTCACGACCGACGTGGCCAAGGCTGTCTCCGACATCCAGGGCGGCAAGATCGAGTTCCGCGTCGATCGCCACGCCAACCTGCACTTCGTGATCGGCAAGGCGTCGTTCTCCGCCGAGCAGCTCGCCGAGAACTACGGCGCCGCGCTCGACGAGGTCCTGCGCCTCAAGCCTGCGAGCTCCAAGGGTCGCTACGTCAAGAAGATCACGGTCTCCACGACCAACGGTCCTGGCGTCCCGGTCGATCCGAGCCGCACCAAGGCATACGCCACAGACGAGGCCTGAGCCTCAGGAACGACAACGAAAGCCCTCGGCGCGAGCCGGGGGCTTTCGGGTATCCCGACTTTCGGACATCCTGTGTCCTATCTATGCTCGTGTCATGACGATCTCCAGGAAGCTCACCTCACTCGTGGCCGTGGCGCTGCTCACGGGCTTGGCACTCTCGGCATGTGGCGACAAGGATGACTCCGCTGCCGACACGAAGACCGGGTCCGGCGGCGGCAAGGCGGCGACGCTGACCCAGGCCAACTTCTCCGATGTCCTCACTGCCTCGCAGGCCAAGGCGAAGACCAGCCACGTCGACATGTCGATCGCGGTGGGCGGCCAGACCGTCAAGGCTCAGGGCGACGTCAAGGTCGGCTCGTCGATCAAGGACGTGTCCATGGCCATGACGATGGTGATGGACTCCAAGAAGATGGAGATGCGGCTGCTCGACCAGACGTTCTACATGAACATGGGACAGCTGACCGAGGACAAGTTCGTCAAGATCGATCTGACCGACGAGAGCAACCCGATCGCTCGGCAGTACGGCAAGATCATGGACCAGATGGATCCGGCCAGCCAGCTGCGGCAGTTCAAGGCAGCGGTGAAGTCCTTCGAGAAGAAGGGCGAGCCGCAGACGATCGACGGAGTGAAGGCGCAGCCGTACGTCGTGACGGTCGACACCAGCAAGCTAGACGCGATCAAGGATCTCCCGGCCGCCTCACGCAGCCAGGTGCCAAAGACGATGGTCTACACGATGTACGTGGGCTCCGACGACCTGCTGCGGCGCATGGAGTTCGACATGGCGGGTGCGAAGACGACCATGGACTACTCCAAGTGGGGTGAGCCGGTCGACATCCAGGCACCCTCGCCGGCCGAGATCTCGGACAAGGACATCAGCGAGCTGAGCGGAGCGCCGGCGGCGGCGTGATCGGGTCGCCAGTGAGGTGACCTTCCAGCGTTGGGAGGTCACCTCGCCAGGTTTCGGCATCTGCCGGCCGCGATCGCTCAATCTGCCTCACCGCTCGGCCGCAGCCGGCCTCGGGCTCGCCAATTTGGTCGGGGTGCTGGCGTGCCCTATTCTGGACCTACCGAAGACCGCTGGTCGGTGACTCGCAAGAGTCGCACGAAGCGCCCGGAAGGGCGGCCCGCGCAGGTTGCGAATGTTGGTCCTTTCAACGTCCCGTGCCTTGCGCCGGGACGTTTTTTCGTGTCGGGCCCGTGTATGCACATGGGGTCGCAGTCGTCGGATGGACCCATGTGCTGGAAGGAGACCCATGGCAAACGCGGAAAAGACAGCAGCCGTTGCCGAGCTCGCGGACAACTTCCGTGAGTCGAACGCTGCTGTGCTGACCGACTACCGCGGTCTCACCGTGAAGCAGCTGCAGGAACTGCGGCGCACTCTCGGTGCGAACGTGAGCTATGCCGTCGCCAAGAACACGCTGACCAAGATCGCCGCCAAGGACGCAGGAGTGGAGATCGACACCGATCTCCTCACCGGTCCGACCGCCATCGCCTTCATCAAGGGCGATGCCGGTGGAGGCGGCCAAGGGTCTGCGTGACTTCGCGAAGGCCAACACGCCGCTCATCATCAAGGGAGGCTTCCTCGACGGGAAGATCCTCACTGCTGAAGAGATCAACAAGCTGGCCGACCTCGAGTCGCGCGAGGTCCTCCTCGCCAAGCTCGCAGGTGGCATGAAGGCCAGCCTGACGAACGCCGCGTCGCTGTTCAACGCCCCGCTGTCGCAGGCCGCCCGAGTTCTGGGTGCCCTGCAGGCGAAGGCCGAGAGCGACCCGTCGGTTCTGGCAGCCGGCCCCGCGCCTGCTGCCCCGGTCGAGGAGGCCCCCGCGGCCGAGTCGGCCGAAGCAGAAACCCCGGCCGAGGCACCCGCCGACGCCGCCCCTGTCGAAGCGTCTGCCGACGCCGAGACGACCGAGGGCTGAAAGCCCGATTCACATCGGGACCCCCTCGGGGTCTCAATAACGGAAGGACGCCACCATGGCGAAGCTCAGCACCGGCGATCTGCTGGATGCATTCAAGGAAATGACCCTCATCGAGCTCTCCGAGTTCGTGAAGGAGTTCGAGGACACGTTCGACGTCACCGCGGCCGCTCCGGTTGCCGCGGCTGCCGCTCCTGCTGCCGGTGGCGCTGCCGCCGGTGGTGAGGCTGCTGCTGAACAGGACGAGTTCGACGTCATCCTCGAGGGTGCCGGCGAGAAGAAGATCCAGGTCATCAAGGAAGTCCGTACGATCACGGGCCTCGGTCTCAAGGAGGCCAAGGACCTCGTCGAGGGCGCCCCGAAGCCTGTCCTCGAGAAGGCCAACAAGGAAGCTGCCGACAAGGCCAAGGAGGCCCTCGAGGCCGCCGGCGCCAGCGTCACCGTCAAGTGACTCGTCGCTGAATCCATTCAAGAGCGCCCCTCCTTCGGGAGGGGCGCTTTTGTCATGTCCCGGGGTGACGTGGCTCACGATTGTCACCCGGAGTTACATGGGGTATGTTGCACCGGATCCCTCGGTTGTTACCGACGAGTCACGAAGCGTCGCGGGAGCGTAACCTCGGTTGCGATATCTCGTTACTCTCTGTGTCCGCGGTCACACCGACCTAGGATGAGATAGTTCTGCCGGCATTCGCCGGCAGACCACGGCAAGCAAGGAGGGGCCGACCGTGGGCGTTGAAGTCGTCGTCGAGGGGCTGACCAAGAAGTTCGGTAGCTCAGCTGATCTGGAAGGACGTCTCGCTGACCCTTCCGGCCGGTGAGATCTCCGTGATGCTCGGCCCGTCGGGCACCGGCAAGTCGGTGTTCCTCAAGACCCTGATCGGACTCCTCAAGCCCAACGAGGGGCACGTCTTCATCGAGGGCACCGACATCGCGAACTGCTAGGAGAAGGATCTCTACGAGATCCGCAAGCTGTTCGGCGTGCTGTTCCAGGACGGCGCGATGTTCGGCTCGATGGACCTCTACGACAACGTCGCGTTCCCGCTTGCGTGAGCACACCAAGAAGTCCGAGTCCGAGATCCGTCACGATCGTGATGGACAAGATGGAGCTGACCGGCCTGGTCGGTGCCGAGAACAAGCTGCCCGGCGAGATCTCCGGCGGCATGCGCAAGCGCGCCGGCCTGGCCCGCGCCCTGGTGCTCGATCCCGAGATCCTGCTGATCGACGAGCCCGACTCGGGCCTGGACCCGGTCCGCACGTCCTACATCAACCAGCTGTTCATCGACCTCAACGCGCAGATCGACGCGACGTTCCTGATCGTGACGCACGACGTCAACACGGCCCGCACGGTGCCGGACAACATCGGCCTGCTCTACCACAAGCACCTGGCGATGTTCGGTCCGCGCGAGATGCTGCTGACGTCGGACGAGCCCGTCGTGGCGCAGTTCCTCAACGCCCAGACCGTCGGCCCGATCGGCATGTCCGAGGAGAAGGACGCCGACGAGCTCGCCGCGGAGCAGGGCATCGAGATGCCCCCGCTGCCGCCCGTCCCGCTGCAGCTCGAGCCGTCCGACGGCCGTCCCCGCCGTGCCCAGCGCGAGGCCGGAGCCTGGTGCCGCGACAACGGTGTCACCGCCCCTGCCGGATCCTTCGGAGAGAAGATGCCGCTGGCTGCCGGCGGTGCTGCGTGAGCGACTGCGGTCGTCGCCGGCCCCGCAAGGGTTGCCGGCAATCTGTTCGCCTTCATGCTCGACGTGCTGGTGGCGTTGTTCCGCCGACCGTTCCAGCTCAAGGAGTTCCTGCTCCAGGCCTGGTTCATCGTCAAGGTGACGATCGTCCCGACCGCGTTCGTCGTCGATCCCGTTCGGCGCGGTCATCGCGCTGCAGGTCGGCGGCCTGATCAAGCAGTTCGGCGCCCAGTCGTTCACCGGCTCGGCCGCCGTGCTCGCGGTCGTCCGTGAGGCCGGCCCGATCGCCTGCGCCCTGCTGATCGCCGGTGCCGCCGGCTCGGCGATCGCCGCCGACTTCGGCGCCCGCCGCATCCGCGAGGAGCTCGACGCCATGATGGTGCTCGGCATCGACCCGATCCAGCGCCTCGTCGTGCCTCGCGTCCTGGCCTGCATGCTCGTCGCGGTGTTCCTCAACGGCCTGGTCACGGTCGTCGGCGTCGCAGGTGGCTACGTCTTCAACGTCGTCCTGCAGGACGGCACCCCCGGCGCCTATCTCGCGTCGTTCACGGCGCTGGCGCAGCTACCCGACATGTATCAAGGCATGGTCAAGGCCCTCATCTTCGGCTTCCTCGCCGCGATCGTCGCGTCCTACAAGGGCATGAACGCCAAGGGCGGCCCCAAGGGCGTCGGTGACGCGGTCAACGAGGCCGTCGTCATCACGTTCACGCTTGCTGTTCATCGTCAACTTCTTCATCTCGGCGATCTACATCCAGCTCGTCCCGCCCAAGGGGATGTGACGATGTCCGACAAGACAGCTCTGTCCGCCGTCACCGCCATGCCCGGCCAAGTTCAACGGCTTCCTCGACGACCTCGGTCGTCAGATGCTGTTCTACATCCGGGTCATCGCGTCGGTCCCGCGCACGATCAAGAACTACGGCAAGGAGATCGTCCGGCTGCTCGCCGAGGTCGCTCTCGGGTCCGGCTCGCTCGCGGTCATCGGCGGCACGGTCGGCGTCATCACGGCGATGTGCTTCTTCACCGGCACCGAGGTCGGCATCCAGGGCTATGCCGCGCTCGACCAGCTCGGCACCGCAGCCCTGACCGGATTCGTCTCGGCCTACTTCAACACGCGTGAGATCGCGCCGATCGTCGCCGGCATCGCGCTCGCCGCGACCGTCGGTTGCGGGTTCACCGCCCAGCTCGGCGCCATGCGCATCAGCGAGGAGGTCGACGCCCTCGAGGTCATGGCGATCCCGTCGCTGCCGTTCCTCGTCACGACGCGCGTCATCGCCGGTCTCATCGCCGTCGTCCCGCTCTACATCGTCGGCCTGCTGTCGTCATACTTCGCGACCAGATTGACGATCACCCAGATCAATGGGCAGAGTGCGGGCACCTACGACCACTACTTCACGACGTTCCTGCCACCAGCCGACGTGTTGTGGTCGTTCGCCAAGGTGCTGATCTTCGCCGTCGTCGTGATCTTGATCCACTGCTACTACGGCTACTACGCCAGCGGCGGACCCGCAGGCGTGGGCGTGGCCGTGGGCCTCGCCGTGCGTACGTCCATCGTCGCGATCAACGTCGTCGACCTGCTCGCCTCGATGGCGATCTGGGGCACGAACGTCACCGTGAGATTGGCGGGCTGAACCATGGCTCGTACTCCCATGCTCGAGCGCTCCGGCTCCCTCAAGGTGCTCGGCGCCGCATTCATCGCGCTGATGCTGTTCTTCCTGTGGGTGACCTACGCGTTCTTCACCAAGGCGTTCGTCGACTACGACGCCGGTGACGCTCAAGACCGACACCACCGGCGTCAACCTGCCCGCAGAACGCCGACGTCAAGCTGCGCGGCATGATCGTCGGCGAGGTCCGCAAGGTCGAGCCCGACGGCGACGGCGTCAAGCTGCTGCTGGCGATGAACCCCAAGCTCATCAAGGACGTCCCCAAGGGCGTCACGGCGCAGCTCATCCCCAAGACGCTGTTCGGCGAGAAGTACGTCGCGCTGATCCCGCCGACGCAGGACGACGGCGAGATCGCTGCGAGGCCGGCGACACGATCACCAAGGCCAACGTGCCGATCGAGGTCGAGACGCTGCTCAACGACCTCTACCCGTTGCTCGACGCGGTCGACCCGGCCAACCTCTCCTACACGCTGAGCGCCGTCGTCGACCGCGCTCGACGGCCGCGGCAAGCAGCTCGGCGAGACGCTGGTGCAGGCCAACAGCTACCTGCAGAAGACCAACCCGGACGTCCCGCAGCTCATCGACGACCTGACCAAGCTCGGCACGGTGTCCGACGGCTACGCCGACGCGATGCCCGACCTCGGCCGCCTGCTGCGCAACACCGTCGTCACCGGCAACACGATCGTGGCCAAGAAGTCCCAGCTGACGGCGTTCTTCGACGAGGGCGACCGCGCTGTCCAACACCTTGACCACGTTCACGAAGGACAACGGCGACAACATCAAGACGCTCGACAAGATCGGCCGCCCGATCCTCGAGATCGTCGGCGAGTACTCCACGACGTTCCCGTGCTTCCTCGGCGCCGATGCACACGCTGATCCCGCGACTCGACAGCGCCTTCCGTGGCGGCAGGCTGCACATCAACGTCGAGCTCATCGCCCAGCCCGACGCCTACGACGCCAACGAGAACCTCAGCGCGACGCAGAAGCGACGTTCGACAAGGCGTCCCAGGGGCCCGCGGCCAAGAACGGCAAGGACATCAACGCCGAGAACGCCGCGACGCCGAGCTGCCTCGACCTCAACGAGATCAACAAGGGCAAGTCGCACGAGAAGGCGCATCTCGTCGCAGGCGCACCCGTTCACGATCCCGGCCGACGTCTACAAGCTCGTGGGCATCAAGAAGTCCCACGCCAAGTTCGGTCACCGATGCTGACCTACAACCGGGCGGCCGCCTCGAGCCTCTCGCTGCAGGACCTGGTCCAGCCCAGCATCACCGGCATCGACTCGGCCAGCGAGCGGTCTGAGCTCAACGTGCTCCTCGGCGGCACGCTCGGCATGCAGCCGTCGAGCGTCCCCGACATCGGCTCGCTCCTGATCAGCCCGGTCCTGCGTGGATCGGCGGTGGAGCTCCGATGAAGCAGATCGATCGCGAGTCCCTCGGCGCCCTGGTCAAGCTCGGGTTCTTCTTCGCCTTCACCGGCATCTCGACGCTGATCCTGGCCCTGACGCTGAGCAACGGCTCGTTCGGCGACCGCAAGGAGTACAAGGCGGTCTTCAGCGACGTGACCGGCATGGCCAAGGGTGACGACGTCCGCATCGCCGGTGTCGCCGTCGGCTCGGTCAAGAAGGTCCAGATCGTCAAGCGCGACAAGGCCCTCGTGACGTTCGGCGTCGACTCCGACGTCCCGCTGACCGCCAACACCAACGCGACGATCAAGTTCCGCAACCTCGTCGGGCAGCGCTACATCGCGCTGACCCAGGGCGCCGACGGTGCCAAGACGACGCTCAAGGACGGCAGCACGATCCCCGAGAGCCGCACCCAGGAGGCGCTCGACCTCAACGTCCTGCTCAACGGGTTCAAGCCGGTCTTCCAGGCACTCTCGCCCGTCGGACACCAACAAGTTCGCCTACGAGATCGTCCAGACGCTGCAGGGCGAGAGCGGCAACGTCGAGAACCTGCTGGCCCGCACCTCGTCCCTGACCAACACGCTGGCCGGCCGCGACCAGCTGATCGGCGATGTCATCACCAACCTCAGCGAGGTGCTCGACACCGTCGGCAGCCGCGACAAGGAGCTCACCGACACGATCGACACGCTCCAGCAGTTCGTGACGGGCCTCAAGGACGACCGCGACGCGATCCTCAACTCGGTCGACTCGATCTCCGACCTGACCGACGAGACGTCCGACCTGCTGGTCCAGGGCCGCCCGGCGCTGACCGAGGACATCAAGCAGCTCAACGCGCTGACCAAGAACCTCAGCTCGAAGAAGAACCTCGTCCACGCTCGAGAACTCGATCAAGATCCTGCCGATCAAGCTCCAGAAGATCGGCAACGCGGCGTCCACCGGCGGCGAGTTCAACTTCTACCTGTGCGACGTGCGGGGCAGCATCACGCATCCCCGGCGATCGCCGGCGTGCTGCTTCCAGAGACCTCACGCTCGAGCTGGGCGGCCAGAGCGGCCTCGCGGTCGGCGGTGACCGGTGCGAACAGCCGAATCGGGTACCCGGGAGGCGACCAGTGAAGCCATTCCGCGAGCGCAATCCCGTCGTCATCGGCGTCATCGGCATCGCCGTGATCGCGCTGATGATGCTCGGCGCCTTCCGCGCCGATCGCCTGCCGATCATCGGCAGCGGCGACACCTACCACGCCGACTTCGCCGAGATCGGTGGGCTCAAGTCCGGCAACGAGGTCCGGGTCGCCGGCGTCTCGGTCGGCAAGGTCGAGGGCATCGAGCTCAGGGGCAACAAGGTCCGCGTGACGTTCAAGATCGACAAGGGCACCAAGTTCGGCACCGAGACCGGCGCCGACATCCGCGTGCGTACGCTGCTGGGCGCCGAGTTCCTCGCCCTGACCCCCAAGGGCCCCGGCCAGCTGCCCAAGGGCAGCATCATCCCGGTCGAGCGCACCATCGCGCCCTACGACGTCGTGCAGGCGTTCTCCGAGCTCAGCAAGACCACCGACCAGATCGACATCCCCGAGCTGTCCAAGGCGCTGGACACCCTCGCCGACATCTCGGCCAGCACGCCCGAGGAGTTCCGCGGCGCCATCAAGGGCGTCTCGGACCTCTCGCGCAACCTGGCCGCCCGCGACGACCAGATCAACACGCTGCTGGTCAACCTCAAGAAGGTCTCCGGCGTCCTCAACTCGCGCAACACCGAGCTGGTCACGCTGTTCAAGGACTCCGACGTGCTGTTCCAGGCGATCAGCGCGCGACGCGACTCGATCCACCGCCTGCTGGTCTCGACGCCAGACGATCTCGATGCAGCTGCGAGGACTCGTCAAGGACACCCGCTCCGACCTCAAGCCGGCGCTCAACCAGCTCGACGTGGTGACCACGATGCTGCGCAAGAACGAGGCGAGCCTCGACGAGGCCCTGCGGACCTACCCCGGCTTCCTGCGGGTGTTCTCCAACCCGCTCGGCACCGGTCCGTGGTTCGACACCTACCTCGGTGGTCTCAACACCGGTGGTCTCGCCAATCAGATCACGAAGCGCACTTGGAGGTGGCAACGGATGAGTCCCTCCGGATTGGCGCAGCGGTTCGCCGGCATCTCCAAGGTGCTGACGGCGTTCGTCGTGCTCGCCCTGCTCGCCGCCGTCGCTGCTGGTCGTCAACAACGGCGACGGCAAGCGCTACATCACGATCGACTTCGAGCAGACCAACTCGGTCTACAAGGGCTCGGACGTCAAGATCCTCGGTGTGCCCGTCGGCGAGGTCGTGAGCCTCACGCCGCGCGGCGATGTCGTACGCGCCAAGGTCTCCTACAACGGTGACGTCAAGCTGCCCAACGACGTCAAGGCCGTCGTGGTCTCGCCGTCGATCGTCGGTGACCGCTTCATCCAGCTCGCGCCCGCCTACAACGGCACGGGGCGGTGCTCAAGGACGACGCCTACCTGCCGGTCGATCGCACCGCGGTGCCGGTCGAGCTCGACCAGATCTACCAGTCCCTCGACGACCTCTCGGTCGCGCTCGGGCCCGGAAGGCGCCAACAAGGAGGGCTCGCTCAGCAAGCTCATCGACGGCACGGCCACGCAGCTCGACGGTCAGGGCGCCCAGCTCAACGAGACGATCCACAACTTCGGCAAGCTCAGCACGACGCTGTCCAACAACAAGGAAGAGCTGTTCGGCAGCCTGCGCGAGGTCGAGGAGTTCGTGAGCCTGCTCAAGACCAACGACTCGGCGGTGCGCTCGTTCAACGACAGCACGGCCAAGGTGTCCACGGTGCTGGCCGGCGAGCGTGATGACCTCAAGGAGACGCTCAGGCAGCTGAGCCTGGCGCTCGTCGACGTCAACTCGCTGGTCAAGGAGAACCGCGGCAAGCTGCGCGGCAACATCGACAACATCGCCTCGCTCGCGGCGCTGCTGGCCAAGCACAAGGACGAGCTCGAGGAGACCACGATCAATGCGCCGACAGCGCTGACCAACGTCGCGCTCGCCTACAACGGCACGTCCGGCAGCCTCGACACCCGCAACGACCTCCCCGAGGCGCTGTTCGGCTCGCCACCGATCCCACCGCGTTCCTGTGCAACCTGCTCGGCGAGAACGATCGACCGACGGGCATCTGCTCGACGCTGAGCGAGCTGCTGCGACCGGCACCAACGCACCGCGCTGCCGTGGCGTCGACGCCGGCGCCCGACGCGTCGGCGCCCGACCGGGTCAATCGGCTCCATCGCCGACATGCTGGCGGTGAAGTGACATGAACACGAGACTTCTGCGCGCCGGCGTGATCACCAGCGTCATGGCCGTGCTCCTCAGTGGCTGCGGCTTCTCGCCCTACAAGCTGCCGCTGCCCGGTGGCGCCGATCTCGGCAGCGACCCCTACACCGTCAAGGTGCAGTTCCGCGACGTGCTCGACCTCGTGCCGCAGAGCGCGGTGCGGGTCAACGACATCGCGGTCGGCAAGGTCACCGACATCAAGCTCAACGGCTGGACCGCGACTCGTCACGGTCAAGGTCAACAGCGACGCCAAGCTGCCGGACAACGCCGAGGCGACGATCCGCCAGACCAGCCTGCTGGGCGAGAAGTTCGTCTCGCTCGCGCCGCCGAAGACCGGCGCCGCGGGCACCCTCGAGCAACGGCGACATGATCCCGCTCGACCGTTCGGGCCGCAACCCCGAGATCGAGGAAGTGCTGCGGCGCCGCGTCGCTGCTGTTCAACGGCGGTGGCCTCGAGAAGACCAACACGATCGTCAGGGAGCTCAACAACGCCCTCGGTGGCAACGAGCCCGAGGTCAAGGAGCTCATCGCATCCACGACGTCGTTCATCACGCCAGCTCGACAACAACAAGGAGGCGCTGCTGACCGTCGCTCGAGAAGGTCAACCGGCTCGCGGTCGCCGACCAATCGACCAGAAGGCCGCGATCACCGGTGCGCTCGACGACCTGCCCGACGCGCTCCGCGTCGTCAACGACCAGCGCGACGACCTGGTCAAGCTGCTGCAGTCGCTGTCCAGGCTCAGCGATGTCGCGACCGGCGTGATCCGCGACTCCAAGGCCGACACCGTCGCCGACCTCAAGGCGCTGGCGCCGACCTCACGAACCTCGCCGAAGGCCGGTGACGACCTCGCCTACGCGACCAAGGCGCTGCTGACCTACCCGTTCACCGACGGCTTCGTGGGCAACACCTACGCCGCGGCCACGGCAAGTGCGCAGGACGCCGACGCGGCAAGCCCGCGGTCAAGGAAGGCGCCTGCTTCGGCGACTTCGCCAACCTCTCGCTCGGCCTGGACATCAGCGCCAACCAGCTGCAGACCCTCGCTGGACGGCTCACGCGGTCCGCAGGCCGGCGTCGACACGACCCACCGAGCCTCGGCCAAGGTCGCTGGTCCGACCCGTCGCCAGGGCCTCGTCGACCTGGTCGCGGGACTCGTGCCGGACTCCGGCCTGCCCGGGCACGACGCACGAGCGGGACCGGCGGCGGCACGACCAGCCGCACGCCGACGCCGACCCCGCACGCCGAGCCCCGGCGGCATCTGCTCGCTGCTCGGCACGTGCCGCACGGCGGTGGCCAGCGCCGCGCCGGACGATCTCGGCACGACTTCTCGTGGAACCGGTGGTGGCGCCATGATCTCCAGACTCACCAAGATCCAGCTGGTGATCTTCGCGATCGTCACGGTGCTCGGCGGCGCGTTCGTCGGCGGTCGCTACGCGCAGGTCGACCGGCTCGTGGTCGACCGCAGCTTCCCGGTCACGGCGCAGTTCAAGGACTCCGGCGGCATCTTCGCCGGCGCCCAGGTGACCTACCGCGGCATCCCGGTCGGCAAGGTCGGCAAGCTCGACGTTCAAGGACGACGGCGTCCAGGCGACGCTCGACATCGAGAACAGCGCCCCGAAGATCCCCGCCGACGTGCTGGCGGTCGTCGCCAACAAGTCGGCGATCGGTGAGCAGTTCGTCGACCTGCAGCCGCGCACCAACTCCGCGCCCTACCTCGCCAAGGGCTCGGCGATCACGCTAGCAGAACACCCGCATCCCGATCGACACCACGACGCTGCTGGTCGACGTCAACGACCTGGTCTCGTCGGTCAACACCGACAGCCTGCGCACCGTCGTCGACGAGCTCGGCCAGGCCTTCGAGGGCACCGGCCAGGACCTCGTCGACGATCCTCGACACGTCGTCGGAGTTCATCCAGGCCGCCGACGACAACATCGACGTGACGCGGTCCGCTGATCCACGACTCGACCTCGGTCCTGCAGACCCAGATCGACAAGCAGGGCGACCTCGGCACGTTCTCCAAGAACCTCGCACTGCTGTCCGACACCTCGTCGACGCCGACCCCGACCTGCGCCGGCTGTTCGACAAGGGCAGCGACAGGCGCGGCCACGCTCGAACGCCGTCGTCAACGAGAACTCGGCCGACCTCGGCAACGCCGTCCGCGACCTCGTCACGGCCAACAAGCCGCTGTCGGAGAACGTGCTGGGCCTCCAGGCGATCTTCATCCTTTACCCCTATCTGGTCGAGGGCTCGTTCTCCGTGCTCGACCGGTGCCAAGAAGCACGGCAAGAAGTACAACGCGACCTTCGGCCTGGTCCTGTCCGGTGGCATGCCCCCGCCGCCCACCTGCACATACGCGCAGAACGGTCGGCGCCGCATCGGGCTACCGCGAGCGCCGCGAGGAGCAGGTCATCAGCGACCGCGCGTTCGATACGGACCTGGACTGTAATGTCACCCAACAACCCATTGCGCGGCAGGCCTCGCAAGACCGAGCTGAACGGCAAGACGACCGTTCCCGTGCAAGGCCGAGCTCGATCGGACCGCGCGCATCGGCGACTGTGTCCACCGGAAAGGACTCCTGGAAGTGGCTTCTGCTCGACCCAGCCCAACAGTGACCGCAAGGTCAAGCCGCTCTCGAGTCATCACTCTCCTGGTCGTCACCACGGCTCTTGGCGTGGTGCTCGCGGTGATCGGTGGCGTCCTGCTCGTCCTGAACCCCTCCGGCAGCGACGGTGACTCGAAGGCGCGCAACGAGGTGATCTCACGGGCCAACGACTTCGCCGTCGCCTACAACACCTACGACGTCGCTGGAGCTCGCCGACTACCAGAAGCGGCTGAAGGGCCTGCTGACTCCGGCGTACGACAAGGAATTCGTCAAGATCACCGACGCCGTGTTCAAGGCGCTGGAGACCAAGAAGCAGAAGAGCGGCGACGCCAAGGTCCTCGGCGACGGCGGTCGACAGCATCGACAAGGACTCGGCAGTGGCGATCGTCGCGGTGGACGCCAAGATCACCAACACCGACAACGAGGCTGCGGTGCTTGCGGCACTTCCGCTGGAAGGTGTCGTTCGTCAAGACCAAGGGGGAGTGGCTGGTCTCGACGTTCGAGAGCGTTGCGCCTGTCCAGGCCGAGGCCACGCCGTTACCGTCGACCACCCCCAGCACCTCGGGAGGCGCCGAATGAGCGATCCGACTGGTCCCGCTCGCCGCCGCCGCATCGCGGGGGAGGGCAAGCCTGCCGTCCCGGCCAAGAAGCCTGCTCCTCCCAAGGTGCCGGCCCGGAAGGCTGCGGCAAAGAAGGCTGCGCTGCAGAACGCGGCGCCACCGGCGCCACCGGCCAAGAGCGTCGCGACGGCCAAGGTCGTCCGCGTGCCGAAGGTGGCCGAGCCCAAACCGGCCCGCGAATCCGTGGACCGCGCCGATCGGATTCCGGCCTGGCTCGTGCTCGTGGCAGCCGTTGCCCTGGTGGCAGGTGTCGTGCTGAGCGTGCTCGGTGTCCAGCACCTGCGAGGTGGAGGAGGCGAGCGACCTGGACTCCTCGCGCGAGCAGGCCGTGTCGGCCGCCGGCACCGCTGCCCAGACGATCTTCTCGTTCAGTTCCGACAAGCTCCAGCAACACGAGTCGGCGTCGACGGCGCTCATGACGAAGTCGTTCGCCAAGGAGTTCGAGAAGGTCGCGCCGGCCCTGACCGAGGTGACGGCGAATCGCAAGATCGTCGTCAAGGCCGTCGCGCGTGAGGCTGCGCCGCTGTCGTGCGGCGACGAGTGCTCCACGAGCAAGGTCAACGTGCTGGTGTTCCTCGACCAGGCTCGTCTCGTGGGTTCGTCCAAGGAGCCGACGGTGTTCGCCAACCGAGTCTCGGTCTCGATGGTCAAGACCGACGGCGGCTGGCTCGTCAACAACGTACGCGCGTTGTAGCCTCAAACTCACGGCGAGTTCCTGCGTGAAATGCCTGCTTTTGCGCAAAAAGCCAAATAGACTCCCCCACGCGGCTGGGTTTGTCAAGACCCGCCCTTGCTTCGCTGTGTCCTGCGGGTTACACTGAACTTTCGCGCTCGCTCTGTCTGCCCATGTCCCCTTGACCGGGGTCGATTGGCGTGCGCGCAGCACGATCCACCGAGCCACCCGCCTGCGAGCCCTTGGAAGGACCCCTCTTGGCCGCCTCGCGCACCTCCGCACCTGTTCAGCCCCGCCGCATCTCCTTTGCAAAAATCTCAGAACCGCTCGAGGTCCCAGAGCTTCTCGCTCTGCAGACCGACAGCTTCGCCTGGTTGATCGGCGACGACTCGTGGAAGGCCGGTGTCGAGGAAGCCCTCGCCGGTGGCCGGACAAGACCCGCCCTTGCTTCGCTGTGCCCTGCGGGTTACACTGAACTTTCGCGCTCGCTCTGTCTGCCCATGTCCCCTTGACCGGGGTCGATTGGCGTGCGCGGCAGCACGACCTCACGAGCCGCCCGCCTGCGAGCCCTTGGAAGGACCCCTCTTGGCCGCCTCGCGCACCTCCGCATCCGTTCCGCCCCGCC
>CAVXBS010000024.1:0-10093 GCA_963759975.1 uncultured Actinomycetota bacterium
CAGCTCGTGACCGCCAACCCCGAAGCCGCGGCCTACGCTCCAGGTTCGATCCTCTAGCCCTCGACGTACGCGGCGAGGTTCTGCAGCGAGGACTGCATGCCGGTGGCGTGGTCGCCGGGAGCGATGCCGGCCGGTACGTCCGACGCCAGGATGCTGACGGCGGTCCCACCGTCCATCGGGGTCAGCTGCCAGGTCATGGTCATGGTGCCCGCGAACCTCGGGTCGTCGGACTCGAACTCGATCGACTCGGCCACCCGTTCACCCTCGACGAGGTCCACGAACGTGGCCTCGACGACGTCGGAGTCGGCGGTGCTCTTGCCGGTGTCGGCGGCGGGCTCGTCGTACGTCAACACCATCCGATAGCCACCGCCGACCCGCAGGTCGTACCGCTCCATCCGGGCGGTCATGCCCGGGGGCGGCAGCCACCTGGCGCGCGCCTCAGCGTCGGTCAGGGCGCGGTAGAGCACCTCGGCTGATGCCTGGATCGTCCGCGTCGCGGTGTCGGTGCGTCCTGTCATCTGCCCATCATGCGGTGGCCTGGAACACGACGCCAGCGGCGCCACTAGTCTGGCCCTGTGCCACTCGACATCCCCGGAGCCCGCCACCTGCACTCAGGCAAGGTGCGTGACCTGTACGAAGTGCAGGACGGTCACCTGCTCATGGTCGCGTCCGACCGGATCTCGGCGTACGACTTCCTGCTGACGCCGGGCATTCCCGACAAGGGCGAGATCCTCACCCGTATGTCGCTGTGGTGGTTCGACCAGCTGAGCGACCTCGTGCCCAATCACGTCGTGTCGACCTCGGTGCCCGAGCGCGTGCGCGGCCGGGCCCTGATCGTCGAGAAGCTCGAGATGTTCCCCGTCGAGTGCGTCGCGCGCGGCTATCTGACCGGCTCGGGCCTGAGCGACTACAACGCGACTGGTGAGGTGTGCGGTGTGCCGCTGCCGGCCGGTCTCGTCGACGCCTCGCGGCTGCCGGAGCCGATCTTCACCCCGGCCACCAAGGCCGAGATGGGCGAGCACGACGAGAACGTGTCGTTCGAGCAGATCACCGAGACGATCGGTGCCGAGAGCGCGGCCGCCCTGCGGGACCTCACGCTGCAGGTCTATGCACGGGCGGAGCAGATCGCCAGGGAGCGCGGCATCATCCTCGCGGACACCAAGCTCGAGTTCGGTGCGCGAAGCGACGGCACGATCGTCCTCGCGGACGAGGTGCTCACGCCCGACTCGTCCCGTTTCTGGCCGGCCGACTCGTGGCAGCCCGGTCGGGCCCAGCCGTCGTACGACAAGCAGTTCGTGCGGGACTGGATGACGTCGCCCGAGAGCGGTTGGGACCGTGCGGGCAACCGGCAGCCCCCCGCGCTGCCCGCCGAGATCGTCGAGAAGACCCGGGACCGCTACGTCCAGGCGTACGAACAGCTGACCGGCGAGACGTTCTGATTCCTAGCGGATCAGGTACCACGTCGCCACGGCGGAGGCGGCGAACACCAGCACTGCCAGGGTGACCGCGAGCGCGGGGGAGACCTCACGCCGCACGCGACGCACGTGGCGCACCTTGGCGCCGCCCGCGATCTGCTCGAGCGCGTCGGCGAGCGCCTCTGCCGAGACGGGCCTGTCGGCCGGCCGGGTGGCGAGGGACGAGGCCAGGACGTGATCGAGGTTGCGCGGCACGTCGTGCGACCCGGCGAGCGGCTCGGGCTTGCTGTCGTTGGGCCGGTGGAGCAGCGTGCCGGGGTCGCTGACGTCGTATGGCTGGCGGCCCGAGATCAGCTCGTACGTCACCGCTCCCAGGGAGTAGACGTCCGAGCGGGCGTCTACCGGTGCGCCGCGGGCCTGCTCCGGCGCCATGTAGGCCGGCGTGCCGGTGGTGACCGTGACGCCGCTGGCCTCCGCGAGACGCTTGGCGCTGCCGAGGTCGGCGACCAGCACCCGACCGTCCTCGGCGACCAGCAGGTTGCTGGGCTTGACGTCGCGGTGCAACAGTCCCGCCTCGTGCAGCACCTGCACGGCGCGGGCCGACTCGATCGCCAGGCGCAGGGCGTCCTCGGCGGAGCCCGGTGGACTCACCCGGTCGGCAACCGTGCCGCCGGCGACGTGGTCCATGACGAAATAGGGCCGATCGTCGTGCGTGCCGATGTCGTGCACACGCACCACTCGGGGATCGTGGATGCGGCGCAGCAGGCGAGCCTCAGCGAGGAACCGTTCGCGCACGTCGGCGTGGTGCGCCCAGTTCTCCGCCAACAGCTTGATGGCGACGGGGATCTCGAGCTCGGTGTCGAAACCGCGCCACACCGTCGCGAACGCCCCGAAGCCCTCGACCGCGTCAAGGCGATAGCGTCCGATCTGTTTCATCACGCATCAGTATGCGCGACAACCCGTATCAGTATCGTTCGGGGCATGGACGTCGACGAGGAGCTGATCGCCAGGGCGCGTTCTGGCGACGCGCCAGCGATGGAGGAGCTGCTGGCCGCCATCCGCCCGCGCGTCGTCAGCCGCTGCGCCCGGCTGCTGCCGCACACCCTCGACGCCGAGGAGGCGGCGCAGGACGCCCTGCTGTTGATCGCGACGCATCTGCGCGACTACTCCGGCACGGGATCCTTCATGGGCTGGGTCACCGTGATCGCGTCGAACTCGGCACGTCAGACGTATCGGACACTGAAGCGGCGGTTCGCCGAGCGATCCGTCGACGAGATGCCGGTCAGCCCCGATCCGCGCACGACGAGCGTCATCGCGGGCAGCCGTATCGACCTGCTCGACGCGATCGAGGCGCTGGAGCAGGCACATCCCTCGACGGCCGAGGCGTTCGTGCTGCGTGACATCGGCTCGCTGCCGTACGACGAGATCGCCGCCCTGACGCAGACGCCGCTGGGCACGGTCAAGGCTCGCATCCACACCGCGCGCGGATTCGTACGCGAGAGGTTGGGTGTCCATGAAGGCAACTTCTGAGGCACCCGTGGCATCTCTGTCCCCGAGGAGTGCTCCGCCTGGGGCACCAGCAGCCGGGAGGCAGTCATGAAGCAGCAGATAGCAGCCGGAATCCTGGCGCTCAGCATGGTCGGCGGGGTCGGCACGGGTGTTGTGGCACACCAGCTCAAGCCGGAGTCCGACGAGCAGCCGAAGGCCAAGCCATCGGCGTCCGCGACGACCAAGAAGGCCGACAAACCCAAGTCGACCAAGACCGCGAACGCGCCGGCGGGAACGGGGGGCGGGGGCACCAAGACCTCCGAGCCCCCGCGCATGCCATTGGCCCCGGTGGGCTCGTTGCGGATCATCCCTGGCGCCGTGGGCCCGGTGCAGATCGGGATGAGCAAGGCGGCCGCGTATGCGACGGGCTACTTCGACTCCGACATCTCCGTCCCTACGTGCAACCGGGTCGACGACCTGGTGTGGCGGCAGGGCTACAACGATCAGCTCGACGTCGTCACCCGCGACGACGGTTCGGTGGCGTCGATCGGCATCCGGGGCGGTGGCCCGCGTACGCGTTCGGGTCTCGGCGTGGGCAGCACGTACGAGAGTGTCCAGGGGGTTCTCGGTGACGTGGCGCCTGAAGAGGCGGGCTACGGGCAGACCGGGCTGTTCGTCAGCGAGGGCGCGGGCTGGATCGGGTTCTTGTTCGACGCGAAGCCCGATGTGATCGCGCCGACCGACCCGGTGACCTTCGTCGAGGTGACGAGTGGGGCGAAGCCCGGCCTGATGCGCGACGGTTGCTGAGCCACCGCCGCAAGGGACGACAGGGGGTGTGTCCGCCGCTTGGCGGACACGCCCTCGCCGTTCTACTTCTCCAGCATCGTGATGCTGGTGTCCGTGATCTTCGACCCCTCCTTGAGTGCCACGGCAGTGGCGTGCGCGAAGTCGACCGCCTTGGCGTACCAGGTGTCGCGCAGGACGCCGTCGCTGTCCCGGGCGACGATCTTGACCTTGCCGACGTACGCGATGCCGCGGATGCTCCAGGAGCCGTCGTCCTTGGTGTACGAGTCGTCGACCAGGTGCTTCTTGGCGGTGTAGACCTCGATCGACGCACCGCTGAGCGGGTTGCCGTCCGGATCGGTCACCGTGCCACCGAGCAAGCTGGTCGGGTGGGTGAACACCTGCGGTGCGATCGTCGTCGCCTTGCCCGCCGTGACGGTGACCCGGGTGGCGCCAGTCGTGCCCTCACAACCCTCGGAGCCCATGCGGATGTTGCTGTAGCACTGCGCCGCGAAGGCCTCGTCGCGATCCTGGAGCTCCAGCACGTACGTGCCGGCCGGCAGCCCGCCGATGCGGAACGTGCCCTTGGCCGAGACGCTGACCGTCTCGGTGGCGTTCTTGCCGTACGCCGTGACGTAGGCGTGCTTCGCGGGCTGCGCCGGCGCCGTGCCGGCCCTGGTCGTGACCGTGCCCTGGATGAAGCCGGCCAGCGTCATGGTCGCGTTGTGCGTCATCGCGGGGGCTGATCCGACCTCGAAGCTGGAGTACAGGAAGACGTGAGCGCCCGTCGGGTCCGTCCCCTCGAGTCGATAGGTCTCGCCGCTCCCGGCGTGCACGCCGGTGAACCGGTATCGCCCGGCGGTGTTCGTCGTGGTGGTGTCGACGAGGGTGCCTTCGTCGGGCCCGTCGTCGAAGAGCCTGATCGTGATGCCGGCGAGCGGATAGCCGCTGGAGTCGGTGATCGTCCCCGTGATGGTGTCCGTCGTCGCTGTGGCTGATGTCGTGGCGATCGCGGCAGTCGTGCTGCCGGCGACCAGGACCACCATGGCGCAGATGGTGGCCACGGTGGTCCGGGTCAGTCGTACGAGTCGTGCGGTCATGCTTCCCCCTCGGGTCGGTGGTGTGTCACCGGGGAGATGCGCCGCCGTGCGCAAAGGTTGCCCGGTCCGGCTCAGTTCCTCGGAGAGAGGGGAAGCACCCGGTCCTCGATCGTCGTCGTACGGCCCGCTGCGACGGCGACACTCATCCAGTGGGCACTGACGGCATCGTCGAGGTGGACGTCGTCGTGGAACAGCAGCGTGTACTTCCCGGCCGGCAGTCCGCCGATGCGGAACGTGCCCTTGGCCGAGACGTTGACGGCCTGCACGACGTACGCGCCCGCAGCCGTGACGCTCACGTGAGTGGCGGGCTGGGCGGGGGTGGAGCCGTTCTGGGTGAAGACCTTGCCTTGGACGTATCCGGCGACGGGCATGATCGTGTGGTGCGTCGTGGGATCAGACCCGATCGCGAAGGTCGAGCAGGTGAAGACGTGAGCGCCTGAGTCGTCCCTCGCCTCGAGTCGGTAGTCGTCGCCTGCGGTGGCGCGCACGCGGGCGAAGCGGTATCCGCCGACGTCGTCCGTGATCGTGGTGTCGAGACGGACGCCGTCGTCGGATCCGACCTCGTACAAGGCGATCTCGATGCCGGCGAGCGGATAGCCGCCAGGGTCCGAGATCGTGCCTGCGACGGAGACCGTGGCCGGGACGACCGGAGTCGTGGGCCGAGCGAGTTCAGTGGTCATGCTTCCCCTTGAGTTGGCGTTGTCGGGGGAGATGCACCGATGTTCGAAAAGGTTGTGCCCGCCCCCCGGATACCCCGGGTATGGTGAGAGGCCCGTCACACCTGGAGGAGTCACAGTGACCAATCTCGCCGCCCTGCTGGAGCAGTCGACCGAGAAGTATGCCGATCGCGCGGCGATCGTGTTCGGGGACACCCGGTTGACGTATGCGCAGGTCAACGGCGCCGCGAACCAGGTGGCGAACCTGCTCGTGTCCCGTGGCATCGCGCCGGGGAACAAGGTCGCCTTGTCGTGCCCCAACCTGCCGTACTTCACGATCATCTACTTCGGCATCCTCAAGGCCGGCGCGACGGTCGTCCCGCTGAACGTGCTGCTCAAGGGGCGCGAGGTGGCCTATCACCTGGCCGACTCGGACGCCAAGGCGTACTTCGCGTTCGAGGGCACGCCGGACCTGCCGATCGGCGACGCTGCCTGGGAGGGGTTCCAGGCGACGGAGTCGTGCACCGAGTTCTTCTTGATCAAGCTGGACTCCAAGCAGCCCGAGCCGATGGAGCCGCCGGAGTTCTACGGCCCGCTGGTGGCGCAGCAGCCGCCGACATTCGCGACCGTCGAGCGCGACGACGATGACACGGCAGTCATCCTCTACACGTCGGGCACGACGGGTCAGCCCAAGGGTGCTGAGCTGCGGCACCGCAACATGCGGGACAACGCGCTGGCCAGCAAGGATCTGTTCGGTGCCGACGCGAGGCACCCGGACACGTACTTGTGTGTGTTGCCGTTGTTCCACTCGTTCGGACAGACGGTGATCCAGAACGGCTCGATCGCGTTCGGTGGGACGGTGGTGATGCTGCCGCGGTTCGAGGCGCAGGCGGCGCTGAAGCTGATGCTGGCCAACCGGGTGACGTTCTTCGCCGGTGTGCCGACGATGTACTGGGGGCTGCTCGGCGCGTTGGACGACACGGTGGACGTGGAGGCGCTGGCGGCCAACCTGCGGCTCGCAGCGGCCGGTGGTTCGGCGCTGCCGGTCGACATCCACCGGCAGTTCAAGGAGCGGTTCGGGGTGACGATCCTGGAGGGCTATGGGTTGTCGGAGACGTCGCCGGTGGCGTCGTTCTCGCGGTTCGGTGAGGAGCCGCGGGTCGGCTCGATCGGGGTACCGATCCCCGGCGTCGAGATGAAGCTGATCAATGACGACTGGAGCGACGTACCGGACGGGCCCGATGCGGTGGGGGAGATCGCGATCAAGGGTCACAACGTCATGAAGGGCTACCACAACCGTCCCGAGGCGACGGCTGAGGCGATCCGGGACGACTGGTTCCGGTCCGGCGACCTGGCCAGGAAGGACGAGGACGGCTTCTACTACATCGTCGATCGGTCCAAGGACATGATCATCCGCGGTGGATTCAACGTCTATCCGCGTGAGATCGAGGAAATCCTGATGGAGCATCCCGCGGTGTCGCTGGTCGCGGTGATCGGAGTGCCGCACGAGTCGCACGGTGAGGAGATCAAGGCCGTCGTGGTCAAGAACAAGGACCACGACGACGTCTCCGAGGCCGACCTGGTCGCGTGGGGCAAGGAGCAGCTCGCGGCCTACAAGTACCCCCGGGTGGTCGAGTTCCGCGACGAGCTGCCGATGACCAGCACCGGCAAGATCCTCAAGCGCGAGCTGTCCTGAACGCGGTTTCTGGCACCCGCGAACCACCGATAGACTGAGGGCACCGACCACTCAAGGAGCGTCCGTGGCCCGCGTCATCGTCGATGTCATGCCCAAACCCGAGATTCTCGACCCGCAGGGCAAGGCCGTACACGGCGCCCTGCCGCGCCTCGGCTTCAACGCCGTGACCGACGTGCGCCAGGGCAAGCGGTTCGAGCTCGAGGTCGAGGTGGCCGACGAGGCGACCCTCGCCGAGGTGCACGCCCTCGCCGGCACCCTGCTGTCCAACCCGGTGATCGAGGACTACGCCGTACGGGTTGATTCATGAAGATCGGCGTCGTCACCTTCCCGGGGTCGCTCGACGACGTCGACGCGCAGCGCGCCGTACGCATCGCTGGTGGCGAGCCGGTTGCGCTGTGGCACGGTGACCACGACCTCAAGGGTGTCGACGCGGTGATCCTGCCGGGCGGCTTCTCCTACGGTGACTACCTGCGCGCCGGTGCGATCGCCCGTTTTGCGCCCGTCATGACCGAGGTCATCTCGGCGGCCGAGGGCGGCATGCCGGTGCTCGGCATCTGCAACGGCTTCCAGATCCTGTGCGAGTCGCACCTGTTGCCCGGTGCCCTGATCCGCAACGACCACCGTACGTTCATCTGCCGTGACCAGACCCTCAAGGTCGAGAACGCCTCGACCGCGTGGACGTCCAACCTCGCGGTCGACGACGAGATCGTCATCCCGCTCAAGAACGGCGAGGGCGGCTTCGTCGCCGACGCCGACACGCTCGATCGGCTCGAGGGTGAGGGCCAGGTCGTGTTCCGCTACGTCGACGTCAACCCCAACGGCTCGCTGCGCGACATCGCCGGCATCACCAATGAGCGTGGCAACGTCGTCGGGCTCATGCCGCACCCCGAGCACGCCGTCGAGGACCTGACGGGTCCCGGCACCGACGGCCTCGCCCTCTTCGCCTCGGCCCTCGCCACCCTCACCTCCGCCTGACCCCACCAGCGGGCTACTCCGTGGGAGCGACGTTCCGGTCGGGGTCATGCGGCGTTTCGCGACGCAATCGTCACCCCAGTGAGGTCCTCTACATCGGGAGGGGCGTGAGGGACTCGCGTACGGCGGCACGCTTGCGTGACGAGCCGAGGATCCAGGACAGCACGGCGGCGACGGCGCACAGGCCGGCGCCGCCGAACCACGCCAGCGAGTAGCTGCCGGTCTGGTCGCGGATGACGCCCGCGACGAGGGCAGCAGCGGCGGCGCCGAACTGGTGTGACGCGAACACCCAGCCGAACACGATGGTGCCTTGGTCGCCGAAGATTTCCCGGCACAGCGCGACGGTCGGCGGCACCGTCGCGACCCAGTCGAGCCCGTAGATCACGACGAACGCGACGATGCTCGGCCGTACGCTCGACGACAGCAGCGTCGGCAGCAGGACGAGCCCGAGGCCGCGGAACGCGTAGTAGCCGACGAGCAGGAGCCGCGGGTCGTAACGATCCGTGAACCAGCCGGATGCCACGGTGCCGGCGATGTCGAAGATGCCGACGACCGCGAGCAGGCTCGCCGCCGTCGTCTGGTCCATGCCGTGGTCGTGGGCGGAGGGGATGAAATGGATGCCGACCAGACCGTTGGTCGTCGCGCCGCAGATCGCGAACGCCGCTGCGAGCGCCCAGAACGCCGGCACCCGGGCGGCGGCGCGCAAGGCGTCGGTGGCCCGCTTCGCCGCTCCACCGGTCTGCCGGGGCGGCGGTGCCCAGTCCGCCGGAGCGCCGTACGGGGTGAGGCTGCGATCCTCGGGGAAGTCTCCGATGAAGCGGATCACGAGGGGTACGACCAGCAGTGCTGCGCCCGCGATCACGAGTGACGCCGTGCGCCACCCCACGTTCTCGGCCAGGGCCGCGACGATCGGCAGGAACACCAGCTGACCGGTGGCGCCGCCGGCCGTCAGGATGCCCATGACGAGGCCGCGGCGCTCGATGAACCAGCGATTGGCGATCGTCGCGGCGAACACCATCGCCATCGAGCCCGTGCCGAGGCCGATCAGCACGCCCCACGTGATGAGCAGCTGGAACGACTCGGTCATGAACACCGTCAGGCCGCTGCCGAGCGACACCATCAGCAGCGCGACGGTCGTCACCTTGCGGATGCCGAACGTGTCCATCAGCGCTGCCGCGAACGGTGCCGTCAGGCCGTAGAGCAGCAGGTTGATGCTGACCGCGAGCGACATGATGCTGGTCGACCAGCCGAACTCGTCGTGCAGCGGCACGAACAGCGCACCCGGCGCGGCACGGAAGCCGGCGGCCCCGACCAGCGCGACGAAGGCCGTCACCGCCACGAACCAGGCCGGGTGGATGCGCGTACGAGTCATGGACCCTGACTTCCTTGAGGAAAGTTGACGGATCGACCATACTGGTGCTGGCTTTCCTGGAGCAAGCCGAAATCCGGCCACATGTGAGGTGCATCGTGCCATTGCGTTCCGACTGGTCAGAGGACCTGTGTCCCGTACGCCGAGGGCTCGACGTGCTCGGTGATCCCTGGATCATGCTGATCATGCGTGAGGTCCTGCACGGACGCTGCAGGTTCGACGCGATCCGCGACAGCATCGGGATCTCGGACGCCGTCCTGAGTCGCCGGCTCAGACTGCTCGTCGACGAGGGGCTGCTGCGCAAGGTCGAGTATCGCGCCGATCGGCGTACGCATTTTGAGTACGTCGCCACCGAGGCCGGTGCCGACCTGCTCCCGATCATGCATGCGGTGTCGATCTGGGCGGAGAAGCACACGCCGCTGCCCGAGGGCGGAGCGCACATGGCGCTGATCCATGAGACCTGCGGCGCCGAGACCACCTCGGCCGACCGGTGCAGCGCGTGCGGCGAGGTGCTGCAGGCCGGCGACGTCAGCTGGGACAAGCCGTGGAAGTCGGCTCGCGAGCGTCTCGTCGGCGCGCTCCCCGTTTCTTGAGCCACGCTGGCGGCCCCCGGC
>CAVXBS010000025.1:0-23104 GCA_963759975.1 uncultured Actinomycetota bacterium
GGCCGCAGGTGGGCACCCGCGCTCAGGCGCTGGTGCGCGACGCCCGGGCGGACTCGTAGGGCGCGTCGACCAGGAACGCGATGCCACACTGACGACACATGCTGGTGCCCGACTCGAGATCCTCGGGCAGCTCGATCTCGCCCTCGCAGGTCTCGCAGGTCATCGCCAGTCCGATCAGCTCCAGTGAATGTCTCATGCCGGCCTCCTTCCCTCGCTCTCCACGATAGGAAACACAGCGGACAAAACCGGTACCTCGGGCCGTTTCGCTGAGACGAAGTCGACCGTGCACGCTTGGCCTTAGGGTGTTCTCGTGGATCACAACTACGCTCCCCAGCCGTCGACCCTTCGCTTCTATCCCGAGGCCGCCGTGGGGGGCTATCCCCACAACGACGGTGAAGTGGAGTTCTACTTGAGGATCGGCTCGCTGGTCGGTCCGGAGAGCCGCGTGCTCGACCTCGGAGCTGGCCGCGGGCAGTGGGCTGTCGAGCCCGCGCCGCAGGTCCGCAGGGACGTCCGCTGGCTCAAAGGTCGTGTCGCCGAGGTGGTCGGATCAGACGTCGACCCGGCCGTTCTCGACAACCCCGCACTGGATCGCGCGGTCGTCACCGGGCTCGGCGAGCCCCTCCCGTTCGACGACCACTACTTCGATGTCGTCGTCGCGGACTGGGTCCTCGAGCACGTGGCACCTGAGGACGTCGACACGTTCGTCGCCGAGATCTTCAGGATCGTCAAGCCCGGAGGCTGGTTCGTCGCCCGTACCCCGTTCAAGTGGGGTCTCACCGGACTGGGAGCCCGCTCGGTCCCCAACAGGTGGCACACCCGGGTGCTGCGCCGCCTGCAGCCCACGCGCCCCGCGGAAGACGTCTTCCCCACGCGCTACGCCATGAACACCCGCAAGGACCTGCGCCGGCACTTCGCCGGCCACGAGGTGTTCATCTACGGCCACGAGGCGGTGCCCACCTACTTCGAGCGCTACCGGCCGACCTGGTTCGCAGCCGCGTTGTTGAACCGGCTCCTCCCGCGCCGGTTTGCGGCCACGTTGAACGTCTTCGTGCGGGTCTGACCCCGACCGGGCACAAGCCGGGCTCAGGCTGCCTCAGGGCGTGCCGAAGGACTCGACCGCCGCGATGCCGGCCGGGTCGTCCCGATGCGCGGCCGCGATGTCCCAGAAGTCCCAGCGGCCGGCGGCGATGCCGTCTCGAAGCCGGTCCACGGCGTCGATCCAGTCGCTGCCGGTGAACGTCGAGCGGTGCGCCCCCCAATTGTCCCACGCCACGAAGCGGTCGTAGCCGAGCTCGACCAGGCGGACGAACAGGTCGGCAGGGCGGTCGTTGCCCGCGTTGCGGGTCAGCCGTTCGTCGTACTCGAAGAACAGCGCAGGTCTCGTGGCCGCATACGTCTCGGCGAGGGCCGGGATCAGCGCCGCGTCGTAGCCATCCGTGTCGGACTTCACCAGGCGGACTCGGTCGAACTCGGGATAGCTCGCGGGCAGGTCACCGATCGCGACCGGCGGTGCGGTCGTCGGGTCGGTGCCCTCGGCAAATGTCGTGGTGCCCTGGTTGTTGCGAACCGGGCGAGTCGCCGTGGCGGCGACCTCAGCCGACGGGATGAGGAGCTTGAAGGCGATCGTGGACGTCGACTCGTCGAGGTTGCGCTGCAGGAACGGCAGCCAGTAGGCGTCGGCCTCGACGCACAGGGCAGTGCCGGGCCGGGACGCGAGGACCTGTGCCGTCGTGTCACCGATGTTGGCGCCGACGTCGATGAGCTGCAGCGGCTCGCCCGGGTCGAGAGCCGCGGCCAGACGGACGATGTTCTGCCCGTAGTCGGGGGCGACCGCAGCGAAGTCCCCGAGCCGATGCGCCCGCGGCATCCACAGGCTGACGCCCTGGATGTCGCGACGCTTGGGGGTGTCATCAGGCAGGAGGGAACGCAGCTTCCAGCGCAGCTGGACGACGAGGTGTGTCAGTCGGTCGGACACGTCAGGCTCCTTGGGGCGACGTTGGGACGGTGGCAGATCGGCCGGCCGCGAGGTCGTTGAGCATCGTGCGGGTGGTGCGGACGGTCGCCGCCCACGTGTAACGGTCCGCGAATCGCCGGGCCTCCGCACGTTGCACAGGAGTCATGGCGAGAGCGCGGTCGACCGCGGTGGCAAGGTCCTGTGCAGACCAGGACGCCATGACGACTGCGTGGCCACCGGCGACCTCCTGGGTCGCCTTCTCGGGCCCGATGACGACGGGTACGCCCAACCGCATGCCTTCGGGCACGGGCAGGCCGAATCCCTCGAAGTCGGACGGGAACACGATCACGTCGGCCCCGGCGAACAGGCCGTGGAACTCCTCGTCCGAGACGAACGGGGCGAGGCTGACGTCCTTGGCCAGTCCGCGCCGGCCGAGCTCTGCCGCCACCTCGGCCCGGCGTCGCTCGCCGAGGCCGAGCACCAGCAGACGGGCCGGCGCCTTGCCACCCCCGGTCAGGTGTTGCCAGGCGGCGAGGAGGAGGTCGGTGTTCTTGTTGCTCTGGTGCCCGAACGCCAGGGCCATCGGCCGGGTGTCGTCCGATGGCGCGGCGGCCCACTCGTCGACGTGGTCGGCGCCCAGATGAGCGACCACGGCCGGGGTCTTGCGGGTCCGGGGGTGCAGCTCGTGCAGATCGTCGAGTGACCTCTGCGAGATGCTGATGATGCCGTCCGCCAGCGCATAACCGCGGCGATAGCTGATCGCACGGAGGATGCGGGTCTGGCGGGAGAACTGGTCGGGCCGCAGGGCGTGACGCAGGTCGTAGACGACCACCGCCATCGGTGCGTCCACGCGCAGGGAGGTCGTCGACGGCAGCGTGGCGAGCACGGCGTCGGGCCGCAGCTGCTTGGTGAGTCGGCGCGCATGACGAGTCTGGGCGACCGGTCGTCCCAACGGGCCGAGCGGAGGTATGGCCACGGCGTGACGGTGCACGCCCGGTGGCACCGGTAGGTCACTGTCATCGCGGACGATGACGTGCAGCTCGTCGTCCGGGAACTCGGCGGGCCACGCTCGCAGCAGGTGCTCGACGTACGTCCGGATCCCTCCGAACTCGGCGCACAGCGCCTCGACGAGGATCTTCACGCCGCCCCGCCGGGTCGCATGAACAGTCCGTCACACTGCAGCAGGCGTCCATCTGTGTCTGAGATGCCGGGATCGAGCGACCAGAGCTGGAACCCGTGCCCGCGCAGTGCCGCGACGTGGTCGTCGAACAGGGCCTGCCCGGCGTACAGCTCGACGAACGACAGCTCGAGCTGCACGGCGGCGATCTGGTGGATGACCGAGGCGGCGCCGGCCAGGACCTGCGCCTCGTAGCCTTGCGTGTCGACCTTGAGGAGGCATCGTGCCGGGTCGATGCCCTGCTGCTCGATCAGGAGGGCGACCGTGGTCAGCTCGATCTGCTGCGTCCCGACGTAGCGCGAGTCGGGAGCGGCCTCGAGGTGTGCGTCGTTGATGTCGAGCACGGACGACGAATAGGAGTTCGCACTGATGTTGATCTCCATCGTTCCGGGCGCTTCGCCGACGCCGTTCTGCACGGCGGTCCAGCGTGGATCCTTGGCGGCGCGGGCCGACAGTGCGGCGAACGCCGTGTCGAGCGGTTCCACCGAGAGGATGTGGCCGCGATAGCCGGCCGCCCGGAGCAGCGCCGCATACTGTCCGACATTGGCGCCCACATCGATGACGGTGTCGATGCCGTGGTGCGCGAGTGAACGTGTCACGCGGTGCGAATAGGGGTCTCGACCGATGCTCAGATCGGCCTTGCCTAGCGCACGACGTACGCCCAGCTTGGCGCCTTCAACGAAGTCGTGGCGCGAGCGGGTCGGGCTCAACGTGCCTCCCTGACTGGGTGGAGATGGGACAGGGTTGGACCGCTGCGTCGTGGGTCTGACCGCGGGTCGGCACTCGGGCCGGACTGAGTCCAACAGTAACGGCTGGCGCCGCCTGTCGTTAGAGTAACGTTCGAGCCCGCGACCATTTCCTCGCGTGGTCAGCCCGAGTCAGGAGAACCCGGACGATGACTGCAGCCGTCCCCATCAGCTTCCTTGTGCCCTCCTACAACCCAGGTGGTTACCTCGAGACGGCCATCGATTCCGTGGCCGATCAGCTCATCGAGGGCGACGAGGTCCTGCTCCAGGACGGCGGCTCCAAGGACGGGTCGGTTGAAGCGCTGGTCGCCAAGTACGGCGACCGCCCGTGGCTGAGCGTGGTCAGCGAGCCGGACGAAGGACAGTCCGACGCCTTGCAGCGCGCCCTCGTCCGTGCCACCAACGACTACGTCATGTGGCTCAACGCCGACGACATCGTCTATCCCGGCGCGCTGGCAGCGGTGCGCGAGGGCCTGCTCCAAAAGCCCGACCTGCTTGCGGGCCGCAGCACGATCTTTCAGAACTCCGGCCGCATCGTGCGCACCTACACGCCCGGCCCGATCACCCGTGAGGCGTTCGTCGGTGTGGGCTCCAATCTGTTCACCGGATCGGTCGCCTACCGGGCCGATCTGATCCGTGAGGTCGGTGGCTTCAACGCCAAGTACCAGTACTGCATGGACATGGACCTCTTCGCGAGGCTGTCCGAGACCGAGCCGACCGTCGTCTTCATCCCCGAGGTCGTCGCCGGGTTGCGCTGGCACGCGGAGAGCAAGGGCGGGTCGACCCTGTGGCCGATCGTTCGCGAGGCCACCGAGGTTCGTCTCGCCCACGCCCGCACGTTCCGCGAGCGTGTCGTGGCGGTGAGCGCCTCGGCCGCCTACTGGGCCGCAGGCATGGCTCAGCCGTTCCGGCACTCGAAGTTCTACAGCGCTGTACGCGCTCGTGTCCCTCGCGTGTTCGGGCAGCGCCGCCTTCCGGCGTCGTGACCTCGCGCCGATGGTGAGGCGCAGGTCGGCATGAACCGCCGGGACCGCACGCCCCGGTTCCGGCGTGAGCCGACTGTCGTGGCCACGTCCGAGCAACGCGACCGCGCGTTGGTGTCCTCGGCGATCGCTGCGTTGGTCGCCCGCATCCTCACGGCGCTGAGCAGCCTGATCAGCATCGGCCTGGCTGCGCGATCGCTCGAAGCGCCCGAGCTGGGCGTGGTGACGGTGCTGAGCGCACTGCTCGTGTACTTCGCGTTCGGCGACTTCGGCATGGGCTCGATGGTCATGACCCAGCTCCCGCGCGCTCACGCGCTCGGCGACGTCGCCGAAATGCAGCGGATCGTGTCGTCCGCCCTTTCCGCGATGCTGATCATCGCCGGCGCAGCCGGGGTCCTCGGCGTCGTCTCCGTATGGATCCTGCCGTGGCAGCACGTGCTCGGCGCCGACGATGTCTCATCGTCTGATCTGCGCATCACGTTGGTGGCGTTCTTCGTGATGGGTGCCGTCGGGATCCTCGGGACGGTCGGCTCCCGGGTGCTTGCCGCACTCCAGCGGGCCACTCTCATCCGGGTGTGCGACTCCGTCGCGGCCGTCGTCTCCGTGGCGCTCGTCGGCGTGTGCGCATACGTCGACGGGCCGATCTGGACCTACTTGATCTCGATCTTCGCGCCCTACTCGACGACCTGGCTGCTGCAGCTCGCGTACGTCATGGTCGTGCACCCCGAGCTCCGCGTGGGCCTGTCGTCCCTCGACGTGGTCGCCGGTCTGCGCTTTCTGCGTGAGGGGATCGCGTACGCGGTGTTGTCCATCGGCTGGGTCATCGCCTACACCCTCGACTCGGTCGTGGTCGCCGCAGTCCTCGGGGCGGCTGACGCCGCCATCTTCGCGATCGCGGCCCGGTTGTTCAGTCTCATCTACGGGACCCTCTCGCTGGCGGGCCAGCAGATGTGGCCCGCCATGTCCGAGGCCCTCGCTCGCGGCGACCTGGAGTGGGTACGCCGGAGGTTCCGGCACTCGCTCGTCGTCGTGGGGGGCGTTGCGGCTGCCAGCAGCGTCGTGCTGGTCGCGATCGGCCCGACGTTCACGCGACTGTGGGTCGGCGAGGACCTGGTCCCACCAACCAGCCTGTTCCTGGCACTGGGCGTCTGGACGGTCTACCTGACGATGATCGTCCAGTACTCCTACCTGCTCATGGTGGCCCAGAAGATCTGGCTCCTTGCGCTCCTCGGCGTCGTGGTCGGCGCCACCAACCTGCTCGTGTCGATCATCCTCACGCGCGACATCGGCCTGGTCGGCCCGGTGATCGGCAACCTGGTGTCTGCGGCGTCGATACAGTTGGTGCCGATGATCGTGCTGACGAGGCGACACATGCGCCGACTCCTGATCGATGTCGCCCCGTCCCCTGACCCGCAACCTCAATCACGAGGAGACTCTTGATGTCGAGCACCACTCCCGCTGCACGCCCTTCCGCGCACGGCCTGCTGAAAAGGCTGCTGCCGATGAAGGTGTACGTCTTCGTGCGCGAGATCTTCATGGCCCTCTTCACACCGACGGCACATGCGGCCAAGCGGGGCTATTTCCGGAGTGCGTTGACCCGCTCGGTCAAAGGTGGCAAGAACGCGCCGACCCCTTGGATGACGTTCCCGCTGGTGAGCTACCTCGAGAGTCGCTCGTTCACGGGTCGGACGGTGCTGGAGTTCGGCTCCGGGGCGTCGACGGCGTGGTGGGCGCTTCGGGCCAAGCACGTGACAGCCCTGGAGACGGACCCGGAGTGGTTGTCGAAGATCCGGTCGACCGCGCCGGACAACGTCGATGTCGTCCCCGCGGAGGTTGCCCCCGCCACCCAGGAGGACTTCGACAAGGAGGTCCGGTCGATCGTCGGCGACGCCACGTTCGACGTCGTCGTGGTCGACGGTGGCGACCGGGTCAAGGCCCTGCACCTCGCGGCCGACCTCGTGACGCCCGACGGAGTCATCATCGTCGACGACCTCGACCTGTTCGATGCCGAGCCCGAGTGGCGGGCCGCGCTGGATTCCTGGTTCGACCGCGGCTTCGAGCGGGTCGACTTCATGGGCATGGCGATCGCTGCGCCGTTCACCCGCGACTCCAGGTGCACCTCGTTGTTCTTCCGTCCCGGTTCGTTCCTCACGACCCAGCGTCACCGGCTGGGCTGACCGTCGGGCCGCACCGCTCAACCGCGGCGCGTTTGGCTAGGTCACTCGGTGGCGGCCCGCACCTCAACGAGGCCGACCTGCCGAGCCGGGTTGCCGGCAACGATCGTGCCCGGCTCACAGTTCCGGGTGACGACCGAACCGGCTCCGATGACGCAGTCGTCCCCGATCGACACGCCTTTGAGGATCGTTGCGCCGGTGCCCACGAAGACGTTCTGCCCGATCGTCACCCGATCGTCCGGCCTCGGGTCCGGGATCGGGTCAGTGGCTCGCGTGGCGGAGCTGATCGGGTGGAAGTCGGTGTCGACCACGGTGACGTTGGCGCCGAAGAGGCAACCCGGGCCGATCGTCACGGAGGTCGCCGCACAGATGGAACCACCGCTGATGCCCGTCCCCGCGCCGATGGTGATCGCCGCTCCCGGCAGCAAGGTGCGGATGACGACGCGGTGGTTGACCCCCAACGGGTTGCGCGAGTCGCGGGAGACCAGGCTCGCACCGTCGCCGATCCGGATGCGCGACCCACGGGCCGTGTTGATCAGCGGCCGGCCGTAGAAGAGGACGTCCCGGCCGATGTCGACGTTCGAACGACGGTGGGCCAGGGCGGTGGCGCGAGCCCACGCCACGAACAAGAAGTGATAGAGCCTGCGCACCGCTCGACCCTATCGTGTGCGACTCCGGTCAGGACGCGGTTGCGAAACCGAGGGATCGGGCGGCTTCCGACACCTGATCGACGATGAACATGCGGCCACGCTCGTTGACGTGCTCGGAGCCGTCGCGCCAGTCGATGAAGTCCCGGGTGGGGATGTTCACGCCTGACCGGATGACGGGCGCGTCGCCGTATCCGGCCAGGAATGCCGACTCCAGCACGGCGTGGTTGCGCTCGGCGAGCTCCCTGAACTGGGGCCCGTGCAGCTCGACGCCCTTCTCCACCGGGACGGGCGTCTGGTAGGCGACCACCGGGACGCCCAGGCGCCGGAGCCGCTCGCCCAGCTCGTGCATCGCATCGAGCGGTTCGCCGGGAAGGATCTGACCGCCGTGATGGTAGGCGTAGAGGAGCCGTGCATCGTCCAGGTCCTCGCTCAGAGGTCGCCCGCGCAGCGGGCGGACGTACTCACCGATCGTCAGATCGCCGGCCCAGGTCGGGAACGGCAGGGCGTAGAACCGCTCCCACTCCTCAGGCGACGCCACTGGCAGGCCCTTGCGGATTCGGCGCAGCGGTGCCGAGGGATCGAGCGACGCCAGGAAGGCGCTGGCCCGACGGTGACCGTATGCGGGGTGCTCCATCCACGGCAGCGTGCGGACCCGCACGGTGAGCGGTAGGACCACAAGCGGCCGGGCACTGCCGCTCTCGAGGAGGCGGACGTACTGGTTGATGAGCAGAGGGTTGAAGCTGCCGCCGTGGACTGCGTGGAAGGACAACGAAGGATCGAAAGCGTCCTTGAGCATGCGGTGGAACGGCCGGCGGTCGTCGTCGTACGGCGCCGTGAAGCTGGTCACGGAGTCACCGAAGAGCAAGACGTCGGGGGCGCCCTTGCGGGACCGGCGAGCCAGAGTCCGTCCCTGACGGATCTCGGCGTTGTCGAACCGGCTCACCTGCCGGCGCGCCTTGTATGCGACGTTGCCGACGGCCAGACGGAGCCGGGAGTGCGCCGGGCCGTCATCCTGTGGTGGCATGTTCAGTCCTCGAAGTTCGAAGCAGCGGGAAGTCGAAGGCGCAACGCGCGGCACTCATCCTAGTGATGGTGCGTGGCGGCGCCGGACGAGCCTCCCGGGTCCGTTGCGGCAGAGCCGATCGAGTCAGCGGAAATCCAGCAGGACGGTCTCCGGCTCCGCCTCGGTCTCGAGCTGGGTCTTGTCGACGCGGGCGCGGATGCAGCGAACCTCGTGCCGCAACCGCAGGAATCCAGTCTGCCGGCCGTACTCGTCGAACAGCTCGCGGACGAGACCCAGGGCGGAGTCTGGTGTCGAAGGATGGCGGTTGGCGCGGGCGAAGCGCATGAGGCCGTCGAGGTCCAGCTGCTCCCACGCGCCGGTGGAGATCTCCTCGGGTTCGGCGAACAGCCCGGAGGCGACCAACGGGCTCGTCCCGGCATCAGGGATGTCGCGCATGCCGATGATGTCGCGCAGTCGGCGCAACCACGGGATCGACTGGTCGTGGTGGTGCGCGAGCGTGGCGACCAGGCCGCCGGGCCGTAGGACGCGGGCGTACTCCGAGATGGCCAGGCTGGACTCGTCGAGGTGCGGCACGACGACGGCGTCGAACGACGAGGCGACGAACGGCAGCCGGTCACCCCTGCTGCGGACGAATCCGACGTGCTCGTGCCGGCGAACCGTGACCTCGTCGCCCGCCACGACGACTTCGTGGCCCTGGTCGGCAAGACGGTAGGCCAAGGCCGAGTCACCGAGGTGCAGCACGCAGGCCAGCTGCTCGCCGACCATCCACTTCACGGTCCGGTCCTCCTCGGAGGCGCGATCCGCAAGCCAGTCGCTCATGCCTCGACCGTACCGAGGAGCAGCACGTACTGCCGGTACCCTCGGAGCGTGTCCGATCCCTTTGTCGCGGCTGCCTCGATTGAAGGCGTCGCATCGGCCCTCGCCGGCAGTCGCAACGGCATCGATGCCGTCTTGCGTGACCGGGGCCTGCGGCGCAGCAGCCCTGAGCAGACCGCTCGGTCGTTGCTGCTGGGCGCTGCGGCCTCGGCAACGCTGGAGGGCGATCCGGTCGAGCCGGACGATCTTGCCTCCGGCGGAGGCGGTGCCACCGCGCGGGCCGCCCTGCGGTTGTCGAGCGAGCTGCTCGGCCTGGTGCCCACCTGGGAGCGGGCCCCGCTGCAGGCGATCGCCCGGCTGCATGCGATTGCCGCGGCCGGTTCGGTCCCGGATGCCGATCTGGGGCGTCCGACGAACGCCGAAGGCACGGCACGGCTGGCGGAGCTGGGCAGGCTGTTGACCGCCCCCACCGATGCGCCGGCGCTGGCCGTGGCCGCGCTCGTGCACGCCGAGATCCTCGTCGCCCACGCCTTCAGGTCGCACGACGGAGTGGTGGCACGGGCCGCCGAACGGCTCGTCCTGGTGTCACGCGGCGTCGACCCCGTCTCGGTCATCGTGCCGGAGGTCGGACACGCTGCCGTTCCCGATGCCTATCTGCAGGCCGCTTCGGCATACGCGACCGGCACCCCGGCCGGGCTGCAGGCCTGGATGCTCCATGCCGCGGAGGCTTTCACCCGAGGAGCCGAGGCCAGCCCTTTGGTCAGCTCGCCCGGCCGATGACGTCAGGCCGTGCGCTGATCCGCTGAGGCTTCGATGGTGCCCCGCGGGACGGGTGGCCCGCCGAGTGTCAGCAGGATCTTCTCGAACCTGGCCGCCACGTCGTCGGCCTGGAACTTGCGCTCGGCAAGCTCACGGGTGTGCGCGCCGATCGTCGTTCGGCGGTCTGGGTCGTCCGCCAGCTCGGCGAGCCAGCCGGCCGCCGCCACGACGCCCGCCGCAGTGGGGTCGGTGACCATGCCGCCGCAGTCGGTGATGTCGGCTGCTGCGGGGTTGTCGTTCGGCATGAGGCCCACGATCGGGCGTCCGGCCGCCATGTAGGACAGCACCTTGCTCGGTATCGAGAACTTCGTGGCGTCGGGCTCGAGCAGGGCGACCAGGACGTCGGCCGAGCTGAGGACCGCCGGCAGATCAGCCGCGGGCTGGAACGGCAGGACACGTAGCGTCGGGTCGCCCACGGCCCGGGCGGCCAGGTCGTCGGCCGCCTCGCCCTCGGAGACGACCGTGAGGGTTGCGTCGACGCCCAGCGCGCGAACCGCCGCCAGCAGGTCGACCAGGAGGCCCGGGTTGTGCTTGCGGCCGATCGTGCCGGCATACAGCAGGCGTAGCCCGTCGTTGCCGGGGAACACGTCCGCAGAACGCGGGTTGTCGCGCGCGACGGGGAACACCTTGTCGAGCGGAGCCCAGTTGGGGATCACCGACACGTCCTCGGGACGAACTCCCCAGTCCGGATACACCGTCTTGAACGCTTCGCCGATCGCCACGACGTGGCCGGCGTTGCGTGCGCAGTAAGCCTCCATGCGACGGAACAGCCCCGCACCGAGCCGGGCGACGGGACCCGGGAACTTGCGGTGCAGCTCGTCGGCCAGCCCCGAGCTGTAGATGTCCTGGTGCCACATCACGTACGGCAGGCGGGCGCGCCGCGCGAAGCGGGCGAACAGGTACATCGAGACCAGCGGCAGGTTGCAGGCGATGACGACGTCGGGACGCGAGGCCTTGAGCCGCTGGATCCACTCGCGGGCGTAGGCGCGCTCGAACCGGAGTCGGGCGAGCGGTGCGTACTTCTGGAACGGCAGATCCAACGCGATGCCCGTGAACGACAGCGTGGGGCTGTCGTCCGGCTGCACCGCGAGGTGCCCCTTCCCGCTGACGTACTGCTCGGCCGAGACATGCTCGACCTCATGCCCGGCGGCCGCCAGCCTGCGCGAGAGCTCGGCCTGGAAGGGGTGCCCCGAGAAGTCGTGGAGGGTGACCTTCATGCGTCAGGCGCGCGCGCTCAACTGGTCGTAGATCCACGTGTAGGTCTTCTCGAGACCGTCGCGCAGCGAGATCGACGGTTCCCAGCCGTAGATCTCGTGGAACATCGTGTTGTCGGAGTTGCGGCCGCGTACGCCCTGAGGTGCCGAGAGGTCGTGGTTCTTGGTGACCGTGATCCCGGCGATGTCCTCGAGGATGCCGATCATCTGGTTGATCGTCACGAGCTCTGCCGAGCCGAGGTTGACCGGCTCGACGTTGTCGCCGGCCAGGATCTCCTGGGTGCCGCGGACGCAGTCGTCGATGTACATGAAGCTGCGGCTCTGCTCGCCGTCACCCCACACCTCGATCGTGTGGTCGCCGCTGAGCTTGGCCTGGGCGATCTTGCGCGACAGCGCGGCCGGAGCCTTCTCGCGGCCACCCTCGAACGTACCCTCGGGCCCGTAGACGTTGTGGTAGCGGGCGATGCGGGTCTCGATGCCGAAGTCCTCGCGGAAGTGGCGCGCCATGCGCTCGCTGAACAGCTTCTCCCAGCCGTAGCCGTCCTCGGGGTCCGCCGGGTAGGCGTCCGACTCCTTGAGGGCCGTGACGTTGGGATCGGTCTGCTTGTCACCGGCGTAGACGCACGCCGAGCTGCTGTAGAAGTAGCGCTGGGTTCCGGCGTCGCGCGCGGCGACCAGCATGTTGGTGCTCGTGAGGACCGACAGCATGCACTCGGCCTTGTTGTTCTCGATGAAGCCCATGCCGCCCATGTCGGCGGCGAGGTTGAAGATCTCCTCGGTACCGACGGCGATCTTGTGGGCGTCGCCCATGTCGGCGCAGTCCGCGACGATGTTCTCCGCGTCGCCGTGCACCTGGTACCACTCGTCCTGCGGCTTGTTGTCGACGGCGCGTACGTCCTTGCCCTGCTTCAGCAGATCGGCCACGAGGTGTCCGCCGATGAATCCACCGGCCCCGGTAATCAACACAGTCATGAAGGAAGCGCTCCGTCGTCTTGATGGGAAGTGAGGTATGGCACCTCTCGCCGTACATCGTGCCAGATCAGTCCACCTGCCAAGCGGAAAGCCCGCTACCGCGTCAGATTCGTTCACGTGACGACGCGCGCCACGTTGCGCAGTCCCTGCGGCTGTCTTCGAGTTCTTGCGTAGACTCAGGCGTCAGCCAGATGCCCGGTCCGCGTCGGATCTGTGGCCCTGCCCGCCGCCAGCACACCAGTCAGGAGGACGCGCCCCGTGCCAGCTCGCGATTCGCTGCGTCCACGAGGTGGTCGTCGCGAGGGGATGACGCCCTCCACCAAGGCTGCCGCGATGTCCCTCGTGACGGTCGTGCTGACCCTGGCCCTGGCGTTGTGGTCGGTGACCCTGGCATGGGAGTTCTGGATCTTCATCTCCGGCCTGATCGCCGTGGTCTGTGCCGTCGTGATCTCGGGCGTTCGGGTTCCCGTCCTGGGCGTGGTCCTGATCGGCATGTTCTGCTTCACGGCGTCGTGGGACGAAGTCCTCCTCGGGCCGGTCAACGTCCGCCAGCTGTGCCTGCTGCTGGGCGGCCTGCTGCTCGCCTTCACGCTCGACCTCCGACGCCTGCCACCGATCCCGTGGTGGCTGCATGCCTACGGCCTCACGGCGATCGTCGTCACGTGCTTCCAGCTGCTCTACCCGATCTCGCAGGCGTACCTGGACACCAGATATGCGACGTCAGCCTCCGGCCAGTCGTTGGGTGAACGGGCCGGTGCCCTGCCGTCGCTGGCCTCGCTGCTGCTCAACAACTATGGCGTGCCGATCGTCATCATCCTCGCGTGCATGGCGCTGCCGGGTGCCCTGAGGTGGCTCATCGGCTCGTACGTCGTGGGAGCGGCGTTCTGCTGCCTGGCTGGCGTCCTCGGCTATTACGGCTTCCCGGTGCTCATCGACACCTTCGGCGGTGTGCCGTGGGCCGCGGGAGTGCGGGCATCGGGATTCACGAGCCATCCGCTGCGTCTCGGGACAGCCGGCATGATGGCCACCGCGCTGGCCTGTTGGATGGTCCTTCAGAAGCACCCGCTCCTGAAGTGGGGTGGCTGGGGATCCCTGCCGCTCCTGCTCGGGGGCGTCTACGTGTCGGGTTCTCGTGGTGGAATCCTCGCCGCCGTGCTGGTGCTTGGGCTCAGCATGTTCCTGCTCCCGGATGTTCGCCGGCGGGTCCACGAGGTCGTCGGCGCCGTCGCCGTGGTGGTTCTCGCCCTGTTGTTCGCATTCCCGTCGGTCATCGAGTCTCTTCTCGGTCAGACCCGGCTGGGCGGGGACCAGACCACGACAGCGAGCGACGTCGGCCGTTCGCAGGTATTGGCCCAAGGGCTCGACGACTGGCACGCCTCGCCCATCTACGGCATCGGGATCCAGTACATCGCCGAGGCGCACACGCTGTACGTCGGTGTGCTGGCGGCCGGAGGAATCATCTTCGGTGTGGGGTTCTGGCTGTTCAACATCGGCAGCATGGTCACCGCGGTGCAGTCGCTGAAGATCGACCGCGCGCTGGGTGGTGCGCTGGTGGCCACGCTCGGGGCCACCTTGTTCTACTGGACTGTCGCGGACCTGATCCAGACCAAGACCGTCGCGACGGTGTTCGGCTTCGTCGTCGCTTTGTGGTGGAGGGGCAACGATGACCCGTCGGCACCGCCGGTATCGGATCACGAAGAGGCTCTGGACCCGGCGCCGTCGGCACGGCGCAATCGGCGCGACAACGTCTTGTGGCAGCCTCGGACAACCCCGTGATGTTTGGGCAAGAGTTGATTGACACACCGCGGCACCCTCGGTGCCCGGAGCGACCCCGGATCGCCTAAACTTTCCTGACGGACCGGCACCCGCCGGACCGGGCCTGAGTGTCACCGGAGGGTGAATGGACCTGCAGCAGCTGCTCCGAGTGCTCCGAGTGCGCTGGAAGTTCATTGTGGTGACCTTGGTCATCGGCAGTGTCCTCAGCACGGCGTTCGCGTTGACGCGCTCGCCGAGCTACGAGTCAACCGGCCGCATCTTCATCGTCGCGCCCAACGGCTCCTCGGGCGACGCGTTCCCGACCCTCCTCGTCACGCAGCGCGCGTCGTCATACGCGGATCTCGCCAAGGACCCGGCTCTGCTCCAGAAGGTGCTCAACCGTCTCCAGGAGCCGATCCCCCTCGCAGAGCTCTCCTCCCGGATCTCGGTCTCGGTCGTCGTCGACACGCAGATCGTGCAGGTCACCGCCACAGGTGACACGCCTCAGGAGGCCAAGGACATCGCGGACGCGACCGTCGCGCAGGTCCTTTCCCTCGTTGCCACGCTCGAGCGCCCCACGGACGACAAGCCGGCGGCTGTTGTCGGCAGGGCGGCCGGCGATCCCACCCTCAACTCGTCGCCCGTCGGTCCGCCGATGATCCTCTACCTCATCATCGGCACGCTGCTCAGCTTGATGATCGGCCTCATGGGCGCCGTTCTGAGGGACCGGCTCGACCTGACGATCAAGGCTCGCGAGGACGTCGAAGCGGTCACCGGTGCGCCGGTGATCTCCGCGCTGCCGCTCGACTCCTCTGTGGCTCGGGACCGCCGCAGCAAGGTCAAGCCCGACAGCCCGTTGGCCGAGGCGTTCCGCGTGCTTCGCGCCAACCTGCGGTTCGCCAACCTGGACGGCAACGGGCAGATGATCCTCGTGACGAGCGCCCTCCCCAACGAGGGCAAGACGTTGACGGCCATCAATCTCGCCCAGTCGCTGGCCGCGACCGGGCAGTCGGTACTGCTCATCGACTGCGACCTCCGCAGCCCCAACGTCGCGTCCAACCTCGGTCTCGAGAACGGGGTCGGCATGCTGTCGGTCCTGCTCAACCAGGTGCCGCTTCGCGAGGCGATCCAGGGCGACGTGAGCGGACTCGACGTCCTGCCGACGGGCCCTCGCCCGCCGAACCCCTCCGAGGTGCTGGAGACCGACGCGGTCGCCAACTTGCTGAGCAGTGTGCGCGAGCTCTACGACGCGGTGGTCCTCGACGCTCCGCCGCTGCTGCCGGTCGCCGACACCTCGACCCTGATTCGTCACGTCGACGGCGTGCTCCTGCTGGCTCGCTTCGGCCGCACCCGCCGGGATGTCCTGCGGTTGGCAGCCGAGCGCATCGAAGGGCTCGGCGGCCGGATGTTCGGCGTCGTCCTCAACGGACTGCCCCGTCGTGGCGGATTCGGCTATGGCTACGGCTATGGCTACGGCTATGGCTACGGGGCGCCGTTCGAACGCACCGAGCCGTCGCGTGAATCATCCGGCGGAGACAAGTCGACTTCGCGTCGGCGCAGGACCGCTGGGCACCTCTGACGGGACCCTGATCGGCACTGCTGAGCCGTCAGTAGCATGGGGCCCATGGAGTGGCGGGTGATGCGAGTGCGCCCGCAGGTCCTCTTCATCGTCATGGTCGGCGCGTTGGCGACGGTCACGGGGTGTCAGAAGGACCCGGCGCCACCCCAGGTTCAGCCCAAGGTCGCTCCTGGGGAGATCACGCAGTATGTCGCGATGGGTGACTCCTTCGTGTCCGGGCCGTCGATCTCTCCGAACGACAAGGGATCAGGCGTCTGCCTGCGCTCCAAGCGGAACTACCCGCACCTGCTGGCCAAGGAGCTGGACATTCCCGAGCTGGTCGACGTCAGCTGCGCGGGAGCGGCGACGACGCACCTCACGAACGACATTCCCGTGCCGGGCAGGCCCGGTGACACGGTGCCGGCGCAGATGACCGCGCTTTCGGAGAAGGCCAAGCTGGTCACGGTCGGGATCGGCTACAACGACGAGGCGATCTTCCCGAAGCTTCTTGCCGCCTGCCTGCCATCGGAGGCGAAGTCGACTGCGAAGGTTGAGGACTGCCGGGACTTCGCCCGCAAGGAAGTTCCGGACCTCGTGAGGAAGCTGCGCGAGGATATCGCCAAGTCTCTCGAGGAGACGCGGCGCAATGCGCCCAACGCCACCGCGATCCTGGTGGGCTACCTGCCGCTCCTGCCCGAGGCGGATGCGTGTCCGGCAGGCACCTTCAAGGGCGACAACGAGCGCAGTACGTACGAGGTTGAGGAGACCGTTGACGACAGTCTGCGCGCGGCAGCGGCCGAGGCCGGCACCGAGTTCGTGTCGATGCGCTCGGCCGGGCGGGGCCACGGGATGTGTGCCGGTGACGACGCCTGGGTCAACGACCTGACGGTCGCCGCAGGCGACGGAGTCATCGTGCATCCGCGGGCAGCGGGCATGCAGGCGGTGGCCGATGCGGTCGCCGTGAAGGTGCGGTCGCTGGGCCGCTGAGCCACCCACACAGAGCGGCGGCGCCGATCCCCGGGGGAATGGCGCCGCCTGGCAAGCTGGCTCGGCTACCAGGCGTGCTGGATCTGAGTCGTCGGGGCCCCGCCTGAATCCCTGAGTGGGACGGAGTCCTCGAGCAACGTTCCCATTGAGACGGGTGATCGCCGCGTGGGTACTGAGCTGCTTTGCCGCTTGTGGGTGACTATGGAGTTCTTGGTTCTTGTCTACGCCAAGCGGCCGGGCGGCGCGAGGCCTACTGGGTCGTAACGTTGTGCGCTTTGCTTCACAAGGCCCGCACACGCAAGCCAGTGTCAGGCGGCGACGCGGTGCTTGCGGCGCGACACCAACGCCATCGTGATCGCGCCGATCGCACTGGCGACGACGGTGACCGCGGCGGCCTTGCCGACCTTGGTGTGCAGCCCGAGCCGGCGGCGCAGCGCGACCGGGCGGCCGAAGGCCAGGATCGGCCAGCCACTGTCCTCGGCGATCCGGCGCAGCGCCTTGTCGGGGTTGACCGCGAACGGGTGGCCGACGGCCTGCAGCATCGGTGCGTCGGTCTCGGAGTCGGAGTAGGCATACGACTCGGCAAGGTCGTAGCCGCGCTCGGCCGCGAGGCGTTCCATCGCCACGGCCTTGTTGGGCCCGTACGCATAGAAGTCCACGTCGCCGGTGTAGCGGCCGTCCTCGACGAGCAGGGTCGTGGCGATGACGTGGTCGACGCCGAGCATCTCGCCGATCGGCTCGACGACCTCGCTGCCCGATGCCGAGACGATGACGACGTCCCGGCCGGCCGCCTGGTGCTCCTCGATCAGGTCGACCGCCTCCTCGTAGACGAGCGGGTCGATGATCGAGTGCAGCGTCTCGGCGACGGACTGGCGGACGACCTCGACGTCCCAGCCGGTGACCATCTGGGTGAGATAGGCGCGCATCCGCTCGAGCTGGTCGTGGTCGGCGCCGTTGATGCCGAACATGAAGTTGGCGTACGCGCTGCGGAGCACCGCCCGGCGGCTGAGCAGCCCGCCCTGGAAGAACGGCTTGCTGAAGGCAAGCGTGCTCGACTTGGCGATGATGGTCTTGTCCAGGTCGAAGAATGCGGCAGACCTCGTGGGGCTCACCTGTTCAGGATAGGCGGATCCACATCCCGGGGACTGGCTTCGGCCGTCCACAGGCTCGCGGCGGCGGGTTTCGCCGGCTCGCGGAGGTGGCAACGCTCGTACGTATGCCCGACCTCGCCGTTCCTTTGATCGCAACCGCCGATGAACAGCTGCTGGACGACGCGCTGCGCTGGTGCGCCGCGGTCGGAGCCGTGCCCGAGGTGGCGCCCGACCTCACCGCGACGCGCCGGTCATGGCGGCACGCGTCGGTCGTGATCATCGGTGAGGACCTCGCCGGCGACCTCGCTCGCGCTGCCCTGCCGCGGCGGGAGCACGTCGTCCTGCTGGCGCGCGAGCCGTCGAGGTGGTGGCCCGACGCGGTTGCGCTCGGTGCCGCTGCGGTGTGTGGGCTGGACGAGGAGGAGCGCATCCTCGAGGTGCTGGCCGCAGCGCTCGACGGGCGTGGCGAGGCGTGCCTGGTGAGCATGATCGGCGGATCCGGTGGTGTCGGCACGTCGACCCTCTCGGTGGCGCTCGCCCTGGTGGCGCAGCGGCGCGGGCTGCGGTCGCTGCTGTTCGACGCCGACCCGCTCGGCGGTGGGCTCGAGCTGCTGATGGGAGCCGAGCGTGCCGAAGGGCTGCGATGGCACGACTTCGATGCCACCCGCGGCCGGCTCAGCGCCGGGTCGCTCGCCGACGTGCTGCCGGTGCACCACGGTGTGTCGACGCTGTCGTGGGACAAGTCGGCCACGGCGTTGCTGTCACCAGCCGTCCCGTCTGTCCTGACAGCGGCGGTGCGCGGCTTCGACCTGGTCGTGGCTGACGTCCCGCGGCACCTCGACGCCTTCGGCGTCGACATCGTCGGGCGGTCGGTGCTCAGCGTGCTGCTCGTGGCCGAGGACATCTGCAGCGTGGGTGCTGCCCGGCATGTGCTCGACCGGTTGCAGCAGGCCGCGTCTTCGATCGTGGTGGTCAGCGTGGCTCGGCCCGGCGGCATCGGGCCGGCGGCGGTGTCCGACGCGTTGGGGCTGCCCGTGCTGGTGCGCCACCGCGTCGACCGTCGCATACGTGCCGCCGTCGATCGTGGCCTCGGCCCCGGACGCTCCCGGCCGGCTCGGCGTACGGCGTCGGCCCTCCTCGACACCCTCGGGTTGGAGAAGCCGTGACTGAGTTGCCGATCCTCGAGCGCGTGCGCCGGCGACTGGCTGCGGCCACCTCTGAGCCGACGCCGCACACTGTGGCGGCCGCGCTCAGGGCGGAGCATCACGTGGCGGGCAGTGGCACGGTCCTGGCCCTGGTCGACCAGCTCCGCAGCGAGACCCGCGGCGCCGGGCTGCTCGACCCGTTGCTCGCGACGCCGGACGTCACCGATGTGCTTGTCAACGGGCCCGACGAGGTCTATCTCGACCGCGGTCGCGGTCTGGAGAAGTCTGCCGTGCGGTTCGCCGACGAGGAGTCCGTGCGTCGACTGGCCCAGCGACTCGCCGCCCAGGCCGGGCGCAGACTCGACGACGCGAGTCCATGGGTCGACGCGCGTCTCGGCGACGGCACCCGGCTGCACGCAGTCCTGGCTCCGCTGGCCCGGCCGGGCACGCTGATCTCGATGCGGGTGCCGGCGCGACGGAGCTTCTCGTTGGCCGAGCTGCGGGCGGCCGGCTCGCTCACCGATGAGACCGCTGAGGTGCTGCAGCGCATCGTTGCCGCTCGGGCGGCCTTCGTGGTGACCGGGGGCACAGGGTCGGGCAAGACGACGCTGCTTGCTGCGCTGTTGGCCGAGGTCGATCCGACCGAGCGCCTTGTGATCGTCGAGGACGCCACGGAGCTGAGGCCCGATCATCCGCACGTCGTCGGTCTCGAGGCCCGGCCGGCGAACGTCGAGGGAGCGGGGCTCGTGACGGTCCGCGACCTCGTACGCCAGGCGCTCCGCATGCGCCCCGACCGGCTCGTCGTGGGCGAGGTCCGCGGCGCGGAGGTCGTGGACCTCTTGGCCGCTCTCAACACGGGGCACGAGGGTGGGTGCGGCACGTTGCACGCCAACTCGACGATCGACGTGCCGGCCCGATTCGAGGCACTCGGGGTCGCGGCCGGACTGCCGCGTGAGGCCGTGCACAGCCAGCTCGCGTCGAGTCTCGACCTCGTCATTCACCTCGCCCGTGGGCGCGACGGTGTCCGGCAGGTGGAGCAGATCGCAGTCCTCGAGCGTGATCGCGACGGACTCGTCACCTGCCTCCCGGCCATGTCCTCCGGGAGGGACGGGGTCGAGAGGGGACCTGGTCACGAGCGTCTCGAGCTGGTGCTGGGGTGACGGTGCTCGCGGCACTCCTCACCGCGTCTGCAGTCTGGTTGCGACGTCCGCCCGGCCAGTGGATCGCCCGGCACCGGTTGCGGCTCGCGGTGGCCCGGCGTTCGCCGCCGCGACCAGCCATGCTCGTCGCGGCCCTCCTCGCCGTGGGGTGGGGCTCCGGCCGGGTCGGCATCTCCGGGCCCCACGTCATCCTCGTGGCCACGATCGTGGCCGTTGCCGTGTTCGGCATCCGCCAGTGGCGCGCCTCGGCCCATCGCACGCGGTTGCGTGAGCGGCGCCGTCTCGTGTCGGAGGCGATCGGCCTGATGTCGGCAGAGCTGCGCGCGGGGATCCTCCCGCAACGGGCGCTCAGCGGTCTGGCAGCCGAGTTCGACGTCCTCGCACCCGCGGCGCACGCAGCCGAACTCGGTGGCGATGTCCCGGCGGCTCTGCGGTTTGCTGCCGACGAGACGGGTGCCGAGCTGCTCGGCGAGCTGGCCGGCGCATGGCTCGTCGCCGAACGAGCCGGCGCGCCACTGGCCCGCGTGCTGGACCGGCTCGAGGAGACCGCGCGAGGGGATCTCGAGCTCGAGCGAGAAGTCGAGTCGGGTCTGGCGCCCGCCCGAGCGACGGGTCGCCTGATGGCGGTGCTGCCGGTCTTCGGGCTGGCGCTCGGATCGGGCATGGGTGGAGACCCGGTCGCGATCCTCACCGGCACCTATCCGGGCGTCCTGTGCCTGGCGTCAGGGTGCGCTCTTGCCTGTGCAGGGGTCGCCTGGGTCGAGCGCATCGCCGTCGGTGCCGAGGCAGAGGCATGATTCCCGCTGTGCTGGCCGGCCTCGCCATCTGGTGCCTCGTGCCGGCGTCCACGACTGCCCGACAGCGCGCCCTGTTCGGCGGACAGGAGTCGGCCGGTCGTCCCAACCTGGCCGTGGTCGCCGCGGCGCTGACCCCCGTCGCAGCCTTCGTGGTGCTCGGGCTGCCGTTGGGTCCGCTGATCGGGGTCGGCCTGGCGCCCGTCGTGCACCGATCGATGAGCCGGCTCGAGACGGCCGCCGCACGCCGGCGGAGCGCGCGGATCGCGGCCCAGCTGCCGACGGCACTCGACCTCATGGTCGCCGCGCTCGAGGTCGGACGACCGCCCGTGACGGCGTTCGCACTGGCCGCTGAAGCAACGGCTGACCCGCTCGGCTCGGAGCTCGGGCTGGTCGCCGGGCGTCTGGCCATCGCCGGCGACTCCGAGGCCGTGTGGCGCATGCTGGCCACCGACCGATCTCTCGCCCCAGTGGGCCGGGCCTTCCGTCGCGCGGCGTCCTCCGGCATGCCCGTCGCGCATGTCGTGTCGGGTGTGGCCGACGACCTGCGACGTGAACGCCGAGCCGCCCGCCGGGAGCGCAGTCGCAAGGTCGCTGTGCGTACGGCCGCGCCGCTCGGCGCGTGCTTCCTGCCGGCGTTCTTCCTGATCGGGATCGTCCCGACGATCATCGCGACGTTCCGCTCGTTCAGCTTCTGACGGAATCCACAGGTGCGCAGCGCCCCGCCCATGTTCCCCAGCCAGGAAGTAGGGCCGCAACTCACCTTTCACCTCACGCATCTTCCTTTCGACCGATTCATCCATCGAAAGGACTCCACATGAAGCAGCTCCTGCGCCGTGCCGAGCGAGGCATGACGACCGCCGAATACACGGTCGGCACGCTGGGCGCGTGCACGATCGGCGGCGTGCTCGTCAAGATCGGGCAGTCGCCCTGGTTCGGCGACCTCGTCAAGGACCTGATCGGGAAGATCCCCGACATCCTGCCGTTCTGATCCGTCCGGTCCGGGGCGGCGGAGTCGTCGCCCCGGACCCCCACCACCGAAGGGCTTCACCATGTTCCACCACGACGACCGCGGCATGGCGACCGCGGAATACACCGTTGGCACCCTGGGTGCCGTCATGATCGGCGCAGTGCTCTATCGACTGGGCCTCCTCGACAACGACAACCCCTGGATGGAGTCCTTCAGGGCAATCCTCGAACGCGCGCTCGGCTGGGGAACCATGCGCGACATGTTCGACCACCTTCCCCGGTTCGGCATCCGGGCCGGATGAGGCGGGAGCGCGGGATGGTCACTGCGGAGCTGGCGACGATCGCTCCGTTCGCGGTCGCCTTCGCGTTCCTGTTGCTCTGGATCGTCTCCTTGGGGCTGACCCAGATCCGCATCACGGACGCGTCGCGGGAGGCGGCCCGCATGATCGCCCGGGGCGAAGCCGTGCACGACGCCAAGGAGGTTGCCCGGCGGCACGCCCCGGCCGGCGCCAAGGTCTCGGTCGACACCGACTCCGGGACCGTCACGGTGACCGTCATCGCCCGGTCGCGCATGCCGCTGCCCTACTTCTCAACCGTGGGTTCCCGGACGATGGAGGCCGACTCCGTCGCGACCGTGGAGTCTCCGTGACCTCGCGACCGGAGCGCGGAGCCGTGACGGTGGCTGCGGCTGCGATCGCCGTGCTGCTGGTGGTCGCGGGGCTGATCATCACCGAGATGGCAGGTCTGGTCAGGTTGCGTCACCGGGTCGCCGCTGCCGCTGATCTGGCTGCGCTGTCGTCTGCCCAGGCCAGTGTGGGTGGGGACGACGCCTGCGCGGCCGCCCGTCGGATCGCGGAGCGCAACGGCGCCACGGTCCTGACCTGTCGCATGGACTTCGACGTCGCCACCATCACGGCGCGCGCCACGAGCCGGACCTGGTGGGGTCACCGGTGGGCATTCGAGCAGAAGGCCCGAGCAGCGCCTGACTTCTATCTGCCGGACTAGGCCAGTCACGGGAGTCATACGAATCGTGGGCTCCCGACATCACCTGCTATGACGCAACGGAGTCCGGCGGAGCGTCGGTCAGCAGGGTCTCAAGCAGGCGCACGGCGC
>CAVXBS010000026.1:0-327499 GCA_963759975.1 uncultured Actinomycetota bacterium
GGCTCTCCGAGATCGAAGCACTCCAGCGGCGAGCCGTCGGGCAGCAGGGCCGGGGTGTCGACCGCGTTGTGGCGGGCGAAGACACCGGGCGTCGGCAGCGGGCCCGGGTGACGGCCGGACTCGGCGTACTCGCGCATGCGGCGCGCGGCGATGTCGGCCTGCGAGTGCCGGGGCGTGAGGCGCTCCTTGTGCGCCAGCACCATGGCGCCCAGCGCGGCGGTGATCAGCAGGGCGCTGGTGAACTCGAACGCCAGGACGTACTTGCCGAACAGCAGCTCGACTAGTCCGTACGGGTTGCCGTTGCCGTTGGCGGCCTTGAGGCCCACGACGGCGCCCGACACGGTCTGGCCGACCGCGAGGACCACCGTGACGCCGAAGATCAGGCCGATGATCGCGGCCGCGAGACGCTGCGCCGCCGATCGTCTCCTTGACGGCGTCGGAGGAGTCGACGCCGACCAGCATCAGGACGAACAGGAACAGCATCATGATGGCGCCGGTGTAGACGATGATCTGCACGGCGAACAGGAACGGCGCACCCTGCGCGGCATAGAGCACCGCGAGGCTGATCATGACGACCGCCAGGCAGAGCGCGGCGTGCACGGCCTTGCGGGCGAAGACGAGGCCGAGCGCGGCGATCACCATGATCGGCGCGAGGAACCAGAACGCGTCACACGGCACCTCCGCCTTCGGCGGGTCCCGGATTGACCTCCGCGTTGATCGCCGAGTCAATCGGGAAGATCGGCAGCGACTTGCCGCGGTAGTAGTCCTGGTGGTCGTCGCTGATCATCATCTCGTGCGGCGGCTCGACCATGCCGGGCAGCAGCGGCGCCAGCAGGTCGTTCTTCTCGTAGATCAGGTCGGCGCGGTTGTTGTCGGCCAGCTCGTACTCGTTGGTCATCGTCAGCGCGCGCGTCGGGCACGCCTCGATGCACAGGCCGCAGAGGATGCAGCGCAGGTAGTTGATCTGGTAGACGCGGCCGTAGCGCTCGCCGGGGCTGTGCCGGTCGCCGTCGGTGTTGGACGGCGCCCTCGACGTAGATCGCGTCGGCGGGGCAGGCCCAGGCGCACAGCTCGCAGCCGATGCACTTCTCGAGGCCGTCGGGCCAGCGGTTGAGCTGGTGCCGGCCGTGGAAGCGCGGCGCCGTCGGGCACCTTCTCGAACGGGTACTGCTCGGTGACGGTCTTGCGGAACATCGTCCGGAACGTCACGCCGAAGCCGGCGATCGGGTCCCAGAGGGTCTCGCGTGATCGGATTGCTCATCGTGACGTCCCTCGTCGGGGTCGTTCGGTGATGGTGTCGGTCGTCGTGGCGTCATGCTGGCCGGTCATCGGCGGGACCGGGTAGCCGCCGGCGAAGGCGTCGAACTCGTCGGGCTCGGGCTCCGGGTTCGGCTTCTTCTCCGGGATCAGGAACGTCAGCAGCAACCAGGACGCCGGCGCCGACCGCGACCGCACGATCAGGGTCTGCTGGTCGAGCATGTCCTCGCTCTTGAGCTTGCGGATGAAGGCGACCGCGACGATCCAGGCCAGGGAGACCGGGATCAGGACCTTCCAGCCGAAGCTCATGAACTGGTCGTAGCGCATGCGGGGCAGCGTGCCGCGCAGCCAGACGAAGATGAAGATGAAGAACAGCGTCTTGCCGAAGAACCACAGCAGCGGCCAGTAGCCCGTCGTTGGCGCCTTCCCAGATCTGCGGCGATGCCGAACGGTGCGCGCCAGCCGCCGAGGAACAGCGTGGTGGCCAGGGCCGAGACGGTGACCATGTTGACGTACTCGGCGAGGAAGAACAGCGCGAACTTCAGCGAGGAGTACTCGGTGTGGAAGCCGCCGACGAGCTCGCCCTCGGCCTCGGGGAGGTCGAACGGGGCGCGGTTGGTCTCGCCGACCATCGCGATGAGGTAGATGACGAACGACGGGAACAGCGGCACGAAGTACCACATGTCGTTCTGCGCCGACGACGATCTCCGACGTCGACATCGAGCCGGCGTACATGAACACCGAGACGAACGACAGGCCCATCGCGACCTCGTACGAGATCATCTGCGCGCTCGAGCGCAGGCCGCCGAGCAGGGCGTAGATCGAGCCCGACGACCAGCCGGCGAGCACGATGCCGTAGACGCCGATCGAGGTCACGGCGAGGATGTAGAGCACCGCGACCGGCAGGTCGGTGAGCTGCAGCGGCGTCATCGGTGTCGGTGAACGGGATCGTGACCTCGGGGCCGAACGGGATGACGGCCCAGGCCAGGAACGCCGGGATCGTCGCGAGGATCGGCGCCAGGACGTAGACGACCTTGTCGGCCGCCTTGACGACGATGTCCTCCTTGAGCGCGAGCTTGACGCCGTCGGCGAGGCTCTGCAGCAGGCCGAAGGGGCCGTGCACGTTGGGGCCGATGCGGTGCTGCATCTTGGCGACGACGCGGCGCTCGAACCAGATGTTGAACAGCGTGTAGACGACCAGGACGACGAAGATCAGCACGGACTTGAGCAGGACCACCCAGAACGGCTCGTGCCCGAACAGCTCGCTCATGCCGCGCCTCCGCTCGAGCGTCACGTGGTCGGCGATAGCCGGCGCCGAGGGCGGCTCGCAGGCTGGCGCCGGAGTTGGCCGGGGCCCAGACGACGCCGTCGGGCAGCTCGGCGACCTCGGTCGGGAAGCTGACGCTGCCGGCGTCGGTCGACAGCGTCGCCATGCCGCCCGGCTCGACGTCGAACGCCTTGAGCGTCGCCTCGCTGGCCCGCAGCACGGCCGGGCGGGCGGTCGCCTTGAGCTGCGGCTGGCCGTCCTGGCCGCGGCCGTCGTCGATCATGAGGCGCCAGGTGTCGAGCACGACGGTGCGCTTGCGGCGCGCCGGCGTCCGCTCGGCGCCACGGCGGGACCGCGGCGCGCGCGCCGTCCCACGGCCCGAGCTCGCTGCATGGCGCCGCGCGGGCCTGGGCGACGGTGCGGAAGCCGAGCGGCTGGCCCATCTCCTCGGCGATGCCGGCCAGGACCCGGATGTCGGTCAGCGAGTTGGGCTCGTGGAGGACCGCGTCGAACGTACGGACGCGGCCCTCCCAGTTGACGAAGGTGCCGGGCTTCTCGACCACCGGGGCGACCGGCAGGACGACGTCGGCGACGCTCGGTGACCTCGCTCTCGCGGACCTCGAGGCTGACGACGAAGTCGGCCTTGGCGAGCGCCCGGCGGGCGGCGGCCGGGATCGGGCAGGTCGTCGATCTCGACGCCGCCGACCAGCAGGGCGTGGACCGTGCCGAGGCGGGCGTCGGCTCGAAGATCTCGGTGGTGTTGCGGCCCCGGCGTGCCGGGACCGTGCGCACGCCCCACGCGGCGGCGAGGTCGGTGCGCGCCTCGACGTCGTCGAGCGGGCGGCCACCGGGCAGCAGGTCGGGCAGGCAGCCGGTCTCGACCGCTCCACGCTCGCCGGCGCGGCGCGGGACCCACGCGAGGCGGGCGCCGGCCTTGTCGGCCGCGGCGACGAGCTGCGCTGAAGCCGCCCGGCGACCGACGGCGAGTCGCTCGCCGGCGAGGAAGATCGCGTCCGGTCGAGCTCGAGCGCGGCCAGGGCCGCCGGCTCGTCGCCCGGGATGGTCTGGACCAGCTCGCCGGACATCTTGCGCAGGCCGCGGGTCGCGTGGCTCGCGATCGCCACGACCTTGACGCCGGCGCGCGACGGCCTTGCGCAGGCGCAGGAAGATGCTGCCGTTCTCGTCCTCGGGCTCGAGGCCGACCAGCACGACGGTCGACGCCTTCTCGAGATCGGCGAACGTGACGTCGAGGCGACGTCGCGGCGACGCGCGAGGCCAGGAACTGCGCCTCCTCCTCGGAGTGCGCGCGGGCGCGGAAGTCGATGTCGTTGGTACGCAGGACGGTGCGGGCGAACTTGCTGTAGGCGAACGCGTCCTCGGCGGTCAGGCGACCGCCGGGCAGCACGCCGACCTTGCCCTCGGCTGCGGCGAGGCCCTTGGCCGCAGCCGCCAGAGCCGCGGGCCACGAGGCCGGCTCGAGCTGCTCGGTCTCGGGGTTGCGGACGAGCGGCGTCGTGATGCGGTCGCCGATCGTGGCGTAGGTGAACGCGAAGCGGTCCTTGTCGGTGATCCACTCCTCGTTGACCTCGGGATCGTCGCCGGCGAGCCGGCGCATGACCCGGCCGCGACGGTGGTCGACGCGGATCGCGGAACCGCTCGAGTCGTGCTCGGCGATCGACGGGGTCGAGACGAGGTCGAACGGGCGGGCGCGGAAGCGGTAGTCGGCGCTGGTCAGGGCGCCGACGGGGCAGATCTGGATCGTGTTGCCCGAGAAGTAGGAGCTGAACGGCTCCTCCTCGTAGATGCCGACCTGCTGCTGCGAACCGCGCTCGATCAGCGCGATGAACGGGTCACCGGCGATCTGCTCGGAGAAGCGGGTGCATCGGGCGCACAGGACGCAGCGCTCGCGGTCGAGCAGGACCTGCTCGGAGACCTTGATGGGCTTGGGGAACGTCCGCTTGACCTCGGTGAAGCGGGTCTCGCCCTGGCCGTGCGTCATCGACTGGTTCTGCAGCGGGCACTCGCCGCCCTTGTCGCACACCGGGCAGTCGAGCGGGTGGTTGATCAGCAGGAACTCCATGTTGCCGCGCTGCGCCTTCTCGGCGACGGGCGACGTGACCTGGGTCTTGACGACCATGCCGGCCGCGACCTCGATCGTGCAGGACGCCTGCGGCTTGGGGAACCCCGGCCGTTGCCGGCGTCGGTGATCTCGACCAGGCACTGGCGGCAGGCGCCGACCGGGTCGAGCAGCGGGTGGTCGCAGAAGCGCGGGATCTCGGTGCCGATCAGCTCGGCGGCGCGGATCACGAGCGTGCCCTTGGGGACGCTGACCTCGACGTCGTCGATCGTCAGCGTGACGAGCTCGACCGGGGCAGCGCGTCGAGCGTCGCCTCGTCGACTGTCATGCCGCTCCACCTTCGCTCGCCAGTGAGGCGGCTGAGCCGAGATGCTCGCGCGAGCCCCTCGTCGTGCGTCAGTTCGCCTCGCTTCGCTCACAGTCGGCCGCAGGCGGCCTCCTTGGCGAACGAACACGCGTTGTCGTCATGCCTTGCCTCCGACGGTCTGGGCGAACAGGGTCGAGGCCGCCGGCGGGAAGAGCTCGCGCGACGGCGTGTGCAGGCCGGACTCGAACTCGCTGCGGAAGTACTGGATCGCCGACGTGATCGGGCTGGTGGCGCCGTCACCGAGGGCGCAGAACGAACGGCCGAGGATGTTCTCGCACAGGTCGAGCAGCAGCTCGATGTCGCCGTCCTTGCCCTGGCCCTCGTCGAGCCGCTGCAGGGTCTGGACGAGCCACCACGTCCCTTCGCGGCACGGCGTGCACTTGCCGCAGGACTCGTGCTTGTAGAACTCGGTCCAGCGGAGCACGCAACGTACGACCGACGTCGTCTGGTCGAAGACCTGGAGCGCCTTGGTGCCCAGCATCGAGCCGGCCGCGCCGACGCCTTCGTAGTCGAGCGGGATGTCGAGGTGCTCGGCGGTCAGGATCGGGGTCGACGAGCCGCCGGGGGTCCAGAACTTGAGCTCGCTGCCGGCGCGCATGCCGCCACCGAGGTCGAGCAGCTCGCGCAGCGTGATGCCGAGCGGCGCTTCGTACTGGCCGGGGCGGGCTGACGTGGCCCGAGAGGGAGTAGAGCGTGTAGCCCTTGGACTTCTCGGTGCCCATCGAGCCGAACCAGTCGATGCCGTTCTTGACGATCGACGGCACCGAGGCGATCGACTCGACGTTGTTGACGACGGTCGGCGAGGCATAGAGGCCCTCGACGGCGGGGAACGGCGGGCGCAGGCGGGGCTGGCCGCGGCGACCCTCGAGCGAGTCGAGGAGCGCGGTCTCCTCGCCGCAGATGTAGGCGCCGGCACCGGCGTGGATGATCAGCTCGAGATCGACGCCCGAGCCCAGGATGTCGGTGCCGAGGTAGCCGGCCTCGGCGGCCTCACGCGCCGCGGCCCGCAGGCGGCGTACGACGTGCAGCACCTCGCCGCGCACGTAGATGAAGGCGGTCTTGGCCCGGATCGCGTGGGCCGCGATGATGACGCCCTCGATCAGGGTGTGCGGCGTGGCCATCATGAGCGGGATGTCCTTGCAGGTGCCCGGCTCGGACTCGTCGGCGTTGACGACGAGGTACTTGGGCTTCGGGTTGTCCTGCGGGATGAAGCTCCACTTCATGCCGGTCGGGAACCCGGCACCGCCGCGACCGCGGAGGCCGGAGTCCTTGACCAGGGTGATGAGGTCGTCGGGCGCCATCTTGAGCGCGGTCTCGAGGGCGGAGTAGCCGCCGGCATCCTTGTACGCCTTGAGGGTCCACGCGCGATCGGTGCCCCAGTCGGCGCTGAGCACCGGGGTGAGCGGGTCAGTCATCCTTGCCCTCCTCGGCAGTATCGGCGGGCGATTCCTCGACCTTGGTCTCGGACTCGGCGCGTGAGGTGTCGGCCTGCTCGGCGGCACCGCTCTTGGTTTCAGCGGCTCCTTCGCCCGCGTCGCCGGCCGAAGCCTTGGTGGCCTCGTCGACCGACGGAGCGGTCCAGCCGCGCTCGGCGGCGATCTCGAGACCCGCGAGCGAGGGCCCGGCGGCGGCCGGTCCTTCGTCGGCGAGACCGTCCTCGAACCCCGCGAGCACGCGCTCGGCCTCGCGCCACGACGTGATCGTCGCGCCCCGCGTGGCCTGCACCGGCTCACCGGCTCGGAGCTTGTCGACGACCTCGATCGCCGAGTCCGGCGTCTGGTTGTCGAAGAACTCCCAGTTGACCATCATGACCGGCGCGAAGTCGCACGCCGCGTTGCACTCGATGTGCTCGAGCGTGACCTTGCCGTCCTCGGTCGTCTCGTCGTTGCCGACGTCGAGGTGGCCCTTGAGCCGCTCGAAGATCAGGTCGCCGCCCATGACGGCGCACAGCGTGTTGGTGCAGACGCCGACGTGGTGCTCGCCCATGGGGCGGCGCTTGTACATCGTGTAGAACGTCGCGACGCCGGAGACCTCCGCGGCGCTGATGCCCAGGATGTCGGCGCAGACCTCGATGCCCTCGTTGGTGACATTGCCCTCGGTGGACTGGATCAGGTGCAGCATCGGCAGCAGCGCGCTCCGTGCCTGCGGGTAGCGCGAAGCCAGCTCCCGCAGCTCACCCGTCGTCACATCGGAAAGTGTCATAGGTCCATCACTCGCCCGGTCGGTCTTGGATCTCGCAACTTCGTACTCACTATCGATCAACGCCGCCCATGACGGGGTCGATGCTGGCGATCGCGACGATCACGTCGGACAGCATGCCGCCCTCACTCATGACCGACGTGCCCTGCAGGTTGACGAACGACGGGTCGCGGAAGTGCGCGCGATAGGGCCGCGTGCCGCCGTCGGAGACGAGGTGGCAGCCGATCTCGCCGCGCGGCGCCTCGACGCTCGCGTACGCCTGGCCGGCCGGCACCCGGAAGCCCTCCGTCACGATCTTGAAGTGGTGGATCAGCGCCTCCATCGACTCGCCCATGATGTGCTTGATGTGCTCGGCGGAGTTGCCCTGACCGTCCGCGCCGACGCTGAGCTGCGACGGCCAGGCGATCTTCTTGTCGGCGACCATGACGGGCTGGCCCTCCATGCCCGCGAGCCGCTCGATGGCCTGCTCGACGATCTTGATGGACTCCCACATCTCGTCCAGGCGTACGCGGAACCGGCCGTAGGCATCGGGCTCGTCGCGGGTCACGACGTCGAAGTCGTACGTGTCGTAGCCCCAGTAGGGCTGCTTCTTGCGGAGGTCCCAGTCGTAGCCGGTCGCCCGGAGGACCGGGCCGGTGAGCCCGAGCGCGAGGCAGCCGGCGAGCTCGAGGTGGCCGACGCCCTTGAGCCGGCCCTTGAAGATCGGGTTGGCGTTGCAGAGCGCGGCGTACTCGGGCAGGCGCTTCTTGAGCAGGCGCGACCGTCGAGCGGAGCTTCTCGATGCGCGCCGGCCGGCAGGTCCTGAGCGACGCCGCCGGGGCGGAAGAACGCGTGGTTCATGCGCAGGCCCGTGATCATCTCGAACAGGTCGAGGATCAGCTCGCGGTCACGGAACCCGCAGGTCATGACCGTCAGCGCGCCGATCTCCATGCCGCCGGTCGCCAGGCACGACGAGGTGCGACGAGATCCGGTTGAGCTCGAGCAGCAGGACGCGCATGACCTGCGCCTTCTCGGGCGCCTCGATGCCGAGCAGCTTCTCGACCGCCATGACGTACGCGGCCTCGTTGGAGAACGGTGCGACGTAGTCCATCCGCGTGCAGAACGTCACGCCCTGCGTCCAGGTGCGGTACTCCATGTTCTTCTCGATGCCGGTGTGCAGGTAGCCGATGCCGGCACGGGCGTCGCGTACGGTCTCGCCGTCGATCTCGAGGATCAGGCGCAGCACGCCGTGGGTCGACGGGTGCTGCGGGCCCATGTTGATGACCAGGTGGTCACCCTCGACCGTCGAGGCGTCGATCGTGTCCCAGTCCTGGCCCGTCACGGTGAAGACCGGGCCCTCGGTGGAGTCGGTCGTGCTGGCGTACGGATCGGTGGTCGCGGTCATGAGTAGCTCCTCCGCTGGTCCGGCGGGGCGATCGTGCCGCCCTTGTACTCGACGGGATGCCGCCCAACGGGTAGTCCTTGCGCTGGGGGTGGCCGGGCCAGTCGTCCGGCATCAGGATGCGGGCCAGCGCGGGGTGGCCGTCGAAGACGATGCCGAACATGTCCCAGGTCTCCCGCTCCTGCCAGTCGGCGGTCGGGTAGATGCTGACGACGCTCGGGATGTGCGGGTCGTCGTCGGGGGCGACGACCTCGAGCCGGATGCGCCGGTTGTGGGTCATCGAGAGCAGGTGATAGGCGACATGCAGCTCGCGCCCGGTCTCGTGCGGGAAGTGCACGCCGCTCACGCTGGAGCAGAACTCGAAGCGCAGCACTGGGTCGTTGCGCAGGTGCGTCACGGTCTCGAGCAGCTTGTGCCGGCGGATGAAGAACGTGATCTCGCCGCGGTCGACGACGACCTTCTCGATCGCCTCGTCGAGCTCGGTGATGGTCGCCAGCTGGTCGGCGACCTCGTCGTACCAGCCGCCGTAGGGGCGCTGGCTCGCGCCGGGCATGATGACCGGCCGGGTCAGGCCGCCGAAGCCGCTGGTGTCGCCGGTGCCGTGGATGCCGAAGGCTCCTTCGCGGACCTCGACGATCTCGAGCTCGACGGCGTCGCTCTTGACGAGCTCGGACTGCGTCTCGTGCGAGCCGTCCTGGGTCTCGGTGCCCTCGTCGCGCTCGTCCTTGTTGCCCTTTGCGTCGACCATGGTTATCTCATCAGCCCCTTCATCGCCGAGGTCGGCGTGGCGAGGAGGGCGACCTTCTCGTCCTGCTTGATCTCGTCGAGGCGGTTGACGCCGAGCTTCTCGTGCTGGATCTGGTCGTGCAGCTTGAGGATCGCGTCGATCAGCATCTCGGGGCGGGGCGGGCAGCCGGGGAGGTACATGTCGACCGGCACGATGTGGTCGACGCCCTGGACGATCGCGTAGTTGTTGAACATGCCGCCCGAGCTTGCGCAGACGCCCATCGCGAGGACGTACTTGGGGCCGGCCATCTGGTCATAGATCTGACGCACGACGGGCGCCATCTTGTTGCTGACCCGCCCGGCGACGATCATCAGGTCGGCCTGGCGCGGCGAGGGCCGGAAGACCTCCATGCCGAAGCGCGCCGAGTCGAACCGCGGGGCGCCGAACGTCATCATCTCGATCGCGCAGCACGCGAGGCCGAACGTCGCGGGCCAGAACGAGGCCTTGCGCATGTAGCCGGCAAGTCCCTCGACCGTCGAGAGCAGAACTCCGGACGGCAGTTTTTCTTCTAGTCCCATTCGAGGCCTCCACGGCGCCATACGTAGGCATAGGCGATGAACACCGTCAGCATGAAGATGAACATCTCGATCAGCCCGAACCACCCGAGCGCGTCGAAGGCGACCGCGAACGGGTAGAGGAAGATGATCTCGATGTCGAACACGATGAACAGCATCGCGATGATGAAGTAGCGGATCGACACCTTGCCGCCGCCCTCGGGCAACGGGCTGGGCTCGATGCCCGACTCGTAACGGTCGAGCTTGGCGCGGTTGTAGCGCTTGGGCCCGGTCAGCGGCGCGATCGCGACGCTGCCGATGGCGAATGCAGCCGCGATGGCTCCCAGCACGATGATCGGCGTGTAAGCCGTCACGGCACCTCCCAGGCGTCAACCGACAGAGCAAGAGCTGTGTGTGTTCGTGCGCTTGTGAATTGCTTCACAACGTGATCACGGTCTCACCCTACGCCCGGGTTTCGGCAGTGTAACTTAGGTCACACTAAGTAGCGCCCTCCCTGACGGGCGGTCCGAGAGTCAGGGCCGGAACGAATGGTGCAACGCGACGATGCCGCCGGAGAGGTTGTGCCACTCGACCCGGCCCCAGCCGGCCTCGACCATGCGGAGAGCGAGCCCCTTCTGGTCGGGCCACTCACGGATCGACTCGGCCAGATAGACGTACGACTCGGGGTTGGACGAGACCTTGCGGGCGATCGGCGGCAGCGCGCGCATGAGGTAGTTGGAGTAGATCGCCTCGAATGGTCCCCATGTCGGCGTGCTGAACTCGCACACCACGATGCGGCCACCGGGCTTGGTGACCCGGACGAGCTCGCGCAGTCCTGCGATCGGGTCGACGATGTTGCGCAGCCCGAACGAGATCGTGACGGCATCGAACGTCTCGTCGCCGAACGGCAGCAGCATCCCGTCGCCGGCAGTGAAGGCCAGCCGCGGACGTTCCCGCTTGCCGACCTCGAGCATGCCGATCGAGAAGTCGCACGGCACAACCGTCGCGCCCGCGTCGGCGAACGGCTGGCTCGACGTCCCGGTGCCAGCGGCAAGGTCGAGGATCTTCTCGCCGGGCTGCGGGTCGACCAGCTCGACGACGCGCTTGCGCCAGCGCCGGTCCTGCCCGAGAGACAGCACGTCGTTGGTCACGTCGTACTTCTCGGCGACCCCGTCGAACATCTTCGCGACGTCGTGGGGTTCCTTGTCCAGACCGGCTCGGCTCACCTTCCCACCCTGCCACGGGTACGCTCGATGATTGTGAGCAACCCTGCTGTCGATGCAGCGACGGCACCACTCCTGGTCCGTTCGGCGCCGATTGACGACCCCGGCCCGTTGCTCGCGCTCCTTCCTCCGCACGACGCCCTCGCGTGGGTCCACGGCGGAGACGGACTCGTCGGCTGGGGCCGCGCGGCGGAGTTCTCCACGGCCGGACCGCAGCGGTTCACCGACGCCTCCCAGTGGTGGCGCGAGCTGTCGGCTCACGCCGTCGTACGCGATGACGTCGACGTGCCCGGCTCCGGACTGGTCGCGTTCGGCTCCTTCACCTTCACCGACGACGCCGAGGGCAGCACGCTCGTCGTGCCCGAGGTCGTCGTCGGTCGTCGCGACGGCGCCGCCTGGATCACGGTCATCGGGCTCGGCATCAGCTCGGCTCCGGCCCTCACGGCCTCGGCTCCGGTCGAGCCGACCGGCACGACGTTCGCGGACGGACCCGTCGACAGCGTCACCTGGCAAGGCCTCGTCGGCGAGGCTGTGCGGCGTATCGAGCAGGGCGGACTCGACAAGGTCGTCCTCGCCCGCGACCTTGTTGCGACACTCGACGAGCCCCTCGACGTACGCGCTCCGCTGACCCGGCTCGCCGACGACTACCCCAGCTGCTGGACATTCCACGTCGACGGGTTCTTCGGCTCGACGCCGGAGATGCTCGTACGGCTGGAGCGTGGGCTCGTCACATCCCGCGTGCTGGCCGGAACCATCCGGCGTACGGGCGACGATGCCCACGACCTGGCCCTCGCCGGCTCCCTCGCCCGGTCCAGCAAGGACCTCGAGGAGCACGAGTACGCCGTCCGGTCGGTCGCTGACGCCTTGGCGCCGCACTGCACCAGCATGAACGTGCCGGAGACGCCGTTCGTGCTGCACCTGCCCAACGTCATGCACCTCGCGACCGACGTCACCGGCGTGATCCGCGACGATGCCAGCGCGCTCAGCCTCGCCGCGTCTCTGCACCCGTCGGCAGCGGTCGGAGGCACGCCGACTGCCGAGGCGGTGCGCCTGATCGCCGAGATCGAGCTGCTCGACCGCGGACGCTACGCCGGCCCGGTGGGCTGGATCGGGGCGTCCGGCGATGGCGAGTGGGGCATCGGCCTGCGGTCCGCCCAGGTCGAGGGCGACGGCGCAGTCGTACGCCTGTTCGCCGGGTGCGGGATCGTTGCCGACTCCGTGCCGGCCGACGAGCTCGCGGAGTCCAACGCCAAGCTCATCCCGGTCCGCGACGCCCTGACGCCGCGCGACTAGCTCAGCAGGGCCTTGGCGGTCGCGTCATCGGCCGGCAGGAACGCCTCGATGCTGAGCTCGGCAGCTGTCAGGTCCAGCGCCGTGCCGAACGTCGTCACGGTGCTGATGAACGACATCGGTCCGGCCGGGGAGTCCAGCACCATCGAGACGGCCACCCCGCCGTCGTCGATGCCGGCCTGCATCCCACCGGGGTAGTCCAGCAGCTCCTCGTGCAGGGCGCGAAGCGGCTCGGAGCCGCCCGCTGCGGCTTCACGGGCCAGACGGCCGAGCACGTGGAACCGCCACTCGGCGAGGTTGAGGATTCGCGGCGCCAGGCCTTCAGGATGCAGGCTGATGCGGAGCGCGTTCGGCGACTCCAGCAGGTGCGGCGCCACACCCTCGAGGATCGGCGCGATCCCGGCGTTGGCCATGACCATGTTCCAGCCGCGGTCGACGACCAGGCATGGATAGGGCTCGTACGCCGTCAGGATCCGGTCGAGGCCGGCGCGGATCGCCGACAGGTCCGGGTCGCCGATCGGCCGTTCGGCGAACGCCGGGGCGAACCCGGCGGCGATGAGGAGCTGGTTCTGCTCGCGCTTCGGCACGTCGAGGGTGTTGGCAAGCTGCAGCACCATCGCCCGGCTGGGTTGGGACCGGCCGGTCTCGACAAAGCTCAGGTGCCGCGACGAGATGCCGGCCTCGATCGACAGGTCGAGCTGGCTGAAGTGCCGACGCTGCCGCCATTCACGGAGCAGGGAGCCGACGGGCGAGGCGGCGGTCGCAGTGGTCATGCCTGCCACTCTTGCGGATCCGGCTGCGCTGGACCATGACCTCGGAGGTCATTGCAGGGACTACTTCGGCTGCACAGACTCATCGACATGAACTCGACAACGACACACACCGTCACTGCCACCACGGGCCTGGTCACCCTCAAGACCGCGCTCCTGCTCGATGCCACCGTCACGGGCGCCAACGCGTTGGCGTACGTCGCCGGCGCCGCCGTCCTCGACTCGCTGCTCGGGCCGACGTCGACCCACCTCATCGCCATCGGCGCGTTCCTCGCGGTGTGTGCGGTGATCCTCGCCGTCACCGGCACGCGCCGGCCGATCCCCCGGGGCTGGGCGATGTTCGCCGCCGAGGTCAACATCGCCTGGGCCGTCGGGTCGGTCGCCGCCGTGGCACTCGGCTGGTTCGAACTCACCACGACCGGTGAGATCTGGACCATCATGCAGGCGGCGCTCGTGGCGGCCTTCGCGGCGCTGCAGCTCACGGCCCTGCGGCGTACGCCCTGACCCCGTCGCGGTGAGCGGTGACTTGGCGACCTGTCCCGGCCCGCGATAGGTCGCCAGGACACCGCTCGACGGTGCGATAGGTCGCTAAGTCACCGCTTGACGGTGGGATAGGTCGCTAAGTCACCGCTCGATGGGGGTGAGGGTCGGCCAGCGCGGGCTGAGGTTGTCGCCGGATGAGACTCCCGTGAGACGGCGCTTGACCCACGGCGCGGCATGGGCCTTGGCCCATTCGAGATGGGCGGCTCGCCGCTGCTTGGCGGTGAGGGTTGCCATGGGTGGCAGCTCGGGCATCGTCAGGGTGTGCGCGACGCCGAGCGCGTCCAGCACCGCGATGGCCATGCGCTGATGGCCCAGGCTCGACATGTGCATGCGGTCGACGTCCCACAGCCGGTCGTCGCGGTAGTCGCGCAGGCGCCAGAAGTCGACGAGTGTCGCACCGTGCTTGTCGGCGATCTGGCGGACGAGCTCGTTGTAGATCGCGAACCGGCCACGCAGCGCCCCGAACACCGGCGAGCCACCGGGGTCGTACGCCGTGAACAGCAACACGTGCGCCCCGGCGTCGGCCAGCCGGCCGAGCGCGAGGTCGTATGCCTCGACGAGTCGGTCGATGTCGATCCGGGGCCGCAGGACGTCGTTGGCACCGGCATAGATGCTGACGAGGTCGGGCTTCATCTCCAGCGCTGGGTCGATCTGCTCGGCAAGGATCGGGAGCAGCTGCTTGCCGCGGATCGCGAGGTTGGCGTAGGCGAAGTCGTCGCCGGCCAGCACCTCGGCGATCCGGTCGGCCCAGCCGCGTACGCCGTTGGGCAAGGTGGCGTCGTTGTCGCCGACGCCTTCGGTGAACGAGTCGCCGAGCGCGACGTAACGATGAAATGGCACGGGGTCAGGCTAACGAGTCGCGCAGACGTCAGTCGTCGAGGAGTCCGCGGCGGCGGGCGATCGCCGCCGCCTCGGTGCGGCCGGAGGCGCCCAGCTTGGCGAGGATGTTGGAGACGTGCACCGACACGGTCTTGGTGCTGATGAACAGCCGCGAGGCGATCTCTCCGTTGCTGCGGCCGGAACTGACCTGCTCGAGGACCTCGCGCTCGCGCGGGGTCAGCTCGACATCGGACTTGGCGGGCCGGCGCGACAGGCCGTTGATCTCATCGCGCAGAGGCCGCGCCGCGAGTCGCTCCGCAGTGGCACGCGCCTCGCCGAGCAGGTTCTTGCCCTCGGCTTCAGCGCCGGCCGTCAACAGCACCGCGGCCAACCGTGTGGCCGAGCGCGCGGTCTCGTAGGGGTCGTCCATGCCGATGAAGGCCTCGTGGGCGCGCCGCCACAGATCGGTCAGCTCGTCGACCTCGGGCACGTCGACCCCGCACAGCCAGCGCAGCCGCGCGTGCTCGGCATGCACGCGGATCTGCCACGCCACCCCTTCGGGACCCATGGGCTCGATCGCGGCCGCCACGCGGTCGGCGAACCCGGCCAGCTCCGCGGCCTCGTCGAGCAGCGGTGCCTGCTCGGCTCGTCCCAGGGTGGGCGCTGCCGTGGCGTACTGGCCGATCAGCAGGGCTGCAAGGCGGATGCCACCGGGGAACAACTGCTCGTCCCAGGCCCGGACCTGCAGGTCGGCGAGGTCGTCGAACGCTCGCCGGGCAGCAGACAGGTCACCGGCGACGCCATGGAGCTCGATCAGGGCCGACGTCGCATGGACGGAGGCGGAGACCTCGTGGCGCCACAGCGAGCGCATCGTGAGGGTGCGCTCGATCTCCTCGACATTGCCGCGCCCGGCGTGGACCATCAGCGCGATCGCAGCCAGCGAGGCGTCCGGGATGGCCGGCGCATCGGCACCGACGTTGCGGAGGGCGAGGGCCTCGTCCCACCGTCCGCGCATGTAGCAGATCAGAGCGGAGTAGAACCGTCCGTCGAAACCGTAGGGTCCCCACGCCCACCCGGTCTCGGAGGCGCGCACCATGCCCTGCCGGAACGCGTCCTCGGCGTCGTCGAGCTCACCGGCGTTGTAGTGGACGAACGCCAGCTGGTGCAGCCCGCGCAGCTCGCCCAGCACGTGGCCGTCGGCGCGGGAGACCTGCGACGAGCTCGAGGAAGCCACGCTTGGCCTTCTCGGGATCGTCCCCCGTGCGCACCATCACGCGGGTGAGCGTCGCCTTGGCGTCGGCGATGACGTCGGCGGCGCCGATCTGCTCGGCGATCGCGAGCGCGCGCTCGCCCCACTCGATCGCCTCGTCGTGCCGCCGCCGGTTGGATGCCGTGCGCGCCTGCAGTGCCGCAGCCTCGGCCCTGCAGCTCGGTCGGCTCGTCGGGCACGACGTTGACGGCCTCGAGGCTCGCCTGCTCGGACTCGCTGTCGAGGTTGGCGTAGTAGGCGGTGTCGCCGATCGCCACGAGGAGCCGACCACGGCGTCTCAGGAGGCGCGTCGGACGGCAGCTGGTCGAGGTGGTCACGCAGGAGCTCGACCGCGCGGAGCAGGCGGCCCGACGTGACGAGCGCCGAGGCCGCGTCGATCACGAGCCCGACGAGGTCGGCGCTCCGCTGGCGCGGCATCGACCAGGGTCAGGGCCTGCTCGTAGTGCTGGGCCGCCTCGTCGTAGCCCGACAACCGCTGCGCGTCCTCGGCCGCCTGGACACTGGCCAGGAAGGCTCGCTCGCGCTCGCCGGCACCGAGCGCGTGCAGCGCGATCTCGGCGGCCGGGCCACGGCGACCCTCTGACGTGAGGGCGTCGAGGTAGGCCGCATGGATGCGGCGGCGCTCGCCGGGCAGCAGGTCGTCGCGCACCGCTTCGGCCAGGAGGGCGTGACGGAACCAGTAGGAGTCGTCGCCCACCCGCGTCAGGACCTTGTGGTCGATCGCGGAACGGAGGGCGTCGTCGAGCTCGTCCTCCTTGAGGCCGACGACACGGGTGAGGACGGTGTAGTCGTGGCGTGCGTCTGAGCAGGCCGCAGCGCGTACGAGCAGCCGGGCATTGTCGTCGAGCCGCTCGAGGCGCATCAGGAGCAGGTCGGCGAGGGTCTCGGGCAGAGCTCCGTCGGCGCTGGCGAGGCCGGCGTCGAGCAGCTCCTCGGCGAAGAAGGCGTTGCCGGCGGCCCGGCGGACGACCGCGAGCAGGTTGTCGCTGTCGAGCGCGTCGGCGCCGTGCGCGCGGATCAGGTCGACGACATCGGCGTCGTCGAGCGGCTCGAGCTCGATGCGACGGACGCCCGGAAGGCGTACCCACTCCGAGAGGGCCTGGCGCAAGGGGTGCCGGCGGTGGAGGTCGTCGGCGCGATAGCTGACGACGACGTGCACCGGGCCGTGGAAGCCGTGGGACAGCACGAAGCGGATGAGGTGGCGGGTCGAGGCGTCGGCCCAGTGGGCGTCCTCGATCACGAGGAGCAGGGGCTGGTCAGCGGCGAGCGAGTCGAGTCCGGCGACGACCGAGGCGAACAGCTCGGCGCGCTCGACGCCGTCACCGGGGGCGGACGAGGGCCAGGGCAGGAGCGGGCCGAGGGCAGGGAAGCGGGCCGCCAGCTCGTCGCGCTCGGCGTCGTCGAGGGCGGCGAACGCCTCGGAGAACGGCTGGTAGGGCGGCGCGCTGTCGCCGAGGTCGAGGCAGTGGCCGGCCAGCACGCGGTGCCCGGCGGCGCGCGCGCGAGCACCGAGCTCGCGCAACAGACGGGTCTTGCCGATGCCGGCGTCGCCGCCGATCAGCACGACGTCACGCGCGGCGGGGTCGGTGACACCGGCCGCCTCGAGCAGCTGCTCGAGCTCGCGGCCGCGTCCGATGAGGGGCGTGGCGGGCGCGCGGTCGTTGGCCATGTCCCCCATCATGTCGGACGCGTGCCGACACGGGGGTGCTGGTCATACGTGCGCCGTCCGCCCCACCGTCATGCTCACGACGCGTACGACGAGGCCGCGGCGCGCCTTGCGGGTCCGCCGCGGGGCGAATCCGCTGCGGTCACGCTCGTGGCGCGACAGCTCGGACAGGGCAAGGGCGGCCGCGTGGTGGCGGTTCACCTCAACAGGGACGAAGTGTTCTGGATTCAGGATCATGACTCCAGAGTCGCCGTATGAGGTAGTCCCCCACATCGGACGACCTACCTAGATCTCACGACGTGACGTACCTCAGATGTGGTGCCGCTGCGCGCTCACGTGCTCGCTCGCAGAGCTCGCTCTACTTGAGCGTCTTCTTGCCTCCGTGCATCACGGTGATGAGCTTGAGCGCCTTGTTGTCGGTCTTGGCGTCCCGCGCGAACGACGTCAGCATCATGAGCGGCTTCATGCGCTGCCGGGTGATCGCCTTGGCGTACGTGAACTCCTTGAGCCCGTCGGGTCCGTGGATGCGGCCGAACCCGGACTGGCCGACGCCACCGAACGGCAGGCCGGGCACGGCGGCGAACGCGATGACCGAGTTGACCGACGTCATGCCCGAACGTACGCGGCGGGCGATGTCGACGCCCGTTCTTCTTGGAGAACACCGAGCCGGCGAGCCCGTACGACGTCGCGTTGGTCAGCTCGATCGCCTCGTCCATGCTCCCGACCGGGTTGATCGCCAGCGTCGGGCCGAACGTCTCCTCGGTGATCTCGGTCGAGTCCTCGGGCACGTGCGTCAGGATCGTCGGCTGCACGAACCGCTCGCCGACCGCGTCCGAGCCGCCCATGACGACCGTGGCGCCCTTGGCGATCGCGTCGTCGATGTGGCTCTTGATGATCCCGATCTGCGACGGCATCGTGATGGGGCCCAGCTTGGCGCCGGGGTCGTCGCCGGCGCGCAGGTCCTTGGCCTGCTCGGTGATCTCGGTGATGAACGCGTCGAACACCTTCTCGTGGACGTACACACGCTCGGTGCCGATGCAGGTCTGGCCGGCGTTGGACATGCCGCCCCAGAGGGCCGCCTCGGCAGCCTTGGTCAGGTCGGCGTCCTCGTCGACGATCAGCGAGTCCTTGCCGCCGGCCTCGATGAGGACGGGGGTGAGGTTCTCGGCGCACGCCGCCATGACCTTCTTGCCGGTCGGACCCGATCCCGTGAACGCCAGCTTGTCGATGTCGGCGGTGCACAGGGCGTTGCCGGTCTCGCCGAGGCCCGTGACGACCTGCAGCACCGGACGGCCGTGGACGACCTCGGTGAACGTGTCGGCGAGCCACTGGCCGACACCGGGGGTGTACTCGCTGGGCTTGAAGACGACGGAGTTGCCGGCGGCGAGGGCGTACGCGATGGAGCCCATCGGCGTGAAGACCGGGTAGTTCCACGGTCCGATGACGCCGACGACGCCGAGCGGGTGGTACTCGACCGACGAGGCCTGGTTGGCCATCAGCAGGCCCGAGGCGACCTTCTGGGGTCCGAGGATCTTCTTGGCGTGCTTGGCGACCCAGGCGATGTGGTCGATCGCGATGATGATCTCGAGCTGCGCGTCGCCGTGCGGCTTGCCGGTCTCGCGGTGCGACAGCTCGGCGAGCTGCGCGATGCGGCGCGTGATGACGCTGCGCCAGGTCAGCAGGTAGTCGCCGCGCTCCTTGAACGACAGGCCGCCCCACCACGCGGCGGCCTCGCGGGCCCGCGCCACGGCGGCGTCGACCTCGGCCCGGCCCTGGATGGGATAGATGCCGACGACATCGCCGTTGGCCGGGTTGAGCGACTCGAAGGTCGGCGGGGTGCCGCTCTCGAGGGTGGGCTCCAGAGTTGCGGTCATCGTGACTCCTTGATGAGGTCGGCGGCCTTCTCGCCGACCATGATGGCAGGTGCGTTGGTGTTGCCACGGGGTACGCGAGGCATGACGGAGGCGTCGGCGACCCGCAGGCCTTCGACGCCGTGGACCCTGAGGTCGGGGTCGACGACGCTGCCCTCGATCGTGCCCATCGCGCAGGTCGCGACCGGGTGGTAGACCGTCTGGCCGAGGCGTTTGATCGTGCCGATGAAGTCGTCGGTCGTGGGATTGCGGGTCGCGGGCTCCCACGGCTCGGCGATGTAGCTTGGCGAGCGGACCCTGGCTGACGACCTCGAACAGCCGGCGGAAGCCCTCCAGCATCGCGTCGAGGTCGGCCCCGTCGTCGAAGTAGTTGGGCTCGATCTCGGGGTGCCAGGTCGGGTCGGCCGAGCGCAGCTTGATGTGGCCCTTGCTCTCGACACGTACGAGCGTCGAGGCGACCGTCAGCCCTCGGCGTACGGGCTCGTGCAGGCCGTTGTCGTAGAACCCGGCCGGGAGCACGTGGAACTGCAGGTCGGGCGCCGTGAGGTCGTCGCGCGAGCTGAAGAATCCGCCGGCCTCGGCGACATTGGAGCTCAGTGGCCCACGCCCGGCCGCCTGCGCCTTGAGCACGTTGCCGAGGCTGAGGAACTCGGCAAGATCGGTGGTGTCCTTGGTGTAGAACAGGGCACCGGCGATCGGGTGGTCCTGCAGGTTCTGCCCCACTCCGGGCAGGTCGACGCGTACGTCGATGCCGTGCTCGCGCAGGTGCGCGCCGGGCCCGATGCCGGACAGCATCAGCAGCTGCGGGCTGGCGATCGCGCCCGCCGACAGCACGATCTCGGCGTTGGCGCGCGCCGTGCGGGTGACGCCGCCACGGCGGTAGGTCACGCCGGTCGCGCGCGTGCCCTCGAGCTCGATGCGGGCGACGAACGCCTCGGTCAGGACCGTCAGGTTGGACCGCTTGCGGGCCGGGTGGATGTAGGCATCGGCGACCGACCAGCGGCGACCCTTCTTGCAGGTCACCTGGTAGAGACCGGCACCTTCCTGCTCGGCGCCGTTGAAGTCCTCGGTGCGCTTGAAGCCGGCCGCGACGGCCGACTCGACGAATGCGTGGCTGAGCTCATGGGTGTAGCGGCGGTCCTCGACGTGCAGCGGGCCGTCCGTGCCGTGGAACTCGTCATCGAGCCGGGTGTTGCCCTCGGACTTCTTGAAGTAGGGCAGGACGTCGTCATAGCCCCAGCCAGTGGCGCCGTACGCGTCGCGCCACTCGTCGTAGTCGGCCCGGTTGCCGCGGATGTAGATCATGGCGTTCATCGACGAGCAGCCGCCGAGCGCCTTCATGCGGGGCCAGTCGGCGCGCCGGCCACCGAGCTGCTTCTGCGGGGTCGTCTGGTAGCCCCAGTCCCACTTGGTCTTGAACAGCGCCGAGAAGCCCGGCCGGCAGGTGGATCATGTCGTCATCGTCGTCGGGGCCGGCCTCCAGCAGGAGGACGGAGACGGACGGATCCTCACTCAGCCGTGCCGCGACGACGCCGCCCGCACTGCCGGATCCGATGACGATGTAGTCGTAGCTGTCGTCGCCCATGACTCCCTTTCAGCGGCCGTGACGTGAGACACAACCTACTGCGGGTATGTCGATGACACAACCACTGTCAGGGTTGCAGGACGGCCCTGACGGCGACGCCGATCCTGGCGGCCAGGTCGCGGCGGCCGGACCGGTCGATCGGCACCTCGAGGACCCGGATCCCGGGCACGTCCTCCTCGAGCGCGGCGGCAAGGTCGGCCGGGGCGACGCGGCGGTGCGGCACCCCGTACGCCGCGCAGAGGGCGGCGATGTCGGCGCCCGTCGGCGTCGCGTAGACCCGCTCGAACGTCGCGGCATACTCCGGCGCGCCCTGCTCGAGCGTCGAGAAGATGCTGCCGCCGTCGTCGTTCGCCACGACGATCGTCAGGTCCGGCCGAGGCTCACCGGGTCCGATCAGCAGGCCGTTGCTGCCGTGCAGGAACGTGAGGTCGCCGACGTACGCGATCGAGCGGCTGGACGTACGCGCGAGGGCTGCGCCGATCGCACTCGACAGCACGCCGTCGATGCCGGCGAGCCCGCGGTTGGCGATGACCAGGCGCCGCTCGCCGACCGGTGTAGGGGCGAGCGACGAGGTCGAGGTCGCGGATCGGGCTGGACGAGCCGATGAACAGCAGTCCCCCCGGCGGCACGGCCGCGTTGATCGTGCGTGCGACGTCGTACGGGGTGCGTGCCGTCCAGCTCGCCGTCGATCGCCGCGGTGGCCTTGGCGTCGGCGGCCTTCCATTCGTCGAGCCAGCCGCGTCAGGCTCGCCTCCGCGATCTGCGACCTCGTCGACGAACGTCACGTTCGTGCCGGCCGGGCACCGGGAAGGTCTCCTGCGTGCCGACGTGGACGATCTCGATGTCGGTGCGGGACAGCAGCTGAGTGACCGGACGGGAGAGCGTCGCGTGGCCGAAGCTCACGACCCGCTCGATCTGCTCGGCGAGCGGCGAGTGCTGGAGCAGCATCCGGTACGCGACGAGCGCCTCGTCCCGTTGCGCGAACCCGAGCTCGGCTCGGCCAGCAGCGGCCAGCTGCCGATCGCGCGCGGCCACCCGAGCTGGCTGCTTGGCATCGTCGCCGGCGACGACGACGGTGCGAGGACCGGGCTGGAGCACGTGAGGGGCTGCCATCGATCTGTGCGTATGAGCCGCCGCCGCCCGGGCGGCTGGAAGTCCCAGTCGATCGGCTCGATCAGCGGCTCGTCGAGCTCGAGGTTGAGGTGCGCCGGTCCGCCGTCGAGCTGCGTTGACCCGCTCGATGAACGGGACGCCCGGGAAGATCTCGCGCTGGTCGGTCGTCTGGTTGGCGCCGGTGCCCCGCAGCCGCGCCGGCCGGTCGGCGGTGACCGCGAGCACCGGGACGTCGGCGTGCTGGGCCTCGAGCATCGCGGGATGGAGGTTGGCGACGGCGGTGCCGGACGTGGTGACGACCGGGACCAGGCGATGCGGACGCCTTGGCGAGGCCGAGCGCGAGGAAGCCGGCCTCGCGCTCGTCGACGCGCACGTGCAGGCGGATCAGGCCCTGCTCGTCGGCGGCGGCCAGCGCCAGGGCGAGCGGGCCCGAGCGCGAGCCCGGGCGCCAGCACCGCGTCGGTGACCTGCCAGCCGAGCAGCGCGTCGACGAGCCGGCGAGCGACCCCGACGGCGTGCTGCTCGTCATCCGTCATGCCAGCACCGCTCGGACGGCCGACAGCCGCGCCTGCCAGCGGGCGTCGGTCTCGCCGTCGGCGGCGACCGAGTCGTACGCAGCGGGGTCGAGCACCTGGCGCCCGACCGGCAGGAACCCGTCGACCGGCACCAGCGGCTAGGCGACGACGTCGCCGGCGAGCAGCGAGGTGGTGGCGAGGCCGCAGGCGTACGGCAGCTCGGGCAGCGCGGCGGCGAGGGCGAGGCCGGCGGCGAGGCCGATCGACGTCTCGACGGCGCTGGAGACCACGACCGGCAGGCCGATCTGCTCGGCGATCCGCAGGCACGCGTGCACCCCGCCGAGCGGCGCGACCTTGAGCACGGCGATGTCGGCGGCCTCGAGCTCGACGACGCGGAACGGGTCGTCGGCCCGGCGGATCGACTCGTCGGCGGCGATCGGCACGCCGACCTTGCGGCGTACGGCGGCGAGGTCCTCGACCGAGGCGCAGGGCTGCTCGACGTACTCCAGGCCGTGGGCGGCGAGGTTGAGCGCCGCGATCGCGCTGATCGCCTCGTCGACGGACCAGCCGCCGTTGGCGTCGACGCGGACCCTGCCCTGCGGGCCCGATCGCGTCGCGCACCGCCTCGACGCGCTCGATGTCGTCGGCGAGGGTCTGGCCCTTCTCGGCGACCTTGACCTTGGCGGTCGAGCAGCCGCTGCGGCGCACGATGTCGGCCGCCTGCTCGGGGCCGACGGCCGGGACGGTGCAGTTGACCGCGACCTGCGTCGCGTACGGGCGCGGGCCACTCGCGCGCTGCCGAGTCGAGCGCGGCGGCGAGCCAGGGCGCGCTCTCGCGGGCGTCGTAGTCGAGGAACGGGCTGAACTCGGCCCAGCCGGCGGGCCCCTCGACGAGCATCCCCTCGCGCCGGTCGATGCCGCGGAACCGCGTCGGCATCGCGATGGCGTACGTACGAAACTGCACGACTGGCAACTCTAGCCCCGCCGTCCGTACGGTGGATGCATGACTCGAATCGCCATCGTCGGAGGCCACGGCAAGATCGCCCGCCTCCTCATCCCCCTGCTCGCCGCCGCCGGCCACCAGCCCGTGGCGCTCGTCCGCAACCCCGACTACACGGCCGAGCTCGAGGGTCTCGGCGCCGAGGTCGGCATCCTCGACATCGAGCAGGACGACGCGGACGCGTTCGCGTCGGCGTTCAGCGGCGCGGAGGCCGTCGTGTTCGCCGCCGGTGGCGGCCCCGACGGCAACATCGAGCGCAAGCGGACCGTCGACCTCGAGCGGCTCGCTCAAGTCGATCGAGGGTGCTCGCAAGGCCGGCGATCTCCCGGTTCGTGCAGATCTCGGCGATCGGCGTCGACCAGCCGATCGACGCCGATGCGGGCGACGTCTGGACGGCGTACGTCGAGGCCAAGCGCGACGCCGACATCGCCCTGCGCGCCAGCGACCTGGACTGGACGATCATCCGGCCCGGCGGCCTGACCGACGACGAGCCGACCGGGCACGTCGAGCTGGCCGAGACGCGTCGACGCGGGCAGGTGCCTCGTGCCGACGTCGCCGCCGTCATCGCCGCTGTGCTCGACGAGCCGGCCACGATCAACCGTCAGTGGGAGCTCGTCAGCGGCGAGCACCCGATCGACGACGCCATCGCCGGCGCCGTGGCCGACGCTCGGCAGCGGTGAGCGGTCGTCCGAGCGCGAGCGGTGAGTCAGCGACGCATCCGGACCTCGGACACGCGCTGACTCACCGCCCACGCCGCAGCGCCTCCCGGTCCAGCTTGCCGCCGGGCAGCAGGGGCAGCGCGTCGAGCAGGACGACCTCTCGCGGCGCCCACGCCCTCGGCAACCCGGCCTCCTCGACTCCGTCGCGCAGCTCGTCGAGGCGCAGCCCGTCGAGGCACACCGCGTCGTCGGGCACGAGGAACGCGACGACCCGCGACCCCCACTCCTCGTCGGGCACACCGATCGCCACCGCATCACGCACCCCCTCGTACGTTCGCAGGGCCGCCGTCACGGCCGGCAGCGGCACGTTGACGCCGCCGCTGATCACGACGTCGTCGATGCGGCCCGTGACGCGCAACCGCCCGTCGGCGTCGATCTCGCCGAGGTCCGCCGTCGCGAACCAGCCGTCGCGCAGCACCTGTGCCGTCGCCTCGGCATCGGCATAGCCGTCGAACAGCATCGGCCCGGCGAGCTGCACCTGGCCGGAGTCGTCGATACGCATCCGCACGCCGTCGAGCGGGACACCGTCGTACACGCAGCCGCCGCAGGTCTCGCTCATCCCGTACGTCCGCACGACCCGCACCCCGGCCGACCGCAGCGCGTCGAGCAGGTCCGGCGGCACCGCCGCACCACCGATCAGCACCGCGTCGAGATCCGCGAGCACGCCGGCTTCGCCCGACTCCACGAGCCGGTGCGCCTGCGTCGGCACGAGCGAGGCATAGCGCCGCTGGCCGGGCACCGCAGCGATCGCGGCCGCCAGCGACGCGTACTCCTCGGCGTACGTGGGCTCGAGCCCGGCGACCGCTGAACGTACGAGCACCTGCAGGCCGCCGACGCCCGTGACCGGCATGGCCTGCAGCCAGCCGCCCGGGCCGCCGAGCCGGTCGAGGCTCGCGTGCGCCGAGGCGAGCACCGCGCGGTGGGACAGCACGACGTCCTTGGGCTCGCCGGTGCTGCCGGACGTACGGATCACGATCGGCTCACCCCCGTCGCGGACCCAGGCGTCGACCAGGGCGAACACCTCGCGGGGCGTCCCTGCGACGGGCCGCAGGCTGGGGCTCATGCCGGCTCGCCGGGCTCGGCCGGGGCGTCGAGGGGCCGCTTGAGGTACGTCCACGGGAACCACATCGTGCCGATGCGCTCCCAGCCCTTGGCCTCGAGGTCCTTGGCCCGGCGGCTGCCGACGACGGCCCGCTTGTGCTCCCACTGCACGGGCGACTTCTCGACGTCGTGGAACAGCGGACCGTAGCCGATCGAGTGCCAGCCGTGGCGCCCCCAGGCGTTGAGCACGTCGATCTCGTTGAACGCGGTCAGGCCGACGAGCTGGCGGTGCTCGGCGGTGCCGGGGATCGGCTGGGGGCGATGTCCGAAGCGCTGCTGCGCTGCCTGCCGGCTCATGCCCAGGGCGGAGCCGATCGCCTCCCAGCTCCACCCGGCGGCGCGCGCCGACGTCACGGCGGAGCGCAGCAGGCGCCCGGACTCCTCGTGCGTCCGGTTGGTCAGCACGACCAGATCGAGGTGCGCCTGGGCCTCGCTCTCGAGGCGACGCTCGATCGTCGGATCGAGTCGGGCGATGGCGCGGCCGATCAGGCCGGAGAACTCCTCGTCGTCGATCGTCATGCTGTCAACGCTAACTTGACGCCCCAATGACGTCAACTCGATGTTGACAGACTGTCAGGTGGCAGACTGGTCGTTCGTGACCACCCCCAGCCTCTCGCCCACCCAGCTCTGGGTCGCCGGCGCCCGTCCCCGCACCCTCCCGGCCGCCGTCGCTCCCGTCCTGGCCGGCACCGGTGCCGCGGCATTCGCCGACGCGTTCGTCTGGTGGAAGGCCCTGCTCGCGCTCGGGGTGTCCCTCTCGCTGCAGATCGGCGTCAACTACGCCAACGACTACTCCGACGGCATCAAGGGCACCGACAACGACCGCGTCGGCCCACTGCGGCTGGTCGGCTCCGGGCTGGTGCCGGCGGGCAAGGTCAAACGTGCGGCGTTGCTGTTCCTCGCCCTCGGCGGCCGCCTTCGGCTTCGCTCTCGCCGCGACCTCGAGCTGGTGGCTCCTGCTGGTCGGCGTCGCCGCGATCGGAGCGGCGTGGACCTACACGGGCGGGCCTTCACCGTACGGCTACCGGGCCCTCGGCGAGGTCAGCGTCTTCGTGTTCTTCGGCCTCGTCGCGGTGCTCGGCACGGCGTACGCGCAGATCGGTGAGCTGACCTGGCTCGCGGGCGCGTGTGCGATCGGCGTCGGCTCACTGGCCTGCGCGATCCTGGTCGCCAACAACCTGCGTGACATCCCGACCGACTCGGTGACCGGCAAGAAGACCTTGGCGGTCGTGCTGGGTGACACCTGGACCCGCCGGTTCTATGCGTTCCTCCTGCTCGTCGCGCTTGCCGCGCTGGTGTGGGCGTCGGTGTTCACGCTGTGGGCGCTGCTGGGACTCGTGATGATCCCGTTGGCCGTACGCGCGCGCCAGGTCGTGGCGTCCGGAGCCAAGGGCATGGCCCTGATCCCCGTCCTGCGCGACACCGGCCTGGCCGAGCTCGCGTACGCCGTCGGGCTCGCGCTCGGGCTCTTCATCGGGGCCTGACGTGCTGCGCGTCGCGGTCCTCGCCGACACCCACGCCCCGCGCTTCTGGAAGGCCATGCCGCCGGCCGTCGCCGCGCAGCTCACCGACGTCGACGTCATCCTGCACGCCGGCGACGTGTGCACGCCCGGCGGTCCTCGACGAGCTCGCCGCGTTCGCCCCGGTGCACGTCGTGCTCGGCAACAACGACGGGCCTGACGTCGCCGCGTGGGGCGCGCCCGAGACGCTCGAGCTCGACCTCGACGGCCTCAGCGTCGCGATGATCCACAACTCCGGCGACAAGGTCGGCCGCGCCGCCCGTATGCGCGGCCGGTTCCCGGACGCCGACCTCGTCGTGTTCGGCCACTCGCACATCCCGTGGGACACCGAGCAGGACGGCCAGCGGCTGTTCAACCCCGGCTCGCCGACCGACAAGCGCCGTCAGCCGCGCGGCACGATGGGCCGGCTCGTGATCGACGACGGCGTCCTGCTGTCAGCCGAGATCGTTCCGGTGACGTGACTGCCGGCAGCACTCCGGTCTTGTCGAACTCGGCGAGCGCAGCGGCGTACGGGGCGATGTCGAGGCCCTTTGACTCGAGCCACGCGTCGTCGTAGTAGGTGTGCCCGTAGCGCTCGCCGCCGTCGCACAGCAGCGTCACGACGCTGCCGGTCTCGCCCTCGCCCCGCATCTCGGTGATGAGCTGGAGCGACGCCCACACGTTGGTGCCGGTCGAGCCGCCGACGCGTCGGCCGAGGATGTCGGACACCCAGCGCATCGCCGCGATCGAGGCGGCGTCGGGCACGTGGACCATGTCGTCGATGACACCGCCGACGAACGACTTCTCGACCCGCATCCGGCCGATGCCCTCGATGCGGGAGGGCTGGTCGGTCGTGACGTCGGACCGGTCGGCCTCCCAGCCGCCGAAGAACGCGGAGTTCTCGGGATCGGCCACCACGACCCGGGTGTCGTGCCGGCGATAGCGGACGAACCGGCCGATCGTCGCCGACGTCCCGCCGGTGCCGGCGCCCACCACGATGAGGCTGGGGCACGGGTGCGGCTCGGCGGCCAGCTGCTCGAAGATCGACTCGGCGATGTTGTTGTTGCCCCGCCAGTCCGTGGCCCGCTCGGCGAACGTGAACTGGTCCATGTAGTGGCCGCCGCACTCGCTCGCGAGCTTGCTGGGCCACGTCGTAGACCGTGCCGGGGTCGTCGACCAGGTGACACTGCCCGCCGTAGAACTCGATCAGGGCGATCTTCTCCGGACTCGTCGTTGCGGGCATGACCGCGACGAACGGCAACCCGACGAGGCGCGCGAAGTAGGCCTCGCTGACCGCGGTGGACCCGCTCGACGCCTCGATGACGGTCGTGTCGGGCTTGAGCCAGCCGTTGCACAGGGCGTACAGGAACAGGGACCGGGCGAGGCGGTGCTTGAGGCTGCCGGTGGGGTGCACCGACTCGTCCTTGAGATAGAGGTCGATGCCCGGGACCGGGATCGGCAGCACGTGCAGGTGCGTGTCGGCGCTGCGATTGGCGTCGGCGTCGACCCGCCGGATGGCCTCGGCGATCCAGGCGCGGCTCTCAGTCGACGTCTTCGGCATTGCGCGACTCCTCGATGCGTTGCGTCATGCGCGCGGCCCGCTCCTGGACGTTCTGGGCGAGGTTGTCGCGCAGTCCGGAGAGCGCGAAGATCGAGATCACCGACGAGAGCACGAGCGAGATCAGCAGGACCAGGAGCGACGTGAGGTTGCCCCACTCGACCCAGATCGACGCGATCAGCCAGACCACACCGAACGTCACCGCGAACACGGCGAGGCGGGCGAGCGTGTAGGTCCAGAAAGCCTTCATGTCGGCAGCCTAATCGCTCGCAACATCAGCGCGGGAGCCGGTTGCGGTGCCACCGGTACGGTTGACGCATGGGCAAGTTCGCACTGATCGTCATCAGTCTGGCCCTGTTCGTCTACGCATTGTTCGACCTCGTCGCGACGCCCCGGGAACGGGTCCGCTACATCCCCAAGCCCATCTGGTTCGTGGTGATCCTGCTGATCGCCATCGGCCCGCTGCTGTGGCTGCTGCTCGGCCGCGAGCGATCGGCGCCGGGCGGCAGCCGGCCCAGGCCGTCCCGCCCTGACCCCGGCCCGCGCGGCCCCGACGACGATCCGGACTACCTGCGGGGTCTCTGAGGTCAGTCGTCCCAGCGGAAGACCCGGCTGGCAACGGCGGAGACAACCACGGCGAAGCCCAGCAGGATTCCGATCGGCAACAGTGCAGACGCCGGTCCCTCACCGCGCACCATCGTGTCGAGCATGCCCTCGTTGAGGTGCTTGAGCGGCAGGATCTCGCTGACCGCCGTGACCCACCCGGGGGCGCCGTCGAGCGGGAAGAACGACCCTGACAAGAACGCCATCGGCAGGACGACGAAGTTGGCGATGCCGACCGCTGCCTCCTCGCTCTTGGCCACCGCGCCGGCGAGCAGCCCGATCGCCATGAACGACAGCGTGCCGGCAGTCAGCAACGGGATGATCATGGGCCACGAGCCGGTGAGCTGCAGACCGAAGAGGCCCACGCCGACACCGATGAAGATCGCCGCCTGGACCGCGGCGATCGCGACGCTGACCGCGATGCGGGCCAGGACGACGGCCCACGTCGGGACCGGCGCCAGGCGCAGACGCCGGAGCAATCCGTTCTTGCGCCAGACGACGAGGTTGGTGGCGGCCCCGAACGTCGCACCGGAGGCGATCGCCCAGCCCATCAGGCCCGGTGTGAAGAACTGGATCGTCGACAACGAGTCGTCCTCGACCTGATCGGCCTCGAGGGCGTACTTCGGCTGCTGACCGGTCACGGCGATGTTGGCCGACTGGACGATCCCCTGGAACGTGCCCTGCACCGTCGCCGCCTTGACCTGGTCGGCCTGCGAGAAACGTACGACGAGGGTGTCGCCGCGCTGCGTGATCATCGCGTCAGCGTCGCCCTTGCGCACCTTGCGGATCGCGGCCTTCTCGTCCGTGGTGCGATGGATGTCGAGGCTCTCCTTGAGGTAGGCCTTGACCTCCTTGGGTGCGTCGTCGAGCACCGAGACCTTGCCGACCTGCTCGACGTCGATCTTGGAACCGCCCGAGTCGCCCAGCAGGCCACCGAACAGCGCCAGGAACATCAGCGGGAAGATCACCGCGAAGAAGACCGCCATCTTGTCGCGGAAGAAGCCCTTGAGCATCGCCACGGCGAGGCTCGTGAAGGCGGTCGTCCGTGAACTCATGCGCGGTACTCCCGGCCGGTCAGGTCGAGGAAGACGTCCTCGAGCGAGGCGCCCTTGACGCTGAGCCCGTCCAGGGCATCGCGATGGGCGAGCTCGGTGAGGATGCGGGCGGGGTCTCGCGTCGTGATCGTGAGTCCGGACTCCTCGTCGGCGACGTCGTCGGAGCCGGCGACTGCCCGCGCCGCCTCGGCATCAAGCGTGCCCGGCGCGACGCTGATGCGTACGGGGGCGTCGAGGCCGCGTACGAGCGCAGCGGGGGTGTCGAGCTCGAGGATCTTGCCGGCGTCCATGATCGCGACGCGGTCGCACAGCGCCTCGGCCTCGTCCATGTAGTGCGTCGTCAAGATGACGGTGCGGCCCGAGTCGTTGATGCTGCGCAGCACGTCCCACAGGTTGCGGCGGGCCTGCGGGTCGAGCGCGGCGGTCGGCTCGTCGAGGAACACGACGTCGGGGTCGTGGATCAACGCACAGGCGATCGACAGCCGCTGCTTCTGCCCGCCGGACAGGTCCTCGGTGCGGTCGTCGGCCTTGTCGACCAGGCCGACCTGCTCGAGCATCTCGTCGGTACGCCCTGCGGGCGACGCCGTAGAGGGCACCGAACGTGTCGAGCTGCTCCCTGGCGGTGAGCCGCTCGAAGAATGACGACGCCTGGAGCTGGACGCCCATGCGTCGCTGCAGCTCGGGCTCACGCTTGGACGGCACGTGGTCGTCGATGCGGACCGAGCCGGCCTGCGGCTTGCGCAGCCCCTCGACCATCTCCAGCGTCGTGGTCTTGCCGGCACCGTTGGGTCCGAGCAGTCCGAAGAACTCCCCCGACGCGACGGTGAAGCTGACTCCGTCGACCGCGCGCACGTCGCCGTACGTCATGACAAGGCCTTCAGCCCTGATCTCTGCCCCCATCCTTCAACCCTATGGGACGGGTTGTCGGTTTCCCATGAGGCCTCGGGTCTTTGTCACCCACCGAGGGTTGCAATGCGAGGTGGGTGGCAAGAACGCTCGAGGCGTGTCGCCGATCCACAGACCTTCGACGCCTCGTGGTCATCCACAGGCCGTGGCCGCCAGCGGCTATGTACGCCGGCGCGAACACAACATGAAGCATGTCCTCCTTCGATGACCTCATCCATTCTGACCGTGGCTACTTCACCCGTGGCGCGTTTCTCGACAGCGGCTACACCGATCGTGACCTGCGCGCGGCGGTCCGCGCCGGCTTGTTGATGCGGATCAGGCACGGCGTGTACGTCTACGCGACCGAGCACGCGAAACTCACAGTCGAGCAGCAGCACGTCGTCCTGGTCCGGTCAGTCGCCGACAAGCTGGGGCCGGCTGTGGCTGTCAGTCATCAGTCGGCGTGCGCCGTGCACGGCCTCTCGATGTACGGGCACCCGCTCGACAACGTCCACGTCACCCGGCTCGACGGTTCCGCAGGACGCAACGAGCACGGCATCTCGCATCACGTAGGCCACGTCACCGCCGACCACGACATCGAGGAGGTCAACGGAATCCTCATCATGAAGCCGTCGCGTGCCGTCTTCGAGGCCAGCACAGTCGGGTCGGTCGAGTCAGCGATCGTCGTGATGGACTCGGGTCTGCACCAAGGAGTCGTCACCGCGGAGGAGCTGTTCGAGCTGACCAGCCGCTGCTGGAACTGGCAGGGTGCCCGCGGCGCCCGGTATGCGCTCACACTCGCCGACGGGCGCTCCGAATCACCAGGAGAGTCCCGGTCGCGCTATCTGTTTCGCCGCGAAGGACTGCCTGTGCCTCAGCTTCAGGTGGCCGTCTACGACGCTGACGGTCAGCTGATCGGCTACAGCGACTTCGGCTGGCTCGAGTACCACCATCTCGGCGAGTTCGACGGCCGGATCAAGTACGGCGGCATCCCCGGCGATTCCCGCACTCCGCAACAGGTCGCGTTCGACGAGAAGCGCCGAGAGGATGCGATGCGCTCCCAGTTGCTTGGCATGAGCCGGTGGACCTGGCATGACATCGACCCCGAACGCGAACGGCGGACCGCCCGGCGAGTGGGCGCGCAGATCGAGCAGTCCCGCCGACTGTACGGCCGTAGCCGCGTCGTCATACCGCTGAGCTGATCACTCACCAAGCATTCTTGTCACCCACCTCGTGTTGCAACCCTTGGTGCGTGACAACAACGGGAGGCCTCATGGGAAACCGACCAAGCGCGGCTTACTTGGCGTAGGAGTGCATGCCGGAGACGAACAGGTTGATGCCGACGAAGTTGAACACGAACGTCGCGAACCCGATCAGGGCGATGATCGCGGCGGCCTTGCCCTTCCAGCCGGCGGTGGCGCGGGCGTGGAGGTAGCCGGCGTAGACGACCCAGGTGATGAAGGCCCAGACCTCCTTGGGGTCCCAGCCCCAGTAGCGACCCCACGCGTACTGCGCCCAGATCGGGCCGGCGATCAGCGCGGCGAAGGTCCAGATCGGGAACGCGAAGGCGTGCACGCGGTAGGCGACCTGGTCGATCTTGGCCGACGGCGGGATGCGCCACAGGAAGCCGACGCGATCCTCCTCGGCGGTCGTACGCTCGGCGCGCGCCTTGACGAGGTAGAGCACCGACGCCGCGGCGCCGACGAGGAACGCCGAGCCCGCGATCATGGCGCCGAGCACGTGGATCACGAGCCAGTACGAGTGCAGAGCCGGCACGAGCGGCCCCGGGGGAACGAACACGAGCGCCGACAGACCCAGCACGACGGTGCCGAAGCCCGTGATGATCGGGCCGACCCAGTCGATCGCCCACATGCGGACCAGCACGATGTACGCCGTGAGGGCCATCAGCGTCGCGGCGCAGCCGAACTCGTACATGTTGCCCCACGGCACGCGCCCGGCCGAGAGCCCGCGCGCGATGACGCCGGCGAGCAGGACGAGCCAGGCGAGACCCGTGAGGGACAGGCCGATGCCGCCGGAGACATCGCTGCGCTCCGAGGCGGTGTCCTCGGCAGTCGGCGTCTCGGCAGCACCACCCGCAGCCACCAGCTCGCGCTCAGGGGCGATCTTGCGGGCGAACCCCCACTGGGCGACATACGCGACGAAGGCCAGCGCGAGGATGCCGGTGGCCGACGCCACGGCGTAGTTGGAGAACTGCTCGTATTGCGCAGCGGTCATCATGCCGTCGCCTTCGTCAAAAACCCACCGTAGGGCGGCGCCGGCATGACACTCTCATTGTTCGCTCGCTGGCGCTCGCTCATGCCTTCTCCTCTGTCTCGCCGAGCGCTTCGCGGAACCGCTCGAGGAAGTCGTCCAGGTCGGCGGGCAGGTCGTCACGGGGGACGCGGTCGAGCACGGCGACGTCCACCACGGTACGTGAACCGTCGCGACGGGCCCGGATCCAGGTCCTGCGCGGCTTGACCGTCAGCGACGTGACGAGCCCCAGCAGGCCAGCGATGATGCCGACCAGCGGCACCTGCACGCCCGGCGACGAGCTGATCTGGAACCGGGCGAACTGCTTGAGGCCGGCGAACTCGATCGTGCCGCCGTTGGGCAGCTTCTGCGACTGACCCGGCTGCAGGCTGACGCGAAAGCCCTTGTCGCCGTTCATGTACTGCTTCATCTTCGACTTGTCGAGGATGTAGACCGACTGCGGTGCGCCGCCGTCGAGGCCGAGGTCGCCGTGCCACACGAACAGGCCGAGCAAGGGGTTGGCGGCCGCGGGATAGACCGAGATCGACGCGCCGTTGGCCCCGCTGGCGGCGGTCGGCAGGAAGAACCCTTGGAAACCCAGCTGCTCCGGCTCGGCGTCGGGCACCTTGACGACGCCGGTGGAGGTGTAGGACGGGTCGTTCGGCAGGAACGGCACCGCCTCGTTGAACACGACCTCGCCGTTGGCGTCGGTGACCTTGAGCACCGGCGCATAGCCCTGGCCGACGAGGAACACCGACGTGCCGCTGATCTCGAGCGGGTGATTGACCGTGATGTCGAACGTACGCTCGCCGGCGCCGGGTTTCGAGGTGTAGGTCCCCTGGGCGCGGAACAGCCGCGGCGCGCCGGCCTGCTGGCTGCCGAGGGGCTGGAACTTGGCGGTGAACGTGTCGAGCTTGAGGGAGAACGGCGGCAGCTGGTTGGCCTTGAACAGCGACCCGGAGCCGAACTCGTCGTACTGCGTCAGGGAGTTGGAGAAGCCCTGCCCCTCCGTGACGATCGCCGAGCCGCGATAGCCGAACAGCGTGCCGACCGCGACGCCGACCAGCACCACGACGACGCTGATGTGGAACACCAGGTTGCCGGCCTCGCGCAGGAAGCCGCGTTCGGCACTCACCTCGGCCGTGCCGGGCTCGCCCTCGACCACGTCGATGCGCGCCCGCCCGAGCGTCCGGCGGCCCGCCGCGACGACCTCGTCGACACTCGCGGACGTCTCGAACGACGCCGAGGCGGGGAGCCGCGAGAAGTTGCGCGGAGCCTTGGGCGGCCGGGCGCGCAGGGCCCTGAGGTAGACGAACGACCGCGGGACGATGCAGCCGATCAGCGAGATCATCAGCAGCAGGTAGACCGCGCTGAACCACGGCGACGTGTAGACGCTGAAGAAGCCAAGCTTGTCGAGCGTCGGCGCGCTCTTGGGGTGGTCGAGGAAGTACGTCTCGACGGCCCGCGCATCGACCCCGCGCTGCGGCACGAGCGAGCCGGGCACCGCGGCGATCGCCAGCAGCAGCAGGAGGAACAGCGCCGTACGCATCGAGGTCAGCTGTCGCCAGAACCACCGGGTGAACTCCCGGCGCCCCAGCGCAGGGAACGGCGTTGTTGCTCATACAGGTGCCTCGAATCCGGTGACCCACGTCTGCATCTCGCCGACCAGGTCGTCCCAGCGACCGGTCACGAGCATGACGCCGACGGCGATCAGCAGCACACCACCGGCGATCGAGACGCCGCGCTGGTGCCGCTTGAACCACGAGACCGTACGCATGAACTTGCCGAAGCCGAGAGCCGCGAGCACGAACGGGATGCCGAGGCCGAGGCAGTAGACGAACGTGAGGAACGCGCCCCGTGCCGCCGAGGCGTCGTCGGTGGCGAACGACAGGCTCAGCACCGCCGTCAGCGTCGGGCCGATGCACGGGGTCCAGCCGAGACCGAAGAACACGCCGAGCACCGGTGCGATGGCGAGCCCGACAGTGGGCACCGCGTGCACCCGGGCCTCACGCTGCATGAGCGGCACCAGGCCGATGAAGACCAGCCCCATGACGATGACGAGGATGCCGGTGATGATCGACAGCGTGTGCTGGTGCTCCTGGAGCCGCAGCCCCACTGAGCCGAACAGCGCCCCACCGAGCACGAACACCGTGCTGAAGCCGAGGACGAACAGCAACGACCCGGCCAGCAGCCGTCCCCGCCTGGCCGACGCCAGGTCCTGGGCCGCGACCCCCGAGACGTACGACAGGTAGCCAGGCAGCAGGGGCAGGACGCACGGGGAGAAGAACGACACGAGTCCCGCCAGGATCGCAACGGGAACCGCGAGGAGCAGGTTGCCGGAGTAGACGGTGTCCTCGAACCATCCCGTCACGACGTGCTCTTCTGCACGTCGTCGATGACGCCGGCAAGGGTCGAGGCCCGCAGCTTGGGATCCATGATGCGGGCGGCGACCCGGCCCTTGGCGTCGATGACCCACGTCGTGGGGATCGCCTGGGTCGGCAGGCTGTCGACGAACTCGAGCTCCAGGCTGCCGCCCTCGTCCGCGAAGCTCGGATAGGTGATGCCCTTCTTGCGGTTGAACGCGATCGCCGACGACGAGTCGGGCGTGCGGGTCAGCATGCCGATGAACTGCACGTCCTTGGCGGCGTACTCCTCGGAGACCTCCTTGAGCGCCGGCGCCTCGGCCCGGCACGGCGGGCACCACGGTCCCCACAGGTTGATCACGAGGGTCTTGCCGGCAAAGTCCGCGGTCGTCAACGGCTTGCCGTCCAGCCCTTCGCCCTCGAGCTTCGGGGCGGGCTTGCGGTCGGCGACCGGCACCACCGTGACGAGCTCGTTCTTGCTGCCGTCAGCACCGACGTAGCCGTCGGTCGTCCGGTCCCGGCCGCCGGTGCAGGCGGTGACGAGGACCAGCGCCCCGACCGCCACCGTGACGCGGAGCGTACGACACGAGAGTTGCACGTTCAGGCGCCGCCGGCGAACTTGTTGCGCAACGCCTCGGGGATGAGGTCGCCCGCGGGTTCGCTGTAGGTGAAGCCGACGAACTCGTCACCGTCGAACGTCAGGCTGGTCAGGCTGGCCAGCGAGCACTGGCGCTTGCGGGGGTCGTGGATGAAGGTCTTCTTCTCGTAGGCCCGACGTGCGATCCACACCGGCAGCTGGTGCGAGACGATGACCGCCTCGTGCCCCCTGGCCGCGTCGCGGGCGTCGTGGACCGCGAGCTGCATGCGCGCCGCGATCTCCTTGTAGGGCTCACCCCACGACGGACGGAACGGGTTGCGCAGCATCCACCAGTTCTGCGGACGCTTGAGGGCGCCGTCGCCCACGCCGAAGGTCTTGCCCTCGAAGAGGTTGTCCGCCTCGATGACCCGGTCGTCGGTCTGGATCGGCGACCTCGAGGATCTTCGACAGCGGTTCGGCGGTCTGCTGCGCGCGCTCCAACGGCGACGCGACGAGGTGCACGATCTCGTTCTTGGACAGCCACTCGGCGACGGTCGCGGCCATCTTGTGGCCGAGCTCGGACAGGAAGTACTCCGGCAGCCGGCCGTAGAGCACGCCGTCGGGGTTCTCGACCTCGCCGTGGCGCATCAGGTGCACGATCGTACGTTCGGACATCAGGTTTCCTCAGTTCTCGGGGTTGGCCTGCGCTGCGGCACGAGCGGCGGCGGGAAGTGCCTCGGCAATTCTAGAGAGTGCCTCCGAGTCGTGGGCCGCCGAGACGAACCAGCACTCGTATGCACTCGGCGGGAGGTAGACGCCGGCGTCGAGCATCGCGTGGAAGAACGGGCGGTAGCGCCACGCTTCCTGCGCCTGTGCGCCGGCGAAGTCGGTCACCGGCTTGTCGACGCCCCAGAAGACACTGAACATGTTGCCGGCGTTCTGCAGCGCGTACGTCACGCCGGCGGCGTCGAGCGCATCGGCAACCAGTGTCTGCAGCTGCGTCGAGGCGTCGTCGAGCCGGGCGTACGCGTCGGCGTCGGCGAGCCGCAGGGTCGTGAGCCCGGCGGTCGTCGCGATCGGATTGCCCGACAGCGTGCCGGCCTGATAGACGGGACCCACCGGGGCGAGCTGCTCCATGACGTCGCGGCGGCCACCGAACGCAGCGGCCGGGAAGCCGCCGCCCATGACCTTGCCGAACGTCAGCAGATCGGGCCGCCAACCCTCGGGCTCCCCGTCGACGCCCCAGTGTCCCGACCGGGTGACCCGGAAGCCCGTCATGACCTCGTCACTGATGAACAGCGCGCCGACTCGGGCACAGGTGTCGGCGAGGAAGCCGTTGAATCCGGGGTCGGGCGGCACGACGCCCATGTTGCCGGGCGCGGCCTCGGTGATCAGGCAGGCGATCTGGTCGCCGTACGCCTCGAAGGCGGCCTCGACAGCGGCCCGGTCGTTGTAGGGCAGCACGATGGTGTCGGCCGTGACGTGGGCCGGCACGCCCGGGGTCTCGGGCAGTCCGAGGGTCACGACGCCGGAGCCGGCCTCGGCCAGCAACGCGTCGACGTGGCCGTGATAGCAGCCGGCGAACTTCACGATCTTGTCGCGACCCGTGAAGCCGCGCGCCAGCCGGATCGCCGACATCGTCGCCTCGGTGCCCGACGAGACCAGCCGCACGGACTCGGCCGGCGTACGTCCGACGATCTCCTCGGCGAGCAGGACCTCGGGCTCACTGGGCGTGCCGAACGACGTGCCGCGGCCGACGGCAGCCGACACCGCAGCGAGCACCTCGGGGTGTGCGTGACCCAGGAGCATGGGCCCCCAGGACCCGACGAGGTCGACATACCGGTTGTCGTCGACGTCGGTCAGCCACGCTCCGGAGCCGGACCGCATGAAGATCGGGGTGCCGCCCACAGCCCGGAATGCGCGCACCGGCGAGTTGACGCCTCCGGGCGACACGGCTCGGGCGCGGTCGAACAGGCCTTGCGAAGCGGGGTTGGAGGTCACGCCTTCCATTGTCCTCAATGAGATTCTCGGCCGGTCAGCGGCGTCGGCCGACCGTAACCAAGAGGCCGCCGGCCTCGTTGTGCAGGTGTTCACTGCTTTGCGGCGCGTCTGAGCTGGCAGTAACATCGGTTTACGCTATGTCGCACCTGTCGCGGCAGCATGGAGGGCACGTACTTATGGGAGCTCGCAAGCTCACGCGTTGGCAGAAGGCCAGCGCCCTGGTTCCGATGGCGGTTCTTGTCGGAGCATGGGGTGCCGCGTTGACCCGCGCAGACCTTGCGACCGCTTCCGGCGACAGCTCGAGCTCCGACATCCCGGCCGTTCCCGCGACTGCGTTCGAGGATCCCGCGAGCGTCCAGCCGACGCCTGCCGGTGTCGACCCCAAGGCGGGTCTCGCCGGCACCGTGTCGACATTGTCGACCAACGGCATCCCGTCATCCGCGCTCTACGCCTACCACCGCTCCGAGGACCTGCTGGGCAAGGCTGACAAGTCCTGCAAGCTCCCGTGGAACCTCGTCGCCGCCATCGGCCGCGTCGAGTCCAACCACGGACGCACCGGCGGCAACGCGCTCAACGCCGACGGCGTCGCCACTCCCGGCATCTACGGTGTCGCGCTCGACGGTCGCGACGGCCGCGCCAAGATCTCCGACACCGACAATGGTTCGCTCGACAACGACCCGGTCTACGACCGCGCTGTCGGCCCCATGCAGTTCATCCCCGGCACCTGGAAGAACGTCGCGGTCGACTCCGACAACGACGGCAAGAAGAACCCGCAGGACATCGATGACGCCGCGACCTCCGCCGGCGTCTACCTGTGCGCAGGGTCCGACGACCTGTCGACGCCGGCGGGTGCGGCGGCCGCGGTCAAGCGCTACAACCACTCCGACTCCTACGTCGACCTGGTCCTGGCGATCTCGGCCCGTTACGCCGCAGGTGACTTCACCCAGTCGCCCAACGGCTACACCACCTCGACCGTGCTCACCTCGTCGTCCAACGACCAGACGCTGAGCTCTGAGGATCGCAAGAAGGCCAAGAAGGCCGAGACCAAGGCCAACCAGCCCAAGCCTGGCGGCAGCACCGGCGGGGGCACCGGCGGAGGTACGGGTGGCGGCACCGGCGGAGGTGGCACCGGCGGCGGCACCGGCGGAGGTGGCACCGGCGGAGGTGGCACCACGGGCGGCGTCACCGGCCTGGTCGATGGCCTTGTCACCGACCTGACCGGCGGCAGCACCGGCGGCACGACAGGTGGCGGCACGGGTGGCGGCAGCACGGGTGGCGGTGGATCGGCCACGCTGACCTGGGCCGAGGCCAAGGCCCAGTGCCTCGCAACCGGCATCTCGGTCCTCGATGTCACCAAGCTGCTGAGCTGCATCACCTCGCTGCTGAGCTGACGCTTCGACCCACGTAGGAGGCCCGGTCCCACCAGGACCGGGCCTCCTGCGTTCCGGTGTTTGCCTGCCGCGGCTACGATCGTCAACCGAATCCATGGGGGGATGCACATGAGCGGACCGAAGCCTTTCGAGATCCATCAGTCCGGGGCGCTGCTGCACGGGACCAAGGCCGAGCTGTCAGTCGGCGACGTGTTGGTGCCCGGGCACGGCTCCAACTACGAGGAGGGCCGGACGGCCAACCACGTCTACGTCTCGGAGACGTTGGACGCTGCGGCCTGGGGTGCCGAGCTCGCGCTGGGCGAGGGCAGCGGCCGGATCTACATCGTGGAGCCGACGGGGCCACTGGAAGACGATCCGAACGTGACGGACAAGAAGTTTCCCGGCAACCCGACGCGGTCCTACCGCACCAAGGAGCCGGTCACGATCGTCGGAGAGCTGACTGACTGGGAGGGGCACACCCCGGACCAGCAGCAGGCCATGCGCGACGGCCTCGCCGAGCTGCGACGTCAGGGCCGCGCGGTCATCTACGACTGACGGTTGAGCCGGGCGGCAAGCTCAGCCGCCCAGTAGGTCAAGACGATGTCGGCGCCGGCCCGGCGGATCGAGGTGATGATCTCGTCGATCGTGCGCTCGCGGTCGATCCAGCCGTTGGCGGCGGCCGCCTCGACCATCGCCATCTCGCCGGAGATGTTGTAGGCCGCGACCGGCACCGTGACGTGCGAGCGGATCAGCGGGATCAGGTCGAGATAGGCCAGCGCCGGCTTGACCATGACGATGTCCGCACCCTCGCCGACATCCAGCAGGGCCTCGCGCAACGCCTCGCGGGCGTTGGCGGGATCCTGCTGGTACGTCTTGCGGTCACCTTCGAGCGACGACCCCACAGCTTCGCGGAACGGGCCATAGAAGGCGGAGGAGTACTTCGCGGCGTACGCCAGAATCACGGTGTCGTCGTGTCCTGCGGCATCGAGTGCAGCGCGGACGACCCCGACCTGACCATCCATCATGCCGCTGGGCCCGACGACATGAGCGCCCGACTCGGCCTGCACGACACCCATCTGGGCGTAGATCTCGAGTGTCGCGTCGTTGTCGACCCGACCCTGGGCGTCGAGCACCCCGCAGTGCCCGTGGTCGGTGAACTCATCGAGGCACAGATCCGACATGACCAGCAGGTCTTCACCGACCTCGGCTCGGGCATCGGCCAGTGCGACGTTGAGGATGCCGTCAGGATCGAGTGCGCCGGACCCCTGGGCGTCCTTGTGCTCCGGGACACCGAAGAGCATGACACCGCCCAGCCCCAGCTCAGCCGCCTCGGCGTACGCCTTGCGGGCCGTGTCGCGCGTGTGCTGGACGACGCCGGGCATGCTGGCGATCGGCCGGGGCTCGGCGATGCCCTCCGCGATGAACATCGGCAGGATCAGCTGGGATGGCTGGACGTGCGTCTCCCGCACCAACCGCCTCATCGCCGGCGACTGGCGCAGGCGACGAGGACGGTCAGCGGGGAAGCTCATCTATGACCCTCAGGCCTTGCGACGTGTCGACGGACGCTTCTGCGACGGCTTGGTGACCGGCTCCCCCGCGTCGAGGAACGCCAGACGGCGAGTCGCGCCGAACTCTGCGAGCGCATCGGCCAGCACCTCGACCGACGGGGACTCGGCGAGGACGTCGACCCGAAGGCCGTGCTCCTCAGCGGTCTTGGCGGTCGCCGGGCCGATGCACGCGATGATCGTCGACGTGTGCGGCTTGCCTGCGATGCCCACGAGGTTGCGGACCGTGGACGACGAGGTGAACATGACCGCGTCGAACTTGCCGGTCTTGATCGCCTCGCGCGTCGGCGCTGGCGGCGGGGCCGCCCGGACGGTGCGGTAGGCCGTGACGTCGTCGACCTCCCAGCCGAGATCGACGAGTCCGGCCACGAGGGTCTCGGTGGCGATGTCGGCGCGCGGCAGGAAGACCCGGTTGATCGGGTCGAGCAGGTCGTCGTAGGGCGGCCAGTCCTCGAGCAGACCACGGGCCGACTGCTCACCGCTGGGGATGAGGTCGGCGCGGATGCCCCAGGTGGCGATGGCCTCTGCGGTCTTGTCGCCGACCGCGGCGATCTTGAGACCCGAGAACGCGCGGGCGTCGAGCCCGTACTCCTCGAACTTCTCGCGGACGGCCTTGACGGCGTTGACGCTCGTGAACGCGATCCACTCGTAGCGGCCCTCGACGAGACCGCGGACGGCCTTGTCCATCTGCTGCGGGTTGCGGGGCGGCTCGACCGAGATGGTCGGCACCTCTTCGGACAGTGCGCCGAAGCCGCGCAGGCGCGCGGCCAGGCTGGCGGACTGCTCCTTGGTGCGGGGCACCAGGACACGCCAGCCGTAGAGCGGCTTGGTCTCGAACCACGACAGCGCCTCGCGCATCGTGACGACCTGGCCGACGACTGTGATGGCCGGCGCGGTCATGCCGGCGGCCTTGGCATCGGCGGCGATGTCGGCGAGCGTCGAGACGATCGTGGTCTGCTCGGTCGTCGTGCCGACCCGCGTCATGGCGACCGGCGTCTCGGCGGAGCGACCGGCGGCGACGAGCCCGGCGGCGACCTCGCCGATCCGGGCGACCGCCGACAGCAGGACGAGCGTGTCCTGCGTCGCGTGCTCGGACCAGTTGATCGACGCGTCGCCGACACTGACGACCGAGTACTCGCGGTGCGTACGGTTGGTCAGCGGCACGCCGGCGTACGCGGGCACGGCTGACACTGACGAGATGCCCGGCACGATCTCGAAGCCGATGCCGGCCTTGCTGCAGGCTGCCGCCTCCTCGGGCGCCGTCGCGTAGGTGAACGGGTCACCCGCGATCAGGCGTACGACGTGGGAGCCGGTCTTGGCGTGCTTGACGACGAGCCGGGCACGGGCGGCGTGCGTCAGGGTCTCGCCGTCCTCGCCGACTCCGCCGTCGACGATCTCGGCACCGTTGGTGACGAGGGCCGCCTGCTCGGGCAGCTCCGTGATGACGATGTCCGCCTGGGCGAGCAGCTCAGCCGCGCGCACCGTCAGCAGGCTGGCATCGCCCGGTCCGGCGCCGACGAAGCTCACGTGGCCGCGGGCGGCCTTGTGTGCGTTCGGTCGAGCCTGGGACGGTGCTTCTCGCATCGCAGTGGTGATGGTCACGGTGGTCCTTTTCTCGGTCTGCCTGGGGGTTATGAGGCGACAGCCACAAGGGTGTCTGCGCCTTCGGCGAGCATCTCGGCAGCGAGACGCTCACCGACCGCGGCGGCTTCGGATGGCAAGCCGGTCGCGGACAGTCGGATGGTGGGCGAGCCGGAAATGCTTCCGACCACGGCACGTAGCCAGAGCTCGTCGCCGTCGTCGCCTTGGGCGACTTCGGCAAGAGCTCCCACGGGTGCACTGCAACCTGCCTCGAGGGTGGCGAGGAGGCTGCGCTCGGCGGTGACGGCAGCACGGGTGTCGCTGTCGTCGAGGCCGCTGAGCAGATGGATCGTCGCGTCATCATCGGCGCGACATTCGCAGGCAAGCGCTCCCTGCCCGGGGGCGGGAAGCATCTGCAGTGGATCAATGACTTCGGTCGCCTCGTCGGCGCGGCCGAGCCGCAGGAGGCCAGCGCGGGCGAGGAGGACGCCGTCGTACTCACCCGAGGCGACCTTGGCGATGCGGGTGTCGACGTTGCCCCGGATCGGGACGACCTCGACGCCGAGGCCCAGCGCGTTGAGCTGCGCCTCGCGGCGCGGCGAACCGGAGCCGACGCGCGCGCCCTGGGGCAGCTCGCCGAGGGTCAAGCCGTCGCGGGCGACGAGCACGTCGCGGGGGTCCTCACGCTGCGGGATCGCGGCGAGCGTGAGGCGTGGATCGGGGGTCGTCGGCAGGTCCTTGAGGGAGTGCACCGCGATGTCGACGTCGCCACGGACGAGCGCTTCGCGCAGGGCAGCGACGAAGACGCCCTGGCCACCGAACTCGACGAGCGGTTGCAGGCTGCGATCGCCCTCGGTCGAGATCGTGACGAGCTCGACCTCGACGCCGGTCGCGCGGAGGCGATCGGCGATCAGGCCCGACTGGGTCACGGCGAGGGCTGACGCACGCGTGCCGAGACGCAGGACAGTCATGCGGACTCCCCCTTGACCTGGGTGACCGCGTCGACGGTGGACTGGTCGAGCGCGAACAGGTCGGCGAGCGCCTCGGCATACGTGAGATCGGCGCGGCCGTCGATGAGCTGCTGGACCCGGACCGTCGGGGCGTGGATGAGCTTCTCGGCAACCCGGTGCAACGCCTTGCGGACCGCGGCGAGCTCGTCGGCGGTGAGGTCGGGGAGCCGGGTCTCGATGCGTGCGAGCTCGGCCGCAACGACATCGGTGGCCATCGTGCGCAGGGCCACGACGGTCGGGGTGATGTGCGAGGCGGCCTTGGCGGCGAGGAACGTACGCACCTCGTCCTCGACGATCGCGCGCACCTGCTGGACGTCGCCGGCGAGCTCGGTGTTCTCGCCAAGACGCGCGAGCACGACGAGATCGACGAGGTCGACACCTTCGAGGTCGCGGACGGTCGGGTCGACGTCACGCGGCAGGGCCAGGTCGATCAGCGCCATGGCGCGTCCCGCGCTGGCCGACGCGATGCGGTCACGGTCGAAGACCACGCCGGTCGCCCGGTGCAGCTGATCAGCACGTCGGTCGCCGACAGCTCGACGTCCATGGCTTCCCAGCGGACAGCGCTGACGCCGAACGTGGCGACCAGCGCGTACGCCCGCTGGAACGTGCGGTTGGCGACCATGATGCGGTTGGGCGCCACACCGCGGTTGACGAGGGTGCGAACCGCGAGGCTGGCCATCGTGCCCGCGCCGGCGACCAGGAACCGGCTGCCCTCGGCGTCGACGACATCGCCGGCGGCGTCGAGACCGGCGGTGACGATCGACGGGGCGAGCCGGTCGATGCCGGTCTCGGCGTGACCGCGCTTGCCGATGCGCAGCGCCTGCTGGAACAGCGCGTTGAGCGCCGAGCCGACGGTCTGCTCGGCCTGGGCGCTGTGCAGCGCTTCGCGGACCTGGCCGAGGATCTGGCTCTCGCCCAGGATCATCGAGTCCATGCCGGCGGCGACGCCGAACAGGTGCGCGACAGCCGCCTCGTCGAAGTGGACGTAGACGTGGCGGACGAAGTCGTCGCGGTCGAGACCAGAGTGCTCGGCGAGCAGGCGCGAGACCTCTTCGACGGCGCCGTGGAACCGCTCGGCCTCGACGTAGATCTCGACCCGGTTGCACGTCGAGATGACGACGGACTCAGAGACGAACGGCGCCTCGAGCACGAGGTGCGAGAGCTTGACGGCCGCGTCCGTGTCGAGCGACGACCTGCTCGAGGACGTCGATCGGGGCCGACCGGTGAGACATACCGACAACCAGAACGCTCATGCCGCACCTCCGAGAAAAGAGCACGGTACGGAGGCGTCGGCATGATTGCTGCCTTGATGATTCGCTCGCTCATATGCCACTCACCTTCGGCTCCGACCCGGCCTTGCGCTGCTCGTGGTAGGCGAGGATCTGCAGCTCGATCGACAGGTCGACCTTGCGCACGTCGACGCCTACGGGCACCTGCACGAGGGCCGGTGCGAAGTTGAGGATGCTGGTGACGCCCGCCGCGACCAGCCGGTCGGCGACTTCCTGGGCGGCCTCGCCCGGGGTCGCGATGATGCCGATCGAGATGGCTCGCTCCTCGACGACCGCGGTCAGGTCATCGAGCGAGGAGACCGTGATGCCCGAGATCTCGGTGCCGACGCGCTTGGGGTCGGCGTCGACGAGGGCGGCGACGCGGATGCCGCGCGTGCTGAAGCCCTGGTAGGCCGACAGTGCGGAGCCGAGGTTGCCGACGCCCACGATGACGACGTCCCAGTCCTGGGTCTGGCCGATCTCACGGGCGATCTGGTAGCGCAGGTACTCCACGTCATAGCCGACACCGCGGGTGCCGTAGGAGCCGAGGTAGGACAGATCCTTGCGGAGCTTGGCCGGGTTGACCCCGGCGTTCTCGGCGAGGTCGTTGGAGGAACACGTCGCGACGCCCTGCTCGGCGAGCGCGTTGAGCGCGCGCAGGTAGACCGGCAGCCGGGCAACCGTGGCATCAGGGATGCCACGAGCGCTACCGTCCGCGAGGGGGGTGCGAAGTATGGTCACGGTGCTCCTGCACTGCACGGCCGGGGATTATCCCTGTCGGGACTGGCATGCGATGCGCTCTCAGTTTAAGAGTTTGTGAACGCGTTAACAAAATCGAGGAGCCAAGCGAGCCCTGCGAGCGGCGCGACGAGAGGTCGAGCGATCCGCGCCGCAGGCGCCAGACTGTCGAGACCACGCGAGCCGAGTGACCCACGTCACCAAAATCCGATGGCATATCTCACACTTCGTCAGAGGAGCAGCCCGACCCTCAGCGCCCCAGCGCCTTGCGCAGCCGCACCGGATCGACTCGCCAGAAGTCGTGCTGCGCCCCATCGACGAACGTCACCGGCACCTGCTCGGTGAATCGCGACGTCAGATCCGCGTCACTCGTGATGTCGACCCGCGTCCACGTGTCGCCCGTGTCGGCGCAGATCTCGGCGACCAGCGCCTCAGCGACGTCGCACAGGTGGCAGCCCGGCCGGGAGTAGACGACGACGCGGGCATCGTCGGCGTGGGCGATCGTCACGATGCGTCGAGGCCGAGCGTCTCACTGCGGGCCAGAGCGCGCAGCCGACCCTTGGCGACCTTGCCGGTGGCGGAGTGCGGCAGGCCCTGCACCACGACGACCCGCTTGGGCTGCTTGAACCGCGCCAACCGCGTACGGCAGTGGGCCTCGACCGACTCGACGATCGTGGTCTCGGGCGTCTCCGGGTTCTCCGGCACGACGAAGGCCACGACGGCCTCGCCGGTCTCCTCGTCGGGCAGACCGACGACCGCGACCTGCGTGACGCCGGGCACCTCGGCGATGACGTCCTCGACCTCGAACGGATAGACGTTGAACCCCGAGACGATGACCAGCTCGCGCAGGCGGTCGACGAGCGTCAGGTCGCCGTCCTCGTCGAGGAAGCCGATGTCGCCGGTGGGGTACCAGCCGTCATCCCGCGGGCCGTCGACCCCGTCGGGCCAGTAGCCCGAGAAGAGGTTGTCGCCCTTGACCCAGATCTCCGCGGGATCACCGGGGTGTGCGTCGGCGCCACGTGCCTCGACGATGCGGACGTCGATGCCGGGCAGGGGCCGGCCGACCGAACCGGCCTTGGGCGGGGTGCCAGCTGCGCGCTGCGAGCCGAAGGTCGTGGCGATGACCGGTGCGGTCTCGGTGAGTCCGTAGCCCTGCTCGATGTACTTGCCGGACGACGCGAAGAACGACTCGGCGAGCTCGGCGTCGAGCGCCGAGGCGCCGGACAGGATCGTGGTCACCCGAGCGAGCTTGTCGCGGAGGTCGTCGCGGCCGGCCCAGGCGGCCACGACCGGCGGCGCCAGCGGGATGTTGGTGACCCCCTCGGCGACGACCTGGTCCAGCAGGCCCACCGGGGTCGAAGCCGTCGACCAGCAGCACGCGAGCCCCTTGGCGCACGGCCTGGCCCAGCACGCAGTTGAGGCCGTAGATGTGGAACATCGGCAGCAGCCCCAGACATACGTCGTCGGAGGACATCGCCGGCGGGTCGAGGCTGGCGACCTGCTCGATGTTGGCGATCAGGGCCCGGTGGGTCAGCATCGCGCCGCGTGGCTTGCCGCTCGTGCCCGACGTGTAGAGCACGACGGCGAGGGCCTCGGCATCGACCGGCGCCGTCGGATCGGAGCCGGTCGCGCCGGCGAGGAACGTCTCGAAGTCCGTCTCGCCCTTGAGGGGCTCGGCGCCGTCGACGATGACGCTGACCTGGTGGTCGTCAGTGACGGCTTCGCGGACCTGGGTCACGCCGGCCTCGTCGCACAGCACGACACGGGCCAAGCGAGTCGGCGAGCATGCGCCCGATCTCGCGGGTCGTCGATCGCGGGTTGATCGGCACGGCAACCATGCCGCCACGCAGGATGCCGAAGTAGGCGATCGGCAGGTCGATGCGGTTGGCCATCACGACCGCAACCCGCTGCCCCGCCACGAGTCCACGAGCGGACAGACCGCGCGCCACGGCGTCGGCGGCATCGTCGAGCTGGCGCCAGGTGAGCTCACGTCGTTCGGCGCGGTGCTCGACCAGTGCGATGCCATCAGGATCGGCGGACGCAGCGTCTCGGAGGTAGTCGCTGACATTGACTGTCACGCCTCCGAGTCAACCACACGCCTGGGGGCCGGGAGGGCGTTAGTCTCGGTTGCATGTCACGGGACGCTCGACCCGATCAGCCGCGCAATCTGCGGTCGCGATCGGTGCTGTCCGGCCAGGCCGCCGCTTCGGCCGCCGAGATGGAGAACGCCCTCACGACCCAGCCCGACACGACGGCTGCGGCGTTCTTCGACGTCGACAACACGATCATGCAGGGCGCGTCGATCTTCCACCTCGCCCGCGGCCTTCATCGGCGCAAGTTCTTCACGACCAAGGACATCGCCAAGGCCACGTGGCAGCAGCTCTACTTCCGCATCGCCGGCGGTCGAGGATCCCGAGCACATCGCCAAGGCCCGCTCGTCGGCGCTCGCGTTCATCGCCGGGCACCAGGTGTCACGAGCTCGAGGAGATCGGCGAGGAGATCTTCGACGAGCACATGGCGCACAAGATCTGGCCCGGCACCCGCGCGATCGCCCAGTGGCACCTCGATCGCGGCCAACGCGTGTGGCTCGTGACCGCAGCCCCGGTCGAGATCGCCAACGTCATCGCGCGACGCCTCGGCCTGACCGGCGCCCTGGGCACCATCTCGGAGCATGTCGACGGCGTCTACACCGGTGAGCTGGTCGGCGAGATGCTGCACGGCGAGGGCAAGGCCGACGCGATCCGGGAGATCGCCGCACGCGAGGGCCTCGTGCTCGACGACTGCTACGCGTACTCCGACTCCAGCAACGACCTGCCGATGCTGTCCCTCGTCGGTCATCCGTGCGCCGTCAACCCCGACTCCACGCTCCGTGCCCACGCCAGGGCCAACGGCTGGCGCATCCGCGACTACCGCACCGGCCGCAAGGTTGCGCTGGTCGGCGGCAAGGGCGTGGCGGCAGCCATCGCGGCGGTCGGAGCATGGCGTGTGCTGCGTCACAGAAAAAGGTCAACAAACTGACAGCAAACCCACCCCGGGTTAGTATTTCGGGGATCAGGGAGGGCCTGTGAGGAGCACCAGCGGATTGCGCATTGCGTTGTCGCTCGCTCTCGCGACCCCGGACGACCGGTCGCTCCTGATCGCGCTTGCGGTGGCCGACTCACCCGCGTACGCGCCCTCCAACGGCACTTCCAGTCCCCACGACGAGCATGACCCCGAGGCCTCGCGCCTTCGCGCGCTGGTCGACCTCGCCAAGGAAGGCGACGCCGAGGCGTTCGGGCAGCTCTACGACCACTACGTGTCCGGCGTCTTCCGGTTCGTCTACTACCGCGTCGGTTCCCAGCAGCTCGCCGAGGACCTCACCAGCGAGACCTTCGTCCGCGGGCTCCGGGCGATCCAGCGGTTCAACTGGCAGGGCAAGGACTTCGGCGCCTGGTTGACGACGATCGCGCGCAACCTCGTCGCCGACCACTTCAAGTCGAGCCGGGCCCGGCTCGAGATCGTCGCCGAGACGATCCCCGAGGGCAAGGTCACGGTCGCCAGCCCCGAGCAGGAGGTCCTGGCGCTCATCTCCAACGAGATGCTGTTCGAGGCCGTCAACTCTCTGCCCAACGAGCAGCGCGACTGCATCCTCATGCGGTTCATCCAGGGCATGTCGATCGCCCAGACCGCCGCGGCTCTCGGCCGCAGCGAGGGCGCCATCAAGCAGCTCCAGCTGCGCGCCGTTCGTAGCCTCGCCAAGACGATGCCGGAGGACGCACGATGATGCGCACGCAGGTGTTTGTCCTGTCATTTGGCCGTAACCTTCCGGCCATCGAGGTCGTTGAATGCTCTGAGACTTTCAGAGCAGTGAGGAACCCATCATGATCGGCCGTCGCTCTCACGACGACGCCCAGTCCTTCGAGGAGGCTTGGAGCGGACGCGCAACCGGCGACCAGCACATCGCCGATCTCGTACGCTTCGCCGAGCGCCTCTGCGAGGCCGCCGTCGCCGAGCCTTCGCCGATGTTCCGCGAGTCACTTCGCACCCAGCTCATGACCGAGGCTGAGACGGTGCTCGTGCCGTTGCCTGCCAGGCCTGTCGTCACACCGTCGCACGCGAGACTCGTCCCGTACGTCGCCGCGTCGCCGCCCTCACTGCAGCGATGGTCGCCTCGGCGGGCGTCGTCGGCATCGTCGCCTCGAGTGCATCCGCCGTCCCCGGCGAGATGCTCTACCCCGTCAAGCGCAGCGTCGAGTCGGTCGAGCTGGCTCTGCACCGCGACGACGCCTCCCGCGGCTCGTTCCAGCTCCGCCAGGCCTCAGAGCGCCTCGCCGAGGCTCAGCGAGCTCAGCGCCAAGGGTGGTTCCGAGAGCCTCATCGCCGACACCCTCGACGACTTCGCCACGCAGGCCGAGTCCGGTTCGTCATCGCTTTTCAGCGACTACTCCGGCAACGGCGACAAGGCGTCGATTCGCACGGTCAACGACTTCGCGATCGAGTCCAGCGCCAACCTCTCGCAGCTGTCGGCGCAGCTTCCGTCCGGTGCCGATGACTCCTTCGACGCCGCCGCAGCAAACCATCCGCAACCTGGCGACCCGGGCCTCGTCGCTGTGCATCGCGTGCACGACGGGCGACCTCCAGCAGCTCGCCTCCTCGGTCACCTCGTTCTCGAAGCCGCCGACGATCGGCTCCGGACCGAGCTCGCCGGACAAGAAGTCCGGCACCACCAAGCACGACGACACGACGCCCGGGAACTCGGCCCCTTCGAAGGACACGCCGACCCAGGCTCCGATCGTGGCAGTGCCGCTGCCGACGACGGCACCGACCCCGAAGGCTCCCTCGCTGAGCAACGTCACCGACCCGGTCCTGGGCGCGGTGCTGGGCGACGAGAACCACGAGGGGCTGATCCCCGGCCTGCTGAACGGGGTGCTGGGCAAGAAGTAGGGCGCGCGGCTCGTACCTCGCCGCTTCAGCGGCTCGTTCCTCGCCACTGCCGGGCTTCGCCCGGGCGCCTGCCTCGCTGCGCTCGGCCCATGGTCACCTCATCGGTCACCTTGTGCTCAGAACGTCAGAAAAAGGCGTTGCCTCGGTCTACCAGCAGGCCGTAGAGAGTCTGCTGGATCGTCTCGCGCACCTGGTCGGTGACGTTGAACAGCAGCATCGGGTCGTCGGCCGACTCCGGGTCATACGCGTCCGTGCGGATCGGCTCGCCGAACTCGATGATCCACTTGCTGGGCAACGGGATCATGCCGAGCGGGCCGAGGAGCGGGAAGAACGGCGTGATCGGCAGGTAGGGCAGCCCGAGCAGGCGCGCCAACGAGGGCACGTTGCCCACCAGCGGGTAGATCTCCTCGGCACCGACGATCGACACCGGAACGATCGGCACCTGCGCACGCATGGCCGACGACACGAAGCCACCCCGGCCGAACCGCTGGAGCTTGTAGCGCTCGGCGAACGGCTTGCCGATGCCCTTGAACCCTTCGGGCCACACGCCCGCGAGCTCGCCCGTCGTCAGCAGCCTCTCAGCATCCTCGGTGCAGGCGAGGGTCGCGCCGACCTTGCGGGCGATCTGGCCGACGAACGGCAGCGAGAACACCAGGTCAGCACCCAGGGGGCGCAGGTCGCGTCCGGCGTACTTCTTGACTGCGTAGCCGGTGATGAGGCCGTCGATCGGGACGGTGCCGGAATGATTGGCGACCAGGAGCGCGCCACCCTCGGACGGGATGTTCTCGACGCCACGCACCTCCAGGCGGAACCACTTCTCTGCGAGCGGCTCGATCGCGGCGGTCAGGACCTCGGTGATCTGCGGGTCGAAGCCGAACTCGTCGACCTCGTAGTCACCGCTCATCCGCTTGCGGATCGTCGCGAGCAGGGTCGCGACCCGCGCCTCCCAGTCGCTGCCGAGCACTCGCTGGGCGGCCTGGATCACCGCGACCACGATCTCGTCGATCGGGATACCGGCCGACAACGGGGCAGCGCCGGCCGTCCGGGTGCGTCGGGCGGCCTCCTCGGCGGCGGCGGCGGCTGCGGCCGCCGCATCCTCATCGGTCACGGCGCGCAGCCGCGGCTTCGGCGGTGCCGTCTCCTTGGGCGCAGACTTGTCGGTCGGACGCTTGGTGGGCGCAGCCTTCTTGGCGGCGCCTTCTTGGCAGGCGCCTTCTTGGCCACCGGCTTCGGCTCGGTGGCCTTGGGCTTGGCGACGGGCTTCTTGGCCGGCGGCGCACCGGCCAGGGCGCGGGCGGCGGCCGACGGCGAGGTCTGCCGGTTGCCACGTCCGGCCTTGCCGGCCGATCCGATGGTCTTGCGCTCGTCGGTCATGCGCGTCCCCCCACCACCGACATGACGCCGGGTCTCAGTGATTCGCGAAACTCCTCGAACGTGTGCAGGGAGCTGCGCGTCAGGTCGTAGCCGAAGATGTCCCGCAGCGCCGAGGTGTCGACGACCCGGCCGAACGTCAGCAGCCGGTGGAGGTCCGGCGGGATGTCCGAGCCCGCCGCACGCAGCACGCGGCGAGCCGCGGTCGCGAAGCCGAACGGCGGCAAGGGGATGATCGGTCGCCCGAGCCGGCGGGCGGCCTGACTCAGCAGCACGACGCCGTCGCCGGCGATGTTGAACGTGCCGGGGCGATCCTTGACGATGGCCTGCTCGAGGACGGCGAAAGCGTCGTTGAGGTCGGTGAACTGCAGGCGCGGGTCGAAGCCCATCACCGCCGGCAGGACGGGGCTGGCGAAGTAGGTGGCGAGCGGCGTGTCGATCGACGGGTGCAGGACCTGCGCCGATCGCAGCGTCGTGATGATGACCTCGGGGCGGCGGCGCGCGAACCCACGGACGTACGACTCGACCTCGACGATGTCCTTGGGGAAGCCGCTGCGTACGCCGTCGCGAGCCAGCAGTGACTCGGTGAACATGGCCGGGTCGCGGGGGGACGAGCCGTAGACCGCGGTCGACGAGCCCAGGACGAACTTGGTGACGGTCGACGCGCGCTGGCATGCCGCCAGGAGCTGCATCGTCCCGATGACGTTGAGCTCCTTGGCACCACCGGTGCGGCCCCGCCGGGGCGGGTTGACGTCGAGGTGCACGACCGTGTCGACGTCCTCGACCGCGATGACCTTGCCCACGACGGGTGTGCGGATGTCGGCTCGGACGAACTTCACGCCACCGAGGTCACCTGGCGGCAGCATCGTGTCGATGCCGACGACCTTGCTGATGCCCGCGCCCTCGCCGAGGTCCGCGAGTCGGCGCGCGAAGAGCGACGCAAACGTACCCGCAACACCGGTGACGAGGACAGACCGGGCCATGGAGACTTACTTGCCCAGACGACGGCGCTGCACTCGGGTGCGCTTGAGCATCTTGCGGTGCTTCTTCTTCGACATCCGCTTGCGGCGCTTCTTGATGACTGAACCCACGGGTCACGACTCAATTCTTGTTGGCCACAGGTGTGGCTGGTGCCTGAGATTGGTGGCCATTGCGGAGATCGCAAACCATCGCGTGGCGCGGGTTCGGTCCCCCGTAGTGGCTGCGAACAGCCTACACGTCAGCACTGGCCGGGAATTTCCCCGACCGCGGACGCAAGGACTGGCAGCGAACGTACGTGCGGTGCGTCGTCAGCCGGCCTGGAAGTAGGACTTGCCGAGGAACTCCTCGACAGCATCCTCGGGCACGCGGAAGGAACGTCCCACGCGGACGGCCTCGAGCTCGCCGGAGTGCACGAGACGGTAGACCGTCATCTTCGAGACCCGCATCTGAGCCGCCACTTCCGCGACAGTCAAGAACGTCGGTCCGGATGCCATGTCACCACCTGCTTCCTGAGGGGCACGCGCGCTCTCCGGCTTCCCCACCGGAGAAACAGCGCGCGTGCCTTGGTTGAGACTAGTGCCTCCTGAGGCCTCCAGGACAGTAGTTGCCAAAAACTCCTGTGTGGAGTGCGGGTGCCCGCAATCACGGCCTCAGGGCTGCGGATCGAGGCCGTTCAGGGGAAACGCTGCCGTCCGGGTGGCCTGGATGGAGCGGTCGAGCCAGCTCGCGGGGTCGTAGCCCTGCTCCCAGGCGCGATAGCCGACGGCCCGGCCGTCCGTCATGCGCAGGGGTCCGGGCGACCCCCGCAGCTCCTCGATGCGAGCTCGCCAGCGCTCGGGGGTCAGGGTCGACGGATCAAGGGGCGCGCCGGCGACGATCGCAAGCAGGTGGGCCCAGGCGCGGGGCACGACGTCCATGACGGCGTATCCCCCGCCGCCGGTCGCGACCCACTTGCCGCCGCAGACCTCCTCGGCGAGGTCGCGCAGGGCGAGGTAGGACGCGCGCTGGCCGTCGACGCTGAGCATCAGGTTGGTCAGCGGATCGTCCATGTGGGAGTCGCAGCCGTGCTGGGTGACGAGCACGTCGGGCTTGAACTCGCGGACCAGCGGCGGCACGACGGCGTGGAACGCCCGGAGCCACCCGGCATCAGACGTACCGGGCGGGAGCGGCATGTTGACCGCCGAACCCTCGGCGCCCTCGCCACCGGTCTCCGTCGAGAAGCCCGTGCCGGGGAACAGCGTTTGCGGGCCCTCGTGGATCGAGATCGTCAGGACACGCGGATCGTCCCAGAACATCTGCTGCACGCCGTCGCCGTGATGCGCGTCGACATCGACGTACGCCACCCGCTGCGCCCCGTTGTCGAGGAGCCAGCGGATCGCGAGGGCGACGTCGTTGTAGATGCAGAAGCCGCTGGCGTTGCCCGGCATCGCATGGTGGAGGCCCCCGCTGACGTTGACCGCCCGCGGTGCGGCGCCCGTCCAGACGCGGCGGGCCGCCTCGACACTGGCGCCCGCGATGAGCGCACTGGCCTCGTGCATGTGGGCGAACACCGGGTTGTCGTCGGTGCCGAGACCGATGCTGGGGTCCGTGTAGGTCGGATGGTCGCTGAGCTTGTGGACGCCCTCGATGTAGGCCGCGGAGTGGATCAGGTTGAGCTCGTCGTCGGTCGCCGGGATGGCGCCGACGACGTCGAGCCCGTCGACGATGCCGATCTCGCGAGCGAGCGCCATCGTGAGGTCGATGCGGACCGGCGCCATGGGGTGGGACTGGCCGAAGTTGTACTCGGTCAGGTGCTGGTCGAAGACGACGCACGCGCGCTCGGTCATGCCCTCACCCCCAAGAAGAAGCAACGGTACGGAGGTGACGGCATGAATGCCTCATGATTCCCTCGCTGACGCTCGGTCATGCCCTCACCCCCAAGAAGAAGCAACGGTACGGAGGTGACGGCATGAATGCCTCATGATTCCCTCGCTGACGCTCGGTCATGCGTTCACACTATGCCGGGCCGGAGAGCTCGGCTGACCTGGCGGCGGCCGCGGCGACGCCGGCGACCAGCGCGTCCTTGGCGCCGTGGTCGTCGAAGGTCGTGATCGCGGCATGCGTCGTGCCGTTGGGCGACGTGACCCGGCGCCGGAGCTCCTCGGCCGTCTCGTCGGACTCGGCCAGCAGCTTCGCCGCACCCACGAGGGTCTGGGCCGTGAGCGTACGCGCCGTCTGCTCGTCAAGACCCGCGTCGATCCCGCCGGCGATCATGGCCTCGGCGAGGTAGAAGACGTACGCGGGGCCGGACCCGGAGACCGCCGTGACGGCGTCCTGCTGCGCCTCGTCGACCACCACGACCTTGCCGCCGGACTCGAGCAGGCGAACCACCTCGTCGACCCGGTCACCCGTGGCGGAGGTGCCCGGGGAGATGCCGAACATCCCCTCGCCGACGAGCGCCGGGGTGTTGGGCATCGCCCTGACGACCGCGACGCCGGCCGGGAGCGCTGCCTCGATCGCGCCGATCGTGATGCCGGCGGCGAGGGAGACCACAGTCGCCTCGGGGCGTACGGACCCGGCGATCTCGTCGAGCAGTGCGAGCACGTCCTGCGGCTTGACGACGATGAGCACCACGTCGGCCTCGGTGACCGCCTCGGCGTTGCCGGTCACCGTGACGCCGTACGCCTCACGGAGCTCCGCGGCCCGCTCCTCGCGCTTCTCGGAGATCACCAGGTCGGCTGCCGCATGGCCCGATCTGAGGATCGCCGCCAGCAGGGTCTCGCCCATCACACCGGCACCGAGGATCGCGATCCGTTGAGTCATACGGGCAAGGCTACTGTCGCTGGGTGCGCCTGCGACCTGACCCGTTCATCCTCGCGCTGCTGGTGGCTGCGGTCGTGGCGTCATTCGCACCGGCGACGGGGTCGGGTCTCGACCTGCTCAAGCACGCCTCGGTCGTGGCGATCGGCGTGCTGTTCTTCCTCTACGGTGCCCGATTGTCGACGGCCGAGACCATCGCCGGGCTCAAGCACTGGCGGCTGCACACCGCAATCTTGTCGACGACGTTCGTCGCGTTCCCGCTGCTGGGACTCGGCGCGCAGGTCCTCGAGCCCGGCCTGCTGACGCCCGGTCTCGCGAACGGCGTGCTGCTGCTGTGCCTCGTCCCGTCCACCGTCCAGTCGTGCGTCGTCTACACCCGCATCGCCCGCGGCAACGTGGCCGGCGCGGTCGTCAGCGCCTCGTTGTCCAACCTGACCGGCGTCTTCCTCACCCCGGCGCTCGTCGCGCTGCTGATGACGTCCGACGCACACGTCGACGCCGGTGCCGTGGTGCGGATCGTGCTCCAGCTGTTCGTGCCGTTCGTGCTCGGCCAGCTGCTGCGTCCCCTCATCGGCGCGTTCATGACGCGACACGACGCCCGGCTCACGATGTACGACCGCAGCAGCATCGTGCTCGTGGTCTTCGTCGCGTTCAGTGAGGGCGCCGACGCCGACATCTGGTCGACCTTGAGCGTGTGGGACGTCCTTGCCGTCGCGGGGGTGTGCGCCGTCCTGCTGGCGATCGCGATGGGCTGGACCGTGCTGCTCGGCCGCCTGCTCGGGTTCGCGCGCGTTGACCGGGTCCCGCTGCTGTTCTGTGGCTGCAACAAGAGCCTGGCGAGCGGGCTGCCGATCGCGTCGGTGCTGTTCGCGGGCCCCGACGTCGCACTGATCGTCCTGCCGCTGATGCTGTATCACCAGATGCAGATCATCACCGGCGCCGTCGTGGCCGGGCGACTCGCCCGCAAGGCGTCCTAGTGATGGTTGCCGGTGACGGCCAACCCGACCCCGAGACCGATCATCGAGGTCCCGCCGACGGCGCCCATCGCCTCACCGCGCTTGGGTGAGGCGTTGAACCACGTACGGAGCTGGCTCGCGATGACCGCCCAGAGGCTGTCGGAGACCAGGCCGATCGCGACAGCAATCAGGCCCAGCAACATCATCTGGGCCTGGATGTGGCCGTTGCCGCGATCGATGAACTGCGGCAGGACAGCGCCGATGATCATGAACGCCTTGGGGTTGGAGACGCCGACGATGAAGCCCTGGCGGACCACCTTGGGCCAGGTCAGCACCGGGAAGCCGTCCGCGCCGGCGGTGGCGACGCTGAACGCCTTGCGGTGCCGGATGGCCTGGATACCGAGCCACACGAGGTAGGCCGCGCCGGCGAACTTCAAGATCGTGAAGACGACGATCGACTCCTCGACGATCACGCCGAGTCCGAGCGCGACGAGGATGACGACGGTCAGCAGGCCAAGGGTGTTGCCGAGCACGGTCGCCAGCGCGACAGCGCGCCCGTACGCCAGCGCGCGGCCGATCGTGAACACGACGCTGGGCCCCGGGATCGCGATGAGGATGAACGCGGCGAGCCCGAAGGCGAGGAACTGGTCGACGGTGATCATGCCCGCCATCCTCCCAGAATCAGAGGCGCTCAGACAGTGGCGTGGAGGCGGGTGAAGGCCAGCGCCTCGAGCAGGTCGGCCTCGCGGTCGCTCTGGTCCTTGGCCTTGCGGGTGTTGATCTCGACGACGATCTCGCCGTCATAGTCCGAGCCGGCGACGTGCTCGAGGAACTCCCGGCACGGCTGGGTCCCGCGACCCGGCACCAGGTGCTCGTCCTTGGCCGAGCCGGAGCCGTCGGTCATGTGGATGTGGGACAGCCGGCCACCCAGCGCCTTGGCCATCTCGAGGGGATCCTCCCCGGCGGTCGAGCTGTGGGACAGGTCGACCGTCACGTGCGCGTAGTCGTGCTGCAGCGGGTCCCACCCCGGCGCGTACGCCTGGAACTCCCGCTTGCCGGTGCGCCACGGGTACATGTTCTCGACGGCGTACGTGACCCCGTGCTGCGCCTCGAGGTCGGCGATGCCGTCGACGAACCCCCGGGCGTAGTCGCGCTGCCAGCGAAACGGCGGGTGCACGACGATGACCGAGGCGCCGACCTCGTGCGCCATCTCGGCGCTGCGGTGCAGCTTGCCCCACGGATCGCTGCCCCAGACCCGCTGCGTGACGAGCAGGCAGGGCGCGTGGATCGAGACGACCGGAATCTCGTGGAACGCGCTGAGTGCCTTGATCGCGGTGATGTCGGCGCTGACGTCGTCGATGCCGACCATGACTTCGACCCCGTCGTAGCCCAGCCGGGCCGCCGACTCGAAGCCACTTGCCGTCGACCCCGGATAGACCGAGGAGGTCGACAGCGAGACGCGGATGGGTTCGGGCACGTGCTCAGGCTAGACCGGCAACCTTAGAGCGCGTCGAGATGCCCGAGCAGAACGCCTTCGCGGAGCGCCCAGGGGCAGATCTCGAGCTCCGTCAGGTCGAACAGGTCGATCGTCGCCTCCGCCACGATCGCTCCGGCCCTGATCTGGTGGGCCCGATCCGGCGAGACGCCCGGCAGCTTGACGACGTCCTCGTCGGCCATCGTGGCGAGCTGCTCGACAAGGGGCGAGAGATCCTGCTTGCGCAGCACCCGGCGTACGTAGCGACCTTCGTCGGCCGATGCCGCACCGCAGATGCGGGCCAGCGACCGGAACGTCTTGCTGGTCGCGACGGCCCGGTCGAACGCGCCGCCGCGCAGGACCGCACCGGCCTCGTCGGCGATCGTCGATCGGACGTGGAGCCGCAGCTCGGCGGGCGTGTGCCCGGCATCGAGCCAGTCGCGGGTCAGCCGGCCGGCACCGAGGGCCATCGACTGCGCCACGTCGGGCGTCTCGTCCGAACCGGCGGCGATCTCGAGCGACCCGCCACCGATGTCGAAGACGCCGAGGCGGCCCGCGGACCAGCCGAACCAGCGGCGTACGGCCAGGAAGGTCAGCCGGGCCTCGTCCTCGCCGGACAGGACCTGCAGGTCGAGCCCGCTCGCGGCGTTGACCCGGGAGATCACGTCGTCGGCGTTGACGGCGTCACGCACCGCCGAGGTGGCGAACGCGAGGATCGTCGTGCAGCCCTTGTCCTCGGCCTCGGCGCGGGCCTCGACGACGTACTTGACGAGCCTGGAGACACCCTCCTCGGTCACGGCGTTGCGCGAGTCGAGGTGCTCGGCGAGGCGGAGCGGCTCCTTGTAGCTGTGGGCCGGCAACGGCGGGCCACCACGGAACGCGTCGATCACGAGCAGGTGGCCCGTGTTGGAACCGATGTCGAGGACGCCCATGCGCATACGTCCATCCTCTCACTGGCGGGAGGTCGCCATGAGCTGCGCACCCGCGGACTACCATGACAGCGATGCCCGAAGTCGAGCTCGGATTCCCCCGTACGTACGTGGAGTTCGCCAATCCCGCGGACCCGACCGAGGTCTTTCGCTGCGACCTGACCTGGCTGACGTCACGGTGGACCTGCATCTTCGGCGCCGGTTGCCCGGGCATCTACGAGTCCAGCCCCGAGGCCGGCTGCTGCACGCTGGGCGCCCACTTCGCGGATGACGACGACGCGCAGCGAGTCGGTGCCGTCGTCGACAAGCTGACCCCCGCGCACTGGGAGCGCCACGACGAGGGCCGCCGCAACGGGTGGACCGAGAAGGACGACGAGGGCGAGCTCAAGACGCGGGCGTTCGAGGGCGCCTGCATCTTCCACAACTCACGCGGCTTCGAGGGCGGCTACGGCTGCGCTCTGCACGGCTACGCGCTGGAGCAGGGGCTCAAGCCGCACACGACCAAGCCCGACGTGTGCTGGCAGCTGCCGCTGCGCCGACAGTTCCGCGACGTCGATCGCGGCGACGGCACGACGTACACCGAGACGCAGATCGGCGAGTACACCCGCGCCGGCTGGGGTCCGGGCGGCGCGGACCTCGACTGGTACTGCTCGTCCAACACCGAGGCGCACGTCGGGCTGGAGCCCGTCTACGTCACCAACCAGGACGAGCTGACCGAGCTGATGGGCGAGGCCGGATATGCCGAGCTGGCCCGCTATTGCAGGGAGCATGAGGCCGGGGGCACCAATACACCACACCCGGCTGACCCCCACCGCTGACCCCCTGCACCGCCGCGATCCGGCGTCAGGCAACAATGCCGTATGCACCTCGACCACGTCTCGTTCGCCGTCGGCCCCGACGGCCTCGCCGGCACGACCGCAGAGCTCGGCCGGCTGCTGGATGCCACGTTCATCGATGGCGGTGCCCACCCCCGGTTCGGCACCCGCAACATGATCCTCCCGCTCAAGAACCGCCAGTACCTCGAGGTCGTCGAGGTGCTCGACCACCCTGCCTCCGACAAGGCCGCCTTCGGCCAGGCCGTCCGCGCCCGCCGCGACGCCGGCGGAGGCTGGCTGGGCTGGGTCGTCTCGGTCGAGGACATGACCGAGGTCGAGCACCGCATGGGCCGGCACGCCGTGCCCGGCAACCGCCGGCGTCCCGACGGCTACAACCTCGAGTGGAAGCAGATCGGCACGAGCGGCATGAAGGCCGACCCACAGCTGCCGTTCGTCATCAAGTGGGAGAAGGACCCGGCGGAGCACCCGTCGCAGATGGCCGACTCCGACATCGCGCTCACCGCCCTCGAGATCGCCGGCGACCCGAAGCGCCTCGCCGACTACCTCGGCGAGCCCGCCATCGAGGCACTCGAGGACATCGAGGTCCGCTGGGTCGCTCCGCACGGCACGCCCGGAATCCTCGCGGCCGAGTTCAGCACCCCGAACGGCGTCGTCAAGATCTGAGCTGTGGCGTGGCGCCGGTGACTGTCATACCGCGCCCCTAGGCTGGCGCCATGGCAGCCACCAAGACCGCCCGACCCGGCTACGTCTGCGCCGACTGTGGCTGGACCACCAGCAAGTGGGTGGGCCGCTGCGGCGAGTGCCAGGCCTGGGGCACGGTCGACGTCGCCGCCCCCGTACGCGCCGGCCGCACGCAGGCGGCCCCGGTCGTCACCCCTGCCGTCCCGATCAGCCAGGTCACGATCGAGTCCGCACGGTCCACGACGTCGGGCATCGGCGAGCTCGACCGGGTCCTCGGAGGCGGCGTTGTGCCCGGCGCGGTGCTGCTGCTCGCCGGCGAGCCCGGTGTCGGCAAGTCGACGCTGCTGCTCGAGGTCGCCGCCCGGTGGGCGCGGGCCGGGCGACGCACGCTCTACGTGTCCGGCGAGGAGTCGGCCGCCCAGGTACGTCTGCGCGCCGAGCGCACCGGCGCAGTCGACGACAACCTCTATCTGGCCGCCGAGACCGACCTCGGTGCGGTGCTGACGCACGTCGAGACGGTCAAGCCAGGACTGCTGATCATCGACTCGGTCCAGACGATCGGGTCCGCGGACGTCGACGGCGTGCCCGGTGGCGTCACGCAGGTCCGTGAGGTCGCATCCGCCGTCATCCAACGCGCCAAGCACGACAACATCGCGACGCTGCTCGTCGGCCACGTCACCAAGGACGGCTCGGTCGCCGGGCCTCGGGTCCTCGAGCACCTCGTCGACGTCGTGCTCCAGTTCGAGGGCGACCGCAGCTCACGTCTGCGGCTGCTGCGGGCGGTCAAGAACCGCTTCGGCCCGGTCGATGAGATCGGCTGCTTCGACCTGGTCGACGACGGCATCGTCGAGGTCCCCGACCCGACCGGGTTGTTCGTGTCCCGCCACGAGCAACCCGTTCCGGGCACCTGCGTGACCGTCACGATGGAAGGTCGTCGACCGCTGCTGGCCGAGGTGCAGGCCCTGACGGTCAAGTCCTCGACACCCTCCCCCAGGCGTACGTCCAGCGGGCTCGACTCGTCACGGGTCGCGATGATCCTGGCGGTGCTGACCAAGCACTGCAAGGTCAATCTGTCCGAGCTCGACGTCTACACCGCGACGGTCGGCGGGGCCCGGCTGGTCGAGCCGTCGGTCGACCTGGCCTCGCGATCGCGACGGCCTCTGCTCAGCGCGAGACCGCGGTGCCGGCCAACCTCGTGGCGATCGGCGAGGTCGGGCTCGCCGGTGAGGTGCGCAAGGTCAGCAATCTGGCCGCGAGACTGCGCGAGGCAGAGCGCATCGGGTTCCGGCGCGCGGTCGTCCCGGCCGGCTCGGAGGGGCTCGACGGGCTGCGCACCTCGATGACGATCATCCCGATCAGCAACATCCAATCGGCGATGGGTTGTCTCGATGTCACCGCACCCTACTGAGTCCGCATACACTGTGTGCGACCTGAGTGAGGTGGTGAGGCGCCATGGCGTCAGCAGCTGAGCGTGCCGCGGCGGCAGCCGAGGCTTCCGCGCGCCTGCGCGCGACCTTGGCCAGCGATCGCCCCGGGCACTTCGTTGCGCGAAGGCCTCGAGCGCATCCTGCGCGGCCGCACCGGTGCCCTGGTCGTGGTCGGCCACGATCGCCAGATCGAGGCCATCTCGACCGGCGGCTTCGCGCTCGACGTGCCGTTCACCGCGACCGGGCTCCGCGAGCTCGCCAAGATGGACGGCGCGATCATCCTCGACCGTGACGCGACGCGCATCCTGATGGCCGGCGTGCACCTGATGCCCGACCCGTCGATCGTGACCGCCGAGACCGGCACCCGCCACCGCACCGCCGACCGGGTCGCCCGCCAGACCGGCGTGCCGGTCATCTCCGTCTCGGCCTCGATGCACATCATCGCGCTCTACCTCGAGGACCTGCGTCACGTGCTCGAGGACACCGGCGCCGTGCTGGGCCGCGCCAACCAGGCCCTGCAGACCCTCGAGCGCTACCGCAACCGTCTCGACGAGGTCTCCGACGCGCTGTCGGCCCTCGAGATCGAGGATCTCGTCACGGTCCGCGACGTCTCGGCCGTCGCCCAACGCCTCGAGATGGTCAGCCGCATCGCCGGCGAGATCGACACCTACGTCCTCGAGCTCGGCACCGACGGCCGGCTGCTCGCACTCCAGCTCGAGGAGCTCATCAGCGGTGTCGACGCCGAGCGCGAGCTCGATCATCCGCGACTACATGCCGAGCGGCCGGCGCGGCTCGTACGCCCGAGGCAGTCCTGGCCGAGCTCGCCGCGATCGAGTCGACCGACCTCGTCGACCTGGGCTCGGTCGCCCGGGCCCTGCGCATCGGCACCGAGGAGACCCTCGACACGCCACTCGCGCCGCGCGGCTACCGGCTGCTGGCCCGCATCCCGCGGCTGCCGATCACGGTCGTCGAGCGGCTGATCGAGCACTTCGGCTCACTGCAGAAGCTGCTGGCCGCCAGCATCGAGGATCTCCAGACCGTCGAGGGAGTCGGCGACCTGCGGGCCCGCGGCGTCCGCGAGGGCCTGTCCCGGCTGGCCGAGTCGAGCATCCTCGAGCGCTACGTTATAGCCCTCAGTCGTTCGGGCTTCGCGGTGTTCTTCGCCGTCGGGCGTCGGCTTCGTCGGCGTCGGTGTGGTCTTTGACGGCTTGGGCTTCGGCTTGCGGTCGAGCGTGAAGGTCGCCTTGCCGGGCTCACCGCCGAGCGTGCCGATCTGCACCGTGTAGGTGCCCGGGGTGGCGTAGCCCTCCTTGGCCGAGCACTTGCTGCCCGAGCCGCGGCCGGACCACGGTCGCCGTGACGAGCGATGCCCACTGCGGCGAGATCGACACGGGATCGTCGAGCAGGGCGACCTTGCACACCGTCGAGTCCCAGATCGGTGTCTTGTTGGCGCTGATCACCGCGACCAGGTCGGCGTCGGCAGGTGTCAGCGTGCAAGCGGTCTTCTCGGTCGAGCTGACCACGAGGCCGATCGTGACCGGGCCCTTCGTGAACTGTCCGGGCTCGACCGTCGGGGTCATGCGGATCTTCTCGGGATCGCAGGCGCGGCTCGCACTGACGAGCGTCACGTTGACGACTCCGTTGACGGGGGCGACGACCGGCGGTGCCGCGGTCGTCTTCGCCGGGGCCTGTGCCGTCGGCTTGGGGTCCGGCTCGTCGCCGCCTCCGACGAAACGCAGGGCCAGCCATACGAGAGCGATCACCGCGGCAAGTACGAGCAGCCGACGGCGCCAGTAGATCTCTGCGGGCAACCGTCGCTGGCTCACGGACCCACGCTATCCGCGCGTCCGGCCCTCAGCCGTCCCGACGCGCCCTGCCGCGGGTCCCGTGCGAGGATCGACGCGTCATGACGCCCCGCCCCACCCCGCTCCCACTTGCTGACCTGGCGCGGCTTCACGACGACATCCTCGACTGGTTCGGCCGTACGGCGCGTGATCTGCCGTGGCGCCAGAACGCGTCGCCGTGGGCCGTCATGGTCTCGGAGTTCATGTTGCAGCAGACGCCGGTGTCGCGGGTGCTGCCGGTCTACGAGGCGTGGGTCGAGCGCTGGCCGACCCCAGCGGCGCTCGCCGCCGAGTCATCAGGGGAGGCGGTGCGGGCCTGGGGTCGACTCGGCTATCCGCGCCGCGCGCTTCGGCTGCACGCCGCCGCGACCGCGATCGTCGAACGCCACGACGGCGAGGTGCCGTCAGTCCTCGACGAGCTGCTCGCACTGCCTGGCGTCGGCGCATACACGGCGGCCGCCGTGTCGTCCTTCGCGTTCGCTGGTCGCGTGGTCGTGCTCGACACCAACGTCCGGCGCGTGTTCGCCCGGGTCATCACCGGTGAGCAGTTCCCGCCCGCGGCCGTGACGAGCGCCGAGCGCGACCTGGCCGCCGCGCTGCTGCCCGTACGCGATGCGCACCGCTGGGCCGCCGCAACGATGGAGCTCGGTGCGCTGGTGTGCACCGCGCGTTCGCCCCGGTGCGACGAGTGCCCGGTGGCCGACCTGTGCCGCTGGCGAGCGGCGGGCTATCCGGCGTACGACGGGCCGGCTCGCCGCGGCCAGGCCTGGCACGGCACGGATCGGCAGTGCCGCGGCCGACTGATGGCCGTGCTCCGCGATGCGCCCGGCCCCGTGCCGAAGTCGGCGCTCGACCTCGTCTGGGCCGACGCCGCGCAACGCGAGCGAGCTCTCGACGGCCTGGTCGCGGACGGCCTCGCCGAACCCCTCGCCGACGGCACGTACGCGCTGCCTCGCTGACACTGCCAGCGGGTGTCAGCTCAGCGCTTCGGCCAGGTCTTCGATGATCTGGCGCGACTCGATCTCGTCGTCGAGTGGGCGATCAAGGAGCACTCCGTTGAACGTCGCGTCGATCAGGTTGGCGACTCCCGGCGTGCGCTTGGCGGACACGCCGGATCGCTGGAGGTATGCCGAGAGCATCTCGACCCACAACGTGTTGGAGGCCCGGATCGACGAGGCGTACGGCTCCCGGCCGAACAGGCCCAGCGCCGCGGCCTCGACGTACATGCGCTGGCAGCGCTGCACCGCATCGTGCTCGGTGTAGGTCGCCCACAGGTCGAGCACCGCTTGGCGCAGCGATGCCGCCGGCGGCATCGCGTCGACGTAGGCCATGGCGCGGGTCGTTGGACGCTTCGAGCACGGCGGCGACGAGCTCGTCCTTGGAGCCGAAGTGATAGATCAGCATCCGGTCGCTCGTGCCGAGCTCGCGCGGCCAGGGGACGAAGGCTCAGGCCGATCAGCCCGTGCCGAGGGCGTAGTCGGTGGCCGCCTCGGTGAGGTCGTCGCGCTTGCTCATATGCGAACAAATGTAGCATGTGCTACGCTAGAAACGTAGCAAGTGCTACAGGAAGCCAGGAATTCGATCATGCTCATCGCCGCCGCCCTGTTGATGGTCGCGATCGCCACCGAGGTGTTCGCCACCGCCGCGCTCCCCCGCGCCGATGGGTTCACCAACCCGGGCTGGACCGCCGTCGTCGTGGGCGGCTACGCCGTGTCGATCTGGCTGCTGACCGTCGTGGTCAAGGAGATCCCGGTGTCGGTCACGTACGCCATCTGGGCCGGGCTCGGCACCGCCGCCATCGCGGTCGTCGGCGTGGTGTTCCTCGACGAACCGGTCAGCCCCGCCAAGATCGCCGCGATCGCGCTGATCATCGCCGGCGTCGTCCTGCTCAACACCCAGACATCGCACTGAGCCAGAGCGTGACGAAGCCCCCGCAGCCGGGCTGCGGGGGCTTCGTCAGTGTGGCTGGTTACTCGGCTGACGCCTCGACGGCCGGGGGCACGTCGGCAGGCATCTCGAGCTCGAGGTCGGCCTTGTTGCGGCCCTCGAACGTGAAGACCGCCTCTGCGCCTTCGCCCTCGACGCCGACCAGCACGAGCTGACCGGGTCGGAGCTCGCCGTAGAGCAGCTTCTCGGCCATGACGTCCTCGATCTCGCGCTGCACCGTGCGACGCAGCGGACGGGCACCGAGCACCGGATCGAAGCCGCGCTTGGACAACAGGTCCTTGGCCTCCATCGTCAGCTCGATGTTCATGTCCTTCTCGGCCGAGACGCTTCTCGAGCGAGTCGATCATCATGTCCACCATCTGCAGGATCTCGTCCTGCGTCAGCGGCGGGAAGACGATGATCTCGTCGACACGGTTGAGGAACTCAGGCCGGAAGTGCTGCTTGAGCTCGATCGAACGCGCTCCTTCATCTTGTTGTAGGACCCCGCGGTGTCGCCGGCCTGGCTGAAGCCCAGGTTGACGCCCTTGGAGATCTCACGCGCGCCGAGGTTGGTGGTCATGATGACGACGGCGTTCTTGAAGTTGACGACGCGACCCTGACCGTCGGTCAGGTGACCCTCCTCGAGGATCTGCAACAGCGAGTTGAAGATGTCGGGGTGGGCCTTCTCGATCTCGTCGAACAGCACGACCGAGAACGGCTTGCGGCGCACCTTCTCGGTGAGCTGGCCGCCCTCTTCGTAGCCGACGTAGCCGGGAGGCGAGCCGAACAGTCGCGAGACCGTGTGCTTCTCGCTGTACTCGGACATGTCGAGCTGGATCAGGGAGTCCTCGTCGCCGAACAGGAAGTTGGCCAGCGCCTTGGACAGCCACGTCTTGCCGACACCCGAGGGCCCGGCGAAGATGAACGATCCACCCGGACGCTTGGGGTCCTTGAGACCCGCGCGAGTACGGCGGATGGCCCGTGACAGTGCCTTGATGGCCTCGTCCTGGCCGATGACCCGCTTGTGGAGCTCTTCCTCCATGTTGAGCAGGCGGCTGGACTCGGCCTCACTGAGCTGACCCACCGGGATGCCGGTGGCCTTGGCGAGGACCTCGGCGATGAGGTTCTCGTCGACGACCGCGACGGTGTCGAGGTCGCCGGACTTCCAGGCCTTCTCACGCTCGCCCCTGGCGTTGATGAGCTTCTTCTCCTCGTCGCGCAAGGAGGCGGCAGCCTCGAAGTCCTGCGCGTCGATGGCGCCTTCCTTGCGGCGGCGGACGTCGACGATCTTGTCGTCGAACTCCTTGAGCTCCGGCGGGGTCGCCATGCGGCGGATGCGCAGGCGCGCGCCGGCCTCGTCGATCAGGTCGATCGCCTTGTCGGGCAGGAACCGGTCGGAGACGTAGCGGTCACCCATCGTCGCCGCTGCCACGAGGGCGTCGTCGGTGATGGAGACGCGGTGGTGCGCCTCGTAGCGGTCGCGCAGGCCCTTGAGGATCTCGACGGTGTCGAGCACGGACGGCTCGTCGACGAGGATCGGCTGGAAGCGGCGGTTGAGTGCCGCATCCTTCTCGAAGTGCTTGCGGTACTCGTCAAGCGTCGTCGCGCCGATGGTCTGCAGCTCACCGCGAGCCAGCATCGGCTTGAGGATGCTGGCGGCGTCGATCGCGCCCTCGGCGGCACCCGCACCCACGAGGGTGTGGATCTCGTCGATGAACAAGATGATGTCGCCGCGGGTGCGGATCTCCTTGAGGACCTTCTTGAGACGTTCCTCGAAATCACCGCGGTAGCGCGAGCCGGCCACGAGCGCGCCGAGGTCGAGCGTGTAGATCTGCTTGTCCTTGAGCGTCTCGGGCACGTCGCCACGGACGATGTCCTGGGCGAGGCTCTCGACGACGGCGGTCTTGCCGACGCCGGGCTCACCGACGAGCACCGGGTTGTTCTTGGTGCGTCGCGACAGCGTCTGCATGACGCGCTCGGCCTCGTCGTCGCGGCCGATGACCGGGTCGAGCTTGCCCTCGCGGGCGGCCTGCGTCAGGTTGCGACCGAACTGGTCCAGCACGGCGGACGTGCTCGGGGCGGACTCGCTGGGCGCGCCGGCCTGCTCGGCCTCCTTGCCCTGGAAGCCGCTGACGAGCGTGATGACCTGCTGGCGTACGCGGTTGAGGTCGGCGCCCAGCTTGACGAGGACCTGGGCGGCGACGCCCTCGCCCTCGCGGATCAGGCCGAGCAGGATGTGCTCGGTGCCGATGTAGTTGTGGCCGAGCTGCAGCGCCTCGCGGAGGCTGAGCTCGAGGACCTTCTTGGCGCGCGGAGTGAACGGGATGTGCCCGCTCGGAGCCTGCTGGCCCTGGCCGATGATGTCCTCGACCTGGCCGCGTACGGCTTCAAGTGAGATGTCGAGGCTCTCGAGAGCCTTGGCCGCAACGCCCTCACCTTCGTGGATGAGGCCGAGGAGGATGTGCTCCGTGCCGATGTAGTTGTGGCTGAGCATGCGTGCCTCTTCTTGGGCAAGCACGACCACGCGACGAGCACGGTCGGTGAATCTTTCGAACATGGCGTCCCCCTCTGCTGGACTATCAGTTCAGTTTAGTCGGGTATGGAAATCTGCACGCACCGATGTCCATATGTGTCACTCAACCTTCACCGTGGACCCGGTGTTCCGGAGTTCGCTGACGGCAGAACCGGTCGACGGGCGTCATTCGGCCCGTGACAACGGGAACAAGATGGCTTCGCGGATGCCAATGCCCTGCAGCAGCATCACGAGCCGGTCGACGCCGAGTCCCATGCCACCGGCCGGGGGCATGCCGAACTCGAGGGCGCGCAGGAAGTCCTCGTCGACGTCCATCGCCTCGGGGTCGCCTGCCGCGGCGAGCCGCGACTGCTCCTCGAGCCGGGCGCGCTGGATGACCGGGTCGTTGAGCTCGGAGTAGGCAGGCGCCAGCTCGACGCCGTTGATGATGAGGTCCCATGCCTCGACCAGGCCGGGCTTCGTGCGGTGCTTCTTGGCCAGCGGACGTACGGCCTCGGGGTAGTCGCGGACGAACGTCGGCTGGATCAGCGTGTGCTCGACGAGCTTCTCGTAGAGCTCGAGCACGATGTCGCCGGCGACCCAGTGCGGCTGGAGGGCGATCTCGTGCTTGGCGGCCAGCGCCTTGAGGTCGTCGGCCGAGGTGTCGTTGTCGACCGGCGTGCCGGTCGCGTCGGAGACGAGCTCGTGGATCGTGGCGTGCCTCCACTCGCCCTCGAGGTCGATCTGCGAGCCGTCACGACCCGGGACCACGGTCTTGCCGACCGCGCGCGCGGCATTGACCACGAGGTCTCGCGTGAGCTCGGCCATCGTGTCGTACGAGCCATAGGCCTCGTACGCCTCGAGCATCATGAACTCGGGGTTGTGGGTGTTGTCGACGCCCTCGTTGCGGAACGTCTTGCCGATCTCGTAGACCCGGTCGACACCGCCGACCAGCGCCCGCTTGAGGTCGAGCTCGATCGCGATGCGCAGCAGCATGTCTTCGTCGAACGCGTTGGTGTGCGTCGTGAACGGACGGGCCGCAGCGCCACCGTTGGTGTGCTGCAGGACCGGGGTGTCGACCTCGATGAACTCGTGGGCGTCGAGCGTCGAGCGGAGCGACTGCAGGACCTTGGCCTTCACACGTACGTTGTCGCGCGCCTCGGCCCGCACGATGAGGTCGACGTAACGCATGCGGCTGCGGGCTTCGTCCGACAGCGGATTGTGCTCGTTGGGCAGCGGGCGCACGGTCTTGGCGGCGATCTGCCACGCGCTCGCCATGACCGAGAGCTCGCCGCGCTTGCTCGTGATGACCTCGCCGGTGACCGCGAGGTGATCACCGATGTCGACGGTCGATTTGAACTCCGCGAGCCGGTCCTCGCCCACCCCGTTGAGCGAGATCATGGCCTGCAGCGGTGTGCCGTCGCCCTCGCGCAGCGCGGCGAACACGAGCTTGCCGGTGCCGCGCACGAAGATCACCCGACCCGCGACCGTGACCATGTCGCCGGTCTGCACGTCCGGTCCGAGCGCCTCGGCGTCGTACGCCTCAACGACCTGCTTGAGCGTGTGGGTGCGGCCGACGATGACGGGATAGGGCTCCTCACCGCGGTCGATGAGCTGCTGGCGCTTGTCCAGACGCACGCGCATCTGCTCAGGGAGGTCGTCCTCTGGGGCAGGGGTGCTGGTCGCGTCGCTCACGAGGGTCGATCCTATCGGTGCCCTCGAGGCCGGATCAGGTCAGTCGTGGTTCTTCTCGTGGATCAGGCGGAGGCCGGTCAGGGTCAGCCAGGGGTCACGGGTCGTGATGGTGGTGCAGTGGTCGACGACGGCCTCGGGGTACGACCCGGTGGCGATGACCGTGACGTGGTCGGGATCGGCGCCGAGCGACTCGATGATGCGGGTGACGAGCCCGTCGACGAGGCCGGCGAAGCCGTAGACGATGCCGGACTGCAACGCCTCGACGGTGTTCTTGCCGATGACGTCGCGGGGCAGGGCGAGCTCGACGCTGCGCAGCTGGGCGCCGCGCCGGGCCAGGGCCTCCAGCGAGAGCTCGACGCCGGGCGCGATGGCGCCGCCGATGTAGCGGTTGGACTCGTCGACCACGTCGAAGATCGTCGCGGTGCCGTTGAGATCGACGACGATCGCAGGGCCGCCGTAGAGCTCGGCGGCGGCCAGCGCGTTGACAATGCGGTCGGCGCCGACCTCACGGGGGTTGTCGGTGTGGATCGGCACGCCGGTCTTGACGCCGGGGCCCACGATCGCGACCGGCAGGTCAGCCCAGTAGCGCTCCTGCATCGACCGCAGCTCCACGAGGACCGCCGGCACCGTGCAGCACAGTGCCACCGCGCTGATGTGCGAGATGCCCTCGTGGTCGACGAGGCCCATCAGCAGCATGTACCACTCGTCGGACGTACGGCGCTCGTCCGACGAGACCTGCCAGTGCGCGATCAGCTCGTCCTCGTCGAACGCGCCGATCGTCGTGTGGCTGTTGCTCACGTCGAGACAGAGGAGGGTCATGCCGATCGATTCGTTCGCTGGCGCTCACTCATGGGATCACCGGGAGGCCACGAGCGGGTTGTCGATGACGTCGCCGCGTACGAGGCCCGAGCCGGCCAGCACCTCGGCCGGATCGCTGCCCGAGCCGACGACGCGGTTGTCGGCGTCGACGAACACGACGCTCGGCTCGAACGTACGCGCCTCGGTGTCGTCCATCTGCGCGTACGCGATGAGGATCACGAGGTCACCCGGATGGACGAGGTGGGCGGCGGCACCGTTGATGCCGATGACGCCGCTGCCGCGCTCGCCGGCGATCGTGTAGGTCTCGAGGCGCGCGCCGTTGTCGATGTCGACGATGTGGACGAGCTCGCCGGGCAGCAGGTCAGCAGCGTCGAGCAGGTCCTGGTCGACCGTGACCGAGCCGACGTAGTGCAGGTCCGCCTGGGTCACCGTCGCGCGGTGGATCTTGGACTTCATCATGGTGCGGATCAACGTCAGGCTCCTAGCGTGAGGGCGGTGTTGTCGAGGAGTCGCGGCGCGCCGACCTTGGCGGCCACGAGCAGGCGCGCGGCACCGGGACCGGCTTCGCCCATGTCGGGATCGGTCAGCACGAGGTAGTCGGGCGTGATGGCTGCGGAGTCGAGCACCGCATGGGCTTCGGCCAGCACGGTCTCCGCGCCGTCGGGGCCGGCGGCGACGCCGGCACGCAGCGCAGCCGAGATGTAGGCAGCCTGCTGGCGTTCCTCGGCCGAGAGGTAGCGGTTGCGCGAGCTCATCGCCAGGCCGTCGTGCTCACGTACGGTTGGACAGCCGACGATCTCGACCCCCAGCGCGAGCTCGCGCGCCAGGTGCCGGATCAGGGTCAGCTGCTGGTAGTCCTTCTCGCCGAACACCGCGACGTCAGGGCGTACGAGCCCGAACAGCTTGGCCACGACGGTCAGCACGCCCCGGAAGTGGGTCGGTCGTACGGCACCTTCGAGGACCGTGCCGAGCGGGCCGGGGTCGACCGTGACGGTGTCGACCAACCCGGACGGATACATCGTCGGCACGGTCGGCGCGAACACGACATCGACGCCGGCCTCGGCGCAGCGCTCGAGGTCGGCCTCGAACGTACGGGGGTAGGCATCGAAGTCCTCGCCCGGCGCGAACTGGGTGGGGTTGACGAATATCGACGCGACGAGCTTCTCGCCGAGCGGCCGGGCGTGCTTGAGCAGCTGGAGGTGGCCGTCGTGGAGCGCGCCCATCGTGGGCACGAACGAGACCGTCGAGTCACCGCGCGCGGTGTCGAGCTCCGCACGCGTACGCGCGATGGTCGGCATGACTCAGATCCCGGCGGCGATCTCGGCCAGCGTGTCCCAGTCGGCCTCGTCGAGGACCTGGCGGATCGTGCTGGCCTGGGCGGGCGCGAGGCGGCCGTCCGACTCGGCGCGACCCGCAGTGGCGCGGGCCATCTCGAGGTAGGCGTCGACCGTCGCGTCGTCGACATCGGCTGCGGCGAGCGCGTCGACGTGGGCACGGATCGTCGTGACGTCACCGCGCACGACCGGGCCGGTGAGCGCCGCGTCGCCGTACGCGAGGGCGTTGTCGAGGGCGGCGGTCAGCAGGGGGCGGAGCACCGCAGCGGGATCGGCGGCACCGGCGCTGCGGAGCAGGTCCATCGACTGCGCGACGAGGGTGACGAGGTGGTTGGCGCCATGGGCGAGAGCTGCGTGATAGAGCGCGCGGTCGGCCTCGGCGACCCACATCGGGGCGCCGCCGAGGGCGGCGACGAGCTCTTCGGCGAGCGCACGCTCGTCCGGGCCGGCCGTGAGGCCGAAGACCGGCGTGCGATCGAGATCCACCGGCGTGCCGGTGAAGGTCATGGCCGGGTGGAACGCGATCGGACGCGCTCCGAGCCGGGTCAGCGAGGCCAGCGCGTCGAGGCCGTGGCGGCCGCTGGTGTGCAGGACATGCTGTCCGCGGCGTACCGCACCGGACGCGGCGAGCTCCTCGGCGATCGCGATGAGGTCGTCGTCAGGAACGGCGAGCACGAGAATGTCGCTGGCAGCCGCGAGCTCGACCGGCGTGAGCACGTCGACACCGGGCAACAGGGTCGAGACGCGAAGCTGCGAGGCCTCAGAGCGCGCGGAGACGCCCACGAGGGGATAGCCGGCGGCGCGGAATCGTGATGCGAGGACGGCGCCGACTCTTCCGGCTCCGATCACGCCCATGGAGAAACGCTTCATGCGAGGTGCCTTTCGTTCCAGTCCCGCGAGCGGGTACCAGACAAACTGACGTGTCGAGTCTACCGCCGGGGCGCTCGGACGACAGGGCTACGACCTATGCCATGAGTCACATGAACGCAGCATCGTCACGGGATCTTGGCGGTCGCGGTGCCTTCACGATCGCCATCGGTCAGCGTCACGGTGATCTGCTTGGGCGCGCGGCGGGCAACCCCTCGCAACGTCACGGTCCAGCCGGAGCCGGGATATGGCCGTTCGCTGCCCAGGCGTGACGTGAACACCGCCGGCTCGCCCCACTGGACGACGTCGACCAGGTCGCCGTCCGTCTTGATCGTCAGCGACGGCTGGCTCAGCTCGACGTTGGGGAACCACGCCGCCACGTCGAGGACGAGGTTGGCCCCGTCGCGGTGCACCGCCCGCACGACGACCTTGAGCGCGGTCTGCTCGGCCGTCAGCACGTACGCCTCGGGTGGCACCGGGTCGCTCTGCCAGCCCGGGAGGTACGAGGTCAGTCCGGCCGGCTCGACGCCCGACGGGTGCATCTCGGACTGCATGCCCTCCGCGCGTACGTAGCGCCAGATGGCTTCCCGGTCGCCGAGGGCGAACAGGGCGTAGAGGACGCGGTACTGCGCCGGCACCTCGCGCGCGTAGCGATCTGCGGGAGCGGCATCGACGACGCGCGGCACCCGCTCGACGAGCGCATCGAGGTAGGCCTCGTCGGCCCGTTCGAGCTTGAGCACCGAGTTGGGGATGTTGTGGCGGAGATACTGCAGCGCGCGCTCGGCCCGTACGTCCGGCAGTGGCGCGAGCACCTCGAGCACGGCATCGATCGCGTCCTGCCGCGCGTGCACGGCCTCGGCGGTCACCTGGCCCTGCGAGATCGACGACTCCTGGCGGCGCCACGTGTAGCCCATGACACCCGAGACGTCGACGCCGTTCGCGTCGCGGTAGGCCGTCGCGGTGACGATCTGGTCGCCGGCAAGCAGCACGGTGGGGAAGGACAGCTGGGTCGTGTCCCAGAACGTACGCCGGAAGATCTTCGCGCACGCGACCGCGTTGACGAGGACGTCGGGCCGTTCGCTCAGGGTCGTGTGCCTGGCGGGGTGGGCGTGGAGACTGCGGATCCACGGTGCCGGTGGGCGGATCGCGGTGCCCTCCTGACGCTGATAGGGCATCACCGAGACGTCGGACCCGGTCTCCTCGAGGACGTCCATCGCCGCCCTGATGCCACCGCGGGTCAGTGAGTCGTCCGCGTCGAGAAACGTCAGGAACTCCCCCGTCGCGACTGCGACCGCCGCCCGCCGGGCCTCACCGACGCCGGCGTTGGGCTGGCTCAGCACCGTCACCCGCGCGTCGTCCGTGGCGTGACGGTGCGCGATGGCGAGGCTGCCGTCAGTCGAGCCGTCGTCGATCACGACGATCTCGACCCGGCGATAGTCCTGCTTTCGAGCCGACGTCAGGCACTCGTCGAGGAACTCCTCACCGTTGTAGACCGGGACCACGATGCTCAACAAGGGCCGCGAGCGTTGACGCCAACGATCGAGCGGCGTCGCCAGGACCCGCCGCAGACGCCTCCGAAGTCGAGCCACGCGCCGAGCATAGCGACGCTGGCTTAGGTTGAGGCCATGACGATGGGGCCGCTTCCCTGGCGCAACGCGTGGGAGCAGGCGCTGTACGCCGAACGTGGCTTCTTCCGCACGTCCAGGCCCGCCGATCACTTCCGCACCAGCGTCCACGTCGGCGCGTTCGCCGGTGCGATCGCCGAGCTCGTACGACGTGCTGACGCGAGGAGGGTCCACGACGTGGGCGCCGGCGGCGGGGAGCTGCTCCGCGCTCTCCACGAGCTCCTGCCAGGCGTCGAGCTCGTGGGGGTCGAGCTCGCTGAGCGACCGAGCGACCTTCCCGATGAGATCGAGTGGGTCGAGGACCTTCCGCAGACCATGGACGACTTCGTGATCGCCAACGAGTGGCTCGACAACGTGCCGTGCGACGTCGTCGAGCTCGACGGCGAGGGCGTCGTGCGGAAGGTCCTCGTCGATCCGGCGACCGGTGCGGAGACGCTCGGCGACGCGTACTCACCTCCATGGCTCGACACGTGGTGGCCGCAGACGGAGCCGGGCCAGCGCGCCGAGGTCGGCCTGATGCGTGACGGCGCGTGGAACGATGTCGTCTCCCGGGTGCGGGGCATCGCGATCGCGATCGACTACGGCCACACCCGGGACGACCGGCCGCCGTTCGGCACCCTGCGGTCATACGCCGATGGCCGTGAGGTCGACGTCATCCCCGACGGGAGCCGCGACATCACGGCCCATGTCGCGGTCGACTCGGTCGCCGCAACGGTCGGTGCGACCCTGATCCGCCAACGTGACGCGCTCGCCCAGCTCGGCCTCGACGCGTCGCGTCCGCCGATCGAGCTCGCGCACTCAGATCCCAGCGCGTACGTGCGCGGGCTGGCGGCGGCGGGCGAAGCGGGCGAGCTCATGGCGCGTGGCGGTCTCGGCGACTTCTGGTGGCTGGTCACCGACACCCTCGGCCATGGAAGACTGCTGTCATGACCCGGCTGCTGATTCGATCCGGCAAGGACCCGTTCACCCCCGTCGTTGCCGAGTCGACGCTCACGCAGGACGTGTTCAACAGCAACAGCGGCAACTATCTGTTCCAGCACTCGGTGTGGAAGGCGCTGGCGACCGACGGCGCCGAGCTCGTCTCGAACGGCACCCTGTCGGAGCGGGTGCCGCCCGAGGCTCGTGATGCCCGGCGCATCAACGAGGAGTTCGACCACTTCGTCATCCCGATGGCCAACGCGTTCCGTCCCGAGTTCGCCCCCCGACTCGACCGGCTCAACGAGCTGCTCACGGACCTGACGATTCCGGTGACGGTCGTCGGCATCGGCGCGCAGGCGGCGCACGGGCAGGGCGTCGAATCCCTCGAGCCGATCGCCAAGACCGTCAAGAAGTTCGTCGGTCTCGTCCTCGACCGCTCGGCCTCGATCGGCGTACGCGGCGAGTTCACGAAGTCGTACCTGATGGGGCTCGGCTTCCCCGAGTCGTCGGTCGACGTGATCGGCTGCCCGTCGCTCTACCTCCATGGCCGCGACTTCCGGGTCGACAAGCGGGTCGACTCGATCTCGGCCGACAGCCCGCTCGCACTCAACCTGACACCCGAGGTACGCGGCATCGGCGCGTTCGCCACCGCGCAGGCAGCGCGGCACCCCAACCTCACCTACATCGGCCAGGACGCGCACGACCTGCGGATGCTGCTGTGGGGCACGCCGTTCCCGCACGTCCACGACCCGCTCGTGCCGGTGCATCTCGACCACCCGCTCTACCAGTCCGATCGCATCAGGCTCTTCCTCGACACCTGGACCTGGTACGACTTCCTCGCGACGCAGGACTTCGCGTACGGCACCCGGTTCCACGGCAACGTCGCGGCGCTCCTCGGGCGTACGCCGGCGCTGCTGCTGGCGCACGACTCCCGCACGCTCGAGCTCGCCGAGTACCACCGCATGCCCTACACGCTGATGCCCGAGTTCACCGCGGAGCTCAAGGCCGAGGACCTCTACGAGGCCACCGACATGTCGGAGTTCAACGCCGCGCTGCCGCTGGGGTTCGACCGCTACACCGCATTCCTCGAGCGCAACGGCCTCGAGCACATCTGGACCCAGGGCAACGGCACCGGTGACTTCGACGAGCGCCTCGCCGCCGCGAAGTTCCCACCGCCGGTTCAGCCCTTGATCGCGTCGGACGGACACGAGGTCGCCTCAAGGCTCAAGTGGCTGCGCGACGGCATGGTCCTCGACATCACCCGGCACCCCCAGGCGTACGAGCACCCGTTCCCGCACCCCCCGTGGAGCGGCGCGGGCAGCCGGCACGCCCGCATCCAGGACTCGACGGCCGAGAAGCTCGAGACGCAGAAGCGGCAGATCGACGAGCTGTATGCCCGCCTCGAGCGGGTCGAGCGCAACTCTCCGCGCGGCCTGACGAGGCGGTTCATCCGTATGGTCCAGGGCTGGTTCAAGCGCTCATGACCGAGGTCACCGCAAGCGTCGGCACTGGTTTCGCGACGACCGACATGGTGCTCAACATCGGTCCGCAGCACCCAGCGACCCATGGCGTGCTGCGCCTGCGGCTGACGCTCGACGGCGAGCGGGTCATCGCGTGCGAGCCGATCATCGGCTACATGCATCGCGGCGTCGAGAAGCTCTTCGAGGTCCGCGACTACCGGCAGATCATCGTGCTCGCCAACCGGCACGACTGGCTCAGCGCCTTCTCCTCCGAGCTCGGCGTCGTCCTCGCGGTCGAGGACATGCTCGGCATGGAGGTGCCCGAGCGGGCGACGTGGATCCGTACGCTCCTCGCCGAGCTCAACCGGGTGCTCAACCACCTGATGTTCCTGGGGTCCTATCCGCTCGAGCTCGGCGCCATCACGCCGATCTTCTACGCATTCCGCGAGCGGGAGACGATCCAGGAGGTCATGGAGGAGGTCTCCGGCGGGCGGATGCACTACATGTTCAACCGGGTCGGCGGCCTCAAGGAGGACATCCCGGCCGGCTGGACCGGCCGCGCCTCCGCTGCGATCGCGACCGTACGCACGAGGCTGCACGAGCTCGAGGACCTGATCTTCGGCAACGAGATCTTCCGGGCGCGTACGCGCGGCATCGGCGTGCTGTCGCCGGCGCTGGTCGAGGCGTACGGCGTCTCCGGCCCGATCGCGCGCGCCTCGGGGCTCGACCTGGACCTGCGGCGCGACGAGCCCTACCTGGCGTACGGCGAGCTGCAGGACGTGCTGCGGGTGCCGGTGCATGACCGACGGCGACTGCTACTCCCGGTTCGCGGTGCTGCTGGAGCAGACCAAGGTGTCGCTCGACCTCGCCGACGCGTGCCTCGCGCGGCTCGCCGAGCTGGCGCCGGGACCGGTCAACGTACGGCTGCCCAAGATCCTCAAGGCGCCGGAGGGCTCGACGTACGTGTGGACCGAGAACCCGCTCGGGCTCAACGGCTACTACCTCGTGTCGCGCGGCGAGAAGACCCCGTGGCGGCTCAAGCTGCGCACGGCGTCGTTCAACAACGTCGCCGTGCTGCCCGAGATCGTCGGCGGCACGGTCGTCGCGGACCTGGTCGCGATCCTCGGCTCGATGTTCTTCGTCGTCGGCGACGTCGACAAGTAGAGGCGGCTGAGCGTGACGAGCTTTGCGTCGCGGCATGCAGCGGCGTTTCGTGACCGAACGCCACTCCCAGCGTGGTTTTCAGACCTGGGTGACTCTGTGATCTCGGTGCGGGCGACGGAGCGGTCGCGGAGCGGGGCGGCGGCCAGCCGCCGCGGGTCGGCCATGTACGCGTCGAGGGCGGCCTCGTCGGGCAGCTCGATGATCTGCACCTCATACGGGCCCGTCGTCGCGCTCGATGCTGCGCACCCGCTGCAAGAGCCGTGCACCGTGATCGCCGAGCAGGCTCAGCACCTCGTCCTCGTACGTCGCAAGGAGCCCTTCGTTGCCCGGGACGGCCCAGAGCCGCACACACAGCGTCAGTGACATGGGGTCATCGTAGGGTCGGATCATGGCCGACTCCACGCCCCGCACACCGACACCCATCGACACGCTCGCCGAGGAGTGGCTCGACGTGATGCTCGAGCTCGAACCCGAGCTCCACATCCACCTCGGCCGGCCGGGCCGCGAGTCCGACTACGCCGACCGGTCACCGGACGGCGCGGCCGCGGCGGTCGATGCCGCCAGGGCGATGCTGGCGCGCGTACGCACGGCGGATCCCGGCCGACGAGGTCGACCGCGTCACGCAGGCCGAGCTGATCCGCACGCTGACGCTCGACGTCGAGAGGCACGAGGCGGGGTTCTGGCAGCGCGACCTCAACGTCATCGCGTCGCCCGGCCAGGACCTGCGCGACATCTTCGACCTCATGCCCACCAAGACCGCGGACGACTGGGCACATGTCGCGCGGCGGATGCAGAACGTGCCCGGCGCCATGTCGGGCTACCTCGACTCGCTGCGCGCCGGCATCGCCGCCGGCAACGTGCCGGCCGTCCGCCAGGTCCGGGAGGTCGCCGGTCAGGCCCGCAAGCAGGCCGGTGCCGACAGCTTCTTCATCAATCTGGCGGGCCGCGCCGACGTGCCGGACTCGCTCAAGGCCGACCTCGACGCCGGTGCTCGCGCAGCGACCGAGGCGTACGCCGGCATGGCCGACTTCCTCGAGCACGAGCTGGCGCCCCACGCCCCAGAGGCGGACGCGGTCGGCCGCGAGCACTATGCCCTCGCGTCGCGCTACTTCGTCGGCGCCGAGATCGACCTCGACGAGACGTACGAGTGGGGGGTCGAGGAGCTCGCCCGCATGGTCCAGGAGCAGGAGAAGGTCGCCGACCAGATCCTGCCCGGCGGGACGGTCGCCGAGGCCATTCGACACCTCGACGCCGATCCGACCTACAAGCTGCACAGCACCGATGCCCTCCAGGCCTGGATGCAGGAGACCAGCGACCGCGCCGTCGCCGACCTCGGGCGTACGCACTTCGACATCCCCGAGCCGATGCGCCGGCTCGAGTGCATGATCGCGCCGACGCAGGAGGGTGGCATCTACTACACGCCGCCGAGCGAGGACTTCGAGCGCGCGGGCCGCATGTGGTGGAGCGTGCCCAAGGGCGTCACGGAGTTCGACACCTGGCGCGAGCTGACGACGGTCTATCACGAAGGCGTGCCCGGCCATCACCTCCAGTGCGGCCTCGCGGTCCACAACAGCGCCGAGCTCAACGGCTGGCGCCGGTTCAACTGGAACTCCGGCCACGGCGAAGGGTGGGCCCTCTACGCCGAGCGGCTCATGTCGGACCTCGGCTACCTGGACGACCCGGCCAACCAGCTCGGCATGCTCGACGGGCAGCGCATGCGGGCAGCACGAGTCGTCATCGACCTCGGTGTGCACCTCGGCAAGCCCAAGCCCGACGGCAGCGGCACGTGGACCGGCGACGACGCGTTCCCGTTCCTGTCCCAGCACGTCAACATGAACGAGCCGTTCATCCGCTTCGAGGCCAACCGTTATCTCGGCTGGCCCGGCCAGGCTCCGTCCTACAAGGTCGGCCAGCGCATGTGGGAGCAGCTCCGCTACGAGTGGGTCGCCGCGAACGGGACCGATCTCAAGGAGTTCCACCGCCAGGCGCTCGCCGTCGGCAGCGTCGGCCTCGGGACCCTGCGCCAGACCCTCCTGACCTGACCCGCTGACGAGTCTCTCCGATCAGTGTGAGGAGTGACTCCTCGGCCTCGGCGTCAGGCCGGGGTGGGGTCGGGGCGGCCCTTCTTGGTCTTGCCGTCCTTGCCCTCTTCGTCGTCGCCAGGCACGCGGCAGGCGCGCTCCAACAGCAGTGCCGCGACCAGCAGCAGCAGGCTGGCGCTCGCGGCGGCGACGCCGCGCACGACCCGCTCCTTGCCGAGCGGGGTGTCGGTCGCGTCGATGAACGCCAGGACGAACCCGCCGTAGACGCCGGCGACGAGCGCCCCGACGACGATGCAGGCCTTGGCGATCGCGAGCATCCTGAGGCCGTGCTCGGACGTCATGCGCTCGCGCTTCTTGTGCAGGGTCTGCCACGTGTTCCACGCAAAGGTGCCGACCAGGATCGCCGCGAGCAACAGCGTGAGCGGCGCGGCCCAGGTCAGCCTGGGCACGTTGCCGTCCAGCCGTACGATCAGCGGCGGGATGAGTCGGCCACCGACGAGACCTGCGCCGATCAGCGCGACGACCACGAGCGCCGAAGTGGGGCGAACCCGGTTCATGCGCGAGACGAGATCACAGGATGATCTCGAGGTCCTCGCGCTTGTGGACGCCGCTGGTGTCGACGCCCTCGAGGAGGTCGGCCACAAAGCCCTGCCCGGGGATCTCGCCCTCGGGATCGATCTCGAGCCACGGGATCAGGACGAAGCCACGCTCGTGAGCGCGGGGATGCGGCAGCTTGAGCGACTCGTCATCAGCGACCCGCGGTCCGACGACGATGAGATCGACGTCGAGCGTGCGGGGAGCGCCCTGCTCGGAACGCTCCCGGCCGAACGCATCCTCGATCGCCAGCGCGCGGTCGAGCAGCGTGTGGACCGTCAGCGTCGTGTCGATCAGCACGACCGCGTTGAGGAACTTGCCGGAGCCTTCGGCCGCGTTGAGCGGGTCCGTCTCGTAGACCGAGGAGATCGCGACGACCGTGACCTCGGGAGTGTCTTCAAGGGCGGAGACCGCGCCCTGAAGCTTGCCGTGCCGATCGCCCAGGTTGGAGCCGAGGGACAGGACGGCCTGGCGGATGGGACGCATCCCGCCAGTCATCGTGTCGGCGTCCAGGACGTACGGTGTGGGCGCTTCGGTCACTGTTTGCTCCGCTCTATCGTGACGGCGACATCTTCGAACGTCACCTCGATGGGCGCTTCCGGTTTGTGCACCGTCACGCTAACCCATTGGACCGACTCTTCGGCCAGGCACAAGTCCACCATACGGAGCGCCAGCGACTCAATCAGGTCGACCGGCTCCCCCACGATGGCATCGTGTATCTGCTGGGCGAGGACGCCGTAGTGGACCGTCTTGGCCAGGTCCCCCTCGCGGGCTGCGGGACCGAGGTCGAGACCCAGGCTGACGTCGGCGACGAACGTCTGCCCGTTCTGCCGCTCCTCGGCGAACACGCCGTGGAAGCCGTGGGCCGAGATGCCGCGCAGGTCGATGCGATCAAGACCGTTGGGGATCATCAGGAGTCCTCGTCTTCGATGTGCAGCTCGGCGACCGGGGAGGCGTGGCGCGACAAGAACTTCCAACCCCCCGGTTCCCTCACCAAGATACTGGTGCAGACCAGCTTGCCCCCGGAGAAGGCCTCCGCGGACGACAGCCCTTCGCCCGAGAGGATGTTCTCGGTGCATGTGACGACGGCCGTCGTGGGCTCGTCCGAGCCACGCGGAAAGGTCGCCACCTCGAGGTCGGTGAGGAAGAACTGGATGTAGCCGACGTTGGCCATCAACACGGTCCACGAACGCAGGATCTGCGCGGTGCCCCGAAGCGGCAGTGCTCCGGGGTGCACACAGGAGGTGTCGGCGTCGTCGACCCACAGCGAGGCCATCAGGTCGACATCGCCGGTCTCGATCGCGTCGTAGAACAGCCTGTGCGACGTCAGGTAGTCGGTCACTGCGTCTCCTGCGCGAGCCGAGCCACGACGCGCACGGCATCGGCCGACGCGGCCGGCTCATGGACCCGCACGCACCAGGCGCCTGCTTGCGCGGCGAGCATCGTGATCGCGGCCGACGCGTCGTCACGGCCGTCCGTCGGCCGGAGACCCGTCTGGTCGGCCAGCAGCTCGCCGAGGAAGCGCTTGCGGGACGCCGCCACGAGGAGCGGGTGCCGGAGCGCGGTGAACGCGTCGAGGTGAGCCAGGACGGTCCAGTTCTGCGCCCCGGTCTTGGAGAAGCCGAGTCCCGGGTCGAGGATGATCCGCTCGGGATCGACCCCCGCGACGACAGCGTGGTTGAGCTGACCCATCAGCTCGCGGACGATGTCGTCGACCAGGTCGTCGTAGTGGGTGTGGTTCTGCATGACGGCGGAGTGCTCGCGCCAGTGCATCAGGACGATCGGCGCGTGCGTCTGGGCGGCCAGACGCAACATCTCCGGGTCGGCGCGCCCGCCGGACACGTCGTTGATCAGCACCGCGCCGGCGTCGAGCGCCTGCTGCGCCGTCGAGCCACGCATCGTGTCGACCGAGACCGTGATGCCCTCCGCGACAAGGCCCTCGATCACCGGGATGACACGGCGCAGCTCCTCGTCGCCGTCGATGCGTGCGGCGCCGGGCCGCGTCGACTCGCCGCCCACGTCGACCAGGTCGGCACCGTGGGCGACGAGGTCGACGCCGTGCTGGATCGCCGTGGGCGCGTCGAGCCACTTGCCGCCGTCGGAGAACGAGTCAGGGGTGACGTTGACAACGCCCATCACGAGGCAGCGATCCTCGGGCAGTCCGGGGAGCACTAGGCCGTGTCCTATCGTGCCGTGATGAGGCCCATGGCCTCGGCTCGGGTGGCCGGGTCGCGCAACTGCCCGCGCACGGCGCTGGTGATGGTCTTGGCGCCGCCCTTGCGCACACCTCGCATCGTCATGCAGAGGTGCTCGGCCTCGATCACGACGATGACGCCGCGCGGGTTGAGGTGCTCGATGAGGGCGTCGGCGATCTGGGTCGTGAGCCGCTCCTGGACCTGCGGCCGGCGGGCGAACACGTCGACGACACGGGCGAGCTTGGACAGGCCGGTGACCCGGCCACCGTCGGTCGGGATGTAGCCGACATGAGCGACGCCGAAGAACGGCACCAGGTGGTGCTCGCACATCGACCACATCTCGATGTCCTTGACCAGGACAAGCTCGTCGTGGCCCACCTCGAACACGGCGGTGAGGACCTCTTCGGGATCCTGGTCGAGCCCGGCGAGCAGCTCCTCGTACGACTTGGCGACCCGCGCAGGCGTGTCCCGCAGACCGTCGCGGTCGGGATCTTCGCCGACCGCGATCAACAGCTCGCGGATCGCCGCCTCGGCGCGCGGCCGGTCAACCGTCATGGCAGCTCGGTGTCGCCGTGGACGTCTCCAGCGGCCGGGGGCGGGGCATCGACGCCGCTGTCAGGGCCGATCACGATGGGCGTCCCGTTGGTACCGTTCTGGCCGCTGTAGGACTGGCCGGGAACCGTGGCGACCGGCGGACGTGTCGAGGGCACCCGGGTGTCGGAGCCAGTCCATGCCGGACGGATCTCTCGGCGCCGCAGCGGCTCGAAGATCTCGGCGACCTGCGACTTGTCGAGGGTCTCCTTCTCCAGCAGCTCGGTCACCAGAGCATCGAGGACGTCACGGTTCTCGTTGAGGATGTCGAACGCCTCCTGGTGGGCGTAGGAGATCAGCTTGTTGATCTCCTCGTCCACGACGGCCGCGACGGCCTCGGAGTAGTTGCGCGCGTGACCGATGTCGCGGCCCAGGAAGGGCTGCGACTCGTTCTCGCCGAGGCGGACGGCGCCGAGGCGCTCGGTCATGCCGTACTGCGTGACCATCGCGCGAGCCAGACTGGTGGCCTTCTCGATGTCGTTGCCGGCGCCGGTCGTCGGGTCGTGGAACACGAGCTCCTCGGCCGCTCGGCCGCCCATCATGTAGGCGAGCTTGTCGAGCAGCTCGGCTCGGGTCTGGGAGTACTTGTCCTCGTCGGGCAGGACCATCGTGTAGCCCAGCGCGCGACCGCGCGGCAGGATCGTGATCTTGTGCACCGGATCGCTCTGCGGGAGCGCGGCGGCGACGAGCGCGTGGCCGCCCTCGTGATAGGCCGTGATGCGCCGCTCGTTCTCGTTCATCAGACGGCTGCGCTTCTGCGGGCCGGAGATGACCCGGTCGATCGCCTCGTCGAGCGACGTGTTGGTGATCGTCTTCTCGTTGTTGCGGGCGGTCAGCAGGGCGGCCTCGTTGAGCACGTTGGCGAGGTCGGCGCCGCTGAAGCCGGGCGTGCGGCGGCCGATGGCCTCGAGGTCGACGCCGGGCGCGATGGGCTTGCCTCGCGAGTGCACCTTGAGGATCTGCGTACGGCCGGCGAGGTCGGGCGCCTCGACGCCGATCTGCCGGTCGAACCGACCGGGACGCAGCAGCGCCGGGTCGAGCACGTCGGGGCGGTTGGTCGCCGCGATCAGGATGACTCCACCGCGTACGTCGAAGCCGTCCATCTCGACGAGCAGCTGGTTGAGGGTCTGCTCGCGCTCGTCGTGGCCGCCGCCCATGCCGGTGCCACGGTGGCGTCCGACGGCATCGATCTCGTCGATGAAGACGATGGCCGGGGCGTTCTCCTTGGCCTGCTCGAACAGGTCGCGGACGCGGCTGGCGCCGACACCCACGAACATCTCGACGAAGTCGGAGCCGGAGATCGAGTAGAACGGGACGCCGGCCTCACCCGCGACGGCGCGCGCGAGCAGCGTCTTGCCGGTGCCGGGCGGGCCATAGAGGAGGACGCCCTTGGGGATCTTGGCGCCAACGGCCTGGAACTTGGCCGGCTCCTGGAGGAACTCCTTGATCTCGCCGAGCTCCTCGATCGCCTCGTTGACACCTGCGACGTCGGCGAACGTCGTCTTGGGGGTGTCCTTGGTCATGAGCTTGGCCTTGGACTTGGCGAACTGCATGACGCGACCGCCACCACCGGCGGCGTTGTTCATCATGTAGATGATCAGCAGGAAGATCAGGATGATCGGCAGCAGCGTGAACAGGAGCGACAGCAGCGGGTTGGTCTTGGGGACCTTGACGTCAAACGACTTGAGCTGCTTGTCGGCGACGGACTTCTCGGCCTGCTGCACGAGGCGCACGCCCTGGTCGCCGAGGTACTTGGCCTTGACCTTCTTGCCGTCGTCCAGCGTCGCCTGGATCTGCTGGTCACCGTCGACGAACGTGACCTCCTTGACCTTGCCGTCCTCGAGATAGCTCACCATCGTGGCGGTCTTGACGGACTTGTAGCCGTCGGCGTTGGACGTTCCGATGACGATCGCCATCACCACGACGGTGATGACGATGATCCAGAGCCAAGGGCCCTTGAAGAGGCGTTTGAGGTTCATGTACGGCGTGGAGCGGGTCCACTCCTCCTGGTGTGCTGGTCGGTAATGAGACGGTACACGCAGCGCCGTCCTCCAGTTGAACGTGTATGCGACCGCCCAACGTTCCCCACGAGCGTTCGCCGGCAGCGAACCATGCCCTGCGGTTGCTGGGGATTGCTAGTGGTGTGTCCTGGAAATGGCTTCCTAGCGCGAGCGGTGTCCGGGGCCCGGCTGACAAGGCCGAGGAGGGAGGCGCACCGGGGTTGTGCGGCGACCGACGAGAACGCCGTCAGGCGGGATTCCGGGCGCCGCGAGGGGGAGCCATTTCTGGGACGCACCACTAGGAATAGACGTGCGGGGAGAGCGTGCCGATGCACCGCAGATTGCGGTACTTCTCGTTGTAGTCGAGGCCGTAGCCGACCACGAAAGCGTTGGGGATGTCGAAGCCGACGTACTTGACCTCGACGTCCATCTGCTGCGCCTCGGGCTTGCGCAGCAGCGTCGCGATCTCGACCGATGCGGGTCCGCGCGAACGCAGGTTGGTGATGAGCCACGACAGCGTCAGGCCGGTGTCGATGATGTCCTCGACGATCAGGACGTGCCGGCCGCTCAGGTCGGTGTCGAGGTCCTTGAGGATGCGGACCACGCCTGACGACTTGGTGCCGGAGCCGTAGGACGACACCGCCATCCAGTCCATCTCGACGTGCCGGTCGAGGCTGCGGGCGAGGTCGGCCATCACCATGACGGCGCCCTTGAGGACGCCGACGAGCAGGATGTCCTTGCCCTCGTAGTCCCGTTCGATGTCGGCAGCCATCTCCTTGAGCCGGGAGACGATCTGGTCCTCCGTGAACAGGGTCTGGTCGAGCTCGAGGTCATCTTCGACATGCGTCTGATCCACGGGATCAGCCTCCCACAGGGGTGCGCACGTACGACAGGGAATCCCCCTCCCGAACGCACGCGATGCCTCCCGGCAGCTCGATCCGGACCTGCCCGCGCCAGTCGGTGACGAGCCGATCGAGCTCGGCGACGTGCGAGGCCGTGAGCGCCGACCCGTCGGCGCCGGCCTTGAGGGCGCCCAGCCGGAGCACCCGGGACCTCAGCGCCGGCGGGAGATCGCGCAAGGTCTCGATGCGAAGTGCGGACTCCACTGCGGCTGCGATGTCGTCGAGGTACACCGAGTCGCTCCGCACCTGGTCGGCGGTCCGCGCCAGCGCCTCGGCGACTCCCCCGCCCAGCACGTCCTCGAGCACCGGCATGACTTCGCCGCGCACGCGCGACCTTCGGTAGGCCGGGTCGCTGTTGTGCGGATCTGTCCACCACGTGAGGTCGTGCGCCCGGCAGATCTGCTCGGTCTCGGCTCGCCGAAGGCCAAGGAAGGGCCGGCGGAGCACTCCGTCGACCGGAGCCATGCCGGCGATCGAGCGCGGTCCCGAACCTCGACCGAGCCCGAGCAGCACCGTCTCGGCCTGGTCGTCGAGGGTGTGCGCGAGCAGGATCGCGTCGGCGCGCGTACGTTCGAGGGCCTCATAGCGTGCGCGGCGAGCCGCCGCCTCCGGCCCACCTGCCGTGCCGACGTCGACCGTCACCACCTGGGCCACGACGGCCAGTCCGGCGAGCTGCTCGGCGGCCCTGGCGGCGACGTCCGATGACTCGCGCTGCAGCTGGTGGTCGACGATCACGGCCGACAGGTCGTACGCCTCGCGGTCCGCCACGAACGCCGTGACGGCGGCCAGTGCCAACGAGTCGGCACCGCCGGAGACCGCCACGACGACCCGGCTGCCCGGCGCGAGGTCGCTCAGCGCGCTGCGTACGAGGTTGCGACCCGTTGCGACCGCTGGATCGAGTGCGCCACCCATGCCGACGAGCTCAGCCGTGCACGCGGGCGACCCACGAGTGCGGGTCGAGGATCTCGGACTTGGTGGGCAGGTTGGCGGGTTCGGCCCACACGGCGTTGAAGCCCGAGAGGCCGACCTTGGCGTTGACCTCGCGGACGAACTCGGCGCCGTCGCGGTACTGGCGCATCTTGGCGTCGAGCCCCAACAGCCGGCGCAGCAGTCGGTCGAACGTACCGGCGCCCTTGCGACGCTGGGTGAACTTGCGGCGGATCTCCGCGACACTCGGGATGACGTCCGGCCCCACCCCGTCCATCACGACGTCGGCATGTCCTTCGAGCAGCGACATGATGCCGGTCAGGCGGTCGACGACCTCGCGCTGCCGGTCGTTCTGGAACAGCTCGGCGAGCGACGCCTCAGAGTCGCCGCGGGCGATGCGGACGGCTTCGCCGAGGCCGTCGGTCACGAGGGAGGAGATCGCCGATGCGTCGAGGTCGGTCGCGTCGACGAACTCGTCGAGCAGCGACTTCATGTGGTCGCGCATCCAGTCGACCGCGGTGAACTGGACGCGGTGCGTCTCCTCGTGCAGGCACACCCACAGGCGGAAGTCGTGCGGATCGACGTCGAGCTGACGCTCGGCCTGAACGATGTTGGGCGCAACGAGCAGGAGCCGGCCGCCTTCGCCGTTGGGGCCGTCCCAGAACGGGTCGAACTGGCCCAGGACCTTGCTCGACATGAACGACATCAAGGCACCGAGCTCGGCACCGCTGATCTTCTCGCCGACGGCCTTGCCCATCCCGGAGGGCGCCTTGTTGGCAGCCGCGAGCTTGGCCATCACCGGGTCCATCATGACCTTGAACGTGTCGAGGTTGGCCTCGATCCAGCGCGGGCGGTCGACCACGAGGATCGGGGCGGTCGCCGACGTCGCGTGCAGATCGCTGAACTCGCGCACCGGGCCCTCGGACCTGGCGGCGCCTTCGCGCAGCTCGGCCACGGCCTCGGCCACCTCGGCGGCTGACAGATCCGGCCCGGGCTTCGACAGCTTCGTCGCCGTCGAGAGCGCGAACTTCCAATCGATCATGTGGCTACGGTACGCGGAGACCGAACGAGCGCAGCGCGCAAACGTCGGAGCGCGCCAGGGAGCGGAGCGGGCGGTCTCCCTGGGAACGATGGGTCAACCACACTCACAGCCGGTGATCGCGGCGGCGACCTTGTCGAGGGCCGCCTGCGCCTCGAGGGGCGCGGTCTTGCTGGTGCGATCCGCCATCACGGCGAAGACCACCGGACGACCGCCGGCATCGAGGGCATACCCGGCGAGTGAGTGGACACCGGTCAACGTGCCGGTCTTGGCGCGGACCACCCCGAGCGACGTCGTGAGCTTGGCGAACCGGTCGACCAGGGTCCCGGTGAACCCGCTGATCGGCAGGTCGGCGAGCAGGCCGGAGGTCCGCGGCGTCGCGGCTGCGACGTTGACGGTCTGCGCCAGGGTCACGGGCGTGATGCGGTTGCGGCGCGACAACCCGCTCCCGTCACGCAGCACGAGACCGTCGGTGTCGATGTCGGCCTTGTCGAGCACGTCCACGACCGCCTCGGTGCCACCCCCGAAGCTCGCCGGCTTGCCCGCCGCGATGGCCGCATGTCGCAGCATCACCTCGGCGGCCTGGTTGTCGCTCACCCGGATGAGGGTCTCGACGATCTTGGCGACCGTCGCGCTGCGCACCGCGGCGAGCGCCGTCGCTCCTTCGGACACCTTCGTCTGCTCAGGCTCCCCGGTCACCGTGATGCCGCGATCCTCGAGCAGGCCGGCGAACGTACGGGCTGCCGCCGCGGCGGGAACCTTCGCGCGTACGCCGTTCTGCTCGCCCTGGTCGGCCCACAAGGCGCTCACCGGCGTGACGATGTTCTGGCTGACGTACGTCGACTCCCACCCCGGGCTCGCGTCGGGACCCGTGAAGAGCGAGGCGTCGTAGCCGAGGTTGACGCTCGAGGTCCCGTTCTTCTTCAGCGCCGCCGCCGCGCGCTTCGCCAGAGTCGTGAGGTCGGCGTGGATGACCGGGTCGTCCTTCTTGCCGGCCTTGACCGCGAGGTAGGGGTCGCCACCACCCACCAGCACGATCTGGTCGCCCGAGCCGACGACGCGGGTCGCGAACCTGGTCTGCGGGTCGATCAACGACAGCGCGGCGAAGCTCGTGAGCACCTTGGTCGTGGACGCCGGCACGTACGCGCCCGGGCCCGTCGACATCAGCTCTCTGCCGTTGGCCGGCGCGATCGCCGTGAACCCGACGTGCGGCCCGAGCACCGACGCATCGAGGACCGGACGGACAGCGGCCTTGAGCTTGGCCGGGTCGATGTCGCTGGGCGCCGGGAGCCGAGGTGCGGACTCGGCAGGCTGCGTGTCGGTCGTCAGCGAGCGGGGCGGGATGACGTTGGCCGGGCCGCAGTCCCCATCGCAGACCAGGCGGTTGAGGTCGCCGCGGGACCACAGGAAGATGCCGAGCGCCACGACGATCGCGAGGACCAGCGAAGGGATGACGAACGCGCCGCGTGGCTTCGCGACCCTGCTTTCCCCGTGAGACGGCACATGCGCCAGACTATAGAGACCCCGTTGCGCCGCGCTCAGGGCGCGCGCACCCCGAATTCAACCGCCGGAGGCACCAGTGATTTTCGACGTCACCGTGGAGATCCCCAAGGGCAGCCGCAACAAGTACGAGGTTGACCACGCGACGCATCGCATCCGCCTCGACCGCACGCTGTTCACCGCGACGCAGTATCCCGCCGACTACGGTTTCATCGACGACACGCTCGGGCTCGACAGCGATCCGCTGGACGCCCTCGTGCTGCTGTCCGAGCCGACCTTCCCCGGCTGCGTGATCTCCTGCCGCACGATCGGCATGTTCCGCATGACCGACGAGGCCGGCGGAGACGACAAGGTGCTGTGCGTCCCGGCCAAGGATCCGCGCCAGGAGCACCTGCGCGACATCCACCACGTGCCGGAGTTCGACCGGCTCGAGATCGAGCACTTCTTCACGGTCTACAAGGACCTCGAGCCCGGCAAGTCGGTCGAGGGCTCCACCTGGACCGGTCGCGTCGAGGCGGAGGCCGAGATCCAGGCCAGCTACGACCGGTTCAAGGCCAACGGCGGCTACTGACCCTCACCGATCGGCCGGCGACGGTCGTCACTTGGGCGCGAATTCGGTCACGAGACCGGCCGCGATGGTGTTCAATTGGTCCACCAGCTCCGGCACATGCCGTGAGCCGAATCTTGGGGACTCTCACGGTATGACCACACACTCCCGCGCCCGTTCGTTCGCCGCGCTCATGACCGTCCTGGCGACGGTGTTCGCCGGCCTGCTGGTCGCATCGCCGAGCGAGGCCGCGCTGTCGACCCGCACGATGGTCGTGCTCGGCGACTCGATCTCAGGCGGCGCCTCCAACCACACGCCCTACAACAACACGGTCGGCAGCTCCTGGCGGGGCTGGTGGTCGTTCGTCGGCGCCAGCACGGATCTGCGGCCAGTGGTCTACGCCGAGCCCGGATCCGGCTACAGCCGACCCGGCAAGCACGCTGACGGCACCGGCGCCTGCACAGGGAGCACGTTCGAGAAGCGCCTCAAGCGCGACAGCGTGGCCAAGCAGGTCAGGGCTGCCCGGGTCGTGGTCCTCGAGGGTGGCATCAACGACTACCGCAAGATCAACAGCGACGGGACGTGCAGCCGCCTGACCATGACCTACGCCGAGCTCGAGGCGCAGCTGCGGCCCTACGTCCACGCGACGATGCAGCGACTGGCGGGCCTTCGCAAGGATCCGAAGACCGTCTACGTCACGACGCCGTGGGGAATCAACTCCAGGGAGTGGCGCACGACCATCACCGGCGTGATCAAGTCCGAAGCGCTCTCGTTCGGCTTCCGCTACATCGATACATCCACCAGCACGTTGGCCAGCCGGAGCCGGACGTACGACGGGACCCATCCCAACCTGGCCGGCAGCAAGGCGATCGCCGCGGCGGTGTACAGGTCCTACCAGACCCAGTACGGCACCGTGAACCCAGCGACGCCGACCGCGCCGGTGCACTCAGCCGCCCCGCCACTCGTCCACTCTCCCTGAGCAGGCGGCACCGTCGGGTCGTGTCGTTAGGGTCGGAGGCATGACGTCCTCCAGCCCCGGTGAGCTGCGCGCCGCCCTTGCCGCCGTCCTGCCGTCCGTCCGCGCCGACCTCGAGCAGCTGGTCCGGATCCCGTCAGTCAGTGCAGCGCCTGAGCACGCCGATGACGTCGAGGCGTCTGCCGAGACCACGAGCGCGTTGTTCGCCGCCGAGGGGTTCGACACGCAGATCCTGCGAAGCGGCGGCGCGCCCGCAGTGCTGGCCCACAAGCCCGGGCCTCCCGGCACGCCGACGGTGCTGCTGTACGCGCACCACGACGTGCAGCCGGAGGGAGATCACGACGCATGGGACTCCGCGCCGTTCGAGCCGACCGAGCGTGACGGCCGGCTCTACGCCCGTGGCGCCGCCGACGACAAGGCCGGCATCGCGGCACACCTCGCCGCGGTCCGCGCGCTCGGCGACACCCTGCCGGTCGGGGTCAAGGTGTTCGTCGAGGGCGAGGAGGAGATCGGGTCACCGACCCTCGAGGCGTTCATCGCCGAGCACGGCTCGCTGCTGGAGGCCGACGTCATCGTGATCGCCGACTCGGGCAACTGGGACATCGGTGAGCCGGCGCTGACGACGAGCCTGCGGGGTCTCGTGCGCGCGACTCTCGAGGTCCGCACGCTCCGCCACGGCGTCCACTCCGGGATGTTCGGCGGGGTCGTGCCGGATGCCCTGATGGCACTGACCCGCATCCTGGCCTCGCTGCATGATGACGACGGCTCGGTCGCGGTGGCCGGGCTGGTGACCTCCGAGGCTGCCGACGTCGACTATCCGGAGGACCGGCTCGCCCACGAGTCCGGGCTCGCCGACGGCGTGCGGCTGATCGGCACGGGGTCGTACGTCGCGCGCATGTGGACCCAGCCGTCCCTGACGGTGACCGGCATCGACGCGCCCAGCACGGCGGCGGCCAGCAACACGCTTGTCCCCGCCGCGATCGCCATGATCTCGATGCGGATCGCTCCCGGTGACACGTGCGAGGCGGCGTTCGAGCGCCTCCGCGAGCACGTCCTGGCCCATGCGCCCTGGGGTGCGCAGGTCACGTTGACGTACGCCGACGGCGGCGACCCCACGACCCTCGACGCGACCGGACCGGCGTACGACGCGGCCCGCGAGGCGATGACAGCCGCGTGGGACGGTGTGGCCCCCATCGACATGGGCGTCGGCGGCTCGATCCCGTTCATCGCGACGTTCGCCGACGCATTCCCGCGAGCCTCCGTGCTCGTCACCGGTGTCGAGGACCCCGACACCCGCGCGCATGGCACCAACGAGGGCCTGCACCTCGCGGAGTGGGAGCGCGCCTGCCTCGCCGAGATCCTGCTGCTCGCCCGGCTCGGCGAGGCGCACTGACCGACCCTGGTCGCGCAACACCGGGGCGGAGAGGCGAACAGGACCGACGACACGATCCTGAAGGTCACACCGTCGAGCTCTTGAGCAGGGCGCGCATCGTGTCGGCGAAGACACCGACGTCGATCGTGCTGTCGAGCGAGCGCAACGTGCCCAGACCGATGCCGAGGCTCAGCAGTGTCGTCGCCGCCTGGTCGGGGTCGACCACGTCCCCGAGGCCCGCCTCGGAGGTCACCCGGCGGACCAGCTCGGCGATCGCGGCGCGGATCTCCCGGTGCCGCTTGACGAGCTCGGTCGCGACGTAGGGGCTCTGGCGAGCGATGGCGCCGAACTCGACCTCGAGGGCGGTCCAGCGCGGTTGACCCAGCCCTTCGCGGGCCCAGGCGGCGAAGGCCTCGATGCGGCCGTCAAGGTCGGTGTCCTGCGAGAACGCCGCGACGACCCCCTCGATCTGCTCTTCGTGGATGCTGTCGAGCACCGCCATGCAGAGCTGTTCCTTGCCGGCGAAGTTGGAGTAGACCGCGCCCTTGGAGAACCCGGCACGCACCGCGACCTTGTCGAGGGACGTCGCAGCGTAGCCGTCGGACAGGAACATCTCGCGCGCGACCACGATCAGTCGCTCGCGCGTCTGTGCCTGCCGCTCGGCCCTGCTGACCCTCACGTTGTCGACTGCCACAACCGCTCCTCGCCCGTCGGGCCCTGTGGCCCGAGACACTCTTGCATCGTACTCAGATACCGATAGTATCTGAAACGTGATCAAAAAGGACATCGTCATCATCGGCACGGGCTTCTCCGGCATGGGCGCGGCCATGAAGCTGCGCAAATCCGGGCGCGAGGACTTCGTCGATCCTCGAGAAGGCGCACGACGTCGGCGGCACCTGGCGGGACAACACCTACCCCGGCTGCGAGTGCGACATCCCGAGCCACATGTACTCCTTCTCGTACGAGCTGAACCCCGAGTGGAGCAAGAGCTTCTCGGGCCAGGAGGAGATCTGGGCCTACATGCGCAAGGTCGCCGACGAGCAGGGCATCCGCCCCTACATCGACTTCGGCATCGAGGTCACCGGCGCGTCCTGGGACGAGGATCGCGCGCATCTGGACCGTCAGCACACGCTCGGGCGAGGACTACGAGGCCCGCGTCGTGATCGCCGGCGTCGGCGGCCTGCACATCCCCAACGTCCCCGAGATCACCGGCGCCGACTCGTTCGAGGGCCCACGATTCCACTCCGCCCAGTGGGACCACTCGGTCGACCTCAAGGGCAAGAAGGTCGTCGTCATCGGCACGGGTGCCAGCGCGATCCAGTTCATCCCGATCATCGCCCAGGAGACCGAGCACCTCACGGTCTTCCAGCGCTCGCCGGCCTGGGTGCTGCCCAAGAAGGACAAGCCCACGCCGGAGTGGCGCAAGAAGCTGTTCGCCACGGTCCCTGGCGCCACGCGGGCGTACCGGAACGCGCTCTACTGGGCGCTCGAGGCCCGCGCGATCGGCTTCAACGGGCACGTCAACATCCTCCCGTTCGCCGAGAAGATCGTGAAGCGCTACCTCGAGAAGAAGATCCCCGACCCCGAGCTGCGGGCCAAGCTCACGCCGGACTACCGCCTCGGCTGCAAGCGCGTGCTGCAGTCCAACACGTACTACCCCACGTTCCTGCGCGACGACGTCGAGCTCAGCACCGACGGCGTCAAGGAGATCGTCGCCGACGGCGTGATCGACGGCAACGGCGTCAAGCACGAGGCCGACATCATCATCTACGGCACCGGCTTCCACGTCATCGACGCGTTCGACTACCTCGACATCAAGGGCAAGAACGGCGTCGACCTCGCCACGCAGTTCCGCGAGCAACGGCGTCGAGACCTACATGGGGATGACGATCAACGGGTTCCCCAACCTCTACTTCATGCTCGGCCCCAACACCGCTCTCGGCCACAACTCGGTCGTCTTCATGATCGAGCAGCAGACCAAGTTCATCATCCGCATGCTCGACGAGATGGATCGCCGCGGCGCGGTCTCGGCCGAGGCGACCAAGGTGGCGCAGGACGAGTTCAACGACGAGATCCAGCGGCTGGTCGAGAAGGGCATCTGGACGCAGGGCGGCTGCACGTCGTGGTACCTCGACAGCCAGGGCAAGAACCGCACGATCTGGCCCAAGTTCACGTTCCAGTACTGGTGGGAGACGCGGAAGGTCAACGCCCCCGACTTCGTCTGGGAGAAGGCCGCATGAGCCTCGCGCAGGAGGACTACGACATCCCGGACGGCCCCAAGCTCTCGGCTGGCGCGGATGACGTGGAAGTTCCTGCGCGACCGGGCCGGGATCGTGCCGGCGTACCACCGGGAGTTCGGCGACACGTTCTCGCTGAGGATCCTGCCCGGCCCTCGTACGCTCGTGGTGTTCAGCGACCCGGCGGACGTCAAGGAGATCTTCGCCGCCGACCCGTCACAGTTCCATGCCGGCGAGGGCAACGCGATCCTCAAGCCCGTCATGGGCGAGCACTCGGTGCTGCTGACCGACGACGCCGAGCACCAGCGGGCCCGCAAGCTGCTGATGCCGGCGTTCACCGGCCCGTCGATGCGGGCGTACCAGCCGCTCGTCGAGGCGATCGCCAAGGTCGAGGTCGACTCGTGGCACGACGGCGACACCCTCGTCACGCTCGACCGGATGAACGCCATCACGCTCGACGTGATCCTGCAGGTCGTCTTCGGCGTGACCGACGAGGACACGCCTCGCGGTGCTGCGACCCAAGGTCAACCGCATGGTCAACATCGACGCCAAGATGTTGCTCGCCTGGTCGTACCCGCGGCTCTTCAAGCTGCCGCCGTGGCGTGGCTACTTCAAGAACCAGCAGGAGGTCGACGAGCTCCTGTACGCCGAGATCGCTGAGCGGCGGGCGGCGCACGACCTCGAGGGTCGCGACGACGTGCTGTCCAGGCTGCTGCGGGTCGGGTCGTCGGAGGACGGCGAGGAAGAGAGCCCGCTGACCGATGCCGAGATGCGCGACCAGCTCGTCACGCTGCTGCTGGCCGGCCACGAGACGACCGCTTCGGCGCTGTCGTGGACGCTGCACGAGCTCGGCCGCGACCCCGAGATCCTCGCTCGTGCCGTCACCGCCGCGGACACGGGCGACGACGCCTACCTCGAGGCCTGCCTCAAGGAGTCGATGCGCCTGCACCCGATCATCGACTTCGTCGCTCGTACGCTGCAGAGCGACCAGGTCGTCGCGGGCCGGCTGCTCCCTCGGGGCACCACGGTCACGCCGTCGATCATGCTGTCGCACAGCCGCGAGGCGAGCTTCGCCGACGCACACCTCTTCAGGCCCGAGCGGTTCACCGCAGGCAAGGTCGCGGCGAACACCTGGATCCCGTTCGGCGGCGGCGTACGCCGGTGCATCGGCGCGGCCTTCTCGTTGATGGAGGGCACGGTGGTGCTGCGCGAGGTGCTGCAACGCTACGAGGTCACCGCCGATGCCGTCGCACCCAACAAGCTCCGCAACATCACGAACGTCCCTGGCGACAAGGCCCCCCTGAAGCTGACGGCTCGCTGACCTCAGACGCTGGTGTGGACCTCGTCGAACGGCCTGGAGTGCAGCGCGGGTTCGTAGTGGTCGGCGAAGAGCTTTGCGACCACTTCGCCACGACTGACGACGCCGAGCTTCGTGAAGACGGCCTTGAGGTGGTCACGGACGGTATGGCTCGACAGGAACAGGCTCGCGGCGATCTCGGCGTTGGACAAGCCGCGGGCGAGGGCTTGGGTGATCTCGCGCTCGCGCGGCGTGAGGCCGTACGCCTCGACGATGATCGGCGCGATCTGTGCGGACTTGGCCGGCTCGATCACGACGGCGGTGAGGCCCGGCTCACCGTCCGGCGTGCGAAGGCACGAAGCGTGCACCTGGAGCCAGCGGCCCGTGGTGGCCCGGAGCCGGGCAGTCGCGGCGCCGCGCTCGCGACCCGTCGAGACGGCATTCGCACGGGCGACGACCGACTGGACTGCCACCATCCGGGGCGGCGGCTCCTTGGCGCTCCAGTCGGGACCCGCGAGCTCGCGGAGCCAGCGTTCGGCCTGGTCGTCGAGCGAGCTGAACGAGCCGTCCGCCTCGACGAGTGCCGTACCCGGTCCATCAACCACGGCGCCGAGCGCGCCCGGCAGCGTGAAGGTTGCGAACGAGCGCAGGGCCGTCGCGATGACCGAACCGACTGAAGCGATCGTCTCCACCTCGCGGATCGTGAACGGCGGCCGACCTGAATCGCGGAACAGATCGACAAGGCCCCACGTGGTGCCGCCCACCTGGAAGACGGCGCGTACTTCGTCGGCATAACCCTGCGGCGCAAGGAACTCGCGATAGCGCGCGCTGCGCTCGGGGCGGTTCTCCGTCGCGTGGAAGAGGCTGTCGACCGGTTGCCCGGACCGGGCGAGATCGCGGAACAGCATGGCGTCCGGCTCACTGAACTCGCGCGACCAGTAAGACGAGCAGTGCCCGGGACTCACATTCTCGATCCGGACCGGGTTCGTTGCGAGCTCGGTCGACGGATCGGTGGCGAACCACGCGGAACCGTCGAACGGGACGAGCGATCGCAGGTGAGTGGCGAGCTCGGCGAACAGCTCACGTCCGTCGTCGGCCGGGACCCAGGACTCGGCGAGGCCGCGCAGCGCGGTGGAAGGCACAGACGCCATCATCTCGCTCCTGTTCGCCCCCGACAGGACGGGCGACCGATCGGCACGCCGTTCCACCCATGGTGAAGCACAGCGAGCACCCTGACAATCCCGCATTTGTAGGGGATGCGGCCGTGGAGAACCCGCCGTTCGCGGGATGGTCGCCGCAGGTCGTCCGACGGGAGAGTCGACACCACGCACCAACGCGTACCCCCGAGAGGACCAAGGAACATGACCACCACGACGTTCACCAGCACATTCGACGCACTCGCCGACGCCCTGACCGGCAACCTGGTGCTGCCCACCGATCCCGAGTGGGACACCGCGCGAGCCGCATGGAACCTCTCCGTCGACCAGCACCCGGTCGCCGTCGTCAACGTCGCCTCCGTCCGTGACGTTGTCGCGACGATAAAGTGTGCTCGCGTTCGGCGCCTGCACGTTGCACCACAAGGCACCGGACACAACGCCGGGCCTCTCGAGTCGCTGGCCAACACGGTCCTGCTTCGAACCGGAGCGATGCGTGAGGTGCAGATCGACCCGGAGGCCCGCGTTGCCCGAGTCGAGGCCGGTGCGCTGTGGGCCGACGTCACCAGCGCTGCTGCGGAACACGGGCTGGCCGCACTCGCCGGCTCCTCACCCGACGTCGGCGTGGTCGGCTACACGCTCGGCGGCGGACTCAGCTGGCTGGCCCGTTCACACGGATTGGCAGCCAATCACGTCCTGGCGATCGAGCTGGTGACGACCGACGGCGTGCATCGGCGCGTCGACGCCGACCACCATCCGGAGCTGTTCTGGGCCCTGCGCGGCGGGGGCGGCGACTACGGAGTCGTCACGGCTCTGGAGTTCCGGCTGTTTCCAGTGCGCGAGGTGCACGCCGGCGTTCTCTTCTGGCCGATCGCGGATGCCGCGCGCATCCTGCCTGCTTGGCGCGACTGGGTCGACACCGTGCCCGACGCCGTCACCTCGGTCGGCCGCGTGCTCCAGTTCCCGCCGCTGCCGGAGCTCCCTGACTTCTTGCGTGGACAGTCGTTCGTCGCGCTCGAGGCCGCGATGCAGCTCGACCAGGCGGCTGCCGACGAGCTGCTCGCGCCGTTGCGGGGTCTCAGCCCCACCATGGACACGTTCCGGCCGACCCCGGTCGCTGAGCTACAGGACCTGCACATGGACCCGACCGAGCCCGTGCCGGCGTTCGGCGACGGGATCCTGCTCAGCACCCTCGACGACGATGGGCTCGCCGCATTCGTCGACGCCGCCACCAACGGGTCGGCGCTGCTGTCCGCGGAGCTGCGTCACCTGGGTGGCGCGCTGGCGCCGAATGAGGTCGGCGGCGCCGTGTCCGGGTTCGCAGCCGAGTTCCTGATGTTCGGCGTGGGCATCACGCCATTCCCTGAGGCACACGACGCGGTCAGAGGCTCGGTCGAGCGGCTCATGGAGGCACTCGGCCCGTGGCGGGCGGCTGTCCAGTACGGCAACTTCGTCGAGCGCGCTGCATCGGCCGAGGACCTCTTCGGGTCCGCGGTCGAGCGTCTCCGGGCAGTCAAGAGGACGTACGACCCGGCTGGCGTCATCCGGTCGAACCACCCCGTGCGCGACTGAGCGACGGGTCAGCGAGGTCCGACCTCGAGGATCGTCACGGCGGCCTCGCCGATCTCGTCGCTCTCGGCGAGGTCGACCTGGGCCGTGATGCCCCAGTCGCGGTCGCCCGCGGGGTCGTCGAACGTCTGACGTACCTGCCACGTCGTCGAGCCCTCCTCGACCATGAACAGGTCGGGCCCGCGGGCCGCAGGTCCGGTGCCGATCGAGTCGTACTCCTCTCGGTAGGCCGCGATCGCCGCCATCCACTCAGCGGCATCCCAGCCGTCCTCGCCGTCGAGCTCCCCGAGCGCGCTCCACCGGCCCAGAGCCGCGAGCTCGACCCGGCGGAACAGGGCATTGCGGACGAGCACCCGGAACGCCCGCGCGTTGCCGGTGACCGGCCTCGGGGGTGCGCTGCCCTCGGCCTTCGCGCGCACCTCGGCGGGGTCGGTGTCGGGGTTGATCAGCTGCTCCCACTCGTCGAGCAGGCTGGAGTCGGTCTGGCGCACGAGCTCGCCGAGCCACTCCGTGAGATCGATGAGCTCCTCGTTGCGCAGCTGTTCGGGCACCGTGCGCAGCAGCGTCTTGTAGACGTCGGAGAGGTAGCGCAGGACGAGCCCTTCGGACCGGGCGAGCTGGTAGTCGCCGATCAGCTCGGAGAACGTCATCGCCCGCTCCCACATCTCGCGCACGACCGACTTGGGCCGCAGCTCGTGGTCGGCGACCCACGGGTGACCCGTGCGGTAGGACTCGTACGCGACGCCGAGCAGCTCCTCGAGCGGCTTGGGGTGCGTGATCTCCTCGAGCAGCTCCATCCGCTCGTCGTACTCGATGCCGTCCATCTTCATCTCGTTGATCGCCTCGCCGCGGGCACGGTGTCGCTGCGCGTTGATGATCGGCCGGGGGTCGTCGAGCGTCGCCTCGACGACCGACACCATGTCGAGCGCGTACGCCGGGTCGTCGCGGTCGAGCAGCTCGAAGGCCGCGACGGCGAACGGCGACAGCGGCTGGTTGAGGGCGAAGTTGGCCTGCAGGTCGACCGTCAGCCGGAGCGTACGGCCGTCGGCGTCGGGCGGGTCGACCTGCTCGACGACGCCGCCGGTGAGCAACGCGTCGATGATCTCGTCGACCTCGGCGAGCAGGCGGTCCTGCGACTCCTCGGTCTCGTCGCTCTCCCGCAGCAGCCGCTCCAAGCGACGCCCGGGCATCGCCGGGACGCGAGATGACGTCGAGCACCATGGCGTGGCTGACCCGCATGCGGGAGACGAGCGCTTCGGGCGTACCGGTCGAGAGCTTGGTCGAACGTCCCCTCGCCCCACGACACGAAGCCCTCGGGCGCCTTCTTGCGCTGGATCTTGCGCTGCTTCTTGACGTCGTCGCCGGCCTTGCGGACCAGGCGGGCGTTCTCGATGTCGTGCTCGGGCGCCTCGACGATGACGTGGCCGACGGTGTCGAACCCGGCCCGGCCTGCGCGCCCCGCGATCTGCTGGAACTCGCGCACCTGCAGCTGGCGCTGGCGCACGCCGTCGTACTTCGACAGCCCGCTGAACAGCACGGTGCGGATCGGCACGTTGATGCCGACGCCCAGGGTGTCGGTGCCGCAGACGACCTTGAGCAGCCCGGCCTGGGTCAGCGTCTCGACCAGCCGGCGGTAGCGCGGCAGCATGCCCGCGTGGTGCACGCCGACGCCCATGCGTACGAGCCGCGACAGCGTCTTGCCGAACGCCGAGGAGAACCGGAAGTCGCCGAGGTGCTCGGCGATGACGTCGCGCTCCTCGCGGGTCGCGACCTTGATGCTCGTCAGCGCCTGCGCCCGCTCGAGCGCCGAGACCTGGGTGAAGTGCACGACGTAGACGGGCGTCTGGTGCGGTCTCGATCAGCTGCTCGAGCGTCTCCTGGATCGGCGTCGAGACGTACTCGCGAGATCAGCGGGACCGGACGCTCGGACGGTCGTGACGAGCGCGGTCGACCGGCCCGTACGCCTGGAGAGATCGGCCTCGAACCGTGTCGTGTCGCCGAGCGTCGCCGACATCAGCAGGAACTGCGCCTTGGGCAGCTCGATCAGCGGCACCTGCCACGCCCAGCCGCGATCGGGGTCGGCGTAGAAGTGGAACTCATCCATCACGACCAGGCCGATGTCGGCGCCGGCGCCCTCGCGCAGCGCCATGTTGGCGAGGATCTCGGCGGTCGCGGCGATGATCGGGGCATCGGCGTTGACGGCTGCGTCACCCGTGACCATGCCGACGTTGTCGGCGCCGAAGATCTCGCAGAGGTCGAAGAACTTCTCGCTGACGAGAGCCTTGATCGGTGCGGTGTAGACGCTGCACTCGCCGCGGGCCAGCGCGGCGGCCATCGCCGCGGTCGCCACGAGGCTCTTGCCGGAGCCGGTCGGCGTCGCCAGAATCACGTTGGACCCGGCGACGCACTCGAGGATCGCCTCGTCCTGCGCGGGATAGAGCGTGAGACCCCGGCGGTCGACCCATTGGGTGATCGCGTCGTAGACGACGTCCTCGTCCGTCGTCACGCCTTTGGGCAGCAGGTCGATCAGGCGCATCAGGCCGGCTTCCCCATCGGCACGCCGATGCGCCGCCACAGCAGGAGGATCCCGCCGACCAGGCCGATGCCCAGGGCCCAGCCGACCAGCACGTCGCTCAGCCAGTGACCGCCGAGGTAGACCATCGCGGCTCCGGTGACGAGACAGCCGATCGCCCCGAGGGCACCCACCGTCCGGCGGGCCGTGTCGGAGGTCCACTGCGGGACCATCAGCACCGCGACAAGGATCGACGACGTCAGCACCGCGTGTGACGACGGCATCGAGGCGCCGTGGAGCGTCGTCAGGGCCAGGTCGGCAGGTGGCCGCGGTCGGTCGATCCGATGTTTCAGGTTGCCGTTGACGATGACCATCGCGAGGAAGGCGAACGCCACAGGCGGCAGGTCCAGCCACATCCTGCGGACCACGAGGACCACCAGGCCGACCACCACGAGGGCCACGAGGAACGCCGTCGACTCGCCGACGTCCTCGAGCACCCGGCACACCTTCGTCAGCACGGTGTAGCGGTGATCTGCGCACCAGCGCGCCACTTCGACGTCGACGGATGCGTGCATGTGCCAAGAGTACGGACCGGGTCGGGTGCTAAGCGCTCGCTTAGTGCGTGCGCTAGTCTCGCGGACATGAAAGCCGTACAGATCACGTCTCTCGACGGCCCCTCAGCGGTCGAGCTCGTCGACGCTCCCCAGCCCCGAACCCGCCGCCGACCAGGTCCTCATCCGCGTACGCGCGGCCGGCGTCGCGTTCCCCGAGGTGCTCCAGAGCCGCGGGCTCTACCAGCTCAAGCCCGACCTGCCGTTCACTCCGGGCGCCGAGATCGCCGGCGAGGTCATCAGCGCTCCGGACGGGTCGGGCTTCTCGCCGGGCGACCGCGTCGCCGCGCTGTGCCTGCTCGGTGGGTTCGCCGAGGAGGCCGTCGCCCAGGTCGACCTGACGTTCCCGATCCCCGACAGCATCTCGTACGAGCAGGGCGCCTCGATCGTCTTCAACTACGGCACGGCCTACTTCGCCCTCGTCGAGCGTGGCCGCCTCGAGGCCGGCGAGTCGGTGCTGGTGCACGGCGCCGCCGGAGGCGTCGGCACCGCGGCGATCCAGGTCGCCAAGGCGTTCGGCGCCGGCCGGGTCATCGCCGTCACGTCGACCGCCGAGAAGGGCGCGATCGCGCTCCAGGCCGGTGCCGACGCGTTCGTGCTGGCCGACGGGTTCAAGGACGCGGTCGCCGAGCAGGGCGGCGTCGACATCGTCGTCGACCCGGTCGGCGGCGACCGTTTCACCGACTCGCTGCGCAGCCTCAAGGCGGACGGCCGCCTGCTCGTCATCGGGTTCACGGCCGGCGACATCCCCACCGTCAAGGTCAACCGCCTGCTGCTCAACAACGTGTCGGTCGTCGGTGTCGGCTGGGGCGCGTACGCCCTGGCGCGCCCGGGTCACATCGCCAAGGAGTGGGCGGCGCTCGCGCCGCACCTCGAGAGCGGCGCGCTGCGGCCGGTCGTCGGCCCGACGTTCCCCCTCGCCGAGGCGACGCAAGCCCTGCTCACGCTCGACGAGCGCCGGGCCACCGGCAAGGTCCTGCTGCTGCCGTAGGCACCCAGCTGACGCCCCCCAGGCTTGGCGGCGGTCACGAAGTAGCCTCGCAGGGTGTCTGAGTTCACCGGTTTCCCCGTCGCGGCCCTCGACTTCTACGACGACCTCGAGATGGACAACACCAAGTCGTACTGGGAGGCCCACAGGGCGACGTACGACGAGGCCGTCGCCGCGCCGATGAAGGCGCTGGTCGCCGGGCTGGCCGACGAGTTCGGCGACGCGAAGGTGTTCCGGCCCTACCGCGACGTGCGGTTCGCCAAGGACAAGACGCCCTACAAGACCCACCAGGGCGCGTTCGTGCCGAAGGGTCCGTCGACCGGCTACTACGTGCAGGTCGGTGCTCCCGGCGTACGCGTCGGGGTCGGGTTCTACGAGGCGTCGTCGCCGCGGCTCGCGAGCATCCGCGACGCGATCGTCGACAAGCGGCGAGGCGGCGAGCTCGAGGAGATCCTCGCGACCATGCAGGCGGCCGGCTGGGAGCTCGGCGGCGACCGGCTCAAGACCGCGCCCCGCGGCTTCGACGTCGACCACCCGCGCATCGAGCTGCTGCGGCACAAGTCGATGACGCTGGGCAAGAGCTACGGCTTCGAGCCGTTCATCCACACGCCCGAGCTGCTCGACCACGTACGCGCCGACTGGCGCGAGGCGACCCCGTTCGTCGAGTGGGTCCTGCGCTACGCCAAGGCGTAGTCCGAGCGGTGGCGGGCGCAACTCCCGTTCGCCAGGGCGAGGAACGAGCCCGTGAGCGGAGCGAGGCGAACTCACGTGAGTTCGCCTCGCTCCGCTCACATTCGGCCGCGGGCGGCCTCATTGGCGAACGACATAGGTCAGACGTGGACGGCGCGCATGCCGGCCTCGTCGTAGCGGTCGCCTTGGGTCACGCCCACGGGGGCCGCATCGGCGAGCGCGGCCAGGTCGTCGTCGGTCAGCTCGACGTCGACCGCGGCGACGTTCTCCTCGAGGTACGTCCGGCGCTTGGTGCCCGGGATCGCGACGACACCGTCCTGATGCAGCACCCAGGCCAACGCCAGCTGGCCCGGCGTCACGCCCTTGACGCCGGCCAGGGCCCGCACCTTGTCGACGACCGTGAGGTTGTGCGTCATGGCGTCCGTCGCCGAACCGCGGCATGTTGCGGCGCCAGTCGTCCTCGTCCAGGTCCGTCGGCGACGCGATCGCGCCGGTCAGCACACCCGCGACCCAGCGGTGAGTACGCCACGAACTCGATGCCGAGCTCACGGGTCGTGTCGAGCACGCCGTTGACCTCAGGGCTGCGCTCGAACAGCGAGTACTCGGTCTGCATCGCGGTGATCGGGTGCGTCGCGTGCGCCCGCCGGATCGTCTCGGGCGCCGCCTCGGACAAGCCCAGGTAGCGGACCTTGCCCTCCTTGACGAACTCCGCCATCGCGCCGACGGTCTCCTCGATCGGGACGTTCGGGTCGACCCGGTGCAGGTAGTAGAGGTCGATCGTCTCCATGCCGAGATGCCGGAGCGAGCGCTCGAGCGCCTTGCGCGCGTACGCCGGGCTGCCGTCGGCCGGTCCGGTGGTGCCGTCGTCCTCGATGTGCGTCGCGAACTTCGTCGCGAGCGCGAACTCGTCACGTCGGTGGCCGATCGCCTGACCGATGAGCTGCTCGTTGAGGAACGGCCCATAGATCTCGGCGGTGTCGATCATCGTGACGCCGAGGTCGAGCGCCCGGTTGAGTGTCGCGGTCGACTCCGCGTCGTCACGGTCGCCGTAGAACGCCGACATCCCCATCGCGCCGAGACCTTCGACGCTGGCCTCGAGGCCTTGGGTCCCCCATGCGGTCGTCTTCATCCGTTCACCAGCTTCTTGTAGTAGTCGATCTTGCGGTTGATCGCGGCGAGATGCGTCTGCACCTCGTTGAGCTCCTCGAGCACGTGCTCGCGATGCGCCTCGAGGATCGCCATCCGCTCCGGCTCGCTGCCGTCGACCCGGTAGAGGTCGACGAAGCGACGGATGTCGCGGATCGGCATGCCGGTGCGGCGCAGCATCACCAGCGTGCCGAGCCAGCGCACGTCGTCCTCGGTGTAGCGGCGCTGTCCCGATGCCGAGCGTTCGGGCCGGTGGAGGGACAGGCCCTCCTTCTCGTAGTAGCGCAACGTGTCGACGCTCAGCCCGCTCAGCTCGGCGGCGCCGCTGATGGTCAGCCCCTCTGCGGGGACCTCGGTCACTGTCATGCCTTCAGCATTCACCCTGGAGCGCACTCCAGGTCAAATCCTTCCGACGAGCTAAAGGAGCGGGACAGGATGCGATCATGGGGTCGTGGCCAATGAGGACCTGGTCCTGCTCCGCAGGGCGCGCGACACGATCGACCGCGAGTACGCCAAGCCGCTCGACGTGGAGGCGCTGGCCCGCGTCGCGCTGATGTCGTCGGGCCACTTCTCGCGGAGCTTCCGGGCTGCGTTCGGCGAGTCGCCGTACGGCTATCTCATGACCCGCCGCATCGAGCGCGCCATGGCGCTGCTCCGGCGAGGCGACCGGTCGGTCACCGATGTCTGCTTCGAGGTCGGCTGCTCCTCCCTCGGCACCTTCAGCACGCGGTTCTCCGAGCTGGTCGGCGAGAGCCCCAGCTCATACCGGGCCCGCGATCACGGGGACGACGAAGGCGTACCCGCGTGCATCGCCAAGGTCCTCACCCGGCCGCTGCGCCGCTGACGGCTACCCGAAAGTCATGTAGGCCTTCCCAAAGTGTGACGTGCGCCACTAGGTTCGGTCCGGGCCCGAAGGGTCGGAGGGAGCACGTCCGCCTAGGAGGCACCGCATGTCGCTGGTCAACCGAGCACGTCCACTTGTCGGAGGGCTGAGTCTGGCGCTCGCCGCACTCACCCTCGGCGCCGCACCGGCACATGCCGACGGCCCCGGCAGCGGCACTCCGTACGTCGTGTCGGTCGGCGACTCCTACATCTCCGGCGAGGCCGGTCGTTGGGCCGGTTCGTCCAACGACAGCGCCTCACGCGCCGACGCGCTGGGCGGCACGGCGTACTTCGACAACGCCGGCAACAACGCCGAGCAGATCAACCGGTGTCACCGCAGCAAGAGCGCCGAGATCTACATCGGCGGCGGCACGCTGGGTCTCAACCTCGCCTGCTCCGGCGCGCGAGACCGCGACGTCCGACGGCAGCGACTTCAAGCCCGGCCTCGACTTCTACGACAACGGCGCCGGCAAGCAGGGCCAGGCCAAGATGCTGCAGCAGTTCGCCGCGACGCACAACGTCAAGATGGTCACGGTCTCGATCGGCGGCAACGACTTCAACTTCGCGAGCGTCGTGCAGTCGTGCGTGACCGACTTCCTCGACGTCGCCGACCTGGTGGAAGGACTACTGCAAGGACGACAGCAGCGTCGTCGCCAACTTCACGAGCAGCAACGTCGCCGCGGTCAAGACCCGGATCGCGAACGCGTACGCCAACATCCGGACGGCGATGCGCAACGCCGGGTATGCCGACAGCTCGTGGACCCTGCTGGTGCAGAACTACCCGTCGCCGGTGCCGAACGGCTCGGGCTTCCGCTACGGCGAGAGCGGCTACTCACGGCAGAACACCGGCGGCTGCGGGTTCTGGAACGCCGATGCCGACTGGGCCAACGGCACCGCGCTGCCGACGATCAACAGCACCGTGACCGGTGCGATCAGCCAGGCCGGCATCACGAACGCCAAGACGCTCAACCTGGCCTCGACGTTCAACGGACGGCGGCTGTGCGAGAGCACGGTCGGCCTGTACGAGGAGGTCGGCCTGGCCAGCTGGACGGCGCCGACGGCTGTCGACCGTACGGAGTGGGTCAACCAGATCCGTACGGTGACGACCGCCGGCAGCAGCCCGTACTACATCCAGGAGTCGCTGCACCCCAACTACTGGGGCCAGCTCGCGACCCGCTCGTGCGTGCGCCAGGCATACAACGCGGGTACGCCCAGGAGTGGCACCTGCGTGCGGACCGGCACGGGTCTCACGCCGTCCGGCGAGCCCAGGATGACCCTGCAGTAGTCGGCTGGCTCGTGCGGGTGGGGTCGGGGCCCACCTGCACGAGCAGCTTGCCGAAGCTCTTGCCCTTCAGCAGGCCCGCGAAGGCCGCGGGCGCGTTCTCGAGCCCCTCGACGACGTCCTCGCGATGACGCAGCGTGCCGTCGCGCAGCCAGCCCGCGGCATCGGCCTGGAACGACGCGTAGTGCGCCTTGACGAACTCGGTCTGGATGAACCCGCGCACCGTGAGGCTCTTGGTCAGGATCTGGGTCATCAGCCTCGACGAGCGGTCGGGCCCGGGCGGCAGCTCGGTGTCGTTGTAGTGCGCGACGAGCCCGCACACCGGCACCCGGGCGTACGTGTTGAGGTGCGGCAGCACGGCGTCCCACACGTGGCCACCGACGTTCTCGAAGTAGACGTCGATGCCATCGGGCACGGCGGCCTTGAGGTCATCGACGAACGTCGGCGAGCGGTGGTCGAGAGCGACGTCGAAGCCGAGCTCCTCGAGCCAGGCCACCTTGTCGGGACCGCCGGCGATGCCGACCGCGCGAGCACCCTTGATGCGCGCGATCTGCCCGACCGCGGACCCGACCGGTCCAGCGGCAGCAGCCACCACGACGGTCTCGCCCGGCTGGGGCTTGCCGATCTCGAGCAGCCCGGCGTACGCCGTGAAGCCCGTCATGCCGAGCACGCCCAAGCGCCGTCGAGACCGGTGCCTGTGCCGGGTCGAGCTTGCGCACGTGCTTGGCCGACGCCACTGCCGTACGACTGCCAGCCGAGGTAGCGCCAGCACGATGTCGCCGGGTCGCAGCGAGTCGTCGTTCGACTCGACGACCTCGGCTACCGTGCCGCCCTCCATCACGTCGCCGATCTCGACCGGTGCGGCGTACGACTTCGCGGTCGCTCATGCGGCCGCGCATGTAGGGATCGAGTGACAGGTAGATCGTGCGGAGCAGCACCTCACCCTTGCCAGGCTGCGGGGACCGGCGCGGACTCGATCGTGAAGTTGTCCGAGGTGGGCTCGCCGTGCGGACGGGAGGCGAGCAGGATGCGGGTGTTCTGCGTTGAGTCAGTCATCGACGTCGACGGTACCGGCGGCGCCCAGCGCGCCTGACAAGATGGGGTCATGACTCACGGCACGACCTTCTGGCGCTCGATCGAGGCGATCCACGACGTCGTCTACTTCGCCCCCGACACCAAGCAGCGCTACGAGGCGCTCGGCCTCAAGGGCTACTGGATGGGCTACCTGGCGTCGCGGTCCGCGGCGGTCGGGACACCCCCGCCGGAGCTCGTCGTGGCGCCTGTTCCAGGGCTTCGCGCCGCGGACGGTCACCCGTGCGCTGCCGGATGCCTGGGCGATGGCCTCGCGCGACGAGATCCTGAAGACCCGGTACGACCTGGCGCGGGAGGCGCTCGCCCCGGCGCTGGTCGAGGCAGATGCCGGCCGCATCGCCAAGGAGCTGTCGGCGATCACACGGGGCATCGACTTCGCCGGCAAACCGCTGGCCGCGGCGCACCACTCGCTGCCCGAGCCGGACGACGACGCCGGGCGACTCTGGCACGCCGCAACGGTGATCCGCGAGTATCGCGGCGACTGCCACATCGCGGTGCTGACCTCGGCCGGCCTCGACGGCGCCGCCGCGAATGCCCTTGCGGTGGCCGCAGGACTCGCCGGTGACCAGCAGCGCAGCATGCGCGGCTGGACCGAGGACGAGTGGGCAGCAGCGATCAGCCGGCTGGCGACCCGCGGATGGGTCGACGCCGACGGTGCGATCACCGACACCGGGCGCTCCGCGCGGCAGCAGATCGAGGACGCCACGGATCGCGTGTGCGCGGCGGGCGTCGACCGCGAGGCCACCGGCCGGATGATCACGATCGAGGAGTCGCTGCTGGCCCTGGCCCGGGCGGTCGAGGCGTCCGGCGCCGTGACGTACCCGAATCCCACAGGCGTGCAGCGACCGTAAGCCATACGGTGGGCTCATGGCCAAGGCATCGTCGCCCGCGGTGGAGATCGAGGTGGACGACAAGGTCGTGCGCGTCAGCAACCCCGACCGCGTCTACTTCCCGGAGCGCGGCTGGACCAAGCTCGACCTCGTCGAGTACTACCTCGCGGTCGGCGACGGCATCGTCAACGCGCTGTACGAGCGACCGTGCATGCTGCACCGCTTCCCCAAGGGTCTGGCCGGCGACAAGGTGCACCAGAAGAAGCTGCCGTCGGGCGCCCCGCCGTGGGTCAAGACCGTCAGCGTCCACTTCCCGCGCTACGACCGGGACGTCCACGAGCTCTGCGTCACCGAGCTGGCGTCGGTGATCTGGGCCGTGCAGATGTCGACCGTCGAGTTCCACCCGTGGAACAGCCGCAAGGCCGACGTCGAGAAGCCCGACGAGTGGCGCATCGACCTCGACCCGGGCCCGGAGTGCGACTTCGCCACGGTCAAGCGGGTGGCGCGCGTCGCCGAGGAGGTGCTCGACGACCTCGGCGCGACCGGATTCCCGAAGACCTCAGGCGGCAACGGCCTGCACATCTACGTACGCATCAAGCCCGAGCACGGGTTCAAGGACGTACGTCGTGCGGCGCTCGCGTTCGCGCGTGAGGTCGAGCGGCGGGCGCCCGACGACGTGACGACGACGTGGTGGCGCAAGGACCGCGATCCCGCGCAGCTGTTCGTCGACTACAACCAGAACGCCCGCGACCACACGATCGCGGCTGCCTACTCGGTGCGGGGCTTCCCCGACGGCCGCGTGTCGACGCCGATCCGCTGGGACGAGGTCGACGACGTCGACCCGCACGACTTCACGATCGAGACCGTGCCGGCGCGCTTCGCCGAGCTCGGCGACCTCCATGCGGGCATCGACCAGGCGGTCTTCGACATCGCGCCACTGCTGGAGTGGGCCGACCGGGACGAGCACGAAGGTGCCGAGCCGCCGGTCGACCCCCAGGACTGACCTCGTTGGGACTCAGGCGACCTCGACGTCGAGGATCACGTCGATGTTGCCGCGCGTCGCGTTGGAGTAGGGGCACCACTCGTGCGCGACCGCGACGGCTTTCTCGGCGTCTTCCTGCGAGACCCCGGACAGCTCGACCCGCAGCGTCACGGCAAGGCCGAACCCGCCGAGGCCGTTCGGGCCGATGCCGACCTCGGCCGTGACGGCCGAGTCGGTGACGTCGACGCCGTGCTGCGACTTGCTCGACTTGAGCGCCGAGTGGAAGCACGCGGCGTAGCCGGCGGCGAACAGCTGCTCGGGGTTGGTCGCACCTCCGGCGCCACCCAGCTCGACCGGGAAGCGGACGTCGGTGTCGAGGAGTCCGTCGGTCGAACGTACGTGGCCGTTGCGGCCGTCTCCGGTCGAGGTGGCGACGGCGGTGTAGAGGATCTGCTCGGGCATGTGAACTCCTTGGGGTTGAGGTAGACTAACTAGTACGTCTACATGAATCAAAGCACGATCGTGGGACGATGACAAACCGAAGGAGTGTGACGATGACGACCACCGCATCGCCTGTGCGGGAGCGCATCCTGGATGCCGCGACCCGTCGTTACTACGCCGACGGCATCCGCGCGGTCAGCGCCGATCGGCTGATCGCCGAGGCCGGCGTCTCCAAGGTCACGTTCTACCGGCACTTCCCCACCAAGGACGACCTGGTCACGACCTATCTCGCCCAGCAGGTCGCCGCGGTCGAGGACGGCCTCACCGCGAAGCGCGGCGAGCTGCCGGACGACCCGGCCGGCGTGCTCGAGTGGTATGCCGAAGCCGTCGGCTCGGTGATGTGCATGCCGGGATTCCGCGGCTGCGCGTTCATCAACGCCGCCGCCGAGCTGCCCCGAGATCATCCGGGCAGTCGCGTGGTGCGGGACCACCGCACCTGGCTGATCGGCCAGTTCCGCGAGCTCCTCGACCAGCTCGGCGTCGACGACATCGACGCCAAGGCCGAGCAGCTCATGATGCTGCGCGACGGGGCCATGGTCGCCGGCTACGTCGGGGGCTCACCCACATCCGTCGCTGCGACACTGCTCATGGCCGGCCGCGCCCTCATCGGCAGCTAGATGCCCTGCGCGGCAAGCAATGCCTCGACCGCCGCGCGAGCCGCCGGCGACGCACCGCCACGAACCACGCTGTAGGCGCCGGCCCCGTCGAACATCATGGTCAGCTGCAGCGCCAGCACCTCGGGGTCGGTCGCCCCGGCCAGCCTGGCCTGGTCCTCGAAGAACGCCGTGAGCTCGAGCTTGTAGACCTTCGCGGCGACGCTCGCCGGGTGCTGACGATCCTTGAGCTCGGTGGCCACGCTGACGAACGGGCACCCGAGGAAGTCTGGCGACTGGGCCTGCGCGTGCAGCGAGTCGAAGACCGCCAGGATCCGCTCGCGTGGCGGGGCATCGGGGGCGGTGTCGAGCCCGGCCATGACCTCAGGAGCGCGGCGCCTGAGCATTAGGACCAACCCCCGCGAGTGGCGCAATGTGGCGACTCTCGTACGCCGCCCGGCAGCCATACTGCGCCACTCGCGGGGACTTGACCGAGTCAGCTCCGCAACAGGTAGGAATCCATGACCCAGCCCGCGTCGGCCTTGGTGGCGGCGCGGGCCTGGTCGATCTCGGCGGCGACGTCGGCAACCCGGCCGGCGACGAGGCTCTCGTGCTCGGTGCCGAGGTTGGCGCCCCACCAGATGTGCCACTCGTCGAAGCCCGTCGAGGTCGATACGGCGCGCTCGAGCATGACCAGGATGTTGTCGGCGCCGGCGTCGACCGCCTCGCGCAGCTTGCGGCCAGTCGTGACGAGTGATCGGCTGGCCGATCTCGTGCAGCACGATGCGGTGCCGGGCGGCGAGCAGCTGCAGGCTCGAGATGCCGGGGATGACGTCCCACTCGGCCTCGACGTTGCCGCGCGCGAGGACGCGTCTCGACGATGCGGATCGTCGAGTCGTAGAACGCCGGGTCGCCCCAGACGAGGAAGCCGACGTCGCCGGGCTCGCTGCGAGCATCACCTGCTCGTACGCCTCGGCGCGCGCCTCGTGCCAGTCGCTCGACGGCGCCGCGGTAGTCGGCGGGGTCAGCGCGGTCACGCTCGGGATCGCGTACGGCGACGACCTGCGCGCCGAGCCGACGTGCCGGGTCAGCAGCGCCTGCCGCGCCGCCAGCAGCGGGTCGTCCGGCGCCCTTGTCGGCGACCACGAAGTAGGCCGACCGACTGCATCGCGGCGACCGCCTCGAGGGTCACCTGGTCCGGGTCGCCCGGGTCCGATGCCGATGACCCGGATGCGCGCTCATCCCCGGTCCTCCAGGTCGCCCTCGATGTCGAGGTAGACCTGCTGCATCGCGGCCAGCACCTCGGGATCGGGGTCGGCCCACAGGTCGCGGTCGGCGGCCTCGTTGAGCCGCTCGATGATGCCGCGCAGCGCCCAGGGGTTCGACTTCTTCATGAACTCCTGGTTGACCTCGTCGAGCACGTACTCCTTGGCGAGGGTCTCGTACATCCAGTCGTGCACGACGCCGGTCGTGGCGTCGAAGCCGTAGAGGTAGTCGACCGTCGCGGCGAGCTCGAACGCGCCCTTGTAGCCGTGCCGCTGCATCGCGCCGATCCAGCGCGGGTTGACGACGCGGGCGCGGAACACCCGGGTCGTCTCCTCCTGCAGGGTCCGCGTGCGTACGGCGTCGGGCGTCGTCGAGTCGCCGACGTACGCCTTGGGGTCCGTGCCGGTCAGCGCGCGCACGGTCGCGACCATGCCGCCGTGGTACTGGAAGTAGTCGTCGGAGTCGGCGATGTCGTGCTCGCGGGTGTCGATGTTCTTGGCCGCGACCGCGATGCGCTTGTAGTTGGCGCGCATGTCGTCGGCGGCCGGTGCACCGTCGAGGTCGCGGCCGTACGCGAAGCCGCCCCACGCGGTGTAGACCTCGGCGAGGTCGTTGTCGTCGCGCCAGTTGCCGGCCTCGATGACCTGCAGGATGCCCGCGCCGTACGAGCCGGGCTTCGAGCCGAAGATGCGGGTCGTCGGCGCGGCGCTCGTCGCCGTGCTCGGCGAGGTCGCGCTGCGCGTGCGCGCGTACGTAGTTGCTGGTCGTCGGGCTCGTCGAGCTCGGCGACCTGGCGGATCGCGTCGTCGAGGATGCCGATGACGTGCGGGAACGCGTCGCGGAAGAAGCCGGAGATGCGGACCGTCACGTCGATGCGCGGGCGGCCGAGCTCGTCGAGCGGGACGACGCGCAGGCCGTTGACCCGGCGCGAGGCGGGATCCCACTCCGGCTCGACGCCGATCAGCGCGAGCACCTCGGCGATGTCGTCGCCGGACGTACGCATCGCCGACGTGCCCCACACCGACAGGCCGACCGAGCGCGGGTACTCGCCGGTGTCGGCGAGGTGGCGCTCGATCAGCGAGTCGGCCATGGCCCGGCCGGTCTCCCACGCGAGGCGGGACGGGCACGGCCTTGGGGTCGACGGTGTAGAAGTTGCGGCCGGTCGGCAGCACGTTGACGAGCCCGCGCAGCGGCGAGCCGGACGGGCCGGCGGGGATGAAGCCGCCGTCGAGCGCGTGCAGCACGTGGTCGAGCTCGTCGGTGGTCTTGGCCAGGCGCGGCACGACCTCGGTCGCGGCGAACTCGAGGACCCGCACGACCTCGGGCACGTCGGTGAGGCTGCGGGCCGCGGCGGCGTCCCAGTCGGCGTCCTCCATGGCCTGGATCAGCGCGCGGGCCTGCTCCTCGATCTCGTCGATGGCGCCGAGCTGCGACGCCCTCCTTGAGACCGAGCGCCGCGCGCAGGCCCGGGACGGCTCCGGTCTCGCCGCCCCAGATCTGGCTCGCCCGCAGGATCGAGAGCACGAGGTTGACCCGCGCCTCGCCCTGCGGGCGCCTGGCCGAGCACGTGCAGGCCGTCGCGGATCTGCGCGTCCTTGATCTCGCACAGCCAGCCGTCGACGTTGAAGATGAAGTCGTCGAAGTCGTCCTCGTCCGGGATGTCGTCGAGGCCGAGGTCGCGGTGCATCTCCGCGGCCCGCATGTGGGTCCAGATCTGCGAGCGGATCGCCGGCAGCTTGGCCGGGTCCATCGCCGCGATGTTGGCGTACTCGTCGAGCAGCTGCTCGAGCTTGGCGATGTCGCCGTAGCTCTCGGCGCGCGCCATCGGCGGGATCAGGTGGTCGACGATCGTGGCGTGCGCGCGGCGCTTGGCCTGCGCGCCCTCGCCCGGGTCGTTGACGAGGAACGGGTAGATCAGCGGCAGGTTGCCGATCGCGGCGTCGGTGCCGCAGGACGCCGACAGCGCGGCGTTCTTGCCCGGCAGCCACTCCATCGAGCCGTGCTTGCCGAGGTGGACGACGGCGTGGGCGCCGAACGTCTCCTCGACCCAGCGGTAGGCGGCGAGGTAGTGGTGCGAGGGCGCCATGTCGGGATCGTGGTAGATCGCGACGGGGTTCTCGCCGTAGCCGCGGGGCGGCTGGATCATCAGCACGATGTTGCCGGCGCGGATCGTGGCGAGCACGATCTCCTGCGTCACGTCGTTGACGAAGAGCTTGCCGGGGGCCGGACCCCACGCCTCGAGCATCGCGTCGCGCAGGTCGGGGTGGAAGCCGTCGAACCAGCCGCGCGTACTGCGCGGCGGGGATGCGGACGTGGCTCTCGGTCAGCTGCACCTGGGTGAGCCACTCCTCGTCCTGGCCGCCGGCGGCGATCAGCGCGTGGATCAGCGCGTCGCCGGCCTCGGTCAGGTCGTCGAGCTCGAGACCGGGGATCGTCGCCGGGCGCGCCGAGGTCGTAGCCCGCGTCGCGCATCTCGCGCAGCAGGCGGATCGTCGAGACGGGGGTGTCGAGGCCGACGGCGTTGCCGACCCGGCTGTGCTTGGTCGGGTACGCCGACAGCATCAGCACGATCTTGCGCTCGGCCGGCGGCAGTGTGGCGCAGACGGGCGTGGGCGACCGCGATGCCGGCGACCCGGGCGCAGCGCTCGGGGTCGGCGACGTAGCGCGGCAGGCCGTCCTCGTCGATCTCCTTGAACGAGAACGGTGCCGTGATGATGCGGCCGTCGAACTCGGGGATCGCGATCTGGTTGGCCGAGTCGAGCGGCGTGACGCCGTCGTCGGACGCCGCCCAGTCCTCGCGGCTCGACGTCAGGCACAGGCCCTGCAGGATCGGGATGTCGAGGGCCTTCATGCGCTCGACGTCCCACGCCTCGTCGTCGCCGCCGGCGCTGACGGTGCCGGGCTTGGTGCCGCCGGCCGCGAGCACCGTGACGATCAGGGCGTCGAGCTTGGCCAGCTCGGCGAACAGCTCGTCGGGTGCGGCGCGCAGCGACGAGGAGAAGATCGGGACGCCGTACGCCTCGCCGGTCGCGTCGATCGCGTCGGCGAGCTGGTGCGCGAAGCCGCTGTTGCCGGAGGCCTCGTGGGCCCGGTAGTACAGGACGCCGATGCGCGGCACGCTCGCCGGTCTCGAGCCTGTCGACACTCGGCACGTCGGACGCTCGGCGACGCCCGCACTCGGGCAGGACGGCCGGCGGCTCGAAGCCCACGCCGGTCAGCAGGACGGTGTCGGACAGGAAGGCGTGCAGCTGGCCGAGGTTGGCCGGGCCACCCTCGGCGAGGTAGACGTGCGCCTCGGCGGCGATGCCGATCGGCACGGTCGACTGCTCCATCAGCTCGGCGTCGGGCGTCTGCTCGCCGCCGAGCACGACGACCGGCTTGCCCGAGGTCAGCACGGATGCGTCGAAGCCCGTCACGCCACAGGTCCTGCGGTGACCGAGGATGCGGGCGACGACGAGGTCGGCCCCCTCGATCGCCGGCGGCCAGCTCGGTGGCGACGTCGAGCCGGGCCGGGTTGGCGTACACGTAGTCGGCGCCGCTCGACGCGGGCCGACAGCAGGTCGGTGTCGGACGTGGACAGCAGCGCGATGCGCGTCATGTTCCTCCTCGGGGTTCTCGCCCCGTGTGGTGGGATTCTCCACGGCCAGTGTCTGGCTGGTCCTGAAGACTCACAGTGGCGGAACCGCTCCGGAGTTGCACCGGATTCCTGCATCCGCGGCGAGCGGACGGGTCAGCCTACCGGGCCACCGCGTCGGCCTGAGCCGGCAGACCGATGGCTCGGTAGGGTCGGTGCATGACTGAGCGCATCGAGGCCGAACGCTTCATCCCGGCGCCCGCCGCCGACGTCTTCGCAGTTCTGTGCGACCCGCACGGCCACGTCGCGATCGACGCCTCCGGCATGCTGCAGGACGCAGACGGTGACATCGTCGAGGCAGCCGGCGACACGTTCGTCATCCACATGGATCGGGAGTCGCTCAACGACATCCCCGACTACGGGAAGTACGACGTCACCGTCACGATCGAGGAGTTCCAGCGCGATCGCCTGATCTCGTGGTCGATCCTCGGCAAGGTCCGACCCGGCATGGGCCACACCTACGGCTATCGCCTCGAGCCCGCCGACGGCGGCAGCCTTGGTCACCTCGTTCTACGACTGGTCGAACGTCAGCCAGGACTGGAAGGACTCCGGCATCTTCCCGGTCGTCTCGGTGACCAACCTGAGCGGCACGCTCGGCATCCTCGACCGGACCGTGCGCCGCGGCTATCTGCGTGGATGATGTGAGACTCGACCCACCAACAGCCAGGAGCAGCCCGTGACACTCGCCAGGACCCACACCGACGTGATGCAGCTCGGCGGCGCGATCGTCGTCGGCACCGACGGCTCGTGCGTCACCAACCCCGGGCCGACCGGGTGGGCGTACGTCGCCGACGACGGCAGCTCGGCATGCGGCGGGCTGCTGCAGGGCACCAACAACATCGGTGAGCTGCTCGCGGTCGAGAACGCGCTGCGCGACTTCGCCGACCGGCCGCTCGTCATCCAGGCCGACTCGTCATACACGATCGGCTGCTCGACGACATGGGCCAGCGGGTGGGCCCGCAACGGCTGGCGCAACTCCAAGAAGGAGATCGTCGCCAACGTCGAGATCGTGCAGGCGATCTACGCCCTGATGCAGGCCAGGCGCGACGCCGGCGCCCCGGTGTTCTTCCAGAAGGTCAAGGCCCACCTCACCGACCTCACGGTGTGGCCGCTCAATGTCGCCGCCGACACGCTCGCGGGCCAGGCATCGGCCCGGGCCGCACGCGGCGACATCGCTGAAGTACGTACGACAGGGCTGCTCAGCGGCACGAATGGATGACCACCGGCTCGGATGACGCCGCGCTCGACCTCGCTGCCGAGGTCGGGCCGTTCTTCGTCCTGGATCGCTGGACACCGGATGCCGGCTGGCGCCCGATGCGCGAGCTCGTCGACCCCGACGTGATCGGCGAGCGCGTCGCTGCGGCTCGCGAGCTGCTCGCCGAGCGGTCACGGGTCGGTCTCGACGAGATCGAGGAGCGCGCGACGGCGTCGATCGTGTTCCTCGGCCTGGCCGCCCGGCTGGTGTCGCCCGCCGTTCGCCGCGGCCGTGCTCGCCGGACGGGTCCCGGACCTGCGCCTCGACGCGCTCTGGTGGAAGCCGGTCGTCGGCGGTCCGTGGCCGCTCGCCCGCAGCTCGGTCGACGAGTCGCCGGCCGGAGACCTCGCAGACGACCTCGACTCGCGCATCCTGCGGCCGATCGTCGCGCCACTGCTCGACGCATTCGGGCGTACGTTCGCGGTCTCCCCGCAGGTGCTCTGGGGCAATGTCGCGTCGAGCCTCGCCGGCGCGCTGACGATGCTCCGCACGGCCCGCCCCGATCGCGCAGAGGCGGCGACGCAGCTCGTCGCGCGAGCTCCTCGAGCACGGCACGCTGGCCGGCACGGGCGACCTCGACCCGGCAGGGCCGTCGTTCGTACGCCGATCGTGCTGCCTGTTCTACCGCGTGCCGGGTGCCGGCATCTGCGGCGACTGCGTGCTCGACGAGGCGCCGACCTCTGCGTGAAGCGCCCGCCCGGTGGCACCATGGCGAGTGAACGACCCCGTCCCGAGGAGCCACGATGAGCTGGATCGGCCCGACCGCCAAGAAGAGCGCCAAGCTCGCCGTGAAGTACGGCCCGCAGGCCAAGATCGCCTGGGAGAAGGTCGGCAAGCCGGCGAGTGAAGCTCGCCGCCAAGAAGGCGCAGAGCCAGCTGCAGCGACGCAAGGCGTTCGCCAAGGCGGCGACGGTCACCGACGGCGAGGTCCTGCGCCAGATCCATCAGGGCGAGCCGGTCTGGGTCGTGCTGTCACACGGCGAACCGGTGGACTGTTTCCCGCCGGTCGACATCGACCTGCCAGAGCTGATCAAGAATGCGGACCTGTCCGCCGCGGTCTCGTCGAAGGAGTTCGAGGAGAAGCGGGTCAAGGCTCGCGTCGAACGGGCCCGTCAGCGGCGGGCCAAGCGCTAGACCGTGAAAGGTCGCGCGTGACACCATGACGGGGTGACGAATCGCTCGCATCCCGACCGCTGTCCCGGCGTCCTGCGCCCGTGGATCGCGGACGACGGCGCGATCGTGCGGCTGCGACTCATCGGCGGCGTGCTGCCGACCTCGGCCCTGCGCGACCTCGTCGGCATTGCAGCCGATTTCGCCGACGGCACGATCCTGCTGACCAAGCGGACCAACCTGCAGCTCCGCGGCATCGAGCACTCCGACAGCTGCGTGCCCGCCGTGCTGGTCGACGCGATCGCCGAGGCCGGGCTGCTGCCGTCGCCGTCGCCACGAGCTGGTGCGCAACATCATGGTGTCGCCGCTCACGGGTCGCGTCGGCGGCCGAGCCGACCTGCGCGAGACCGCACGCGAGCTCGACCACCTGCTGTGCGCCGAGCCGGACTTCGCGGGTCTCGCCGGCCGGTTCCTGTTCGTCCTCGACGACGGCCGCGGCGACATCGCCTCGCGGTCGCTCGACCTCGGCCTGATGGCCGTCGACGCCGAGACCGTCCAGCTGCGCGTGGGCTCGCATCAGTGGGGGCCGCTCGTGGCCCTCGACGAGGCGCCCGAGGCCCTGCTCTCGTACGCTCACGCGTTCCTCCGGCTGCGCGGCGAGGGCGAGTCCGCGCTGTGGCACATCGACGAGCTGCCCGAGGGTGGCGCCGAGCTGCTCGGCACGCACCACGCCCGCGATCTGCGGACCCAGGTCAGCGCGCTCCCCCCGCCGTACGGCATCATCGCGCAGGACGACGGCCGCAGCGCCGAACACCTCGCGGTGCCCGACGGCCTGCTCACCCCCGAGCTCGCGGCGACGATCCTGGATCGCGCCGGCACCGAGGTGATCGTGACGCCGTGGCGGAGCATCGTCATCCCCGACCTGGAGACTGCATGAAGACGACCCACCCGCCACTTCGACTACGTCGCCGACGGACCGGCGATCTACGTCGACTCGTTCGCGACGATCCGCGCCGAGGCCGAGCTGTCGCACCTACCGGCCGACGCCGAGAAGGTCGCCGTGCGGATGGTGCACGCCTGCGGTCAGGTCGACCTGACCCGTGACCTCGACATCCATCCCCGACTGGTGTCGGCGGCTCGCGGCGCCCTCGAGGCCGGCGCGCCGATCCTGACCGACGCCAACATGGTCGCCTCGGGCGTCACCCGCGCCCGGCTGCCCAAGGACAACGAGGTGCTGTGCCTCCTGCGCGACGAGCGGGTGCCGGCGCTGGCCAAGGAGTGGTCGACGACCCGCTCCGCCGCCGCGGTGTCGCTGTGGGCGGACCGGCTCGACGGTGCCGTCGTCGCGTTCGGCAACGCCCCGACGGCGCTGTTCCACCTGCTCGAGATGCTGCTCGACGGCGCGCCCCGGCCGGCCGCGATCATCGGCACGCCGGTGGGGTTCATCGGCGCCGCCGAGTCCAAGGAGGCGCTGGCGGCGCTCTCGACAGCATCGACTGGACATCCCCTACCTGACGGTGCACGGTCGCCGCGGCGGCTCGGCGATGGCCGCATCCGCGCTCAACGCGATCGCCCAGGAGCGCGAGTGACCGGCCGCCTCTACGGCGTCGGGCTCGGTCCCGGCGACCCCGAGCTCATCACGCTCAAGGCCGCGCGGCTGATCGCCGAGGCGGACGTCATCGCGTTCCACGCCGGCGTCGGCAAGCAGTCGAACGCCCGCCGGATCGCCGCCGGCCTGATCCCGGACGGCGTCATCGAGGAAGAGCTGCGCTACCCGGTGACGACCGGCACGACGGCCCACGCCGGCGGCTATGCCGGTGCGATGGCGGAGTTCTACGAGGAGTCGGCGGCACGTCTCGCGGTGCACCTCGAGGCCGGTCGCACGGTCGTCGTCCTCGCCGAGGGCGATCCGCTGTTCTACGGGTCCTACATGTACATGCACGACCGGCTGGCCGACCGGTTCGAGACCGAGGTCGTGCCGGGCGTGACGTCGTTCGCCGCCGCCACCGCGACCACCGCGTCGCCGCTCGTACGCCAGACCGACGTGCTCACGATCCTGCCCGGCACCCTCGACGAGCCCGAGCTGGCCCGCCGCCTCGCGGACACCGACGGCGCGATCATCATGAAGCTCGGCCGCACGTTCCCCAAGGTCGTCTCGGCCCTGCGCCAGGCCGGCCGGCTGGACGGTGCGCTGTACGTCGAGCGCGCCTCGATGCCCGAGGAGCGCTGGCTCCCGGTCGCCGACGTCGACCCGGCGACGGTGCCGTACTTCTCCCTGATCGTCGTCCCCGGCGACACCAAGCCCACGGTCGTCGATGACCTGTCCGCTGATCGAGTGCCGCGAGGAACGAGCGCTGTATCGAGACAAGGACACAACCGCCAGCTCCTCGTCATCGGCCTCGGCCCCGGTCCCGACCGCTGGATCACCCCCGAGGTCACCGCAGCGCTCGCCGAGGTCGAGCACGTCGTCGGCTACGCGCCGTACGTCAACCGCGTCCCGCAGCGCGAAGGCCTGACCCGGCACGCCTCCGGCAACACCGTCGAGGTCGACCGCGCCCGCCTGGCCCTCGACCTCGCGCTCAAGGGCGAACGGGTCGCCGTCGTGTCGGGCGGCGACGCCGGCATCTTCGGCATGGCTGCCGCCGTGTTCGAGGCCGCCGGAGACGAGGCGTACGCCGACGTGCCGATCCGGGTGCTGCCCGGTCTCTCCGCCGTGCAGGTCGTGGCGGCCCGCGCGGGTGCGCCGATCGGCGGCGACTTCGCGGTCATGAGCCTGTCCGACCGGCTCAAGCCGTGGGCGCTGATCGAGCAGCGGCTGCGCGCCGTCGCCGAGGCGGATCTCGTGCTCGCGATCTACAACCCCGCCTCCCGGTCCCGCACCACCCAGGTCGCCGACGCCCAGCAGATCCTGCTCGAGCACCGCTCCGGTGACACCGTCGTGGTCGTCGGCCGCGACGTCGGTCGCGACGAGGAGTCGCTGACGGTCACGACCCTCGCCGAGCTCGATCCGGCGACGATCGACATGAAGTGCCTGCTGCTCATCGGCGCCTCCGGCACACGTACGACCACATCCGGCCAGGTCTGGACCCCACGCTTCAGCGAGTGACCACACGGTTCTGACAGGATGTCACCGTGACCGAGGTGACACCAGTGGGGCGTGTGTGGCGCGTGACGATGTACGCGATGTGCCTCGTCATGGTGCTCAGCGGGCCAGGATTTCTCGCCCTCGGCATCCTGCTGGACGGCGATCTCTGGGCCGTCATCCTGATCGCCGCGGTGCTCTCGCTGATCCTGACCCCACTCGCCCTCGCGATGTGGTTCGACGTCCACAGGACCGCGCGGGGCATGCGCCGCCTCGAGGTCGCGGGGGTCGCGGGAACCGCCGAGGTCCTCTCGGTCACCCATACGTCGTACGACGACCGCACCCGCGTCGAGCTCAACCTGTCGATCAGCGCGCCGGGCGTCGAACCGTTCGAGGCGCTCCACACCCGAGATGGCAGCGACGAGCTCGAGGTCGGCACGACACTCGAGGTCGTCGTCGACGCCGCCGACCGGGTCTACGCGGTGTCGTGAGATTGCACTGCCGGTCGATCGTTCCCGATACGATCGAGGGCAGTTCTGGTGGATCCTGGCGCATGTGGCTCCTGTGATCGGGAGCGGAGGCGTGGTCGCTGGTGAACGGTCTTTCGCGCGAGAACCCTGCGTCGGCTCTGCTGCTCTCCTACCTCGACGACCAGCTCCAAGCGCTCACGAAGCAGAGCCGTCGCGTACGTCGGGACCAGCCCGACTCGGTGCACAAGATGCGCATCGCCACCCGTCGGTTGCGCGCGGTCCTGGCGACGTACCGGCAGCTGCTCGAACCCGACGTGGCCGCCCACCTGCGCGGTGAGCTGAAGTGGCTGGCCAGCACCTCAGGGCAGGCCCGCGACGCACAGGTCCTGCACGAACGGCTCACCCACCTGCTCGATGATCAGCCGGCGGAGCTGGTCGTCGGGCCGGTCCGCCAGCGCATCGACGAAGAGCTCGAAGCCGATCTCCGAGTTGGGCGGGAGGCAGTGACGATCGCGCTCGGCGGCGACCGGTACGTCCGGCTGGTCGACGCCCTCGATGACGTGCTGGCCAGTCCACCCCTCACGCCTCGGGCGGGGAAGCCGGCGCACCAGGTCATCCCCCGGCTCCTCGACAAGACCGGGAGACGACTGCACCGTGCGGTCGAGGCAGCGACCGGCACCGAAGGCCCCGAACGCGACACCGCCCTCCACGAGGTGCGCAAGTGCGCCAAACGGCTGCGGTACGCGGCCGAGGTGGCCATGCCGATCCACCCGAAGCGGGCGGTCCGGCTGTCCGAGACAGCGCACGACCTGCAGCGCGTCCTCGGCGCGCACCATGACAGCACCGTCGCCCGGGACCTGCTGCTCAGGCTGGCCGCCGAGGCGCATCGACGAGGCGAGAGCGATCTGACGTACCGGCGGCTCCACGCTCTCGAGGACGGCGCTGCCGCCGAGCTCGATGCGAGATTCCTGCAGGCCTGGGCCGACCCGCCGAAGACCGCGCTGTGACTCAGCGGCGTTTGGCCGAACGGTCGCGCGCCGGGTCGTAGAGGTACGACTCTCCCCCGCGTACGTCCGCGGCCAGCGCCTTGCCGACGAGGATGACGGCCGCCTGACGCAGCCCCGCGGCCTCGACCTGGTCCGCGATGTCGCCGAGGGTGCCGCGCAGGACGACCTCGGTCGGCTGGCTCGCGTTGGCCACGACGGCGACCGGGCAGCTGGCGCCGTACGACTCGGCGAGCTCGGCGGCGAGCGTGCGCGTGCGGGTGATCGCGAGGTGCAGCACGAGGGTCGAGCCGGTCGCCGCGAAGGCAGCCAGCGCCTCGCCCGACGGCATCGCGGTCGATCGCGCCTGCGTACGGGTGAGCACGACCGACTGCACGACCTCGGGCACCGTGAGCTCGGCGCCGAGCAGTGCGGCCGCTGCGGCATACGCGGGCACGCCCGGTGTCACGTCCCACGGCACGCCGTGCGCGTCGAGCCGCTTGGCCTGCTCGTGCAGGGCGGAGTAGATCGACGGATCGCCGGAGCACAGGCGTACGACCTCGAGCCCGGCGGCGTGGGCATCGACGATGCGCGCGGTGATCTGGTCGAGGTCGAGGTCCTGCGTGTCGACGAGCTGGGCACGGTCGGGGCAGTGATCGAGCACGGCGTGGTCGATGTAGGTGCCGGCGTAGACGCACACGTCGGCGGCATTGAGCAGCGCAACGGCCCGCAGGGTCAGCAGGTCGGCCGCACCGGGCCCGGCGCCGACGAAGTGGACCGTCATGCCTGCTCCTCCGCGAGCTCCGACTTGGTCACGGTCCACTGGGTGATGGCGCGGGCCGGGGTCCAGCCGGTGAACGTGCCGATCGGCGCTGCGTGCTCGACGTGGAGGCGGGTCAGCTCGCCGCCGAGCTGCGCATAGCGGACGGCCAGCACCGCCTCGGTCTCGAGCGTCACGCCGTGCACCACGAGGCGGCCGCCGGGGCGCAGCGCGGTCCAGCACGCGTCGAGCACGCCCTGCTCCGTCGCGCCACCGCCGATGAAGATCGCGTGCGGCGCCTCCAGGTCCGTCAGCGCCTCGGGGGCGTGGCCGGTGAGGACGTCGAGCGCCGGTACGCCGAGCGTGTCGGCGTTGCGGGAGATGCGCGCGGCACGGTCCTCGCGGGCCTCGATCGCGATCGCCCGGCAGGTGGGGTGGGCGCGCATCCACTCGATCGCCACGGAGCCCGCGCCCGCTCCGACGTCCCAGAGGAGCTGACCCGGCAGCGGCGCGAGGCGCGCGAGGGCGGACGCGCGTACGTCGCGCTTGGTGATCTGGCCGTCGTGGTCGAACGCGCCCTCCGGCAGCCCGGCGGTGAAGCCGAGCGCGGTCGCACCGGAGCTGACGAGCTCGACCGCGACGACGTTGAGGTCCGGTGCGGACCGGTCGCCCCACGAGGCGGCGACGCCGTCCGTGCGCGACTCGGCCTCCGAGCCGAGATCGGCCAGCACCGTCATGGGGCTGGCGCCGTAGCCAGCCGTCGTGAGCAGCCCGGCGACTTCGGCGGGGGTGGACCCGTCGGACGACAGGACCAGCAGTCGCAGGCCTGGGGCGAGGGACCGGGCCACGAGGTGCGGGTCGCGGCCGACGAGCGTCACGACCTCGGTCGACTCGGCCGACCAGCGCATACGGGCCCGGGCGAGGGCGACGGAGGACAGCGCAGGCACGACCTCGACGGCGTCCTTGCCCAGCAGGTCGACCAGCGTCGTCGCGATGCCTGAGACGAGCGGATCGCCGGAGGCGAGGGCCACGACCGTCCTGCCGCCGTGCGTCTCGAGCAGGGCAGGCAACCCCTCGCGCAGCGGCGACGGCCATGGCTCGCGCGTCTGCTCGCCGTCAGGCAGCATCGCCAGGTGCCGCTCGCCGCCCAGCACGACGTCCGCAGCCTCGACGAGTTCCTTGGCCCGGGCCGTCAATCCGGTCCAGCCGTCCGCGCCGATCCCGACGACCGTGACCTGTGTGCTCATGCCGGTGACGATATCTGCCTGGCAACTTCGGCCAACCCGGCGACCTACTGGCATACGACGACAACCGTTAGTCTTGCCATCACAGTCTCGAGGTGCCCCTCACGGGGAGAATCGGGAAGCCGGTGAGAATCCGGCACAGGGCCCGCTGCGGTGACCCAGGCCCGACCTGGGAAGTCCGAAGACCGGCCTCGAGGCTGACTGGCGGACGCAACCGCGCCCGTCATCGATGGCAGATCGAGCGGGAGCCCCATATGCCACAGCACTATCCGTTCAGCGCCGTCGTCGGATCCGACGACATGGCGCTCGCCCTGACCCTCTCGACGATCTCGCCCGCGATCGGCGGCGTGCTCGTGCGCGGCGAGAAGGGCACCGCCAAGTCGACCATGGTGCGCGCCCTCGCCTCGGTGCTGCCGCCGATCGACGTGATCGCCGGCGACCGGTTCTCGACCGATCCGCGCGAGACCGACCCGCTGTCGCCCGACGGCCCGTTCGCCGCCGACGTCGATGTCGAGACCCGGCCCGTACGCCTCGTCGAGCTGCCCGTCGGCGCCACCGAGGATCGCGTGCTGGGTTCGCTGCACCTCGAGAAGGCGCTGTCCGACGGCGTCACCGAGTACGAGCCCGGCCTGCTCGCTCGCGCGCATCGCGGCATCCTCTACGTCGATGAGGTCAACCTGCTGCACGACCACCTCGTCGACCTCCTGCTGGACGCTGCCGCGATGGGCCGTTCGACGGTCGAGCGCGACGGTGTCTCGGTCGAGCACGCGGCGCGGTTCGTCCTCGTCGGCACCATGAACCCCGAGGAGGGCGAGCTCCGCCCCCAGCTGCTCGACCGGTTCGGCCTCACCGTCGAGGTCGCGGCACCGCGTGATCCCGGCGACGCGCGTCGAGGTCGTACGCCGCCGGCTCGCGTACGAGACGGATCCCGACGCGTTCGCAGCACGGTACGCCGAGGACGAGGCGACGCTGACCGATCGCATCCAGGCAGCGCAGAAGCTCGTCGACCAGGTCGACCTCAGCGACTGGGCGCTGCTCAAGATCGCCGAGGTGTGCGCCGCGTTCGAGGTCGACGGCATGCGCGCCGACATCGTCACGGCCCGGGCCGCCGCTGCGCATGCGGCGTGGAACGGGCGTACGAGTGTGCTGCGCGAGGACATCCGCGCTGCGGCCCGCCTCGCCCTGCCGCACCGCCGCCGGCGCAACCCGTTCGACGCACCCGGCATCGACGAGGACCTGCTCGACCAGATCCTCGGCGACGACGAGCCGCCGCCGGAGCCCGAAGGCGACGGCACCGACGACGCCGAGACCCAGGAGTCCGAGCCTTCCGAGTCCGACTCGAGCCAGGACCCCGCTGAGAGTGACGTTTCGTCCGCTTCTGACGGCGAGTCGCGACCCGAACGTCACTCCCAGCGCGAATCCCAGCCGGAACAGCGACCCGACGAGCAGCCCGGGAGTACGTCCGAGGTCACCGTGGCGGCGCCGCAGCAGCCCTATCGGCCCAAGCTGTTCACCGTCGGTGGCACGGGTGCCGGCGAGTCCGGCAAGCGCTCGCGGGCGATCACCGAGACCGGCCGGCGCATCGGCGCCCAGCGGCGTACGGGCCAGGGCGGCTCGATCCACCTCATGGAGACGATCCGCGCCGCAGCGCCGCACCAGCACGCCCGCGGCCGCACCGGCAGCCTCGCAGTTCCGCGCCGACGACCTGCGCCTCGCGGTCAAGGAGGGGCACGAGTCCAACCTGATCCTGTTCTGCGTCGACGCGTCGGGCTCGATGGCCGCCCGCAAGCGCATGGAGCAGGTCAAGACCGCGATCCTGTCGCTGCTGATGGACGCCTATCAGCGCCGCGACAAGGTCGGCCTCATCACGTTCCGCCAGGACGGCGCCGAGCTCGCGCTGCCGCCGACCGGCTCGATCGACATCGCCGCGACCCGGCTCGCCGAGCTGCCCGCCGGCGGGCGTACGCCACTCGCCGAGGCACTGCTCAAGACCGCTGACGTGCTGCGGCTCGAGCGCGTACGCGACCCGCGCCGCCGCCCCCTGCTGGTCGTCATCACCGACGGCCGGGCCACGTACGGCGACAACGCCCTCGCCCGGGCACACCAGGTCGCCAAGCACCTCGGCGCGACCGGCCTCGCGAGCCTCGTGATCGACTGCGAGACCGGGAAGTTCCGCATGGGCCTGGCCTCGCAGCTCGCCGACCACCTGATGGCCGAGTACGTCCCGCTCGGCGAGGTCAGCGCGTCGCGCGCTCACCGACGTCGTACGGTCCGGCCTCCACGAGACGGGAGCCGCCTGATGCCCAAGGGTCAGCCGGTCACCGTCCCCGACGACGGCCTCACCACCAGGCAGCGCCGCAACCGGCCGCTGCTGATGGTCCACACGGGCGACGGCAAGGGCAAGTCGACCGCCGCGTTCGGCCTCGCGATCCGCTCCTGGAACCAGGGCTGGAACATCGGCGTCTTCCAGTTCGTGAAGTCCGCCAAGTGGCGCATCGGCGAGCAGACCGTGCTCGAACGCCTCGGCGAGCTGCACGACGAGACCGGCGAGGGCGGGCCCGTCGAGTGGCACAAGATGGGCTCGGGCTGGTCGTGGTCGCGCAAGGAGGGCTCCGACGAGGACCACGCCGCCGACGCCGCCGAGGGCTGGGCCGAGGTCAAGCGCCGCATCGCCGCCGAGACCCACGACCTGTACGTCCTCGACGAGTTCACCTACCCCATGAAGTGGGGCTGGGTCGACGTCGACGACGTCGTCGAGACCCTCGCCAACCGGCCGGGCCGCCAGTACGTCGTCATCACCGGGCGCGACGCCGATCCCAGGCTCGTCGAGATCGCCGACCTCGTCACCGAGATGCAGCACGTCAAGCACCCGTTCGACAACGGCCAGAAGGGTCAGCGGGGCATCGAATGGTGAGGCTTCCCCGACTCGTCATCGCCGCTCCCGCGTCGGGCCACGGCAAGACCACCGTCGCCACGGGACTGATGGCCGCGCTGTCGCGCCGCGGCCACGACGTCTCGGGTCACAAGGTCGGCCCGGACTACATCGACCCCGGCTATCACGCGCTCGCGACCGGCAAGCCCGGCCGCAACCTCGACCCGCACCTCGTCGGCGAGGAGCGGCTCGTCCCGCTGCTCCTGCACGGCGCCCGCGGCGCCGACCTCGCGATCATCGAGGGCGTCATGGGTCTGTACGACGGACAGATCGGCGGCGAGGGATTCGCGTCGACCGCGCACGTCGCCACCGTCACGCGTACGCCCGTCGTGCTCGTCGTCGACATCTCGCACGCCTCGCGCTCGATCGCCGCGCTGGTGCAGGGCATGGTCGCGTTCGACCCGTCGGTGCGCATCGTCGGCGTGATCCTCAACAAGGCCGGCTCCCCGCGGCATGCCGGCGAGGTCGTCAGCGCGCTCGAGTCGACCGGGCTGCCGGTGCTCGGCGTGCTGCAGCGCGACGACGGCATCGTCGCCCCGTCGCGCCACCTCGGGCTCGTACCGGCTGCCGAGCGCGACGACGCGGCTCACGCCCTCGACCGGCTCGCCGCCCAGATCGCCGAGAAGATCGACCTCGACCAGCTCCTGGCGCTGGCGCACTCCGCGCCGGACCTCGACGCCGAGCCGTGGGACGCGGCGCGCGGAGGTCAGCCGCTCGCCGAGCGACCGGCCGAGCCCGATCGTCGCGATGGCCGGCGGGCGGGCCTTCACGTTCCGGTACGCCGAGACCGAGGAGCTGCTCCGCGCGGCCGGCTGCGACGTCGTGACGTTCGACCCGCTCACCGACGAGGCGCTGCCCGAGGGCACCGCCGGGCTCTACCTCGGCGGCGGATTCCCCGAGGTGCACGCTGCCGGCCTCGTCCGCCAACGCGCCGCTGCGTGAGGCGCTCCGCGCGGCCGTCGACTCCGGCATGCCGACGTACGCCGAGTGCGCCGGCCTGCTCTACCTCTGCCGATCGGTCGACGGCATGCCGATGGTGGGTGCGCTCGACGCCGAGGCGGTCATGACGCCGCGGCTGACGCTGTCGTACCGCACCGCGATCGTCCCGACCGACCAGCTGACCGGCGTCGCCGGCACGCGGGTCACCGGCCACGAGTTCCACCGCACGACCGTCACGCCCGGCGTCGGCCGAGCGCGGCCTGGCTCGTCGACGGGCAGCCGCACGGCTTCGGCGTCGGCGACGCTGCACGCCTCGTACCTCCACACCCACTGGGCCGGCCACCCGAAGATGGCCCAGCGATTCGCGGACGCCGTCCACGCGTACGTGCCAGACTCGACCACGTCGCGAAGCGAGATGACGAGCCGAGCGGAGCTCGGCGACACGTCCGCGCGAGAGCCGCGGGCGGACGGCTCCGGCACCAGGCCGGAGGCCTGGACGTGGCACGGGGACCAGGAGCTCGCCGACGGGCTCATCGACTTCGCGGTCAACATCCACGACGACGTACGACCCGGAGTGGCTCGAGACCGCGCTCCGCGACGAGCCTCGACGACATCGGCGCCTACCCCGACGCCGACGGCGGCGCAGCACGCCATCGCCCAGCGCCACGGCCGCCGCATCGACGAGGTGCTCCCGACGGCCGGCGCCGCCGAGGCGTTCGGCCTCATCGCGCGAGCCCGCGCCTGGCGCCGCCCCGTGGTCGTGCATCCGCAGTTCACCGAGCCGGACGTCGCCCTCGCCGCCGCCGGCCACCACCCCGAGCACGTCCTCACCGACCCGGCGAACGGCTTCGTCCTCGACCCCTCGCAGGTCCCCGACGACGCCGACCTCGTGATGATCGGCAACCCGACGAACCCCACCGAGCGTCCTGCACCCCGAGCAGTCCCTGCGCCGGCTCATGCGGCCCGGTCGCGTCGTCGTGGTCGACGAGGCGTTCATGGACTCGGTGCCCGACGAACGCCACTCGCTCGCCGCGATCACCGATCCCGGCCTCCTGGTCGTCCGCAGCCTGACCAAGCTCTGGTCGATCCCCGGCGTCCGTGCCGGGTACGTCCTGGGGTCGCCGCAGCTGCTCGCCGAGCTCAAGCGCGCACCAGGCGCCGTGGTCGGTGTCGACCGCCGCGATCGCCGCGATGATCGCGACGGCGACGCCCGAGGCGCTCGCCGAGGCCGCGAAGCGTACGACCCGGATCGGCCAGCACCGCCGCGTGCTGACCGACGGCCTGACCGAGCTCGGCATCCACCACGTGCCCGCCGCCGCGCCCGTACGTCCTCGCCAAGGTCGGCACCGGCGCCCACGAGCGGCTCCGCGCCGCGGGCTACGCCGTGCGCCGCGCCGACACGTTCCCCGGCCTCGACGACACGTGGGTACGCATCGCCGTGCGCAAGCCCGACACGACCCGCAAGCTGCTCGCCACGCTGCGGATCGAGGGGCCATGGACCTGACCCCCGGAACCCCCGCCCTCGTGATCGGCGGCGACGCCCGCGCCGCCGCCCAGGTCGCGACCCTGCTCGAGCGCCGGCGCCGTCGTCACCGTCATCGCCCCGACCGCGACCGCGTCGATCGAGGACCTCGCCGACCGCGGACTCATCACCTGGCATGCGCGCGAGGCCGAGCATGGCCGACATCCAGCGGGCCGGCATCGTCCTCACCGAGCACGCCGACCGCACGGCGCCCGACCGCATCCTCGACCGCGGCACCGTGACGCTGGTCGGCGGCGGCCCCGGCGATCCCGGCCTCGTCACGGTCGCCGGCCGCGAGGCGATCGAGAACGCCGACGTCATCGTCACCGACCGGCTCGCGCCCCTGGCCGCCCTCGCCTGGGCCCGGCCCGACGCCGAGATCATCGACGTCGCCAAGATCCCCGGCGGCCGGTCGACGAGCCAGGACGAGATCAACCAGCTCCTCGTCGAGCACGCCAAGTCCGGCAAGAACGTCGTCCGGTTCAAGGGCGGCGACAACTTCGTCTTCGGCCGCGGCAGCGAGGAGCTCCTCGCCTGCCTGCACGCCGGCATCGAGGCGCGCGTCGTCCCGGGCGTCAGCTCGGCGATCGCGGCGCCGGCACTCGCGGGCATACCCGTCACGCACCGCGGCCTGACCCAGGGCTTCACCGTGATCTCCGGCCACGTGCCGCCGGGCCACCCCGAGTCGACGCTCGACTACGCCGCCCTCGCCACCTCCGGCACGACGATCGTGGTGCTGATGGGCGTACGCACGCTCAGCGCGATCTGCGCGGCGCTCGTCGACGGCGGCCTCGACCCCGACACCCCGGCAGCCGTGATCGCCGACGGCACGATGCCGAGCCAGCGGGTCGTACGCGCGACGCTCGCGACGATCGACGAGGCGGCCGCCGACCTCGGCGCCCCGGCCGTCGCGGTCATCGGCGACGTCGCCGACATCGAGGGCCTCGCGTGATCCTCTGGGTGCGCCACGGGCAGTCGACGTGGAACGTCATCGACCGCATGCAGGGCCACGAGCTCAGCCCGCCGCTGACCGACCTGGGCCGCGAGCAGGCCGCCCGTGACGGCCGAGCTCCTCGCCGACCGCGGCGTCGTACGCATCCTCAGCTCCCCCGCCGTGCGCGCGCGACGAGACCGCCGACATCATCGCCGCCCGGCTCGGGCTCGAGGTCGTCGAGGAGCCGCTGCTCCTCGAGAAGGGCCTCGACGAGGACTACGCCACGCGTGCTGGTCCGCGTGCAGCAGCTCCTGGCGCAGCGACCTGCCCGGCCACACCGTCGCGGTCAGCCACGGCGACACGATCGGTCTGGCCGTCGGACTGCTGAGCGGCCAGCGGCCCGAGCTTCCGGCCAACGGCTCGATCACCCACGTCGATCCCGACACTCGACAGGTCGCCGTCACGATGCCCTAGGATGACTTCACCGAGGTCGAGGAAGCCGGTGAGAGTCCGGCGCAGTAGCGCTACTGTGACACCCACATCTGCGGGTGGAGCCAGACCCAAGGCCTCGGACGTTCATCCATTCATGGGACGCAATCATCCCGTCAGGAGAATTCATGTCACAGGTCACCACCGCCACACCCGAGATCGAGATCCCGTCGATCCCGCTGCGCGAGCTCGCCCCCTGGGCGCTGTTCTTCGGCCTCATCGGGGCCTTCATCCTGTTCTTCATCAGCGCTGACCAGGGCGCGGTGTCGATCCCGGCCGGCACGGCCATCCACGAGTGGGTCCACGATGGACGCCACCTGCTCGGATTCCCCTGCCACTGACCTGCCCCGACCCAGCCGGACCCGCACACGCGGTCCGGCTTTCTCGGCATACCCGAACGGATTGACATGACCCCCCGCAACTTCCTCGTACGAGGACTCCTCGCCGGCCTCATCGCCGGCCTCCTGACCTTCGCCGTTGCCTACATCGCCGGCGAGCCCTCGGTCGACGCCGCCATCAAGGTCGAGGCGGCCGGGTCCGCGCAGCCATCACCACGACGACGGCGCCGCCGCCACCGAGCCACTCCCACCACGAGGAGAAGGGCACCGAGGTGTCCCGCCAGAACCAGTCGACCTGGGGCCTCGCGACCGGCGACGATCGTCGACCGGCATCGCGCTCGGCGGCGTCGTCGCACTGGCCTCCGCCTTCGCGCTGGGCCGGATCGGCCGGCTCCGGCCGAGCCAGTCGACCGCACTCGTCGCGGCCCTCGGCTTCGTCTCGGTGGCGCTCGTGCCGTTCATCAAGTACCCCGCCACCCCGCCGGCCGTCGGCAACGCCGACACGATCGGCGCCCGCACGACGCAGTACTTCGTGATGCTCGCGATCTCGGTGCTCGCGATGATCGCCGCCGTGCTGCTGTTCCGCAAGCTCCTCGAACGGTTCGGCACCTACACGGCCGTGCTGGCCAGCGCCGGGGCCTACCTCGCCGTCGTGATCCTGGCGGCAGCGCTGATGCCGACCGTCAACGAGATCGGCGACTTCCCGGCCGACACGCTCTGGTACTTCCGCCGCGGCTCGCTCATGACCCTCGCGACCCTGTGGGGCGTCATCGGCATCGCGCTGACCGGCCTGATCGGCAAGCTGTACGCCGAGGAGTCCGCCACGCAGGCCCGCCGCGACCTGGCGGCGAGCCTGTGAACGAGCGCCAGCGAGTCGCCGCTCCGTCGCCCGACGTCACGGCTGCGGCCGCCGAGCGCCTGGCGGGCCTCGCGACGCCTCCCGGCGCGCTCGGCCGGCTCGGCGACCTCGCCGTCTGGGTCGCCGCGACGCAGGGCGCCGTTCCCGCCGGCACCGGTCGACCGCGTCCGCGCGGTGATCTTCGCCGGTGACCACGGCGTCTCCGACCACGGCGTCTCGGCGTTCCCCAAGGCCATCACCCCGGCGATGGTCCGCACGTTCCTCATGGGCAAGGCCGGCGTCTCGGTGCTCGCCGCCCAGCACGGCGTGACCGTACGGGTGCTCGACCTCGGCGTCGACGACGACCTCGAGGGCGTGGCTCCCGAGGTCACGGCGTTCAAGGTCCGCCGCGGCAGCGGCGCGATCCACCTCGAGGACGCCCTCACGACCGACGAGACGCTGCAGGCGATCGCCGCCGGCGAGGCCGTCGCGGCCGAGGAGATCGCCGCCGGTGCACAGCTGCTGATCAGCGGCGACATGGGCATCGGCAACACGACCCCGGCGGCCGCGCTGATCGCCGCGTCGCTCGGCCTGCCCGCGACCGAGGTCACCGGCCGCGGCACCGGCATCGACGAGCCCGCACTGGTGCACAAGATGGCGGTCGTCCAGCAGGCGCTCGACCGGGCCGGCGAGCGTACGAACGATCCGGTCGACACCCTCACGGCACTGGGCAGCGCCGATCTCGCCGCTGCCGCCGGCTTCATGGCCGCCGCCGCTCGCGCCGGCGTACCCGTGCTGCTCGACGGCGTCATCTCGGTCGCGTCGGCCGTCATGGCCGACCGGCTGGCCCCGGGTGCGGCCGCGTGGTTCGCAGCGGGCCACCGGTCGACCGAGCCGGCGCAGTCGCTGGCGCTCGACAAGCTCGGCCTCGAGCCGATCCTCGACATCGGCATGCGGCTCGGCGAGGGCAGCGGCGCCGTCGCCGCGGTGCCGCTCGTACGCTCGGCGGCCCTGCTGCTCTCCGACGTGGCGTTGCTCGCCGACCTGATGTGACGACGCATCGACTCCTGGCGGCTCGCCGTCGGCACGCTGACCGCGCTGCGGTGGAAGCACCCGACGGCGGTCGACCGGGACGTCGCCGGCCGGGCGATGCTGCTCGCGCCGTTCGCGGTGCTGCCGCTCGGCGTGCTGGTGGGGCTGGTCTGCTGGGGCGGGCGCGAGCTGGAGCTCGCTCCGCTGGCGGTCGCGCTCGTCGCGGTCGGCGCCCTGGCTCTCGGCAGCCGGGCACTGCACCTCGACGGCCTGTCGGACGTCGCCGACGGACTCACCGCGTCGTACGACCGAGAGCGATCGCTCGCGGTGATGAAGGGCGGCACGGCCGGACCCGCCGGCGCCGCGGCGCTCGTCGTCGTGCTCGGCATCCAGGCCGCCTCATTGTCGGTCGTGCTGTCCGCTCCTCGCGGGCCCGTCGTCGCCGGCGTGCTCGTCTGCTGCTCGCGGGCGATCCTCTCGGTGTGCTGCGCTCGCGGCGTGCCGGCCGCCACGGGTCGACGGCCTCGCGGTCACGTACGCCGGCACGGTCAGCCGCATCGTGACCGTGCTGACCTGGCTCGTGGTGGCGGTGGTCTGTGTCGACGTCATCGACTGGGCGGGCTGAGCCGTGGTGGCGCGGGCTGGTCGTCGCCGGCGCCGGCCTGCTGGTCGGGGCTGCACTGACCTACCGGTGCGTCCGGCGGTTCGGCGGCGTGACCGGTGACGTCTTCGGGGCGGCGATCGAGGTCACCCTGGCGGCGATGCTCCTCGCCGCCTCATGAAGAATTCACCGTGTGAAGCTCACCCCCTGCGACTGGTCAGACCCCGACGCCGAGGCGCTGCGGGCCGCGCAACGGATCGACATCGAGGAGCGCTACGGCACGCCCGACAGCGAACCCGGACCGGCGCCGACCGCCGATGACGTCACGGCGTTCTTCCTGCTGCGGGACGGCGACCGGGCCGTCGCGTGCGGTGGCCTGCGCGCGATCGACCGCACGAGCGGTGAGATCAAGCGGATGTTCGTCCCCAAGGAGCACCGCGGTCGAGGCTTCTCGCGGCTCGTCCTGAGCGGCCTCGAGGAGCACGCCCGATCGCTGGGCTGGACCCGGCTGCTGCTCGAGACCGGCGACCAACAGTCCGAGGCGATCGGCCTCTACGAGTCAGCTGGCTACGCGCGTATCCCCAACTTCGGCCACTACGCCGACAGCGACATCTCGCTCTGCTTCGCGAAGAATCTCTGACGCGCGCGGTTTACCACGGGGCCTAGGCAGAGGTCGTCCGCCCCACGGAACCTTCCCCCGGGCGGACGTGGCTTGCCTCGGGCGGATGGATCTGGGCCTCGCAGCTTGCCTCGGGCGGACGATGTTTTCGTAGGCCCCGTGGTAAACCGCTTACACCGTCAGAGGCGGAGGACGCGGCCGGCGACGACGAGCAGGACGTCGTCGCACTCCTCGGCGACCCGCTGGTTGACCGTGCCCAGCAGGTCGCGGAAGACCCGGCCCGACCGGTGCTCCGGGACGACGCTCATGCCGACCTCGTTGGTCACCGCCACGACCGTGCCCTCGTGCTCGGCGATCGCGGCCAGCGCATCGTCGAGCCGCTCGAACAGCACCGGCTCCCAGTCCTCGAGCACCTCGTCCCAGCCGTCGAGCTCGTCGATGATCGACGTGACCCACGTGCCGAGGCAGTCGATCAGCACCGCGCCATCGGCAGAACGGACCGCATCGCCGAGGTCGGTGGTCTCGACGGTCGACCAGTAGGCCGGTCGCCGGCTCTGGTGCCGCGCCACTCGCGCGGCCCACTCGGGGTCCGAGACCGGATCGGCCGGCGGGCCCGGCGCGACGTACGTGACCGTTGGCTCGGCCAGCAGCAACGACTCGGCATGGAACGACTTGCCGGAGCGCACACCGCCCGTGATCAGGACCTTCATCGCACCTCGCTACTGTCGACCTCACCCTACCGACCACGACCGTCCCCTGAGGAGCCCGAATGCGCGCACGTGCTGCAGGTCTGGCCCTCGGGTTCGCGGCCGACCGGGTGTTCGGCGATCCGGCGCGGTTCCACCCCGTCGCCGGCTTCGGCGCGTTGGCACGCGATGTCGAACGTCAGGTCTATCGCGACGACCGCACGACGGGTGTCGCATACACGTCAGTGCTGGTCAGCGGGGTCGGCGCCGCAGGGTTGCTGGCCGAGCGGATGACGGCTCGACGACCCGTCCTGCGTACGCTCCTGGTCGCGGCCACGACGTGGGCGGCGCTCGGCGGCCGATCACTCTCGCAGGAGGCCTCGTACGTCCGAGCGTGGCTCGACGCCGACAACCTTCCCGCAGCCCGCGAGCAGCTGACACACCTGGTCGGCCGCGACCCATCGGAGCTCGACGAGCAGGAGATCGCGCGGGCCGTCGTCGAGTCCGTCGCCGAGAACACCTCCGATGCCGTCGTCGCTCCCCTGCTGGCCGGCGCGTTCGGCGGTGTCGCCGGCGTCGCGGCATACCGGGCGGCCAACACGCTCGACGCGATGGTGGGCCACCGCAGCGCCCGCTACCGCAGCTTCGGCTGGGCCTCCGCGCGGCTCGACGACGTGCTCAACCTCGTGCCGGCGCGCCTGTCGGCCCTGCTCGCAGTCGCCCTCGCGCCAACAGTCGGCGGCGACAGCGCGACCGCTCTCCGTACGTGGACCCGCGACGCCCATCGCCACCCCAGCCCCAACGCGGGTCCCGTCGAAGCGTCATTCGCCGGGGCTCTCGGCGTGCAGCTCGGTGGTACGAACGTCTACGGCGCACGCGTCGAGCACCGGCCGACCCTCGGCGACGGTCCCGTCGCGCTTCCACAGGACATCGACCGGTCCGTGCACCTCGCGGATGCCGTTGGCCTCGGCGCCCTTGCCGTCAGCGTCGCCGTAGCCCTGAGGCGGCGTCGATGACCACGATCGTCACGGGCGGCACGCGCGGCATCGGTGCCGCGATCACCCGCGCGCTCGTCATGGACGGCCACGAGGTCGTCGCCTCGTACGTGCGCGACGACGCCAGTGCCGAGGCACTCGCGGACGAGCTCGAGGCGGTCCACGTCGTACGAGCCGACGTCACAACGGCCGACGGACTGGAAGTCCTGTTCGCGGCAGCGGAGCAGCGCGGGCCGCTGACCGGCCTCGTCAACAACGCCGGCGCGACGCTGCACGTCGGACCGCTGGCCGAGACCGAGCCGGACGTCATCTGCTCCGTGATCGATCTCAATCTCACCGCGGCGGTGCTGTGCGCCCGCCGGGCAGTCCAGGCCATGACCGGACGCGGCGGGACGATCGTCAACATCTCATCCGGCGCAGCGACGTTGGGATCACCCGGCGAGTACGTGCACTATGCCGCCGCCAAGGCCGGTGTCGACGCGCTGACGGTCGGGCTCGGCAAGGAGGTGGCCGGGCTTGGCATCCGCGTGGTGGGCGTGGCGCCGGGCACGATCCGCACCGACATCCACGCCGACGCAGGCGACCCGGGACGACCCGACCGGGTGGCCGCGCGGGTCCCGCTCGGTCGGGTCGGCGAGCCAGACGATGTCGCCGGCGCCGTGGCGTGGCTGTTCCGGCCCGAGGCCGCCTACGTCACCGCCACGACGATCCGGATCACTGGCGGGATGTGACCCAGGCGGCGGCCGCGACGGGATCGCTGACCAGCTCGACCTCGGCCGGCACCGCCGAGCGACGGACGATCACGACCTCGATGCCTTGCTCGTTGGCAACCTGCATCTTGGCCCACGTGTGGGACCCACCGGAGTCCTTCGTCACGAGCACGTCGATGTCGGCCATGAGCTGCCGTTCGCCCTCCAGCACGTACGGACCGCGGCTCAGCAACAGCGACCATGGCTCCGGCAGCACGAAATCCGGCTGGTCGACGACCCGAACGAGCGCCGGCTTGCCGGCCAGCGCGTCGACGAACCGGGCGAGCGACTGGCGGCCCACCGTGAGGAACGGCCGGTCACCGAGCGTCGCGGTCAGTCCCGCAGCCTCGTCATGGTCATCGACCCAGTGCCATCGGTCGGCACCCGGCGCCTCGGACCAGCCCGGGCGCTCGAGCCTCAACAGCGGCACGCCATCGGTGTGGCAGGCGGCGACGGCGTTGGCGCTCATGCCCTCGGCGAACGGGTGCGTCGCGTCGACGACCGCCGAGATGCGCATCTCCATCAGGTACGACCGCAGGCCCGGCACGCCGCCGAATCCGCCGATCTGCACCGCGCCGACCGGCAGGCGCGGGCGGGCGACCCGGCCGGCGAGCGAGGACACGAAGCGCACGCCCGCGTCCTGCAGCAGCACCGCGAGCTCGCGGGCCTCGGACGTACCGCCCAGCACCAGGACCGTCATGTCGTCGCTCCTGGCGGCAGGAGGGGCACGTCCGGCGCACCGTCCTGGGCGATGGTGAGCAGCGCGTCGACATCGAGGTGACGCTCGACGAGGTCCCCCAGCAGGTCGAGCCGCCGCTCACGGCTCGCGGCGAAGCTGACGTCCGAGGCTTCGTACGCCCGACCGCTCAGCTGCGCCGCTTGCACCAGGAACGCCTTGCGGAAGGCGTCGGACTCCAGGCTGCCGTGCCACATCGTGCCGAACACATTGACCGACCGGGCGCCGCCGAGGAACTCCTCGTCCTGCCCCTGCGTGATGCGGCCGTGATGGATCTCGTAGCCCGACACCTCGGTGCCCAGCGCCGAGCCGGTCGGCAGCCGCAGGACCTTGTCGGCGCGGAAGGTCGTCGTGACGTCGAGCAGGCCGAGTCCGTCGACCGACGCTCCGGCGTCGCCCTCGACCCCGTCGGGGTCGCTGACCGTGCGCCCGAGCATCTGGAACCCGCCGCAGATGCCCATGACGGGCAGCCCGGCTTCGGCGTGTCGCAGGACCGCCTGGTCGAGACCGCGCGCTCGCAGCCACGCGAGATCGGAGATCGTGGCGCGGGTGCCGGGCAGCACGATGACATCCGCGCCACTGAGGTCCTGCGGCTTGCCGGCGAACACGACGTCGACACCCGGCTCGAGTCCGAGCGCGTCGACGTCCGTGAAGTTGCTGATGCGCGGCATCCGCACGACCGCGACTCGCAGCGCCCCGTCGCGATCCGCGGAGCGGCGGCCCTCGAGGTCGAGCGCGTCCTCGGAGTCCAGCCACACGTCGGGGCTCCACGGCAGCACCCCGAACACGCGCCGCCCGGTCAACGCCTCGAGCCGGTCGAGTCCGGGCCGCAGCAGGGTCTCGTCGCCGCGGAACTTGTTGACCACGAACCCGGCGATCAGCCGCTGGTCGTCGGGCTCGAGCAGCGCCACGGTGCCGTACATCGCGGCGAAGACCCCGCCGCGGTCGATGTCGCCGACCACGACCGTCGGGATGTCGGCGTGCCGGGCGAGCCCCATGTTGACGTAGTCGCCGGCGCGCAGGTTGATCTCGGCCGGGCTGCCGGCGCCCTCGCTCACCACGATGTCGAAGCGCGCCGCCAGGTCGTCGTATGCCGCGTGGGCCGCGGCGGCCAGGTGCGTACGGCCGCCGATGAACTCGGCCGACGAGATCTCGCCGGCCGGCTGACCCATGACGACGACGTGGCTCTTGCGATCACCGCCCGGCTTGAGCAGCACCGGGTTCATGGCCGCCTCGGGCACAGCTCCAGCCGCGAGCGCCTGGATCCACTGGGCCCGGCCGATCTCCGCGCCCGCCCCGTCATCGACTCCAGCGCAGACCATCGAGTTGTTGGACATGTTCTGCGCCTTGTAGGGCGCGACCTTGAGTCCCCGCCGGGCGAACGCTCGGCACAGCCCGGTCGTGACGATGCTCTTGCCGGCGTCCGAGGTCGTGCCGGCGACCAGCAGCGAGCCACTCATCGTTTGCGCGCCGCGTTGAGCCACGGGTGCAGCAGCCGGGTGATCCACGGGAGAGCCAGATAGGTCATGACCGGCGTCATCACCGCGGTGATCGCCAGCACGCGGACGGGCAGCCACCAGTCGGCCGCGAAGTCCTTCGCGACATAGTTGGCGACGAGGCTCAGCGGGAAGAACACGATGAAGATCGCGCACATCTGCTTCCACCTGGGCGGCGGAGGCGTGGCGGTACGCAGGTCCTGCACGTCGACGCTCGACGGCTCGTCGAACCATCCCTCGATGCCGGTCCGGTGCTCCCGGGCTGACTCGGCCACGAATCCCTGCGCCGAGTCGAGCCACCACCGGCGTTGCGCCGAGAGCTCCCACGCCTCCAGCGACTCCTGCGACGCGAACCGGTAGAGCATGTGCCACTCGCTGGACCCGGTCGAAGGCCGTACCCAGCCGGAGCCGAGATAACCGTCGAAGCGTTCCGCCAGCTCGAACCCGGCGCGCAGCCACGCGAGCATCTGGTCCTCCTGCGACGGATCGACCTTCCGCGTGATGGAGACAGTGACGGGTCCGGACATGACCCCAGCCTAGGACCGGGCAGACCCGCCGCCGCCGAGCGGTGAGCTGGCGACGTATCCGGTCGCCGGACACGTCGCAGCGTCACCGCCGATAGGTCCGTGACTATGCCGTGCCCGTCAGGCCCGATCCGAGTACCTTGTGATCCATGGCTCTCAGCGACGACGTCCGCATCGCCCTCGACGGCAAATGGCGCCACGTCAGGGAGCAGTCCCGCAAGGAGCTCGCCGGATTCGACCTCGCCTACGACCACGATCTCACCCTCGACGAGGCCCGCGCGCGCGTCCTGGAGCAGATGAAGAAGCTCGTCCCGACCGGCATCCCCGCGGCGGGGTTCCGCGTCGAGAGCGGCGGCACGGGCGATCCGGGCATGGCGGTGACGGGCATCGAGATGCTCGCCCAGTTCGACCTGTCCCTCATGGTCAAGGCCGGCGTGCAGTGGGGACTGTTCGGCGGCGCGATCGAGAACCTCGGCACCGAGAAGCACCACAAGACGTACATCCCCGGACTCATCAACCTCGACATCCTCGGCTGCTTCGCGATGACCGAGACCGGTCACGGCAGCGACGTCCAGAGCCTCGAGACCACCGCGACGTACGACCTGGCGACCCAGGAGTTCGTGATCAACTCCCCGACGCCGTCGTCGCGCAAGGACTACATCGGCGGAGCCGCCGCGCACGCCCAGGTCGCGGCGGTGTTCGCCCAGCTCATCACCAAGGGCGAGAACCACGGCGTCCACTGCTTCGTCGTGCCGCTGCGCGACGACCAGGGCAACGACCTGCCCGGCATCACGACGTCCGACGACAAGCACAAGGGCGGGCTCGGCGCGGTCGACAACGGCCGCATCGTGTTCGACCACGTGCGCGTCCCGCGCGAGAACCTGCTCAACAAGTACGGCCAGGTCGACGAGGGCGGCACCTACTCCTCCCCGATCGAGAGCACCAACGCCCGGTTCTTCACGATGCTCGGCACGCTGATCCGCGGCCGGGTCAGCGTCGGCGGTTCGGCCAGCGCCGCGACCGAGGTCGCGCTGAGCATCGCGGCCGCTACGCGCTCAAGCGCCGCCAGTTCGGCCCCGAGCCGGGCAACGAGATCCTGCTCATGGACTACCGCATGCACCAGCGCCGCCTGCTGCCGCTGATCGCCCGCTCGTACGCCTATCGGTTCGCGCAGAACCAGCTCGTCGCCCGCATGGACACGGTGCAGAGCGCCGCGGAGCCCCCGCCGCCGCACCAGCAGCGCGAGCTCGAGAGCCGCGCCGCCGGCCTCAAGGCCGCGCAGACCTGGCACGCCACCAAGGCCATCCAGGAGGCCCGCGAGGCCTGCGGCGGAGCCGGCTACCTCGCCGAGAACCGGCTCACGACGCTCAAGGGCGACACCGACGTCTTCACGACGTTCGAGGGCGACAACCACGTGCTGTTCCAGCTCGTCGCCAAGGAGCTGCTGACGTCGTACGCCCAGGAGGTCGGCGGCCTCGACCCCGTCGGCCTCGTACGTTTTGCGGCCGGCACGGTCGCCGACGTCGTCAAGGAGCGCACCGCCGCGTCGCAGCTCATCCAGCGGCTCATCGACGCACGTCCCGGTCGCAGCGACGACGACCACGACCTGCTCGACCGCGGCACGCAGCTCAGCCTGTTCGAGGACCGCGAGGAGCACGTCCTCGAGACTGCGGCCCGGCGGCTGCGCCGCGCCAACAGCGGCGACAAGGCCGAGGCGTTCGCGGTGTTCAACGCCGCGCAGGACCACGTCATCCGCGCCGGCCGCGTGCACATCGAACGCGTCGTGCTGGAGGCGTTCACCGCCGGCATCGCCCGCTGCGACAGCGAGGAGGCCCAGGAGCTGCTGCGCGACGTCTGCTCGCTCTACGCCCTGACCTCGATCGAGGAGGACCTCGCGTGGTTCATGGGGCACAACCGCCTCGCCGACACCCGCGCCAAGACCGTCACCTCACTCGTCAACGAGCTGCTCGAGAAGCTGCGCCCCCACACCTTGACCCTGATCGAGGGATTCGGCGTGCCCGAGGCGACTCTCGACGCCGCGATGCTGGTGGACTGAGAGCTCCCGACTGGAATTTGCGAAACCTTGTCCCCACGGACTTATCCTCTGGAAGATGGGCGGACACTCTCATTCCCTCACCACTCATCGGGAGACCCCTGTGCGCAGAACCACCCTTGCCCGCGGCGGTGCGCTGCTGACCGCAGCCATCCTCGCCCTCAGCCTCGGCGCCGGACCGGCGACGGCCGCTGACTCACCCACGACCGAGTCCGGCAGCATCGCTCCGGACACGTCCTTCTCGCCCGACCGCGGCGCTTCGTTCCCTGCCCCCTCCGCAGCCAGGACCGGCGCCCGCGCGAGCGGCTCCGACGTGGGCATCGCCTCCGCCGGAGATGTCACCATCCACGACTACAGCATCAGCAGCGGGGTCATGGGGACACTCGATCCCGAGTGGCCCTACGTCTACGCGCCGGGCCGGATCACCTTCAACTACTTCAACGGTGCGAGGCTCGGAACCCCGACCAACTACGGGCCGACCATGTGGACCCATGCCACCGTCAACGGGGTGTACCGGAACGGGGAGGACGACTGGGTCCCGATGTGGGCCAACCGGCCGAGCGAGTCGGCGCCCGGGGCCGAGATCCCTCGCCACTTCGGCGCCGGCAAGATCGTGCTCGGCCCGGAGATGGAGGTCTACACGACCCACGACGCGGCAGACGGACCGTGGACGATCATCAATGCCACGAGCAACACCTTCTACGTCCGTCGCGACACGTGGGGCACGTTCAAGGCGAGCCACTCCGGGAGCACGGTGTCGTTCGGCGCCCGCGCCCGCATCCGCGGCACCGACGGCTCGGCACTCACCGCGAAGACCGGCTACATCCAGTACGCCAGCAGCGGCACCTGGAAGACGCTCAAGACGCTCTCGCTGGACTCCACCGGCAATGCCAAGTGGTCGTACAAGACGTCGTCGAAGCGCACGTACCGGTTCATGGTCAAGCGGACCAGCGTCATCAACGGCATGACGATCAAGCTGCCCAAGCTCTGATCTGACCTCACAAAAGGCCCCGTCTCCCAGTGGGAGGCGGGGTCTTTGTATGCCTGTGGTTGCGTTGGGTGCTCAGCTCACCTGGTTTCGTCATCTGGCGGCTTCGCCGCGATCACTCAACCTGCCTTCGGCGCTCGCTCGCAGAGCTCACTCGATTCAGGCAAAGTCTCCGGCGGAGGATCTCAAGCTCTTCAGCAGGTCGTACGTCTGGTCCTGCTGCTCCGCGTCGAGGCCCTTGATCGCGAAGTCGATCGACATGATCTCCTTTGTCGCCTTGGCCAGCACGGCCTCGCCCTCCGGTGTCAGCTCGGCGAACGTACGGCGGCGGTCCTCGACGTCAGCGACCCGCTTGACCAGGCCCTGGGCCTCGAGCCGGTCCATCGCATTCGTCACCGACGTGGGGTGCACCATGAGCCGCGCGCCGATCTTGCTCAGCGGCAGACGACCGGTCGAGCTGAACGACAAGAGCACCAGGACCTCGTAGCGGGCGAAGGTGATGCCGTATGGCTTGAGCACCGCGTCGAGCTCGGCGATGACCAGCTGCTGGACCCGCATGATCGAGGTGGCGAGCCGCATCGAGGTGGCGTCGCCGATGTGCTTCGTCCACAGCTCGGACGCACGATCTATGGGGTCGAACGGGAGCTTGGGATCGCCTGGCATGAGCACCATCGTAGGGGGCTTGCGTCACACCGAGTGGAATTTAGTTGGATGCCCGACTATTTTAAGACCTAGGAATATCGCCGCATCGTTGAGATCGAGGTTGCATGACCACGCAGGACTTCCACACCCCGGCCCATCCCGTCCGATTCGTGACCGCTTCGGCGCTGTTCGACGGGCACGACGCCTCGATCAACATCATGCGCCGCATCCTGCAGTCCCAGGGTGCCGAGGTCATCCACCTCGGACACAACCGGTCGGTGCAGGAAGTCGTCGACGCCGCGATCGACGAGGACGTGCAGGGCGTCGCGGTCAGCTCCTACCAGGGCGGCCACGTCGAGTACTTCGAGTACCTCGTCGAGTCGCTGCGCGAGAGGGGCGCCGGGCACGTCAAGGTCTACGGCGGAGGCGGCGGCGTGATCGTCCCCGAGGAGATCGCGCGACTCCGCAACGCCGGCGTCACGATCTTCTCCCCCGAGGACGGGCAGCGACTCGGCCTCGCCGGGATGATCAACACGATGATCGAGGCGTGCGACGTCGATCTCTGGGACGATCGCCAGTCCGGTACCGACGCCGTGCTGTCCGGCGATCGGGGTGCCCTCGCCCGCGCCATCACCGGTGCCGAGCTCGACCGGCTCGACCCCGCGTTCCTCGACTCGATTCGCGCAGCATCGGCCTCATCGGGCACCCCGGTGCTCGGCATCACGGGCACCGGAGGCTCCGGCAAGTCGTCGCTGACCGATGAGCTCGTACGCCGGTTCCGCCTCGACCAGCAGGACAAGCTCCGCATCGGCGTCATCGCCGTCGACCCAACGCGTCGCCGCGGCGGCGGCGCACTGCTCGGCGACCGGATCCGGATGAACTCGCTCGACGGCGACCGCATCTACTTCCGGTCGCTCGCGACCCGCGGCAGCCACGAGCTGCCGGACTGCCTGCCAGTCGTCGTCGACCTGCTCAAGGCCGCCGGCCACGACCTCGTGATCGTCGAGACCCCCGGCATCGGCCAGGGTGACGCCGCGATCGTGCCCTATGTCGACACGTCGATGTACGTCATGACGCCGGAGTTCGGCGCCGCCTCGCAGCTCGAGAAGATCGACATGCTCGACTTCGCGGATGTCGTCGCGATCAACAAGTTCGAGCGCCGCGGCGCCAAGGACGCGCTGCGTGACGTCGGCCGCCAGCTCGTCCGCAACCGCGAGGCGTTCGGCTCCAAGCCCGAGGACATGCCGGTGTTCGGAACCTCCGCCGCGACGTTCAACGACGACGGCGTGACCGCGTTGTTCCAGCACCTCGTGTCGATCCTCGCGCCCGAAGGGCTCGCCGTCTCCGAGGGCATCCTGCCGGCCGCCGACGTGAAGTTCTCCAGCGGCATCGACCAGGTCGTGCCGCCCGAGCGCACGCGCTACCTCGCCGAGATCACCGAGGCCGTACGTGCCTATCACGCAACGACAGACGACCTGGTCGCCAAGGCCCGCCGGCTGCAGCGGCTCGAAGCCGTGGCGGCGGAGCTTTCGGCAGGCTCAACTGGCCATGTGCCCGGCGAGGTCGCCGATCTCCTCGAGGACGCCCGCAAGCAGCTCCCGCACGAGATCACCGAGCAGATCGAGGGCTGGCCCGCGATCGTCGAGACGTACTCCGGCGACGAGCTCGTCGTCCGCATCCGCGAGACCGACAACCACACGGCGCTGACCCGTGAGTCCCTGTCGGGCACCAAGGTCCGCCGCGTCAGCCTGCCGCGCCACACCGATCACGGCGACCTCGTGACGTACTGGCGCAAGGAGAACCTGCCGGGCCACTTCCCGTTCACCGCCGGCGTGTTCCCGTTCAAGCGTGACGGCGAGGACCCCGCCCGTATGTTCGCCGGCGAGGGTGACCCGTTCCGCACCAACCGCCGGTTCAAGCTGCTGTCGGCCGACGGCGAGGCCACCCGGCTCTCGACCGCATTCGACTCCGTCACGCTCTACGGCCGCGACCCCGACCTGCGCCCCGACATCTACGGCAAGGTCGGCACGTCCGGGCGTCTCGGTCGCGACGCTCGACGACATGCAGGCGCTCTACGACGGCTTCGACCTGGTGGCGCCGTCGACCTCGGTGTCGATGACGATCAACGGCCCGGCGCCGACCGTGCTCGCGTTCTTCCTCAACACCGTGATCGACCAGCAGGTCGCGGAGTTCCGCGCCGAGCACGACCGTGAGCCCGACGCCGAGGAGTACGACGTCCTGCGGTCGTACGCGCTGCAGAACGTACGCGGCACGGTGCAGGCCGACATCCTCAAGGAGGACCAGGGACAGAACACCTGCCTGTTCTCCACCGAGTTCAGCCTGCGGATGATGGCCGACATCCAGGAGTGGTTCATCGACAACCAGGTCCGCAACTTCTACTCCGTCAGCATCTCGGGCTATCACATCGCCGAGGCGGGGGCCAACCCCATCAGCCAGCTGGCGTTCACCCTCGCCAACGGCTTCACGTACGTCGAGGCCTATCTCGCGCGCGGCATGGACATCGACGACTTCGCGCCCAACCTGTCGTTCTTCTTCTCCAACGGCATGGACGTCGAGTACTCCGTGCTGGGCCGCGTGGCCCGCCGCATCTGGGCCATCACGATGCGTGACAAGTACGGCGCCAACGAGCGCTCGCAGAAGCTCAAGTACCACGTGCAGACGTCCGGCCGGTCCCTGCACGCGCAGGAGATGAGCTTCAACGACATCCGCACGACGCTGCAGGCCCTCATCGCGATCTACGACAACGCCAACAGCCTGCACACCAATGCGTACGACGAGGCCGTCACGACCCCGTCGGAGGAGTCCGTACGCCGTGCGCTCGCGATCCAGCTCGTCATCAACCGCGAGTGGGGCCTCGCGATGAACGAGAACCCGACGCAGGGCGCCTACATCATCGACGAGCTCACCGACCTGCTCGAGGAGGCCGTGCTCGCGGAGTTCGACCGCATCAACGAGCGCGGCGGCGTGCTCGGCGCGATGGAGACCGGTTACCAGCGCGGCCGCATCCAGGACGAGTCGATGCTCTACGAGCAGCGCAAGCACGACGGCTCGTTGCCGATCGTCGGCGTCAACACGTTCCGCAACCCTCACGCCGACGAGCTCGAGCCGCCGACCGTCGAGCTGGCGCGGGCGACCGAGGCCGAGAAGTCGTCGCAGCTCGAGCGCGTCCAGACGTTCCACAAGACGCATCGCGACGAGGCGGCTGAGGCGATCGAGCGGCTCAAGCTGGCCGCGATCAACCACGAGAACGTCTTCGCGGTGCTGATGGACGCTGCCCGGGTCTGCTCGTTGCAGCAGGTCACCGAGGCGTTCTTCGAGGTCGGCGGCCAGTACCGCCGCAACGTGTAGCCCTTCGTAGGTCTCCGGCTCGGAGACAACCTTTCGGGCTCGACCCGCATCTCTGGGATGACGACGTCGATCCCGGAGGAGTGCAGCATGACGGTGCTGGCGTACCAGCGGGTGATTCCCGCGCAGACGCGAAGGGCTGCGCCTCCACGGCGCGACGACATCCAGGGACTGCGCGCGATCGCGGTCACGACGGTCGTCGCGTACCACGCCGGCATGCCGTTCGTGTCCGGTGGATTCGTCGGCGTCGACCTGTTCTTCGTGCTGTCGGGGTTCCTGATCACCCAGCTGCTGCTGCACGAGATCGCCACCACCGGCACGGTCAGCCTGCGCCAGTTCTGGGCGCGCCGGGCCCGGCGCATCCTGCCGCTGTCGGCCCTCGTGCTCGTCACGACGATGCTCGCGGTGCGCGCGTTCATGAGCCCGCTCGACCGCAAGGCGATCGGGACGGACGTCCTGTGGTCGGCGCTGTTCTCCGGCAACTGGCGGTTCGCCCAGCAGCAGACCGACTACCTGGCGAGCGACCGCGACCCTTCGCCGGTGCTGCACTACTGGAGCCTCGGCGTCGAGGAGCAGTTCTACGTTGTCTGGCCCGTGCTGCTGATCGTGCTCGCGATCGTGTGGCGGCTGACCGGCCGAGGCCGCAGGACGTACGTCGTGGCCTTCGGCGGAGCGTTCGTCGCGGTGATCGCGGCGTCCCTCGCGTACAGCATCCACACGACTGCGGCCAACCAGCCGTACGCCTTCTTCGGCACGCCGTCGCGCGCGTGGCAGCTTGCCGCGGGTGCGCTCGTGGCGGTCGCGGTGCCCGCGATCATGCGCCTGCGCGGCCGGACCCGTGCGGTGCTCGGCGCCGCGGGTCTCCTGCTGTTCGGCTTCTGCGTCTGGCTGCTGGACGAGTCCGGCACCGCCGGCTTGGCGTACCCGTCGTGGCTCGCCGTCGCACCGACGCTGGCCGGCGTGCTGCTGGTCGTCTCGGGCACCGGAACGTGCTCCCGGCTCAACCGGCTGCTCTCGATCCGCTCGCTGACGTACGTCGGCGACCTGTCGTTCTCGATCTATCTGTGGCACTGGCCGGTGCTGGTCATCGGCATGGCGGTGCTCGACACCCGCGCGGTGGAGGTGCGCCTCGGCCTCGTTGCCGTGGCCCTCGGACTCAGTGTCGCGAGCCACCGCCTCGTCGAGAATCCGTTCCGGCACGCTCGTGTTCTCGTCAAGCGACCTGGCCTCAGCCTGGCTCTCGGTGCCGCACTCGGGACGGCCGTCGTCCCCGTCGTGGCGTACGCGTCGCAGGCCGAGACGATCGACCACGTCAGGACCACTCCGGAGACAGCCGACGTGCATCGTCAAGCGCCGGTCTCCCAGCGCATCACGCCGTCCCTCGAAGCGGCGGCGAGTGACGCCGGACCGTTCAAGGACATGGGCTGCCACGTCGGGTTCAAGCAGACCGCGAAGCCGTCTTGGGATGGCTGCACGTTCGCCGACAAGCGCGCCGACCAGCGGGTCGTGGTGCTCGGCGACTCGATCGGCGGAGCAGTCGCCCCGGCCGTGATCGCGGCCGGCGAGCAACGCGGCTGGGCCGTGACCGTCTGGGCGAAGAGCCGCTGTCCGATGGCCGATGTCACGAAGTTCGATCCCGAGCTCGGCGGCGCGTACGGCGCGTGCGATGTGTTCCGTGAAGCTGCCCTGCGAGAGATCGAGGAGCGACATCCAGACGTTGTCGTGCTGGCGATGAGCCGGCTCTCGACCGGCGACCTGTCGGTGGACGGAGCCGTGGTCGAAGGCCGAGAAGCTGTCGTTCTCGCGACCCGCGGCCTGGAGCGCACGATCGACCGGCTCCACGCGGCCGGCATCGGCGTCGTGCTGTCGGACTCGCCCAACCGGGCGCCGTTCTTCCCGACGACCTGCCTCGCGCAGAAGCGCGACGTCAGCCAGTGCACCTTCCCGGTCGACCGGCAGCCGTCCGTCATGGCCGCCGCCGCACGACTCATGCCGGACGAGGCCACGCTCGTCGACGCCAATGCGACGGCCTGCCCCGGCGACACCTGCCTGCCGGTGGTCGGCGGCGTGGTCGTCTATCGCGACAAGCTCCACTTCACGCAGACCTTCGCCAGGACCCTGGCAGACCGGTTCGCCGCAGGGATCGAGCAGGCCGCGTCTTCGCTCAGGCCTGGACACTGACCCGTCGGCATCGGGAATTGTCCCTACGGCAGCGCCCGGCACGCGAGCGCCAAACACGGGTGGATCGCCCGATGTGCCATGCGGCCGATTGCCCGAGATTGGGGGTGACGAAAGGTTCGACATGAACATCACCACCCACACCATCCCCTTCGACGAGCGAGAGCTGGCCGACCGGATCCAGAGGCGCCACGAGACTGCCCAGGCAGCACTCGCGCGCTTCGGCGGCAACCGTCTTGCGCTGATTGCCGCCTTGTCGCGTCACGCGCGAACAGCCCGGATCGCCTCCCCCGACGCGCCCATGACCTCTCCCGCAGCCTCCGTACGTTCGAGGGACGGCCGTGCTGCGATCGTCGACCGGCCTCTACTCGCTGCCGACCAGACCCCGCTCGATGGCGATCGCCGCGGCACGAGCCCGGTTGGGGGCGCCCAGCTTGCGCAGGACGGCCGAGACGTGGTGGCCAGCGGTCTTCGGTGACACGAACAACGACTCGCCGATCTCCGCGTTGGTCAGTCCCTTGCCGAGCAGCTGGAGCACCTCGACCTCACGCTCCGTCAGCCCGGCGGGGTGTGCAGCGGTCATCGCACGAGGTCCTCGTACGGCCGCGAGGCCATGGCGTTGGCGATCGCGAAGTATCGCGTCGCGCAGGCCCAGAGCGCCCAGCGCCTCCAGTCCGGCCAGCCCCCGCCTGACGTCATCGATGTCGGCTGAGGCAGAGAGCGCGCGGGCCGCCCACAGCGGTGAGCCCAGCGAGCGCCACAGCTCTGCGGCCTCCCCCATCTGGCCGTCCAGCATCAGGGCGAACGGCCGCGCAGCCGGCCCGGGCAGCTCGCGCTGCTCATCGGTCACCAGCAGCCACCACGCCAGCTCGCCGGTGCGCCAAGGGTGTGGATGCTCGGCATGAGCGGACCAGAGTCGATCGAGGGTCTCGACGGCATCATCACGTCGACCCTGGATCCATGCCAGCTCAACCTGCGCCAGGGCCACCGGTGCCAACCTTTGTGGCTCCCGGGTCTGCTCGGCCAGTCGCATCGCCTCGGCCAACAGGTCCTCGCCCCCACCGTTTCGCCACGCCTCGAGCTGACCCCTCGTCGCCAGGGCGGGGATGCGGCCGACGATCGCCAGGTACGGGATCGCGAGGACCTGCTCCGCGAGCCGCTCCGCCTCGTCGAGCTCGCCGCGTTCCGCCGCGGACTTCGCCAGCATGGCGGTGATGTAGTCCCCGTAGTAGTCGAGATCGCGTTCGACCGAGTACGCGATGCCCTCGGCCATGACCCGCTCGGCCTCCTCGAAGCGACGATGCAGGGTCAGCGACACGCTGAGGTTGCAGTAGGCGCGGGCCGCGTGGTCGACGAAGGCGTGATCCAGGGAGATCTGAAGACTTTGGCGCAGCATCTCGCACCCGGTCTCCAGGTCGTCTGTCGTCGCGATCGAGCTGCCGACGTTGTTCAAGGCGTGCGCACGCACGAACTCGTCACCGAGGTCGGACGCCATGTCCAGAGCCCTCTCACCCCAATGGCCCGCCCCGTGCGCGTCATCGCTCAGCATGTGGATCTGGGCGAGATTGCTGTATGCCATCGCCAGCTCGTGCGCCGGTCCTTCCGGCTCGAGCACCTCGATCGCGCGGCGGGCGAACTGGTCGCTGGCGGCACCGCGACCCAACATCCACGTCAGCCTGCTGATCCGGCGCAGGGACCGGCCCGCTCCGCGGGCACTTCGCGCAGCCCGGTGCAGCTCAAGGGCTTCGTGCTCGATGGCCAGAGCCTCCTCCGCGCGCCCCAGGAGACAGAGTGCGTTGCCCAACCTGTCCAGGACGTCGGGGCGTTGGGCGGAGTCGGTCGGCAGCTCTCCGAGCACCGTCGTCAGGTGCTCGGCGGCCTCGCGATGAGCGCCGCGGGCGGCGGCCAGGTCGGCTGCGCGCATGGCGTGCCTGAGCAGAGCCACCCGGTTGTCCGCCTCCTGCGCATGGTGCGCGAGCCGGCGGTCATCCGTGGAGTCGCGCGTCATGAGCTCGGCGAGGGCGCGCGCATGCAAGTCCCGTCGGGACTCGAACGTCAGTGTCCCTTCGACGGCGAGACGAGCCAGCTCGTGACGAAACGTCACGGTGTCGAGCTCCGCGCGAAGGATTCCGCGGGCGATGCACTCATCGATGTCGGACAGTGGGCGATCGGCCACCGCTGCCAGGACCGAGACATCTGCGCCCGGACCGAGCACCGCGGCGGCCTCGAGCGTACGACGTGCGCCATCACCCAGGCGGGAGGTCCGGGCCAGGACTGCATCTCGCACGGTCGACGGCATCTCGTCGCCGCCGGTAGCCAGCACCTCGGTCACGTGAAAGGCATTGCCACCTGTGCGCTCGTGAAGCCCGGCCGCATCGATGCCCGACCCGACCGCGAGCGCTAGTTGCTCGACGCCTTTTCTGGTGAGCGCCGGCACGGGGATGCGGGCCACGCCCGGAGCCGTCGCCAGGTCACCCAGGACGACTCGCAGCGGGTGTGCATCGTCGAGCTCATCGCTGCGGAACGTCACGACGAGCATCACCGCCATGCGCGACACCCGGCGTCCCAGGTGTCGCAGCAGGTCGAGCGATGCACCGTCAGCCCAGTGGAGATCCTCGAGCACGACGACCGTGGAGTGCGACGACAGGAGGCCAGTCGCCGTCCTGAACAGCGCGGAGCTGTCCTCGCCACTTGCCGGGACGGACACCTCGACCAGCTCGGGCATCGCTTCGAGGAACGGACCGAGCGGTGCGGGCGTCGTGACGTTGTCGCAACCTCCGCGGCGAACGGCTGACGGGTCTGCGATCGAGTCGAGGAACGCCTCGACCAGTGTCGTCTTGCCGACGCCGGCTTCGCCGCTCACGAGGACGAGGCAGCCGTGCCCTCGTGCGGCTTCATCCGCGATGCCGACGAGTCGTTCGAGTATCCCGTCACGCTCCACCACGGGGGCGCGAGACAGGGCGCCGTCGATGCTGTTGCTCATCACCGCTCCTTCACGCCAATCCCGATTGTGACTCGTCGTGCGGCGCGCCGCCAGCCCCTCTGGTCCTGACAACTGGACGGTCACGAGGGAGACGCGGGATCCCGCGTCGGCGGAGTCCAGGAGGGCGCTCCGCCGACGCGGGATGCTGGCCCGGCTGCGCCGGCAACCGGGGGTCGCGAGTCAGCTGCCCTCGGCGACGGGGTAGATCTCGTCCGCCACGAGCCCATGGGCCTCGCGGTGGACCGTGTTGGCCGCTTCTGCGTCGGGCGCTTCGACGAGGCAGAAGATCTTGCCGTTCGTCTCATCGACCCAGTACTGCCGGTAGTCGACTCCATGTGCCGTCTGGGTCTCGAGATCGGCTGCGTGAGCCTTCTTGACGTCATCGAGCGTGACAGTGCCATCCATGTGGTGCACGTCCATGAAGAGTGTCATGCGTGTCCTCCTGCTGATCCAGGCAGACCGGTTGCCTGCCACCACAAGGACATTCGAGAACGACCCGGAGAACATCGGGAAATCGCCCCATCTTGCGTCTCGTTCCGGTGCATCCAAGACATGGGGAAGGCGCCCGATGTGGCCGAGTGCCCGTCCGCGACATCGTGAAGCCGTCACGAAAGGACGACTCATGAACACCGATTACACCGCCTACCGCAGCCACCAGCTCCGCGAGGCGGATCTGGTGCGACGACTCGAGCTTCGCCGTCAAGCCCTGGAACGCATCCCGGCACCACGCCGCCGCCGCATGGCGCTGCGGTTCTTCAGCCGAACGCAGGCCATCCGCACGTCGTGATCGGAGCTAGTGGGCGAGGTCGCGGGCGATGACGAGGCGTTGGATCTGGTTGGTGCCCTCGAAGATCTGCATGACCTTGGCCTCGCGCATGTAGCGCTCGACCGGGAAGTCGCGGGTGTAGCCGGCGCCGCCGAGCACCTGCACCGCGTCGGTCGTGACCTTCATGGCGTTGTCGGTGCACACGAGCTTGGCGATCGACGCCTGCCGGGAGAATTTCTGCCCGGCGTCCTTCATCCGCGCCGCTGCCAGGTACGTCGCACGCGCCGACTCGACCGCGGCGGACATGTCCGCCAGCACGAACCCGAGCCCTTGGTGGTCGATGATCGCCTTGCCGAACGTCTGACGCTCCTTGGCGTACGCGATCGCGGCGTCCAGTGCGCCCTGCGCCAGGCCGGTCGCAACGGCGGCGATGCCCAGGCGCCCAGAATCCAACCCGGCGAGGGCGATCGGCAGGCCCTGGCCCTCATCACCGAGCCGGCGCTCGGCCGGGATGCGTACGTCATCGAAGAGCATCGTCGCGGTGGTCGAGCCCATCAGGCCCATCTTCTGCTCCGGGTGATCCGCGCTCAGCCCCGGCGTGTCCGCGGCCACCAGGAAGCAGGAGATTCCGCGCCCACCGTCGTCGGACGTACGAGCCATGACCTTGTAGAAGTCGGCCTTGCCGCCGTGGGTCGTCCACGCCTTGGCGCCGTTGAGCACGTAGGAGTCGCCGTCGCGGACCGCACGGGTCTTCATCGCCGCCGGGTCCGAGCCCGCATGGGCCTCCGACAGGCAGTACGCCCCGAGCTGCTCACCGGACAGCATCTCAGGCAGCCACTGCTTGCGCTGCTCATCGGTGCCGGCGGTGAACAGGCCGAAGCACGACAGGGCGTGCACGCTGACCCCCACACCGACCGAGGCCGACACCGCGGCGATCTCCTCCAGCACCTGCAGGTAGACCTCATACGGTTGACCGCCCCCGCCGAACTCCTCCGGATAGGGCAGCGACAGCAGACCGGCCCGGCCCAGCGTCCGGAACACCTCGCGCGGGAACTCACCGGACGCCTCGATCTGCGCGACCTCGGGCGCCAGCTCCTTGGCCGCGATGTCGCGGGTCAACGCGATCAGGTCGGAGGCTTCCTCGGACGGCATCAGGCGAGTGGCAGGCATGGGATTCCTCGGTCGATCTCGATGGACAGCTCCAGACTACGGCGGCTCGGCCGACAGGCGGACGGGCCTCTACGGGTCTAGCGTTCGGATATGGCGAGCCCGGATGATGCCGCGAAGAAGGAGCTCAAGGCGCGGCGCAACGCTGACGGGGAGAACCGTCTGCCGCCCGCTGCCGCCGTCACGGTCGCCGTGCTGACGTATGCCTTGCTGCCGGCGTCGCTGCTGGTCGGCCCGAGGTTCGTCATTCCAGCCATCGAGCTCGCGCTGCTGGTCGCGCTCATCGCGACGAATCCGCGGCGGATGACCCGCGAGACGCGGTGGTCGCGACTCGCCTCGATCGCGCTCGCGAGTCTCATGATCCTGGCCAACCTGATCGCACTGGGCATGCTGGTCCACGCAATGACCGAGAAGCACTCATCCGGCGAGCCCCTGCTCGTGGCTGCCACGCAGGTGTGGCTCACCAACGTCATCGGCTTCGGCCTCCTGTTCTGGGAGCTCGACCGGGGTGGTCCGGTCGCCCGGCGGGTCAAGACCCACCGCCAGATGGCCGCGGCCGACTGGCGGTTCTCCCAGGACGAGAACCACGACGCGGTCGAGGAGGTCGCCACGACGGCCAGCCGGAACTCCGGCTGGATCCCGACCTTCGTCGACTACCTGTACGTCTCGCTGACCAACTCCAGCGCCTTCAGCCCGACCGACACGATGCCGCTCAGCTCACGCGCCAAGGTGCTGATGGGCATCGAGGCGACCGCTGCGCTGCTCACGTCCCTGCTGGTCATCGCGCGGGCCGTTGGCTCGCTCGGCGGCTGAACCCAGCACCGGGTGTGGCGATCGCTAAATCGGGTACCCCTCTCGGGACAACGGCACGCGTCCGTCGTGATGCGCGCCGCACGAGAGAGGGAGACCGACATGGACGACAACTGGTGGGTATGGGCGCTGATTGCCCTGGCCGTCATCGCGATCATCGGGATCATCGGGATCACGATGCGCAACCGTGCGCATCTGAAGGCGGTCCAGCGTAACCGCCACCGCGCCGGAGAGCTCCGCGAGGAAGCCGAGGTGAGCGGCATCGAGGCCAGTCGTCGCGAAGCCGACGCCGCTGCCGCGCGCGCCGAGGCCGAGGAGGCCCGCGTCGCCGCCGAGCAGCTCGCACGTCAGGCCAAGCAGCACGAGCAGGAGGCCGGCCACGTACGTGCGGAGGCTGGTGAGCGGCTCGCCGAGGCGGACCGGCTCGACCCCGACCTCGACGGCGACGGACGTACGGACCGCGACCTCGCAGCCGACGAACGGGTCGTCAGCGATGACCGCCCCGGCGGTGAGCGCATCGACGGCGATCGTCCGACGAACGACCAGCTCGCCGATGACCCGGTCATGGACGACCAGCTCGCCGATGACCGCCCCGCCGGCGAGCACGTCCGCGACACCCGCCGGGACATCCCCTAGCTCTGCCTAGAGTGAGCGCATGACGACCGCGACGGACGATCTCGGCCATGAGGTCGGGGCCGTCCGTCCGGCGCGGCGCGTCGTGTCGCTCGTCCCGTCGCTGACCGAGGCTGTCGCGGCAACCCGGCCCGATGCCTTGGTCGGCGCCACCGACTGGTGCACGCACCCGGCAGATCTCGACGTGCTGCGCGTGCGGGGCACCAAGAACCCCGACCGGGCCGCGATCGCCGCACTCCAGCCCGACCTCGTGCTGGCCAACCGCGAGGAGAACCGCGAGCTCGATGTGCAACGGCTCCGGGACAGCGGCATCAAGGTCTGGGTCACGGTCATCGAGACCGTCGACGAGGCGTTCGCCTCGATGGAGCGGATGTTCACCGAGGGACTCGGCTGGGACCCGCCGGGCTGGCTCGACGAGGCGCGGGCGGTGTGGGCCGAACCCGCACCGGACTCGGGGCGCCGCGTGGCGATCCCGATCTGGCGCGATCCGTGGATGGTCGTCGGCGGCCGTACGTTCACGGGTGACCTGATCGGGCGGCTCGGTCTCGTCAACGCCTTCGGCGGCGGGGATGACCGCTATCCCAAGGTCGACCTCGCCGACATCGACTCCCCCGACGTCGACCTGGTCCTGCTGCCCGACGAGCCGTACGTCTTCACCGCGGACGACGGCCCCGAGGCCTTCGCGCGTACGCCGACCCGGCTCGTGTCGGGACGGTCATTGACGTGGTACGGGCCGTCGATGCTGACCGCCCGCGCCGAGCTCGAGTCAACGCTCGACCAGGGCCTGCCCGGAGTCCGGGACCGTGGTGCGAGCTCACCGTGACGGCATGAGAACGTCGGCCCAGATCATGTCGTGGTCGCTGTACTGGCTCGAGTAGCCGACATCGCGGGTCAGCAGACCGAAAGCCGTGACCGAGGCGCTGCGCTGGACGAAGAAGTGGTCCAGCTGGAACGCGCTGGGAAAGTGCCGGTGGTCACTGGGCACCTGGTTGATGCTGCTGGCGTTGCGATGCGATGCGGTTGCCGCCGTGGCGCGCGCGTCCTTGAAACCGTCCGACTTGGCCTGGGCATAGACCCGCCATCGAGCGGAGTCCGAGTCTCGCGAGGTGTTGGTGTGGAGCAACGAGTTGAAGTCGCCGGACCTGACCACGGGGATCGTCGGGTTGGCCGCTCTGAAGTCGGCCATGCTGCTGCTCACCTGCTTGAACTCCGACAGCCGCGCCCGGTCGTTCGTGGTCCCGTCGAACGCCTGCAGGTGGTAGTTCACCACCAGCACCCGAGCGTTCGTGGCCTTCTGCCGGAGCAGCTGGATGGGGACGTACTGGTTCTTGCCTTTGGTGCCGTAGCGGACGACGACGGTCTTGCCATACAGGTCGTCAGCCTTGTGGTCCAAGCGAGACATCGTGGAGGAGCGGTAGAACGTCCAACGCGCACCACCTCCCGTGGCGCGGGCATAGCCAGCGGTGCTCATCCGCGAAGTCAGGTTGCTGAGGCGAGCGCCCCCACCCGTCTCCTGCAGGGTGACGACGTCCGGAGCCCGCGACTTGATCGTCGCCACCACGCGGGAGACGCGGTACGCCCAGCTGTGCAGGCGCGGGCAGTGCTCGGCGCAGACGTTGTAGGACGCGAACCGCATCTTGGTCCTGTCCGGCCTGATCGTCAGCGTTCTGGGCACGGAGACACTCGACGCGAGTTCCTGGCTCTCTCCGGCCTCGTTGAGGTCCACGGCGGCAACGGTGTACTGGTAGGTCGCGCCCGGCACGCTCGCCGGAAGCGTCAGCACTTGGCTCAGCGCCGGCGACGTATGGGAGTAGACCGACGTGCCGTCTCGCCAGAGCTCCAGCGTGTAGGTGTCAGCGCCCGGCACTGCGGGCCACGTCGCGTACGCCTCGGTGACCGAGATCTGCACGAGCGTGGGATCCGGTGCGACCAGCTCGCTCGCCTGGGCAGGCGCGATGCTCGGCCCGATCCCGATGACCATGCCCGCGGCCGGCAGCAGCAGGGCCGTCCAGACGCCACGCGCGAGCGCCGACCGCAAGGCAGCCGACAGCGGTGTTCTGGTCACGGGAGTCTTCCGGGCGAAGGGATGCTCCCCAGTGTGGCCGCCCGTGTCGGTCCGTGAGGACCGAACGGGAATCTTCGAGCGCCGGCTGAGCCCGGATCACGAGCGAGCCGATCAGGTCCGGATCGTGGCCGGACGCCGCGATGCCGTCAGGGCTTCTTGGCTGCCGTCGCCTTGCGAGCGGCGGCACGCGAGACCGCCTTGCGCGGCTCCCGGGCATCGACCGTGACGGGCTTGAGCGCGACGACCGGCGGCGTCTCACCGACGATCGCGTTGTGGCTGCCCCACACGAGGTACTTGGCCGTGAGGTTGATCATCGTGGCGAACCGGTTGCGGTTGCCGAGCAGCGTCGCGACGTGCAGGCCGACCCAGATGATCCAGGCCGGGAAGCCCGTCAGCCGAGGCAGGAACTTGATCTCGGCGACCGCGGACGACCGTCCGATCGTCGCCATCGTGCCCTTGTCCTTGTACTTGAACGGCTTGATGGTCTTGCCCTTGAGCTCGGCCCTGATGAACTTCGCGACGTGCTTGCCACCCTGGATCGCGGGCTGGGCCAGCTGGGGGAGCGGCTCGTCGGGGCTGACCGAGACGTCGCCGATCGCGAAGACGTCGTTCATGCCCTTGACCCGCAGGTGCTCGTCGGTCTCGATCCGGCCACCGCGGCCCTGCGGGACGGACCAGTCCTGGACCGTCGGGTGCGCCGTGATGCCGCTGGCCCACACGACGATGCCGGCCGGCAGGAACTCCTGCTCGCCGTTGTGCTCGACGAGCACACCGTCCTCGCGGACCTCCTTGACGGCGGTCTCGAGGCGCAGGTCGACATCGCGCTTCTCGAGCGACTTCTTGGCGTAGTCGCGCAGCTTGGGGTGGAACGGGCCGAGGACGTGCGGCATCATCTCGATCAGCGTGATGTGCACCCGCTTGCGGTCGAGCTCGGGATAGGTCACCGGCATGTCGTTGTTGCGCAGCTCGGCGAACGCGCCAGCGGTCTCGACGCCGGTGGCGCCACCGCCGACCACGATGATGCGCAGGTCGCGGTCCTGGCCGTTGACCGCGGCGTCCTCGAGGGCCGCGAACATCTTGTCGCGCACCGCGAGCGCCTGCGAGCGGCGATAGAGCGGCATCGCGAGCTCGGCGGCACCGGGGATGCCGAAGAAGTTGGCGGTCACGCCCACGGCGATGACCAGGTAGTCGTACTTGACCTCGACGCCGCCGTCGAGCTTGAGCGTCTTGGCCTCGTGGTCCATCGACTCGACGAGACCCTTGAGGAAGCGCACGTTGCTCTGCTTGGCGCGGATCGCACGCAGGAACCAGGTGATGTCGCCGGGGTTGAGGCTCGCGGTCGCGACCTGGTAGAGCAGCGGCTGGAAGGTGTTGTACGTGTGACGGTCGATCAGCGTCACGTCGACGTCGGCGCGCTTGAGCTTGCGGACGGCAGCGATCCCTCCGAATCCGCCCCCGACCACGACGACGTGAGGACGTTTCTGACCGGGAACAGTGCTTTCTGGCATGTCTTCAGTCTATCGAGCGGCCCTACGACGACGCACATCGCGGGCGGCCTCTGTGACGACTCTCATGTCCGGACAAAATCCGGGATCAGCTGCGCCGGCGCCTGCGCACCAGGAGGACCACCGAAACGGCGATCGCCATCAGGCACAGCGGCATGGCGACCCACGACAGGACCGCGAGGTCGCGGTAGGAGTCGCGCACCTCGGCCTCGGTCAGGTGCGCCCAGTTCATCCCTGACTCGAGCTGCTGCTTGACCAGCTCCTCGCGGGCGAACTCGTACATCAGGAGGAACACCGCGCAGCCCGCAGCGATGATCGACGAGACGATCAGCACGATGAGCGACAGGACCTTGATCGCGTCGGTCGGCGCCTGCGGGCGCGGCGAAGCGTACGCGTGAGGGTGCGCCGCCCACTGCTGCTGCGCACCGGGCTGGTGGCCCTGCTCCGGAGTCGTCGATGCGGGGGGCAGCGGCGGCGGCCAGCCCGTGGGCGCGGCCGGCGCGGGCTCTTCCTTGCCGCTCAGCAGCGCGAACCACCGGCGCACGTCAGGTGCCCAGACCTGGAGCACGAAGGCCACCGCCATGAAGCTCAACAGGATCGCGACGAACGAGCCCTGCACGATGCCCAGCAACGCCATCGCGGGTGTCGTGATGGTCAGCATGATGCGGCTGACCGCGTGCCCCATCGCCGTGTAGATCGCGAAGATCAGGACGGACGCGGCCAGGACCGCCAGCGTCCCGAGGAAGACGCGGTAGATCGTCTCCGCGTCACCGCGATCGAGCCCCTCGGTGACGAGCGGGTCGGTGAAGCGCTTGACCTGCTCCTCGCCGCTCTCGGAGTACCACCCGGTCAGCACGATGATGGCCTGCACCACGTGGAACGCGCCGATCACGCCGAGGTAGGCGCACGCCCGCGTCAGTCGCGGCGGGCGCTCAGCGCGGTGCTCGGTCATCCACCCATTCCAACATGTCACCCAAGGAGCGAGGTCAGGCGGCCTTGACCGTCAGCTCGTCGGCGTCCGGCGCACGATCGACCACGACGGTGTCGCCGTCGCGCACCTCACCACTCAGCAGCGAACGCGCGAGCCGGTCGCCGATCGCCTGCTGCACGAGCCGCCGCAGGGGCCGCGCTCCGTACGCGGGATCCCAGCCGGTCAGCGCGAGCCACTCGCGCGCGGCCGCCGTGACCTCCAGCGTGATGCGCCGGACCGCGAGGCGCTTGGCGAGTGCCGAGACCTGCAGGTCGACGATGTGCGCCAGCTCGTCGGTGCCGAGGGCGTCGAACGTGACGATCTCGTCGAGCCGGTTGAGGAACTCGGGCTTGAACGACGCCCTGACGACCTCCATCACGGCGGCGCGCTTGGCGTCGTCGTCGAGCGTGGCGTCGCTCAGGAAGGCCGAGCCGAGGTTGGACGTGAGGATCAGGATCACGTTGCGGAAGTCGACCGTACGTCCCTGACCGTCGGTCAGCCGGCCGTCGTCTAGCACCTGCAGGAGGATGTCGAAGACCTCGGGGTGCGCCTTCTCGACCTCGTCGAGCAGCACGACCGAGTACGGCCGGCGGCGTACGGCTTCGGTCAGCTGACCGCCTTCGTCGTACCCGACGTATCCGGGAGGAGCGCCGACCAGGCGACTGACCGAGTGCTTCTCGGAGTACTCGCTCATGTCGACCCGGATGATGGCGCGCTCGTCGTCGAACAGGAACTCCGCGAGGGTCTTGGCGAGCTCGGTCTTGCCCACGCCGGTCGGGCCGAGGAACAGGAACGAACCGGTCGGCCGGTCAGGGTCGCTGATGCCCGCACGCGAGCGACGTACGGCATCCGACACCGCCGTGACGGCGGTCTTCTGGCCGATGAGCCGCTTGCCGAGCTCCTCCTCCATGCGCAGCAGCTTGCCGGTCTCGCCCTCGAGCAGGCGGCCGGTGGGGATGCCGGTCCACGCCGCCACGACCTCGGCGACGTCGTCGGCACCGACCTCCTCGTGCACCATGGCGTCACCCTCCTGAGCCGCCTCGGCGGCCTGGGCGTCCTCGAGCTGGCGTTCCATGGCCGGGATCTCGCTGTAGATCAGCCGGCTCGCGGTGTCCATGTCGCCCTCGCGCTGTGCGCGCTCGGCCTGGCTGCGGACCTCGTCGATCCGCTCCTTGATCTCACCGACCGCGTTGAGGGCCTGCTTCTCGCGCTCCCACCTGGTCTCGAGGGCACGCAGCGCCTCCTGCTTGTCGGCCAGCTCGATGCGGAGCTTGGCCAGCCGGTCACGGCTCGCGTCGTCCTGCTCCTTGTCGAGGTGCAGCTCCTCCATGCGGAGCCGGTCGACGGCCCGCCGGAGCTCGTCGATCTCGATGGGGCTCGAGTCGATCTCCATGCGAAGCCGGCTGCTGGCCTCGTCGATCAGGTCGATCGCCTTGTCGGGCAGCTGGCGGCCGGGGATGTAGCGATCGGACAGCGTTGCGGCGGCGACCAGTGCGGCATCGGAGATCGACACCTTGTGGTGCGCCTCGTAGCGCTCCTTGAGGCCGCGCAGGATCGCGATCGTGTCCTCCGGGCTGGGCTCGCCGACGAAGACCTGCTGGAAGCGGCGCTCCAGGGCGGGATCCTTCTCGATGCGCTCGCGGTACTCGTCGAGCGTCGTCGCGCCGATCATTCGCAGCTCGCCGCGGGCGAGCATCGGCTTGAGCATGTTGCCGGCGTCCATCGAGCTGTCGCCGCCGGCGCCTGCGCCGACCACGGTGTGCAGCTCGTCGATGAACGTGATGACCTGGCCCTCGGACTCCTTGATCTCGGTCAGGACGGCCTTGAGGCGTTCCTCGAACTCACCGCGATACTTCGCGCCGGCGACCATCGAGGCGAGGTCGAGCGAGATGAGGCGGCGGCCGCGCAGCGACTCGGGCACGTCACCCGCGACGATGCGCTGGGCCAGCCCCTCGACGACGGCGGTCTTGCCGACGCCGGGCTCGCCGATCAGCACGGGATTGTTCTTGGTACGCCGTGACAGCACCTGGACGACGCGCCGGATCTCGCTGTCGCGCCCGATGACCGGGTCGAGCTTGCCTTCGCGGGCGACGGCCGTGAGGTCGACGCCGTACTTCTCGAGCGACTGGTACGTGTCCTCGGCATCCGCGCTCGTCACGCGGGCGGTGCCGCGGACGGCGGCGAACGCCGCCTGCAGCGACTCAGCGGTCGTGCCCGCCTCGGTCAGCACGGTCTTGGCAGTTGACTCGACAGTCGCGATGCCGACCGCCAGGTGCTCGGTCGAGACGAACTCGTCACCGAGCAGGTCAGCGAGGTCCTGTGCACGCTGCAGCACCTCGTGGCTCGATCGCGAGAGGCCGGGATTCTGGACGCTGGCGCCGCTGGCCGAGGGCAGCGACTCGAGGGCGGACTTGAGCCCGGCCCGCACTGCCTGGGCGTCGACGCCGGCGGCCTGGATCAGCGGTGCGGCGGTGCCACCGTCCTGCGTGAGGAGGGCGGAGAGGAGGTGGGCCGGCTCGACGGCGGGGTTGCCCGCGGCGGCGGCCGAAGAGATCGCGCTGGCCAGCGCTTGCTGGCTGCGCGTGGTGAACTTCGCAAGGTCCATGGCGGTTCTCCTGGGATGGAATGGGTGTCACTCATCTCAACGCTTCCAAAGTTGAGTCCATTCCTATCAACTCTGCCCAGTTCTGCGCCAATCGGCGCCTCGTCAGCCGTCGCCGTACGGGAAGTCCGTGTCGGGCTGGCTCGACGTGCGCGGATCACGGACCGGCTCGTCCGCCCCGCGGTCGCGAACGCTCGGCGTCTCGCGGTCCTCCCCCCGCTCAGGCTCCAGGAACTCGGCCGGCATCTCAGTCATGTGCACTCCTCGCGATCGACGCGTGTGTCCTGCATCACACTAGGTTGGTCGTGGCCTCCCAGCAAGGACGCCTGAGTACCGTGACTGCCAGAGACGGACCGCGGGGGACACATGCCGACCATGACGCGCAGCAGGGCGAACCCCGCTGAGCGCAGGTCGCTCGGCGGGATGCTCGCCGTCATCGCATTGCTCCATCTCGTCGGCTGGGGGCTGCTGGCGCTGACCACGTCGCAGCACGTCGACCTGGGCACGGCAGGCGTGTTCGGCTTCGGCCTCGGGGTCACGGCCTACACGCTGGGACTGCGGCACGCGTTCGACGCCGACCACATCGCCGCGATCGACAACGTCACCCGCAAGCTGCTGACCGAGCGCCGCGAGGGCGCCCGGCCGCTGTCCGTCGGCTTGTGGTTCTCGCTGGGTCACTCCAGCGTGGTCGTCGTCCTGTGCCTCCTGCTGGCAGCCGGCATGCGGACGATCGGGGCGCGGGTCGCCGACGAGTCATCGACCCTCCAGCAGACGACCGGGATCATCGGCACGACCGTCTCGGGGCTCTTCCTGATCACGATCGGGGTCATCAATGCCGGCGTCCTCATCGGCATCCTGCGGGTGGCTCGCGAGATGCGCGCCGGCGACTTCGACGAGGCCGAGCTCGAGCACCACCTGCACCACCGCGGTCTGCTCAACCGGCTCCTCGCCCGCTTCACCGGGTCGGTCACCAAGCCGATCCACATGTACCCGGTGGGGCTGCTGTTCGGCCTCGGCTTCGACACCGCCACCGAGGTCTCGCTCCTGGCTCTCGCCGCCGGCGCCGCGACCCTCCAGCTGCCTTGGTACGCCTTGCTGATCCTGCCGATCCTCTTCACGGCGGGCATGAGCACGTTCGACAGCCTCGACGGCGCCTTCATGGGACTCGCGTACGACTGGGCGTTCCTCAATCCCGCGCGCAAGGTCTTCTACAACGTCACGATGACCGGCTTGTCCGTCGTCGTCGCCCTCGTGATCGGCGGGATCGAGATCGTCGGGCTGCTCGGCAGCCGCTTCGGGGTCGAGACGGGGCCGGTGGCGTGGATCGGCGCGATCGACCTCGACCACGTGGGCTTCGCGATCGTGGGGCTCTTCGCGCTGACGTGGGTGGTCGCGGTCGCCGTGTGGCGCCTCGGCCACATCGAGGAACGCTGGTCCGGACCGGGCGCTCAGTAGCCGGTGAAGTAGTCGGTCTTGACGCCCTTGCACCGCTTGGCGAGGCCCACACGCACGGCATTGACCATCGCCGGCGGACCTGACACGAACGCCTTGCGGTCGGCAAGATCCGGCACCGCTTCGGCGATGAGCTGCGGCGACAGGAACGGTGCCTCGACGTACGACCAGCCGTCGGGCAGCTCGTCAGGTCGCGCCGGGCCGACCAGCACCACGCGAACGCCCGCGAGCTCTTCGACGAACGGCACCTCGTCCGGGGACGAGACCCCGTAGACGAGCACCGCGTCGCGCGACGGCTCATGTCGCAGCTGGCTCAGGAACGGCGTGATGCCGATGCCGCCCGCCACGAGCAGCAGCGGCTCCGACGGGTCCGACGGCAGCAGGAAGTCACCGCCGATGCCGGTCGCGTGCACCGTGTCACCGGGCTCCATGGCCAGCAGTGCCTTCTTGAAGCTCGACGAGCGCTCTGGCACGCGCAGCGCGAACGAGACGCGGCCGTCGGCATTCGGCGGAGAGGCGATGCTGAAGGAGCGCCGGCTGCCACGACCGTCGACACCGGCGTGCGGCACCGTCAGCTCGGCGAACTGGCCCGGCTCGAACGACACCGGTCGCTTGGCGCGGAACGTCAGCTCATGGGTCTCCGGCGTCAGCGCACGGCGCTGCTCGAGCACGAACGTGACACCGCGACGACGCGAGAACGCGAACGCCAGCAGGTTGCCGATCAGCAGCGAGAGCTCGGGAGTGACCGCGAAGACGCCCAGGTCTGGCGGGCTGTCCGTGAGCAGCAGGATCCAGATCGGGTAGGCGAACACGACCGCGGTCAGCGCCGCGACAGCCAGCTGCTGGCGCCGACGTGGCGGCAGCGTCAGCGGCTCGGTGAGCATGAAGCCGGCGAGGAAGACGATCGGGTAGGAGTAGAACGCAGACTTGAGCACGTCCACGAACGACTGGTCGGTGCTCGCGTCCATCAGGCGCACGACGACCAGGACGCCCGCGATGAGGATGAACAGGAGTCCGATGTCGAGCCTGCGCGTGCGCCAGAGCACCAGGAACACGCCGACGACGACGAACGGGAACAGCTTCTCGGTCGCAGCGGTCTGCCAGATCGCGTTGATCGGGCTCTCGCGCCCGACGATGTCCTGCACGAGGAGCACGAGTAGAGCGCCGGCCGCTGCCGGGTTGAAGACGTGCCGACCGCGCCACGCGAGAACGTACTTCGACGCGTTGCCGAGGACCGCCGCGCCTGCGAGCCAGGCGAGGTTCTCGACATCCGTCTCGAGCAGCGGGACGTAGAGGAAGAACAGCAGGAGAGCCGTGATGATCGCCGACTCCCCGTGCGGACGGACTCGCCAGATCGCACCGAGCAGCCGGCTGCTCGCGTAGGACGCGACCAGGAGGACCACCAGCGTGACGAGCTGATCCTTGACCGACAGGCCGTCGATGATCCCGGTCGCCGAGAAGATCACGTAGACCGCGACCAGCACGGACAACACGATCGTGATCAGGCGATACATCGTCACGCGGCCGAGCTGTCGGTCCAGCAGGTCACGGGGGTCGAGCTTCGTGCTCATGTGAACACCTCTCCAGGGAAGTCGGGCGACCACTCGACCCGGCCGTCAGCGTGCATGCGGACGAACTCGAAGTCGAAACGGGTCATGAGCTGGGCCGGCTCGACAAGGAACAGGGCCGTCGCGAGTCCGTCTGCGGTCATGCAGGACTGCGGGACGACGACCCAGGTCGCGACGACGTCATCGGTCGGCCTGCCTGTGCGGCCGTCGAGCACGTGGTGCAGGCCGTCGCCCCACGATCGACGGTTGGTCGCCGAGGCGCAGAGGGCGTCTTCGGGCTCGAGCTCGGCGACCCCGACAGCGCGCGTCGCGTCCGAGGGGTGCTCGAGCGCGACGCGGATCGGCGTCGTCCCGTTGTGGTAGATGTCGCCGCTCGCGTCGACGGTGAACTGGTTGAGCTCTTCCCGGAGGATCCCCGACACGAGGTCGACGAGCAGACCCTTGCCCGCTGCACCCACGTCGATCACCAGCGGTTCGCGCGTCGTCAGGATGGGCTCGTGCCACTCGACGGTGTCCCACATCGGGACGGCGGCGGGCTCGCCCGACGCGACGAGCGAGTACGTGGCGTCGTAGCCCAGGTCCGAGAGCGTACGGCCGATCAGCGGGTTCACGGCACCGTCGGTCAGCCGGTGGAGCTCGTCGTAGAACGTCAGCAGGCTGTCGGCCTCGAGCGGCATCTCCCACTCACCCGCCCCGCGCGCGATGTCGCTGACGAGCGAGTCGTCCCGGAAGCGGGACCACGCCCGGTCGAACCGCTTGATGCAGCCGAGCACGGCGGCGGCCGTCTCGGAGGCGATCGGCTCTGAGGTGTCGATCTGCCACGCCGTGCCGATCGCCTCGAACTGCCAGGCGGCCGGCTCAGGCCTTGGCATCAGCCTTGATCTCGTCGATCGCGGCGTTGAAGCCCGTCGAGGTCAGCGACGATCCGGCAACCTTGGAGACGTTCAGCTCGTCGAGGCTCTTGCCGACGACCTCGTCGGCGATGCCGCCGGCGAACTTGGTCTGGAACTGCTTCGACGTGCCGTTCTCGGCCTCTGGCGTGACCTCGATCTTGGTGATCTTGTTGTCCGCGAGCGTGAGGTCGACCTTGACCTTCGACTCACCGCCGGGGTTGGAGTAGCTCGCCTCGGCGTCGTAGTCGCCGTCCTTGTAGCTCGACGCGCTGGCGTCGGACGAGTCGTCACTGCTGGACGATGGCGTCGATGACGAGCCGGTCGTGTCGGACGATGCACCGCCGCTGCCACTGCCGCATGCGGCGGTCAGCAACATGACGGAAGCGGCCGCGGCCGCCGAAAGCATCTTCTTGTGCGCTGGAAGTTTCATCGGTCGGGCTCCTCAGCTCGAGGGTATGGAATCAGCGTGCCATGTGTAGAACGGGACAGACTGGCTGAACGTTCAACCGTATGAACGGGGACTTTTCGAAGGGAGTTCCGCCCTGTGAGTCTTGTGACAGACTCACAGGCTCCGCACAGCCGCCGTCGCGGCATGGAAGCCGCCCATCCCGTGGACGCCGCCACCCGGAGGCGTGGAGGCCGAACAGATGTAGAGACCCCTGGCACCCAGCGAGTACGGGTTGGCCGAGAATCGCGGTCGCATGACCAGCTGCCAGGCGTCGTTCGCGCCGCCACCGATGTCACCGCCGACGTAGTTGGCGTTGTGGGCCTCGAGCTGTGCAGGACCCGAGGACGTCTGCGCGACGATGCGGTCACGGAACCCGGGCGCGAACCGTTCGATCTGAGCCGTGATCGCCTCGGTCGCGTCGCCGGTGTAGCCGTTCGGCACGTGGGCGTAGGACCACACCGGGTGGATGTCGCCGTCCGAACGCCCCGGATCGGCGAGGTACTGCTGGCAGAGCAGGACGAAGGGGCGATCGGGCATACGGCCGGCGTGGACCTCGCGCTCGGCGGCATTGAGCTCCTCGAACGTGCCGGCGAGGTGCACGGTGCCGGCCTTGCGGGCCCACTCGTTGTCCCACGGAACGCCGCCCTCGACCGCGAAGTCGACCTTGAAGACCCCAGGGCCGGAACGCCAGCGCTTGAGCGGCCGGCGGACGCGGCGGGGCAGCCGGTCACCGGCGAGGCGCAACGCGATCTGCGGTGACGTGTCGAAGATGACGATGTCGGCCTGCGGCAGCTCGGTCACTTCGTGCCCGGTCTCGATCCGACCGCCGTGCTCGACGATGTCGGCAGCCAGCGCCCGGGCGATAGAGGCCGAGCCGCCTTTGGCGACTGGCCAGCCGTACGCATGGCTGGTCATCCCGAACATCAGGCCGAGGCCGCCGGTCGTCGGCCGGTCAAGGGGATGGATCGCGTGCGCAGCGAGACCCGCGAACAAGCCACGCGCCTCGTCCGTCTCCCATCGCCGGGCGATCCACGAGGCCGGTTGCAGGGCACGCAGGCCGAACTTCACCATCAGGATCGGGTGCTTGGGCACATGCACGATCGGCCGGAACAGCTCGCCGATCAGCGCATCGCTCGACTCGGCCAGCGGGGCGTAGAGCTTGCGCCACGCCTTGCCGTCGACGCCGAGGCCTTCGACCGTACGGTCGAGATCGCGGAACAGCACGCCGGCTCGCCCGCCGTCGAGCGGGTGGACCGCGTCGACCTCGGGCCACAACCACTCGAGCCCGTGACGCTCGAGGTCGAGGGACTGGAAGAACGGCGACGCAACGCCCGTGGGATGCGTCGCCGAGCAGATGTCGTGCAGGACGCCGGGGACGTTGAGCTCCGCCGACCGGGTGCCGCCGCCGATCTCGTCCTCGGCCTCCAGCACCGTCACGTCGATCCCGGCCCGCGCCAGCACGACAGCGGCGGCCAGCCCGTTGGGCCCCGAGCCCACGACGACGGCGGTGGTCATGCCCTCAACGTACTGTGGCCGCGCTCCTTCGTCGCGCTCACTCAGGAGGGGTGTGAGGCGCGCCACAACCCGTGCACGCCTCTGCCGGTCCCGCATACACTTCCATACATACCTGAACTCAGTTCAGGTGTGACCCACCACACACGATTGCCGTTCGCATGGCAAGACGCACCTGGCCCCCTTGAACCGCGTCCTTAGCCTTGCCTAAGACAGCGTGGCGATCTTCCCCCAGGAGTTGTGTATGAGCAGGCAATTGCGTGTCGCCGTGATCGGCGCCGGACCGGCGGGCATCTACGCGGCCGACATCCTCACCAAGTCCGAGGTCGACGTCACGATCGACATCCTCGACCGCGACCCCACGCCGTTCGGCCTGATCCGCTACGGCGTCGCGCCGGACCACCCGCGGATCAAGGAGATCATCAAGGCGCTCAAGCGCGTGCTGTCCAACGACGACATCCGCTTCTTCGGTAACGTCGACTACGGCACGGATCTCAAGCTCGACCACCTGCAGCAGTTCTACGACGCGGTCATCTTCGCCACCGGTGCGCGCGCCGATCGCGACCTCGACATCCCCGGCATCGACCTCAAGGGCTCCTTCGGCGCCGCCGACTTCGTGTCCTGGTACGACGGGCACCCCGACGCGCCGCGCGACTGGCCGTTCGACCCGCACGCCGAGACCGTCGCCGTGCTGGGCGTCGGCAACGTCGGCCTCGACGTCGCTCGTATGCTCGCCAAGACCGCCGACGAGCAGCTCGTCACCGAGATCCCCGACAACGTCCACGCCGGCCTCAAGGCGAATGCCGCCAAGGATGTCCACGTGTTCGCCCGCCGCGGACCGGCGCAGGTCAAGTTCACCCCGATGGAGCTTCGCGAGCTCTCGCACTCCCCGAGCATCGACGTCATCGTCCACCCCGAGGGCTTCGAGCTCGACGAGGGATCGATGGATGCGATCCGCGCCTCCAAGTCGGTCAAGCTCGTCGTCGACGTGCTGCAGAACTACCTCGCCAAGGAGCCGACCGGCGCCCCGCACCGCATCCACATCCACTTCTGCCAGAACCCAGTCGAGATTCTCGGCGAGGACGGACAGGTCGTCGGCCTGCGCACCGAGGTCACGGAGCTCGACGGTACGGGCAACGCGCGTGGCACCGGCGAGTTCGTCGACTGGCCTGTGCAGGCGGTCTACCGGGCCGTCGGCTACCGCTCGGAGAACCTGGCCGGCATCCCGTTCGACGACACCCAGGCGATCGTGCCCAACGACGGTGGCCGGGTCATCGACATCGAGGGCGACCCGCTGCCCGGCGCCTACGTCACCGGGTGGATCAAGCGCGGGCCGGTCGGACTGATCGGCCACACCAAGTCCGACGCCGCCCAGACCATCGAGCTGTTGCTGTCTGACGTCGACCAGCTCGTCGCTCCCGCCGATCCAGAGCGCGAAGCGGTCGACCGCTACCTCGCAGGGCGCGGCATCGAATTCACGACGTGGGCGGGCTGGGAGCAGCTCGACGAGCACGAGCTCGCCCTCGGCGAGGCCGCTGGCCGTACGCGCATCAAGGTCGTCCCCCGCGACGAGATGGTGCGTGTTTCGCGCAGCTAGGAGATCAGGCCCGACGGCCCTGCAAGTTGCACATCAGGCCATGCATGGCCTCGTCGGGCGGCGCCTCGAGGGGCAGTGGCGTGCTGTCCGGGCGAGTCCGCAACCCGTCGAGCAGCAAGGCCAGATAACGTCGCCAGAGGTCGGGCTGCTCGGGCGTCGAGAGCGATCCCAGCAACATCAGCTGCATGCCGAGATCCGTGACCTCGACGTCTGGCCGGAGCGCGCCGTCGGCCTGTGCCCGCTGCATGAGCTCCTCGACGATCGGCCCGATCCGCTCGCGGCCCACGGTCATGCGCCCACCCTCGTCGAGGGTCTGGACCATGACCTCCTTGAGCCCACGATCGGCCACCTGCTTCTCGACGGACTTCTCGAAGAACCACGTCAAGCCGTCCCAGGCATCGGGCATGTTCGCGGCCGCTTCACCGATCGCGACCATCTCGTCGATCCGGGTCTCGAACAGCGCCTGGACGAGCTCTGACCGTTCGGGGAACCGGCGATAGACCGTGCCGACGCCGATGCCCGCACGGCGGGCGATCTCGTCGTAACCGGCCTCGAGTCCCAGCTCGGCAAAGACCTCGGCAGCGGTCTCGAGGATCAGCTCACGGTTGCGCGCAGCGTCACGTCGCAGCGGTCGCTCCCGGATCGGACTGCCGGTGGTCATGCACCCATCGTACCGAATCGGAAAGGAATCTCCGCTTCTTGCTCAGCCTTGGACATCGGCGTATGCGGGCTCGAGTCCAGCCGCGTCGATCACGGCCTGCGCGGCGGCGGGCCAGCTGACGAGCTTCAGCTGGTTGCCGTCGACCGTGTTGGTCTCGTTGGCGCCCTTGGGGGCCTGCTGCTGGATGTCGGTGTCGGCGTAGTTCGAGACGACGACGTTGGACGACGACGTGGAGTTGTCCATGTGCTGCAGATAGAGCCAGCCATACGGCGCTCGCTCGACCACGTTGTCGCGTACGGTCCAGTGCGAGGCGCCGGAGTCGAGGTAGAGGGCGCCGTACGGCTGCGCGTCACCTGCGACATGGTTCCCCGAGATCGTCGACCCCGGTGAATCGCCCTGGCTGCCGAGGACGTAGATGGCGCCGCCGTCGGAGAGCGACGAGCCGTGCACGTTCTGCACGAGGTTGTCGTCGATGTGGTTGTCGACCATGTCGCTCGCGTTGTTCCACCCCCAGCCGAGCGAGATGCCCATGAACGGCAGGTCCGACACCTCGTTGTGGGTGATCCGGGTGTGCTTGACCCATCCGGCGAAGATCCCCACGCCACCGAGGTACTCGGCCGCGACGTTCCGGACCACGTTGTTGGAGACCGTCGCACCGGACTCGTACACCGAGGGTGACGACCACGCGACGGCGTCACCGATCGTGATGCCGGTGCTCGACACATCGGTCACGGCGTTGCCACGCACGACCGCGCCGGTTCCGGCCGTGAAGGACACGCCGCCACCGCCCAGATGGCGCAGCGTGTTGCGCTCGAACACGATGTTGCGGGTACGTGTGAAGGCGACTGCGCTGGGGATCATCGCCAACCCGGAGGGCGTCTCACCGCCGATGACGTTGGACTGTACGTCCACGACCCCCGTCGAGCTGGGAGCCCACGTGGCGTACTCGAACGTCAGCCCGGACACCTGAATGTCGTGGATGGGCGATGCCGCCGTGCCGGTCGCGGTGAGCAGCGATGTCGCCTCCGGCATCACGACGTTCGCCGACTGGAGGTTCTCACCGGATCGCGGCACGTAGTAGACCATGTCCGCGGGGTCGTCGAAGTAGAACTGACCGGGCGCTCCGAGCAGTGCGTAGTTGTTCTGCAGCGCCGTGGGCTTGGAGATCATCGTCGTGTCGGTGCCCAGGACCGTCGCGGCCTTGTTCCAGCAGGCCGGGTCGACCGTGACCTTGGTTCCGGAGACGCCCGCGACGCCACACATGCTCCACGTCCACGGCGTGACGGACTGGACCCCACCGGCGACCGGGTCGTTGCCACCCGCCGGGAACACCAGCTCCGTGTCCGCCGGGTTGCGCCAACCGCTCATCCCCGTGCGAGAGGACGTGTATCCCGTCGAGGTCTTCGTGAGCGATCCGAGGACGTCGGCGACGGGCCGCGATGCCAGCGACGCCCGAACGCCATTGACATACAGCTGCCGAGACGTGAACGACCTCGGCACTCGGGCCTGCCAGATGTTGTTGGCGCTGTCGCGGAGAGTCCAACCCGTGATCTGGCGGGCTCCGCTGATCACCGCCTTCGCGCCGACTGCCGCCTCGTAGCGCACGACATAACCTCGCTGGCCCGAGTCCGTGTCGCGCAACGTGAGCGCGGGATAGGTGCCCGCCGTGAACCGGATGATCAGGTCCGCGGACATCGACGGGGCCGCAGAACGCACCTGCGACTGGGCCGTCGACACCGAGCACGGCTGCATCAGCGAACAGGTGTTCCCGTTGCCGTTCGGCGACACCCAGCGCACGACCGGAGCGGCTGCGGCCGGAGATCCCAGCTGGACGAGGCCCATCGTCGTCACAGCCGCGATGGTCACGATCATGGCGCGCCGATGTGTGGGCAGGCCGAATCGAAGATGAATCATGGTTGCTCCCTCAACGCGCGATTCGAGTACTTGTTGACTCCCTCAACCTCTCTGACGATAGGGCGGACCGCGACCTCACGTGCACCAAATGCCGAAATCGTACAAATCGAACATCCGACGGCCAAGTCTGCCGAGCGGGCGTGCGGCACATCACACGCACTAAGTGGAGAGTCGTTTCCGGATATGGTCTACAGTGAAACGGAGTCGTCTTTCCACTTCCTCGTATCGGAGCCAACTCATGACCGACACCTTGGTCGCCGACCGGCACCAGGCCGCACCGCATGACCACGCGGACAACCCGCACCACGCCACCCGCTGGCTGATCCTCGGCGTCATCGCCCTGGCCCAGCTCATGGTCGTGCTCGACGCGACGATCGTGAACATCGCGTTGCCCACCGCCCAGCGGTCACTGGGCTTCTCCAACGACAATCGGCAGTGGATCGTGACCGGGTACGCCCTCGCGTTCGGCTCGCTGCTCCTGCTGGGTGGCCGCCTCAGCGACCTCGTCGGCCGGAAGCCGATGTTCCTGCTGGGCCTTGTCGGCTTTGCCGGCGCGTCGGCGATCGGTGGCGCGGCACAGAACTTCGAGATGCTCGTCTCGGCCCGTGTCGCGCAAGGCACCTTCGGCGCGCTCCTGGCCCCGGCAGCGCTGTCGCTGCTGACCGTCACGTTCACGGACGCCGCCGAGCGCGCCAAGGCGTTCGCGATCTTCGGTGCAATCTCCGGTGGCGGTGGCGCCATCGGCCTGATGCTCGGCGGAGCGCTCACGGAGTACCTGTCCTGGCGCTGGTGCCTGTACGTCAACGTGCCGATCGCTGTCGTCGCCGTGATCGGCGGGATGCTGATGCTCAAGAAGCAGGCACGCGAGGAGAACCAGACCTCGCTCGACATCCCCGGCACGGCCGTCGTCGTCGCCAGCCTGGTGTCCTTCGTCTACGGCCTCGCCAACGCCGAGTCGGATGGCTGGTCGAGCACCATCACGCTCGTCTGCATCGGTGTCGGACTGGCCCTGCTCGCGGCGTTCGCCGTGATCGAGAACCGGGTCAAGAACCCGCTCCTGCCGCTGCACATCGTCTGGGATCGCACGCGGGGCGGATCGTTCCTCACGGTCGCGATCATCGGCCTCGGCCTGTTCGCGGTCTTCCTGTTCCTGACCTATTACGTCTCGCAGACCCTCGGCTACACGCCGCTGAGGACCGGCTTCGCCTTCACCCCGATGATCCTCGGCATCATGGCGACCGCCACCGGGTTCTCCGGCGTTGTCGCCCGGTTCGGGCCGAAGATCCCGGTGTTCGCCGGCATGATGCTCGCCGCGGTCGGCCTGGTGCTGTTCGCCCAGCTGGACCTCACCAGCACGTACGTCGCCAACATCCTGCCCGGACTCATCATCACCGGCCTCGGTGTCGGGCTGGCCGTGGCGCCGGCGTTCAGTGCCGCCACCTCGGGCGTCGATGCCGAGCACGCCGGCGTCGCCTCGGCGACCGTCAACACGTTCCAGCAGATCGGCGGCTCCATCGGCACCGCGGTGCTGAGCGCGTTCGCCGCGACCGCGGCGTCGAACTACCTCGACGGCAAGACGCCCACGCCGCAGAACCAGGCACTGGCCGCGATGGACAGCTACACCACGGTGTTCTGGTGGGGTGCCGGGATCTTCGCAGTCGGAGCCGTCATCTGCGGACTCCTGCTCCGCCCGGGACCGATCGTCGTCGATCCTGACGCGGCACCCGTCATGGCGCACTGAGCCAGCGCCGCCCGTTGCCCGCAACGCGTCACGGCCATCGGCCTGGCGGGTCGTGGGCCGACCGGCCGGATCAGCGTTGGGCCAGCACCTGCACGTGACAGGGGCCGTCGCCGGTCGCGGGAACGCCGTTGAGGATGAACCGCGTGGACCTGCCTGCAGCGACGTTGGGCACCTGCCGGGTCTTGGCCTTCTCCTCGCCACCGGCCGCCTCGCCGATGTAGACCGTCACCTGGAACGTGACCTTGGCCTTGGTCTCGTTGGCCACGTAGCCCGAGGTGTTCCACGTGCCTTTGGGTCCCTTGTCACAGCGGAACTTCGAGAGCGCTTCCGGTGCTGGTGTGCCGGTCGGCGGGGCGACAGTCGGCTTGGTCGCGACCTTGGTCGTTGCCTTGGTCGGCCCAGCGGTCGTCTTGGTCGTCTTGGCCTGCGGGTCGCCCGACCCGCCACCGCAGCCAGCGAGCACCAGGATCAGGGCCACCGCGAGCGTACGCATGGGGTCATCCCATCACGCGACGCCAGCGCCGGGCCGGAGGCGCGCCCCGCTTCGGAGGCGTTCGCAGCGCACGAGATACTATGACGTCCTACTAACTGAGGAGCACCATGAGCGGGATCGACAGGGTCGGGGTCATCGGCGGAGGGCTGATGGGCTCAGGCATCACCGAGGTCACGGCCCGTGCCGGGCTCGACGTCGTCGTGATCGAGGTCAGCGCCGACGCGGTCAAGGCCGCATCCGAACGCGTCGAGGGCTCGCTGCGGCGTGCCGAGTCGCGCGGCAAGATCGACGCCGCCGAGGTCACCGCGGTGCTCGACCGGATCAGGTTCACCGACGACCTCGAGACGCTGGCCGACCGTGACCTGGTCGTCGAGGCCGCCTCGGAGGACGAGGCAACCAAGCTCGAGCTGTTCCGCCGGGTCGGGCAGATCCTGGACAAGGACGACGCGATCCTGGCGTCCAACACCTCCTCGATCCCGATCGTCAAGCTCGGCGCCGTGTCCGGCCGCGCCCACCACGTCATGGGCGTGCACTTCTTCAACCCCGCACCCGTCATGCAGCTCGTCGAGCTCATCCCCTCACTCACCACGTCTGCCGAGACGCTCGACCGGATGCGCTCGTGGGTCACCGACACCCTGGGCAAGAAGCCCATCGACGCCACCGACCGCGCCGGGTTCATCGTCAACAGCCTGCTCGTGCCCTACCTGCTGTCCGCGATCCGCATGTACGAAGCCGGCTACGCCTCGGCCGAGGACATCGACCGTGGCATGGTCCTGGGCTGCGGCCACCCCATGGGACCCCTCGCCCTGTCTGACCTGATCGGCCTCGACACCCTCAAAGCCATCGGCGAATCGATGTACGACGAGTTCAAGGAACCGCTCTACTCACCCCCGCCGCTGCTCGACCGCATGGTCGACGCCGGCCTGCTGGGCAAGAAGACCCAACAAGGCTTCTACGGCTACGAGAAGTAGCCGTTGGCGAGCCGTCGATCAGACGGTGACGACCCTCAGGCCGCGGGCCCCTTGCTGCGGATGTCGGCGACTGACTGCATCGCCTCGCGGGCGATCCGCCGCCCGCAGACAACGAGATTTCTACGGGTCGATCACCCGGTCTTCGCGATGCGCGGCGAAGAACTCCGCCTGCCGGGTCATGATGTCCCGCATGCCCGCACCCTTGCCGACGCCGTAGACCGTGCCGCCGAAGTCGAGCTCGCGCTGGATCGCCCAGATCTCGTCGTGCCGGTCCGGCGAGAACATCTGCGCCGGGTCACCGACGGCGATCCAGCCGATCGGCAGCGACTCTCCCGAGCCGATGCGGGAGTTGACCTGCAGCACGCTGTTGATCCGCATCTCCGAGCCCGTCTCGACGGACGACCCCGGAAACAATGACGCACCGGTCGCGATGAACACCTCGTCGGCGATCGTCGCGCCGTTGACATGCGCGTGCGGCCCGATCAACACGTCGTCGCCGATCGACGCCGGATGGCCTGCCCGCCCACGTACGAGGGCGTGCTCCATCACGACGACCCGCGCACCGATCGACACGCTGCCGTCTTCGGCTGTGACGACCGCGCCGTGCAGGATGCGCGCGTCCGCGCCGATCGTGACATCACCACTGACGACGGCGGTTGGCGCGACGTAGGCGGACGGGTCGATGCGGGGGCTGGCGCCGCGATGCTCGATCAACATGGTCAGACGTTATCGCCCGCGTCGGCGGGCTGCCGGATCCCGTTGGCCGCCGGAGGCAGGCGCGGCTCGACCCACAGCACGGACACCGCGACGACCACCAGCGCGCCGACCAGCAACAGCCCTATCCAGACCGCTTCGAGTCCACGGGCGATCAACAGGCCGGCGACGGGCGGTCCGGTGACCGAAGCAGCCTGGAAGCCCGCAGAGCTCATGGCGTTGTAGCGGCCACGCAGGTGGTCCGGAGCCAGATCGTTGACCATGGCGGGCACGGTCGGCTGCAACAAGGTCTCGCCGAGCGCGAAGACCGAGGCACAGCCGGCGACGAGCAGCGACGCCCCGAGGGTGCCCGGGATCAACGAGGAGGCGGCGAGCAGCAGCCATGAGACCGCCCAGATGAGTGCCATCGCCACGACGACGCGCGTGCGCCGTCGGTCTTCCATGTGGCGCAGCACCAACAGCTGCAGCAGCACGATCACCAAGGTGTTGGCGGCGAACGCCCAACCCAACGCCCGCGTGGACACCTCACTCACGGCGCGTGCGTACGCCGGCATGCCCGCGTTGAGCTGGGCGTAGCCGACGAATGCAGCGGCGAACGAGAGCAGGGTCAACGACAGCACCGCTGGGCGGCGAAGCAGCGCGAGATAGCTGACGCCTGCCGCATCGGCGTGCTCGTGCTCGTGCGTCTCCCCACGATGCGGCCCTCCGGTGTGACGCAAGGGGCCGAGGAGCAGGATCGTGGCCGGCAGGTAGCTGACGGCCTCGACGGCATACATGATCTGGAACGTCACCGGGTGCGACACGTCGGCGACGAGCCCACCGATGATGCCGCCGATGCCGACACCGAGGTTGAGCAGGGCGAAGTTCATCCCGAAGTAGCGCGGCCGGATGCGGGACGGGACGATCGTCGCCACCATCGACTGCGATGCAGGCCAGGCGAGACCGAACGACGAGCCGACCAGCGCGAGTCCGACGGCGGCGACCGGGACTGTCGTGGCGAACGCCATGATCAGCTGCCCCGTGAACGCCGACAGGAGCGAGGCGATCATGGTCTTGCGCGCCCCGATGCGGTCGATGACGACACCGCCGGGACCCAGGACGACGAAACCGGCCAGGGACAACAGCGCCATCAGCAGCCCGACGGTGTCGAGGCTGAAGCCGCGGATCTCATGCAGGTAGACGACCCAGAACGGCAGGACCAGCCCGGTGCCGATGAACTGGAACGCGACGACCGACAGCAACAGCCGGCCCTCCCGGGGCAGGTCGTTCCAGAAGCTGCTCAGCGGCGCGCGGTAGGGCTGGGCATCGGCTGTCATGCGTACGCAGGAGAAGGAATCGTGGGCACCAACCCACTCTTCCGCATACCTCTGACAACCCCTTCCCGGGGTGCAACCTCTTCGCAGCGGGGTGCACGATAGACATGACCCACGTCACGCCAGGAGGCACCCGTGCTCTACCCCTTGACCGTCATGGACTTCCTCGACCGCGCTGTCACGGTCTACCCCGATCGCGTCGCGGTCGTCGACGAGCCCGACCAGCCTGCGGAGTCGTGGGGCGAGATCACCTACGCCGAGCTGGGCCGTCGGGCCCGCGCGCAGGCTGCGGCGCTGGACGAGATGGGCGTGCCGGTCGGCGGCCGGGTCGCGGTCGTGTCGCAGAACTCGGCGCGCCTGTTGACGTCGTTCTTCGGCGTCTCGGGCTGGGGCCGGGTGCTGGTGCCGGTCAACTTCCGTCTCGCGACAGCCGAGATCCGCTACATCGTCGAGCACTCCGGCGCCGAGGTCCTGATGGTCGATCCGGACCTGCGGCACCTGGTGGACGAGGTCGAGTGCAAGCGGACGTTCGTGCTGGGCGAGGACGACGACAAGATCTGGGGATCGACGGCCGAGCCGCAGCCGTGGGAGGGCGACGAGGGTGCGACCGCGACGATCAACTACACGTCCGGCACGACCGCGCGGCCCAAGGGCGTACAGCTCACGCACCGCAACAACTGGCTCAACGCGACGGTCTTCGGCTGGCAGGCGTCGGTCTCGGACCGCGACGTCTACCTGCACACGCTGCCGATGTTCCACGCCAACGGCTGGGGTCACCCGTTCGCGGCGACCGGCATGGGCGCCACGCACGTCGTCATCCGGCAGATCGACGGCACCGAGATCCTCAAGCGCATCGAGCAGCACGGGGTCACCTATCTGTGCGCGGCGCCGGCGGTCGTGGCGGCCGCGCTCGACGCCGCCAAGACCTGGGACGGCGAGATTCCCGGCCGCGACCGCGTACGCATCATCGTCGCCGGCGCGCCACCGCCGACCCGCACGATCGAGCGCGTACGCGAGGAGCTGGGCTGGGAGTTCATCCAGATCTACGGGCTCACCGAGACCGCGCCGCTGCTGACGATGTCGCGGATGCGCGCGGAGTGGGACGACCTCGACCCGCACCAGCAGGCCGTCAACCTCGGCCGGGCCGGTGCGCCCGTGATCGGCGTGCGCATGATGATCGACGACGACGGCGAGGTGCTGGCGCAGTCCAACCACAACCTCGAGGCGTACTGGGACAACCCGGAGGCCACCGCCGAGGCGCAGGCCGGCAACTGGTTCCACACCGGTGACGGCGGCACGTTCGAGGACGGCTACATCGCGATCGCCGACCGCAAGAAGGACGTCATCATCACCGGCGGCGAGAACGTCTCGTCGATCGAGGTCGAGGACGCACTGATGTCGCACCCCTCGGTCAAGGAGGTCGCGGTCATCGGCATCCCCGACGAGAAGTGGGGCGAGCTCATCACGGCGCTGGTCGTGCTCGATCCCGACGAGGAGCCGGTCGACCAGGCCGGCCTGATCGCGCACTGCCGTGAGCACCTCGCGGGCTACAAGTGCCCCAAGCGGATCGAGTTCCGCGACGAGCTCGCGCGCACGGCGACCGGCAAGCTGCAGAAGTTCAAGCTCCGCCAGCCGTTCTGGGAGGGCCACGACCGCCAGGTCAACTGACCCCGTGCGTCAGCTGGGGGCGCGGAGCTGGGCCGACAAGGGGCAGTCGAACGGATCGCGGGCACGCAGGCCGACGTTGTTGAGGTAGTCGACCACGATCGCGTACGAGTGGAAGAGCCCGACCTCCATGTAGTCGATGCCTTCGCGCTCACAGTGCGCGCGTACGAGTGGCTGGACCTTCTTGAGGTTGCAGCGGGGCATGTTGGGGAACAGGTGGTGCTCGATCTGGTAGTTGAGCCCGCCCATGGCCCAGTCGACGACCGGGTTGCCGCGGACGTTGCGCGACACCATGACCTGGCGGCGCAGGAAGTCCAGCTTCATCTCCGGCGGGATGATCGGCATGCCCTTGTGGGCCGGCGCGAACGACGCGCCGAGGCAGAACCCGAACACCGCCATCTGGATCGCGAAGAACGACAGCGCCTTGCCGAGCGGCAGGAACGTCAGCAGGATCGCGACGTACGCCGTCAGGCGCGAGACGACCAGGAACAGCTCGACGCGACGCCACGGCTGGTTGGACTGCTTGTCGCGGGCGGCCCGGATCGACTCGGCATGCAGGTTGAGGCCTTCGAGCGTCAGCAGTGGGAAGAACAGCCAGCCCTGACGCTTGACGAACCAGCCGGCGAACCCGTCCTGCCGTTGCTCGACGATGCCCGGCGTGAACGCGATCGCGCCCGGCCCGATGTCGGGGTCGTAGCCCTCGAGGTTGGGGCCCTTGTGGTGCATGTTGTGCTTGGCCCGCCACCAGGCGAAGCTCAGGCCCGCGAACGCTCCGGCGAGGATGCGCGCGGTCCAGGAGTTCCACGCCGACGACGTGAACATCTGGCGGTGCGCCGCGTCGTGGCCAAGGAACCCGAACTGCGTCACGATGACGCCGAGGGCCGCGGCCAGGATCAGCTGGAACCACGAGTTGCCGAGCCAGAAGAATCCGGCCCAGATCGCGAAGAACGCAGCGACGTGCGCGCCGATCTGCAGCCAGTAGTAGACGTGGGCGCGTTCCAGCAGGCCTGATGCCTTGACGTCCTGCATCAGCTCGGTGAAATGGCTGACATACGTAGTGTCTCGGCTGGTGTCGATCTGGGCTTCTTGCGTCATGTGCGGCCCCTTCCATTGAGGACCGTGCACGCATCATCGAGGCCTACCGCCACAGACTGTCTACGCCTTTCCACTATGGCACGCCATGACGGAACCGGCGCTTCGAGAACCTGTGAACTTGGCGAGAACAGCGCGTCTCGGTGGACGGCCCAGGGCGACCGATCGACTGACTGTCAATCTGTCTGCATTGAGGGTAGCGTCGTGTTGTCGGGGGACGATCTACCTCGGGTTGCACTGGCAGCCCGTTCCTCGACCTCTCGGGTGGTACTTCGGCTGGAGAGTTCTGGGGGTGCGGTGATCGTTGCCAGTGTCGCGCCGCGCCCCCGCCCCGCGCCCCTAAGTGAGAACAGTGTCGCCGCATATGAACACTTAGACGGGTAAGTGTTAATATGGAGACGCCATGGTAACGGATGGCAACACCTCACGATCGCAAGCGCGAGTAGCCAAGGGAGTACCCGAGAAGGGTGGCCGCTGGGCTGCTGAGGCACGCGACGAGTCGCAGTCGTCGCTCGTCCAGTCGTGGCCCGCCGTCGGTTACGAGTCCCGGCCATGGATCGTGGACGAGTCAGCGTCGCAGAGCCAGAAGCGCAAGCACGCTGGCCCGTACCAGGCTTCCGTCCCGTCGCCCATTGAATACCTCAACCCCGATATCTCTCCCGCTGTCGCGGCTGACGCCGAAGCCGCCGCCTTGGAGATCGTCGCGTTCGACACCGAGGTCGCAGAACTGTGGGGCGCAGCCGAGATCGCTCCGCTGTCCACGATCCTGCTGCGCACCGAGTCCGCGTCGTCCTCACAGATTGAGAACCTCACCGTCGGTCCCCGCCAACTCGCACTCGCGGAAATCGGAGAGCACTCCAACCGCAACGCGCGGATCGTCCGGGCGAACGTCGAAGCCATGGAGGCCGCCACGTCCCTTGCCGAGGGCATCGGCCAGGACACCATCCTGAGGATGCACCGCACACTGTTGGAGGGACACGACGAAGGCGCAGGACTCATCCGCGACCAGCAGGTCTGGATCGGCGGATCAGGAGCCGGACCGCACCGGGCGTCCTTCGTCCCACCACACCACAGCCGCGTCGAGGACAATCTGGCTGACCTCATCAAGTTCGTCGAGCGCGACGACCTGCCCGTCGTCCAACAGATCGCGATCGCGCACGCCCAATTCGAAACCATCCACCCGTTCACCGACGGCAACGGCCGAACCGGACGAGCACTCGTCCATGCGATGATCCGCAACAAGGGTCTGTCGAAGCGAACCACCGTGCCAATCTCGGCTGGGCTGCTCGCGGACACCGACGCCTACTACCAAGCGCTCACCTCCTACCGCGACGGCGATGTCGAGCCGATCATCCGTGAGTTCAGCCGGGCCACCTCGCTGTCCACCACGAACGGCCGCCACCTGGTTTCAGACCTGCACGACGTCTCCACGGACTGGCATGCCCGCATCGAGCACCTGCGCTCTGACGCGGCCGCACGACGACTGACCACCGCCCTGATAAACCAGCCGGTCGTGAACAACGCCTACGTCGCCTCCGCGCTCGGTACGTCCGTGCCCGGCGCACAGCGAGCCATCAACGCGCTGGTCGAAGCGGACATCCTCACCCAGACCAGCGAAGGCGCACGCAACCGCGTCTGGCAGGCCCAGGACGTCCTCGAAGCGCTCGATGAGTTCGGTGCACGAATCAAGCGCAACAAGCACACCGGCTGAGTGTCCGTACCTGCATTGCGCCTCGATGACGTGCGCACCGAACTTGGCACTGCTCCCATCAATACGGTCGCCCGCGACGTGAATGCTTCACCGGCGTACGACTTTGCTCAAGCCGGGCTCAGGACGAGCAGGAGGTCGCCGCCCTCGGCCTGACGGGTGTCGCCGATGACGAGGCGCGAGACCGTGCCGGCGCTGGGGGTCGTGATCGAGGCCTCCATCTTCATGGCCTCGATCGTCGCGACGGTCTGACCGGCCTCGACGGTGTCACCCTCGGCGACGATCGCGTGCACGACGCCGGCGAACGGGACGGCGACGTGCTGCGGGTTGCCGCTGTCGGCCTTCTCGGACGCGGCGACCTTGGAGTCGACCGAGCGGTCGCGGATCTCGGTCGGCCGCAGCTGCCCGTTGATCGTGCCGAGCACGTTGCGCATGCCGCGCTCGTCGGCGTCACCGATCGCCTCGACGCCGAACAGCAGCAGGTTGCCCTCGGACACCTCGACCTCGGTCTCGTCACCGCCGCGCAGGCCGTAGAGGAACGCGCCGGTCGGTACGGACGACAGGTCGCCGAACTCAGCCTGGGCCTTGTCGAAGTCCTGCGTCGGACCGGGGAACAGGAGCCGGTTGAGCGTGTGCCGAGGATCGGAGGCGAGGCCGGCACGGTCGTCGTCCGTCAGCTCGGTGACCTTGGGCTTGACGTTGCGACCCTCGAGCGCCTTGGTGCGGAACGGCTCGGGCCAGCCTCCGGGCGGGTCGCCGAGCTCCCCGGACAGGAAGCCGATGACCGACTCGGGGATGTCGAACGAGGCGGGGTCCTCGGCGAACGCCTTGGGGTCCGCGCCGACCGCGACGAGGTGCAGCGCGAGGTCGCCGACGACCTTGGACGACGGCGTCACCTTGACGACGTTGCCGAGGATGTCGTTGGCCGCGGCGTACATGTCCTCGATCTGCTCGAACTTCTCGCCGAGTCCCAGCGCGATGGCCTGCTGGCGCAGGTTGGACAGCTGGCCGCCCGGGATCTCGTGGCGGTAGACCCGGCCGGTCGGCGCCGGCAGGCCCGACTCGAACGGCGCGTAGAGCCGGCGGGTGGCCTCCCAGTAGGGCTCGAGTGCGTTGACCGCGTCGATGTCGAGACCGGTCGTACGTTCGGAGTGGTTCGTCGCGGCGACCAGCGCCGACATCGGCGGCTGCGACGTCGTACCGGCCAGGGCGGCGGACGCGGCGTCGACCGCGTCGACACCGGCCTCGATCGCGGCGACCAACGTGGCCAGCTGACCGCCCGGGGTGTCGTGCGTGTGCAGGTGCACCGGCAGGTCGAACCGCTCACGCAAGGCGCGCACGAGCGTACGAGCGGCGGGCGCGCGCAGCAGTCCGGCCATGTCCTTGATCGCCAGCACGTGCGCGCCGGCGTCGACGATCCGATCGGCGAGCTCGAGGTAGTAGTCGAGCGTGTAGAGCTTCTCGTCGGGGTTCGACAGGTCGCCGGTGTAGCAGAGCGCGACCTCCGCGACGGCCGTGCCGGTCGCGCGTACGGCCTCGATCGCCGGCCGCATCTGGTCGACGTCGTTGAGCGCGTCGAAGATGCGGAAGATGTCGATGCCGGTCTCGGCGGCCTCCTGCACGAACGCGTCGGTGACCTCGGTCGGGTAGGGCGTGTAGCCGACGGTGTTGCGACCACGCAGCAGCATCTGCAGGCAGATGTTGGGCGCGGCCTCTCGCATCGCGGCGAGGCGGTCCCACGGATCCTCCTTGAGGAAGCGCAGCGCCACGTCGTACGTCGCACCGCCCCACGCCTCGATGCTCAGCAGCTGCGGAGTCGTGCGCGCGACATAGGGCGCAACCGTCACCAGGTCGCGCGTACGTACGCGGGTCGCCAACAGCGACTGGTGCGCATCGCGGAACGTCGTGTCGGTGACGCCGACGGTCTCGCGCTGCCGGAGCGCCTCGGCGAACCCTTCGGGGCCGAGCTGCACGAGCAGCTGGCGCGAACCGTCGGGCGGCGGGACCGAGAGGTCGACGTCGGGCAGCTTGGTGCGGGGGTCGATCACGGTCGGCGCAGCGCCGTTGGGCTTGTTGACCGTGACGTCGGCGAGCCAGGACAAGATCTTGCCGGCCGGATCGGACGCGCCGTGGGCCAGGAGCAGCTCGGGGTGCCCCTCGATGAACGTCGTGGTGACGTGGCCGGCGCGGAAGTCGGGGTTGGCGAGCAGGCCCTTGAGGAACGGGATGTTGGTCGAGACACCGCCGACGTGGAACTCGCCGAGGGCGCGCTCGGCCCGGGTCACTGCGGCCTCGAAGTCGCGGCCGCGGCACGTCAGCTTGGACAGCATCGAGTCGAAGTGCGCGCTGACGACGGCGCCGGTGAAGGTCGTGCCACCGTCGAGGCGTACGCCCGGACCGCCCGGCGAGCGGTAGGACGTGATCGTGCCGGTGTCGGGGCGGAACCCGTTGGCCGGGTCCTCGGTCGTGATGCGGCACTGCAGCGCGAAGCCACGCGCCTTGATCGCGGACTGGTCGGCCAGGTCGAGCTCGGCCAGGGAGTCACCCGCGGCGATGCGCATCTGTGCCTGCACGAGGTCGACGTTGGTGACCTCCTCGGTCACGGTGTGCTCGACCTGGATGCGCGGGTTCATCTCGATGAACACGTAGCGGCCGTCGGCGCCGAGCAGGAACTCGACGGTGCCGGCGCAGGAGTAGTTGATCGACTCGGCGAACTTCACCGCGTCGGCACACATCGCCTTGCGGGTCGCTCGGTCGAGGTTGGGCGCCGGTGCGATCTCGACGACCTTCTGGTGCCGGCGCTGCACCGAGCAGTCGCGCTCCCGCAGGTGCACGACGTTGCCGGCCTGGTCGGCGAGGATCTGGACCTCGATGTGCCGCGCGTCGACAACGGCTTCCTCGATGAAGCAGGTCGGGTCGCCGAATGCTCCGTCGGCCTCGCGCATCGCGGCCTCGATCGACTCACGCAGCTTGGCCGGATCGTCGACCCGGCGCATGCCGCGGCCACCGCCGCCGGCGACGGCCTTGACGAACAGCGGGTAGTTCAAGGTGTCCGAGGCGGTCATCAGCGCGTCGACGTCGGCCGACGGCTCGACCGAGTTGAGCGTCGGGACACCCGCAGCCTTGGCCGCCGCGATCGCCGAGGCCTTGTTGCCGGTCAGCTCCAGGACCTGCCGCGGCGGTCCGATGAACGTGATGCCGGCGCGCTCACACGCCTCGGCGAGGTCGGGGTTCTCCGACAGGAAGCCGTAGCCCGGGTAGATCGCGTCGGCGCCGCACTGCACCGCGGCCTCGACGATCGCCTCAGGGTCGAGGTAGGCGCGCACCGGGTGACCGCGCTCGCCGATCTCGTACGCCTCGTCGGCCCGCACCCGGTGCTCCGAGCCTCGGTCCTCGTAGGGGAACACGGCAACGGTCTGGGCGCCCAGCTCGTGGGCAGCACGGATCGCCCTGATGGCGATCTCACCACGGTTGGCGACGAGAATCTTCTGGAACAACGGGACAGTCCTTGCTCGGCGGAAGCGTCGAGGTCAACCTATCGTCCGCGTGTTCCGAACACATTGCGAGGGTTCCCTCATGTTTGTGCGACGCGCTGTCCGCAGCGCGCACCGCGGCAGTCTCAGTCGGGATTGCGGAACAGGTAGATGCCGACGGTCTTGCCGCTGACCGCGACCCGCTGCCCGGTGGTCACGAACTTGTCGGTCGTCTCCTCGCCGGTGACCTGATAGACGTACCCGACGTGCTCGAGCCGCCAGCCGAGTGCCTCGATCTCGCCGAGGGTCCCGAGGTGGGTCGACGACCGGGTCTCCGTGCCGGTCGCCTCGCCGAATGTCGCCGAGCCGGACGTCGTGCCGACATCGAGCTGCACCTCGTAGAACCGGAGCCCGGCCTGCTTGGCCACCTCGGCCTGTCCGACCGGGCCGGCGATGCGCCGCTGCTCAGCCGCCTCGACGGCCGCCGCCTCCAGCGCCTTCTGCCGGGCGGCTTCGACACGCTCCCTCTCGGCCTTCTCTGCGGCCTTCTCCTCGTCGGACTTGAACATCCCCATGACAACTCCTCGGTCGACAGGAAAAAGACAGTAGCGAGCCGACCACGCAGAGCTATGCTGACCCCGACGCGTCTCGACCGGAGCGCGATGACGCGAGGAGTGCTAGCGGCGCTTCTTGTGCCAGATCACGACCTGGTGGTCGGCGATCAGGGCCGGGAGGTTCTGCGGGAGCTTGGACTGCGCGAGCTCGGCCTGGAGCTCGGCGACCTTCTCCTGCAGCGCCAGCACCTGGTTCTCCAGCTCGATGACGCGCTTGACGCCCTCGAGCCCGAGGCCCTCGGCGGTCAGCCGGGCGACGGTGCGCAGCAGCTCGATGTCGCGCAGCGAGTAGCGGCGTCCGCCGCCGCCCGTGCGTCCGGGCGCCACGAGGCCCAGCCGGTCGTACGTGCGCAGGGTCTGCGGGTGCAGACCCGACAGCTCGGCCGCCACGCTGATCACGAAGACCTTGGCCTCGGGCCCCGGGGGGCTGGAAGGGATCGGAGCTCATCAGGTCACCGCCTCGAACAGTCCGTCACGTGGCGAGGATGCGCCGCGCAGCCTCGCGCAGGGCCTCGATCGCGGCCTTCGCCTCGTCGGACAGCTCGGTCGGCACCTGCACCTCGACCGTGACCAGCAGGTCGCCGTGGCCGCCGGCCTTCGTTGCAGGCCGCCCTTGCCGCGTGGCCCGGAACGTACGCCCGTTGGGCGTGCCGGCCGGGATCTTGATGCGTACGGGCGGTCCGTCGAGGGTCGGCACCTGGATCTGCGCGCCGAGCGCGGCCTCGTCGAAGGCGACCGGCACCGTGATCGTCAGGTGGTCGCCCTTGCGGCCGAACAGCTGGTGCGGCTCGACGTGCACCACGAGGAACAGGTCGCCGGCGGGACCGCCGGCGTCGCCCTTGCCACCCTTGCCCTTGAGCCGGATGCGCTGGCCGTCCTTGACGCCCGGCGGGCACCTTGACGTTGAGCGTGCGGCTCGACGGCGCCCGGCCGGAGCCGCGGCAGACGTCGCACGGGTGCTCGACGATCAGCCCGCGGCCGCGGCACTGGTCGCACGGCTCGGTCATCGCGAACAGGCCGCCGGCGGCACCGGTCTGCATGCCGCTGCCCTGGCACTTGGTGCACACCTTGGGCGCCGTGCCGGGCTCGGGCGCCGGTGCCGTGGCAGTTGGCGCAGGCCTCGTCGCTCGTCATCCGCAGCGGCAGGGTCGCACCCGTCGACGGCCTGCTCGAACGTGATCGTCGCCTCGGTCTCGAGGTCGTCGCCCTTGCGCGGCTGCGGCTGGCGCTGACGGCCACGACCGCGCGCCGCCGAACAGGCCGCCGAGCAGGTCGCTGACGTCGAAGTCGGGCTGGCCGGGCCCGCCCGGAGGACGGAAGCCCGGCGTTGCCGCCGCGGAACTGCCCGAACAGCGTGCGCTGCTCGTCGTACTCCTTGCGCTTGTCCGCCGACGACAGCACGGCGTAGGCCTCGGAGACCTCCTTGAAGCGCTCCTCGGCCGCCTTGTTGCCGGGGTTGGAGTCGGGGTGGTTGTCGCGCGCGAGCTTGCGATAGGCCTTCTTGATCTCGTCCTGCGACGCGTCCTTCTTGACGCCGAGGACCTTGTAGAAGTCCTTGGTCGCCCAGTCACTGGCTGCCATCCCTGCCCTCCTCTACCGTTACTCGTCGGGCGCTTCGTCCGTGAGGACGTCCTGCTCTGCTTCTTCGATCACTGATTCTTCAGGCGCGACCGCTGCGGCCGGGTCGACCACGCCGACGGTCGCCGGGCGAAGCACCCGGTCGCCGTGCTTGTAGCCCGTACGCATGACGCTGTCGACCGTCGTCGTCTCGACCTCGGCGGACTCGCCGGCGTGGAACACCGCCTCGTGCAGCGACGGGGTCGAAGGGTTCGCCCTTGGCGCCGAACGCCTCGAGCTTGTGCTTGGCGACGGCCTGCTGCAGCGCGTCGGCGACGGCCTTGAAGCCGCCCTCGAGCTCGCCGTGCTCGTCGGCCCGGGCGATGTCGTCGAGCACCGTCAGCAACGACTGCAGCACGGCGGCCTCGCCCTGAGCGCGTACGAGCTCACGGTCACGATCGACGCGGCGCTTGTAGTTGACGTACTCCGCCTGGAGCCGCTGGAGGTCAGCCGTGCGCTCGGCCAGCTGCTCCTCCAGGGTCGGCTGCTTCGGCTCGGCCGGCCCTTCGCTCGCTCCCGCGACGTCGTCGCTGGGGACCGACTGCTCGTCGACCCCCAGCGACTCGTCGTCAGGGAGGTCCTGCTGGGTCACTTGGACTCGTCCTTGGACTCGCCCTCGGCCGGCTCGTCGTCGACGATCTCGGCCTCGACGACGTCATCGTCGTCGTCGGCCGCGTCGGCGGTCGGCGCGTCGGCGCCGGCGGCCTGGGCCTCGGCGGCTGCTGCGGCGTACATCGCCTCGCCCATCTTGGAGCTCGACTCGCCGAGCTTGGTCACGGCCGCCTGGACGGCGTCGTTGTCCTCGCCCTTGAGCGCCTCGTTGAGCGCGTCGAGGTCGGCCTGCACCTCGGTCTTGACCTCGTCACCGACCTTGTCGCCGTTCTCCGCGAGGAACTTCTCGGTGGAGTGCGCGAGCGACTCGGCCTGGTTGCGGGTCTCGACCTGCCTCGCGACGCTTGCGGTCGTCCTCGGCGTACTGCTCGGCGTCCTTGACCATCTTGTCGATGTCGTCCTTGGACAGGGCCGAGCCGCCGGTGATCGTCATCGACTGCTCCTTGCCGGTGCCACGGTCCTTGGCGGACACGTTGACGATGCCGTTGGCGTCGATGTCGAACGTGACCTCGATCTGCGGCACGCCGCGCGGCGCCGGGGGCAGCCCGGTGAGCTCGAACGTGGCCAGCAGCTGGTTGCCGGCGGCCATCTCGCGCTCGCCCTGGTAGACCTGGATCGCCACGGACGGCTGGTTGTCGTCGGCCGTCGTGAAGACCTCGGACCGCTTGGTCGGGATCGTCGTGTTGCGCTCGATGAGCTTGGTCATGACGCCGCCCTTGGTCTCGATGCCGAGGCTCAGGGGGGTGACGTCGAGCAGGAGCACGTCCTTGACCTCGCCCTTGAGCACGCCGGCCTGCAGGCTCGCGCCGATCGCGACGACCTCGTCGGGGTTGACGCCCTTGTTGGGCTCCTTGCCGCCGGTCAGTCTCCTTGACGAGCGCGGAGACGGCAGGCATACGGGTCGAGCCGCCGACCAGGACCACGTGGTCGATCGCGCTGAGCGCGATGCCGGCGTCCTTGATCACGCTGTTGAACGGCGCCTTGGTGCGCTCGAGCAGGTCAGCGGTGATCTTCTCGAACTCCGAGCGGGTCAGCGTCTCGTCGAGGAACACGGGGTTCTTCTCGGCGTCGACCGTGATGTAGGGCAGGTTGATCGAGGTGCGAGGACGAGCTCGAGAGCTCGATCTTGGCGCGCTCGGCGGCCTCGCGGACGCGCGGCATGGCCATCTTGTCCTTGGTCAGGTCGAGGCCCGTGCTGCTCTTGAAGCGTTCGTGACGATCCAGTCGACGATCTTCTCGTCCCAGTCGTCACCACCGAGGTGGTTGTCACCGCTGGTCGCCTTGACCTCGATGACGCCGTCGCCGATCTCGAGCAGGGACACGTCGAACGTGCCGCCGCCGAGGTCGAACACCAGGATCGTCTGGTCGTCGGCCTTGTCGAGGCCGTACGCCAGCGCGGCCGCGGTGGGCTCGTTGATGATGCGGCTGACGTTGAGGCCTGCGATCTCGCCGGCCTCCTTGGTCGCCTGGCGCTGGTGGTCGTTGAAGTAGGCCGGCACGGTGATGACCGCGTCGGTGACGGTCTCGCCGAGGTAGGCCTCGGCGTCCCGCTTGAGCTTCTGCAGGATGAACGCCGAGATCTGCTGGGGGTTGAACGACTTGCCGTCGATCTCGGTCTTCCAGTCCGTGCCGATGTGGCGCTTGACCGAACGGATCGTGCGATCGACGTTGGTCACGCCCTGGCGCTTGGCGACCTCGCCGGCCAGGACCTCGCCGTCCTTGGCGAACGCGACGACCGACGGGGTCGTGCGGGCGCCCTCGGCGTTCGCGATGACGGTGGGCTCGCCACCTTCGAGCACGGCGACGACCGAGTTGGTCGTGCCGAGGTCAATTCCGACCGCTCTTGCCATGGTGTTTCCTCCTGCTGTTGAGGGTGCTGTGAGCTGAGACTTCAAGAATGTGTGTCAACTGACTTGAGTCTGATGTTATCAACTTTGATCAAGGCCGATTCATTCCGGGTCGCGTTGGCCAAATCAGATACGTTTCGGACCATGAGGTCTCCTGCCCGCTCGGCCGCCGTCGTCGTCATGCTGCTCGCGACGCTCGGCCGCCTGCTCCGGCAGCGGGTCCGACCAGGGCACCCCCAAGCCCGCCCCGGTCCGGACCAGCTCGACCCCGTTGAGCGCCGAGCCGGCCGACGGCGACGACATCTCGAACGACGACTTCAGCTACGCCGTGCCCGAGGGATGGCAGCAGTCCGACGAGACTCGCGCGGCCTCGCTCGCCGTCGACGTGAAGCGACCAGGACGGGTTCCCCGACCACATGAACGTCGTCACGTACGACACGTTCGTCGGGCTCGAGGGCGCCAAGCTCGACGACGCCGCCGAGAAGATCCTGGCCGATGTCAGCGCGACCCACATCAAGACGCACGACCCCGTCCAGGTCGATGGCGAGTCGGCCGTCCACACCAGTGCGTACGTCGAGCTCAGCGAGCCGAAGTACCGCGTCGAGCAGTACGCCGTGGTCCACGACGAGCAAGGGCTACGTCATCACGTTCTCGTTCAGCCCGGACGTCCCGAGGTCAGAGCGCGACACCATCAGCGAGTCGGTCCTCACGACCTGGAAATGGCAGTCCTGACCCGGCACCTGTGACCTTGCACCTGGCGGGGGTCTACTGTGACCGCATGAATGACGCCGAGGACCGCAGCAACGCCTGGGCGCGCGCCGCCCACGAGCTGGTCACCGAGACCGCGTCACGCCAGATCTCCCGGGACATCGCGCACCTGGCCGAGATCGAGGTCGACAGCCACGGCATCCACGCGGTCTCGCCGCCGGAGGGCTATCAGGCCCCGCAGTCGGGCGTCATCACGACCCACGTGCTCGCGCGGTCGCGCGACGTACCGGAGGCCACGGTCGAGACGCGGGTCGCCGTCTGGGTCGCCAAGGAGTCCAACGAGCCCGCCGTGCTGCTGACGAGGGTCGGCAGCGACCGGGTCCTCGAGCTCTCGGCGGCCGACCTCGAGCCCGAGCCGAGCGCCCAGGCCCGGAGCCAGGTCAACGACTACGTCGCGGTCGTCATCGCCCACATGGTGTCGTCGCTCAACGCGGCGATGCAGCGCACGTACGGCCATGAGTCCGACTCCCCGGACGTCGCCGAGTACGACCGCAACGCCTGACACCGTTTCCACCGTTTGCCGGACAGCCCGAGCGAGCCGCCACTAGGTTTCGGTCATGAATGTCAGACTGTGGACCGCCGTCACGGCGATCGCTCTCCTCGCAGCGTGCGGTGGCGGCAAGTCCGACGCGGACGAGCCCAAGGCCACCGAGCCCGACATCAGCAAGGTCAAGATCGACGGTGACGCGTCCGCACCGGTCAACAAGCTGGCCATCAAGGCCATCGCGGACCTGCAGGCGTACTGGACGCGACCAGTTCCCCGACCTCTACGGCAAGAAGTACAAGCCGGTCACGGGTGGCCTGTTCGCCTCGACGTCGGAGTCGACGGCCGGGCCGAAGTGCGCCAACAGCTACTCCGACGTCCAGGGCAACGCGTTCTACTGCAAGCTCGACGACTCGGTCGCCTGGGACGCCGAGAAGCTGCTGCCGGACCTGCAGAGGAAGTACGGCGACTTCGTCATCCCCGTCGTCCTGGCCCACGAGTGGGGCCACGCGATGCAGCAGCGGTCCGGGTTCTTCAGCGCGAACGAGCTGACGGTCTCCTCTGAGCTCCAGGCCGACTGCTTCGCCGGCGCGTGGTCCAAGCACGCCCAGAAGACCAAGGCGTTCGACTTCACTGCCGCGGACCTGGACACCGCACTCGCCGGCATCCTGGACCTGCGGGACAACCCGGGCACGAGCGCCACCGACGCCTCGGCGCACGGCAGCGGCTTCGACCGGGTCAGCGCGTTCCAGGACGGCTTCGACGACGGACCCACGAAGTGCAAGTCGTACAAGGACGGCACACCGATCGTCCTGGAGCTGCCGTTCAACAGCGAGGAGGACGCTGCCAGCGGCGGCGACGCACCTTACGACACGATCGTCAACAAGGTCCCGTACGACATCGAGGACTACTGGACGCCAGGTCTTCCCCAAGATCTCCAACGGCAAGGCGTGGACCCCGCTCAAGGGCTACGAGCCGTTCGACCCCGCCAAGGCGCCGACCTGCAACGGTCAGCCCACGACCGACTTCTCGCTGTTCTACTGCGTGCCCGAGGACTACATCGGCTTCGACAACGTGACGACGATGCCCGAGGTCTACCGCCAGGGCGGCGACTACGCGGTCACCACGCTGCTCGCCACGCAGTGGGGGTTGGCCGCACTGGCCCGGCTCGACGACACGTCGGATGCCAAGGTCTCCACGTTGCGCGGCGACTGCTTCGCCGGCGCCTACAGCGCCAGCGTGATCCTGCACGACCGCAAGGAGACGAGCACGTTCAGCATCTCGCCCGGTGACCTCGACGAGGGCATCAAGGCGCTGCTCGTGTTCCGCGGCGAAGGCGACGTGACCCGTCAGGGTGCAGGCTACGGCCGGGTCGCGGCGTTCCGCGAAGGAGTCATGCAGGGCGTCGCGCCCTGCGTCACCTACAAGGGCTGACGAGCCACACCGCCGAGGTCAGCTGCTGCTGTCCTCGGCGGTGAGGGGCTTGGCGATGTTCTCGAGCGACTGACCCTCGGCCTTGACCCCGAGGAAGATCGCGACGACCCCGGCGCCGACCATCAGCGCGGCACCGATGAAGTAGCCGACCGCGATCTGCGTGATGTCCTTGGACTCCGTCGCGTCGTCGATCAGCCGGCCGAACAGCAGCGGCCCGGCGATGCCGCCGATCGCGGTGCCGACGGCGTAGAAGAACGCGATGCACAGCGCACGGGTCTCCATCGGGAACACCTCGCTGGCCGTCAGGTATGCCGCACTGGCCCCGGCCGACGCGAAGAAGAAGATCACCGAGCCGAAGATCGTCAGCGTCGTCGCCGTGAGGTTGTCCAGCGAGAGGCCCGGCGATCGCCAGCAGCGCGCCCGAGAGGATGTAGGTGCCCGCGATCATCGGCACACGGCCGACCTTGTCGAACAGCGGACCCAGCGTGAGGGCACCGACGAAGTTGCTGAACGCGAACGCCGCGACGTACCAACCCGTCTGCTTGACGTCGAGGAACGTCGAGAGCGTGTCGCCGTACGTGAAGAAGAACGCGTTGTAGAGGAACGCCTGACCGGCGAACAGCGCGAGGCACAGGACCGTGCGCTTGGGATAGAGCGCGAAGACGGTGTGCGCGATCGTCGTGAACGGGATCGTCCTGCGCTGGCGGATCGTGATGGTCTCGTCGACCGGGTCGAGGTCGAGGTGGTCCTCCTCCTCGACCGTCCGCTCGATCTCCTTGACGATCCGCTCGCCCTCCTCCTCGCGGCCGTGGATGAACAGCCAGCGAGGGCTCTCCGGGACGTTGCGGCGCACCCACAGCACGGCGAAGCCGAGGATCGCGCCGAGGCCGAATGCGAAGCGCCAGCCGATCCCCTGGTCGATGACGTTCGGATCGGTCAGCGGGATCGTCAGCAGGGCGCCGGCCATCGCACCCATCCAGAACGAGCCGTTGATCGCGATGTCGATGCGACCGCGGTACTTCGCTGGGATGAGCTCGTCGATCGCGGAGTTGATCGCCGCATACTCACCGCCGATGCCGGTGCCGGTGATGAAGCGGCAGACGAAGTACCAGATCGGGTTCATCGAGAACGCCGTGAGGACCGTGCCGGCGAGGTAGACCAGCAGCGTGAGCATGAACAGCTTCTTGCGGCCGAACCGGTCGGTCAGCTGGCCGAAGAACAGCGCGCCGAGGCACGCGCCGGCGACGTAGATCGCGCCGGCCATGCCGATGTCGGAGCTGCTGAGCCCGAGACCGTTGTCACCGTCCTTGAGCACGTCGGACAGGTTGCCGACGATCGTGACCTCGAGCCCGTCGAGGATCCACACCGTGCCGAGCCCGATGACGATGAGCCAGTGCCATCGCGCCCACGGCAGCCGGTCCATCCGGGCGGGGATGTCGGTGGTGATGCGACCGATCTCGGGGCTCTTCGACGACTTCTCGGTGGTGGACATGGTGCCCCGATACCCTGCAATGCGGCCGTCAATCACCCACGTTCGCGGCCCGTTGCAGCAGCAGCTCGCGTTCGCGCGCGTTCTGGGTCAGGCCGGCCGCGCGTTCGAACTCCGCCCGCGCCTCCGACGTACGGCCGAGCTTGGCCAGCAGGTCGCCGCGCACGCTGGGCAGCAGGTGATAGCCCTCGAGCGCCGGTACGCCCATCAGCTGGTCCGCGAGCGCGAGCCCGGCCGCAGGGCCCTCGGACATCGACAGGGCGACGGCCCGGTTGAGCTCGACGACGGCCGAGCCGGACAGCACAGCTAGCCGCTCGTACAGCTCGGCGATGCGGGCCCAGTCGGTCTCGCCGGCGGTGCGGGCGCGGGCGTGGCACGCGGCGATGCCGGCCTGCAGGACGTACGGCCCGGGCGGGCGGCCGAGCGACTCGGCGCGCTCGAGGGCTGCCAGGCCGCGCCGGATCAGCAGGTGGTCCCAGCGAGAGCGGTCCTGCTCGAGCAGCAGGACAGGGACGCCGTCGGCGTCCGTGCGAGCCGCAGCGCGCGACGACTGGATCTCCATGAGCGCGACCAGGCCGTGCACCTCGGGCTCGGCCGGTGCGAGCGTCGCCAGGATCCGCCCGAGACGTACGGCTTCGTCGCACAGCGCGGGCCGGAGCCAGTCATCACCGGCGGTCGCGGAGTAGCCCTCGTTGAACAGCAGGTAGAGCACGCCCAGCACCGCCGACAGCCGGGCAGCGCGCTCGTCCTCGGCGGGCTCCTCCATCGGGGCGTCGACCTCGGCGAGTGTCTTCTTGCCTCGCGTGATGCGCGCACCGATCGTCGCCTCGGAGGTCAGGAACGACCGGGCGATCTCCTTGGTCGTCAGACCTGCGAGGAGCCGGAGCGTCAGCGTGATCTGCGCGTCGGACGACAGCGCCGGATGGCAGCAGATGAACATCAGCCGCAGGACATCGTCCTCGACGTGGTCGATCGACGACTCGATGCCGGCCACGATGTCCTCCTTCCGCTGCCCGATCTCGCCGTACGCACGGTCCTGCCGTTCCCGGCGACGGAACGTGTCGATGGCCCGGCGCTTCGCCACGGCCATCAGCCAGGCGCCGGGGTTGTCGGGGACTCCGGTCTCGGGCCACTGTCGCGAGCGCGGCCTCGAGGGCGTCCTGCGCCAGGTCCTCGGCGAGTCCCACGTCGCGGGTGATGCGTACGAGTGCCGCGACGAGTCGAGTCGACTCGACGCGCCACACCGCCTCGACCGAGCGGTGGAGGTCCTGATCGGCCATGCACCGATCCAACCACCCCGCCCGGTCGTGAGCGCCATCCCTGCGAAGGGTCGCTCCTGGTCAGTCGTCGGTGAGGCTGCCGACCACCTGGCGCAGCTCGGTGGCGACCTCGAGGTCGGGCCAGTGCTCGGCGTGCAGGTCGACGAAGCCGCGGGTCCAGGCCACCGCGTCCTCGTGCGTCGGCGCGTCGATCAGCATGAATCCACCGACGACCTCCTTGGTCTCCGCGAACGGGCCGTCGGTCATCATGACCTGGCCGCCCTGGGAGGCGACGCGGGTCGCGGTCGAGGTCGGCGCGAGACCGGCGTCGGTGACGACCTTGGCGTGTCGTTCGTCCGCCACGTGGGCGAACATGGCGTCGATCAGGCCGTCCGGAGGCGGCTGCTCGACACTCTCGTCGACGTGGATCAGCACGAGATAGCGCATGTCAGGCCTCCGCGTCCGGGCCGAAGACCTGGCGGACGACACTCGTGCCCTCGAAACCGGGCCAGGTGTCGAGGTGGATCTGCATGAAGCGGCGCGACCACTCGACGGCCTCCTCGACGGAGCGCAGCTCGTACATGCCGTAGCCGCCGATGACCTCCTTGGCCTCGGTGAACGGCCCGTCGGTGATCGTGAGCTTGCCGCCCGAGACGCGGATGTGCGGGCTCGTCTCGATCGGCGCGAGGCCACCCTGGTCGACGGCGACGCCCGCGGCGAACGCTTCGGCACCGAAGGCGCCGATGGCCTCGAACAGCTCCGGCGGCGGCGGGCCCCACGGCTGGGCGGGATCTGACTCGATGTAGCTGAGGAATCGCATGATGTCTCCTTGTGTCGGTGGCGGGCCGTCCGGACCAGCCTTTCACCCGTACGTCGACCGGCGCCGCCCGATTTCGACACGACGTCCGAAAATATTTCAGGACGCCCGAGGACGCTCGACCCGCAGCGAGTCTCAACCTGGTCTCACCTGGCGCGGAAAGCTGCTCCCGGACGGTCAGGTCGCCATACGTTCACGATGTACGTCCACTTCGTGATCACCACAGGGGTCCCCGTCATGCGCAAACTCTTCATCGTCCTGGTCGCGGCTGCCGCGATCCTCGTACCCATGCAGGGTGCAGAGGCGGCCACCGCCACGTACTCCGTCACCGCTTCGGTCTCGGCCTCCTCGATCGACCTCGGCAAGAGCTTCGTGCTCTCCGGCACGGTGTCACCGAGCGCGAAGGGCAAGACCGTCAAGATCCAGCGGCAGTACGCCGGTGGATCGTGGACGACGCTCGTGACCAAGACGCTGTCGTCGACGAGCAGGTACTCCGTCACGATCAAGCCCAGCAAGGCCGGCCCCACCAAGTACCGCGTCATCAAGGCCGCGAGCAGCACGCGGGCCCAGGGCATCAGCTCGAGCCGCACCGTCACGATCTACCGCTGGCGCTACCTGGCCGACCTGGCCAGGACGAGCTCGACGCAGTCGGTCGTCTTCCAGGGCGACCTCTACGTCAAGGGCACCTACTTCGGCCACTCGTTCTCGATCAGGCAGGGCGAGTACGTCGACTGGAACCTCGCCGGCAAGGCCTGCGATCGGATCAAGACCTACATCGGGATCGACGACGACTCGATCTCGGGCACGACCGGTACGGCATACATCACCAACGGAGGTCTCGACATCATCAACGGCGAGACGACGTTGGCCAAGGGACAGAGCGCCCGGTACGTCCTCGTGGGCCTCTCGTCCAGCACGATCCGCTTCCTGCCCGGGGTCGACTCGTCGAGCCCCTCCCAGGCGTGGATGGGGTACGGCAGCCCACAGGTGCACTGCGCCTCCTGAGGGAGTCCCGCGGGGTGACTCATCCCATATTGAACATGTTCAGAACTGTGACTAGTGACGCGATCAACCGACTGCTGGTCGTCGGGGACGCAACGAGGCGGCCCGCGCCCAGTACGCGCAGCAGGTCCCCCAGCCGTACCTGGGCTACCCGCCCGCGCCCCAGCACTGAGCCCGGCCGGGCGGATAGATTGGCCATCGTGACCGACACCGCGCCGCGCCCGAGCAAGGCCGAGCAGACCAGGCAGTCGATCATCGACGCGGCGATGCGGCTGTTCAGGTCAGGCGGCTACGACCAGGCGACGATGCGGGCGATCGCCGACGAGGCCGGGGTGTCGGTCGGCAATGCCTACTACTACTTCTCGTCCAAGGAACACCTGATCCAGGCGTACTACGACCAGATCCAGGCTGCGCACGCCGAGGCCGCCGAGGCGCCGCTCACCAGCGAGAGCGACTTCACGGGCCGGCTGCGCGGCGTGCTGCTGGCGTGGGTCGATGTCGCCGAGCCCTACCACGAGTTCGCCGGCAAGTTCTTCAAGAATGCGGCCGAGCCCAGCAGCCCGCTGTCCCCGTTCAGCGAAGACTCGGCGGCCGCCCGCGAGGCAGCGATCGAGCTGCACGGCCGAGTCATCGACGGCTCCGACCTCAAGCTCGCCAAGGCGCTGCGTGAGGAGCTGCCCGAGCTGCTCTGGCTGCTGCAGATGGGCATCGTGCTGTTCTGGGTGCACGACACGAGTGACGGTCAGCGGCGCACACGCGACCTCGTCGACCAGGCCGTGCCGATCATCGACCGGATGCTGCGACTGACCCGGCTGCCGGGCGTACGCGGTGTCGTCGATGACATCGTCGGCCTGATCCACCTGATCCGGCCTTAAAGCTCTGGGCGGCTGCCGACCTCGATTGTGTCACCGCACGGCGACGACGATGACACCGACGGCCACGCCCACGATCAGGACGCCGAGCACCGCGGCCAGCATCGCGGGGCCGCCGAAGCCGGGCAACGGCTCACCGGAGCGGATCGCGCGCTCGGTCGCCCGCCAACGCGTCCACGACTGCGTGATCGCCAGGCCCGCCGCGGCCAGCAGGCACAGCGACGCCACGGTCTTGACCCAGACGTCGAGGTCGACTGCCGGCGTGTGGACCGCGACAGCACCGGCGAGCAGCGCGAGCGCCGTGCGGATCCAGGCGAGGAACGTGCGCTCGTTGGCCTGCGACAGCCGCGGGTCGGGCTCCTCGCCGTCGCCGAAGATCTGCTGGGGGAATCTGGACGTCATGACGAAACCGTCGAGTGCGACTCGCACACCGTGCAAACGCTGACGCACACGGGACACCTCACCATCTGGCGTACGCACGACACGTCGCCGCAGTCGGCCACGTGGTTGGTCGGCGTCTCGCACGTGTCGCAGCTGCCGACCAGCGCGGTGTGGTCCGAGAAGTCCATCGTGATGCGGTCGTCGAAGACGTAGAGCGAGCCCTCCCAGAGTCCGTCGTCGCCGTACGCCTCGCCGTACGTCGCGATGCCCCCGTCGAGCTGGTAGACCTCCTGGAAGCCGCGGTGCTTCATGAGTGGGGTGAGCACCTCGCAGCGGATCCCGCCGGTGCAGTAGGTCACGACCGGCTGGTCCTTGAGGTGGTCGTAGGCTCCGCTGTCGAGCGCTGCGATGAACTCGCGTGTCGTCTCGACGGGCGGGCGTACGGCGCCGGCGAAGTGGCCGATCGCCGACTCGATCTGGTTGCGGCCGTCGAAGAACACCACGTCCTTGGCCTCGACGAGCGCGTGCAGCTCGGCCGGTGTCAGGTGCGTGCCACCGTCGACGACGCCGCGCTCGTCGACCTCCAGCTCATCCGGCGCGCCGAACGTCACGAGCTCGTCGCGCACCCTGACGCTGAGCCGCGGGAAGTCGGCGGTCGTGCCGTCCTCGAGCGCCCGACCCTCGCTCCACTTGAAGTCGATCTCCTTGAACGGCGCGTAGGCACGTGTGCCGCGGACGTACTTCTTGAGCTGCACGACGTCGCCGCCGAGCGGTCGCGTTGATGCCGTCCTTGGTGATGATGATCCGGCCGCGTACGCCGAGCGAGTCGCACAGCGTGTGCTGCCACAGCCGGATCGCCTCGGGGTCGGCCAGCGGAGCGAAGGCGTAGAACAGCAGGACTTTCGGTGTGGCCACGGTGCGATTCTAGTCGGCGGGGATCGCGTCGGGCTCCAGGCGTGGGACGCGCAGACCCAGGCCACCGGCGGTCAGGCAGGCGACCGCGACGGCCATCATGAACGGCGTGAACACCGAGTCCGCGGACCACGCGGTCGCCGCCCAGCCGGCGAGCACGGTGGGCACCGCCAGCGCGAGGTAGGCCAGGACGTAGAACGCCGACATGACCTCGCCGCGGTGCGCCGGGGGCACGACCTGCCCGAGGTGTCGCAGCGAGCTGCCGAAGGCGAGCCCGAAGAAGAAGCCGAGCAGCGAGGCCGACGCGACGATCTCCCATGGGTCACCGGCATCGACGGCTGCCACGGTCAGCAGGAGCGCCGCAGCGGTGCCGAAGTCGCCCGTGATCGCGGCCCGCTTCGCCGGGATGCGGGCGGCGAGGAGCTGACTCATGGCGGCGAAGGCGGCCATGACCGCCACGACGGCACCGCCGAACACCAGGTTGCCGGTGCCCGCGGCGCGCGCCGCGATGGCCGGGACGAGCGACAGGAAGACGCCGAGCACCGACCACGACGCCATCACTCCTAGTGCAGAGAAGGTGAAGTCAGCCGCGATCGCCGCCGGCACGCGTGGCCGAGCGATGTGCAGCGCGACGGCCCGCCCCTCCTGGTGCGACTCCCGCATCAGGAGCACGGCGACCAGCCCCAGCGCGCTCAGGATCGCAAGCGCCGCAAACGGGGCGACGAGGGGTGCCGGGCCGTACTCGGCGTCGATCGCCGTGCCCAGGACCGCGATCACGATGCCGACGTTGAACGCGACGCCCGTACGTCGTCCAGTGGCCGCGCCGTCCGCCGGCCGGAGATCGAGCAACGCGGCCGAGCCGGCGACCACGATCGCCCCGACCGCGAAGCCGTGCAGCACTCGCGCGACGAGAAGAGCCGCGACGCCACCTGCCGCCATGAACACGACCAGCCCGGCGATCAGCGTGACCACCGCGACGAGCAGGACGCGGCGACGACCGAAGCGGTCCGAGATCGAGCCCACGAGCAGGACGCTGACCAGGGCCGCCACGGCGTATGCGGAGAACACGACGGTCGTCGTGATCGGTGCGAAATGCCATTCGTCGGCGTACAGGCCGTAGAGCGGAGCCGGCGAGGCCGAGATGCCGACCGCCAGCGCCATCAGCGCGAGCAGGGCTGGATAGGCCCAGCGCTGCGACTCACGGGTTGCTTCGACTCTGCGGCGAGAGAGGGTCGCGAGGCTCATGGCGGCTCCTGACAATTCTGGTAAGTTAGATGCTGATCGAACCTGTTCAACGTAGCACGAGTTCGACGCTCATCGAACCTATGAGGAGTTGTGATGCCGGACACGACGCAGCAGGAGCTCGTCGCCGTTGCCGAGATCGGTCCGGTGCAGGAAGTCCTGCAAGCCATCGCCGACCCCGTGCGACTCGAGATGGTGCGCCGCCTCGCTGCGGCGCCGGACCTGACGGTGCGGTGTGGCGCGCTGTACGACGACATCGGCAAGTCGACCGCGAGCCATCACTTCAAGGTGCTGCGGGAGAGCGGGCTGACCGAACGCCTGAGCATCGACGGCCAGCCGCATCAACGCCTGAGACTGGACGAGGTCGGCGAGCGCTACCCCGGCCTGCTCGACACCGTCATCCAGGCGCTCGACGACTGAGCCACTGCCACGTCGACAAGGTGACCGGCTGACGGTGCATGGCCGTTCGGGCCCAGGGGGAGTTAGATGAAGCCATGGATCCCTTCAACGTGCACACCCAGGCAGCCGAGCTCCTCGAGACCGCTCGGGACAGCACCGCCGGACGCGCGGCATACATGCCCGTGGGAGGCCCCGGCACCGAGATGACCCAGACGATCATCGCGCTGGCGGGCGGCTTCCAGCTCGACGAGCACGAGAACCCCGGCGAGGCGACGGTGCTGGTGCTGTCGGGCGAGGTCGAGCTCGGCTCGGGCGACTCGGTGTGGTCGGGGTCTGCGGGCGATCTCCTCGACGTGCCCGATGCCAGGCACCGCCTGCTGGCCAAGAGTGACGCGACGGTGCTGCTCACCTCGGTGAAGCGCCGGTCCGGCCTCACCGCGTGACCGAGCTCCACGAGCTCGACGCGACTGCGCAGGCCGCTGCGCTGCGGGCCGGTGAGGTGTCGTCGGTCGAGCTCGTCCAGCACCACCTCGACCGCATCGACACGCACGGCTCAGCACTGGGCGCGTTCGTCACGGTCACCGCCGAGCAGGCGCTCGTACGTGCTGCAGAGGCTGACCGCCAGCTCGCGTCGGGTCAGGCTCCCCCGTTCGCGGGTGTGCCGACCGCGTTCAAGGACCTGACCTTCACCCGCGACACCCCGACCTCGATGGGCTCGGCGGCGATGCGCGACTTCGTGCCCGGCGTCAACGCCTACGTCGTGGACCTCGTCGAGGCGGCCGGGTTCATCAGTCTCGGCAAGACCAACACCCCGGAGTTCGGCCTCTCGTCGTACACCGACAACGACGTCATCGGCCCGGCCCGTACGCCGTGGGACCCGAGCCGCAACGCGGGCGGGTCGAGCGGCGGGGCGGCGGCCGCGGTGTCGGCGGGGCTCGTGCCGGTGGCGCAGGGCAGCGACGGTGGCGGATCGATCCGCATACCGGCGAGCGCCTGCGGGATCTTCGGCTTCAAGCCCAGTCGCGGCCGGGTCAGCGCCGGCCCGGTCGGCTCGGACTGGAGCGGGCTGGCCGGCGACGGTCCCCTGACTCGCACCGTGCGGGACGCCGCCGCGCTGCTCGACGCGATGGCGCACCCCGAGCCCGGCGACGTGCGCCCGCTGCCCGAGCCGACGATCCCGTACGCCGAGTGGGCCCGCCGCGCGCCCAGGCGCATGCGCATCGCTCGTTGGTCGGGCACGCACCTCGCCGGCGATCGAGCCGGGCCCGGACGCGGTCGAGGCGTGGGAGTCGGCGAGCCGGCTGCTGGAGTCGCTCGGCCACGAGGTCGTCGACATCGACAACCCGTTCCCGCGGGAGCTGGAGCCGCAGTTCAACGTCATCTGGTCCAGCGGCATCGCGTCGGCGGCCATCCCGCCCGAGGCCGAGCCGGTGCTGCGGCCCAACACCCGCTACTGGCGCGACCGCGGCCGCGCCTCGACGGCGATCGAGCTGACCCAGGCGTTGCAGTATCCTCGAGCTGACGACGCGGCAGGTCGTCACGGACCTCGCAGGCGTACGACGCCTTCCTGACCCCGACCCTGGCGCTGCCGCCGCAACCGGTCGAGTGGTTCAACGAGTCGGGCGACCCGGTGGAGGACCACCACCGGGAGCTGCTGTTCACGCCCTACACCGCGCTCTACAACATGAGCGGGCAACCGGCGGCGAGCCTGCCGCTGCACTGGACGGCCGACGGGCTGCCGGTCGGCGTGATGCTCGCGGGACTGCCGGGCGCCGACGGCCCGCTGTTCAGCCTCTGCGCGCAGGTCGAGGAAGCCGCGCCGTGGCGCGATCACCGGCCGCCTGGCTTTGGCTAGCGCTTGACGACCGCGGTGCTCGACGAGCCACGTGACTTGGTGATGTATCCAGCTCGCCGGCCGGTGACGATGACCGTGATGCGCTGGCCGATACGGGACGTGGAGATGACGTACGTCGAGCGGGTCGCCCCGATGATGGTGTGGCCGTTGGCCCGCCACTGGTAGGTCCACGAGGGTGTGGGGATCCACGAGCCGTGATGAGCGCTCAGGGTGCGGCCGACCCTCGCGGTGCCGGTGATCGTCGGTGTCACGGTCGTGAAGATGCCGCGTTCGACGAAGACGCCGCCCGACGTCTGGCGAACGGTGAGGCGCCCCGCCTTCACTCCCTCGACTCGCACGGCGAGCGTCCTGCCGTAGGTGGTCGCCCTGTACGTCCGTGCGGTGGCGCCGGCGATCGGTGTCCCGTTCGACAGCCACTGGTAGGTGAACTCCGTACCGTCCTCCCACGGCCCCTCCTGGGCGGTGAGGTCCTTGCCGACCTGCGCGATGCCGGTGACGGTGGGCTTGGCGGACTGCAGGAATGGTCCGTCGAGCGTCACGTTGATGTCGGCTCCGGATGTAGTGGCTGCCACCACGTCAATCTTGATGTTTCCGGTCGGGCTCACGTATGACTCACCGGCGCCGAAAGAGGTCTGGACCGAGTCACTGTCGATCCGCTTCGTCATCAGCAGGTTGACCGGTCCGGTGGTGGCGCCGACAGAGGTGAGACGGGAGATGACCACCCCGGGCCTGAACGGCGCGTTGCTGTGGTCCCCGAGGTCTTCGGAGTAGTTCGGCTTGTTGTAGACGGTGTTGGCGTCCAGTCCCGTGCCCGACCGGTACTCGGCCACGAGCTTCTGGTTCGTGAACGGATCGATGATCTCTGCTGCGCGAACATCTGTGGTGCTTGCCCGCGGCCCGAGTGACACAGGGATCATCATCTTCTGCGGTGCGCCGAACGGGAGCGTGACCGGCTCAACCTCGGTCGAGTCAGTCAGCTGGAGCACCTGGCGGAACACGGTGTCGACCACAGATGGATTCGGGCTGTTCGGACCACCCAGGACCGACGCCATCGGGCTGTACGCGTTGCCGTACGCGTCGATGGCGCAGTTGGCCCCACCGGTGTCGCAGTACTCGATGTTGGCGTGGCCCAGGCCGACGTTGTGGCCCAGCTCGTGGGCACCGATCTGGAACTCGGCTCCGGATTGCAGGGCCACCGCGGACTTGCCGCCGGACGCCAGTGACGTGCCGACTGTGCCGATGCCACCGCCTCCGCAGCCAGGGAGGAGCACGATCAGGTGGTTCGGCGACGAGCCGCTGAAGCTGACTCCAGGGAACCTGGTTGCCGCCTCGTTCCAGATCCCGTCGGACCCGGCCTCGCTGACGCACGTCGATGCTTTCGCTGACTGGTAGATCACGGGTGCCGGCGTCGATGACCACGTGATGAGGCTGGTGCCGGCGGAGTTCTTCGACTGCTGGTTCCAGTAGCCGGTGATCTTGTCGGCCAGCGCGCTGGCCTGCTGCGTGGTCATGGTCGGAAGAGTCGTTCCGACGACAGCGACATACGCGTGGTGGACGGTCGCTGCCGGTGCGGCGGCCACAGCCGCCGGGGTGACGGTGGCAGCGGCGACCGGTTGTGTCGCCGAGTCGGTCACCACGAGGTCGCCGGCAATCCGCCCACCCGTCGGCAGGGCGGTGCCGCGCGTCGACACGGGGATCGTGTCGCCGTTCGACGTGACGACAGCCTGCGACTGCTGGGCGACGCGGCCGTCGAAGGATTCCCCGATCGTCGTCTGGACCGTGCCCGTCACGGCGATCGTGCGGCGACCGTCGTAGCGCGGGTCGTCGTACGAGAGGACACCCTTGGCAGACCGGTGGATGCTGGGTCGCGGATCGGGCGTCTCGGCGTGGGCTGCTGGGCTGCCGACAGTCAGCGCCGGCACGGCGACGCAAAGCGCCACTCGCGCGACGAGCCGTGGGAGTGCAGCTCGGTTCACCGGAGACCTTTCGGGATCACCCGGGATTTTACGGTGATTCCGGGGGCCTGCAGGCGGTTTTGGCTGAGTTGCCTCAGCCGCGCGCGGTCATGACGATCGGGTCGCCCTCGGTGATGGCGATCGTGTGCTCGACGTGCGCCCCTCGTGAGCCGTCTGCGCTGCGGATCGTCCATCCGTCGTCGTCCATGACGATCTCATCGGTCGTGTGGAGGAACCACGGCTCGATCGCGATCACCAGGCCCGGCTTGAGCGGGAAGCCGCGACCGGCGCGCCCGTCATTGGCGATGTGCGGATCGCCGTGCATCGTGCGGCCGACTCCATGACCGCCGAACTGCGTGTTGATCTTGAGCCCGTGGGAGCGTCCCACGTCGCCGATGGCCGCCGAGATGTCGCCGACCTTGTTGCCCGCGCGGGCGACCTTGATCGCGGCGTCGAGCGCCTGCTGGGCGTGGGCGATCAGGCGTACGTCCTCCTCACGTGGCGTGCCGACGACGACGCTGAGCGCCGAGTCGCACACCCAGTTGTCGACGGAGGCGGCGAAGTCGAAGCTGACGAGGTCGCCGTCGCGCAGCTTGTACTGGTGCGGGAGCCCGTGCAGCACGGCGTCGTTGACCGACGTGCAGAGCACCTTGCCGAACGGCATCGCGCCGAACGAGGGGTGGTAGTCGATGTAGCACGACTCGGCCCCGCGTTCGCGAATCATCTGGTGCGCCAGGGCATCCAGGTCGAGCAGGTCGACGCCGACATCGGCTGCCTCTGAGAGTGCGGTCAGCACGGACGCGACGAACCGTCCAGCGGGTCGCATCTCGTCGACCTGGGTGGGCGTGAGGAGCTCGATCATCGATGGCCTTCCGTGGTGATCGGGGCGGGGCGGGAGCCGATGAGTGCAAGGGCCAGCCCGGCGACCCCGGCTGCGGCGGTGAGTGAGCTGCCGAAGATCTGTCCGGCAGGCGCGCTGAAGGCCGACGAAGCGGCGAGCGCACCACCCAGCAACGCAGCCGCGACGGCGGCGTGCTCGCGAAGTGTGTGCTGGCGGCGGACGCTCCACAACTGATAGATGATGCCGGCGCAGATGAGCGCGGCAGCGATCACGGCCACGCGACCTGTGGTGGTGGCGGGCCTGCTCAGATCGGATCCGGCTACGAGGTCGACGATATAGACGACCAGCACGACCGCTCCCGCGATCGTCGCGACCTGCAAGGCACGACTGCCCTTCATACGCCCTGCCTCGTGTGTTGTCTCATCGGCGCCAAGCGTACGCGGAGGGTTGCTATTGGCGGAGGTGGCCGGGTTGGTCGTTGGGGAGCAGCGGTGGTGGTTTGGAGGTGTAGGTGTGGCCGGTGGGGGTCTTCCAGACCACGGTTTTGCCTTTGTCGTTGGTGGTGACGGACCAGCCAGGCAAATGCTTGAGGGTGTGGGATCTGATGCAGAGGCCCTGACCGTTGTCCTTGGTGCTGATCCCACCGAACTCGTAGGCGTGGATGTGGTCGCTGTGCCGGATCTTGAGGTCGCATCCGGGTTGTCTGCACCAGCGGTCGCGGACGCGGATGTGGCCGGCGGTGGCTTTGTCGAAGTGGCGGCGGCGGGGTTCCCGCACGACCAGGGTGCCGTCGACGGGGTCGACCAGCAGCCGCCGGATCCAGGCATCGGGTGCGCCGGCGATGATGTCGTCGGCAACTGCTGGGGAGATGGGTCCGTAGCCGGTCAGGTCGACCGGTTCACCGTCATCTTGTGCGGTGAACGTTGCTGCGTCCATCACGAGCTGGACCTCAACTTTGGTGTGCTCGGCATACCGCTGCCCGGTGACCCGTTCGACCAGGGTCTGGGTCATGATCTGTCCCACGGTCCGTTCGTCACCGGCCGCCCGCAACCCGCGGGCGTGGTCATCCAACGCGGTATGTGCGGCGAGGATCTGCTCGGCCGGGCCCCGCACTTGCAGGATCGCGACGCCGTCGGTGTCGGGGAACATCGACACCCGCTGATCGGCCCGGTTCTGCTGGGCCCTCTCACGCGCAGCGTCGGCGTCGATGCGGATGACCGCCCTCGCGGTCAACCGGCCGGCTTCCCTCGGGGTCAGCCCCGGCAGCTGGGGTGCGATCTCACCGTCCAGGACCACCAGGTCATCTGAACCCAGTGACACCGACTCGTTGACCACCGCCCGCACCACCTGTTCACTGACCTGCCCGGCGGCGAACAGTGCCTTGACCTTGGGTAGTTCTTGGAGCCGCAGCGCGACACCGACCTGGGTGCCAGCAGCGGTGGGGCCGATGGTGCGGGCCATGCCGACCTCACCGATCACCGACAACGTCGGGTCACCACGATCGATGCCCTGCAGCTCGACCCGCTCAGCATGCAGGGCCGCAATCTGGGCCAGCTGTTCGGCCTGCGCGGCCCGGATCGCCCGGTCCAGACCGGTGATCGCATCGATGCGGCTGGCCCCGAACTCATGGACCGGTTCACCCGCGAAGTCATACGCACGAACCTCCCGCAGGAGGTCCTCAGTGGCGACTTCGGTGAACATACCTCCAACCTAGACGCCACCACCGACACGCCCTTTCGCCTGCAATCGCGGCTGTGGACAACCCTTTCGACACACTCAAGGGGCGGACGCGGCCGAGCTGAAGAAGCGCGACCAGGCGAGCTCAAAGGGCGACCGGCTCCCCCCAGATAGCGCGGCGACCCTGCAGGATGCGCAGCGGGAACGGCGATCCCGTGCGCGCGAACTCCTCGGCGAGCGTCAGCGGTGTTCTACTCCAGGGTGGTGCGGAAGCGCTGCATGCCGGCGATCCAGTGATCCGTGTCGGCGGCCTTGCGGGCATACATCGTGCCGACCTCGGGGTGCGGGAGGGCGAAGAACGTGCCCGCCTCGACCGCGTGCAGCAGGACGTCGGCGACGGCCAGCGGCGACAGCGTCTCGCCGGCGGAGACGACCGACTTCATCCCGAGCCGGGCATCGCCGACCGCGCTCGTCTCGCCCTCGACCAGCATGTCGGTGCGTACGCCCATGGGGCACAGGCAGCAGACCTGCACGCCCCGGTCGCCGTACGTCGCCGCGAGCCACTCCGCGAAACCGACGGCCGCGTGCTTGGTCGCCGAGTACGTCGGCGAGCCCAGCTGGGTCAGCAGCCCGGCGGCCGAGGCCGTGCTGACGAAGCACCCGGCGCCGCGCTCCAGCCAGCCCGGCACGAGCGCCCGGGCCGCCACGACGTGCGCCTTGACGTTGACGTCCCACGACAGCGCCCACTCGGCGTCGGTGGCCTCGAGGCCGAAGCCCTTGAAGACGCCGGCGTTGGCGAAGAACAGCGTCGACCTCGCCGGCGCGCCGCGATCAGCGCCGCGACGTGAGCAGCGTCCGATGCATCACCGGCGACGTGCGACACCCGGCCCGGGTGCTCGGCGTCGAGCCGCGCGGCCGTCTCCGTCGAGCCGCGCCGCATCGAGGTCGCCGATGACGACCGACGCGCCGCGCTCCAGCAGGCGCTGCGCGATGGCCTCGCCGATGCCGCTCGCGGCACCCGTCACGATCGCGCTGGCTCCGGAGATCTCCATCGTCAGGCGTGCTTCTTCAGCTCGGCGCGAGCCAGCGAGTTCTTGTGCACCTCGTCGGGCCCGTCGGCGAACCGCAGCGTGCGGATGCCGGCGAACCACTCGGCGAGCGGGAAGTCCTGGCTCAGGCCGCCGGCGCCGTGCACCTGGATCGCCTTGTCGAGGATCCACTCGACGGTCTGCGGGTGTGGCGATCTTGATGGCCTGGATCTCGGTGTGGGCGCCGCGGTTGCCGGCGGTGTCCATCAGCCACGCGGTCTTGAGCACCAGCAGGCGCAGCTGCTCGATGCGTACGCGCGACTCGGCGATCCAGTCACGTACGACGCCCTGGTCGGCGATCGGCTTGCCGAACGCGACCCGGTCGAGCGCCCGCTTGCTCATCATCTCGACCGCACGCTCGGCGATGCCCAGCGAGCGCATGCAGTGGTGGATGCGGCCGGGCCCGAGGCGGGCCTGCGCGATCGCGAAGCCCTCGCCCTCGGCCGCCGATCAGGTTGCTCGCCGGCACGCGTACGTCGGTGAACGAGATCTCGGCGTGGCCGCCGTGGTCGCGGTCGTGGTAGCCGAACACGTGCATGCCGCGCTCGATGTCGAAGCCGGGGGTGTCGCGCTCGACCAGGATCATCGACTGCTGGCGGTGGCGCTCGGCCGACGGATCGGTCTTGCCCATCACGATGAAGATCTTGGCGTTGGGGTTCATCGCGCCGGTGATCCACCACTTGCGGCCGTTGATGACGTAGTCGTCGCCGTCCTTGACGATCGACGTCTCGATGTTGGTGGCGTCCGACGAGGCGACCTTGGGCTCGGTCATCGCGAACGACGACCGGATCTCGCCGGCGAGCAGCGGCTCGAGCCACTGCTTCTTCTGCTCCGGCGTGCCGAACATGTGCAGCACCTCCATGTTGCCGGTGTCTGGGGCGGCGCAGTTGACCGCTGCGGGGGCGAGCTGGATGCTGCGCCCCGTGATCTCGGCGAACGGGGCGTACTGGAGGTTGGTCAGGCCGGCACCCTCCCCGGATTGGACGGCGTACCGGGGAGGAAGAAGTTCCACAGTCCCGCGCTTGCGGGCCTCGGCCTGCAGGTCCTTGAGGATCGCGGGTGGCGACCAGGTGTCGTCCTTGATCGCGGCCTGCATCTGCTCGTGCGCGGTGGGCTCGGCGGGATAGATGACCTCGTCCATGAACGCTTCCATCTGACCGATCAGGTCCTGCGTCCTGGCGTCGTAGGCGAACTCCATCTCACGCACCTGCCATGACGTAGACGACCTCGGCGACGCATGCGGGCTTGTCCGCACCGTCGATCTCGATCACGAAGCTCACGATGGCCTGCGTGCCGATCGCGATGTCGGCGGTCTCCTTGAGCGTCGCGGTGGCCCGCAGCTTGGCAGCCGACCGGCACCGGGTTGGGGAAGCGCAGCTTGTTGGCGCCGTAGTTCATCCCGAACGCCAGACCGTTGATCGTGTAGATCTGCTCCGCGAACGCCGGCAGCAGCGCCAGCGTCAGGTAGCCGTGCGCGATCGTACCGCCGAACGGGCCTTTCGCGGCGCGCTCGGGATCGACATGGATCCACTGGTGGTCGTGGGTCGCGTCCGCGAACGTGTTGACCTGTTCCTGGGTGATGGTCATCCAGTCGCTGGTGCCGAGCACCTCCCCGGCGGCTGCCTTGAAGTCGTCGAGACTGTCGAACACGCGTGGCATGAAGAACCTCCGGGGTCACTAAGCGCTTGCTTAGTTCGGCACCTTAGTACGTCCGGCAGCCCGCGCGCCAGAGGGCCACCGTCCGCGGCGGACCGCACCAGGACCGATCTCCATGCATTCGTGCTGTACGGGCTACGCGAACGCAGGAAGATCCGTCAGGTTAGGCTCCGGCGAGGCGCGCGAAGATCGGTGCGCAGCCCAGCAGTGCCGCGACCGCCAGCGCCCACCGGTCGCGCCCGGTCCATGGTGCTGGCTCGGCCCACGTACGACCGTGGGCCGTCGCGAACCCGCGCGCGTCCATCGCGATCGATGTCGCCGACGCCCCGCGCAGCGCCTGGACCAACAGCGCGAACGACATGTTGGCGGCATAGCGACCGTTGGCCAGCGGGTTGCGGGATGGCCCGAAGCCCCGCACCCGACGCACCCGCTCCAGCTGCTGCCAGGCAAGTCCGAACCCCGTGAACTTCTGCAGCGCGGCCGCGAAGGCCGCGATCAGCCGGGCCGGCAGGTGCAGGGTCTGCGCGAGGTAGTCGGCGAATCGCGACGGGTCGACATAGCCGGCCATGATCGATCCGGGTCCGGCCAGCACGACGATGCGCAGGCCCGCGGTGAACGCTTCCTCGACGTCGTGACCGCCGAGGCGCCAGGTGGAGTAGACGATCGTCACCGCGGCGATCGCGGTGAAGCCCAGGCAGGCCAGCGGGTAGCGCCAACCGGGCAGGAGCAACAGACCTGCGATGACGTACGCGCCGAGGGCGATCAGTGCGACCGGCAGGCTGCGGATCCAGAACGAGCCGAGCAGGGAGAACAGGCCGACCGACAGCTGGACGAGCGGGTTGATCCGCAGCACGACCGATCTCATGCGGTCACCCCGTCGCGCATCCGGTGCTCGACATCGACCGGGAGGTCGGCGTCGTGGGTCGACAGCGCGACCGTCGCGCCCGCCGACCGGGCGGCGCCGATCCAGCCGACGACGGCGGCCCATGTGCTGGGGTCCTGCCCGACCGTCGGCTCGTCGAGCAGCACGACGCCCGGCCGGTGCGCCAGGGCGGCGGCGAGGGCCAGCCGGCGCTGCTCGCCGCCCGACAGCCGGTACGGGTTGGAGGTCGCGAAGCGGCCGAGCCCGAAGACGTCGAGCACCTGCTCCACGTCGACCGTCCGGTCGAGCCGGTGAGCCGTGCGGCGGACCTCGTCGCCGACGGTCGTGGTGAGGAATCCGTGCTCGGGGTTCTGCGGCACCCAGCCGACCGCTCCAGCGAGGCGGGCCGAACGCCACCTGCGGAGGTCCGGCGCCACCGCGCCACTTCCGGGCTTGAGCAACCCACCCAGCACGGCCAGCGCAGTCGACTTGCCGGCACCACTGGGCCCGGTGAATGCCGTCGTGATGCCCGGGACGATCGACGCAGTCAGACCCGTGAGCGCCTGCGTGCGCTGTGTGCCGCGGAGCGTACGGGTGACGAGCTCCACCGACACGGCGGTCGCGGTGATCGCGAGCGGTTCGTCGTCTGGGCGGACGAGGTCGGCCGGTACGTCCAGCGGTGTCGGCGTCGCCATGCCCGGCATCCACACGCCGGCCGGCGGTGGCCCGTCGAGGAACGCCTGCACGGTGCCATCGCTGACCACTGCGCCGTCGGCGGACAGCACGACGACCCGGTCGACGTGCTCGAGCCACGGCCCGATGCGATGCTCGACGATCAGCAACGTACGACCGTCGACGGCCGACAGGATCGCGTCTCGCACGCCGGCGGAGGTGTCGGTGTCGAGCATCGAGGTCGGCTCGTCGAGCAGCAGCACGTCGGGCCGCATCGCCAGCACGCCGGCGAGGGCGAGCCGCTGCTGCTCGCCGCCGGACAGGGCAGCACTGAAGTGGTCGCGCCCGTACGCCAGGCCCACCGACTCCAGCGCCTCGTCGACCCGCGGCCAGATCTCGTCACGGGGCATGGCGGCGTTCTCGGGACCGAACGCCACGTCGCGACCCATGCGCTCGGCCACGATCGCGTCGGCCGGGTTCTGCAGGAGCAGGCCGAGCCGCCCGTCGACCTCAGCCGTGCCGCTCAGCTCGCCCGCGATCGTCGTGCCGAGGGCGCCGGCCAGGCCGTACAGCAGCGTCGACTTGCCGGCCCCACTCGGGCCGACCAGCAGCACCCGCTCGCCGGGCTCGATCGTGAGATCGAGCCCGGCGACGACGGGGGTGCGCCGGCCCAGGGGCCGCCACGTGAAGCCCCTGAAGCGGGCCTCACCCAAGCGCACCTAGACCTCGGCGACCTGTTCGCGGCCGGCTGGGAACGCGTCGAGCACACCGGCCTTGGCCAGCGCCTTCACGAGGTAGAACCCACCGGCGCCGGCGATGACGGCACCCGAGACGGCGAAGAAGCCGAGGTGGGCCAGCTTGTAGCCCATGTCCCAGTCGGTCCAGTACGAGTTCCACTCGTAGACCGACTCGACCGCTGCCGCCATGGCACCCGCGAGCGCCGCGAACGCGAGCCCGAACCTGCGGTAGAAGAACAGCAGGAAGATCACCTCGGCACCGAGCCCCTGCCAGAAGCCGGAGGCGAAGACGCTGAAGCCCCACTGCGTGCCGCCGACGATGAACGTCGACACCGCGGCGGCGACGAACTCGGTGGCGAACGCCGCGCCCGGCTTGCGGATGATCAGTCCACCGACGACCCCGGCGATGAGCCAGGGTCCGCCGAGCAGCCCCGAGCTCGGGGGGAAGGAGAAGACGGCGAGGCCGCTGAGCGGCTCGTACAGCTTGCCCCAGCCCCAGAAGATGACGCCGAACGCGACTCCCAGCGTGGTGATGGTGACCAGGTCGATCGTGCGGTAATGCACGTTGAACCCGGTCCTGGACGTGGTTGCAGAACTCATCGTGACTCCCTTCGCCGGTACTAACCGGTGCAGGTTCAAGGGTCTGCGGCTGATCCGCACTCTCAGCGCCCTCTGCGTGGCGCTCCCCTGTCTTGGTGACTCAACTGTACCGCTAGTCAGCCCTCGCTCACCTGCCGGTGAGCTTGTCGCCGATCCTCGCCAGCCGACTCGGTCGCACCAGGCCGTTGCCCTCACGCCGATCGGCCTCGCGGTAGAGCCCGTACATCGCGCGTACGCCCAGCCAGCGCAGCGGTTCGGGCTCCCAGCGGCGTACGTCACGGTTGACCCACGGCAGCCGTACGAGATCGGTGTCGCGGCCCAGCACGAGGTCGGCGAGGGTCTGGCCCGCGAGGTTCGTCGTGGTCAGCCCGCTGCCGACGTATCCACCGGCCGAGCCGAGCCCCGTCGAGGCGTCGAACGTGACGCTCGCGCACCAGTCGCGCGGCACGCCGAGCACACCGCACCAGGCATGGTCGATCTGCGCCTCCCGGGTCGCCGGGAACATCCCGTGCAGGATCGAGGTGAGTGACTCGACAGTCCAGTCCTGCGTACGACCGTCGACGTCGGTGGCCGAGCCGAAGCGATACGGGATGCCGCGGCCGCCGAGCGCGATCCGGCCGTCGGCGGTGCGCTGGGCGTAGCAGTACGCGTTCGCGTTGTCGCCGAGCAGCTCGGCGCCCTGCCAGCCGATCGCGTCCCACACCGCATCGGGCAGCGGCTCGGTCACGATCATCGCCGAGTTCATCGGCAGCCACGTGCGACGCTGGCCACGGATGCCGGCGGTGTAGCCCTCAAGGCAACGCAGGATGCGCCCCGCCCGTACGACGCCGCGATCGGTCGTCACGGCACCGGGCTCGATGCTCGTCGCGCGGGTCCGCTCGAGGATGCGTACGCCCCGGCGCTCCACGGCGGCGGCGATCCCGACTCACGAGCTTGGCCGGCTGCACCCTGGCGCAGTGCGGGCTGAACGTCGCGCCGAGCGCACCCTCGACCTGCAGCCGGTCGCCGAGCTCCGCGGCCGTCAGCTCGCGTTGGTGGCTCTCGCCGATGCCCCATGCCCGGTCGCTCAGCAGACCTTCGCGCATACGGGCCAGCTGGGCCGCCGATCGCGCGACGTAGAGCACGCCGTGCTTGACGATGTCGGCGTCGATGCCCTCGGCGCGACACACCTCGATGACCTCGTCGACAGCCGACTCCATCGACGACACCAGGGCCCGCACGCCCTCGCGGCCGTGGGTCGCGGCATACCGCTCCTTGCTGCCGGACAGCTCGGCCGACAGCCAGCCGCCGTTGCGCCCCGATGCGCCGAAACCGGCGAACTCCGCCTCGAGGACCACGATGTCGAGGGTGGGGTCGAGCGCGGCGAGGTAGTACGCCGTCCACAGTCCCGTGAGGCCACCGCCCACGATGCAGACATCGCACGCGAGGTCGCCGTCGAGGGCGGGGCGTCGCTCCGGGATGCCGACCTGTTGCCACCAGAACGAGACGCCGCCGTTGATCACGGGTTCCATGCTCGCACCCGCCGTGGTTAACGTGGACTTCATGACCACCGCGGAGGACCTGCTGCTGATCGTCACGGACACCGAGCGCGGCAAGCCGCAGCTCGACTCGATGAAGGCTGACCCGGTCATCGGCGGCGCCCACCTGCTCGACCTCGTCGCCGCCGATCACCTCGGCCTCGACGGTGAGGGCCGCAAGGCACGGGTCGTCGTGACCAGCCATGCGCCCGCTGCCGACCCGGTTCTCGAGCAGGCGTTCGCGCGCGTGCGCAACCGCGGGCGCCAGACCCCGCAGAACACCGTCACCAGGCTCGGCAAGCAGGGCCGCAAGCACGTGTACGCGGCCATGGTCGCCAACGGGCAGGTGCACCCCCGGCCCGCCAAGGTCCTCGGAATCTTTCCCGCCAGCCGCTACGACGTCGTCGACACGGCGCGCCGCCACGACCTCATCAACCGCGTGCGCGCGAGCCTGCTCCACGACCAGCCGGCCGACGCCGAGACCGGCCCGCTGATCGGCCTGCTGTCGGCCGCTGACCTCACCAAGCTGCTGGTCGACAAGCCCGAGCGCAAGGCGGCCAAGGCCCGGGCCAAGGTCATCGCCGAGGGCGACTGGGCCAGCGAGGGCGTGCGCAAGGCGATCCAGGCGGCTCAATCCGCGATCACCGCAGGCATCGTCGCGGCCACCGCTGCAGGTGCGGCCGGGTCGAGCTGAGCCGCCGCCACCGGGCATACGACAGAATGTGCGCATGTCCGTGCGCACACCTGATCCCAATCCGGGCTGGCTCCCGGACTTCGCCCTCGACGAGACGCGCGCCCGCGTCCCGATCCTCTACGTCGAGGCCGTCCCGGTCCGCATCAACGCCCTCGGGCAGGTCGAGTCGATCGGCATCCTGCTGCGCGGCTCGTCGACGACCGGCGTCATGACCCGCACCCTCGTGTCGGGCCGGGTCATGCACGGCGAGTCCGTACGTGAAGCGCTGCTGCGCAACCTCGCGAAGGACCTCGGCCCGACGGCGTTCCCGCAGCTGCCGGCCTCGACGGTGCCGTTCTCGGTCGCCGAGTACTTCCCGCTGCCGGGCGTCTCGCCGCTCTACGACCCGCGCCAGCACGCGGTCTCCCTCGCGTACGTCGTGCCGGTCAGCGGCGAGTGCAACCCTCGCCAGGACGCGCTCGAGCTGACCTGGCTGACGCCCGAGGAGGCGGCCGAGCCCGAGGTGCTCAACGACATGGAGGGCGGCCGCGGCGCGCTGCTCAAGGAGGCCCTGGCGTCGGTCGGCGCCCTGCCTCAGTGAGCGCTCCGCGGCGGGAGCGGTGACGTGGCGACCTGTCCCGCTGGCTGATACGTCGCCAGGTCACCGCCGTTCGTAAGAGGTGAAAGGGGTAGTCTGCATACTGAGACAATTCGTATCAGGATGTGGACATGGCCGATCAGCGTACCCCCAACCGCTGGCTCATGCTCGCGGTCTCGATGGTCGGCCAGGTCGCCGGCACGATCTTCGTCAACGGCGCACCGTTCCTGATCCCCTACCTGCACCTCGAGCGCGGGCTGAGCCTCGTCGAGGCCGGGACGATCGCCGCCGCGCCGCTCGCCGGCGTCATGGTCACGCTCGTCGTCTGGGGCCTCGTCGTCGACCGCATCGGCGAGCGGGCGGCGATGACCGCCGGCCTTGCGATCGTCACGATCGGCGCCCTCGGCGCGAGCCAGAGCGACTCGCTTGGTCGGCCTCGGACTGTGGTTCGTCGTCGGCGGCATCGGCGCAGGCAGCACCAACTCGGCGAGCGGCCGCGTCGTCGTCGGCTGGTTCCCGGCGCACCGCCGCGGCACCGCGATGGGCATCCGCCAGACCGGCCTGCCACTCGGCGTCGGGCTCGCCGCCCTGCTGGTGCCCAACGTCGTCAGGCCGCACGGGCTGTCGACGACCCTGCTGCTCATCGCCGGCGATCTGCGCCGCCGCCACCGTCCTCTGCGCCGTCCTGATCGTCGACCCGCCGCGGCCGACCCGCAGCGAGGCGGCCGACCTCGGGCACCTCGACAACCCCTACACGCGCGACTCCCGCCTGTGGCGGATCCACCTCGCCTCCGCGCTCCTCGTCGTCCCGCAGTTCACGGTGTGGACCTACATGCTGGTGTGGCTCATCGACGACAAGGGCTGGTCGACGTTCGCCGCCAGCGCCCTGGTCGCGTCGACACAGCTGCTCGGCGCGGCGGGCCGTATCGGCGCCGGGTGGTGGTCGGACCGGGTCGGCAGCCGCCTCGGTCCCATGCGTACGGTCGCGATCGCCGCAGCCGCCACGATGCTGTCGCTCGGCCTGCTGTCCGGCACGCCGCTGGCGATCGCGCTCATCGTCATCGCGACGGCGGTGACCGTCGCGGACAACGGTCTCGCCTTCACCGCAGTCGCCGAGATCGGCGGGCCGTACTGGTCGGGCCGCGCGATGGGCCTGCAGAACACCGGGCAGTACGTCGTCTCCGCCCTCGTCCCGCCCGTCGTCGGCGCCATCGTCTCGGGCCGCGGCTACGGCTTCGCGTTCGCCGTCGTCGCGGTGTTCCCGCTGCTCGCGATCCCGCTCGTCCCGGTGCGAGGGGAGCACCCAGAACCCAGCGTGTGACCTGGGCCGCACGGCGACCCCTTTGGCTGGCCTAACTGCGCATCACGGTTGCTGACGGGTTAATGTCAGCCGTACTGTCACGGTCAAACGCTGTTCAGGGGAAAGGGCTCCCATGCGTGTCGTCGCCATAGTCGTGTCGCTTGCCATCACCGCCGTTGCGGTCGCACTGGCGGTCAAGGCCGTCAGGGACATGGTCGCGGTGATCCGCAAGGGCCGCCCGGCGATCGGGCGCACGGACAACAAGGGCGCCCGCTGGGCCAACATGTTCAAGGAGACGCTGGGCCACACCCGCATGCTCCAGTGGACGTGGATCGGCATCATGCACTGGTTCGTGTTCGCCGGCTTCATCTTCCTGAGCTCGATGGTCCTCGGCGCCTACTTCCAGATCTTCGACGCGCACCAGGCTCTCCCGATCATCGGCCACTGGGTCATCTACGAGTGGCCCGCCGAGGTCCTGTCATGGCTGACGCTGATCGGCATCGTCTACCTCATCGCGGTCCGCCAGAAGAACCACCCGCGCAGCCTCGGCCGCAAGTCGCGCTTCTTCGGCTCGACGTTCTGGCAGGCGTACTTCGTCGAGGCCATCATCTTCACCGTCGTGCTGTGCGGCTTCACGCTGCGCACGCTCGAGTACGCCATGGAGAAGGCCCACGGCGCCGACAACCTGACGTTCCACTACCCGCTGACGTTCTTTCTCGGCGACCTGTGGGACGGCCTCTCGGTCGAGACGATGGAGACCTTCGTCTACACGATCGCGATGATCAAGATCGTCGTGTCGATGACCTGGCTCATCACGATCGCCCGCAACATCACGATGGGTGTCGCGTGGCACCGCTTCACCGCGTGGTTCAACATCTGGTTCAAGCGCGAGTCCGACGGCATCGACCGCGCTGGGCGGCCTCAGCCGATCTACATCAAGGGCAAGGCGCTCGACCTCGAGGACATGGACGACCTCGAGGAGGAGGACTTCGCCAAGCTCGGCGTCGGCAAGGTCGAGGACTTCACCTGGAAGGGCATCCTCGACTTCACGACGTGCACCGAGTGCGGCCGCTGCCAGAGCCAGTGCCCCGCGTGGAACACCGAGAAGCCGCTGTCACCCAAGCTCCTCATGATGGGCCTGCGCGATCACGCGTACGCCAAGCTGCCGATCCTCGGCCAGGACGAGGAGACGCTGACCGACGAGCAGAAGGCCGAGCTCGAGCGCCCGCTGATCGGCAACGCCGAGGCGTACGGCGTCATCGACCCCGACGTGCTGTGGTCCTGCACCAACTGCGGCGCCTGCGTCCAGCAGTGCCCCGTCGACATCGAGCACGTCGACCACATCGACGACATGCGCCGCTTCCAGGTGCTCGTCGAGTCCAACTTCCCGGCCGAGCTCAACAACATCTTCAAGGGCCTGGAGCGCAAGGGGAACCCGTGGGGCATGGACCCCAAGGGCCGCATGGACTGGGCCAAGAAGCTCGACTTCGAGGTCAAGCAGGTCGGCGTCGACGTCGAGGACCTCGACGAGGTCGAGTGGCTGTTCTGGGTCGGCTGCGCCGGCGCGTTCGAGGACCGCGCCAAGAAGACGACGCAGGCCGTCGCCGAGCTGCTCGACATGGCCGGCGTGACGTTCGCGGTGCTGGGTGACGGCGAGACCTGCACGGGTGACCCCGCACGCCGCGCCGGCAACGAGATCGTCTTCCAGCAGCTCGCGATGCAGAACGCCGAGGTGTTCAAGGAGACCAAGGTCAAGAAGGTCGTCTCGACCTGCGCCCACTGCTTCAACACGCTCAAGAACGAGTACGCCGAGTTCGGCGTCGAGCTCGAGGTCGTGCACCACACCCAGCTGCTCAACCGGCTCGTGCGCGAGGGCAAGCTGACCCCGGTCGCGCCCACCGCGGAGACCGAGACCAAGAAGATCACCTACCACGACCCGTGCTTCCTGGGCCGTCACAACCAGGTCTACGAGCCGCCGCGCGAGCTGCTCAGCGTCATCCCCGGCGCCGAGTTCACCGAGATGCCGCGCAACTCCGAGAAGTCGTTCTGCTGCGGCGCCGGTGGTGCCCGGATGTGGATGGAGGAGACCCTCGGCTCGCGCATCAACGTCAACCGCACCGAGGAGGCCATCGCGACCGGCGCCGACCAGATCGCCGTCGGCTGCCCGTTCTGCCGCGTCATGCTGTCGGACGGCCTGACCCTCAAGCAGTCCGAGGGCGCCGCTCGCGAGGAGGTCGAGGTGCTCGACGTCGCGCAGATGCTGCTCGCCGGCGTCAAGCGTGCGCCGTCGGCCGACGAGACGGCTGCGGTCGTCGCCGAGGCCGAGGCCGCCACGTCCTCAGCGACGGGTGCCTCATCGGGCTCCGGCGGCCCGGACGAGGTCACCGACATCGACAAGGCCGCAGCAGCCGCGAGCAACATCGACGTCGACGAGGCGGGATCGCGAACAGGCGACGCTCCCGAGGCCCGCTCCGACGAGACAGCGCCTGCGGCTCCGGAGCCGGTGAAGGCCGAGGCCCCCGAACCCGAGGCCAAGGCCGACCCGGCCGAGGAGGCCGAGCCGGACGCCGAGGACAAGGCAGACGAGTCGATCAGCAAGACCGAGGACGCCGGCCCCGCTGCCGAGGCGACCGAGACCGTCGACGATGCTCCGGCTGAGACCGAGGCCGCCGATGACGAGCCGGCCGACGACCGCGACGCCAGCGAGAAGGAGCAGGCCGCCTGGGCCAACGTCGGTCCGGTCAACACCGACCTGACACCGGACACCTCCGCGACCGACCCGGGCGACACGACCGATCCCGAGACCGAGTCGGTGCCCGAGGAATCCGACAGCGAATCCGAGATCCCCGCGACCAAGACGCCCGACGAGTCGCCGGCCGAAGAGGTCACCCACGTGCCCGACGAGACCGAGCCGGTCGAGGAGGACGCCCGCGAGGAGGAGGCCGGCGTCATCCCGGTCGAGGACGCCGAGTCCACCGCAGATCCGGTCTCCGACGACGCCGCACCACTCAGCGACGCCAACCCCAGCGGTGCCGACCTGAGCAAGGCGGCCGGCGGCGGCGAGATCTCGTCCGACGACTCCGGCGACAAGGACGACGAACCCCAGTCGTAGCCATGAGCCGTTGCCCCTGCCTGAGCGGACTGGCATACGACGCGTGCTGCGCGCCCCTGCACGCCGGGTCGTCGTCCGCCCAGACCGCGGAGCAGCTCATGCGGTCGCGCTACAGCGCGTTCGCCGTCGGTGACCCCGACTATCTCAAGGCGACCTGGCACGACACCACCCGCCCGAAGGTCCTCGAGCTCGATGCCGATCGTCGCTGGTACCGCCTCGACATCCTCCGCACCGAGCGCGGCGGACCGTTCGACATCGAGGGGGTCGTGGAGTTCCGGGCGTACCATCGCTCGCCCGATGGCAAGGGGAGCCAGCACGAGGTCAGCCGATTCGTCCGCGAGGACGGCCGCTGGTGGTACGTCGACGCGGTCGGCTGAGCCGCAGCTACTTCTGCTTGGTGTACGTCTGCTGGTTGCGGACGACGGTGATCGGGCGGGTGGCCGAAAGGTTCGACGCCGGCAAGGTCGCCGTGATCGTGTACTGACCTGGCGCGACCAGGGCGGCAAGCTTCAGCGTTGCCGTCACCGGGCCAGAGGTCGGGGCCGTCACGGTCTGCGTGACCAGAGTCCCGATCGCGACGACGCATTCCTCCCCGGACGGCACGCCGGTGACGGTGACCTCCACGTCGGAGTCCGGGACCACGATGTCGGGCGCCGAGACGGACAGCTGGCGGCTGGACAACAGGTTCCCGATGATGGGGGCCTTGGCAAGGCCGCGGAGGAATCGGGACAGCGGAGACGAGCTCATGGCGCACCTTTCGTCGTCCCTCTTGAGTGCAGAGTAGCGATTTTCGCTGGCGAGACAGGCTGATTTCGCAGCACGACGCCACCTGCCGGCCCTACTCTGAGGTCAGGAGGGGCAGCGCAGGAGGTGCCCATGCCGGACGCGCCGCGACCCGCTTCGGTCCGCGACCTCCTCGGCGTGCACCGCGACGCCGAGCCCCTGCTGCGGGCCGTCGTCGAGCTCGGGCCCCATGCGATCGCCACGAGCACCGCCGATGACTGGGAGGCCGTGGCCGTCATCGTGCAGCTCGGCGACCGCTATCCCGCCGCGATGGCGTGGCGTGCCGGGTATGCGCTCTACCACTTGGGCCACACCGAACGCGCGGAGCACTTCTTCGTCAACGCCGATCGAGCGGAGCTCGATGACGCGGAGCGGGCCCAGTTCTGCGCGGCGTGGGCCTCAAGTGCGTGGGGATGCGGGGATGCCGGTCGGAGCGAAGCGCTGGGCCTCGAGGCGTTCGAGGCGGCCGAGCGCAGCGGGGACGACGCGGCTCTGACGTGGGCCTGGGAGAGCCGAGCCATGCTGGCGTCGATCCACGGCGAGCCGCGGGAGAACCTGCGCGCCCACCAACGCGCCCTCGACCATGCAGAAGCCGCCGGCGACGCCCTGATGGAGTCACGCATCCGCAACAACCTCGGCTCGGTGCTGTTCGACCAGGCCCGCTATGCCGAGTCCCTGGAACAGTTCGAGCACGCCCTTCGTCTGGCGAACGGCGTCGGCCACCTGTCATCCATCGCGCTCATCCGGCACAACGTCGCCGACGTCATGCTCAACCTCGGCCGCATCGACGAGGCACTGGTCGAGGTGGAGGCGGCTCGCGCGATCTGGTCGGGCCTCGAGTCGCCGATGGTGGGTGCGGCCTGGCAGCTCCTCGCCGACATCCAGCGGGCGCGGGGCAACACGGCGCAGGCCGCGATGGCATACCGGGAGGCGGTCGCGGTCGCCGAGGAGTCCGGCGACACCCAGACCCTCGTGCCTGCGCTCACGGGATCGGCGTTGATCCACGTCGCCACCGATCCGGCCGGTGCGGAGGACACCGCCCGCCGCCTGCTGTCGCTGCCGTCAGCTGTCGGGCTGTTGCCCGGCAACCTGACGGTCGGCTGGGTCGTGCTGCACGCGGGTGATGCCGAGGCAGCCGCCGACTTCGCGAAGCAGGCCCTCGCGGAGGCCTCACGCCGCCATGCTCGAGCCTGGCTCGCGGAGGCACTCGAGCTGTCGGCCCTGTCGGCCAGCGACAACCGGAAGGCGCAGCTGACGGAAGCGGCCTCCATCTGGCAGGAGATCGGCAACCCCATCCGACTCCAGGTCAACCAGATCGTGCAGGCGCACCTGTTCGGCAGCCCGTTCACCGAGCAGCTGGCTCGCTCGGGACTGCGGTCGCTCGGCGTCCAGGAGGATGCGTACGGCATTGCCGGGCCGCTCCACGCGATCTGGCCCCGAGCCGGAGAGCACCCGGTCCACGTCCACATGCTCGGTGCGTTCGTCCTGTCACTGCACGGACGACCGGTGACCGGCTCGGAGTGGCCGTCACGCAAGGCACGCGACATTCTCAAGGTGCTCGCCGGTCGTGGCGCCAAGGGGATCCGGCGCGAAGCCCTCGCCGACCTGCTGTGGCCCGACGACTCCGACCCCGGCAGCAAGCTCTCGGTCGCCCTTTCGCAGCTTCGCCGCGTGCTGGACCCCGGCAAGGCGTACGGGACGGACCACTTCGTGCATGCCGACCGGGCCAGCGTGCGCCTCGTGACGGCCCACGTCGAGGTCGATGTCGCGGACTTCACGGTCGCCGCGCAGGAGTCGCTCGCCGCCGCGCGCGCCGGCAGGCCCGACGCCATCGAGATGCTGGAGGCCGCCGCTGCGATGCACACCGGTGAGTTCCTCGAGGAGGATCTCGCCGAGGACTGGCCCCGGGAGATCCGCGACGAGGTCGAGGCGCTCGGCAACGAGGTCATCCGGGTGCTCGCGTTCGCGCTGCAGGGGGGGACCGATCCCGCACGTGCCGTCCCCTGGCTGGCTCGCCTGCTGACGTACGACCCGTTCGACGAGTCGATCTATGCCGCCCTGATGCGGACCCTCTCGACCGCCGGGCGTCACGGCGAGGCGCGGCGCCACCATCACGCGTACGTGCTGCGGATGCGCGAGATCGATGTGCCACCCATGAGCTGGGAGGAGATGGCGGCCTGACCGGCCCGTCTCAAACCTTTCGCAAAGTTCTCTCAAGGCCCGTCTCGGAAGGTGTCGACATCACTTCGACACCAGGAGATTCACATGGCCACCATCAACTACCCCCTCACCTCCACGACGGCGCACCCCGTCCGCTCGGCCGGTCGGCTCGCCCGGGCCGTCCTCACCCGGCTCGCCGCGATCGCGGCCCTTGGCCTGAGCGCCATGGCACTCGCCAGCTTCGCCGACCGTGGGCCGCTCGCCGACGCTCTGGACGGCTGGGCAGCACTGTCCGTGATGGGCTCGGTCATCGTCGTCGCCGTCTTGTCGATCGCCACTCTCGGGGTCGCTGAAGGTCGTTCCGACAAGACGGAGCTGTTCGACGTCCGCTGAGGGCACACGCGACCCTGCCGATACCGTGACGGCATGTCCCAGACACCTCCGTTGCTCCGGGTCCGGGGGTTGCACCGCCGCTTCGGTGACCTCGACGTGATCACCGACCTCGACCTCGAGGTCGAGGCGGGCCGGGCCCTCGCGATCACCGGCCCCAACGGCTCCGGCAAGTCGACCGCGCTGCGCTGCATCGCCGGCTCCGACGAGCCGACGGCCGGGACGGTCGAGCTCGACGGCGCGACGCTGGACGAGCGGTCGCCGGCCGTACGGCGCGACCTGGCCGTTGTGCTCGACGACATGAGCTTCTTCCCCGACCTGAGCGTGGTCGAGCACCTCGACCTGCTCGCTCGGGCGCATCGCATCGAGGACGTCGAGGGCGTGGTCGACGCGGTCCTGGCCGATGTCGGTCTGCTGGGCCAGGCCGGCCAGCTGCCCGGCACCCTGTCATCGGGGCAGCGACGACGACTGGCCCTCGCCACGGCATTCGTACGTCCGCGACGTCTGCTGATCCTCGACGAGCCGGAGCAACGGCTCGACAGCGCCGGGCTCACCTGGCTAGCGGAGCGGCTCAACGCGGAGAAGCAGGACGGCCTCGGCATCCTGCTGGTCAGCCACGACGCGGCGCTCGTCGAATCGGTGGCCGACGACGTACTGGCCCTGGAGCCTCGGTGACCCGAGCCTCACGGCGCGAGGTTCGCGAGCTGCGCCAGCAGGCCCGGGAGTGGCGCCGTGGACGTGCCGACACGACGCTGATGGAGGTGCTGTCGGACGCCTACATCGCGCTGTTCGCCACCTGCATGCTGTCCGCGATGGCCATCAGCGCCATCCACCAGACCCGGCTCAGCATCTCCGCGAGCTGCACCACGACGGAGTGCACCGACGCGCGGTTCTCATCGGCGTGGGTCTGCATCACGGCGATGATCGCGGTGACGTTGGTGGCCGGGCGCGCCGTGGGCCCGGTCCAGGTGTCACCCGCCGAAGGTTCGTGGCTGCTCGCGACGCCCGTGGACCGCGCCGCGGTGCTGCGTCCACGGCTGGGACTGGTCACCGTCGTCACCGCGCTGTGCGCGGCGGTGGCCGGCTCGGTCGCGTCCACGCTCGCAGGATTCGGCGCCCCGGCCATCGGCCTCGTCGCGGCTGCCGCGACGGCCAGCGGAATCGCCGCAGCCATGTTCGCCGCGCTGGTCCAGCCTCACGACGGACGGGTCACCCAGGTCCTCACATGGTCCTTGGGTGTCGCCACGTGGATCGCGCTGGTGCTGATCGCTGCCGACGCCGCGCCCTCGGCGCCGGCGTCCGCCCCGTGGGCCATCACGACCGGAGCTGCCGTCACCGGCGCGATCTGGGTCGGTGCGGTGCTGCTGCTGGTCGCCAGCGCCCGAAACCTGTCCCGCCTCCACCACAACCGGCTCGTCCCGGGCGGCGCGTTGCTGTCCAGCCTGTCCGGCGCCCTCGCCGGTCTCGACCTCACGATGATGTACGACATCCTGATCGCCCAGAAGTGGCTCGTGCGGGCCACAGTGAAGCCGGCTCGCAGCGGTCCGAAGGGGCCGTGGGCCCTGGTGTGGCGAGACGTGATCCGGCTCCGCCGCTCCGCACCTTCGCTGGCGATCCTGGCCGCGGCCGCGGTCGTGCCCTACCTCGTCGTGGCCGTCGACCTCGGCACGCTCGCGGTCCTCGCCGGCGCCCTGACACTGTTCGCGACCGGCGTTCCACTGTGCTCGGCGCTGCGTACGACGACCCGCAACCTCGGGCTCGTGCGGTGCTTCCCGATGCCGCCCGAGACCGTGCGCGCCGCCTGTCTCGTCGTGCCGGCCGTGCTCACCGGCGTCTGGTCGCTCGTGACGCTTCCGGCCATCCACTCCGCCACCTCCGCCACGTGGGGTGCGAGCCTCATGATCGCGGTCGCCATGGCCGCGACGGCACTGGCGGCGATGGCCCGCTGGATCCTGGCGCCACCCCCGAGCTATGCCCAGGGGCTCGTGGCGTCTCCCGCCGGTGGTATCCCGCCCGGCCTCGCGTTCAGCCTGCTCCGCGGGTTCGACGTGCTGATCCTCGCAACCGCGCCGATCCTGATCTCGCCCACCTCCACCGGAGCGGTGATCTCGCTGCTGCTGGCCACCGGCGTGCTGGCCATCGTCGTCAGGCGGGACTGAGGGCTGGCCGTCAGGCCGGCGGGGTCAACATCGCCACGAGCGTGTCGACGAATGCGGGGCGCGGCTGGATGCCCTTGCGGCTGCCGATCAGCTTGGGCACGGCGGCGCGCTGGAAGCCATCGTTGACGATCATCGAGGCGACGACCTTGGGGTCCACGTCGCCACGGATGACGCCGGCCTGCTGCTTCATCGCGACATACGCGCCGATGCCCGCAACGCCTCGATGAGGGCCGTAGTCGCTCTCGAGCATGTAGGCGTGCAGCGAGTCCCGGAGCCCGGCATCGGACTGGGCCGCCATCATGACGTCGAGGCTGGCGTTGAGGAACGTCTCGATCGACTCTGACATCCCGGTGATGGTCGTACGAAGGTCGTCATCCGCACCCGGGTCGATCGCGTCGAGATGCAGTGGCCCCAGCGCTCGCTCGAAGACGGCCTTGAGCAGCCCGAACCTGTCCTCGAAGTGGTAGAACACGCTGCCCTCGGAGACGCCGGCCAGCTCGGCGACCTCACGGGTCGTCAGCTTCGCCATGCCGCGCTCGCGCAGCAGCTCGTGCGTGGCGCGGAGGATCTCCTCACGCCCCCCTGAGGGCGGTCGGCCGCGGCGCTTCCCGGTGGCAGTCATCCATCTCACCCTATCGGTCGACATCCAGATCTCCTTCTTTATTGAGTTTCCACTCAGGATATGTCATCCTTTATCTGAGTAACGACTCAATAAAGGGGCATCCATGTCATCCACCACTGCTGAACCCTCAGTCCTCGCCACGCCGCGGGGCAAGCTCATCCTCATCCTGTTGTGCGCGGTCGGGTTCCTCGACCTGATCGACGTCACGATCGTCAACGTCGCCCTGCCGGCCATCCGTGACGACCTCGGGTTCTCCGTCCAGGAGCTCCAGTGGGTGCCGAGCGCGTATCTCCTGACATACGGCGGCTTCATGCTGCTCGGCGGCCGAGCGGCAGATCTGCTGGGCCGGCGTCGCGTCCTGGTCGCCGGCATCACGTTGTTCGGCCTCGCGTCGCTCGTCGGTGGCTTCGCCGACACCTCCACCGTCCTGGTGGGCGCCCGGCTCGTGCAGGGCGTCGGCGCCGCGCTGACGATCCCCGCGACCTTGTCCATCATCACCACGACATTCACCGACGGCCCGGACCGCCACAAGGCCTTCGGCGCCTGGGCCGCAGTCGGAGGGCTCGCCTCGGCCGTCGGCGTGCTGTTGGGCGGCGTGCTCACGGAGGGACCGGGATGGCGGTGGGTCATGTTCATCAACCCGGTCATCTGCGCCATCTTGCTCCCGGCGATCTACGCCCTGATCCCCGACGACCGCCCGGCCGCGCGCCGCCGGGGATTCGACCTGGTCGGCACGGTCCTGGCCACCGGAGCCATGCTGCTGCTGGTCTACACGCTCGTCGAGGCCCCCGATCGCGGCTGGGACGCGACCCGGACGATCGCCGGGCTGGCCGGGACCGTGGCTCTCGCCGCGTTGTTCATCTGGGTCGAGAGCCGCACCCGCAACCCGCTCGTCCCGTTCACGATCTTCCAGGTGCGCGGGCTCGCGGCCGCCAACATCACCCAGTTCGTCGCGTTCGCAGGGTTCATCTCGATGTTCTTCTTCCTGAGCCTCTACATGCAGGGCGTCCTCGGGTTCTCGCCGATCCAGACCGGGCTGGCCTATCTCCCGGTGTGCGTCGTGATCGGCGTCTCGGCCGGCATGGCAACAGCACTGATCGCGAAGGTGGGCACTCGAGTCCTCGTGGTCACCGGCGGCCTGGTCACTGCTGTCGGGGTCTACCTGTTCTCCTACATCCGGGTCGACGGGTCGTACGTCTCGGACCTCCTGCCGGGCATGATCGTGATGTCGCTCGGCATCGGGTTCGTCTTCGTGGCCCTCATCAACGCCGCCAACGCGGGCGTGCCGGGGGAGCAAGCCGGCCTCGCCGCGGCGCTGCTCAACTCGTCGCAGCAGGTCGGCGGCGCACTGGGTCTCGCCGTCCTGTCGGCGATCGCGACGTCGCGCACGAACGGCCTGCTGGAGGCTCACGCCGCGGCCCCCGACGCCATGGTCGAGGGATTCCAGCGCGGACTGCTGGTCGGCGCGATCTTCCTCGCCGCCGGCGCCCTGATCGGCCTGCGCACGACCAACACCCACGAGCTGCAGGAGGCGGTCTGATCGGTTCAGCTGACTGCTGTGACCAGTGGGACGCCGGGACGGTAGGCAAGGTGGACGAAGGACGGGGCGTTGAGCACGGCGAAGTCGGCCGTGGCACCGACGGCGAGATGACCGACATCGTCGCGGCGCAGCGACAGCGCCCCGCCCTTGGTCGCCGACCACAAGGCCTCGCGGGGGCTCATGCCCATGTCGCGCACGGCGACGGCGATGCAGAACGGCATCGACGACGTGTAGGAGCTCCCGGGGTTGCAATCCGTGGCCAGCGAGACGGCGACACCGGCATCGATCAGCCGGCGGGCGTCCGGGTAGGGCTGCCGGGTCGAGAACTCGACGCCCGGCAGCAGCCCGGCGACGGTGCCCGAGCCGGCGAGGGCGTCGACGTCAGCATCGCTGAGGTGGGTGCAGTGGTCGGCCGCGGCGGCTCCGAGCTCGACGGCGAGCTGTACGCCGGGGCCGTGGCCGAGCTGGTTGGCATGGATACGGGGCAACAACCCGGCGGCGATCCCGGCTTCGAGCACCGTCCGCGCCTCGTCTGCGCCAAACGCACCGTCCTCGCAGAACACGTCGATCCATCGGGCGTACGGCGCACACTTCTCGAGCATCGCGCCGGTCACCAGATCGACGTACGACGCGATGTCCGCCCCTTCGGGCACGACGTGCGCGCCGAGGAACGTGGTCTCCTCGGTGAACTCCTGCGCGATCGCGAGTGACCGCGCCTCGTCGAGCGCCGTGAGCCCGTAGCCGCTCTTGATCTCGGCAGTCGTGGTGCCCTGCGCGCGCATCTCCGCGAGGTGACGCGCGACGTTGGCGCGCAGCTGCTCGTCGGGGGCGGCCCGCGTGGCGGCGACCGTGGTCCGGATGCCACCGGCGGCGTACGGCTCACCGGTCATCCGCGCCTCGAACTCCGCTGAGCGGTCACCGGCGAACACGAGGTGCGTGTGCGAGTCCACGAACCCGGGGATGACCGCGGCGCCGCCCACGTCACGCACCGAGTCGGCGGCGGGCGCATCGCGACGATGGCCGAACCACGCGATGCGACCGCCCTCGACGACGAACGCCGCGTCGTGCATGACCGGCCGGTCCGCGTCCCACGTGACGAGCTCACCGATGTTGGTGACGAGCTCTGTCATGTCCGCCGCCAGCACGCGTCGATCGCAGAGTCGAGCTGCTCGGCGACGTCGCGGCGGTCGCCCACGACGTCCTCGGCGCTGGCGGCCCACAGCAGCTCGTCGGCACCGGCGGTGCGTACGGACTCGCCGACCTCGATCGGGTCCCCCGCTTCGAAGCCCAGCGACTCGTGACCCGTCGCGCCCGCGGCCTGCCACAGCTGCCCGGCGGTCCAGGCACCCCGCACACCCGAGGCGAGGCGCTGGTGCATCTCGACGGCGCGGGCCTCGGCGAACATGTCGATCACGGTATTGCTGTCCGAGCCCAGCGTCAGCCTCGCCCCGGCCTCGCCAAGCGCGACGCTCGGCCCGATCCCGTCGGCGAGCTCGGCCTCGGTCGTCGGGCAGAAGCACACGTATGCCCGTGCGTTGCCGAGCGTGGCGATGTCGTCAGGGGTCAGATGGGTCGCGTGGACGGCGGTCGCGCGCGGGGTCCACGTGCCGGCCTCCGCCAGCAGCGCGACCGGTGTCAGGCCCGTGGCGGCAAGGCACTCCTCGTTCTCGGCCGGCTGCTCCGAGACGTGGACGTGCAGCGGTGCATCGGGCAACGCACCCGCGACGGTTGTCAGCTGGTCGCGGGGCACCGCACGTACGGAGTGGATCGCGGCGCCGATCACGACGTCGTCCTCACCGGCGTGCTTCCGCGCGAGGTCCTCCACCCGCCCAGCCCAGGCGTCGGCATCGCCGTCGCTGAACCTGACCTGGACGCCCTCGGGCTCCCGACCGAAGCCGGCCGCGAGGTAGCAGGTGTCGAGCAGCGCGATGCGTACGCCGGCCTCACGGGCGGCGGCGATCAGCGCCTCGCCCATCGCATTCGGGTCGTCGTACGGCCCGCCGCCGGGGCGGTGGTGCAGGTAGTGGAACTCGCCGACGCTGCGGATGCCGGCCAGGTGCATCTCGGCGTACGTCGCCCGGGCCAGGTCGAACAGCAGATCGGGGTCGAGCACTGCCGCCAAGGCGTACATCTGGTCGCGCCACGTCCAGAACGAGTCGGCGCGGGAAGCCCGGCCGCGGAGTGCCCGGTGGAAGACGTGGCTGTGGCAGTTGGCGAAGGCCGGGACGGCGGTCACGCGAGGGACCTCACGACCGTGGCCAGCGCCTCGACACCGGCCTCGCAGTCCGCGTCCTGGGCGAACTCTGCCGGCGAGTGCGAGACACCGGTCGGGTTGCGGACGAACAGCATCGCCGTCGGCACGTGCGGGCTGAGGACTCCGGCATCGTGGCCGGCGCCCGTCGGCAGGACGGGTGCGTCCAGCAGGCTCGCGAGCCGGTCACGCAAGGGCACGTCGAACTCGACAGCCGGGCTGACCGACTCGGTCGTGAGGGTGACCGTCGTGCCGTCGCGCTCTGCCGCAGCGCGCGCCTGACGGACGAGGTCGTCGACCATCCGGTCGAGCTCGCCCTCGTCAGCGGCGCGGGCGTCGAGCCACGCGCGTACGCGAGACGGGATCGCGTTGGTGCCACCGGGCTCGACCTCGAGTCGTCCGAACGTCGCCCGCGCGCCGGCGTCTGTGGCGAGCTGGCGTGAGGCGATCACCGTCGCGGCATACGCCTGCATCGGATCGTGCCGATCCGCCATCAGCGTCGCACCGGCGTGATTGGCCTCGCCACAGAAGTCGAGCCGCCAGCGGCCGTGCGGCCAGATCGCCGTCGCCACACCGACGGCTGCGTCGGAATGGACCAGCGACCGGCCCTGCTCGACGTGCAGCTCGACGAACGTACCGATGCGGTCGAGGAGGTCGGTACGCCCGACGTCGCGCGGGTCACGACCGCGAGCGGTCATGACCTCGGCCATCGTCAGGCCGTCACGGTCCTTGAGACCGAGCGCCTTGTCGGCTGCCAGCGCTCCGGTGACGAGCTGCGATCCGGCGCACGCGATGCCGAAGCGGGCGCCCTCCTCGTCGGCGAAGTTGCCCACGATGACCGGGCGGCTCGGGGCGAACCCGTCGGCGCGGAGCCGGTCGACCACGGCGAACGACGAGACCACGCCGAGCGGTCCGTCGTACGCTCCGCCGTCGGGCACCGAGTCGAGGTGCGAGCCGATCAGCAGCGCGTCGGTGCCAGAGCCCCACCACGCGAACTGGTTGCCGTTGCCGTCCTCGACGAACTCCATGCCTCTCGCAGCGGCCTCGCCGGCGAACCACTCCCGCAGCTCCATGTCGGCATCGGTCCACGCGAATCGCCGATAGCCGCCGGTCCGTGCATCCCGCCCGATGGAGGCGATGTCGTCAAGCATCAACCGACCCCGCGGGGCGCTCCGACATCGGAACTCGGAGGCCGCGCTCCTTCGCGACCTCGGCGGCGCGGTCGTAGCCGGCATCGACATGCCGCATGACGCCGGTGCCCGGGTCGTTGACGAGGACGCGCTCGATCTTCTGGGCGGCCAGGTCCGTGCCGTCCGCGACGATGACCTGACCCGCGTGGATCGAGCGGCCGATCCCGACGCCGCCACCGTGGTGGATCGACACCCACGTGGCACCCGACGCGGTGTTGAGCAGCGCGTTGAGCAGCGGCCAGTCGGCGATCGCATCGGAGCCGTCGGCCATCGACTCGGTCTCGCGGTAGGGCGATGCCACCGACCCGGAGTCGAGGTGGTCGCGGCCGATCACGACCGGGGCACTGAGCTCGCCCGAGGCCACCATCTCGTTGAACCGCAGCCCGGCGAGGTGCCGCTCCTGGTAGCCGAGCCAGCAGATGCGCGCCGGCAGACCCTCGAAGTGGACCTTCTCCTGCGCCTTGGTGATCCAACGGGCCAGGTGCTCGTCCGCGGGGAACAGCTCGAGGATCGCTCGGTCCGTCGCGGCGATGTCGGCGGGGTCGCCGGACAGCGCGGCCCAGCGGAAGGGGCCCTTGCCCTCGCAGAACAGCGGCCGGATGTAGGCCGGCACGAAGCCGGGGAACTCGAAGGCACGCTCGAACCCGCCGAGGCGGGCCTCCTCGCGGATCGAGTTGCCGTAGTCGAACACCTCGGCGCCGGCAGTCCATGAAGCCGACCATCGCGCGTACGTGCTTGGCCATCGACGCCCGCGCCTGGTCGGTGAACCCGGCGGCGTCGCGCTCGGCCTCGGCGTGCCAGTCGGCGACCGAGATGCCCTCGGGCAGGTAGCTCAGCGGGTCGTGCGCGCTGGTCTGGTCGGTCACGATGTCGATCGGCACGCCCCGCTCGAGCAGCTCGGTGAACACCGTCGCGGCGTTGCCGACGATGCCGACCGACAGGGCCCGGCGCTCGTTCTTGGCGGCCACGGCGCGATCGATCGCCTCGTCGAGATCGGTCCAGTACTCGTCGAGGTAGCCGTGCTTGACCCGCCGCTCGAGCCGCGTCTCGTCGACGTCGACGACGATCACCGCGCCGTCGTTCATCGTCACGGCGAGGGGCTGGGCGCCGCCCATGCCGCCGGCGCCGCCGGTCAGCGTCAGCGTGCCGGCGAGCGTGCCGCCGAACCGCTTGCGCGCCACGGCACCGAACGTCTCGTACGTCCCCTGCAGGATGCCCTGCGTGCCGATGTAGATCCACGAGCCCGCGGTCATCTGGCCGTACATCGTGAGGCCCTCGGCCTCGAGCTTGCGGAACTCCGGCCACGTCGCCCAGTCGCCGACGAGGTTGGAGTTGGCGATCAGCACGCGCGGCGCCCACTCGTGCGTGCGGAAGACGCCGACCGGCTTGCCGGACTGCACCAGCAGCGTCTCGTCGTCCTCGAGCGTCTCGAGGGTGCGGACGATCGCGTCGTACGCCTCCCAGCTCCGCGCCGCGCGGCCCGTGCCGCCGTAGACGACGAGGTCCTCGGGGCGCTCGGCGACCTCGGGGTCGAGGTTGTTCATCAGCATGCGCATCGGCGCCTCGGTCTGCCACGACTTCGCGGTCAGGGTCGAGCCGCGTGCGGCGCGGACGGTCGGTCGGGTCATGAGGTACTCCTGTGAGTGGGCGGCGGCCAGCAGGGAACCGTCAGCGGACGAGCTCGGTGGCGGCCTCGAGGTCGGGTGAGAGGTGGCGGTCGGGTCCGGGGCCGGCGACCCGCGGTACGCAGGACGGCGATCGCGGCGCCCGTCGCGGCGGCCGGCTCGAGCGGGGCCCGCAGGTCGATGCCGCGGGCGGCGGTGATGATCTCGATCGCCAGCACGCGGGTCAGCAGGTCGACCGACGTACGCAGCTTGCGCGCCGCGGACCAGCCCAGCGACACGTGGTCCTCCTGCATCGCGCTCGACGGGATCGAGTCGACACTCGCCGGCGCCGCGAGCCGCTTGAGCTCGGACGACCATCGCCGCCTGGGTGTACTGCGCGATCATGTGCCCCGAGTCGACGCCTGGGTCGTCGGCGAGGAACGGCGGCAGGCCCTGACTGCGCGTCACGTCGAGGAACCGGTCCGTGCGGCGCTCGCTCATGCTCGCGACATCGGCGACCGGGATCGCCAGGAAGTCCAGCACGTACGCCAGCGGGGCACCGTGGAAGTTGCCGTGCGACTCGATGCGCCCGTCGTCGAGCACCGACGGGTTGTCGATCGCTGACGCGAGCTCGCGCCCGGCGACGGTCGCCGCGTGGTCGAGGGTGTCGCGGGCCGCACCATGCACCTGCGGAGCACAGCGCAGCGAGTACGCATCCTGCACCCGCCCGTCACCGTGCCGGTGGCTCGCGACGATCGGCGAGCCGGCGAGCAGCGCAGACATGTGCGCCGCCGACGAGGCCTGGCCCGGGTGCGGGCGCAACGCCTGCAGGTCGGCGGCGAGCACCCGGTCGGTGGCCATCAGGCCCTCGATGCTCATGGCAGCGGCGAGGTCGGCGGTGTCGAGCAGCCGGCGCAGGTCGTGCAGCGCCAGCACCAGCATGCCGAGCATCCCGTCGGTGCCGTTGATCAGCGCGAGACCCTCCTTCTCGGCGAGCTCGACCGGCCTCAGTCCGTGTGCGGCGAGCGCTTCGGCCGCAGGGCGTACGACGCCATGGTCGTCGACCTCGCCCTCACCCATCACGGCCAGCGCACAGTGCGACAGCGGGGCGAGATCACCGGAGCAGCCGAGGCTGCCGTACTCCCGCACGACCGGCGTCAGCCCGGCGTTGAGCATCGATGCGTATGCCTCGGCAGTCTCCAGGCGTACGCCGGTGTGCCCGCTCGCGAGCGTCGAGAGCCGCAGCAGCATCAGCGCGCGCACGACCTCGTCCTCGACGCGCGGCCCCGTGCCCGCGGCGTGCGAACGGATCAGGCTCTTCTGCAGCTGAGTGCGCAGGCCGGGCTCGATGTGCCGGGTCGCCAGCGCGCCGAAGCCCGTCGAGATGCCGTAGACCGGGACGTCCGACGCAGCCAGCTCGTCGACGTAGGCGCGTGCGCATTTGATCGCGTCGCGGGCCTCCGGGCTCAGCTCGACCGTGGCACCTTCGCGCGCCACGCGCACGACATCCACCGGCGCGATCGCGCCCACTCCCACTGTCACCTGTGCCATGTCTCCATTGCACGCCCGGGGCGCTCGCCGCGCCACCGCCCGAGCGCCAAACGTGTCTCGTATGCGAGACACTGGCCCCATGGCCCGACCCGTACCCGCAGCCACCGCCGCCCTCCGCCTGCTGCGGTTCCTGTCGGCGCAGCCGGTCCCGGTCTCTGCCACCCACATCGCCGGAGCCCTCGGGCTGCCGCGCTCCTCGGCCTACCACCTGCTCACCGCGATGGCAGCCGAGGACTTCGTCGTCCACTATCCCGAGGACCGCACCTGGGGCATGGGCATCGCGGCCTGGGAGGTCGGCCACGGGTTCGCCCGGCAGGAGCCGCTCGCCCGCCTGGCCCGCATGCCGCTGGCCCGGCTGGTCGACCGGGTCGGCCAGTCGGCACACCTCGTCGTGCTGCACGGCGCCGACGTCCTCTATGTCATCGAGGAGCGCGCACCCGGCCGGCCACCCCTGGTCACGGATGTCGGCGTGCGCCTGCCGGCGCACCTGACCGCGTCGGGCCGCGCGATCCTGGCCTCGCTGCCGGCCGCACAGGTCACCGCGCTCTTCCCTGGCAAGGGCGCCTTCACATCCCGCACCGGAGCGGGCCCGCAGTCACCGACCGAGCTGCGCCGACTGCTCGTCACCACCCGCCAGCGCGGGTATGCGACGGAGGACGGGGAGGTCACGCCGGGCTTCGCGTCGATCGCGGCGCCCATCGAAGCCGGCACGATCCATGCGTCGGTCGCGGTCACGTGGGAGAGCCGCGCACCAGTCGGTGACCTGGTCGCGGACGTACGTGCGACAGCCGCCGAGATCGCCGGTCGCCTGCGGCGTACGTGACCTGAACCACACCTGGCTCGTTGAGTTACTCATCGGTAAGACCTCTAGGAGCCCCATGCGCACGAGTCGTCCCCTTCTCGCCCTCGCGGCCGTGGCGCTGGCCGCCGCACCGCTCGTCGCGGCACCGACCAGCGCCCAGGCTGCTGTGACGGTGACGGTCACGCCCCTGCACTTCAAGGTCAACATCGGCCCGACGGGCGCCGAGGTGTGCGACATCGTCGGCGACCTCTACACGCCGTCAACCGCGACGTCGTCCCACCGCGTGCCTGCGATCCTCACGACCAATGGCTTCGGCGGCTCCAAGGACGACCAGGCCGGTATCGGCAAGGAGTTCGCCGCCCGCGGCTACGCCGTGCTGAGCTACTCGGGCCTCGGCTTCGGCGGCTCGGGCTGCAAGATCACGCTCGACGACCCCGACTGGGACGGCAAGGCCGCCAGCCAGCTCGTGAGCTATCTCGGCGGCAGAAGCGGTATTGCGTTCACTGACGCCAAGCACACGACACCTGCTCCGGTCCTCCGAGTCGTGCAGCGCGACGCCAAGGACCACACCGGCCACGCTGCCGCCAACGATCCTCGCGTCGGCATGGTCGGCGGATCGTACGGCGGCCAGGTGCAGTTCGCGGCGGCCGCGGTCGACAAGCGCGTCGACACGATCGTGCCGGTCATCACCTGGAGCGACCTGTCGTACTCCCTGTCGCCCAACAACACCTCACAGACCACGGGGGTCCAGACCTCGACGCCAGGCGCGGCCAAGCTCGTCTGGGCCCTCGGTTTCTCGGGGATCGGGATCGCTGACGGCGTGACCGACGCCGCCAGCGATCCAGGTCGCCTCGTCGGCTGCCCCAACTTCGCGTTCTTCGTGTGCCCCGCACTCCTCGTCGCCGGCACCACCGGCACGGTGGACCCGGCCACGACCGCCGCGCTGCGGCACGCCTCGGTCAGCAGCTACGTCAAGAAGGTGACCGTCCCGACGCTGGTGGTCCAGGGCCAGAACGACACCCTGTTCAACCTCAACGAGGGCATCGCCAACTACCGCGCCCTCAAGGCCCAGGGCACCTCGACCAAGATGATCTGGTTCAGCGGCGGCCACTCCGGGCCCAATGCACCGGGTGAGTTCAGCTTCGGATCGCCCAACCCGACCACCGAGCACGTGACTCGCCGGGTCTCGGACTGGCTCGACCACTACCTCAAGGGGTCGTCGGTCGGCACGGGTCCGGAGTTCGCCTACTTCCGCGACTGGGTGCCCTATACGGGCATCGCGACCCCGGCATACGGCTCCGCATCGACCTACCCGGTCGGCGCTGCGACGAAGTACTACCTCTCCGGGACCACCCTGACGACGAGCTCGTCGGGGCTCCAGGCCGCGACCCAGAGCTTCGTCACACCGATTGCGGGTCTACCGACGTCGACCGACCCGCTCGATGTCATCGGCAGCGCGCTGCCGTTGCCCGAGATCGACCTGCCCGGCACGACGGCGTCATGGACGACGACCGCGCTGACCAAGAACGTCGACGTGGTCGGCTCGCCGAGCCTGCGCCTCCAGGTCAGCTCGCCGACCGCGGCCCTGACCCAGGCCCTCGGATCGACCGGCCAGCTCGTGGTCTTCGTCAAGGTGCTCGACGTCGACCCGGCCGGCAAGGCGAGCCTGATCCACAACCTGATCGCCCCGGTACGCGTGCCCGACGTCACCAAGCCGTTCACCGTGACGCTGCCGGCCATCTCGCACCGGTTCGCGAAGGGCCACCAGCTGCGCCTCACGGTTGCCGGTGGTTCGACCAACTACCGCGGGGGCCTGACGCCCAACGCCGTCAGCATCGCGACCGGCAGCACGAGCCAGGCGCTGACCCTCCCGGTCGTGAAGTAGCGCACAAGGCTCCTTGAGCTCGTCGAAAGGTCCTGTCGACGAGCTCAAGGAGCGCATGGTCGCTCAGGCATCCCGCTTCTGGAAGACCGCAAGACCGGCGAGGCTCAGCAGCGCGATCTCACCGACGAACACCGCGAACCCGGTCCACGGCGCCAGCATGTCGTCACCGAACGAGACCGGCACGACGATGCCGGGTCCCGCGTTGCCGGGCATCAGCTTCATGATCCACTCGCCGACCGTGCCGGGGATGAGCTGGACGACCTGGCCGATGATGAACACCAGCGCGAGCACGATCGAGATCGCCGCGGCGGTGTGCCGTACGAGCAGCCCGACGGCAGCCGCGAGGAGACCCAGCCCGGCCATGTACAGCCCGGCGCCGAACATCGACCGCAGGATGTGCTCGTCGCCCAGCGGAGATGCCGATGCCCTCGTTGCGGAAGAACGCGTTGCCGCCGAAGTAGCCGAGGAGCGCAGTCACGGTGCCGACGACGAACAGGAAGCCGGCCAGGACAATTGCTTTGGCCGCCAGGACCCTCGAACGTACCGGGGTCGCCGCCAGCGTCGCGCGGATCAGGCCGGTGCCGTACTCCGACGTGACCGCCAGGGAGCCGATCACGACGGCCGAGATCTGGCTGAAGATCAGGCCCTGGGTGATGTACTCACCTGGCGGGTCGCCGTTGGTCCCGTTGGCCATGTCGTTCGCGACGACGCCACAGACGATCGTGGTGAAGCCGGCGCCCATGACGATCATCGCGAGGGTCGTCCACCACGTCGAGCGGATGCTGACGAGCTTGATCCACTCGGACCTGACGGTACGTCCGAGGGAGCCGCTCGTCGGCGCCGCATCAAGCGTCGTCATGCCTGTCCTGATGGTTCGCTCGCTGCGCTCGCTCATGCCGCGACCTCCGTCCGGGCGTGGTACTCGACGCTGTCGGCCGTGAGCTCCATGAATGCGTCCTCGAGCGAGGAGCGTACGAGGGTCAGCTCGTGCAGGAAGAATCCGTGACTGCCGATCAGCTCGCCGATGGCGGGCGCGTCAAGACCCTGCACCCGCAGCTCGTCGTCCGTGCGCGTGACGTCCAGGCCACGGCCGACGAGGAGGGCCTCGACGTCGGTGGTCTGCGGAGCCTTCACCCGTACGTATGCCGACGCGTGCTCGGCCATGAACTCCTGGATCGGGCTGTCAGCGAGGATCGCTCCGCGGCCGATGACGATCAGGTGATCGGCCATCAGCGCCATCTCCGACATCAGGTGGCTCGACACGAAGACGGTCTTGCCGTCGTCGGCGAGCTGGCGGGCGAGTGAACGCACCCACCGGACGCCTTCGGGGTCGAGGCCGTTGACCGGCTCGTCCAGCATGACGACCGGCGGGTCGCCGATCAGGGCCGCCGCGATGCCGAGACGCTGGCCCATGCCGAGTGAGAAGCGACCGGCGCGCTGCATGGCCACCGAGTCGAGCCCGACGAGCTCCAGCACCTCGCCCACTCGAGTCGCGGGGATGCCGTTGCTGGCGGCGAGCCAGCGCAGGTGGTTGCGCGCGGACCTGCCGGGGTGCACGGCGTGCGCCTCGAGCAGCGCGCCGACCTCGCGGAGCGGCGCGGGCGACGCGGCGTACCGGTGCCCGTTGACCGACACCGTGCCCTTGGTCGGTGCGTCGAGGCCGAGGATCATGCGCATGGTCGTGGACTTGCCGGCGCCGTTGGGGCCGAGGAAGCCGGTGACGCGGCCGGGCTCGACGGTGAAGTCGATGCCATTGACGGCCACCTTGCCGTCGTACGTCTTGGTGAGTCCCTGGGCGCGGATCATGCCGACCGCCGCCCCGTGCGTGCCGCAGCACTACGTGTCGATGTCATGGTCTCAGCCTGTTGCCGGCAGCCCTTCGCCACATCGGGGACCGACCCCCAGCGACCCCTGACCACACCCTGAAGGTCGTAGGTTGGAGCCATGACAGACGGGGACGCGGGAAGTGCAAAGTGGCGGCACGAGGCACGCGCAGAGCTGCTCGCCTTCTCCCGGCAGGCGTGGCGGCAGGAGGACGGGTTCTACTGGCTCGACGACACCGGCGGACCCGATCGCGACAAGGTCCTCGAGCTGTGGATCAACGCCCGCATGACGTACGTGTTCTCGCTCGCCCACCTTGCGGGGGAGGACGACGCACTGCGGCTGGCGAGCCACGGCGTACGGGCGCTGTCGACCGTGTTCCACGACGACGTCAACGGTGGTTGGTACGACCGGGTCGAGTTCGACGGCGACGTCCCGGACACGACGAAGGGCTGCTACGGCCACGCGTTCGTGCTGCTCGCGGCCTCCAGCGCCAAGGCCGCGGGCGCCGAGGGTGCCGACGAGCTGCTGACCGAGGCGGCGCGCGTCCACGGCCAGAGGTTCTGGGATCCCGATGAGGGCCGCTGCGTCGAGGAGCTCAACGAGGACTGGTCACACGTCGACGCCTATCGCGGCGCCAACAGCAACATGCACTCCGTCGAGGCCTACCTCTTCGCCGCCGACGTCACCGGCGACGACATCTGGCGACGCCGCGCACTCGCGATCTGCGAGCGCATCATCGGCATACACGCCCGGGCCCACGACTGGCGCATCCCCGAGCACTACGACCACGACTGGACGCCCATCCCGAACTACAACGAGGACCAGCCCGCCGACCCGTTCCGGCCGTTCGGCGCGACTCCGGGGCACGCCTTCGAGTGGTCCCGCCTGCTGCTCCAGCTCGCCGCAAGCCTCGACACGCCGCGACCGTGGATCGAGGAGGCCGCCGAGGCGCTGTTCGCCCGGGCCGTCGACGACACCGTCAGCGACGACGAGCCGGGCCTGGCCTACACGACCGACTGGCACGGCGAGGCAATCGTCGAAGAGCGGTTCCACTGGGTCATCGCCGAGGCGGTCCTCGCTGCGGAGGCGCTGCACACGTGGACCGGCAAGCGAGTCTATGCCGGGCTCGCGGAGCGATGGTGGGCCGAGATCGACGAGCACTACATCGATCACGAGACCGGCGCCTGGCACCACGAGCTCTCGCCGGGCATGCAGCTGTCGGCTCGGACGTGGCGGGGCAAGCCCGATGCCTATCACGCGTTCAACGCCCTGACGCTGCCCGACCTGCCGCTCGCCCCGTCCGCGGCGATGACCATCGGCGCGCACGCATGACGGCGCTGATCGTCGGCGAGGCACTGGTCGACGTCGTCCAGCGCCCGGGCGCCGAACCCGAGCCGCACGCGGGCGGTTCGCCGTTCAACGTCGCCGTCGGCCTGGCCCGCCTCGACGTGCCGACACACCTCGCCGCGCAGCTCGCCGACGACGCGTACGGCGACCTGCTGCGCGACCGGCTCTACGAGTCCGACGTCGTGCTCGACGCCCTCGAACCCGCTCCAGCTCGTACGTCCAGCGCCCGGGCCACGCTCGCGGAGGACGGCAGTGCGACCTACGAGTTCGACCTCACCTGGGACCCTGCGGCGCTGCCCGATCCCGGCGCGTTCGAGGTCGTGCACGTCGGATCGCTCGGCACGTCCCTCGAGCCGGGCGCGGACCTCGTGGCCGATCTCGTCGTGATGGCCGACGCCCTGGGCGTGCCGGTGTCCTTCGACCCCAACATCCGCCTCACGGTCGAGCCGGATCACGAAGCATGGCGGCGTACGTTCGAGGCGATCGCCCCGCACGCCACCGTCATCAAGATGAGCGACGAGGACGCCGCCGTACTGTTCCCCGGAGTTGAGCTCGGCGCGCTCGCGCAGAAGCTCGCCGCCGACGGCGCCCTCGTGGCGATCACTCTCGGAGGCGACGGCGCGGTCATCGCCAGCTCCCAGGTCGTCGCCCGTATCGAGGCACCGCGCATCACGCGTCGTCGACACGATCGGCGCCGGCGACTCGTTCATGGCAGCCGTGCTGTCGTGGTGCGCGGCATACTCCTGGCCTGCCGCAGACGAGCTCGACCTCACCGAGCTCACCGATCTCGGGATGTACGCCTGCAGCGCGGCGGCGATCACCTGCTCGCGACCGGGCGCCGACCCGCCGCGCACGGTCGACCTCACGCCCTAGGGACGCTGGCGCTGCCACGATGGGGTGGTGCGTCGCGCCAAGGCTCCCCTGCTCATCCTGACAGTGGCGTTGGTGCTCGCGGACTCCGCGGTGGTGACGTTGGCGCTGCCCGACATCCTCCGGCACCTGGACGCGTCCGTCGGCCAGGTCGCATGGGTGCTGATCGCCTACAACCTCGTGCTGGGGCTCACGGCCGTGCCCGCGGCCATGGCGTTCACGCGCGCCCAGCCGCGCACCTTCAGCGCGGCGGGCATCGCGGTGTTCGCCGGCTCCTCGGCGATGTGCGCCGTCGCCGGCTCGATCGACGTGCTGATCGCGGCCCGATGCGTGCAGGCGGTCGGCGGCGCACTGGCACTGATCGGCTGCCTGGAGCTGTTGGTCGCAGAGCATGGCGAGCGCCGCGGCGTCACGGCGTGGGTCACCGCCGGGGTCGTCGGCACCGCGCTCGGCCCGGTCGCCGGCGGGCTGCTCACCCAGGCGATCTCCTGGCAGGCCATCTTCGTCGTGCAGGTTCCGATCGCGGTGCTGGCCGTGCCCGCAGCGCTCGCCGTACGAGCCGTGCCGGCGGTCGTACCGGACCGGCATCGCCCGGCGATACGCGCCAACCTGACCCTTGCGCTGATGTCGGCCGCGCTCACCGCCGCACTGTTCCTGCTGGTCCTGCTCCTGGTGCAGGGCTGGGGCCGGTCACCGGCGACGGCAGCGGTGACCGTCTCGGTCGTACCCGTCGCCGCCATCGCCGCACGTCCCCTCGCTCGTCTGTTTCGTCCCCCGGCGGAGGTCGAGATCGCGGTGGGCTGCTTCCTCGTCGCCGGTGGACTGCTCGGGCTCGCCATCCCACCTTCGGCCTCGCTCGCCTGGACCGTGGCACCCCAGGCGTTGGTGGGTCTCGGACTCGGGCTGACCATCGACCGGCTCACCTCGGCGGCGATGGAGATGCGCCTGCCTCGCGCCCACCACGCGGGCTGGACGATCGGCGCCCGCCACATCGGAGTCGTGGTGGGCCTGGCGATCCTCACGCCGGTGTTCACCGCCGACCTGAGGGATGCTCAGGTCCCGGCCCAGCAGGCCATCACGTCGCTGGTGCTCGACGCCCCGTTGAATCCCGAGGACAAGATCGCGGTCGCCGAGTCGCTGGGCAACGAGCTGTCCGGTCAGCGGGACCAGGTCCCCGACCTGCACAGCGCGTTCGCGACGTTGCGCCTCGACACCGAGGAGCGGCCCGCCGCGGCCCAGCTCGAACGGGACCTCAACGCGCAGGTCGAGCGTGCCGCGACCCGCGCGTTCCGCAACTCGTTCCTCATCGGCGCCGGCCTCGCGCTCGCCGCTCTCCTCACCCTCATCCCGCTCCGACGGCGGCGGCCCGCATGAGCGCGCGCTCGCTGGATCGGCATGCCGGTCGCCGCACTCGCCCTCGTCTGCGGTGTGGTCGGGGTGCAGCTCGCCAACGGCGGCGGGACGTACGAGCCGCTCCGTCCGGCCGACCCGTGCGTCGAGCGTCAGGTGACGTCACGCGCCGACGGCATCGACGGCCTCACCGAACGCCTGGTCCTGCTCGGCATCGATGGCGCGGCCTGTCGCCTGCACGTCAGCCGGGAGGCGCTGACCCTCGAGCTCGCGCAGACCGACGAGCCCACCGATGCCCAGATCGACGCCCTGCGCGACGGCCTGCACACCGCTGTTCGCCGGATGAAGGCCGACGGGTCGCTGCCGCCGGCATCCGCACTGGTCGACGAGGCACTCCAGTCGGCGGACCTGAACGACCTGCTCAAGACGCTGATCCGGGCGCTCCCGGACTCGGTGATCGACGCGCGCGTTGAAGACCGACGACGTCCTCACGCGGGCCATCGACGACCTGGACCTGCGCGCCCTGCTCGCGGACGTCGACGACCAGCAGGCCCTGGAGAAGCGGATCGAGGTCGCGGTCACCGGCGCCGTCAAGGACTCCCTCGAGGCGCGCGTCCGCGACCTCACCTGACCGGGCGCGCGCCTCGGACGGCTACACATGCCGCAGCCGCTCGCGAGCCGCTGAGCAGGGCAGCATGGGCATCGCTCTCCTCGATCCAGGCGACGAGGAAACCTGCGCAGAATGCGTCGCCTGCCCCGGTGGTGTCGACGACCTCGGTCGGAAGCGCGGGCACCTCGCGGCCGCGGAAGGACGCGCCCGCGCCGCCGCGGGTGAGCACCACCCGATCGCCGTCGAGAGCAAGGAAGCCGTGCTCGTCCTCATTGGGGAAAACCAGGTCGGCTTCGGCAAGCCAGCCCAGCACCGCATCGCGACCTGCGGCCTCGAGGAAGCCCAACGAGCTCGGATCGAGGCTGACCCCGACGCCCTTGCGTTTCGCCTCGGCGACGAGGTCCTGCGCCACCGGGCGGACTCCGTTGTCGAAGAACGAGTAGCCGGTCAGGTGGAGCCAGGTGACGCCGTCCCAGACGTCGGCGGGGACGTCGGCGGCGGTCAGCGTGGTGTTGGCGGCGCGGTCAACATACATCGTCCGGTCGGCCTCGTCGTCGAGGGTCAGGACGATCGTCGCGGTCGGCAGGTCGGGGTCACCGGAGATGCGCGCGTCCACGCCGTACGTCTCGAGGGCCGCGCGGTGACGTTCGATGCCGTCGGCGCCACAACGACCGACAAAACGTACGTCGGCGCCGAGGTGCCCGAGCCACGCTGCGACGTTCGCCGCCGAGCCGCCCGCAGTCATCCGGATCTCCGAGACCGTGTCGCTCGCGGGGTTGACGGCGCCGAGCGGGCGCACGCCGATGTCGTCGACGAGGTCACCGACGACGAGGATCATCGCGAGGCCCAGGACCGGGCGATCTCGCCGGCGACCCGGATGTTGTTCTCGGCGATCTTCAGGTTGACCGCGAGGCTCTCGCCGCCGGTCAGGCCGACGATCGTCTGCAGCAGGAACGGCGTGACCTCCTTGCCGGACAGGCCCTGCTCGTCAGCCATGCGGAGGGCGTCGGCCAGAGCGCGGTCGTGCACCTCAGGGTCGAGCTGCTCGTCGACCGGGAGCGGGTTGGCGACCAGGATCGCGGCCGGCTGACCGAGGTCGTCGCGCGAGGCCATGACCCCGGCGACGGCAGCCGCGTCCGGGACGGACCAGTCGAGCGCGAAGCCGGAGTCGGTCAGCCAGAAGCTGGGGAACGTGTCGGTGCCGAATCCCAGGACGATCACACCGAGCGACTCCAGGCGTTCGAGCGTCGCGGGGATGTCGAGGATCGACTTCACTCCGGCCGAGACCACGGTGACCGGCACCTCGGAGAGCACCTTGAGGTCGGCGGACTCGTCGAACGTCTCCGATGCGCCCCGGTGCACGCCGCCGAGGCCACCAGTGGCAAACACCCGGATGCCGGCGAGGTCGGCGATGTAGGAGGTCGCAGCGACCGTCGTCGCTCCGCTGCCGCCGCGGGCCAGCACGATCGGCAGGTCGCGGACGCTGAGCTTGGGGATGTCCTCACCCGCGATGCGGACGAGCTCGTCGTCGGTGAGCCCGGCCTTGAGCTGGCCGTCGAGCACGGCGATCGTCGCCGGCACGACACCCATGGCCGTCAGGATCGCTTCGAATCCGCGAGCCGCCTCGAGGTTGTCGGGCCGCGGCAGACCGTGGGAGATGATCGTCGACTCGAGCGCGACGACGGGCGTACCGGCCTCGAGAGCAGCGGCGACGGCGGGCGAGATGCTGAGGCGAAGTGTCACCGCGCCACCCTATCCAGCGCCCCCTCTCCCAAGCGGTGACTCAGCGACCTGTCACACCCTGGAGCGGTGACTCAGCGACCTGTCCACAGCGCCGCTGGCAGCGGTGACTCAGCGACCTGTCCCAGCCCGGAAAGGTCGCTGAGACACCGCTGCCGGGTCGCATAGGCGCCGGCGAGAGAGGTTCCTGGAGAATCACCCCACAGGAGAACGGCACGTCCTCGTCATTCAGATCTCGGTGCGGTGGAAGTTGGCGTGCGAGCGGGAGGCCGTCGGCCCGCGCTGACCTTGGTAGCGGGAGCCGTACTTCGCCGAGCCGTACGGGTTCTCCGCCGGCGAGGTGAGGCGGAAGTAGCAGACCTGTCCGATCTTCATCCCGGGGTAGAGCTTGATCGGCAACGTCGCGACGTTGGCGAGCTCGAGCGTCACGTGACCCGAGAAGCCGGGGTCGATGAACCCGGCCGTCGAGTGCGTCATCAAGCCGAGGCGGCCGAGCGAGGACTTGCCCTCGAGGCGCGCGGCGATGTCGTCGGGCAGGGTCACCAGCTCGTACGTCGAACCGAGCACGAACTCGCCGGGGTGCAGGATGAACGCCTCGTCGTTGCCCACCTCGACCTCACGCGTCAGGTCGGACTGGTCGGCGGCGGGGTCGATGTGCGGGTACTTGTGGTTGTCGAAGACCCGGAAGAACTTGTCGAGCCGCACATCGATGCTGGACGGCTGGATCATCTCGCGGTCGAACGGGTCGAGCGCCACGCGCCCGGCGTCGATCTCGGCGAGGATGTCGCGGTCGGAGAGGAGCACGAGTCGAAACTAACGCATGCGGGCTTCGGTAGTCTGTGTTCGGTCGCAACTGACCGCGCCGATGTAGCTCAGTGGTAGAGCGCTTGCTTCCCAAGCAAGATATGCGGGTTCGATTCCCGTCATCGGCTCCGAGCGCAGCGCGGAGACGAGGCCTGGAATCGAGTGGGCCCCTCCGTCGAGCCACTGCCCCGCGGCGAAGCCGCCCCTCCAGTGGCTCCCATGAAGGGATCCCGTCATCGGCTCCGAGCGCCCCGAGTCACCACGTACGTTGCACGGTCGCCTTCGAGCCGGTCACCAGAGTCTGCGCCGGTACGTCATCGGCCACGACAGCCCCCGCGGCGATCACGGAGTCACGGCCGATCGTGACGCCCGGCAGGATCGTGGCACCAGCGCCGATCCACACGTTCTCGCCCACGTCGATCGGCTCGCCGGTCAGCCATACGCGCCGATCTGCGGGGTCGACCGGATGGCCACCGGTGATGAACGTGACCTTCGGGGCGATCATCACCCGCTCGGCGAGCCGGATGCCGGCGTAGTCGAGGAACGTGCACCCCTGGTTGATGAACACCCGCTCGGCGATGTCCAGGTTGAGCCCATGGTCGGTGTAGAACGGCGGATAGATGGTCACCCGCTTCGGCAACGGCCGGCCCAGGATCTGCTCGAACAGTGCCGCCTTGCCGGCTTCATCCTCGAACGGCAGCACGTTGAGGCGCGACGTCAGCGCCGTGACCTCGAGGACGCGCTCGGACATGGCCTTGAACTCGGCGCTGTCGATCCGCATCAGGAAGTCCTCAGGCATCCCACGATGATCCCCCGCTCACGACGCACAGAGCAGCAGACACGCAAAGACACCGGGACGTGCAGCCGCCCCCGGCTGGAGGAAGGCCCGGGGGCGGCCACGACTGGGTGCTACGTACGAGCCCACTGCTGGTTGGACTCGCCGCTGCAGTTCTCGACTCCGACCGCCGAGCCGTTCCCGGTGCCGGCGGCCTCGAGGCAGAGGCCGGGGTGGCTGACGCTGCTGACCGACAGGTCTGCGTTCAGCTCCCATTGCTGGTCGACCGCGCCGGTGCAGTCCGCGATCACGACGGGACTGCCGGCACTCGCACCGTCACCACCGATCGCGAGGCACATGTTGGCGTACACGGTGAGCTGCTTCTCCGCGGTCCAGTTCCACAGCTGATTTCCGCCGGAGTTGCAGTCCCACAGGTCCAGCGCGGTGCCGTTCGTCGTCGAGAAGCCCGGCACGTCGGCGCAGCGATTGCTGGCCACCCCGCGCAGCACCTCGCCCGGAGGCGCCGGCGGCAGGTTGTTGGTGGGCTCTCGCCGCAGCAGGCCCCATCCCCACCACACCTGCGCGAGACCGCTCTCGCTGTTGACCTGCAGCTGGTTGCCGACCCGCGTCGTCATCGAGTACGCGTCGCCGTCCCGCAAGCCGGGCCAGTAGACGAGCCCCATGTGCTGCTTTCGAGCGGTCTGGGTCAGGGCGCCGAGGTATGAGGTGTAGACGTTGCCCTCGTGGTTGCCGTAGTTGAGCCCCGTCGTCATCGGCGAGCCGGCCTCGTCGATGATCGTGCGCCAGCCGTACGATCCGATGCGTGGCTCCAGGTTGGCCAGCCAGGCCGCCTCGGTCGTGTCGGACGCCCAGAAGCCGTAGAAGTGCAGCGACAGCAGGGTGCCCTTGAGCTCAGGCGCCGCGCCCACGCCGGTGACGTCGTCGTTGTAGCCCGTGCCGGAGATGACGACGCGCTTGCGCGGAATGTCCGCGTGCCGCTTCAGCCACGACGAGGTCAGCGAGACCCACTCGTCGAGCGAGTAGCCGAACGGCTCGTTCATCGGCTCGAAGTACACGTGCGGGTTGTGGCGATACTTGCGCACCACCGTGTCCCACATGGCGTCGAACGCCTTCGGGTCGTCGACGCGCCCATCCTTGGCGTCGCCGGCCTCCCAGTAGCTCACGATCACCTTGAATCCGCTGTCTGCTGACGCGTCGATCGCGGCTTGGTACGACTTCCACCACTTCGTGCCCACGCTCGACGGGTTGATCGGCAGTCGAACCGTGTTGGCCTTCAGCTCGTGCCGGAACTCCGACACGGTCGCCCTGGCCTTGCGGTACGTCGTCGCGTAGCTGTCGGCGGTGCTCAATCCGGAGGGCACCACCTCGTCAGCGGCGTAGTTGTCCCGCGGGTCCGCCCAGTTCACGCCGCGGAAATCGCTGGTGTTCGTACGACCATGGTGTGCCGGCGTCGCATCGGCGGGCGACGCCAGGGTGGCCGCCACCAGCGCACCGGCTGCCAGGACGGTCGCCGCAATCGCCCCCGAGGCGATGCGGTGACGCAACCGATGCCGGGACCGGGATTGGAGTGATGGTTGCGTAAACATCATCGGAGAGAGCCTTCCGTGTTTGCGTAAACATGTGGATGTGACGACCGTCTCACTCGTCGATCGGATCCGTCAACCCCTGCGGACGACGCTCGCCCCAGCGCCCGGGTCAGACCGCCTGGTGCGCGTCGGCGACAGACCGCGCCTCGTCACGAAGTGCCTGCACCACGAGGCGCACCGACGGTCGCTCGAACCGGTCCGGCCGCAGCAGGGCGGAGATCTCCCGCTTGGCCCGGATGCCGACCAAGGGGCGCGTGACCAGGCCGTTGCTGTGCTCACGAGTCGTGAAGCGCGGCAGGATCGCGATGCCATGGCCAGCCGCGACGAGCGCCTCGACGATCCCGTTGTCGGAGATGCGTTGGGCGATCCGCACCGGCTCGCCCGTCGCTGCAACGACCTGACTCAGCACGCGGTCGAACGGATAGTCGTGGGGCACCCCGATCCAGGTCTCGCTCACGACGTCCTTGGGCGACAGGCTCGCCTTGCGCGCCAGCGGGTGCCCCTCGGGCAGGGCGACGTCGAGCGGCTCGCTGATCAGCGGCACGACCTGGAGCCCCCGCTCGTGCCAGGTTGCCGATGTCGTCGGCGAGTCCGCCAGCACGATGTCGTGGTCCGGCGTGAGGTCGGCGAAGTCGATCGTGATGCCGTCCTCGTCGGAGCAGATCAGCTCGACCTCGGGCACCTCGGCCAGCCGGGTCAGCACGCCCGGAAACAGCATCTCGCCGCCGGTCGGGAACGTCACCATCGTGACCTGCCCGGCCGGCCGGTGCATGAACTCTCGCCACCGACCTTCGGCGCGTTCGATCGCGACCGCGATCTCCGTCGCCGTCTGCACCAACGCACGGCCCGCCGGAGTCAGTGCCACACCGCGGCCTGCGGGCTCCACGAGGGTGTAGCCGGCCTCCTTCTCGAGCACCTTCAGCTGCTGCGAGACCGCCGATGGTGTGACCTTCATCGCGTCCGCGACGGCACCGACGGTGCCCCGTTCGGCCAGTTCCCGCAGTAGCGCGAGGCGATGTACGTCCATGTAGCAACACTACACGTTAGGTGTAGTTCTATTCGCTTGTGCTTGACGATCAAGACTTTCATACTGGAGGTACGAACTGCCCACCAAAGCCTTGAAGGAGGCCACCATGATCACCATCATCACCGTCGCTGCCATCTCCGTGATCGGGATCGGCCGCTCCATCCACACCGTCGCCACCGACGGTTTCGGACGCGTGCCGACTCGCTCCATCTGACGCAGCACCAGACGCAAAAGCCCCCGCGAGGATCTCGCGGGGGCTTTCTTGTGGAGCGGGAGCGTCAGGCCACGTGGGTTCGATAGCCCGGCAGCAGCTCGTCGACGAGCCCGTCGGTCTCGGCCGATGAACCGACGACCGAGCCGTGCTCGGCGATCGCGCCATACATCTCGTCGGCGACCACGCGGACGTCCTCGCGATCACCGAAGTGCGCGGCGAGGCGGAGCCGCGATCGCCACAGCTCCTCGCTGGCGGGCAGCATCATCAGTCCTTGCGACAGCACGGCGCGAGCCGCAGGCTCGTCATCGCGGGCCGCCGCGGCTTCGGCACATGCCTGCACCGTCAGGCTGACCGCCATGACGATGTCACCCTCGACCGTGGTCGACTCCAGCCACGCGTAGCGGCCGACCGGGATGTCAGCGAACGGGAGACCCCCGACGAGGTCGAGGGCCGTGCGCATGTGCGTCTCCCGCCGCGTGCCGTCCTCGGCAGCGCGGTTGAGCGCTTCGCGGAACGCGTCCCAGTCGAGGTCGACCGCACCGGGTGCGAACCGCCACACGCCGGACTCCGACTCGAGCGCCGGGCTGCCCGATGCTGTCGTGCCGAACCAGTCGGCGACCTGGCGAAGGCACGCGTCACGCACCTGCGGGTCCACGCCTCGCGGCCACAGCGCGGCGCTGATGCGATTGGCATGCACGCCGTTCGGGTGCAGGGCGAGGAAGCACGCGAGCTCGGTGAGGAACTCGACACGGTCGGCATCGACGTCACCGGATGCATCGGCCGTCACGGACCCGAGGATCCGTATGCTCGCGACCGCGTCATGAGCCGCGGTGACCTGCTGCTCGGACTCGAGCGTGTCGATGAGCTGGTCGATCGTGACCCGGCGCGCGGCGTGAACGGGCTCGTAGAGGTGCGCCAGAGCCTCGGCGGCAGCCGGGGTGATGACCTGCGCCGCCACGTCGACGCTGTGGAGCGGGGACGAGATGCGGCCATCAGGTCGCGCGGTCAGGCGTACGGCGGCATCACGAACGGTGCCGACGACGACGACACCGAGGGCTACCTGCGGATCCGAGGCCAGCGCTTCCAGACGAGCAAGCTCGTCAGCGGTGGGCACGCCCGAGCAGACGACCAGGTGATAGGTCCAGTCGACGGCGTCAGGGGCGGCAGCGCGGGCCTGGCGTACGGTCCGGGCGTCGGCGTCGCGGCAGGCGGTCCGCTGGTAGCGGGCGACGTTGTCGAGACTCTCGATGACCCGCTCGAGGTCGTCGGTGCGCCGGATCGCGCCCTCGCCGATGCCCGCGAGGTCACCCGCGAACCCGACGAGAGTGACCAGTCGATCGTCGGCCCAGGCATGCGTCGCGGTGTCGATCGCCATGCTGAGCGCCACACCCCGCGCGGTCTCGCTGTCACCGTCGAGCGAGAGCACACCACTGATCGACTCGGGGTCGAGCATCAGGATGCTGCCGTCGTCACGGCGGCCGATGCTCGCCATGCCGGGCAGAGGGGACAGGCCCGAGGTCGTGGCTTCGACGTCACGGTCGACGGTCCACACCTTGGCGCGCGCCGACCACCCGGCCGGCGGCGCGACCTCAGGCACCAGGTCGAACGCGATGGCCATGCCACCGCCACTGACCGAGGCGCGCAACGGGGCCGGCATGCCGGGTACCCCGTTGAGGGAGCGCAGTGCACGGTCGAGCCAGCCCGCGGTGCCGAGATCGGCCTCGTTGCGGAGCTTGGCTCCGGGAGGCGGCGAGCCGGGATCGGGGTTGTGCGGGTCGGGATCCGTGGGCGTACGGGCCGACCACCACGCTGCTGCGGGTGCCGACGCGCGGCGACGGCGCAACGCGAGCGACGCACCGGCGATGACGAGACCGCCGGCGACGCCGAACAGTGGAGACCAGGCACCGAGCTGGATACCACCGCCGGTGTCCTCGGCGGATGCGGCTTCGGCCTGCTCACCAGCAGCGGTGTCGACCTCGACGGTGTCCACATCGCCGGCCGTCTCGTCGGCGACGACGTCATCGGCGACCGGGGCGTCGGCCGCGTGGTCGATGACCTTGAGGCCCGGACCCTTGGCGTCGTTGGGCAGCTTCATGATCCAGCCGGGATAGATCAGGTCGGCCTTCTGCAGCACCCGTCCATCGGGCTGGGTGACACCCTTGTTGAGATCCCAGATCTCCTTGTAGCGGAATCCGTCGCCGAGGTAGCGGTCGGCGATGTCCCACAACGTGTCGTAGTGCCGACCGTGCGGCGGCTTGACGTCGTAGTAGGTCGTGACGCCCTCGGCGATGTCGACCGAGGTGGCATCGTCCAGGGCGTTGACGGCTGGCAGGGTGCCATCGGGCAGCTCCGCGTCGGCGCTCTCCGAGACGTTCGGCGCGACCATGACCTGACTGGCGAACTGGCTCTGCGCCGTAGTCGTGGGGGCTGATGACTCGACCGCGGATGCCGACGACATGCCGACCGAGGTCGTCGCGGCCAGCAGGACGATCGCACTGACGAGCCGACGCGCCAGCCCCTGGGTGCCGATGCCGCCGCCCGGGATCCGGGGGGCGAGGCCGCTCTTGCGACGTTCGGCGATCGCCTCGACCACGAGGCATACGACAAAGTGCGCCCAGGCCAGCCAGACCACGACGGCCAACACACTCAGGACCGTCTCGCCGGTCGTGGGCGTGCTGAGCCACTCGACGCTCGGCTTCTGGTCGGGCCACGGCGTTCCGAAGGCCGCGAACAGGGCGATCGGGACTCCCACGACGAGTGCCGCGGTGCCGAGCAGCGCAGCGGCGCCGGTGGCGACCTGTTTGAACCGGCTCGGCTCCTCGGTGATCGCGGGCAGACGGTTCTGCGGAGGTCGTTCGATGGTGGATGGCATCGGTGACTCCTGTGTCGACTCAGTAGATGACGGCTGGGGGCTGGTTGGGGGCCTGGACCTCCTGGACCGGCAGGACCTGCCGCATCCGCATGGTGAAGTCGTTGCCGAGGGTGTCCATCGGACCGCCTTCAGGACCGTAGGTGACCCTCCAGGTCACGGTCACGTCGGCGTAGAACGCGTCCTTGATGCTTTCGGGAATGTCGCGGTTGGCGTATTTGCGCGCCGACGCCGATGACCGCTTGAACGTGATCTGGCAGGCGTTGGCCGGCTGGTTGCGGGGCAACGTGCCCGGACGGTAGGACGCCTCGGGGTCGCACGTCACCGCCTTCATGTCCGTCTGCCGGGGATCGATGACGATCTTGGTGGCGCGAGCCTCCATCGCGACGCCACCCTCGACGATGCGACGAAATGGCCCGCCATTGGGACTGTTGGCGTAGTCGCCCTGAGCGACCACGTCCTTGGTGGCCGGGTCGAGCCAGCGGAACGTGAAGAAGGTCGGGGTGCCGACGAGAGGTGTCACGTTGGGCCGCGTCACCATGAACGGGACCGGCATCAGGGCGTCGTTCTGGAACCGCTTCCACAGGAAGTCGGTGATGCCGTTGTGGCGATCATCGATGTTCCGGTCCCACGGGACGAACACGATCGAGATGGCGACCGAGCGCTTCGGGCCGCCGCTGTAGGTGTCGAAGTCGATGCCGTTCAGGCACGTCATGAGCATGAAGCGACCCTTGTCGGGGTTCGCGTTGTACGGCGGCTCGACGGACTTCGGCAGCTCGCTGTAGCGGCACTGCTGCAGCGTCTGGTCGCCGAATCTCTCACGCAGCGTCTTGAGGTTGCCGCCGCCCAGCGTCACGCAGTACATCCCCATGCCGCCGCCGTTGGCGTAGACCGAGCACGAGGAGCCACCGGTGCTGATCGCCGCGTTCTTGTTGCCGCTGCTCGTGTCGTCGCCGCCGGCGCCTCCGTTGCCACCGTCGTCGTCGGGACACGTCTCGATGCTGCTGTCGCAGGCAAGGGCCGGCGCGGTCGTGATCGCGACAAGACCGCCGGCGACCACGAACGCGGTCATCACCGCGACCGCGAACGAGCGCATCGTGTGAGTCATGCGGGAGCACCTCCTGGGCACGTACCGACCTGCTTGATGGGCTGCAGAACCCACTCGCCGGCCTTCAGCTTGAGCTTGATGGAGTACTTGCGCCATTCACGCTTGACCTTGCCGAGCAGCTTGCCGTTGCGGTCGAGGACGTCCGTGGACGGCGCCCACTGGCACGTCACGAGCCGCGCCTCGCTCCCGCGCGTGCGGGAGGACACGACCTTGATGTGCGCCACGGCTGGGACGCTCCAGCGCAACCTCTTGCCGTTGGCGACGTTGCCCGACACGATGCGCAGCACCGGCTTGGAGAGCACCTTCGTGGCGCCAGGGACGAGCTTGTGCTGATTCATCGAGCCGCCGGACGCCTCGGCCGCCTTCTTGTAGCCGAGCACAGCCGGATCGTCTGCGTGGGCGTCCCAGTTCTCGATGTCGACCGTCATGCCGTACGCGCCCTTGGGCTGGGCCGGAGCGGTCGGCTTCGGGGACGCGGTGGTCTTCGTCGGCTTCGGGGCGGCCTTGTCGCCGTCACGGCCACTGCACGCGGACACGCCGAAGAAGAGCGTCGCTGCGACGCCGATCACCAGCAGCTGCCGTCTCACGAAAGATCCCCCCGGACATCCTGTTGCAGAACCCAGCCAGCATACCGAGAAATACGTGCTGCCGGTAAACGAGCCCGATCGTTCTGGTCGATTCGGAGCATCTTCGGCACGTGCCGACGTCCTCCACGGTAGAGACGTCCCATCTGCCGGATTCTGACGCCACTCTCACGATCACCCGGTGCAGCGCCCACCGCCGCTTCGTGGCGGATTCCGCGCAACGGCTATACCGTCAGGTCACCGGCAGGTCGGGGGCGACATGGTGACGCGGACAGCGGGACCGTTCGAGTACTGGGGGGTCACGGGCGATGCCGTGCGCTCAGCCGCCGCCGCACCCGCGTCGAGCGCGACGGCGATCCAGTCGCTGGCCGGCGAGCTCGAGGGCGACCAGGTCCGGGCGGCTCAAGCGATCGAGGGCGACATTGCCACCGGCGTGGCCGCCAACCCGCAGGCTGCTCGCGCCATCGCGCAGAACCTCGCCGCCAAGGGTCAGTACGCCGTGGGCCTGCTGCGGATGTTCGCGGTCGACGTGGATGAGTTCGACTCGACGGTCGACGGCATCAACCGCGACTACCACTCCCGCGTCAGCAGCGCGCTCCATGCGGCCCGTCACGATCCGGACCAGCGCGTCGGCACGATCGACCCCGTCGATGTCGGAGCGGGGATCGAAGCGGACCTGAAGGCGCGCCACCTCAAGGCGCAAGGGGTCATCGATGACGCGGCCGACACGATCGCCTCGATGTTCCGCCAGGGACCCACGGACGACAACGTCTGCGACCTGATCCGCGCTGGTCTCATCCCACTGAGCTCCGCGAGCCTCTATCCGTCGCTGACCCTCACGGCGGACGACACGAGGGTCGCGCTCAATGCGGCGGTGCACGCGATGGTGCTGCGCATGATCGAGGACGGGACGCTGCCGCGCGAGGTCGGCGCCATGTCGCCCGAGGACTTCCGGGCGTACCTGATCGAGCATCCCGACCTGGCGACCCGGCTGTACGCCCAGGAGCCGCGGCCGGGCAGCGAGTGGCCAGAAGGTGCACTGGCCGCGCTGACGATGCCGTTCATGACCTCGCCGGGCGGAGCTGCCGAGGTCCTCGACCAGCGCCGTGAGGATGCCCGCGCGCTCTTCGAGAGCCTTGCGCCCGCCGACGCGGCGCTGCTGGCGATGCTCTTCCCCAGGACCGTCGGCAACCTGTCCGGGGTGCCGTTCGAGAACCGGGCCGACGCCAACGCGGTCTCGGTCATCGCTGCGCTGGACGCCGAACGGGAAGACCTTGCCGATCTCGAGCGCCGCCACGAGCACAACCAGCATGACTGGGACTTCCTGGGCCTCAACAACAACGATCTCGACGGACCCATCGGCGACTCGAAGGACCGCATCGCTCTGTACGAATCGATCCTCGACAACCACCGCACGATCCTGCTGTTCGACCCATCGGGCGACGGTGCGATCGCGGAGCTGCACGGCTCGATCGACGCATCGACCAAGAACGTGGGCGTGCTCGTGCCGGGCACCGGGACGGACCTGTCGAGCTTCCAGGGCACGGCGGACCGGGCGAACAACTTCGTCGAGAACAGCCGGCCGGGCGAGCTGGCGATGATCTCGTGGATGGGCGGCGACCTGCCCGACAGCATCGTCAAGGACGCACCGTTCGCCAACTACGCCCGCGACCTCGGCCCGCTGCTCGCCGACTTCTCCCACGACGTACGCCAGGAGACGGCGCACTCCGCGGGTGCCGCCAACGACATCCAGACGACCTACGCCGGGCACTCGTACGGCGGTGCGGTCGTCGGGCGCTCCGAGCTCGCCGGGCTCGACGCCGACCGGGTCCTGCACATCGAGTCGGCCGGCATGGGGCACGACGTCCAGGATCTCGACGACCTCCCGACGAGCCAGCGAGACGTCGACCGCTACTCCATGACCGCACCGGGAGACATCATCGGCGACATCCAAGGGATGCAGGTCGGCGACAACATCGGTCACGGCGCCGACCCCGACACGTTCGAGGGAACGCTTCGCCTCGACACCGGCAACAAGGCCGGCAGCGAGCAGCCCAACATCGGCGCCGGTTCGCACACCAACGTGTTCCAGGAGCACTCGGACGCGTGGCGCAACATGCTCGAGGTGTTCAACGGCGGCACGGTCACCGGCTACCGCCAACCGGACTACTACCTCCCGCCCACGCCGTACGCCCAGCCCGTGCAGACCGGGTGGGCGACACCGGGCGAGAGAATAGACATCCCATGAGACCAGCCCTCGTCACCACGATCATCGTGCTCGGCCTCGCCCTCGGGGCATGCGGCGACAACAAGGAGGACAAGATGCGGACCATCGACGAGGTCGCCGCCCAGGCGCGCCACGACATCGACGCCCTCGCGGCCCGGCTCGGCAGCGATCCGGAGGTACGCGAGGACGTCATCACCGACTGCACCCCTGGGCAGAAGGACTCCGGCAAGGACCTGATCTACACGATCCACGTCACGATCGAGCCCGGCGCGATGGATCGGCTCAAGGGCGAGATCGCCGAAGCCCTCAAGGCCGACGGGTGGACCGTCAAGGAGGACGCCGGCTCCGAGAGCGTCCGGTTCGCCAAGGGGGACGCGACGATGGGGGCTGTGGTCTGGGAGGACCTGGGCAAGGCCTCGGTCGGCGGCTCCGGCGGTTGCGTGAAGTAGCCGGCCTCGGCGAGCACCGTCAGCCCGGGCCGTCCGGCTTCTTGCACTCGTCGGGCTTGTCCTTGTCGTCCTTGTCGTCCTTGGGCTTGTCGTCGTCCTTGGGCTTGTCCGTCGGCTTCGGCGTGCACGGAGTCACCTCGATCTCCGGCGGCGTCGGCGGGGCGGTCGCCGTCGGGGTGCCGCCGTCCGGCGGCGCAACTGACGGCGGACCGACTGTGGGCCGCTTGCCGCTGTCGGGCTCCGAGATGCCGCTGACGGGACGGGCCAGGGCCTGCCCAGTGGCGTTGAGGACGGACTTGCGGATCATGCCCAGGAGGATCGCCTTGATCCTCACCTGCGTCGACACCGTGACCGCGTTGAACGTGCCGGCCGGGTCGTCAATCTTGACGATCTCGGCGCGACACCTCACGAGCTGCGAGTCGGCCGCCATCGCCTGCTGGCAGTACTCGTTCGCCGCCTGGAGCGCACGCTCTGGCTTGAGGTCCAGGCGCGGGTCTTCCACGTCGATCCCCTGGGCTCCGGCGCGCGCGGCCTCCTGGGCGTACGCGATGGCCCGACCCTTGGCGTTGAGCTGACGGCCGCCGTCGACGACCAGCGCCGCCAGCAGGATGATCGCCAGCGAGACGATCACGACGAACGGGGTGATCGAACCGGTCTCGTCGCGGCGCCTCATCGGTAACCCCGGTATCGGTCGAGCGGACTGGTGAACGTACGCGTGATGTGGACGGACTTGAGCGGCAGCGCGGCGAGGTCGCTGAGGTCGAGGGTGCAGTGCACCGTCACCGTGACGGTGTCGATCGCCAACGGATCGTCCGGGTCGGGCAGGTCGAACGCCGTCTTGGAGAGCACCGGCGGATCGGCGACCGCGGTGTCGCGGCACGACGCCGGCGCGTCGGCCATCGCGTCCTTGATGACCTCGTTGACCGTCTTGGGCACATCGGCCTTGACGTTCTGCGCCGTCGCCGAGCGGGCCGCGTCGCGGGCTGCCTGGTCGACGAGGTTCTCGGTCTGCGCATAGCGGCCGAAGGCGATGATCAGCATCATCAGGGCCAGGAGGAACGGCGCGACGATCACGAGCTCGAGGCTTGCGGAGCCGCGGTCGTCGCGCCTCATGGCGTGTCCCGCAGGTCGCCACGGAACTGCTCGAGGGTCGCCTCCGACGTCTGCTGGATCTCGACCGAACCACCGAGCGGCAGGACCGCGTCGCCGACCACGAGCATCGTCACGCGACCGGTCTTGGTGTTGATCGTGCCGACTGCCGTGACGTTCTTGAGCCGCCCGATCTTGGTGGCGTAGCCCTCGGTGACGTCCTCGGCGGCGGAGATGAACGCGTCAGGGTCCGAGTTGTTGCCCGCCAGGCGCAGGTAGGACACCCCCTCGCGCGACGCCGACTGCGCCGTGTTGCGCGCGTAGAGGTAGAGCCCCGCCTGGATGATCGTGAAGATCAGCAGCAGGAAGACCGGCGCGATGATCGAGAACTCGAGCGCGCTGGTGCCGCGCTCACGCCGGGCCCTGCGCGCCGGCCCCGTCACCTCAGGTGTTGGAACCCTGCTCGATCTTGTTGGAGTTGTCCTCGACGACTCCCTGGATGACGCGCGCGACCACGAGGGCAAGGACCACGACGACGGCCGAGATGATGGCCCATTCGATGGCCGAGGCGCCGCGCTCGTTGAAGCCTTCACGTCGCGCCCGATCTGCACGGGCGTGGACGTACGCGATGATCGCCCTGGCGTAGAACAGTTCAGCTGACACGAAATCTTCCCCCGACGCATGGAAACCGTCGCCTATCTAAGCTGGCTGACGGCTGGATAGGCCAAGAATACCAAGAACGCGACGCACATGAGCAGTTGTGCCATCAGCATCGACTGCGAGCTCTCGCCGGCCGCTCCCTCGATGTCGACCATCTCCTTGCGGCGCATGCTCTCGGCTCGCGCCATGAGCGACAGGCGGATCCTCGCGCCCTCGTCGCCGGCCAACGCAAGCGCCGAGGCAAGGTCACGCAGCTCGTCGACGCCGAGGTCACGGCCGAGCCTCGCGATGCCCTCCCAGGGCGTCCAGCCCATGATGCGGGCGTTCGACAGGGCCTGCCGCATCCGCACCATGGCCCAGTGGTCGCCGAACGACGATGCCGCCATGAGCGCCTCCGGCAGGCCACGACCGCCGGCGAGGTTCATCGCGACGAGGTCGAGGAACGCGCCCGTGACATGCCGGAAGTCGCGGCGGCGGGACTCGGCCTCGCGGTGCAGGGCCAGATCGGGCAGGAAGAACCCGAAGACGCCGGCAATGAGGGCGAACACGATCGGCAGTCCGCCGTTGCCGCCGAACCCGAACAGGAAGATCACGGCCGGGAACCAGATGAACGCCGCCAGCCCCAGCAAGGCCTTGGAGCCGAGGTGGGTCGTCATCGGCCGGTTCATCACGGCGAGGTCCTCGCGCGTACGCATGAGCTGCCAGCCACGTGCCGAGACCTCGGCCTCGATGCGCTCGCCCACGGTCTCGCGAATGCGTTCGAGCCGGCCGTCGGCACCCGCGCCGGCAGCGCTCGCCGTGAGCGATCGACGGGGGTGCCGCGTGCGGTCGAGACGACCGAGGGTCGCCGCGACGCCCGGCACCGGACGGCTGAGGACCAGGACGATGAGGAAGATGCCGGCGCCCACGCTGGCCCCTGCGAGCAGCTCGAGGATCATGCTTCCGGCACCTTCGTCGTGGGGGTGATGAGGAAGCGCTCGGGCTCGCTGACGCCGGACAGGCTGCGGAGCCAGAACACGCTGAGCCCGAAGACCGCGAGCACCGCGGCCAGCACCATCTGTCCTTCGACCGTGCCGTAGGGCTTGACGTACTCGCGGTTGAACAGCACGAGCAGCGTCGCGACACCGGCGATGACGCCGACGACGACCTGGACGCTGCGGCGGGTGCTGCGCCGGCTGGACTCGACCCGGCGGCGTACGTCGAGCTCGTCGCGGGCCGACGTGGCGAGCGCCGTCAGGACGTCACGCAGGCCCGGGCCGCGGAGGCGGGCGTTGAGGATCAGCGCGGCGACGACGAGGTCGGCGGACGGGTCGTCGAGGTCCTCGGAGAACTTCATGAGCGCATCGGGCAACGGCTCACGTACGCGGAGCCGGTCGACCAGCAGGTTGAGCGAGGGGCGGATCGACGGTGCCGCGTTGACCGCGGTTGCCGGGATCGCCTGCTCGAGGCCGACCGCGCCGGCGATCGTGTCACGCAGGGCCTCGATCCAGCCGGCGAGTCCTTCGATCCGCGCGATCGCCGCCCGCTCGTGCCGGGCCCCGCCGAACACCCGGTCCCAGAACGCGACAAGCGCGCCCAGGACGACGGCGAGCACGACCCAACGCGTCACGGCGAGGACCACGACACCCGTCAGCGCGCCGGCCAGGAGCTGCTGGCCGCGGCGGCGGGTCGTACGGGATGACAGCTTGCGCTTCTGGGGCGTGGCGCCCTCGATCGTGCTGGACTCGCCGCCCCGCAACGCGTGGATCAGCAGCACGCAGCCAAGACCGAGCAACGCTCCGGTCGTGACCGCGAGCGGGATGCGGTAGTCCTCCAGCATTCTAAGCCCACCGCCCGTGGACCTGGGGCTGGTAGCCGTGCTCCTGGAGATCGGCGATGCAGCCGATCGGGGAGTGCGGCACGGCCCGGCCGTCGCCGTCGGGCGCGAACACCTCGTTGGACAGCACCTGGCCGTCGTGTCCCACGACCTCGCGAATGCTCTCGACGACACGGATCTGACCGCCGCCGGTCGCGTGGTCGTTGTGCTTGCGGACGAACACGACGAAGTCGAGTGCGCCGGCGATCAGCATCGTCGTCGCCTCGAGCGGCAGGCGCTCGCGGCTCTGGATGGCGTAGGTGCCGATGCGGTTGAACACCTCGAGCGAGGAGTTGGCGTGGATCGTCGAGAGCGAACCGTCATTGCCCTGGCTCATGGCGTTGAGCATCGTCACGATCTCGTCACCCAGCACCTCACCGACGATGACCCGCGACGGGTTCATGCGCAGCGACCGGCGTACGAGCTCGGCCATCGAGACGTGGCCGAGGCCCTCGGAGTTGCCGAGCCGCTCCTCGAACGACACGACGTTGGGGTGCAGGTCCTCGTACTCGCCGAGCCCGACCTCGAGGGCGCGCTCGACCGTGATGAGGCGCTCCGTCGGCGAGATGACGTTGGCCAGGGCGCGGAGCATCGTGGTCTTCCCGGCGTTGGTGGCGCCGGCGATCATGATGTTCTTGCGAGCCTTGACGGCTGCGGTCAGGAACGATCCGATCTCTGGCGACATCGTGCCGTTGGCCACGAGCTCGTGCAGGAAGACCCGGCCGAGACGCGCCTTGCGCACCGAGATCGACGGCCTCGCGCACACGTTCATGACCGCGGACAGGCGCGAGCCGTCGGGCAGGCGCAGGTCGAGCTGCGGGTTGGCCGAGTCGAACGGACGGCTCGACAGCCCGGTGTGGGCCGCGAGCACCTGGACGAGCTCGATCAGCTCGTCATCGGTCTCGGCAACGGGTGGGTGACGCTCCTCGCGACCGTCGCCGTACTGCACGAACACGGCGTCGCAGCCGTTGATGTCGATGTTCTCGACCTCGGGGTCGGACAGCAGCGGCTCGAGCCGGCCGACGCCGAACAGCGCCGAGTGGATCGCCGTGGCGACCTGGCCCTCGACGTCGGCAGGGATCGGCGAGCGCCCCTCGGCGACCTCGTAGCGGGCGTGGTCCTCGAGGACCTGCACGATCAACGAGCGGGCGTACTCGCGCTCGTCGTCGACGTTCATCGGCGTGACGCCGCTGATCTGGTCGCGGCGGCGCTGCTCGTTGAGCCGGTCGGCGACCTGCCCGCGGAGCGTGCGTACGAGGTCGTGGTCGATCATGATGCGACCTCCGGGCTGGCCTGGTCGATGGGGCGGAACGCCCCGGTGGTGCGGGCGGCGAGCTCGTCGACGATCGGCTGCGCAGAGCGTACGAGCTGGGTGCGGGCGGGGTTGCCCACGACCTGTCCGAGGAAGAACCCGGCGCCGACGTCGTCAGCAGCGAGGTGGAGCACGCCGGCGACCGGTGTCGCCGAACGCTCGATCGCGTCACGGATCTCGCCCACGGTCCGCGACCGCTTGGGCGGCGCCACCACCACGACGTACAGCGGTGCGCCGCCGACCCCGCCGAGACTGTCGCTGACCTTGCGGAGGCGTTCGCGCAGGTGCACCACGTTGCTCGGCACGGTGTCGACCATCATCACGACGGCCGACGCCGATGCCAGGAGAGCGTTCTGCGGGGTCTCTGCGCCGATGCGGCCCAGGTCGACGACCGAGTCGGTGCCCGGCAGGTGGGCGAACAGCAGGCCGAGCTGGCCCCACTGGCCCAGGCCCGCAGCCTGCTCCGGCGCGGTCATGCCGCTGATGACGTCGAGGCCGCCCACGATCTGCTCGGCATGCTGCGAGACCAGCTCGGGATAGAGCGACTTGCGACCGGCTGCGACGAGATTGAGCAGGCCGGGGTTGGGGTCGAGCGGCTCACCGTCGATGCCCGGCATGCGCAGGGCCACGTCACCGCCCGACGGATCGCACTCCACCATGACGCTCGGCCGCGGCCACAACGCCGCGAACAGCAGCGCCGCGGTCGTCACACCGGGCGAGCCCTTCGCCGAGGCAACGGCAATCATGCCCACGGCTCAGCCCTCGCAGGTCTGCTGGACGAGGTCGCTGTCGGCGCCACCGATGAGCGCGGGTGTGACGTCCTTGTCCTCGATGCCCTGCGACACGATCGACAGGCAGGACAGGTCGATCGCCACGACGATCGGGATCTCGTCACCGCCCGATCCGGCGATCGCGCCGCCCTTCTGGTCACCGACCGAGATGAGCTCCGCGTGGACTGCCTGGCGGTCGCCGCCGTCGGAGGAGCCGATGGCGAGCGCGAGCTGATCGCCCGACTGCAGGCCGCTGACGAACGGGGACGCATCGACCGCCACGGTGAGACGCGTCTGGTTCTCGGCCAGGCCCGACTTGTCCGAGACCATCGACCGCATCAGCACGGTGCCGGGCAGCAGCCGGGCACCTGCGGACTTGCCCACGACGCTGCCTGCGTCAGAGGACGGGATGCCGCCCTTGAAGCCTTCGGGCAGGCTGACCCGGCTCAGGTCGTCCTTGGAGATCGTGGCGCCCTGCGCCACCTCCTGGTCGATCTGCACGAAGTACGAACGATTGCCCGACTGGATCGCCAGCCAGGCCGAGGCGAGTGCGCCGCCGAAGATCAGCAGGACGGCGAGTCCGATCAGGGCCGGACGGGACTCCCGGGTCGACGGGAGTCGCGAGGCGGTGGCCTGGTTCGCGCTCGATGTGGCCATGTGGTGCACCTCTCGGGGAAACAACGTAGGTCATCCGCGAGGGGAGCTGATCCGTCCCCCGACGTGGATCTCGGGTCAAACGGTACACGGACTCACGATTGCCGCCCGACAGCGGCCGGAGGCCTCAGCGGGTGGCCGTGGGGCCCGGCGTTGCAGGCGCCGATGTGGACGGGCGCTGCTGCTTCTGCTGCTCCTTCTTCTCGTTCTCCTCGGTCTTGCGGAATGCCTCGGTGACGGCGAGCGCGGCCACGATGACGGCGACGACGATCAACCCGACGACGAGCGCCGGCCAGATGCGTCGGTGCTCACGCCACGTACGCCGGCTGCCGTGCAGCAGCGCGGACCGCAGCTGGCGGCGGCGCATCGCGTCGGCCTCGAGGACATAACGCTCGGCGTTGGGGGTGTTCTGCATCGCCGTCCGCGGCCCCACTGGCGGTGGACGGTGCCCGTCCTGCTCAGTCATATGGTTCCCTCGCTGCGCTCAGTCATGCCGTGACCGTCGGCCAGCCACCAGGCCGGCCACCCGCAGCAGCGCCTCTCGTGTCGCTGGGGCCACATGCGCCGGATCGTACGCATGACCGGACTGCAGGTAGGGATCCGGCGGCACCACGACGACGGAGACCCCAAGGGCACCGGCGAACTCGCGCTGGGCCTCCCGGTATGCCTGCTCGTGCGGGCACACCACGACATGCACCGCCGAGGCGGTGGCCTGCGGGTTGACGATCTTGATGCGGTCGAGCGCCGAGCGCAGCGCACCGATGCCGAGCTCCCCCGGGCTCGTCACGACGACGGCCTGGTCGGCTCTGGCCAACGCCGCGTGGCCCGCCTCGCCGGCGTCGTCGCCGACATCGAGCAGGTTGAAGGTGTGGTCGGCACGCAGCCGGTCGAGCACACCCGCGACATCACCGCGGGTCAGGCCCTGGTCCCAGCCGGAACCGTCGACCAGGCCGAGACCCGTCGCGGCGGCGGGCGGTGTCGTCGCCTCGACCTCCGACAGCATCGACCCCACGGTGCGCGGCTCGGCAGCGCCGAACGTACGCCCGAGGGACGGCGAGCCCTGCTGCACGTCGACGACGACGGCGTGGTCCTCGCGCATCGCCATGAAGGCCGTGCCGACGCCGACGGCGATCGTGGTGCACCCCACGCCGCCCTTGCCTGCGACGAAGGCCACGATGCGGCGGTCGGTCTGTCGATGCCGGATCGCGTCGACGGCCTCGCGCTCGCCCTGGACGGCGAGCGCGGCGTCCGGTGTGGTGAGTCCGCGCGCGACGGTGCGCAGCATGCGGCCGGTCTGCCGCGGAGCCGGTTCGGGGTTGCTGGCCCGTGACAGCAGCTGCTCGGCGGCCGACGGCGGACGTACGGGGTCATCCGGTTCGGGCGTCTGCGCCGGCAGGGGGTCCGGCGAGCTGAACTCCGGCCGGATGGGCACCACGCGGCCGCGCGACTCGTCGACCTCGTCGGGCTCGACCGGAGCAGGTGGCGTGCGCGGCTCGGGGTCACCGAGACCGAGGCTGCGCGGGTCGATGCCCATGCGGCTCAGGTCGCCGGCGGCCGACTGCGCCTGGCGGCGATCGCGAAGGGACTGGTCGGGCTGGTCCTGGTCGTCATCGTCCATCAGAAGACCCCTCCCATCTTGGAGTAGACCCCGAGGGCGCCGAACAGGACGACGAGGAGGTCGACCACGACGAGGAACTCGAGGACGTTGAGCCAGCGCTTGACCCGGGCCCTGGTGATGTCGGAGATCTGCAGCGTCGACGCAGCAACCGCGGCAACCAGGACCAGCGAGATCGCGACGACGAGCCATGGCGTCGCCGACTCCTCCTCGACCGCGAAGCGCCCCATGGCGAACACCACGACGGCGACGCCCGCGATCCGCAACGGCAGCATGTGCGGAGTGCGGGAGAACAGCCGAGACCTCAGGAGTGCGGCCGCGGCAAGCGTCAGGGCGAGAGTGCGGTCCCACGAGCTGCCGGCCAGGTCGAGCGCGACGCCGCCCCACGCGACGACCAGCGAGATGCCGACAAGCGAGCCGATCAGCACGGCGTTGCTGGCGCGGTAGCGAGCCCGCAGGGTGACCAGGTCGAGCCGGCCGACGTGGCGTACGCGGTAGTCCGCGCTGGCCAGGCCACCGACCGACAGCGACACCAGCGGGATGACCCCGACGACGAGCAGGACAGCGACCGGGAGGATGCGCCGGTACTGGTCGATCGGCGCGTCGGTCCAGCCGACGATCGCGTAGCTGAGTCCCGCGACCAGCATGACGGCGGCAGCGGCGAGGTGGCCGGTCGCCGCGGGGGTCAGCAGCCGGGCGATCCCGGCGACGAGGGCCACCGACACGACCGTGAACGCGACGGTCTCCCAGGTGTCGACATCGGCCCGGTCGCCGGCCACCCAGCCCGCGAGCGCGGCCCACACCATGGCCCCGCCTGCTGCGACCTGGGCGTCGAGGACGCGAGCGAACCGCGAGGACCACCACGCCACGAACAGCAGGACCGCGGCCGTGATCAGCGTCGCCGCCGGCGTGATGATGTCCGCCAGGCGGGCGCTGTCGGCGAACTGCCCGGCGACCCACGAGACGACTCCGAGCGCAGTCAGGACCGCGACTCCGAGGATGACGGAGAAGGAGCGGGTCGTGAGCGTCGACCACACGCCACCGGACGCGTCGACACTGTCCTCGACGGTGTCGCGCACGTCCTCGACAGCCACCGGACGCACGTCGTCGTCCTGCGCCCGCAGCTCGAGGATGTCGCCGTCGAGCACCCCGGCGTCACCCAGCGTCTGCGCCAACGACAACGACGCGCCGCCGAGGTGGGCCAGCGTCCAGCTCGTGGGCGAGCCGTTGGTGTTGTCGGGCGCGGCGTAGCGCATGACCTGCGGCAGCACGTCGGCCAGCGGCAGGGCGTTGGGCAGGGCGAGATCGATCGTACGATCGGCCGTGACGACCGTGACCCGGCTGTATGCAGTCAGCAACGGTCAACCCCCTTGACGTCACGGTATGCCGGGTGGCCGCACCTTGCGGGCTCCAGATGGCGCTTGCGAGCATATCGTTGACCCACGCCACCACACATCCGCTCATCGAACCCGGGGACTCATGACGACCGCACTGGTGAAACGTCCGGCCCGCATCGAGCCGCCGAGCACGCAATCAGCGCCACTGTCGATCGAGGCGCCGCCCATGAAGGGCCAGGCCGCGCCCGCGATGGCCGGCGCCAGCATGATGATGATGCCGATCATGAGCGGCACGGGGTCCGTCACGGTCGCCATCACGCAGCGCGGCCGGCCCATCGTGGCGGTCGCTGCCCTCCTGGCCCTGATCGGCTCGATCGCGATCGGCGCCATGATGATGATCAGCCAGCGCAGCGGCACCAAGCGCCAGGTCCGCGAAGGGCGGGAGCGCTACCTCGACTACATCGAGGCCCTCCGACACACCGCGCGCGACCAGATCGCGAGCCAGCGCGCCGAGCAGGCCTGGCGCTACCCGCGCACCGACGAGCTCCTCGACATCTGCCGCGACGACACCCGGAGGTGGGAGCGGCGGCCGTCGCACGTCGACTTCCTGTCGGTCCGGCTGGGCACCGGTGAGGTGCCGCTGGCCTCCGGCCTGACGCTCGACGCCGACACCGGACCCCTCAACGACTTCGACCCGGTATGCCTGCAGGCCGCCCAGGAGCTGACCCAGCGCTACGCCTCGTTGCGGGCCCAGCCGATCACGTTGAACCTGCGCGAGATCGGCCAGACCAGCGTGATCGGCCAGCCGGCCCACCGCCGCGCACTGGCGACCAACCTGGTCCTGCAGCTCGCAGCGCTGCAGAGCCCCCACGACGTGGAGATCGCCCTCGTACGCTCCGACGACGCGGCGGCGGCGTGGGACTGGATCAAGTGGCTGCCCCACCTGCAGTCGGCCAACACGCTCGACGGTGACCTCCCGGCGCGGCGGGTCACCTCGGACGTACCGGCCATGACCGAGCTCCTGGCCGCCGAGCTCGAGGCCCGACTCGATCGTGCGCAACGCTCGCGCGGTGGGTCGTCCGGACCGACCTCGCACCTCGTCGTGATCGTCGACGGCGACGGCCTCCAGCCCGGACAGCACCTGACGTCGCCCGACCCGCAGGTCCCGCTGGCGGCTCTCGGCGTTCACGTCGTGTCGCTGCTCGACTCCGCCCGGCACGAGCCGGAGACGGTCGGCGAGCGCATCGAGCTCGGCACCGACGGCTCGGTCAAGCTCGACTCGCGCGAGGCCCCGTTCACCCTCGACATACCCCCCGAGGGCGTCGCCGCGGCCATCGCGCGAGTGCTCTCGGCACTGCGCCTCACGATCGAGGACGCCAGCGACGACGGGCTCAGCGACACGGTCGGCCTGCCCGACATCCTCGGCGTCGCCGACCCTGCCAAGCTCGACCTCGTACGCACCTGGCGCGCTCGCGCCCTCCGTGACCTCCTGCGGGTGCCGATCGGCGTCGGCGCGACGGGCAACACCGTCGTGCTCGACCTCAAGGAGTCCGCGCATGGTGGCATGGGCCCGCACGGCCTGGTCGTCGGCGCCACGGGCTCGGGCAAGTCCGAGATGCTGCGCACGCTCGTCAGCTCGCTGGTCATCGGCCACGGACCGGACCGGCTCGCGCTGATGCTTGTCGACTTCAAGGGCGGCGCGACGTTCGCCGCGATGGAGCACATCCCGCACATCGCGGGCATGATCACCAACCTCCAGGACGACCTGACCCTCGTCGACCGCATGCGCGACGCGCTCTACGGCGAGATGCAGCGCCGGCAGGAGATCCTCAAGGATGCCGGCAACCTGCCCAACGTCACGGTCTACCAGGACCGCATCGACGCCGGTGAGGACCTCGAGCCACTGCCGCACCTGCTGGTCATCGTCGACGAGTTCTCCGAGCTGCTGACGGCCAAGCCCGACTTCGCCGAGCTGTTCGTGGCGATCGGGCGCATCGGCCGATCGATCGGCGTGCACCTGCTGCTGGCGACCCAGAAGCTCGAGATGGGCAAGATCCGCGGCCTCGAGTCGCACCTGTCCTACCGGATCAGCCTGCGTACGTTCTCCGAGGGCGAGAGCCGCGACGCCATCGGCGTACCGGACGCATTCCACCTGCCACCCGAGCCGGGATCCGGCTACCTCAAGGTCGACACGACGGTGTTCGACCGCTTCAAGGCCGCGCTCGTCTCGTCGCCGTACGTCCCGCCCAGCGACGGGCCCAAGACCTCGGTCCCGGTCGTCCCCTATCTCGCGGTCAACGGCCTCGGAGCCTGGCTCGCGGCCCAACAGGCTGCGATCGACGAGCTCGACGGCGAGGTGCGCCTCGACAAGGCGGCGTCCAACGCGACCGTCCTCGACGTGCTGTGCGACCAGATCGCAGCCTCGGGCTCGGCCCAGGTCAGGCCCGTGTGGCTCGAGCCGTTGCCGAGCAAGCTGGCCCTCGGCGACCTGCTGTCGCTGGACGACACCTCCGACCCGACGACCTGCGCCGCGATCCTCGGCCTGGTGGACGACCCGGGCCACCAGAGCCAGTTCCCGCTGTCGTGGGACTTCACCGGCGGCGGCGCCAACCTGATCATCTCCGGTTCCCCGCAGACCGGGAAGTCGACCCTCATCCGTTCGCTGATCCTGTCGATGTCGATGTCGTACGCGCCGGGTGACGTGGCGTTCTACTGCATCGACTACGGCGGAGGTTCGCTCAGCGCCTTGCAACGGGTGCCGCATGTCGCGTCGGTAGCCGCCCGCGTCGACCCCGAGCGCATCAACCGCACCGTCAACGACGTACGCGCTGCCCTCAACCATCGCGAGGCGATGTTCCGCGAGCACGGTCTCGAGTCGATGGCCGCCTTCCGCCGCGCCCGCGCCGCCGGCACCCTCGGTGACGACGAGCCCGGCGACATCTTCCTGATCGTCGACGGCTGGGGCACGTTCCGCGACGAGTTCGACGACCTCGACTACGCAATCGCCGACATCGCCGCGCGCGGCTCCAACTTCGGCGTGCACGTCATCGTGACGGTCACCCAGAACATGCAGGTCCGCATGCGCATGGCCGGCTCGATGGGCGGCCGGCTCGAGCTGCGTATCAACGACGCGTACGACTCGGAGTTCGACCGCAAGGTCATGGAGCAGATCCCCAAGGACGCCAACGGTCGAGGCATCACCGGCACCCGCAGCGCAGCGCTGCTGTTCCAGGCCGCGCTGCCGGTGCTCGAGGTGCCCGACGCCGCGGCCGAGGACTCGGCCCAGCAGACGCTCATCGACGCGGTCCTCACCAAGTGGGGCGATCGCAGCGTCACCAAGGTCGAGGTCCTCCCGCGCCTCGTGACACTGGCCGATCTGCCACCCATCCAGATGGGCGACAAGGGCGTCCTGGTCGGTCTCTCCGAGCTCAACCTCGGCCCGGCCGAGATCGACATCTTCGGCGCCGACCCGCACCTGCAGGTCTACGGCGACGGCGAGACCGGCAAGTCCAACCTGCTCAAGCTGCTGATCCACAACCTGGTCTCCAGCCACACGCCGGACGAGATCGGCATCGTCGTGGTCGACTACCGCCGTTCCCTGCTCGACGTCGTCCCCGAGGACTACCTGCTGACGTACGCCACCGGCATGGAGCAGGCAGCGACGATGGCGGCCGAGGTGTCCGGCGCGATCCGCGCCCGCGTGCCCGGCCCGGACGTCACCTCCGAGCAGCTGCGCAACCGCACGTGGTGGTCAGGCCTCGAGGTGTTCGTCATCGTCGACGACTACGACCTCGTCTCGACGTCCCAGGGCGATCCGCTCGCGGCGCTCGTCGACCTGCTGCCGCAAGGTCGCGACCTCGGCTTCCACCTCGTGCTCGCCCGGCGTACGGGCGGCATGTCGCGTGCCGTGTTCGAGCCGATGATCCAGCGCCTGATCGACCTCAGCGCACCCGGATTCATGTTCTCCGGCGACCGGCTCGAGGGCCGGCTCATCGGCGGGCACCCGTCGCGCCGCCTGCCCAAGGGGCGCGCCATGTATGTCACGCGCGACGGCGCCACCTCGCTCGTGCAGACTGCGAGGATCGACGACGACCCGGTGGGCGGTTGAATCGTTCACTATGCGCAAGGATGTCGCTATTCGCCTCAATGCCATATCCTGACAGCACTGACTGAATCTCTACAGGGGGTATTTCACGATGACTTCAGATCGCGTATCACTGTCCGAGGGCTACGAAGGCGCTCTCCAGCAGAACAAGAACCTCGCCACCGAAGGCGAGAACGCGCACGGTCTCTCCAAGAAGCAGCACAACCACACGGCTGACCTGCTGGGCCAGAACAAGGGCTCGCTCGCGACCCAGGCCGGCAACGGTTCGACCGCCGCGGCCAACAGCCTCTCGGCCGGTGGCTTGATGCACACCAACAACGCCGCTGGTGGCGCCGACTACCTGCGCCGCACCGCCGGGCACGAGGACACCGCTTCGCACGACCAGGCCGGCGAGTCCCGCAACGTCGAGAACTCCGCATCCGACCTGACCGCCAAGATCAACCGGGCCTGAGCGCCCCTTTCGACTTCAAGGAGACATCATGAGTGATCAGCTTCGCGTAGACCGTGGGTCCGTCCAGCAGCACGTCGACGACACCCGCTCCAACATGGCCAACTTCCGTGAGACCAACGACGGCGCCGACCGCCAGCAGGCTCACCTCCAGAACCAGATGGAAGGCGGCGTCGGCTCCGACCTGCAGTCCCAGGCGCGTTCGGTCAGCCGCCACCACGGCGACGAGATCGACACCAACGTCAACAAGCTCGCTGGCAAGACCTCGGAGAACACCGACGAGTTCATCGCCAACGTGCGCAGCGCGGCCAACAAGTCGCTCAACACGATCAACTGAGGCTCGCCATGGGTGGATCCAGCGACGTCACAGGCGTCGAAGTCGGTCAGCTGCACAAGGTCGGGACGACGGTCTCGGGTCGCTCGACGTCGGGCCATGCCGCGGCGAAGGGACTCAAGGAAGGTCTCGACACCGCGTCGGGAAGCCTCGGGCACCCCATCGTCGGCACGGCTCTGACGAGCTTCGTCAACGACCATGTGCTCGGCGACTCGGGCAAGCTGGGCAACCTCCTCACCGACGGTGGGCACAACGTGTCCAACGTGGCCTCGACCGCTCGCAACAGCGACGAAGAGGGCGGAGCCAACCTCTCGGCGCCGATCAACACGACGTCCGAGGTCGGCGACCGCATCAACCGTCAGGTCTGACACCGGCTTCGCCGGTCGGACGACCGCACACGTACGACACTGACGCCAACGGGAAGCAAGTCCCGTTGGCGCCCGTGATTTCGAAGACACTTTGCTGAACCGGGGGCAACAAGATGGTGACGAGAACTGACGGACCGTTCGAGTACTGGGAAGTCACGGGAGACGCCGTACGCGCTGCGGCTGAGGCGCCGGGGTCCAACGCCGCGGTGATTCAGTCACTCGCCGGCGAGCTCGAGGGCGACGAGTCACGCGCCGCCAACTCGATCGAGGGCGACATCGAGGCCGGCGTCAAGGCCAACACCACGGCCGCCAGGACCACTGCCCAGAATCTCGCCGCCAAGGGCCAGTACGCCGTCGGCCTCCTCAAGCAGTTCGGCGCGGACGTCGACACGTTCGACACGCAGGTCAACCAGATCAACATCGAGTACAAGACCCGCTACGACAGCACGATCTTTGGCATGCACCACCAGCCCGAGTACCGCTCGGGCGAGGAGAAGATCGACTACAACGCCGTCGCCGCCTCGATCAAGGCCGACCTGATGGCGCGCTATCACAAGGCCGAGGGCGTCATCGACGACGCCGCGGACGAGATCGCGTCGATGTTCAAGCAAGGTCCCACCGACGAGAATGTGCGTGACCTGATCCGCGCCGGACTGATCCCGCTCTCCGCGGCAGGTCTTTATCCCTCGCTGGTCCTCACCGACGACGACAAGCGCCAGGCGCTCAGGGCCGCGATCAAGGGCATGACCCCCGAGCAGCAGGCGCAGTACGTCAAGGACCACAAGGAGATCGACGCCAACACGGCCTCGGTCATCTCCCCCGAGGCCCAGACGATCCTCGCCAATGGCGTGGCCAAGGACGTCGAGGGCAAGGACATCGACGCAGAGACCGTGGCATCATGGGTCTGCTCAAGGACCAGGCCCCGTTCGCGCACGCCTTCTACGCCAAGGTCAGCCCCGACGAGATCGCCAAGCCATCCGCGGTGATGTCGCGACGACGACCAACTCAGCCCGGACCGAACTTCCTCGACCATTCCACAACGTCAGTGGCATCAACAAGGGTCTTCGCTGCTCGACCGGGCGGCCAAGAACGGCGTCGACCTACGCCAAGGGCGACGGTGAGCAACGCGCCAGTCCGATCGACCTCGTCGAGGGCACGTAGTCCAAGAAGGACGACATCAACTCGAGAACATCGGCCGCCCTGACGAGCACGAGTGGAAGACGCGGTCACAGAGGGACAATCCCTACTCCCCGTACGGCGGCCCTTCTCAGCTACGACGTCACCGACAAGGTCGGCGGTTTCACCGACTCGTGGAAGGACATGCTGCAGGAGGACTACGCGAACAGCATCCTCAACCTGTCCAACACCGATGTCGGTGGCAGCTACGACGACCTCCCTGAGGACTTGCGCCACGACGCTCGCGAGATGTTCACGTCCGAGATGAAGGGCAGCATCGGCGGCGCCTACTGGACGTTCGACGACAACGAGCACTTCAAGTCCTTGGCCGAGCTGCTCGTGCACGGAGATGCGGAGCCCGGCGACGGCCTGGCCAAGCAGATGGCTTCCACGGCAATCGCCTCCACGGACGCGTACGAGACGTTCTGGGACAAGCAGCCCGGTGGCGACCGGCAGGGCCAGTGGGACACCGGTCTGACCGCCGACATCCTCGACATGGTCAGCCGCAACCGCGACGCCACCGCCGACCTCGTCAGCGGGGTCGACGTGCCGGACAACTACCCGGCCAACTTCAACGCCACGATCCTCGACGAGCCGTGGGACCTCGAGAACGGCGAAGAGGCCAAGGCCGCCAAGATGTACTCGTGGATCCACGACGACGCCATCTCCGGCGATCCGGCGGCTGTCGCCCGTGCTGACCAGGCCTTCGACAACCTGACCCAGGACATCACCGCGGTCGACGGCGACAACTTCAAGCACCTGATGGGCGAGGACGGCGACTCCGCCGCCTTCCGCAACACCCTCATCACCCGCGAGATCACCGACGCCTTGTCGGACCACCTCGGAGAGTTCGCTGCCGAGACCGGAACACCGGAGGCCAACAAGAGCCCCTTGTCCGAGGCCGACCGCATCCGCCTCATGACATACATCGCGAGCGACAACGTCCTCGGCAACGACCATCCCTCGCAGTTCGACGCAGAGCGCGGCGCCAACCGGCTCGCGACGTACGTCAACGCGTACCAGCACGACCAGATCTTCAAGGGGGCGGCCAACCCTGACGACAACCAGCACGCTGGCCGACACAACGGGCGCCTCCAGGCCTACTGGAGCCGGTCTGGTCAACCGGCTCAGCGGCACGGTCTCAATGCCAACGACGCCGAGGCCGAGCGTGTGCGCAACCTCAAGATCGCGTCCGGCATCGTCTCCACCCTGGCCGGCAAGATCCCTGTTGCCGGCGACTTCCTCGGACCGGCCACCGGCATCGGCAACACCTTGCTCGCGAACCTCACGACCGCCGAACACTTCCCCGCCCCCAATGCCGACCTCGGCTACGACTGGCAGCCCGACGGCTCCCACGTCACGACGCACAACACCGTGACGATGATCGACGCTCTCGTCGAGTCCGGAAAGCTCGATCCCGCGACCCTGCCGTCGGTCCTGAAGGACAACCCGGGCCATCCCTCCAATGCGGCGCTGCAGGATGCAGCCGACACGGTGCTGACCAAGTACTTCAGGGACAACCCGCCGCACGACGACACCTTCTACACGGACTTCTCGGAGCAGATCGGCGACGTCACAAGTTCCACAGCGATCACTACTCGCTGACGGGCATGGACGACAACCACATCAAGGAGTTCTTGACCTCCAAGGGCTGGGGCCGTCCTTGATCGGCGTCCCTCGCCGACACTTGCGGCGCGGGCCGTCATCGCTGGTCTGACGGCGACTCTCGTGCCTGCAACGGGAGCGATCGGACCCCGCCGACGGCATCCCCCACGATCAAGGTCGCCAGATCAGTTGGCTCTCTGCCGGCATACTGCGAGGTCCAGGGACTGCGGCAGATGATCGCCGATGGCGATGTCGACGTGTCAGCGCTGCCCGACTGGGCCGACAAGACCGAGGTCGAGGGCACACCGCTGATCGTCGACTTCAAGAAGCAACCCGCCGAGAGTCACGCGGCCACACTGGACCGACTGTTCAACTCGCCGGGACTCAAGGACGTCAAGGTTAATCGCAGAGCCGAGCGCGAGTGCCTCAGCACCACGACCGAGGCGGACGTCGAACGTACGCAGGGCGGCCCTGGATACCTGGCAACGAAGTGACCAGCGTGGAACTCTGCCGACCGGTTCCAGCCGGCGATGAATCACGCGTCCACGAGGTGCTCGGGCCGTCCGCCGGGTAGATCACCTTCGTCGCCTTGCCCGCGGCCGCCGCGGTGAACCCCAGCGTGCCCCCGGCGCGGCTCGAGATGCGGAACTGCACGGTACCAGGAAAGTCCGAGCCCTCGATCGCATCGATCATCGCGCGCCGGCCTTCCGTGGTCGTCACATCTGACGCGCTCGCCGCGTCGTCAGTGACAGTGAGCCGGTTCTTGAGGCTCGTTCGATCGGCTGAGGAGGCGACGAAGCCGGCCCGCCGGATGTCGGCCATCGCCCCACCTAGACGCTGCAGGACCGTGACCGGCTTGAACTCCAGTGCGTTCCAGTTCGTGCCGCCCCAACGGACGGTCATGACGGCATCGGCAGGTGCTGTCCAGCGCGACGGGTCGAGCGTGAGCTTTCGCAGGGCAGCGAGCCCTTCAGCGTCCGGGACCGACATGCCGATGAATCCCAGATCACTGTTGACCTGGGTGACCGTCGCGCCGATTCGCTCCAGCTGCTTTCGCAGGGCCAGGGCCCGGTCGATGCCCGAATCGCGCGGTTGCACGCGCAGCTCGAACGCGGCGTCGGACCCATCTCCAACCGTCAGCGTCACTCCGCATTGCGGCGCTTCGCGAGCCACGACCTGCGCAGCCGCACGGAGGCGACCCGCCGACCCGACACTGAGCTCTGCATCGCACTCAGCCGGCCGCCCGGAACGGGCGAAGGTCGCAACGCTCATGGTAGGAGACCGGACTGCCCGAAGCTTGGCACCCGACGTGGTCACCGCGCGGTCGAGACCCTTGAGGAGGGACACCTGGCGGAGGCCCCGGACAGCGTCGACCGCAGCTGGCCGTTCCCCGACGAGAGGTGATTCGGACACGCGTCGCTCCCCGTGCCGATCTTCGCCGAGGCCAAGGACTCGAGCTCCCGGGTCGCCACAGGGATGAGCGATTCATTGTCGGCTGTCGACATCGTGACCTCGTAGTCGTCCACCTCGATGCCTTTCAGACCATCGACGTCTTGCAGCGCCACGACCGCACCCAGGACGTCTTGGGACAGAGATCTTTCACGAGGCGGCTCCAGCAGGAAGTCGCCGACATGCATCTCGACCCCCGCCCGGTCGCCGGCGATCTCGTGACGGTCCAGGGCTCTCTGGACGCTCTCGACGCCGCGACTCAAGTCATCTGCGGAGACGTCATTCGCGAACCTCACGGCGTACGGATGATTCGTCGAACGTCCCATCGGGCATCGACTTCACGGACGCGACACCCGGTATGTCCTGCAATGCGTTCGTCAGGGCCCTGGTCTGCCACCACGGGCGACCCCAGATCCATCCGGCCGCGACGAGCAACACGACGCCTGCCACCCCTGCGCCGATCATCCGGCGTCTCGCCACCATGTCATTTCCCCCTGTGTCCGCCCCGAGTGACGGGGCCATCCTGTCAGATGCGACGGCGCGACCCGGTCTCGATCGACGCGGCGTTCCAGGGCGTCTAGACTGCCTGTCACATGCCAACACGGGGGTAGGCACATGGTGACAAGAACCGACGGTCCATTCGACTACTGGAAGGTCACAGGCGATGCGGTCCGGGCCGCTGCCGAGGCGCCTGGAACCAACGCGGCAGTGATCCAGTCCCTAGCCGGCGAGCTCAAGGGCGACGAGATCAGGGCGGCCAACGCGATCGAGGGCGACAGCGAGCCGGCGTAAGGACCAACGGCCGAGGCCAAGAAGGTCGCTCACAACCTGGCCGTCATGGGTCATCCAACGTCGATATGGTGAAGTCGTTCGGGCAGAGCCTCGACGAGTTCGACAACACCGTCAACCAGATCAGGATCGACTACAACACCCGCTACCGCAGCACGATCTTCGACTTGAGCACAAGCCCGAGCTCAGGTATGGCGACGAGAAGATCGACTACAAGGCGATTGCGGCCGGCATCGAGGCCATCTGAAGGACCGCTACCACCAGGCGCAGGCCACGATCGACGACTCTGCCGACGACATCGCCGCCCGGTTCAAGCAGGGTCCCACGGACGAGAACGTCCGCGAGCTGATCCGGGCCGGGCTCCTCCCACTGGCCGCGGCCACGCTCTTCCCGAACCTCAAGCTCACGGACGCCGACAAGGTCGAGTACTACAAGAATGCGGTCGCCAATGGCGAGCTTCCCAACTTCGCCGACATGACCGACGACGAGGTCAAGGACTACCTCGCCGACAACCCCCAGGTCTCCGACGACATCGTCGCCATCATGACGGCATCACAGCTGCCCGCTGCGCTCGTGAAGCTCGTGGACGTCCAGGCGAAGGTCGACGCGGCGCTGCTCAAGGACGCCCTCGACGACAAGAACCCACAGCGCAACCCTCGCCCAGATCGACAAGGCCAACGAGCGGCTGCCGCGATCAACAAGGCTATCGCCGACAATGACGGCGACGGCAAGCCCGACAAGCTCATGACCGCCGCCCAGGCGTCCTACATCACCAACTGGACCAACAGGCCGGGGCGGAAGACCTCACGAAGGTCGACGGCGTGGTCCGCGAGGCCGTCACCTCCACTGCCGCGGGTGCGCCCGGCGACGTCATCACGCAGATGATCAACGGGCACCTGAGCCCGATCTCTGACGCGATCCTCAACATCACCAACACCGACGTGCAGGAGAAGGGCGCCACCCCGCTCCCGCTCTGCACGGCAGACAACCCGTCGGGCCGCCCCTACCACCAGGCGATCCGCGACCTGCTCGACCTACGCGTCGGCGAGTCGCACGACGGCTACCGCTACGGGTCGGGCGAGGGCTTCGACTCGATCAAGGGCCTCGACGCCGTCAACGGCTGGGCCGACCAGCTCGCTCGGCGTCCAAGGACGTCGAGGGCGGCGACATGTTCAGCCAGCTCCTCGGCGAGCAGCCATCCCGTCAAGCAGGACCTCAATGCGATCTTGCCTCGGCCGACGGACTCAACCGCGAGGACCTGGGCGACTGGAACCCCGAGGCGTACGACGCGATGCCCGAGCTGCGTGACCTACCCGGAATCAAGGCGATGCTCGACGACGGCGCCGCCAGCGATCTGCTCAGCGTCGCCTCGCGCAACGAGGACGGCTCGTCCGCCCTGCAGCTCAACGAGGGCGATCCAAGGCCCTACTCGGACTCAACTCAGACGTACAACACGCGCCTCATCCACGGTTCCTCGACTCCGGCACCGACCGCGATCCCGCGGACGGCGGTGGCGGCGAGATGCAGTCCCGGGCTGCGCTCGCGCTGATCAAGGACATGGGCGACAACCAGGCCGGCTACCTCGGCGGGCGCTCGACAGACGGCGACTCCGACATCGACAAGAACGACGCCGTCGCTGGGCCCAGAAGGAGGTCATCACGATGGGTGTCGAACCCGGCATCAACTGGGTCGATCAGTTCGGCGACGCGCACGACAGCTCGCAGGAGAACACGGCGGGCGAGCACGGCTTCGAGATGAACCCGTCGGTCGAGAGCAACTTCCTCCGCTTCGTGTCAGGCACCGGCGATGAAGATGCAGTGCGGTTCCACGCAGCGGCCACGTGGGATGCCGAGCAGCAGATCACCGATACGATGAAGAACGGCGACACAGGCGACTTCAGGCGGGATCGACCGTGCCGGGCGCCTCGAGGGACGCATCGTCGGCGCAGACATGGAGCACCAGGTCGACGTGGCGGCGGGCAAGGACGCCGGCGACAACCAGGCAGCCGACGAGAAGTACTCCGCCAAGCAGCGCCAGATGGCGGCGCTCCGTATGGTCGCCGACATCGGCGTCTCGGTCATCCCGGGTGCCAAGGCCGCCGAAGATGCCGGCGCCCTCACCCAGGCCGGAATCTCGATGTTCAATGCGTCGTCCGGCAAGGTCCAGAGCGGCTTCCTCGATGCGCTCTTCAGCGCCGGCTCGCCGCCGGTCACCTCCACGCAACGAGACCAAGGTGACCGGCGAGTGGGCGGCCCAGGCCGCGAACGACTCGCAGACGATCCAGCGCCGGATCATCGTGCAGGCGGCACTCGAGGCCGGCACGCTGTCGCCCGAGGGTCACGAGTCCCTCTACACCCAGAAGAACGGTCACTACGTCGTCAATCCTGACCTCGATGCCGAGGCGCTCAAGGATCCCTACTTCGACCTCGACCTCGACGAAGGTACGTACGAAAGCGGCTGGCAATCCGGGTTCAATGGTCGCGACCACGACCGGGTCGGCGGCTCCGGCGGCTGGCTCGACGAGAAGTCGGCGAAATCCAACCTCTACGGCTCGACCGCCGACACGTGGGAGGAGGACAAGGAAAAGCACTACACCAACGACTACACCGGCCCGGAGTCCGACGCCGATCCCTACAACGCGGACCCGTCGAAGAACGACGACTACGACCAGCTCGGTGTACAAGTACGGCGTTCGATGATGCGCAGGACTCTGGCTGGGTGTGCGGCTTTCCTCGCGCTGCTGGGGCTCGTGGGCTGCGACGACAGCGACCCACAACCGCGGCCCTCACCTTCGAGGACCACCACGACGCCACCGCCGGACGTACCGACCACCGGACCGGCCGACTCGTCCATCACGTGGGAGCTCGGCGACGGTGCGACCGCGAAGGACCCCCCGGTCGCGGCGCTCCAGCGCTACATCGCGTTCGACACCTACATCACCTCCCTCCCCGAGGACCAGCGCGACGGTGACGACGCAGCGGCCTTGGCCTCCGGCTATGGCGCGCTGGCGACGGGCGAGCAAGCCACCAGGTCGTCAACGCCACCAAGGGCTACGACGCGGTGCACGAAGGACGGGACCCCTGCGGATCGGCCTGAGCGCAGCACCACTCGGCGACAGCCGGGCGCAGCTCGTCGCCTGCACCGACGAACGCTCCACCTGGTTGTCGGCAAGGCCCCTGACGACGACCAGAAGCCCTCCGTGACCCTCTACACGCTGCGCAGCACGGGAGGCGACTGGAAGGTCAGCCTGCGGCGATCGGCTGCTCCCCGCGCGATCTGGCTCGCTGCCGATCCTGGGACATCTCCGGCCAACCCTGTGACGTCCGCCCCGATAGGGTCGAGGACGTGATCACCGGCTTCGACCTCGACATGACCCTGATCGACTCCCGACCCGGCATCAAGGCGGTCTACGACCAGCTCGTCGTCGAGACCGGCGCCCACATCGACACCGATCTCGTCGTCTCGCGGCTCGGCCCGCCGGTCGAGTGGGAGCTCGAGCACTGGCTGCCCGAGCCCGAGGTCAAGCACTGGGCCGACCGCTATCGCGCGCTCTACCCCGAGATCGCCATCGACCTTGTCATCGCGATGCCCGGGGCACATGACGCGGTCGAAGCGGCCAACCAGGCCGGTCGCACGATGCTCCTCACCGCGAAGCACGCGCCCAACGCCCGCCTGCACGTCGACCGCCTCGGACTGCCGGTCGGTGAGGTCTTCGGCGGCGCCTGGCGCGAGGCCAAGGGTGTCGTGCTGCGCGAGCAGGGCGCCACGACGTACGTCGGCGACCACGTGCACGACATGGATGCCGCGACGTTCGCCGGCATCGTTGGAGTCGGTGTCGCCACCGGACCGAGCACCGCGGACGAGCTCCGCGAGGCGGGCGCCGACACCGTGCTGACCACGCTCGAGGACTTTCCCGCCTGGCTCGAAAGCCGCTGACCTGCGACGACGGTGTGACAGGGCCGACAAAGCCGCATCCGGGATTTGACTTGTTTTAAGCGCAGCGTGGACGGATACTTAAGTTACTACCCAGTAGCAAGCTGCCCCGCTGCAGCGCAAACCCCTCAAAGGATTGCTGGCATGAGCCATTACAAGAGCAACCTCCGCGACGTCGAGTTCAACATGTTCGAGCTCTTCAACCGGCAGGACATCCTCGGCACGGGACCCTTCGAAGAGGTCGACACCGACACCGCGAAGAGCATCCTGACCGAGATCGACCGCATCGCGCGCGAAGACCTCGCGGCATCGTTCGAGGACGCCGACCGCAACCCGCCGGTCTACGACCCGGCTGCCAAGACCGTGACGATGAACCCGGCCTTCGCCAAGTCCTACAAGGCCTGGATGGACGCCGAGTGGTGGCGCCTGCAGATCCCCGAGGAGCTCGGCGGCCAGGTCGCCCCCGCGTCACTGATCTGGGGCAGCGCGGAGTTCGTGCTCGGCGCCAACCCGCCGATCTGGATGTACGCCTGCGGCCCCGCGTTCGCGCGCATCGTCTTCGAGAACGGCATCGAGCGCGACAAGAAGATCGCGCAGCACATGGTCGACCGCAGCTGGGGCGCCACGATGGTGCTGACCGAGCCCGACGCGGGCTCCGACGTCGGCGCCGGCCGCACCAAGGCGTTCCCCAACGAGGACGGCTCGTGGAACATCGAGGGCGTCAAGCGCTTCATCACCTCGGCCGAGCACGACATGGCCGAGAACATCATGCACCTGGTCCTCGCCCGCCCGGTCGGCGTCGAGGGCGTCGGCGGACCCGGCACCAAGGGCCTCAGCCTGTTCCTCGTGCCGAAGTTCCACTTCGACCACGAGACCGGTGAGCTGACCGGCGAGCGCAACGGCGCGTACGTCACCAACGTCGAGAAGAAGATGGGCATCAAGGTGTCCACGACGTGCGAGGTGACGTTCGGCGACGGCGCACCGGCGCAGGGCTGGCTGCTCGGCGAGGTGCACGACGGCATCAACCAGATGTTCCGCGTCATCGAGAACGCCCGCATGATGGTCGGCCTCAAGGCCGCCGCGACGCTGTCGAGCGGCTACCTCAACGCGCTCGACTACGCCAAGGAGCGCGTCCAGGGCGCCGACCTGACGCAGGCGTCCGACAAGGCCGCCCCGCGCGTCACGATCACGCACCACCCCGACGTGCGTCGCTCGCTGCTGACCCAGAAGGCGTACGCCGAGGGCCTGCGCTCGCTCGCGATGTACGCCGCGACGTGGCAGGACGACGTCATCATCAAGGAAGCTGCCGGCGAGGACGCGTCGCTGTCCGAGTCGATCAACGACCTGCTGCTGCCGCTCGTCAAGGGCTACGGCTCGGAGCGCTCGTGGGTCCTGCTGGGCACCGAGTCGCTGCAGACGTTCGGCGGATCGGGCTTCCTGCAGGACTACCCGATCGAGCAGTACGTCCGCGACGCCAAGATCGACACCCTCTACGAGGGCACCACGGCGATCCAGGGCCAGGACCTGTTCTTCCGCAAGATCGTGAAGAACAAGGGCGCTGCGCTCGGCTACCTCGTCCGAGCAGGTCAAGGCATTCGCCGAGAGCGAGGCCGGCAACGGCCGCCTCAAGGTCGAGCGCGAGCTGCTCAAGCAGGGCCTCGACGACGCCACGGCGATCATCGGCGCGATCGTTCACCGACCTGATGTCGTCGAACCCCGCCGACGAGAAGGGCGACCTCAAGAACATCTACAAGGTCGGCCTCAACACGACCCGCCTCGTGTACGTCCTCGGTGACCTGACCGTCGCGTGGCTGCTGCTGCGCGGCGCGGAGGTCGCGCTCGAGAAGCTCGGCGGCGAGGTCTCGGCCGCCGACAAGAGCTTCTACGAGGGCAAGGTCGCCGCGGCGACGTTCTTCGCGCGCAACGTGCTGCCGCGGCCTCGCCGGCGAGCGGGCGATCGCCGAGAACATCGACGACTCGATCATGGAGCTCGACGAGTCCGCGTTCTAGTCTCTGCTGTCCACGACGAAGGCCCTCACCATGCGGTGGGGGCCTTCGTCGTTCCCGACCCATTTGGTTAGTGCACTAATCATTCGTACGCTAGACATATGGACGACATCGATCCACTCGCGCTCGAGGAGCAGGTCTGCTTCGCCCTCGCCGTCGCGTCCCGCAGCGTCATCGCCAGCTACCGCTCCGTGCTGGAGCCACTCGGCCTGACCCATCCGCAGTACCTCGCGATGCTGGCGCTCTGGGAGCACGGGACGCTCAGCGTCAAGGCACTGGGTGACCTCCTGCATCTCGAGCCGGCAACCATCTCCCCCTTGGTCAAGCGGCTCGAGCAGGCCGAGCTCGTGACACGTACGCGGTCGAGCGCCGACGAGCGGCTGATCGACATCGCGCTCACCCCGCAGGGACGCGCGCTACGCCGCAAGGCGCTCACGGTGCCGGCCACGATGCTGGCGCGGTTCGGCATGAGCGTCGAGGACCTGCGGTCCACCAACGCCGTCCTGCACCGCATCATCGACGCCGCCGAGGCCACGGCATGACCGCCACCAAGGAGGCCGTGGCGCTCGACCGCGTACGCCGAAGGGTCACCGCGCTGGGCTTCCTGGCGGTCGCGATGCACGGAGTCTTCGGGCTGATCGGCGTCTCGTACGTCCTGCTGGACCAGGACCGGCGCAGCGACGCCACCGCGCTGACGCTCATGTCCGGCGTCGTGGCCCTCATCGTCTGCGCGGCGACGCGGGCGATCCTCGGGACCCGCCCGCTCTCGATGCCGTGGTCCGTCGTGTCGCTCGTGCCGAGCGTCGCAGCCTTCATCTGGCTGTTCTGACCCTGGCTGGGACCTTCGACCCTGTGTCCCGCGACCCTCAGCGCGTACGGTCGGACGCCCATGCCTCGCGTCAGCTGTCCTGTCCTCCGCACCCGGATCACGACCGCCGAAGAGGCGGCTCTGCTGATCCATCCGGGCGACAACGTGGGGTTCAGCGGGTTCACCGGCGCCGGCTGCCCCAAGGCCGTTCCAGGAGCGCTCGCCACGCGCATGGCGGCGTCCCACGCCCGCGGTGACGCGTTCCAGATCGGGCTCTGGACCGGCGCGTCGACAGGGCCCGGCACCGACGGCGTGCTCGCCGAGACGCACGGCATCTCGACCCGGCTGCCGTACAGCAGCGATCCGACGCTGCGCGCACTGATCAACTCCGGCGAGGTCGACTACATCGACGAGCACCTCAGCCACTCCGCGCAGCACATGTGGTTCGGCTTCTACGGTCAGCTCGATGTCGCAGTGATCGAGGTGACCGCGATCCTTCCCGACGGCGTCCTGATCCCGAGCAGCTCGGTGGGCAACAACAAGACGTGGCTCGACCAGGCCGACCGGGTGATCCTCGAGGTCAACCACTGGCAGCCGCGGGAGCTCGAAGGCTTCCACGACATCTACTACGGCACCGCCCTGCCACCCGACCGGCGCCCGATCCAGCTGACCGAGGCGATGCAGCGCATCGGTGAGCCGTACCTGCGGGTCGACCCCGCCAAGGTCGTGGCCGTCGTCGAGACCGATCACCCGGACCGCAATGCGCCGTTCACAGCCCCCGACGACACCTCGGCCGCCATCGCCGGCCACGTGCTGGACTTCCTGCGCCACGAGGTCGCGGCCGGCCGCATGCCGCCCGGACTGCTGCCGCTGCAGTCCGGTGTCGGCAACGTGGCGAATGCCGTCCTGTCCGGCCTCGACGGCAGCGAGTTCACCGACCTCGTGGCCTTCACCGAGGTGATCCAGGACGGGATGCTCGACCTGCTCGACAGCGGCACCCTGCGAGCCGCATCGGCCACGTCGTTCGGGCTGTCCGACGTGGGCGTCAAGCGCTTCATGTCCGGCATCGACGGCTACAAGGGCCGGATCCTGCTGCGGAGCGAGGAGATCTCGAACCATCCAGAGCTGATCCGCCGGCTCGGCGTGATCTCGATGAACGGGATGCTCGAGGCGGACATCTACGGCAACGTGAACTCGACCCATGTCATGGGCAGCGCGATCATGAACGGCATCGGCGGCAGCGGTGACTTCGCCCGCAACGCGTTCCTCAACTTCTTCCTCACCCCGTCGACCGCGAAGGGCGGCGCGATCTCGGCGATCGTCCCCATGGCCAGCCACGTCGATCACACCGAGCACGACGTGAACGTGATCGTGACCGAGCACGGCCTCGCCGATCTGCGCGGCCTGTCACCTCGCGCCCGCGCCCAGCGGGTCATCCGGTGCGCCGATCCGCGGTTCCGTGATGAGCTCACGGACTACACCGAACGCGCCTGGGCCGCTCATCCGTACGCCCGGCACACCCCGCACCTGCTGGGCGAGGCGTTGAGCTGGCACCAGCGCTACCTCGACACCGGCAGCATGTGACACAGCAGTGGTCCGACGCCCTGGTAGACGCCGGACCCTGCAACCGCTGAGCTCGTCAGCGGAGAACTGCGTTGTCCTTGACGATCGGGAGCTTCTCCCAGATCTTGCCGAAGCCGAACGTGCGTCCCGCGCTGGCCATCGCCAGGACACCGAGGACCATGGCGTAGATCAGGTGGTCGTCGAGGAAGAGGTTGTTCTCCGGGGGCAGGACGGCGGTCCACATCAGGACCAGGAGGAGCGCACCGGCGGCGGCGGCGATCCGGACGGCCACACCCAGGATCAGCGCGGTGCCGATGCCGAGGAGGCCGAGCATGAAGAGCCAGTCGGCCCACGCGTGCCCGGCGAAGCTCTGGTAGGTGTCGGAGAACGGACCCTTGGTGGCGTGGCCGAGGAAGCCGGCGGTGGGGCTGCCCCCGTTGACCCACGCGTCTGCGGAAGCGGTCTCGTGGCCGAGGCCGAAGGCCTTGTCGAGGAACGGCCACAGGAACGTCCAGCCCATGGCGAGTCGGATCACACCGAGCATGATCGACATCGGTGCCGTCCGCTCCGCTGTGTCGGGGATGGCTCGTGCGTGGTTGGCGGCAAAGGTGGCGGTCATGCTGACTCCTCGGTTGGGTGGTGCATTGCCTTCAGCATTCCCGGCGGATGCGTCGCAGGTCAGGGCCCTGCGTCCGCAATGGCCGGGCCCAAGGTCCGCAACATTGCGCCTCGGGCGGCCCGGGACCAAGGTCCCGGGCGCGAGGGCAGCTCGACCGTGGGCGTAGGCGCGGGCACGTGCAAGCGTGAGGGGTAGGGCTCCGCAGCTCCAGCTGACAACCCGATCGGACGAAAGGACCTCCGATGACGACACAGGACGACCACAACACCGGCTCACTGGTCGACGCTCTCGGAGAAGGAGTGCCTCGACCTCCTCGGGTCGACGACCGTGGGACACATCGCCTTCGTGGATCAGGACGGGCAACAGCTCATTCCCGCGAACTTCGCCGTGCTCGACGGCGTGATCTACCTTCGCACCGCTCCAGGTGGCATCCTTGCCGAGCTCGCGCGTGGACATCAGGACGTGGCCTTCGGCGTCGATCATCATGACGTGTTCCGCCATGGATGGAACGTCACCGTGCGCGGTGCGGCGGTCGAGGTCGAGGACCGCGCCACGATCAACAAGGTCCTCGGCCACAAGCGGCTACGACCTTGGGCCGGCGGTGTCCGCCCGCTCGTCATCAAGATCACCCCTCGCTCGCTGGCCGGCCGGCGCGTCCGCGGCAACACCAACTGACATGTCGGTCGCCCCTTGACGGTGAGGCCTCGAAGATTCGGCGTCAGTGGTCCGCGCGGTCCGGAACGACCAGGAGCTGTTCGGCGATGTGCCGCGCCCAGTCGTCGACCTGGTCCCAGTCGCGGTGGTCTCCGGGCAGGGCGTGGACAGCCTTGACGGCGGTCCGCTCGACCCAATTGAGGTGAGAGGTGTCGAGACGGCCTCCGAACACCTGGTGCTCGACGGCCTGCCCGGACGTGACCATCGCGTCCGCCGAGATGATCTGGGCGTTCTCGCTCTCGACGTCGGAGATCGGCCCGGTGCTGAAGAGCCAGAGGTCGAACAACGCGGCATCCTTCACATACGTGAGGGCTCGCGCCGCCGAGTGCATCCAGTGGCCGAAGTAGATCGCGCTGCCAAGGACGACGGCGTCTGCGCCGTCGAACGCCCGCAGGTCGCTGAGGTCCGACCGCACGACATCCCAGTCCTCGGCGAGTGCTTCGCCGAGGGTCCCCGCGAGACGATCGGCGATCTCGCAGGTGCCGCCATGGCGACTGGCGGCTGCAACGACGAGCGTGCGACAGGCCTGCATGTCAGGCTCCCCGGTAGTCGGAGGGCACGATCGCGATCGGGGCAGCCGGCCCGCCGCAGCACTTGCATCGCGAGTGGCCGCGTCAGGGCGAACGAGACGTTCTTGGAGTGCGAGCGGCCCACGACCACGAGCTCGGCATGCGTGCTGGCAGCGGTGATCGCCTCTTCGGCGCCGTCGACGATGAACGCTCGGATGACCCTCACGTCGGGGTAGGTCTGCGCCCAGCCCGCGAGGACCTCCGCGATGTTGGCGCGGATCGCTTCGGCATCAGCGGCCAGGGTGGCCGGAGGTGTGGCGTGGAGGACGTGCAGCTCGCGCCCCCGGGCGCTCGCCTGCTCGAAGGCGTACGTCAATGGACCGGTCGCGGAGGTGTCGCCGTCAAGGGTCAGGACGACACCACCCGTCGGCTTGGCCGGGTAGGCGACCTCCGGCACGACCACGACGGGACAGGGTGCGTGACGGGCCATGTGCCGAGCGACCCCGCCACCGAGCATGCGGTCGTACCAAGGGATGTCGTCTGCTCCGATGACCAACAGCTGCGCATCCGCCGTCGCCTCCTCGAGCGCTTCGGCAGCACTGGCGATCGAGAGCACGAAGCTCACCGGCGGCAGCGCGACCTCCTGGTCGAGGAACTCTCGTGCATCGTCGAGGACCTTCTGGCCGGCGGCCTCGATGCCCTCGAGCTCGGCCGGACCGAGGTAGGGGTAGACGGGCTGGACCGGAATGCTGGCGGCGTGGACGACTCGCATCTCTGCGCCACTACGGAGCGCCTCGCGGAGCGCGAACCGCAACGCGGTCGGCTGCTTGTCGGCGATCCCGACGACGACTGGGCTTTTCACACTGTTCATGACGACTCCTGCTCGGCTTGTCCTTCCACGATTGCTCCTCGGGTCGCTCAGCGGCATGGGCCAGCGTCCACGGTCCGGGGGACCTAGGTCCCCCGCGCACTTCGGGCGTAGTGTGACGAGACATCGACTGTCCGACCGGGAGTGTCATGACTGACGAACGCGCGACCGGACCGACACTCGACTTCGAGGCCGTCCTGGCCCAGTTCGTCGAGCGCGCGCAGAAGCTGATCGCCTCCCAGGCACGCATGCGCGACCTGATCCGGGTCAACAACGACCTGACCAGCAAGCTCGACCTGCCGACGGTCCTGCACCGCATCGTCGAGATCGGCATGGAGCTGCTGAACGCCCGCTATGCCGCGATGGGCGTCATCGGCGACGAGCGGCGCCTCGAGCAGTTCATCCACATCGGGATGGATCCGGAGGTGATCACGCAGATCGACCACCTTCCCGAGGGCAAGGGCCTGCTGGGCGCGCTGATCGACGATCCGCACCCCGTACGGCTGTTGAAGATCGCGGACGACGGTCGATCGAGTGGCTTCCCCGCCCATCACCCACCCATGGAGAACTTCCTCGGTGTGCCGATCCGCGTGCGCGACGAGGTCTACGGCAACCTCTATCTCACCGACAGCCTCAATGGCGCCTTCTCTGCCGAGGACGAGGAGCTGGCGCAGGCCCTGGCGGCGACGGCGGGCATCGCGATCGAGAACGCCCGCCTGTTCGACGACTCGGCCTACCGCGAGCGCTGGTCGGCGGCCCTGGCCGACACCGCCCGCCGGCTCATGCGGGACGAGGAGGAGGAGGAGCACCTCGGCGTCATCGTCGAGCAGGTCCAGAAGCTCGCCGAGGCGGACCTGGTCAGCATCGGCCGGATCACGCTGTCGGGCGATGAGATCTTCGTCGATCGGGCCGCCGGCATCGGTGCGGAGGACCTGGTCGCGATGTCCTTCCCGCTCGAGGGGACCTTCGCCGGTGACGCGATCGCTTCGGGGGAGCCGATCCTGGTCAGCGAGTCGAACGAGTTCGCGCCCCACGGCTTCGCCCAGCACGCCCTGCTCGGCAACTCGGTGGTCATCCCGTTCACCCACGGCGACGCCCCGGCCGGCGTGCTCACCCTGTCGCGGGCCGATCGGCCGGCCTCCGTTCAGCGCCCGCGATCTCGACATGGGCTCGTCGTTCGCCAGCCACATCAGCGTCGCGATCGACCGCGCTGAGTCTCGTCGCGGCCGCCGCCGGGTCGCGTTGCTGGAGGATCGCAGCCGCATCGCCCGCGACCTGCACGACCATGTGATCCAGCGGCTGTTCGGCACCGGGCTCAGCCTGCAGGCCGCGGCAGCCGGCGCCGATCCCGAGACCGCCGCACGCATCACGGCCCAGATCACCGAGATCGACAGCGCCATCGCGCAGATCAGGCAGAGCATCTTCGCGATGCAGCGCGACCCGGAGACGACCACGGTGAGCCTCCGGGCCCGGATCCTCGAGATCGTCGACCGGGTCTCCGACCAGCTCACGAGCCGGCCCCGGGTCACGTTCCTTGGCCCGGTCGACCTGATGGTCTCCGGGGACCTCACCGATGACGTCGCGGCCGTCGTGACCGAGTCACTCGCCAACGCCGTGCGTCATGCCGGCCCTGCCCAGGTCGCGGTCACGATCGCCGCGGTGTCGGGCGAGGTCAGCATCGAGGTCGTCGACGACGGCGTGGGCCCGGGATCGTCGCCCCGGCTCAGCGGCCTGTCCAACCTGCGCCAGCGGGCCGAGGACCGGGGCGGCGAGTTCGAGATCGACGAGGCCACCGGCGGCGGCACCCGGGTCTCCTGGGTCGTCCCGACCTGAGTCAGCGGTCTTCGAGCAGCCTGCTGGCGAAGACCGCCGCCTGCGTACGCCGCTCGAGGCCGAGCTTCGACAGCACGTTGGACATGTAGTTCTTGATCGTCTTCTCGGCGAGGAACAGCCGCTCGCCGATCTGCCGGTTCGTGAGGCCCTCGGCCACGAGCTCGAGGATGCGTCGCTCCTGCGCGGTCAGGCTCTTGAGCTCGTCCGGCTCCTGCGGTGCACCGTCCCGGAGGCGCTCCATGACCTTGGCCGTGACGCTCGGGTCGAGCAAGGAGCCGCCAGCAGCAACGTGGCGGACCGCGGAGATCAGGTCCTGACCCGTCACCTGCTTGAGGACATATCCCGCAGCGCCGGCCATGATCGACGGCGAAGAGCGCCTCGTCGTCGTCGAACGAGGTGAGGATGATGGCTCGGGTCTCCGGGAACGCCGAGCGGATCTGGCGGCACACCTCGATGCCGCTGCCGTCGGGCAACCGAGCGTCGAGCACCGCGACGTCAGGCATCAGTGCCGGTATGCGGGCCAGGGCGGCGGCGGCCGTACCGGCTTCACCCACGACCTCGATGTCGCCGCCGCTCTCGAGCAGCTGGCGCAGGCCCGTGCGTACGACCTCGTGGTCATCCAGCAAAAAGACGCGAATCGTCATCGGTCTCCTCGGGGTGGCCGTCACCTCAGTATCGGCTGGCCCGGAAGGGGTGTCGAGGGTCCAAGGTCCCGCGACCGCCCGGACGTCTTCGATGAGCGCTCGCACCCCGGCCGCGATCTGCAGGTCCTCGCGGGCCGCGACGACGACCGTCCGCACCGTGGCCAGCAGGCCGGACACGTCGACGTCCGGCACCGCATCCGCATTGCGTACGGGATCCACCTCGACCCCGAGGTAGGCCAGCCGGTCCGTCGCCAGCTGCCGGACCAGTGCCGAGTTCTCGCCGACCCCGCCCGTGAAGACCAGCACGTCGAGGCCTCCAGTGGATGCGGTCATCCTGGCGATACCCGCGGCCAGGCTGTGGACGTACACGTCGAGCGCCAGCTGGGCCCGCTCGTCGTCACCCGCCTTCACCCGTGCCTCGACCGCGCGCATGTCTGCCGTGCCGGCGAGCGCGGCGAGGCCCGAGCGGTTCTCGAGCGCGTCCGCGATCTCGTGCGGCGACAGGTGTTCGTGCTCCTCGAGCCACAGCACCAGACCGGGGTCGACACTGCCGGAGCGGGTCGCCATGACCAGGCCCTCAAGCGGGGTGAACCCCATCGTCGTGTCGACGCTGCGGCCGTCCTTCACCGCGCAGATCGACGCTCCGGCGCCGATGTGGCACGTCACGACACGGAGGTCGGCGACCGGCCGGGCCGCGATCTCGCCGGCACGCTGCGACGCATGGGCATGGGACAGCCCGTGGAAGCCGTACCGGCGGATCGCGTATCTCTCGCGCCACTCCAACGGCACGGCGTACGTCGCGGCGGCCAACGGGATCGTGGCGTGGAAGGCGGTGTCGAAGCACGCGAAGGCCGGGACCTGGGGCAGGATCGCCGACACCGCGTCGAGGGCAGCCAGCGACTTCGGCTGGTGCAGCGGCGCCAGCGCCGTGAGGTCCTCCAGCTCCTGCCTCACCTGCGCATCGATCCTCACCGGCGCCGTGAACCGCGTCCCGCCGTGCACGACCCGGTGGCCGACAGCGTCGGGCTCACCCCAGTCGCGCAGGACCGCGACGAGCTGCTCGCTGTCGATGCCATCGGCGACCGGCCGGCAGGTCCGCCGACTGCTCGGGCTCGTCCGAGTCGCCGAGCAGCCTGAGCTTCAGGCTCGACGAGCCCGCGTTGACGACCAGGACGCGGCTGCTCACGTCCGGGGCGTCCAGGTCCAGCCGGCGATCTCCGGATCGTCCTCGCCGTGCTCGCGCGTGTACGCCCGCGCCGCGACCCGGGCGTCGGACATCTCCTGGCGAAGCAGGGCAGCCCTCGAGCCGAGCTCGGGGACCCGGTCGATGACATCCATCACGAGGTGGAACCGATCGAGATCGTTGAGCATCACCATGTCGAACGGCGTCGTCGTGGTGCCCTCTTCCTTGTATCCGCGCACGTGGATGTTGCGGTGATTGGTGCGCCGGTACGTCAGCCGGTGGATCAGCGACGGGTAGCCATGGAACGCGAAGATCACCGGCTTGTCGATCGTGAAGAGCGCGTCGAAGTCGCGGTCCGACAGGCCGTGCGGGTGCTCGGAGTCCGGCTCGAGCCGCATGAGATCGACGACGTTGATGACCCGCACCTTGAGGTCGGGAAGGTGCGTACGCAGCAGGTCCACGGCGGCCAGGGTCTCGAGGGTCGGCACGTCACCGCAGCAGGCGATGACGACGTCGGGATCACCGTCGTCGTTGCCGGCCCACGGCCAGATGCCCAGGCCACGGGTGCAGTGCGCGACCGCTTCGTCGATCGTCAGGTACGTCAGCGCGGGCTGCTTGCCCGCGACGATGACGTTGACGTAGTCGTGACTCCGGAGGCAGTGATCCGCGACCGACAGCAACGTGTTGGTGTCGGGCGGCAGGTAGACCCGGACGATCTCGGACTTCTTGTTGATCACGTGGTCGAGGAAGCCGGGGTCCTGGTGCGAGAAGCCGTTGTTGTCCTGCCGCCAGACGTGCGACGTGAGCAGGTAGTTGAGCGAGGCGATGGGAGCCCGCCACGGGATCCTGCGGGTCGACTTCAGCCACTTGGCGTGCTGGTTGAACATCGAGTCGATGATGTGGATGAACGCCTCGTAGCAGTTGAACAGGCCGTGTCGCCCGGTCAGCAGATAGCCCTCGAGCCAGCCCTGGCACAGGTGCTCTGACAGCACCTCCATGACCCGGCCGTCCGGCGCCAGGCTGGTGTCGCCGGGCACCGTGATCGCGTCCCACGCCCGGTCGGTCTGTTCGAAGACCCCGCCGAGACGATTGGACGCCGTCTCGTCGGGACCCATCAGCCGGAAGCGGTCTGGGTTCTCGGCGATGACGTCGGCGAGCAGTCCGCCCAGCACGCGGGTGGCCTCGCTCAGGTGAACGCCCGGCTGATCGACCTCGACGGCGTACGCCCTGAAGTCCGGCATGACCAGGTCCTGCTTCAGCAGGCCGCCGTTCGCGTGCGGGTTGGCGCTCATCCGACGTGGCCCCGCCGGCGCCAGCGCCTGCAGGTCCGGGTTGAGCCGGCCGTGCTCGTCGAACAGCTCCTCGGGCCGGTAGCTCCGCAGCCACGCCTCGAGCTGCTGGCGATGGCTCTCGTTCGTACGCGTCTTCGACAATGGGACCTGGTGAGCCCGCCACGTGCCCTCGACCTGGAGGCCGTCGACCACGTCCGGGCCGGTCCAGCCCTTGGGGGTGCGCAGCACGATCATGGGCCAGCGGGCCCGTTCGTCCGAGAGCCCGTTGCGCGCCGCGAGCTGGATCGCCGCGATGGTGTCCATGGCCCGGTCGAGTGCGTGGGCCATCTGCTGGTGCACGTCGGCCGGGTCGTCACCGCTGACGATGACCGGCTCATGGCCGTACCCGCGCAGGAGTGCGAGCAGCTCGTCCTCCGGTATGCGGGCCAGGACTGTCGGGTTCGCGATCTTGTACCCGTTGAGGTGCAGGACCGGCAGGACCGCGCCGTCGGTGACCGGGTTGAGGAACTTGTTGGAGTGCCAGCTCGCGGCGAGCGGGCCGGTCTCGGCCTCGCCGTCTCCGACAACGCACACCGCGACGAGGTCGGGGTTGTCGAAGACCGCCCCGTACGCATGCACCAGGGCATATCCCAGCTCGCCGCCTTCGTGGATCGAGCCCGGCGTCTCCGGAGCGACGTGACTGGGGATGCCCCCTGGGAACGAGAACTGGCGGAACAGCTCTCGCATCCCGTCGACGTCTCGGCCGACTGACGGATACACCTCGGAGTAGGTGCCGTCGAGGTACGCGTTGGCGACCAGGCCGGGACCACCGTGGCCCGGTCCCGTCACGTAGAGGACGTTGAGGTCGCGATTCCGGATGACCCGGTTCAGGTGCGCGTACAGCAGGTTGAGACCCGGAGTCGTGCCCCAATGACCGAGCAGCCGTGGCTTGACGTGCTCCGCGAGCAGCGGCTCGCGAAGGAGCGGGTTGTCCATGAGGTAGATCTGCCCGACCGAGAGGTAGTTGGCCGCGCGCCAGTACGCATCGATCCCCTGGAGCTCCTCGGCGTCGAGCACGCGCGTCCGCTCAGGTGTCGTGGAGGTCATGGGCCGCTCAGAGCTCGAAGACCAAGCGAGCCGCGATGCTGCCAGACAGCAGCTCGGCGATCGCCTCGTTGACCTGGTCGAGCTTGCGGCCCTCGGCGATGACCCGCGTGCGCCCACGCGCATGCAGCGCGAAGACCTCGGCCAGGTCCTGTCGCGTGCCCACGATCGAACCGATGATCTCGATGCCCTTGAGCACGGTGTCGAAGATGGGGATGCTCATCGTGCCGTCAGCCGGCAGAGCCACGCAGACGAGCCGGCCACCGCGGTTCAACGACGCGAAGGCTTGCTCGAATGCCGAGGGCGACACGGCATACGCGAGCGCGACATCGGCTCCACCCAGAGCGGTGATGGCCGCAGCGGGGTCCTCCTTCGCCGCGTTGACGACGTGATCGGCGCCGAGCGCGGTGGCCAGCTCGAGCTTCTCGTCGTCGATGTCGACCGCGATCACGACGGCGCCGACCAGCCGCGCGTACTGGACGGCCAGGTGACCGAGGCCGCCGATGCCGAAGACCGCAACGGTCTCGCCGGGCTGCACATGGGCGACCTTGATCGACTTGTACGCCGTGAGGCCCGCGCAGCTGAGTGGCGCGGCGTCGAAGGGCTCGACGCCGTCCGGCACGGACACCGCGAAGTTGGCGTCGACGACGGCGTACTCGGCGAATGCGCCATCGATCGAGTAGCCGCTGTTGAGCTGGCTCTCGCAGAGCGTCTCGCGACCATCGACGCAGTAGCGGCAGTGTCCGCAGGCGTGGCCGAGCCAGGCGATCGAGACGCGGTCGCCGATCGCGTGCGCCGTGACCTGCGCACCGAGCGTCTCGACGATGCCCACGCCCTCGTGGCCCGGGACGATCGGCGGCGTCGGCTTGACCGGCCAGTCGCCCTGCGCGGCATGGATGTCGGTGTGGCACAGCCCGCACGCCTCGATGCGTACGAGAACCTCGCCGACTCCTGGTTGAGGCACGGGGCGGTCCTGGATCTCAAGGGGCTGACCCAGGGCTGTGACGACGGCGGCTCTCATGACGACTCCTCGTGAAGTGGATGGGGTAGTCCCCACCTCAGCCGACGCAGGCTGCCGCCCATAGGGCACGTACGCCCCGATGTGCGGGACCTAGGTCCCTCGCGCTTCGGAGACGAGGTGCGCGTCTGCGGCGGACCTGTGTCGCTCCGCCGAAGCCGCGAGGACCGCAGCGGAAGATGCCGTGCTCATCCGGACGGAGACCTCTCCGTGGTCCGTGTGCAGGTCGATCGCGAAGCCGGCATCCGTGAAGACCGCCATCATCGGGTGGTTGACGGCCAGGACGTCCGCCACGAGCCATTGGACGCCGGAGACGCGCGCCTCCTCCGCGATGCGCTCGAGCAGCAAGGTCGCGACGCCGAGACCGTGTGCGTCGTCGGCCACGAGGAAGGCGACCTCCGACGTGATCTCGTCACATCGTTCGACGTCGGCCACGCCGATCAGCCGGCCGCCGGCCTCGACGACATACACGTCAGGCGGATCCAGTGGGTCGAAGAGATGGGCGAGGTGGCACGCGACCACGCCCGTTCCACTCGTGAAGAAGCGGGTGTAGAGGTTTGCCGCACTCGTCTGTGCGTACAGGGACGTCACGGCTGGCCGGTCGCCACGCGTGACCGGCCGGACGCACGCCGCGCGGCCGTCCGTGAGCATCGCGGTCTGCAGGTCACCTGGTTGAGGAACGTCGGTCCACATGCTCTGAGTGTTCGCTGGAGCTCGCCGCAGCGACAGGGCCCAAGTGCCCGGTGACCCGGGACCTGGGACAGCCATGGACGGTGCCACGCCCGTCAAGGCGCAGTCGGGGCGGCACCGTGTGGGAAGGTGACTGCGTGAAACCGGTCAATCCCCTCTGGTATCTCGCCGCCTTCGTCTTCGCGCTCGGCAGCACCATGGTCGGGACCGCGATCGCCGCGAGCTCATGGGATCCCCTGCGCGAGGTCACGGTCTCCCCCACGACGACCCGTGCGGATGCGCAGGCCAAGACGCTCGCGGTGTTCACCGACATCCTGCAGCCGGAGCGCCACATCACCTGCCGCGCGGTCGGTCCCGACAAGAAGCCGGTGGCGATCCCCAAGGCCAAGATCGAGATCACGGTCGACAACGAAGGCAACCAATGGCACCTGATCGGCGTGCTCAACCAGGGCACGGACCGGATGCAGGTGCGGTGCACCCCGCGGGACAAGCGGGTCGACAACGCCTCGTACGGGTGGGCCACTGCCACCGGAGTGGAGTCCCGCGCCAACCGCGGCAACGACATCGGCCTGGCGGGTGTGGCTGTGGGCATCGTGTTTGCGGGGTATGTCTTCTACTGCCGCCGTCAGCAACGTAAGGAGATTGTCCGTGGACATGCTTGAGACGTACGTTCGAGGGTGGCACGAGTCAGCTCTGTCGATCCTGGCCCTGGCCGCCGACCTGGACGACGCCGACTGGGCTCGGCAGACCGACTGCGACGAGTGGACCGTCAAGGACGTCATCGCACATCTGGCGCACCTCGAGTCCGAGCTGTGCCACACCGAGCAGAACGGTCGTGAGCAGGGCGGCGGGACGGAGGTCGTCGCGACCTACACCGCAAAGGGTGTCGACGCGCGCCGCCACGAGACACCGGCCGCCCTGGTCGACGAGCTCGCGGCCGCCGTGGAGCTGCGCGCGAGCCGTCTCGCCGACCTGCCGGACGACCCGTCGGCACCCGCGCCGGTCACACCCGGTGGCGTGCCGTGGTCGTGGGACACCCTGCTGCGCAACCGCGCGGTCGACATGTGGGTGCACGAGCAGGACATCCGGCGGGCGGTCGGCCGGCCGGGCGGGCTCGACAGCAGCGGTGCACAGGTCGCGGTGATGACGTTCTCGTTCGCCATGCCGTACGTCCTGGGCAAGCGCGTCAAGCCACCCGCCATGTCGACCGTGCGGTGGGAGGTCACGGGTGAGATGCCACTCGAGCTGGCCGTACGGGTCGGTGAGGACGGTCGCGCCAGCGCGATCGAGAGTCTCGACGAGCCGACGGCCACACTGACGATGACGACCGAGGCGTTCACGGTGTTGTGCGCCGGCCGCCGGCGGCCCGACGACGTCAAGGTCGCCATCCATGGCGACGAGAACCTCGGCCGGGCCATTCTCTCGGCCATGTCGATCATGTCCTGAACCACGAGCGAATCCCGTGCCAGGCCCTAGGCTGACGCGATGAGCTGGAGCACCCACGACATTCCCGACCTGTCGGGCAAGCGCGCTGTGATCACCGGTGTGACGGGCGGGCTGGGCCTGCACACGGCGATCGGCCTGGCCCGCAAGGGTGCCGAGGTCGTCGTCACGGCGCGCGACGAGGGACGAGCTGTGACGGCCGTCGGCCGGATCCTCGAGCGCGTTCCCGAAGCCCGCGTCGAGGTCGTGTCGCTCGACCTGGCGGACCTGGCCGACGTGAGACGGGCCGCAGCCGAGGTGACCAAGACGTACGACCGCATCGACATCCTCGTCAACAACGCCGGCATCATGGTGCCGCCCAAGTACGCGGCCACGGTTGACGGCTTCGAGATGCAGATGGGCACCAATCACGTCGGTCACTTCGCGTGGACCGCCGAGCTGTGGCCGGTCCTCAAGGCCAGCAGCGCTCGCATCGTCACGGTCTCCTCGCTCGCACACTCGGCGGTCGGCAGCGTCGACCTGACGGCACTCGAGCCGGGCGACTCCGACCGGCCCTACAGGCGCTGGCAGTCGTACGGGCAGTCCAAGCTCGCCAACCTGCTCTTCGCGCTCGAGCTGGACCGGCGCGCCAAGGCGGCCGGGATCGGCGTCGTGAGCGTCGCGGCACACCCCGGCTACGCCGCCACCAACATCACCAAGACCGGGCCCACGGGCGGCGGCTTGTCCCTGTACGGGATCGGGATGCACCAGGTCAGCAAGATCCTCGCCCAGCCGGCATCGCTCGGCGCCCTGCCGCTGCTGATGGCGGCGACGGACGCGACCTTGACCGGCGGCGAGTACGTCGGTCCGTCGGGCATCCGCGGACTGCGCGGTCGGCCCAAGCTCGTCGGCATGACCCGCACCGCACACGACGAAGAACTCGCCAGGGACCTGTGGACAGTGACCGAGGCGGCCATGGGCTCGACGTTCGAGGTTTGACCCTGAATCTTCCTGCGACGTCAGCAGGAATCGCGGATCGAGGGTGAATCCGGGTCGTGTGGGATCGCCCACATGCCCCCCCTTCCCGCGTGCCTTCGCCGCCAGGTTGACGTAACGTCGAATGCCTGATGATCCGAGAAATGACGCACAGCGACTTTGACAGCATCGTCCACCTCAACCAGAACGCCCTGGAGGGCGTCGGTCCACTCGACAACGAGAGCCTCTCGCTCCTCGTCAAGATGTCCGACCAGGCCCTCGTCGTGGAAGACGAAGGCGACATCGCCGGCTTCGTCATCACACTGCCTCCGGGCGCCGAGTACGACTCGAGCCGCTACCGCTGGTTCGAGGACAAGCTCGTCGACGACTACGTCTACCTCGACCGCATCGTGGTCTCCGGCGAGCACCGCCGCAAGGGCGTGGCCTCCAAGCTCTACGAGGAGATCGAGGGCGACGCGCCGGTGGCGCTCGAGGTCTATGAGACCAACGACGTCTCACTGGCCTTCCATGAGAGCCGCGGCTTCGAGGAGGTCGGCGCCCTCACCCATGACGGCAAGACCAACGTCATGATGGTGCGCGAGCCCGACGACGCCTAGCGAGCTCGCCACTCCTCGGCGAGCAGCGCGTAGACGTAGCCGTCCTGCCACCCGTGGTCGCGGTGGAGCGAGTCCTTCACGTGGTGCGCCTCGCGGCGCATCCCGAGGCGCTCCATCAGGCGCCACGACGGCTCGTTGGCGGTGAAGCAGATGGCCACCACCCGGTGCAGCCCGAGGCCCTCGAAGCAGATCCGGATCAAAGCCTCGATCGCTTCCTTCGCGAAGCCCCGACCTTGGTGTGCGGGATCGAACACCCAGCCGATCTCGGCCTCGGTGGCCTTGGCGCTCTCGGCCACCTCGCGCTGCGCGTAGGCGTCCTGCACCTTGACCATCAGGTCGCCGATCAGCCGGCCCTCGTGCTCGACGATCACGGCCATCCCACCGTCGCCGAAGCGTTCGGCGAGCGAGTCGACGTCAGTGGCGGTTCCGCCGATCCACTCCGCGACGTGCGGCTGCGACCGGTAGCCGAAGATCTGTGCCACGTCGCCGTCGGCCAGACGACGGAGCACGAGCCGCTCGGTGCGCACCGGCCAGTCGACGACATCAAGAGGTGAAGCCATGGCCTCATGTTCTCAGGGCCCTGGGACACGATGGGCGAGGCCGAGGAGCCCGGTGGCTAGCCGAGGTTGCGGGTGCGGCCGTATGCCTCTGGCTCCTCGGCCATGATCTTGGCCCGCGCCCTGACGCGGTAGCGCCAGATCTGGACCATGCCCAGGAGCCACAGGACGTACTGGAACGACATCGCCCAGCGGAATGCCGACGGCGTGTAGGCCGTCGACGCACCCGGCGTGCGCCAGTCGAGGATCAGGCCGATCGCCACCACCAGGACGAGGCTCGCGACGAAGCCGGCCTGATTGACGATCGCGGTGGCGCTGCCGAGACGGTCGGCGGGATTCGACGTGCGGGCGAGGTCGAAGCCGATCATGGCCGCCGGGCCGCCGATGCCCATGACGATGACCAGCACGACCAGGAGCGACAGCGGCGCCGGGCCGTGCCACGCGAGCACGGTCGTCCAGACCACGACGATCGCGCTGACGATGCCCAGCACGATCGTCGAGCGGTGCCACGGATGCCGCGTGATCAGCCACCCGAGCAAAGGCCCGGCCGCCATCACCGCGACCACCATCAGCGTCAGCAACAGGCCGGCGACGTGGTCGGACTGCTCCTCCCCCCGCACGAAGAACGGGTAGCCCCACAGCAGGCCGAAGGTCGTGGCGCTGAACTGCGTCGTGAAGTGCATCCAGAAGCCGAGTCGCGTGCCGGGCTGCGCCCACGACGCACCGAGGCTCCGTCGTATGGCGCTCAGTGACAGCGCCGCGCCGCTCATCGACCGCGCGGCCGGTGCGTCCCGCACGAAGATCGCCAGCGCGGCCGACAGCACGACCCCGAGCGAGGCGGCGATCAGGTACGACTTCGTCCAGCCGAGCTCACGCAGCGCCACCGTCATGGGCACGGCGGCGATGATCGCGCCGAGCTGGCCGGTGACGCCGGTCAGCTGCGTGATCACCGGCACTCGCCGGGGCGCGAACCAGGTGTTGACCAGCCGGAGCACGCAGATGAACGTCATGGCATCGCCCACGCCGACGAAGACCCGCGCGACGAGCGCCCAGGCGTACGTGTCGGCGAACGCGAACCCGGCCTGCGCGAGCGTCAGCGTGATGGCACCGGTCAGCAGCATGCGTCGGGGGCCGAACCGGTCCAGCAGCAGGCCGACCGGGATCTGCATGCCCGCATAGACCAGGAGCTGCAGCATCGTGAACGTCGCCAGCTGCGCCGCTGAGATGTCGAACCTGTCGGTCGCGGCGAGCCCGGCTACCGCGAGCGAGGAGCGGTGGAACACCGCGAGGAGGTAGACGAACAGTGCCACGACCCACACGGCATACGCGCCGGGATGGCGGGTTCCGGCAGGCTGGGTCACCGACCCAGTCTAGTGTTTGCCGACCGGGCAGCCCGTCCACGGTTGTGTCACCGTGGACACCATGCCGAGCTCCTCATTGACCCTCGTCGACTGGCGCCGCCGCGTCAACGAGATGTACGCCGACGTGCGCGACGAACCCGACCGCGCGGCCGGCCATGCGCAGTGGCGTGCGGCGCGCGACGAGATGTTCCGCGCCCATCCGCAGACGCCACTGCTCGAGGACGACCCGCTGCGCGAGACCGGACTGCCTTACTGGCCGTACGATCCCGCGTTGCGCTTCGAGGCCGAGCTGCTCCCCGTCGAGCCGTCCGAAGACCGCCTCGTCGAGGCCGGCGGAGACGGCACGATCACCATGAAGCTCATCGGCCGCGTCGACCTTCCCGAGCACGTCGGCGGCACCCTCGACGTCTGGTGGCTGCACCAGTACGGCGGCGGCATCTTCATCCCGCTGCGCGACGGGACGTCGGGCGACGGCAGCTACGGCGGCGGGCGTTACCTGCTGGACACCGCCAAGGGGTCGTGGCTGGGCGGCGATGCGGACTCGTTGACTCTCGACCTCAACTACGCCTATCACCCGTCGTGCCGCTACAACCCCCGATGGCAGTGTCCGCTGGCCCCGCCGGGCAACACCATCACGTCACGGGTCGAGGCCGGCGAGCGACTCTGACCCGCGAGACCGGGCGCCGGACCTTGAGCACAGGTCCAGCACCCGGTCCGTCGGCACGTCAGGCCGAGATCGACGTCTGCTCGGTCTGGCTGTCGAGGATGTCGATCTTGCGCGGCCTGGCGCGCTCGCTCACTGGGATCACGACGCTGAGGACACCGTTGTCGTAGTGCGCCGAGATCCCATCGGTGTCGATCCCGTCGCCCAGGCTGAACTGGCGGACATAGCTGCCGTAGGGGCGCTCCCTCGCCAGCCACTTGGCGCCGTCGTGGGACGCGGGCGTGCGCTCGGCCCTGATGGTCAGCATGTGCCCATCGAGGTCGACGTCCACCGAGCCGGGGTCGATGCCCGGCAGGTCGGCGGCGAGGACGTAGCGATCTCCCTCACGGAACAGGTCAACCGGCATCAGTCGGGTCGACCGCGAGGAGAGCTGCGAGGTCAGGCGATCGAAGTCGCCGAAAGGATCAAAGGACATGTTCATCATCGAGAGACTCCTTTCGAAACGTGAGTCCATCGGACTCAACTCGTTACGAGAGGAAAGATAGATCGACGACATCGCGGGATCAAGTCGTGAACCTGAAAAATTTCTGAAAAAACTACTGCGGTTGCAGCGTTCTCCTCAGAACGTCAGGGCGAGTGCCGGGTTGCCGAGGATCGCGGCGACGTCGGCCAGGAATCGCGATCCCTGCTCGCCGTCGACCACACGATGATCGAAGCTCAGCGCCAGCGTCGTGACCCAGCGCGCCACGATCTCGTCGTCCTCGCCGACCCACGGGCGCTTGTTGATCGCACCGACCGCCAGGATCCCGGCCTCGCCCGGGTTGAGGATCGGCGTGCCCGCGTCGATGCCGAACACCCCGATGTTGGTGATCGTGAACGACCCGCCGGCCATCTGCGCCGGCTGGGTCTTGCCGTCGCGGGCCGTGGCGATGAGCTCGCCGAATGCCTGCGCGAGCTCGGGCAGCGTCATCGAGTCGGCGCCGACGATGTTGGGCACGACGAGCCCTCGCGGGGTCGCCGCCGCGATGCCGAGGTTGACCGAGCCCTTGAGCACGATCTCCTGTGCGGCGTCGTCCCACGTCGAGTTGAGCTCGGGCGTGCGCCGCATCGCGAGGCACACGGCCCGCGCCACGATCAGCAGCGGCGAGACGCGGACGCCGGCGAACCGGTCGTCGGTCTTGAGCTGGGCGACGAGCTCCATGGTCTTGGAGACGTCGACGGTGACCCACTCGGTGACGTGGGGTGCGGTGAACGCCGAGGCCACCATCGCCTCGGCGGTCATCTTGCGGACGCCCTTGATCGGGATCCGCTGGTCCTCGAGCGAGGTCGGGGCCGGAGCTGGGGCGCTCGTGGGCGCGGGCGAGCTCTCGCGCAGGCCGGCGAAGGCCTCGACGTCGGCGCGCGTGACGATGTCGCCCTCGGACGGGACGGAGTCGAGGTCGATGCCGAGATCCTTGGCCAGCTTGCGCACCGGCGGCTTGGCGAGGGCGCGGATCGAACGCTGCGGCACCTTCTCGGTGTCGACCGATGCCACGGCTCCCTTGCGGGCGCGGCGCTTGGTCGAGGTCGTGCGGGGGCCGTAGCCGACGAGGACGGACTGCCGCTCCTCCTTGGCCGGTGGAGTCGCGGACTCCGTGACGACAGCGGGCACCAGGTCTTCGGCGGCCGCGAACTGGCCCGCCGTCATCGCCTTGGGGAGCGTCGCGGTCGGCGCGGGTGCAGCTGGTGCTTCAGGTGCCGGCGTCTCCGCCGCCGGTTCGTCGGCGGAGGTGATCCGGATGATCGGGGTGCCGACATCAACCGTCTGGCCCTCGTCGACCAGCAGGGCATCGACCGTGCCCTCGTACGGGCTGGGCAGCTCGACGATCGACTTGGCGGTCTCGATGTCGACGATGATGTCGTTGACCTTGATGACGTCGCCGACCGAGACCTTCCAGCTGACGATCTCGGCCTCGGTCAGGCCTTCGCCCACGTCGGGCAGCTTGAACTCACTCATCACAGACTCCTAGAACGCCAGGGAACGGTCGACCGCTTCGAGCACGCGGTCGAGGCCGGGCAGGAACTCTTCCTCGATGCGACTCGGCGGATAGGGCAGGTCGTAGCCCGTGACCCGGATGACCGGCGCCTCGAGGGAGTAGAAGCACTTCTCGGTGATCCGCGCGGAGATCTCGGCACCGAGTCCGAGGGTCTGTGCCGCCTCGTGCACGACGATCGCGCGACCGGTCCGGCGCACGGACTCGAAGACCGGGTCGAGGTCGAGCGGCGAGAGCGTGCGCAGGTCGATGACCTCGAGGCTCGTGCCCTCCTCGGCCGCGGCTTCGGCCGACTCGAGGCAGGTCTTGACCATCGGGCCGTACGCGATGACGGTCGCGTCGGTGCCTTCGCGGACGACGCGGGAGGCGTGCAGCGGGAACGGCTCGGACTCGAGGTCGACCTCGCCCTGGTCCCAGTAGCGGCGCTTGGGCTCCATGAACACGATCGGGTCATCGCTCGCGATCGCCTGCTGGATCATCCAGTAGGCGTCGTTGGCGTTGGCGCACGACACAACCTTGAGGCCGGCGGTCAGGGCGAACTGTGCCTCGGGGCTCTCCGAGTGGTGCTCGACGGCACCGATGCCGCCGCCGTACGGGATGCGGATGACGATCGGCATCTTCACTCGTCCCCTGCTGCGGAAGTGCAGCTTGGCGACCTGGCTGACGATCTGGTCGTACGCCGGATAGACGAAGCCGTCGAACTGGATCTCGAGGACCGGGCGGTAGCCGCGCATCGCGAGGCCGACGGCCGTGCCGACGATGGCGCTCTCGGCCAATGGCGCGTCGATGACGCGACTCTCGCCGAAGTCCTTCTGCAGCCCGTCGGTGATGCGGAAGACGCCGCCGAGCTTGCCGACGTCCTCTCCCATCACCAGGACCTTGTCGTCGGCCTCCATCGCGGCCCGCAGACCGGCGTTCAGACCCTTGCCGAGTGGCATCTTGATGATTGCCTCGCGCTCGCTCATGACTCGCTCCCCTCGGGCTCAAGACTCTCCCTGTAAGCGACGTACTGGGCCTTCTGCTCGGCGAGCTCGGGCGTTGCGTCGACATAGACGAGGTCGAAGAGGGCTGCCAGGTCGGGCTCGGGCAGGGCCTTGCACGCCTCGCGGAGATGCTTGCCCAGCTCCTCGGCCTCGGCGTCGAGCGCGTCGAAGAACTCCGACGGGGTGCCCTGCAGCAGGAGGTAACGCTTGACCCGCTCGATGGGGTCCTTGAGCTTCCACGTCTCGACCTCGGCGCTGTCGCGGTAGCGGCTGGGGTCGTCGGACGTCGTGTGGGCGCCCATGCGATAGGTGTAGGCCTCGATCAGGCGTCGGGCCCTCGCCGTTGCGCGCCCGCTCCATCGCCGCGGTCGTGACGGCGTGGCACGCCAGCACGTCGTTGCCGTCGACCCGAATGCCGCTGAAGCCGAAGCCGCCGGCACGCTGGGCGATCGGGCCGCGGGTGTTGTGGTCGGTCGAGGCCGAGATGGCGTACTGGTTGTTCTGGCAGAAGAACACGACCGGGGCGTTGAACACGGCGGCCCAGTCGAACGCCTCGTTGACGTCACCCTGGCTGGTGGCCCCGTCGCCGAAGTAGGCGATGACGGCGGCGTCGCGCTCAGGGTCGTTGCGGCCGACCTCGCCGTCGAGCGTCAGGCCCATCGCGTAGCCCGTCGCGTGCAGCGTCTGGGCGCCGATGACGATGCTGTAGAGCGCGAAGCCATGCTCGGCCGGGTCCCAGCCGCCGAGCTCGACGCCACGGAAGAGGCCGAGGAGCAGCGCGGGGTCGACGCCGCGGCACAGGGCGACGCCGTGCTCGCGGTAGGTCGGGAACGCGAAGTCCTGCGGGCGGAGGGCGCGACCAGAGCCGATCTGGGCGGCTTCCTGGCCGAGGGCGGGTGCCCACAGGCCGAGCTCGCCGTGGCGCTGCAGTGCGTGTGCCTCGAAGTCGATGCGCCGGCTCAGGACCAGGTCGCGGTAGAGGCCGCGGATGCTGTCGTCATCACCGTCGTAGGCGAAGTCCGCGTGAGGGACTCGCTCTCCCTCTGGGGTGAGGAGCTGGACGAGCGGAAAGGCTCCAGCTGGATCGTCCGCAACGTACGCGTCGGGCATGGTGGCACTCAATGCGACTCCCTCAATCGATCGGATCACGGGATTGCCGTTCCGATGTCGAAGATGCGAGACACCAGTGTCACAGGGGTGGTGGACATCGGTGGACTCACAGGACGTGACTGGCATCACATCTGATCCCACCGTATCCCGGCCTCGTCCCTCGTGCCAAAACGCCCCTCCGAGACGCCGCCGGCTCAGTGCTCCTTGCGCCAGGTGGCCGCGCGATCGAGGAATGTCGCGTTGACCGCCGGCGTGCCGACGCTGACACGTACGCCGTCTCCGGCGAACGGACGTACCGGAGACCGGGTCGCACCACGCGGCGAAGTCCAGGGCATCGTCGCCGAGCGGCAGCCAGACGAAGTTGGCCTGCGTCTCGGGCAGCTCCCAGCCCTGCTCGCGCAGAGCCGTCGACCATCGCGCCACGCTCCTGCACGATCGCCTCGACCCGCTCGGCGAGCGCGGCCTCGGAGTCGAGCGAGGCGACGGCTGCGGCCTGCGAAAGATCCGTGACGGCGAACGGCGGGGTGGCCTTGCGGATCGCCTCGGCGACCGGCGGCCGGGCGATCGCGTAGCCGACCCGCAGACCGGCCAGGCCGTACGCCTTGGAGAACGTGCGGAGCACGACGACGTTGGGGTGGGCGGCGAGCGCCGCCAGGCCGTCGGCCGCATCGGGGTCGCGGACGAACTCGACGTACGCCTCGTCGACCACGACGAGCACGCGCTCAGGCACCGCAGCCAGGAACCGGTCGAGCTCGGCGGCCTTGACGACGGGGCCGGTCGGGTTGTTCGGCGTGCAGACCAGCACGACACGGGTGCGGTCGGTGACGGCGGCCGCCATCGCGTCGAGGTCGTGGGTGGCGTCGGGCCGCAGCGGCACGCGTACGGTCGTGGCTCCCGTCAGGTCGGCAGCGATCGGATAGGCCTCGAACGACCGCCATGCGTAGATGACCTCGTCGCCGGCCTCGAGGTGGGCGTTGAGCAGGGCGTACAGGACGGCGACGGAGCCGGTGCCGGCGGCGAAGTGGTCCGGCGAGAGCCCGAACTTCGCCGACAGCGCGTCGTACAGCGCGGTCGTGCCCGCGTCGGGGTAGCGGTTGATCCGGCCGAGCTCGACGGCGGCGCGCTCCATGACGCCGGGCAGCGGGTCGTACGGGTTCTCGTTGCTCGAGAGCTTGTGGTCCTCGCTCGCGGCGGCCTTGCCGGGCTGGTAGACCGGGATGTCGTCAAGCGCTCGACGGGCGCGCGGGGTGGTCATGGACCGAGCGTAATACCTGAACGATCGGTCAGGTATGGCTGGACCCGAGGCGCGTTCCGGCGACGCTCGGGCTGCCCCCGAACGAACACGTCCGAGATCGCTGACATGATCGATGCGTGTGACTGCTCGCAACGCCCGACTCGGCTACGTGCTGGTCATCACCGCGGCCATCCTCTTCGGCCTCAACGGCGGCGTCTCCCGGGTCGCGATGGGGTCCGGGCTGAGCCCCGAGTCGTTCACGACGCTGCGCATCACCGGCGCGACGCTGGTGTTCGCTGGCGTACGCCGTGTGCTTCCGCCGGTCGGCGCTGCGTGCGCCCCAAGGGCACCGCCATGCTGCTCGTCGCCGCCCTCGGGCCTGGTCGGCGTCGCGGCCCTGCAGCTGACCTACAACGTCGCGATCGACCGGCTGCCGCTCGGCATCGCGCTGCTGATCGAGTACCTCGCGCCGGTGCTCGTCGTGCTCTGGGTGCGCTTCGTGCGCAAGGAGCCGGTCCGCGGCCGGATGTGGCTCGCGGTGGGCCTGGCGGTCGTCGGGCTCGCGGTGGTCAGCCGGGTGTGGAACGGGCTGACGTTCGACGGGCTCGGCGTGATCATGGCGCTGCTGGCGGCCGTGAGCTTCGCGACGTACTTCCTGCTCGGTGAGCACAACGTCGGTCTCCACGATCCGCTGCGCATCATCTTGTGGGCGTTCGTCGTCGCGACCGTGGCGATGAACCTGATCGAGCCGATCTGGGCCATGCCGCCGATGGACGGCTCGGCCTCGCTGCTCGGCCGGCTCGACGGCCACTCCGCCAACCCGTGGCTCGTCATCGCGGTGATCGTCGTGCTCGGGCACCGTCGTGCCGTTCTTCCTCGAGATGGTCGCGCTGCGCCACCTGCCCGCGACGATCGTGACGGTCGTCGCGATGCTCGAGCCGGTCATCGCGAACGTGCTCGGCTGGGCCTGGTTCCGCGAGTCGCTGACCCCCGTCCAGGCGCTCGGCGCGGTCGCGGTGCTCGCCGGCATCGTCCTGGCGCAAACGTCGCGCAAGGTGGAAACGGTCCTCCCGCAACCGTAGGGTGTACCCACTCACGCCACGGTGACGGCCTGTCCGTCGGGACAGGAGGAGTGCGCGGTGCGACCTGGAGCCCTGGCGTATGCCCGCGCGCGGGCTCAGTCGGCTCTCCTCCTCGCCCTCGCCGGCATCGTGCTCGTGGCGACGTTCTCGATCGTCGGACTCGACGCGCTGCACCGCACGACCGACCGCCACGCCGAGGACGCCGCCCTCCGAGCCGGACCCGCCACGTCAGCAGCCCTGCAGCTCGAGGTGCAGGCCGACCGCGCACCCGACCTCGATCGCCTGCTCGACCACGCACGGTTCGGGATCATTCGCGCGACGCACACCGAGGGATTCCCAGCAGTCCACGACGGATCGACGGTCGACCTCACCGCACGGGCGGACGAGGGGTTGCGGAGGCGGTCGGTCCTGGTCGACGGTCACTGGCCTGCGGCACGCTCCGGCCCCGAGATCCACGCGGCCCTGCAGGACCGCGCCGCGTCGGCGTTGGGAGTCCGGGTCGGCGACCGCCTGTCCGCCGGCATCGGCCGCGATCGGGTCGAGATCGTCGTCGATGCCACGTGGCGACCCAGGGATCCGGGAGCCACGGCATGGTTCGGCGATCCGGCCTCGGCGTCGGGTCGCGGGCCAGACGGTGCCGGGCCGCTCGTGGTACCTCAAGCCGAGATCGCCCGGATACCTGCTCCCGCCACGGCGTCGTACGTCCTCACGCCACTCGCCTCGACCGACCTGTCGCAGTCGCGCCGCAACCTGAGCTCCCTGCTGTCAGCCATCGACGACAGTGACGTCTCGGCCACCGTGACAGGGGGGCTGCCCGATCGCCTCGCGGATCTCGAAGCCACCCGAGCGGCCGCCGACGGCCTGCTCGCGGTCGCCTACGCGCTGCTGGCCGTGACGGCCATCGTGGCCTGCCGGCAGGTCACTGCACTCCTGATCGAGGCCCGACGCGCCGAGACGGCGTTGCTGCGGTCACGCGGCGGGAGCGCACCTGCCATGACGGCCGCGGCAGCAGTCGAGGGCGCCGTTGCAGCGCTCGTCGGGGCGGCGTCCGGCGCGGGCGGGGCGGTCGCGGTGTTCACGGGCGTCGACCGGCAGCCTGACACCGGGCTCGCGGTGCTCGCAGCTGCGGCCTGCGTCGTGGTGACGGTCGCCCTCGTCGTCGTCGCGACGGCCACAGCGGTCAGTCAGTCCGCGACACAGCGGGGGTCGCGCGACCACCGCGGTGCCCGCAAGGCGCTCTGATCGTGGTGCTGGCGGCCGCTGCGCTGTCGATCGGGCAGTTCATGGCCTACGGCGGTCCTGTGACCGTCGGAGCTGGCGGCGGCACACGCGTCGACGCGATCACGTCGCTCGCACCGGCCGCCGCGCTCGCCGCCGGGGCCCTCCTGGGCATGGTCGCCGCGGCCCCTCTGCTCCGACGCCTCGAGCGACGCGCTGCCGAGGGCCCGGGCATCACGCCGGTCGTGCCCGCCCGGCAGCTGGCCCGGCGGCTGTCGACGTTCGGCGTCACGATCGCGCTGACGTCCCTGGCGGTCGGGTTCGCGATCCTGGTCTCGGCGGTCGATGCCACGCAGACGTCCCTGGCCGCGACGTCTGCCGGCGTCCGCAGTGGAGCCGACTCCCGCCTCGACCTGGCTGTCGAGCCCACGGCGGACGTCGGTGTCGAGTCGACGACGGCCCCGCTCATGGGGCTCGGCAACGACTGCCGCGGCGGTCGTGTCGGTGCCAGGGCGGGTCGACCAGGGCCAGGACGAGGTCGCCTTCCTCGCGTCGAGCCCCGCGATCGCGGACGTCGCACGCGGGCCCGGGTCGGCGAGGACACCGCCGCATGGTGTCGGCCCTGGACGCCGGCCGGCGCGGCGTGCCGATCAAGCCCGGCAGGCTCGAGGTCACCGTCACGGTGAGCGGCGCCCCGATCACCGGTGACGTGAAGATCACGATCTGGCTCGTGGACAGCGCCGGGCAGATCGCCGTCCGCCCGATCGGGCTGGTGCGTGGCCCCGGAGCTGATCCGGCGAAGCGGACCGTCACGGTCCCCGCAATGCCCGCGGCTGGCGGCTGCTCGCGCTCCACGCGGATGCGACCGGGGTCGACGGCGACGCGACGATCAGCGTGCGTGGGCTTCCCGGCGCGAGACCCGTACGACATCGAGCTCCTCGACGACAAGAGCAGCGGCGGCACGGTGGTGGGCCGCAAGCCCAAGCGGCTGCCCGTTGTCATCACCTCTGACACCGCTGCGTTGGTCCAGGCCAAGACGGGCGACACGTTCGACCTGCTCCTGCCCGAGTCGGGTTTCCAGGGCACGGTCGTGGTGGCCGGCGTCGTCGACACGATCCCGGGGGTGACCGCCGCACGCGGCATCGCGGCGGACCTGCCGACACTCGTGTCGTACGCCCTCGGCAGCGGAGCCTCCGTCCCGGCACCGGACTCGGTGTGGGTCGTGTCCGCCCACCCTGACCGGGTGGCCCGCGCGGCGACCGCGGCCAGCGTCGTGCGGACCACCGCCACGAACAGCAGCCCGGGCCCCGGCGCCCGCATCGTCTCGTCCGCCCTCGACGCCTGGTGGTGGGCGGCCGGCGCCGTGATCGTCTTCGCAGCACTCGCCACCGCAGCCATGACGACCAGCCTCAGCCGGCGGCGCCGCGATGAGCTGCGGGTGCTCCGCGCACTCGGCCTCACCCCACGCCAGCAGGCGCGCATACGGTCGACAGAGCTGGCCGGGGCGGTGGCCGCAGGAGGCCTCATCGGCCTCGTCACGCGGTGCGATCGCCGTCTTGTTGACGGCGGGCGATCTCGCCCGCAGCGCCACTCCGGGACCGTCCCGCGGCCGTCGAACCGGCGATCTCGTTGGCACTCCCCGGCCTCACGCTGCTCGTCACCCTCTTCGGCGTCGCCGTGGTCGCCGTGGCAGTCCGCCAGTCTCGACACATCCGCCAGGACGCGACGCGCACCGCACGTGAGGGGGACTGATGGCGACGTTCCGGCTCTTCCGGGTCCACGTGGCCCACCATGCCCGCTCGATCTCGGTCATGGCCGTGATCGTGCTGCTGCTGTCGACTCTCACCGCGCTCATGCCTCGCGCGGCCAACCACCTGCTCACGGACTCGCTGCGGCACCAGGTCGACGACCTCTCGGTCGTGCAGCGAGACCTGTCCGCGCGCGAGCAAGGGACCCCGACGCCGACCGCGGCCACCGATCCCAAGGGCAACACCCTGCCGAGCGCCTCCGAGCCCGTCTGGGGCGGGCTCGACGACACCATGAGCGAGATTCGCGAGGGGATGCCGCCCCGGCTGAGGTCGGTGTTCGAGCCGGGAGGCTTCGCCCTGACCCTCCCGACCGCACCGGCCTCGCCCGTCGACCCGACCACTCTCACCAAGGCGAACGTGATCCTCAGCATCGGCTTCGACCCCCGTCTGGCCGATCATGTCCGGATCACCAAGGGACGAGGCGCCGGCCGCAGTGACCGCCGACCTGCCCGCCAAGGGTCACCCGGTCGACATCGTGCTGTCTGAGGCCGCCGCCTCCGCCATGCACTGGCCGATCGGACAACGCCGGACAAGTCCGCTCGGCGGCGGGCCGCCCATCGACGTACAGCTGTCGGGCACCTATGTGGCCAAGGACAGGACGGATCCGGTCTGGGCGCAGGTCTCCGCGACGTTGATCCCGTCGGTGTTCGAGCCCGACGGTGGCAAGCCGATCGTGACCGCTGTCGGCTGGGCCGAGCCAGGGTCACTCCCGCAGCTCGTCCAGCTGAGCTCCAACGCGGACCTGCGTACGTGGTTCCCGCTCGACTCCTCCGCGCTCACCGCCGGCAACGCCGACGAGTTCGTCAGGGAGTTGCGCCAGTTCAGCCGCGGTACCCACCTGCTGCCCGGCGACGGCTACCTCAACGATGCGCAGGGCGAACCGACCATCGTGGGCGCCACCGAGCTGGCCTTCAGCTCTGACGCCGCCAACGCGATCGACCAGGCCACCAGGTCCGGCTCCTCAGCGCGCGCCATGATGGCGCTCTTCGCGTCCGGACCCTTGGGCGTTGGGGCGGTCGTGCTCGGGCTCACCGCGGGACTCGTCCTCCGGAAGCAACGTCGTCTCGCTGGCCCTCATCGCCGCCCGCGGCGCGTCGGGACCCCAGCTGCGCGCGTTGGTGGGAGCGGAGGGCCTCGCGGCGGGCCTGCCCATGGCCGTGGCCGGCGCCCTCATCGGCGCCGTCGTCCTCCCCCACGACGGCAGCGCAGCGGCCTGGTGGTGGCCCGCGCTCGTCGGGGTCGCACCAGCTCTTCTGATGGCCGCGATGTCACCGGCAGACGCCCACGCGGGACGGGCTGACCTGACATCAGGAGAGATCGGCGGGCAGCGCTGGATCGTCGACGTGCTCGTCCTGCTCGGAGCCGTCGCCGCGGTAGTGGCGCTGCGCAACCGAGGTCTGGCGACACCTGACGGCGGCATCGATCCGTTGCTCGCCGCCACACCGCTCCTGCTCAGCCTCGCGGGCTGCCTCGTCGTCATGCGGGTCTATCCATGGGTGCTCGGTCGCGTGTTGGCCCGCGCTTTGCGCTGGCGGGGTCCCACGGCTCTGCTCGGCACGGCGCGCGCACTGCGTGATCCCGCCGCCGGTCTCGCGGCAGCGCTCGCGCTGGTCACCAGCGTCAGCCTGGCGGTCTTCTCCGGTGTCGCCACCACGACCCTGCAGCACGGACTCGAGGATGCGGCGGAGGCAACCGTCGGTGCCGACGTCGTGGTGGAGGGCCAGCCGTTGAACCCCAGCATCCAGGCACTGCTGTCGGATCGCGCAGACGTACGCGCGACCGCCGCGATCACCGAACAGTCCGGAGTACCGATGTTCACGGCCAACCGGCCCGTCTTCACCCGGGTGTTGTTCGTCGACGTCGCCGCACTGCGCAAGGTCCAGAAGGGAGTGCCGGGCGCGCTCCGGCTGCCGCGAGCCCTCGAACGTACGAGCGGGGACCGGGCGTCGATCCTCGTCTCGAAGGACTTCGACAAGGATCGGTCGGCGCTGCGGGTCGACAACGTGCCGGTGGACGTCGTGGGCACGGCGCACGTGCCCTCGCCACTCAGTCCCCTGACCTCATGGGTCCTGATGGACCGGGCCGTGGCGAAGCACTTCGGCTTCGACCCCGGACCAGCCCGACAGGCTCCTGGTCAGCACCACCGGCGCGAGTGAGGCCGTGCGCGACGCCGTGCGCGCGGTTCCGGGAGATGCCGAGGCCAGGACGACGGACGACGTCGCCCGCAGGATCGAGGACCTCCCACTGGTCCCCGGCATACGTCACGCGGCGCAGATCATGCTCGGTGCACTGATCGCCATGTGCCTCGCGGTCATCTCGCTGGCTCTTGTGCGCGGCGAGGCCAACAGGTCGCGGCAAGCGGCGCTGCTCGACGCGATGGGTGAGCAGCGCCGACGATCCCGTTGGCTCGTCGCGTGGGAGATCGGACCGCTCGCCATCGTCGCGATCGTGTCCGGAGTGCTGATCGGGCTGCTGCTCCCCGCAGTCGTGCTGCACGCCATCGACCTGAGGGCGTTCACGACCGACACCACCCAACCTGCTGTCCACATCGACCCTGTGCCGACGATCGTGATCGCGGTCGGCGTGCTCGCCGCCGTCGTGGTCGGCGCGCTCCTGGCCGCGACGGCCACTCGACGGCAGGACCTGTCCAGGCTCCTGCGGATGACGGAGGATTGACCAGATGACGCTCATCGAGACCGAAGCCGACATCCGGTGCAACGACCTGGTGCGCATCTTCACCGCCGTCGGCGTCGAGGTGCAGGCCCTCCAAGGCCTCAACCTGACCGTCGCGGCCGGATCGATGGTCGCGCTCGTCGGCGCCTCTGGTTCCGGCAAGTCGACGCTGTTGACGATCCTTTCGGGGCTCGACACCCCGACCGCCGGGGTGGCGTATGTCGCCGGGCACGACCTGCTGGCGATGGGCCGCCAGGAGCGCACCGAGTTCCGCAGGCGCAGCGTCGGCTTCGTGTGGCAGCAGACGGCCCGCAACCTGCTGCCCTACCTCACCGCGGCCGACAACGTCGAGCTCGCGATGACGATCGGCCGCAGCCAGCCCCGACGCGATCGCCCGCGTCGAGCCCTTGAGCTGCTCGACCTGTTGGGTGTCGCTGACGTGGCTCACCGGCTGCCGGCCGAGCTGTCCGGTGGCCAGCAGCAGCGTGTGGCGATCGCGGTGGCGATCGCCAACTCGCCGCGGGTGCTCCTCGCCGACGAACCCACCGGCGAGCTCGACGACGCTGCGAGCGCGGAGGTGCTCGAGGCGATGCAACGGGTCAACGGCGAGCACCGGACGACCGTGCTCATCGTGACCCACGACGCGACCGTGTCGAGCCACGTGCAGCGCACGGTCCAGATCCGCGACGGACGCACCGCCACCGAGACCCTCCGACGTACGCGCGTCGACCAGCACGGCCAGGAGCACAGCATCGCCGAGGAGTTCGCGGTGCTGGACCGCGTCGGGCGACTCCAGCTACCCGACGACTTCACCTCGCGGCTCGACATGCGCGATCGCGTACGCCTCGCGCTCGAGACCGACCATGTCGGGGTCTGGCCGGACGCGCCGCACGACGACAAGGAGCAGTCATGACGTCGGTGCTGCGAGCGGATGCATTGACCCGCGCCTTCCGTACGCCTGCGGGTGAGGTCATCGCCTGCAAGGACATCTCCCTTCACCTCGAGCCCGGGGAGCTGCTCGTCGTGCGCGGTCCGTCCGGCTCAGGCAAGACCACGTTGCTCAACCTGCTCGGAGGGCTGGACCGACCGAGCTCCGGCACGGTCACGATCGACGGTCACGACCTCGGCACGCTCGGGGAGGACAAGCTCGCCGAGCTCCGTCAGCGGTCGATCGGGTTCGTCTTCCAGTCGTTCGGCCTGCTCCCCGTCCTCACCGCGGCGGAGAACGTCGAGGTCCCCTTGCGCATTCGCCGGATGGCACCTGCCGAACGTGACGCCAGGGTCGTGGAGCTCCTGGAGATGGTCGGCCTCGCTGAGCACGGGGCTCAGCGGCCCGACGAGCTGTCAGGTGGCCAGCAGCAGCGAGTCGGCATCGCGCGGGCGCTCGCCGTGACTCCCCAGGTGTTGCTCGCGGACGAGCCGACCGGGCAGCTCGACAGCCGCACGGGGGGTTCGGTCATGGACCTGATCGTCGACATGGTCCACCGATCGGGCGTCGCCGCCGTCGTCGCCACGCATGATCCGCAGCTCGTTGAACGCGCCGACAAGGTGCTGACCTTGCACGACGGACGCGTCGTCCAGAGCGCCTGAGGGCATCAGTGCAACAATCGGGCATGCCCAGATTTGTGACTGCTTGGATCCTCAGCGGACTCGCCCTCGCGGCGGCCGCCGGCCTGCTCGGCGACCACATGAACATCGGTGTCGCCGACGACTCGACCGGCGAGCGCGTCGCGGCGATCGCCCTGGTCGCGCTCGTCTTCACGGCGATCAACGCGTTCGTCGCACCGGTCATCAAGACGTTGTCCCTGCCGTTCATCATCATCACGCTGGGCTTCGCGCTGCTCGTCATCAACGCGCTGCTCCTCCTGCTGACCGAGTGGGTCACCGACAAGTTCGGCGTCGCGTTCCACGTCGACGGGTTCTGGTGGGCCGTGCTGGGCTCGATCGTCATCTCGATCGTCAATGCCGTCCTCAGTGGTTTCACCAACAAGAACCACGCCCGCTCCGCGCGGTGACCTACCGCGTCGCCCTCGTCTGCCTCGGCAACATCTGCCGTTCGCCGATGGCACACGTCGTCCTGGAGAGCCGGCTGGCCGAGGCGAGTCTTGACCAGCGGGTCGAGGTCGCCTCGTCCGGCACCGGTGACTGGCACGTCGGTCACCCGATGGACCCCCGAGCGGCGGCGACGCTGTCGGCTGCGGGGTATGACCCGACACGGCACCGCGCGCGTACGTTCTCCACGGACTGGTACGCCGAGAACGACCTGCTGCTCACGATGGACGCCAGCAACTACGCCGATGTGGTCGACCAGGCGCCGACCGTCGAGCAGGCCCAACAGGTCCACATGTTCCGGGAGTTCGACCCCGAGGCAGGCCCGGATCTCGACGTGCCCGACCCCTACTACGGCCGCGACGACGGATTCGCCGAGGTCCTCGCGATGATCGAGCGTACGACCGACGAGCTCGTCGCCCGACTGCCGGACCTCATGGACCGCTGAACGCAGCGTCCTCAACGGGGTACCGTCGTGGTCATGGCACGCATGGCAGGAACCGCCGCACGGGCGGAGGCACTCCTTGGCCTCGGTGTCGTCTCCACCACCCCGGTTGCCGGTGGTGACATCTGCACGTCGACCCGGCTTCGGCTCACCGACGGGCGCGGCGCCATCATCAAGACCCGCCCGCATCCTCCCGAGGGCTTCTTCGAGCGTGAGGCCGAGGGGCTGCGCTGGCTGCGTGACGCCGACGGCGCCCACGTCCCCAACGTCCTCGCGGTCGCCGACGACTGCCTCGTGCTCGACTGGATCGAGCCCGGCAAGCCCACGACCGACGTGGCCGAGCGGTTCGGCCGCGCGCTCGCCACGACCCACCAGGCCGGAGCCGACGCGTTCGGCGGCCCCAAGGACGGCTTCGTCGGGCTCGCTCCCCTGCCCAACCGTTCGCTGCCGGCCTGGCCGGAGTTCTTCGCCTCCCGCAGGGTCATGCCATACGTACGCGCATCCGTCGACCGACAGGCGCTGACCGCCGACGAAGCGGCCACGATCGAGGCCGCGATGCGCCGCATCCACGACTTCGCCGGTCCGGACGAGCCGCCGTCGCGCATCCACGGCGACCTCTGGTCCGGCAACATCGTCTGGGGCTCCGACGGCAACGTCTGGCTCATCGACCCGGCAGCGCACGGCGGCCATCGCGAGACCGATCTGGCGATGCTGGCACTGTTCGGCATACCCCACCTGCAACGCGTGCTCGACGCCTACGACGAAGCCGCACCCTTGGCCGACGGGTGGAAGGATCGCGTCGGCCTGCACCAGCTCCACCCGCTGCTCGTGCACGCGACACTGTTCGGCGGCACCTACGGCGCGCGGGCCGCTGCCGCGGCGCAAGGGCTTCTCAGCTCGTAGTTCAGCCAAGTCTCAGGGATCCGGGGCAGACTGATTCCCATGCGCATCCTTGTCGTCGACGATGACCGTGCTGTGCGCGACTCACTGCGACGGTCCCTCGAGTTCAACGGCTACACGGTCGAGCTGGCCTCCGACGGTGCCGAGGCGCTGGCTCGTGTCCCCCAGATCAACCCCGACGCGATCATCATGGACGTCATGATGCCCCGGCTCGACGGACTCGAAGCCACTCGCGCCCTCCGCAGCGCCGGCAATGACGTACCGATCCTGGTGCTGACGGCCCGCGACGCCGTCTCCGACCGCGTCGACGGACTCGACGCCGGAGCCGACGACTACCTGACCAAGCCGTTCGCCCTCGAGGAGCTCCTCGCGCGCGTACGCTCGCTGCTGCGCCGCTCGAGCCGGGCGGCGGCGGTGGAGCCCGACGAGGCACCCCTGGAGTTCGCCGACCTGTCCCTCGACCCGGTGACCCGCGACGTCAGGCGCGGCAACCGCTCGTTGTCCCTCACCCGCACGGAGTTCGCGCTGCTCGAGCTGTTCCTGCAGCGGCCCAAGCGCGTCCTCGAGCGGTCGTTCATCCTCGAGGAGGTCTGGGGCTTCGACTTCCCCACGACCGCCAACTCGCTCGAGGTGTATGTCGGCTACGTCCGCCGCAAGCTCGAGGCCGAGGGCGAGTCGCGCCTGCTGCACACCGTGCGGGGCGTCGGATACGTCCTGCGCGAGACGCCTCCGTGATCGACCTCCTGCACCGCACGCTGCAGCCGTTCACGCAGCGGATGACGCTTGCCCTGCGGGTCGCGGTGCTCACGACGTTGGCCGTCGCCGCGACCCTGGGCGTGGTCAGCGCGATCGTGTTCGTCGTCGTCCGTGCCGAGTTCGAGCGGTCGCTCGACGACTCGATGCTGCGCCGAGCACACGCGGCGGTCGACGCCGATCTTGCGAACCCTACGGTCTTCAACCAGCTGAACCCCCAGCTGCAGCGCATCGCGGACGTCCAGATATTTGTCGTCAACAGCGGTGAGCTGTTCACCCCTCCAACAACTGAGGTCAACGCGCTGACGAAGCCTTTCAAGAGCATCAAGGAGATCGAGGTCTCCAACGGTGAGGCGACCCAGTCCATGCGGACCGTGCGTATCGAGGGCACGCCCTACCGCGTCGTCGCCGTGCAGGGCGGCAGCGGTACCGCGCTGGTCATGACGCAGTCCATGGAGTCGATCGACTACGCGCTCGAACGGCTCAAGGTCATCCTGCTGCTGTGCAGCGCCGCAGGCGTGGCCCTGGCCGGCATGGCCGGCTGGGCCGTGGCCGCCAACGGCCTGCGACCCGTCAGGCGGCTGACGGCGGCGACCGAGCGTGTCGCGCGTACGTCGGAGCTCACGCCGATCGAGGTCACCGGCCACGACGAGCTGGCTCGTCTGACGACGTCGTTCAACGCGATGCTTCAGGCGCTCGACGCGTCGCAGACCCGCCAACGGCAGCTCGTCGCCGATGCGGGACACGAGCTGCGCACCCCGCTGACAAGCCTGCGCACCAACATCGAGCTGATCGGCCAGGCCGCCGACAACGCCGAGCGCTCACTGACCGACGACCAGCGGCACGAGATCATGGGCGACGTCCGGTCGCAGCTCGAGGAGCTCACGACCCTCGTCGGCGATCTCGTCGAGCTCGCGCGCGACGAGCCCCTGACCCGCGACCCCGAACCGCTCGACGTGTCCGACGTGGTGACCCAGGCGGTCGACCGCGTACGCCTCCGCGCTCACACCGTCACGTTCGACGTCGAGCTCGAGTCGTGGATGGCGTTCGGTGAGCCGCAGCTGCTCGAGCGCGCCGTCACCAATTTGCTCGACAACGCGGCCAAGTGGAGCCCGCCGGACGGCACCGTCACCGTACGACTCGCCGACGGCGCGTTGACCGTCACCGACGAGGGACCCGGCATCGACCCGGCCGACCTGCCGCACATCTTCGACCGGTTCTACCGCTCGAGCGAGGCGCGTACGCTCCCCGGCTCGGGACTCGGGCTGTCGATCGTCAAGCGGGCGGCCGAGCGCCACGGCGGGACGGTCGACGTCGAGTCGGCCCCCGGCGGCGGCACCACATTCACGCTCGTTCTGCCCAGCTCGGACCAACTCTGACCTGCAGCTTTCTTCGATCGCTCACACGCCGCTCTTAGATCCGTCTCAGCGATGCGCGAGAATCTACTTCCATGACCGATTCGAACGACCCGTTCGCCGAGCGCCCGTACGTCCCGCCGACCGAGCGCGACTCCGGCGACAGCACCACCCCCGCTGCCTCTGAGCCGGCACCGCCGGACAGCGCGCCGTCGAACGAGGCGCCAGCGCCCGCTCCGGACAGCGCGCCGGAGGCACCCACGGTCGAGGCTCCGGCGGCCCAGCCCGAAGCAGACTCCGAGCCGACGATCCCGCTTGCTCCCACGCCGGCCGCACCATCGGAGCCTGCAACGGTCGAGCAGCCTGCGGCCACCACGGCCGACCCCCCGGCCGCCGCACCGGAGCCGCCGGTCGAGGCGTACACCCACCGCTACGCGGACGCTCCGTCCGCGCCGGCGTCAGCAACCACGCAGACCGACTCGATTCCACCGTTCGCCGCACCTGCTGCCGCCTTTCCCGCCGACGCCGGTCACGGCGGAGGTGAGCCACCGGCCAAGAAGCGGCGCGGCCGGTTCCTGGCCGGAGCGCTGGCCCTGGTGCTGCTCGCCGGCGGCGCGGGCTTCGGCGGCGCGTGGCTCCAGAACAAGCTGCAGGACGACAACGGCAACGGCACGACCGTCAGCTCGCTCGACCCCGGCAACAAGGTCACCGACACCAGCGTGCCGGCCGGCGCCGTCGAGCGGGTGGCCAAGAAGGTCCTGCCCTCCGTCGTCCAGATCAATGTCAAGGGCGCCGAGGAGTCCGGCTCCGGCACCGGCATCATCATCAGCAGCGACGGCCAGATCCTCACCAACAACCACGTCACCGCGGTGGCCGGCAAGGACGGCATCATCACGGTGGCGTTCAGCGACGGCTCCAACGCCAAGGCGACCGTCGTCGGCGCTGATCCCAAGACCGACCTGGCGGTGATCAAGGCCAACGGCAAGTCCGGTCTGACCCCGGCGACGCTCGGCAGCTCCAAGGACCTCGAGGTCGGCCAGGAGGTCGTCGCGATCGGATCGCCCTTCGGCCTGGAGAGCACCGTGACGCAGGGCATCGTCTCGGCACTCAACCGGCCGGTGACCTCGTCGGACGGCAGCAACGACCCCGGCGCCTCCAACACGTTCCCCGCGATCCAGACCGATGCGGCGATCAACCCCGGCAACTCCGGTGGCCCGCTGGTCGACATCGCCGGCAACGTCATCGGCATCAACTCGGCGATCAAGGCTTCGGGCACCGGCGAGGGCGGATCGATCGGCCTCGGCTTCGCGATCCCGATCGACCTGGCCAAGAACGTGTCGAAGCACCTCGTCAAGGGCGAGAAGGTCGAGCACGCGCAGATCGGTGTCACCGTCAAGGCGGCTGTCTCGAGCGACGGCATCACCGGCACGGGCGCGGAGATCGCCGGCGTCACGACCGGCGGCGCCGGCGACAAGGCCGGCCTCAAGAAGGGTGACATCATCACCGCGGTCAACGGAGACCTGGTCGCCAGCAACGACGCGCTCGTGGCCTCCGTACGCGGCTTCCGTCCCGGCGAGAAGATCACGCTGACCTACACCCGCGGCGGCGAGAAGCACGACGTCGAGGTGACCCTCGGCTCCGACGGCGGCGCCGACAGCTGACGTCTCGCAGAGCCCTGAGACCGGGCGCCATCTCGTCACCCACACGCGGACGAGGTGGCGCCCACCAGGTTCGGCCGGATTGCGCGTGAGGATGGCCGTTATTCGCTCGTGAAGTGTCGGGGCACCTCACTACCGTGGAGGGGTGAAGATCGATCGTGACCTCTCGCTGCCGGCGCTGCTCGTCACCGTTGTGGTCTGGGCCTCGGCGTTCGTCGCGATCCGGGCGGTCGGCGACACGTTCTCGCCGGGCTCGCTGACGCTGGGCCGGCTCGTCGTCGGCGTGGTGGCCCTCACATTCTTTGCCCGCCCCCGCATCGCGGGTCTGCCCACAGGTCAACCGCTCGTGCTGGTGGCGCTCTACGGCGTCGTGTGGTTCGGCGCCTACAACATCGCGCTCAACGCCGCCGAGCGCGACCTCGACGCCGGCACGACAGCCCTGATCGTCAACGTCGGGCCGATCTTCGCCGCGGTCATCGCCGGGTTCATCTACAAGGAGGGCTTCCCCAGGCCCCTCATGATCGGCATGGGCATCGCGTTCGCCGGTGTCGTGCTCATCGCGCTCAGCACCAGGAGCGACTCCACGGCCGTCGACAGCGCGAGCACCACCGGCGTCCTGTTGTGTGTCGCCGCGGCGGCGTTCTACGCGTTCGGCGCCCTGGCGCAGAAGCCTGCGCTCAAGCACATGAAGCCCGTGATGTCAGTCTGGCTCGGCTGCCTGGTCGGCGTCGTGGTCTGCCTGCCGTTCGCGCCGACCCTGATCGACGAGCTCGGCCGCGCCTCGACCGAGGACATCTGGTGGGTCGTCTACCTCGGTGTCTTCCCGACCGCGATCGGCTTCAGCACGTGGTCGTACGCCCTCAAGCGCATCTCGACCGGCAAAGCCGCCTCGACGACCTACCTCGCCCCGGCCACCGCCACGCTGATCTCCTGGGCCGTGCTCGACGAGGTCCCCGCCGCGCTGGCATTCGTCGGCGGCGCGATGTGCCTCATCGGCGTCGCGATCACCCGCCTCACGTCGACCCCCAAGGTGACCCCGGCCAGCGAGCAGGCCCCCGCCAGCTGACCCAGCGGGGATCTAGCCGATGAGGTCGGTGACGAGGTCGCGCAGGATGCCGAAGCCGTTCTGGGTGAGGATCGACTCGGCGTGAAACTGCACGCCGCGGTAGTGCGGCCCGGCGACGTGATGGATGTCACCGGTGGCCGGATCGGTCTCGACCGTGACACCTTCGGGCAGTCCTGACGCCGGCACCCGCGCGACGAACGTGTTGTAGAAGCCGACCGTCTCGGGCCGACCCAGCACCTCGAGGCGGCTCTGGGTGCCCTGGAACACGATGTCCTTGAACGCCAGGTCGAGCCCGACGTTGTGACTCAGCACCTGGTGACCGAGGCACACCGCGAGGAACGGTCGCCGGGTCTCGAGCAACCCAGCGACAAGCCCGTGCAGCACGGCCATCTTGGGGTCGGCGAGGTCACGGGGATCACCAGGTCCGGGGCCGACGACGACAAGGTCATAGCCGTCGATGTCGCCATCAGCGTAGGCGTCGTGCCGGATGATGTCGGTCGTCATGCCGAGCACGCCGAAGACGTGGGACAGCATGTTGACGAAGTCGTCCTCGCCGTCGACGATCACGACGCGCTTGCCGGTCAGCGACGTCACCGGCGCGGCGCCGGACTGGTCCGTGAGCCAGAACTGGCTGAGCCGCTGATTGCGGGAGCCCAGCGCGATCAGCACCTCGTCCTCGCGCGTGAACGCGTCGAATCCCTCGACCGGTTCGGGCGCCGGCTCCACCAGCCCGAACGCGCTGAGGATGCCGGAGGCCTTGGCCCACGTCTCCTTGGTCTCGTACATCGCATCGGAGTCGCGGACGAGGGTCGCGCCGGCGGTGACCTTGAGGTTGCCCTCGAGGTCGACGTCGGCCGTACGGATGAGGATCGGCGCATCGGCGAGCGGGTTGCCGTCGTCGTCACGGCCGATCAGGGCGGCGACCGCGGCGTAGTAGCCGCGGCCCTCCGGCTCGTACTTCTTGATCAGGCGGCAGGCGTTCTCGACCGGACTGCCGGTGACCGTTGCCGCGAACATCGAATCGCGCAGCACCTCGCGCACGTCACGGTTGGTGCGCCCGGCGAGGAGGTACTCGGTGTGCACGAGGTGCGTCATCGGCTTGAGGTAGGGGCCGAGCACCAGCCCGCCTTCGTGGCAGATGTCGCACATCATCTTGAGCTCTTCGTCGACGACCATGAAGAGCTCGTAGATCTCCTTCTCGTCCTTCAGGAAGCGCAGCAGCTCACGCTTGCGGTCGGCGTGGGTCTCAAGACCCCGCATGCGGAACGTGCCGCTGATGGGGTTCATCCGCACCTGGCCGTCCTCGACGCTGACGTGACGCTCGGGGCTCGCGCCGATCAGGTAGCGGTCGCCCGTGAAGATGCAGAACGTCCAGAACGCACCGCGCTCCCGCTCCAGCAGCCGGCGGAACACCGTCAGGGCGCGGTCGTGGCCCCAGTCGGCGACCTGGGCCCGATAGTGCCGGCCGATCACCAGGTTGGCGCCCTCGCCCTGGCCGATCTCCTCGTCGATGATCGTACGGACGATGCCGGCGTACGCCTCATCGCTCGACTCGAAGCCGCCGCGATCGGCGAACTCGATCGGCACATCCGGCAAGAGGTCGAGCAGGTCAGCGATCGGCACGTCGGCGCTGAATGCCGCCGCGATCGCCGACAGCGGCGTTCCGTCCTGGTGTGCCTCGAACCCGCGCTCGCGCACCTGCGCGTACGGCACGAGCACCACGTGATCCCAGGCCCGTTCGCTGCCGGGCACCAACGGGATCTCCGAGAGCGTGTCGAGGTCCGTGCGCGGACCGCCGATGAGCGTGACGGTGTCGGAGTCGCGTACGCGGATCAGCGCGAATGCCGGCTGAGCGAGGAGATCATCGAGCTGGGTCATGAAGGTTCCTTGAAGAAGTCTCGACCGGCCGAGACAAGAAATGCCCAGAGCCGGCCATGAGGCGGTCTGGGCACGAGTCGACAGTCCACCTACAGGTGGAGCCACCAGCGTGAGGGCTGAACTGTCATGACGAAAGCCTAGCGCAGGCCGGCGTACGTGTCAGCACGCAGTGCCTCGGACGCGGCACTCTCGACGACCGGGTTCAGACGCCCAAGGTGGCGTGACCGGAGCTGGCCCGACCCTTGTCCGCGCATGACGATATGTGACATCTGTCAAGCGTACGACCATTCCTGGAACGCCAGGAGCCACCATGACCTCGATCCTTCCTCTCACCGCGGCACTCATCAGGACCACTGATGACGATCGTCGAGCCGCTTCGCCCCAGGCCGGTGCGCCGACTGGGTCGTTGATCTCGGCGGCGAAGCGCACACGTTGCCATCCGCACTTCTGGGTCGCTCTACTGCTGGGGCCGGAACGCGGACGGCCAGCTCGGAACCGGCGACCACGGCCGAGCGAACACGTCCCACACGGGTCGGCACCTCGACCAGCTGGAGCAGCGTGGCGGTCGGGTACGACTCGACCTGCGCACTGCACCAGTCGGGTGCCATCTACTGCTGGGGCAGCAACGCCGAGGGGAAGCTCGGAACCGGCGACGGCGCCGATCGTACGACACCGAAGAAGGTCGGCACGTCGACCAGCTGGACCAGCATCACGATCGGCGCCTCCCACGGGTGCGCGCTCCACGCATCCGGCTCGCTCTACTGCTGGGGCGCCAACCACGAAGGCCAGCTGGGGCTGGGCGACAACGTGGGGCGTACCACCGCGAAGAAGGTGGGCACCTCGGTCAGCTGGAAACAGGTGAACACCGGTGACGCGCACACCTGCGCACGTCATGCATCGGGCTCCGTCTACTGCTGGGGGTTCAACGAGGACGGTGAGCTTGGCCTCGGCGACTCAGCCGACCACGGGTCGCCCAGAAAGGTGGGCAGCTCCACCAGCTGGACCGACGTCTCGGCCGGAGAGTCCCACACGTGCGCGCGGCACAGCTCCGGCGCGCTCTACTGCTGGGGCTACACGCCCCACAAGGTCGGCACCTCGACCAGCTGGAACGGTGTCACGGCGAATGGTGCCCACACCTGCGCCACCCGCACGTCGGGCACGCTCTACTGCTGGGGCTACAACAACTACGGCCAGCTCGGAGTGGGCGATCACCAAGACCGGACGGCGCCCACGAGGGTCGGCACCTCGACGACCTGGACGCGGGTCGCGGCGCGGCGATGAGCACACCTGCGGTCTGCACGCGTCGGGCCACGCATATTGCTGGGGTGAGAACGACGACGGACAGCTGGGGCAGGGCGACGAGGGCGACCACACCACACCTCAGCTGGTGACCATCACGAGGTGGCAACCGAGCGATGACCTACCAGAGTCGGCTGCGAGACTGGCGGCATGGACATCGACGTCGACCTGATCCGGCGCGACCTCGCGCAGATCGTCAACATCCCCAGCGTCGGCGGCTCTGATGCCGAGGTCGCGGTCCAGCGCTGGTGCGCCGCGACACTGACGGGCCTCGGCCTCGAGGTCGACCAGTGGACGCTCGATCTCGACGAGCTCCGCGCGTCCGCCGACTATCCGGGTGAGGAGGTCGAGCGCGAGGAGGCTCTCGGCTGCGTCGGCGTCTCCGGCTCGGGGACCCCGGCGTTGATCCTCAACGGACACGTCGACGTCGTGCCACCGGGCGACCCCGAGACCTGGAGCAACGCCGACCCATGGCTGATCCGCGAGGAGGACGACACCTGGTACGGCCGGGGAGTCTGCGACATGAAGGGGGGCGTCGTCGCGATCATCGCCGCGGCACGAGCCGTCAGCGGCATCGAGCTCAGTCGCCCGTTCGCCGTGCACACCGTGATCGGCGAGGAGGACGGCGGTCTGGGAACGTACGCGACCCTGCGCCGCGGGCACGTCGGCGACGCCTGTGTCATCGCCGAGCCGACCGATGGTCAGGTCGTGGCAGCCAACGCCGGCTCGTTGACGTTCCGGATCGAGGTCGTCGGGCGGGCGACACACGGGTCGATGCGCGCCACCGGCCGGAGCGCGATCACGGCGTTCGAGCTCCTGCACCACGCCCTGGCGGAGCTGGAGGCCGTACGCAATGCGGCTCCACCCTTCCCGTTCGGCGAGCTGCCGTGGCCCATCAGCGTCGGCATCATCCACGCCGGCGACTGGGCCAGCACCGTCCCTGATCTCCTCGTCGCCGAGGGCCGGTACGGCGTGATGCCCGGAGAGTCGTTCGCCGAGGCCAAGGCCGCGTTCGAGAATGCGCTCGCCCACGCAGCTGCCCAGGACTCGTGGCTCGCGGACAATCCGCCGACCGTCACCTGGCCCGGCGGGCACTTCGCCGCTGGCCGGCTGCCCGAGGGCGATCCCTTCGGCGTCCAGGTCGTCGACGCCGTCATGGCCGCAGGCGATCCCCGCCCCCACCTGACGGGTGCGCCCTATGGCTCGGACCTCCGGCAGTATGCGACGGCCGACATCCCGACCGTGCAGTACGGACCGGGACGGATCGCCAACGCGCACGCCGTCGACGAGCAGGTCGCGATCTCCGAAGTGGTCACGTGCGCGCGGGCGTACGCCGAGCTGATCCTCGCCCGCTGTCGCTAGCGGGCGACTCGTGATCGGCGTGTAGTCCTGGACCTCGATGATCCCGCCCGGCTCGAAGGTGACCGGCTGCAGCCCGACCGGTTTGCCGTCGGCAAACGTCACGATCGTCACCTCCGCCTGACGCCGGAGCTTGCTTCCCAGCGCAAACGCGTAGACGGCACCACCCGTCGTCCCGGTCGTCAGGGTCGTCGTCGAACGACCGTTGGCGCCGTTGGACCTAAAGGGCCGACCTGCCGGTGGAGGTGCCCCGACAGCACCAGGTCGACGCACCCCGAGCTGCAGTCCGGTTCGCCGACGAGGGCGTGTGCACGGCGACGACGCCGACGTCGCCGTCGTCGCACGCGGCCTTCTCAGCTCCTCGTCCTGCTGGCGCAGTGCGAGCGAGTTGTCGGACGCGTTGCCGCCATAGCCCGACGTCAGGCCCGAGCTGCGCGGATCGCTGCTGCCGAGGAACCGGACGCCGCCCACCGTGACGGGCTTGCCGTCAAGCACCGTGAAGCCCTTGTCCTCCATCTGCTTGCGCACCGTCGAGCCGGTGTCGTGGTTGCCGGCGACCGACACGACGTCGAAGTCGCGGAACTCCCGGGCCAGCGAGTTGATGCTGAACGTCTCCCAGCTGCCGCCGTTGGACGTGTCGTCGCCGAGGTCGATCAGCATGCGCGCCCCAGCCCGGTCGGCGATGGCGCGGGCCACCGGATCCATGCCGATGTTGTCGTGCCGATCGGTCACGACCAGCGCAGTCGTCTCGCCGTCGAACGGCGTGCGTACGTCCGTGGTCTTCGCGTTGTCCGCGAGCCGCCCATAGAACGACACCGAGGTCCGGTACGTCGACAGGGCGCCCTCGACGATAGCCCGGCTGCCGCTGGTCGACGCACCCTCGACGATCTCGACCTTGTCGAGCACCTTGTCGGAAGGCAGCTCGGGGAACACCGAGTCGATCGGCACCCACGCCTGATCCTCCGACCGGGGCCGCTCCGGCGCTGCGACCAGGATCAGCGCGGCGATCGTGACGACCCCGACACCCGCT
>CAVXBS010000027.1:0-9550 GCA_963759975.1 uncultured Actinomycetota bacterium
GTAGCGCTGTCAGGCCCAAGTCACACGGGATCCTTGGCGCTGTTTGCCGAGTTCGCAGTGGCCGGAGCCGCGACACTTCTCCTGCGTCGTGGGACTCGTTGGAGAAACATGATGGCTTTCGGGCTGCTGGTCCTGGGTGCGGTCGAAGTCGTCCGTTGGATGAGTCCGGTGTGGTCGGCGTCTCCGCAACAGCTGATGGTGAACCTCGCGGGAATGGGATTCGGCGGGGCGGCCGCGATCGGGTGGCGACGCGTGCGCCCGCGCACGGCACGCGATGCACGCGTGCGCGTCCTGGTCGATGTGCCACGGTCAAGCTGGCGGAACAATCCCTATCTCCACGAGCTCATCAAGCGCATGCCGAAGGGTATCGACATCATCGGCTTTGATCGTCGGTCCTCAGTTCTCGGGGCCTACGACGTGGTGCACTCGCACTGGCCTGAGCACCGGCTGCGATCCGCAGGCTGGGGACGTCGGATGCGCAACCACGCGTGGTGGCTGCTCTGGATGGCTCGGCTGCACGTCCAGGGCATACCGGTCGTCAGGACTCAGCAAACCGCCGACCGCACGACCCCGGTCCGCGACTGGAGCGAGGGCTGCTGCAGCTGCTCCAGCTCCGGGTGCGAGCTCGGATATGGCTGACGGAGTTCTCGCGCGCCGAATCGGGCGCCGACTCCCCTCTCGACGTCGTCATCCCCCACGGGGACTACCGGCCGTGGATCAGGCGGATGCGACCAGACGGTGTCGGGTCAGTTCGTGCATCGGGTCGACCCGTCCGGCTCTTGTCCCTGGGCATCATCCGGCGGTACAAGAACTTCGAGGAGAGCATCGCGGTGGTGAGGCGGTGCGAGGACTTCGCCATGTCGATCATGGGCGCTTCCGCAGACCCGGACTACACGGCATCCATCGCTGACCTGGCGGGCACTGCCGACAACGTGGACCTCGTCGTCGGTCGCGTCGCCGACCAGGACCTCATCGACGTGGTGCTCGCCGCGGACGCGCTGCTGCTGACGTACCGGGACATGTACAACTCGGGGGTCGTCTTCCTCGCACTGAGCCTGGGCCGCCCCGTCATCGTCCGCGATGGCCCGGCCGCCCGTGAGCTTCAACATGAGTACGGGCCGGAATGGGTTGGTACGTACGAAGGGACCCTCACGTCCGACGGTCTCCGCAGGGCTTGGCACTCCGTCGCCGGGGCAACAGGCACGCCGGTTGGCTCGCCGGATCGCGCCTGGCCCAGGATCGCGCAGGCGCACGCCCAGCTCTACCGCCGGGTCGCTCGGCGCTGAGAGCCAGCGGGGTCGGCTCAGGATCGAGCCCAGCAACCAGCAACCACACATTTTCGAGCAAAGGATCGCCATGTCTCTCTCATCCGCCCCAGAGCGCACGACCTCCGTCCCTACGCGTCTAGGTGCCCTGCACGTCCGGATCGTCGGATCTGGGCCCACTGTCGTGCTGTGGCCGTCGATGTTCGTCGACAGCCGCACCTGGGACCGCCTCGTGTCGCTCCTGCCGTCTGACCGCCGTTACGTCCTGGTGGATGGGCCCGGGCTGGGTCTCAGCGAGCCATTGCGCCGGATCAGCAACATCTCCGAGGCGGCAGACGCAGCCCGCGACCTCCTGGACGGGCTGTCGGTGTCCGAGCCGGTCGACTGGGTGGGAAATGCCTTCGGCGGTCATGTCGGCTTCAAGCTGGCTACCCGTGCGGGTGTGCTGCGCAGCCTCGTGGCGGTGAGCGCTCCGACCGAGCCCATCGCCCCCGCGCTGCGGCTCAAGATCTTGCTGCTGCGCCCGCTGCTCCGCTCGTTCGGTGCGGTCGGTCCGGTGCGCAGCGCCATCCTCGACGCCATGCTGACAGACGCGTCGCAGGCCGATGCCGACGTGCGGCAGGTCGTGCTCGACAGCCTCGCGCGACCGGGTCGCGCCAGTCTGTCGGCCGCCCTCACCTCGTTCATACTTCGCCGGGTCGACGTGAACGATGAGCTGGGCGACATCTGCGTCCCCAGTCTGTTCGTGGCTTCCGACGACCGCGGAGACTGGAGCCCTGCGGACGCTGTCGCGGCCGCCTCTCGCACCCCTGGCGCACGAGCCACCTCGGTCCCGGGTGCCAGGACCTTGGTCCCGCTCGAGCAGCCCGCCGCCGTCGCCGCTCTCCTGCGTGACTTCTGGGCGGAGCTCTGAATCGATCACCTTGCCGGCCCTGAACGATCGCACTGAAGTGCGACCCCAGTCCCACCCCAGTGCTGGCCCACATGATCGACGAACGACGGCAAGGACCGCCTGCCGTCCCGATCGCGAAGGCAAGCACGATGACGCAGTCCACGACCACCCAGCTGATGCTCCCCGGACAGGCGGCCGCCCCTGCGGGTGCCGCCGACATGACGATGATGTACGTCCTGCACCACGCGTTCCGGCGCGACCTGACCGATTTCGTCGCCGCGGCGGAGCGCACGCCCGCAGGTGATCGCCCGACGTGGCGTCGCCTCGCGGACCGCTGGAGAGTGTTCGGCGAGCTGTTGCACGACCACCACACCAAGGAGGACGACCACGTGTGGCCTCTCATGGTCGGCAAGGTCAGCGCAGCCGGTGACGCCGAGGCGCTGCAGGTCCTCGAGGACATGGAAGAGGAACACGCCTCGATCGATCCGTTGCTCGCGGCGTGCTCGCTGGGATTCGATCGGCTCTCCGAAGCCCCTGACGAGGAGGCTCGGGCGAGCCTCGTCGTTCGCCTCGTACGCGCGCGGGAGAAGCTCGACCATCACCTCGCGCACGAGGAGAGGGACGCGATCAGGATCCTCCAGGCGTACGTCACGGGGGAGGAGTGGGCCAGGCTGGAGAAGACCAAGCTCCGAGGCGGCATGTCGATGCAGCAGGTCAAGACCATGGTGCCCTGGGCCTACAAAGGCCTGCCGCCCGAGGCGCTGGCGCGGGTCAACCGGGTCGCAGGTCCGCCGTTCCGGGTCCTCCACGCACTGGGGCGGCGCAAGTTCGCTCGCGGAGAGCGGGCGGCGTTCGGCGGTTGATCAGAAGTCGTACTGGGCGCGTACGCCCTGGAGCCACGCCGCGACGCGGACGAACCCCCACTTGTCGCACAGACGTATCGCGTCGTCGGCGTGCTCCTTGGCTGCCGCCAGGTCACCGGTCGCCGCCGCGGCGAGGGCCAAGAACGCATCGACCGGACCCATGATCGTGGTCGACCCGGCTGAGCTGATCCGCCCGGCGTACGGCTTGAGCCAGCGATAGGCGCGGGCGGCGATGGCCGGCTCGCCGAGTCCGAGGGCGACCTCGCCGGCCAGACAGTGCTGGATGACGCCCATGTAGTCGCGGTCGCCGGGCTCGACGAACGTCGCATCGAACACCTCGCGCGCCTTGGCGGGATCGCCCACGCGGAGCAGCATCGCGACGACGAACGAGTCGACCGGCACGGTCTGGTTGGCGATCAGCTGCGTCAGTGCCGTCGACAGCTCGTCAAAGCGGCCCTGCCAGAGCACCTGGACCGACATCAGAGCCGCCGTCGCGTGGTCCATGTTGGGCACCGTGACGCGCTGGGCCAGCTCGGCCACGCGGTCGATGCACCGTTGCGCCTTTTCATCATCGCCGCTCAGCAGCAGCATCGGACCCTGCAGCATCTCCAGGATCGTGACGGCAGTGAGGATGCCGTGCCGGTCGGCGAGCTCGATGGTTGGCCCGATCAGGTCGCGACCCTCGTTGACGAGGCCAAGCTCGATCAGTGCGATCGCGAAGAATGACCGGCACGTGACCTCGAGGTGCACGTCGCCAAGCTCCGCCGAGATCTCGTACGCCTGACGGATTGCGGCCAGCCGCCACTCGGCTGTCGCCGGCCGCCAGCGCGCGGAGAAGGCGAGCTGCAGGGCAACGACCAGCAGGCGGGGGTCGGCGATGCGTTCGGCGATCGCGAGCGCGTCCTCGACGAGCGCGTCGGTCTCCTCGGGCGGAGCGAGATAATAGGCCTCGACCGCCAGGCACAGCATGACGCGGCAGCGCAGCTCGCTGTCGCCGGGAGGCAGGTTGTCGAGGGCTCGCCGCAGCGCCGCGACCAGGTCCTCCTGCACTGTCCCGTACGTCCGGGCGTGCCACACGGCACCTTCGACCGAGCCCACCGAGGCGCGGGCGGCCAGCTCGGGCTCGCCCATCCGCTCGGCCGTCGCGATGGCCTGGGTGACGGCGGCCGCGGCGCCGGCCCAGTCCGCTGCCACTCGCCGGCCGCTCGCCAGCTGCATCAGGAGCTCGTAGCGTTGGATGTCGGTGGACGTCGCATCGAGCCGCTGCGACTCGAGTGCCTGTCCGAGCAGCAGCGCCGCCTCCTCCGTGGCGTGCACCTCGCGAGCCGCCTCCGCCGCCGAGACCGCTGCCCGCCAGGCGCGACCGGCGTGCGCGTAGCCCGCCTCCCGCCAGTGATAGGCCAGCGCGCTGCGCTCGGACGCCCCGCGCAGCTGCCGGGTCTCCAGTGCTCTGGCAACGCGGGCATGCCACTGCTCCACCACGACCGGTCGCATCGCTCCCAGCACCGCCTCGCGCACGATCGCGTGCGCGAATGCCAGTCGGCCGTCCGGCTCGGTCACCAGGAGTCCCGCGGCTCGCGCGGGCGCCAGTCGGTCGACCAGTGACGCCTCGTCGACGTGCGCCGCCGTGGCGACGAGCGACGCGTTGACGACGCGGTCGACGACGGCTGCCCCTTCGAGGAGCTCACGGGTGGGCGCCACCAGCGTCCGTACGCGCTGGGCCACCAGCTCCGACAGGGGAGCTGTGGCAGCTCCGCCGAGCGCGTCGCCGGATCGCGCGACCTCCGACAGGAAGAACGGGTTGCCGCCCGTACGCTCCTGGAGTCGGTGACCGTCGACCTCGTCGGCCCGTGCGCCGGCGACGTGAGTCACCAGCTCGGCGGACTCGTCGGCATCGAGTCCGACCAGGTCGAGGCGGGTGGCGTCGGCTCGCGCGAACGCGTAGCCCAGGTCGAGGGTCGTGCCCGAGCCGTCGTCGGGACGCTGGGTGATGCACAGCAGGATGCGGTCACTGCCGCGATGATCCGCCAGGTGTCGCAGAACCCTCAACGTCGAGGCATCGGCCCAGTGGACGTCCTCGATGACGATCATGAGCGGTGCGACCGCGGCGGCCTGCCGCAGTGCCTCGGCGATCGCCTCGCTCATGACGAACTGGGCGGCCGCCTGCTCGGCCGTCGAGGCATGCTCCGTCGATGCGAGGTCCGGGACCTCGACGTGGCACGCCGCGGCGACCGCGCGGAGGACCTGGTGCCATGCCCACAACGGTGGTGCGCCGTCGTCGGGGGAGCAGCGCCCCTCGACGTGCACATAGCCCCGTCGGCCCGCCAGCGTTCCCAGCTCACGGGTCAGTCGAGACTTGCCGATACCGGGCTCGCCCACGACGTGCGCGAGCTGCAGGCCCGAGACTCCGGCCCGGTCGAGCGCCGCCTCCAGGGCCATGATCTCCGCCCGTCTGCCGACAAGCGGCCACGGGAACGCCGAAGCAGAAGGAGGCCGGGCCGCTGCCGCGACATGGCCGACGGGGGACGGCGCCCGCTCGACCAACGAGGCGTCCTGGCGCAGGATGTCGCGCTGCAACGCCTGCACCTGGGGGCTCGGGTCGATGCCGAGCTCGTCGACCAGTACGTCGCGCAGCTGCTGGAGCGCGTCGAGCGCGTCGGCCTGCCGGCCGGCTCGGGTCAGCGCCACGGCGCGCAGGATCCACAGCTGCTCGCGCAGCGGATGCTCGGTCGTGAGACGCTGCAGGGTGGGCGCGGCAGCGGTGTAATCGCCCACCGCCAGTTCAATGATGCACTGCTGGGTGCGGGCCGTCAGGAGCAGCTCACGCAGGCGCTGCCGCTCGGCCTCGACGAGCTCGGTGTCACCGAGGTCGGCATATGGCGTGCCGCGCCAGAGCGCCACGGCCTGTGTCAGCTCGGCGTGACCCGCGCGGAGTGCTTCGTGGTGCTGCGCTGCCGCGACGGGACGATGGTGCTCGGGGACGTCCCGGAGCGCTGCAGTCGCGTCGGTCGACGGCGGTGGCAAGGACCGCGCTGTCCAGGCCCGGCCGGCCGAGTCTCAGGGCGTACCCGCCCGGCGCGGTGACCAGGACCGAAGGAGCAGTACGCGGGGCCCGGGACGGCTCGAGCAGGCGCCGCAGCGATGCGACGTAGCCGTGCAACGTCGTGGCCACGCCGGAGGGCGGGCTGTCGTGCCACAGCGCCTGGATGATGCGATCGGTGGAGACTGGGTGGCCCTCGCCAAGGGCGAGGACGGCCAGGAGCGCGCGCTGCTTCAGCGAGCCGACCTCGACGTCCTGTCCGGCGACCTGGATCGTCGTCGGCTCCCAGCACACCGATGCGGACGTCGGTGGTCGTCACGCGACTCTCCCTTGCTGTCGACCGACTGTTACGTGCTACCGCAGATAGACTGTAACGCTTACACTCCTCGCGTGGGTCAGAACTCGAGAGTCCTCGGAGACCGGCCAGCGCCGGGCCGGCTGGAGGCCTTGCGCATGCTGCTCAACACCGACGACCGGTTCCACGGGCTCGACCGACTGGACGACCTGGAGCTCCTGCATCCGTTCCTCCTGCACTACGGCGTGCTGGTTGACGGCGAGATCCTGACCCGTCGCGACGTGGCCGAGCTCGGTGGCTTCCGCGACGCACTGCGCGGGTTCTTGATCAAGCCCGGTGAGGAGTCCGCGGATGCCGTCAACGCAGTCGCGCAGACGTCCCCCCTCGTCGTACGCCTGACGGCCGACGGCGCGTCGTCACTCGAGGCCCACGCCCGTCGCGGTGTCGGCGACCGGGTCGTCGCCCGGCAGCTCGAGACGTTGCACCGGGCGATCGAGGACGGCCGATGGACCCGCATGGGCTGCTGCGGGCGCGAGGACTGCCAGTGGATCTTCTACGACAGCTCACGCAACCGGTCCGCGCGCTGGTGCAGCGCCGATCCCTGCGGCGACGTCATGAAGGCCCGAGCCTGGCGCGAGCGGCAGCGCGCCTCCGGCTGACCCCAGTCGCCTCCCAGTCACCCCCAAGGCGGGGCATCGACCCTTGTGATCGGGGGCGCCGTGTGTGCGCCCGTCCGACGACACAAGGAGCACGAATGAGCAGCACGATGGCACCCAACCGGGTGCACCCGCCGCGCCGCGCGCTGCGGGCGATGACATGGGCGGCGACCCTGGCCCTCGCCGTTGGCGCCGCGATCAGCGCGCCCACGGACGCCGACGCGGCTGAGTCAGGCAACGCCGCCAGCGTCTTGCAGGCCTGGGGCGGAGACAACAGTCATGGGGAGAACGACCTGCCGTTCGACCTGCGCAGCGGCCGCAAGATGGTCACCAAGATGGACCTGGGAGCCTCTCACGGGGTGGCGATCACGTCCGACAAGAAGCTCTACGCCTGGGGCGACAACGAGCACGGAGAGGGCTCCATCCCGCAGCACCTGGAGAACTTGGGAGCGGTCGACGTGGCAGCTGGAGTGGGCTTCAACGTGGTCGTCGGCGACGACTACAACGTGCGCGTGTGGGGCGACACGTCACACGGCCAGGAGAATGTCCCGAAGGCGGCCCTCGACGCCGACATCCTCCAAGTGGCTGCCGGCACGAGGCACGTGATCGCCAAGTCGTCGGGCGGCAAGGTCTACGCCTGGGGCGAGAACAACTTCGGCCAGACCAGCATCCCTGCAGCCGTCAACAGCACGACGATCCAGTCGGTGGATGCGAGCGTCTACTACTCGATGGCGCTGTCGTCCTCCGGCAAGGTCTACGTCTGGGGCAGCAACTCCTTTGGTGTGCTCGACGTCCCGCCGTCGCTGGCCGACAAGAAGGTCGTGCAGATTGCGGCGGGCTACCGCCATGCGCTCGCCCTGACGTCCGACAACGAGATCGTGGCGTGGGGCAACAACACAGAAGGTGCGCTCAACGTCCCGGCCCTGGCCCCAGGGGACAGGTGGACGCAGATAGCCGCCGGCAACGGGTTCTCCGCCGGTGTCGCGAAGGACTCACCGACGGCCGGTGTCTGGGGCTCGGGTGCCACGAGCGTCCGACAGTCGCCGCAGCCGCCAGTTCCCGGCTCGGCGCCGGTCGCGATCGCCGCGGGTGGCAGCTCGCTGGTCCAGGGCTTCAAGCGACTCGGTGTCGTTGCTGCGCCGACAGTGACGAAGTCCGACGGCGTGTTCCGCGTAGCGACTCCTATCCAGGCGACCCATGCGACGTTCGGCCCGGACGACGCGACCGTCACCAAGACGGGCCAGTGGCTCAAGGTGACGGGTGACGTCGTCACGACGGTCGGAACCGGGATGTCGTACACGCCGAAGGCAGCCGACACTGGCTCGAACCTCGTGTTCCGCACCAACGGAGCGAATGCCTCGTACGGATCGGCGTACTCCGACACGCCTCAGGTCGCGGTCAAGGGCACGCTCTTCACCTCGGCCACCAAGCCCGTCATCACCGGTGACGCGTACGTCGGCTCGACCCTCAAGGGTTCCCTGTCGTCGGTCCCGGCCGCTGACTCGTATCGGTACGACTGGTACGCCGACGGCGTCTACCGTAAGACCAGCGACGCGCGGGGTGAGTACGTCGTCCAGGAGATCGACCGGGGCAAGAAGATCACGCTGATGGGCTACGCCGACAAGGCGGGGTACGAGCGGATCGCCGCGGGCACCTCCGACCCCACGGCCACGGTCCTCGATGCGCCCCAGTTCCAGGTCTCGTCGCCGCCGATGGTCAAAGGCACCCCCCGGGTCGGCAACCTGCTCGGTGTGACGCCGGCTGTGGTCTCACCGACGCCAGCGCAGACGTCGTACCAGTGGTACCGCAACGGGCTGCCGATCAACGGTGCCACCGGCAGCTCGTACCGGGCAGCGCAGATCGACTACGGCAGGTCTGTCGGGGTGATGGTGACGCTCGCAGGACCCGGACGGCGCGACACGGTGGTCGGGTCCCAGACGGTCACCATCAGCAAGGTCAGTCCGCGACTCAGCTGGACGGCGAAGCAGGGCAGCCGGTCCGGCTCGAAGCGCAACGTGCGAATCAGCGTCGCCGTTTCAGCAACCGGTGTCCCGCCGCTGAGTGGAGTCGTCAAGATCCGCGACGGCAGCAAGGTCGTCAAGACCGTGACACTCAGACATGGCAAGGCGTCGTCGATCGTCAAGTTGAAGCGCGGCAAGCGCACGATCAAGGTGACGTACTACGGCACGACCGGCGTCTACGCCAAGAGCCTGACCAAGAAGCTGAGTGTCAGGTAGCGGGGAGACGAACGCGTGATGGCCACGCGCCACCGGACCGAAGGGCCTCTCGCTCAGCGCACCCGCGTTGAGTGGGAGGCCCTTCGTCGTGACGCGGCACCGGGCCCTGCCGGCCGCCATCTGCGTAGGGCGGAATTTTGAGGCTACGGCCGCGGGCGGCCTCCGCACCCAAACCGGCGGAGGGCTTGCACTGCAACCGGCGGATTTGCTGGCACCCCAACGGGATTCGAATCCGTGCTACCGCCGTGAAAGTGGAAATCAAGCCGGATGGAACAGTGTCGATCAATGCTGTTTTTAGTTTG
>CAVXBS010000028.1:0-5716 GCA_963759975.1 uncultured Actinomycetota bacterium
AGGGCTATAGGCCGCGCGTCATGCCACCGTCGACCGGCAGCATCACCCCGGTCAGGAAGCCGGCTGCCGGCGACAGCAGGAAGGCGGCGGTCTGGCCGAACTCCTCGGGCTTGCCGTAGCGACGCAGTGGGATCGACTGCTCGGTCGCGGCGCGGGCAGCCTCAGGGTCGGCGGACTGCCCATCCAGCTGGCGTACGCGCTCGGTGTCGACCCGGCCGGGCAGCAGACCGTTGACGCGTATGCCCCGTGGCCCGAGCTCGTCGGCGAGGTTCTTGGCGGCCATGGCGAGCCCGGGGCGCAACCCGTTGCTGATGCCGAGGTTGGGGATGGGTTGCTTGGCCGACGTCGACAGGACGAAGGCGATGGAGCCACCCTCGCCGAGCTCCTCGGCGACCGTCACCGCGAGCCTGATCGCGCCCAGGAACACGGTCTCGAACGCTGAACGCCACTCGTCCTCCGTGCGATCGAGGATCGGGCCGGCGGGAGGACCGCCCACACTGATCAGCGCGCCGTCGAGTCGCCCGAACGTGTCGCGCGCGGCGCGGATGAGCTGGTCGGGGGCCGTCGGGTCGGCGTTGTCAACGGCGACCCCCTTTGCCAGGTCGCCGAGCTCGGCCACCGCCTGGTCGACCGACTCCTGCGAGCGGGACGAGACGACCACGCGCGCGCCGTCGGCGACGAGCGCCCGCGCCGTGGCGAGGCCGAGCCCGCTGGTGGCGCCAGTGAGGAGGTAGACACGATCGTGAAGTCCGAGGTCCATACGTCCCAGACTAGGCCGGTCGTCACCCTTCGGTCGGGCTGTGGCTCACGAGGCCGACGAGGTTGCCCTCGGAGTCGCGGATGAACGCCATCCACTCGTCCGTGCCGGTGGGCCCCAGCGTGTCGTCGGTGTGCTGGAAGATCACGTGCGGCTCACCCTCGATCGTGACGCCCCGAGCGCGCAGCACCTCGATTGACGTGCGTACGTCCTCGACCTCGAGGTAGATCGTTGCTGAGGGCGCGCCCGGCTCGAGCAGCAGGCGGGCTCCGCCGATCGTGAAGAACAACAGGCCCGGCGGGTCGAACCTCGCAGCGGGTGGCCGGCCGAGGAGCTGCTCGTAGAACGCGGCAGCACGATCGAGGTCGTCGGCATGCTGCGCGACCTGCACGATCCGGTCCATGTGCCGAGCCTAGGCCCGTCACTGAGATGCGGGGCCCGGGCCCGCCGTTTCTCTTACCAACTCCGGCCACCATAAAGCGGGCCCGTTCGTACCTCACGGACCCGCATTTTGGTGGCCAGGGCCGGGGTCGACTCCCCCAAGCTCTGCGCGGCGCGCTCGTTGTGCGGTCTGCCGGCGGTGGCAATAGCGGCGCGCCACTTCGAGCAGGGGGGACCCCCAGGCCCACCGTTTCTCGTACCGACTCCAGGCCACGAAAAAGCGGGCCCGTTCGTACCTCACGGACCCGCATTTTGGTGGCCAGGGCCGGGGTCGAACCGGCGACCCTCCGCTTTTCAGGCGGATGCTCGTACCAACTGAGCTACCTGGCCGTGCCCGCGAACGAGCGACGATCACCTTATCGCACCGCACCTGCCCGGTTAAATCGGCGAGCAACGGGGAACCCACGCACCTCGACTCAGATGCGTGGGCTTCGTTCAGCTGGCGACCCCGACCGGACTCGAACCGGCGACCTCCGCCGTGACAGGGCGGCGCGCTAACCAACTGCGCCACGGGGCCTTGCTGTTTCGCGGGTGAACCGCGCACGCAACTGTAACGTACGGGCGGCCCCGCGAACAAAACGGGTCAGGCGTTCGGATGCGTCTCCGAAGGTGGCAGATCGTCGGAAGGCGGGACGTCGCTCGCACCGGCTTCCTCGGACGCCCAGGTGGCCTCGGACGGCGGTTCGATGGAGCTGCCCCCGGTCGCTCCGCCGGCAACTGCCGGACCGCCGGGAGGCAACGGGTTGCCGGCATCTCCGGGAGGCGTCAGTGACTCATCCAGACGATGTGGATCGCGCGAGTCGACCGTGTCCGGACCCTGTCGCACGGTCCGCAGCCAGAGCACGCCGACCACGATGACGATCAGGATGACGATGATGACGAGCCACTTCACGGTTTGTCCTCCCTGTCGGCGCCGGGCGCGCACGACCACGTGCCCCCGAGGCACTCTCCATCAGCCTAGCCGCGGCGCCACTTAACGCATCTTCGCACGGTCGGCGGGTGGAGTCCGCGTGGCCGCCGGCTCCCTGATCGTCGACATCCGTCCTGGCGGGCAGCGGGAATCAGATGGCGAGATTCCTGGTTTTGTCATAGTCGAGCGCAATCATCTGGGGTGGCGCTTGCACCCGGCCTCGGGTGCGGGCCTGCCCCAAGCGCGAGACGGACAGGAGTGGATCGTGGTGTGCACCGAGGGTTATCCGGTCGAGACGGTGGTCGGTGCGACCGCGACACGAGATGAGCGCGGCTCCTGATTGCCGCCTAGGGTGGATTCACGCCAGACTGACCGAAGCCTGTTTGCCCAGTTCAATGCCTACCTATCGCGAAACGCGGAGGACCGCATGATCGAGTACCGCTCCATCGGCAAGACGTTCGCAGATGGGACCGAGGCGGTCGGGGACTTCAGTCTCCAGCTCCCATCCCGTACGACGACGGTGTTCGTCGGCTCGTCGGGATGTGGCAAGACGACGCTGCTGCGCATGGTCAACCGCATGGTCGACCCGACCCACGGGCAGGTGCTGATCGACGACGTCGACGTCTCGACGCGCAACAAGGTCGAGCTGCGGCGCAGCATCGGCTACGTCATGCAGGAGGCGGGCCTGCTCCCGCACCGCAAGGTCATCGACAACGTCGCCCTGATGATGAGGCTCAAAGGTGCGGACAAGAAGGTCGCCCGCGACCGGGCTCACGAAGTGCTCGAGACGGTCGGTCTCGAGTCGTCGCTGGCCAACCGCTATCCGGCCCAGCTGTCCGGTGGGCAGCAGCAACGTGTCGGCGTGGCCCGCGGCCTGGTCACCGACCCGAACATCCTGCTGATGGACGAGCCGTTCGGCGCCGTCGACCCGATCGTGCGCGACGAGCTGCAGCAGGAGCTGCTCCGCCTCCAGCGCGAGCTCGACAAGACGATCGTGTTCGTGACGCACGACATCGACGAGGCCTTCCTGCTGGGCGACCAGGTCGTGATCCTCAAGAAGGGCGGCGAGATCGCCCAGGTCGGATCGCCGGCCGACATCCTCGCCAACCCGGCGAACGACTTCGTCAGCAGCTTCATCGGCCTCGACAAGGGGCATCGCAGGCTGCACGTCGAGGAACGCGACGGCCGCCGCATCGTCGTCGACGAGACGGGCAAGGCCACGGGAGTCCTGTCCGAATGACCTGGTTCAACGCCAACACCGACAAGGTGTGGAACCTCCTGCTGAGTCATCTGTGGCTCAGCGGCTTGCCGATCCTGCTGGGATTCGTGATCGCGGTGCCGATCGGCTGGTACGCCAACCGGCACCGCAGGATCAGGGGCGCCGTGCTGAGCTTCGGCAGCATCCTCTACACCATCCCTTCCCTGGCGTTCTTCCTCGTGCTGCCCAGCATCATCGGCACCGGATTCCTCGACCCGGTCAATGTCGTGGTGGCGCTGACGGTCTACGCCGTCGCGATCATGATCCGGTCCGCTGCGGACGCCTTCGAGTCGGTCTCGCCGGCGGTGCTCGACGCGGCCACGGCGACCGGTTTCGCGCCTGCTGGGCGCGCCTTCCTGGTCGAGCTGCCTCTCGCCGGACCCGTGCTCCTCGCCGGCCTGCGGGTCGTGGCGGTCAGTACCGTCAGCCTCGTCAGCGTCGGCGCGCTGATCGGGGTCAGCAACCTCGGGTCGCTGTTCACCGAGGGCTACCGCACCGACAACGATGCGGAGATCCTGATCGGCGTGATCGGCATCGTGGCCCTTGCGCTGCTGTTCGACCTGGTGCTGGTGATCGCGGGCCGGGTGCTGATGCCATGGGCCCGCACGCCGCGCCAAGGGCGCAGCCCGGTCTCGCCGATCAGGTCGTTCGCCCAGCACGTGCGCGGAGGACGGGCATGAGCGTCCTCAGCGGCACCGTCGACTGGCTCAGCGATTCGGCCAACTGGTCGGGCGCCGACGGCATCCCGCACCGATTGACCCAGCACCTCGAATACACCGCGCTGACTGTCGTGATCGCCGCTGCGATCGCGATCCCGATCGGGTTGTGGGTCGGTCACACCGGTCGGCTCCGCGGCCTCGCCGTGGTCAGCACGGGTGCATTGCGAGCGCTTCCGACTCTGGGTGTGCTGACGTACGCCTCACTGTTCTCCGGCATCGGGGTCAAGCCCGCGATCTTCACGCTCGTGCTCCTCGCGATCCCGCCGTTGCTGGCCGGCGCCTACGCAGGCCTCGAGTCGGTCAACCGGCAGACGATCGACGCAGCGCGCGCGATCGGCATGACCGAGTGGCAGGTGCTTCGCAAGGTCGAGGTACCGCTCGCGCTGCCGCTCATCATCGGTGGTTTTCGATCCGCGACGCTGCAGGTGGTGGCAACCGCCACGGTCGCGGCGTACATCCCCGGCCCCGGCGGCCTCGGCCGCTACCTCATCGACGGACTGGCGGTCAGCGACTACGCCCGCATCGTCGGCGGATCGGTCGTCGTGATTGTTCTGGCCCTCGTCCTCGACGGAATCTTCGTCATCCTGCAGCGAGTCGTCCTCGGCTCGCGTCCCTCCCGCACGCCCTCCGCGGCGTGAGCAACCCATCAAGGAGAAACATGTCCATCACCAAGCTCACCGCCGGCATCGCCGTCGCCGCCCTGGGGCTGTCCCTGTCGGCGTGCGGAAGCGACCCGACCGACACGGGCGGCAAGAAGTCCGCCGGTGACACGATCACTGTCGGCTCGGCCGCGTTCCCCGAGAACGAGATCATCGCCGAGATCTACGCCCAGGCACTGGAGGCCAAGGGCGTCAAGGTCAAGAAGAAGCTCAACATCGGCGCCCGCGAGGTCTACATCCCCGCCCTCGAGAAGGGCGAGATCGACCTGCTGCCGGAGTACTCGGGCAACCTGTTGACCTACCTCGACCCCAAGGCGACGGCCACCTCGGAGGCCGACATCGAGAAGGCCCTCGGCGATGCGCTGCCGGACAACCTCGATGTGCTCGACGCCGCCAAGGCCGAGGACAAGGACTCGCTCAACGTCACGCCCGAGTTCGCCTCCAAGAACGGCCTCAAGACGATCGAGGACCTCAAGAAGGTCAAGGGCCTCACGCTGGGCGCCAATCCGGAGTTCAAGGAGCGCGCCTACGGCATCCCGGGCTTGAGAAGGTCTACGGCATCATGGACGTCAAGTTCGTCCCCATCGGTGACGGTGGTGGCCCGAAGACCCTCAAGTCGTTGCTCGACGGTGACATCGACATCGCGGACATCTACTCGACGACGCCGTCGATCCTGGCCAACAAGCTCGTGACGCTCGAGGATCCCGAAGAACCTCATCGCCGCTCAGCAGGTCATCCCGCTGATCAATGACAAGAAGGCATCCGACAAGGTCGAGAAGATCCTCGACGACATCTCGGCGCAGCTGACGACCGAGGACCTGCTCGACCTCAACAGCAAGAACCAGGGCGCGGACAAGACCGCTCCGGCGGTGCTCGCCAAGGAGTGGCTGACCAGCAAGGGCCTGATCTAGTCCCTCTCCAGTCCTCTGCAATCCGGACGGCCCGGCCACCGCAGGGTGACCGGGCCGCTCG
>CAVXBS010000029.1:0-7166 GCA_963759975.1 uncultured Actinomycetota bacterium
TTTTGTGACCCTCGCACCTGCGTTGTGATCGACGTACCCGATTTCACCCACCACCGAAGGAGATCCGCATGCTTCCCCTTCCCCCGATCCGCACCACGACCTCGCCGACCCCCGTACGCAACGTCCTGCGGGCCGTCGACACCTACACCCTCTGGGCATTCAACCCGCAGCACCATCTCGTGCGCGGGTATGTCGAGCCCGGCCGGACTCGCGACGAGCAGACCGCCTGACCGATCGAGCGCAGCGGGTTGCCCAAGTGCGAGGATGAGACATGCCCAACCCGCTGACACGCACTCGATGACCGGCGACGACAAGAAGCCGCCCAAGTCGGCCCGAGCCATCCGCCGTCTGGTCCTCGAGATCGTCGGCTGGGTCCTGGTCGTCGCGGGCATCGCCGCGCTCGTGCTGCCCGGCCCCGGCCTGCTCCTGATGGTGGCCGGCCTCGCCGTGCTGTCCGAGCAGTACGAATGGGCCGAGCGCCGGCTCGAGCCGGTCAAGATCATGGCTTACAAGGCCGCCGCCGACGGCGTGCAGACCTGGCCCCGCATCATCGCCAGCTGCACCGGCGCGCTCGCGCTCGGCGCCATCGGCGTCTACTGGGGCATACAGCCGGACGCGCCCGGCTGGTGGCCGGTCGATGACGACTGGTGGCTGATCGGCGGCTGGGGCACGGGCGCGACGTTGATCCTCTCTGCGGCCATCGCCCTGGGCTTCATCGTCTACAGCTTCCGCACGTTCCGCGGTGTCCCCGACCCGGAGGGCGCCGCCGAACGGGCGGCCCGCAACGAGGACTGACAGCACACCCACAGGTCATCCCCCGGTGCGCCCCAGGCTGCGAGCCGATGCTGGCAGTCCCCCCACAGGAGACCTGAGAACGATCGCGCCTGGTGAGGGCCGACCGGGTCTCGGCAACGGCGAGCGTTTGGGCGGCCGCGGACGACCGACCGTCGCGAGGCTCGCCGCCACGGCCTCGGCGACCCGGCGATAGGCCAGCCCGACCGCCACCGAGCTCAGGACGGCCAGGATCGGGACCTTCATCTCGAGGTAGGGGTAGACCTGCCAGTGCGTCAGGTAGATGTAGAGCGACGCGGCGGCAAGCGAACCGACCACTCGGGCAACGATCCGCGGTGCGGGAACCGCCGAGACCCACACGAGCAGCAGCAGGCCGCCGGCCACGAGGGCCTCGCGCTGCGGGTCGCCGAAGAATCCCGCGACGCCGGCGAGCGCGAGGATCGATGCCAGGGTGCGCTGCGGGATCGTGCGAGCCGTCGCGACCAGCCAGCCGAGGGCGAAGCACCACAGCACGATCGAAGGCGTGTAGCGCTCGGTCGCCCCGGCCTCGACGCCGACCAACGCGTAGCGCGTGGCGAGGGCGGCGAGCGTGAACGCCAACGCGAAGGCATACGGACTGCGCCGCCACGACCGGTGCACGACCGGCACCGCGAGCAGCGCAAGAGCACCGACCTGCGTCCAGATGACCGCCTCGATGAACCAGAACTGCCACTGCACGGTCCACGAGTCACTGCCGAGCGCGCCGTTGAGCATCAGGACGGTGCTGAGGTCGTATGTTCGCAGCAGGACGGCGACTGCGCCGATCCAAATGACGCTGGGGACCACGAGGTGCGCCAGTGCACGCAGGCCGGACCTGGTTCGCGCGCCCGGCGACTCGGTGGCGAGCTGGAACCGTACGAAGTTGTAGCCGCACACCGCAAGCAGCAGGTGGGCGCCACCGGGCACCACGAACAAGTTGGCGTGCGTGCCCAGCACGAGCATGATCGCCACGGCACGCAGCAGGATCGACATCTCGAGCCGCACTCCCCTGCCCCGCCGCCGCTCGGGCACCGCCACGAGCTCGCGGATCGGCCGCGCGTGCCAGTCGTTGGGAAGGCCGAGGCGGAGCTCGGACAGGCGGACCGACAGCTCGACGTACGACAGGGAGTCCCCGCCCAGCCCCGTGAAGCTGTCGTCGGGCGTCGCGTCCGGCTGGCCGAGCAGCACCGCGTAGAGGTCGCGGACCTGCCCGACGCTGACCGGATGCTCCTGCTGACTCAGCGCTTCGCGGGACACGTTTGACTCGGCATGCCGGACGAGCGCCGGATAGTCGGTCTTGCCCGACGCGTTGCGCGGCATCTCGCGGAGGCGCGTGACCGTGACGGCGTGCTCGGGCAGGCCTGTGGCGCGCGCGAGCAGCGGGTGCACCTCGCGGGTGTCTGCGTGCCAGTCGATGAACGCGTGCAGCCGGTCGCCCGTCGAGACGCAGCCGGCTGCGCCGCCGTGGCGGGCGACGATCGCCTCGAGGTCGTCCAGGTCGATCCGCACGCCGTACGCCTTGGCGAACCGGCTGCGGCGGCCCACCCACTCGAGCAAGCCGTCGTCATCGCGATGCACCAGGTCGCCGGTGCGCAGCTCGTCGAGATCGCGGCCCCGAGCGAGTTCTGCGGGAGTCGTGGCGTAGCCCATCATGACGTTGTCGCCTCGATAGACCAGCTCGCCAACGCCCGGTCTGTGCTCGTCCGCGACGGGATCGATCCGGAAGGAGCCACCCGGAACCGGGACACCCAGGGCGTGCGGATGCGACTCCGCGAGCTCAGGCGGCAGGTACGCCATGCGGGCCGTCGCCTCGGTCTGGCCGTACATCGCGAAGAAGGCCCAGCCGCGCTCGCGGCCGAGTCGCGCATAGCCGGCGACCCGGTCCGGGTCGAGCCGGCCGCCGGCCTGCGTGACATAACGGAGCGACGGCAGGTCGCGCTCGGCGAAGCCGCTCGAGTCGAGCAGGTCGAACGTGTAGGGGACGCCGGCGAACGACGTCACGCGCTCACGATCGGCGAGGTCCCACAGGCACGGGTCGAGCACCGACCAGTCCGTCACGACGATGCCGGCTCCGGCAAGGAGGTGACTGTTGATGACCGAGAGGCCGTAGCAGTAGTGCATCGGCAGCGTCGTGATCGCGCGATCGTCAGGCGTCAGTCCGAGGTAGTCCGCGATCGCAGCGGCGTTGCTCCGCACATTGTCGTACGAGAGGCGCACGAGCTTGGGCGATCCGGTCGAGCCGGACGTCGTCATCAACAGCGCGAGGTCCGGGTGCAGCTCATGGTGCGAGCCTTCGTGACGCACGACGAACCCGCCTGCGACCGGGTCGAACACGACATCGGGGTCGTACGCCTCAATCAGCGCAGCGGTGCCGGCCGGCCCGTCGCCGGGCACGAGGAGCACGACGTGCCCGTTGGCAATCGCGGACACGTACGCCACGAGGGTCTCGAGCGTGTTCGCGCCCGGCACCAGGACGAGTCGTCGGCCATCCTCGGCCGGCCAGAGCATCGACTCGACCCGATCGGCGAGCTCGACATACGTCAGCGAGTCGTCCGCCGCGATCAAGGCGGGTCGCGCCCCCCATCGGCGTAGATCAGCGAAGACCGCAGCGCTCATCGCGGGTCTCCCACGACGGTGACCGGCCCGCTGATCGACACGGACAAGAGATCGTCGATCGCGGGCACGGCCGCGCCAGACACCCGGGCCTGCAGTGGGATCTCCTGGTCGATCAGCACCAGGTCGACGGTCGCGTCATGGCCGAAGAAGCTGACGCCCACGACGCGCGCACGTGCGCCCGCGGCGCGGTCCGGTGAGAGCGCGAGGTGCTCCGGGCGGATCATGATGCGGCAGGAGCCTTGCGGGCCGCCCGATGGCACGGCGACCTTGCCCAGGACGCACGAGGCGACGTCTCCGGTCACCTCGGCGTCCAGCGCCACGACAGCACCGACGAACGCCGCGACCGCCGGAGTCGCGGGTGACCGGTAGAGGTCTGCCGGCGTTGCGACCTGCGCGACGCGGCCGTCCTGCAGCACCGCGACCTGGTCGGCGAGCGCCAGCGCCTCGCCCTGATCGTGGGTCACCAGCACAGCGGTTGCTCCTGCGGCCCGAATGGCCTGGGCCACGGCCTGTCCCGTCTCGAGCCGGAGGCCCGCGTCCAGCGACGAGAACGGCTCATCGAGCAGCACGATGTCCGGTCGGGGTGCCAGCGCGCGCGCGAGCGCGACGCGCTGCTGCTGGCCGCCGGACAGCTCGTGTGGGAACCGGCCGCGCAGGGCGACGGGCAGGTCGACGAGCGCCAGCAGCGTGTCGACGTCGAACTCACGGCGGGCCGCGCCCCGGATGCCGAAGGAGATGTTGGCGGCGACGTCGAGGTGCGGGAACAGTGCACCCTCCTGCGGCACGTAGCCCACACCGCGGCGCTGCGGCGGGATGCCGCGACCGTTGGTCACGAGCGCGCGGCCGCCGAACGACGCGCTGCCGGCGTCCGGCTCGAGGAACCCGGCGATGATGCGCAACAGCGTTGTCTTGCCCCCGCCGGACGGACCCAGGACGGCGAGGATGGCGCCCGGTTCGATGCGGATCGAGACGTCATCGAGCACGCGATGGTCGCCGAAGTGCTTGGTCAGCCCGGTGATCTCAAGTCCCGTCATGCGGTCATGACTCGCTCGCTGTCGCTCGCTCATGCCGGCACCAGCCCATCTCTTCTGCGACTCAAGAGGTAGGTCGCGGGCAGCGAGATCGCGACCATGATGACTGCGTATGGGGCCGCCGCACCATAGGCGACTGCCGAGGAGCTCGACCAGAACTGGGTCGCGAGCGTCGTCGTGCCGATCGGCGAGAGCAGGAGCGTCGCCGTCAGCTCGGTCGCAACCGCGAGGAACACCAGCGCCGCGCCCGCCCCGACGCCCGGAGCGATCAGGGGCAGTGTGACCCGGCGAGCGGTCTCAGCCGGGCTGAGGCCCAGCCCGTGCGCGACATCCTCGAAGACCGGCGGCGCCTGCGCGATCGCGGCGCGCACCGAGACCAGCGCTCGTGGCAGGAACATGATCGCGTAGGCCGCGATCAGCAAGGCGTACGTCTGGTAGAGCGGCTGCGCGTAGCGGATCGAGACCGTCACGAGGGCCAACGCCACGACGATGCCGGGCAGAGCGCTGGCGACATACGCACTGCGCTCGATCGACGTGGTCGTTGGACTGCGGAAGCGCACGGCGAGCCAGGCGATCGGGACCGACAGCACGACCGTCAGCAGGGCCGCCGCCAGTCCGAGCGCGATCGAGGTGCCCGCCGCCGACACGATCTCGCCGACCGGGAAAGCCGTCGAGCTGCCGACGATCATCCAATGCGTGAGGCTGTAGAACGGCACACCGAGCGACGCCGCGGTAAGCAGCACCATCAAGGCCAGCACCGGGATGGTGAGCCGGCCGAGCCGCTGCCGCGAGACCACCCGGACGGCTCCGCTGCCGACTCGCGCGACCCGCCGGTCGGTGCGCAGTCGCAGGTCGGCGAGCAACAGCAGCAGGCAGCACAGCACGAGGACGGTGGCGAGGACGTTGGCGCCCGCGCTGTTGAACGACGAGCGGTACTGGTCGTAGATCGCGGTCGTGAAGGTCGGGAATCGCAGCATCTGCAGAGCCCCGAACTCCGCGAGCAGGTGCAGCCCGACGAGCAACGCGCCGCCGATCATTGCCGGACGCAGCTGCGGCAGAACGACCCGGACGAAGGTGCCGAACCGCCCGTGCCCCTGTGACTGTGCGACCTCCTCGAGCGCAGGATCGAGCCCGCGCAGCGCCGCGACCGTCGGCAGATAGACGAGCGGGAAGTACGACATCGTCACGATCACCAGCGCGCCGACATATCCCTCGACGTCCGGCGTGAGGGAGGCCCAGCCATAGCTGTTGACGAACGCCGGTACGGCAAGCGGTGCGACCGCGAGCACGTGCCACGCATTGCGCCCCGGCAGGTCCGTACGCTCGACGACCCACGCGCAACCGACGCCGAGGACCAGGCTCAGCAGGCAGCCGCCGAGCACGAGGCGCACGGTGTTGTAGAGCAGCTCGCCCACCCGCGGACGTACGAGCAACCGCCAGGCCTCCGAGGGGCCCAGCGACACCGCGTAGACCACGACGAACGCGAGCGGGATGAGCGCGAAGGCGGCGACCGCCAGGGACAACACGACAAGGGAAGGTGGCGCCGAGCGCTGCCTTCCCCCACGTCGTGGTGCCACGGTCGTGTCGATCAGAGGAATCCCGCGTCTTCCATCAGGCCGATGACCTTCGGGCCGTTGAGCGACGAGAGGTCGACGGTCGGCGGGTCCAGATCGGCGAGCGGCTTGACGTCCTGGCCCAGGTCGACCTTGGGGTTGAGCGGGTACTCCAGCGCGTAGCTGGCGGCGAGCTCGCGCTGACCGTCGACGCTGCTGAGGTAGGCCACGAACTTCTCGGCATTGCTCTTGTGCTTGCTTGACTTCAGCACGCCGGCGCCGGAGACGCTGAGGAACGCGCCCGGGTCCTGGTCGCCGAAGAAGTGCAGCTTGGAGTTCGAGCTGTTGTCGCCGGCTTCCTTCTGGTCGCGATACCAGTAGTAGTGGTAGATCACGCCTGCGTCGATCGTGCCGTCGTTGACGGACTTCAGCACGACATTGTTGCCCTGGTAGACCGTGCCGTTGGCCTTGAGTCCGGCGAGCCAGTCCTTGGTCGCCTGCTCGCCCTTGAGCTCCAGGACTGCGCTGACGATGGCCTGGAAGTCGGCGCCGGTCGGCGAGAACGAGATGCGGCCCTTCCACTCCGGCTTGGCGAGGTCCATCAGCGAGGTCGGCAGCTCATCGGGCTTGACCGCGTCGGTGTTGTAGACCAGGACGGTCGACCGGGCGGTGAATCCCATCCACGCGCCGCTCGCCGGTACGTACTCGGCCGGGACCTGAGACCGCGTCTTCTCGGAGAGCTTGGCGAACAGGCCCTTGCTCTCGACGAGCGACATCGCCGGCGAGTTCTCGGTCAGGAACACATCGGCCGGCGATGCCGAGCCCTCCTGCACGATCTGGTTGGCGAGCTCGAAGTCGCTGCCGTTGCGGAGCTTGACCTCGACGCCGGTCTTCTTGGTGAAGGCCGGGGCGAGCTTGGCCAGGAGCTCCTCGTGCTGAGCGTTGTAGACCGTGATGGACGGGCCATCGTCACCGCTCGACCCACATCCCGTCAGGCTGGCCAGGACCAGGCCGGCCGCCAGGGCAACGACAGACTTCTTCACGCGCACTTCGTCTTCTCCTCATGATCAGGTATGCCTAACCTTAGCGTCGACTGAACCCTCGCTGGTCGCGGGGCGAGTAGAGTCTTCGCTGAGCCACACCACCCCCGCGGCTC
>CAVXBS010000030.1:0-5822 GCA_963759975.1 uncultured Actinomycetota bacterium
GGGGCACGTTCCAAGTGTAGAGGCCGCAACCCGCTGCGACCCAATGCTCTTGCTGGGTGACCTACGCTGTCGTGACCCACGTCACACGTCGAGGAGCCTCATGCCGGTCACCATCCCGCCCGCCACCTATCCTCCCGGACTTCCTCGCGCATCGCGCCACCGAGCGAGCCGACAAGCCGTGCTGGATCTTCGGGGAGCGCACGTGGACGTGGGCCGAGGCCTGGGAGTCCGTACGTCTGACCGCCGGCGCACTGCAGGCTGAGGACGTGGGACGCGGCGACCGGGTCGCGATCCTCGACAAGAACAACCCGGCGATCCTGCAGGTCATCCTGGGCGGCTGCCAGCTCGGCGCGGCCACGACGGTCGTCAACTGGCGCCTCGCCGGCGACGAGCTCGACTACGTCATCAACGACTGCGCCGCCAAGGTCGTGTTCGTCGGCCACCACCTGCTCGAGCAGTTCGAGCTGGTACGGCCGCGGCTCGAGCACGTCGAGAAGGTCATCGTCGTCGGCGGCGAGCACGACGAGTTCGACGCGTGGCAGGCGGCCGCGACGCCGGCCGACCTGCAGCCGTTCGTCGACCCTGACGACGTCTGCGTCGTGATGTACAGCTCCGGCACGACCGGCCGGCCCAAGGGCGTGCAGCTCAGCCAGCACGCGATGGTCGAGCACAGCGTCAACGGGCTGGGCAACGCGACGTACGACGACGGCGACATGCTGCTCATCGCGATGCCGATGTTCCATGTCGGCGGGACGTCGTACGCGTTGCAGGCCCCGGTCATCGGCGCGACGGGCTACATCGTCCCCGAGGTCGACGGCGCTCTGCTGGCCGGCGGGATCATGGCCGGCTGCACCCACGCCTTCCTGGTCCCCGCTGTCGTCTCGGCCCTGGTCGCGGCCGGCCCGCAGGTCATGGGCCTGTTCAGCAAGCTCAAGGGGGTCGGCTACGGCGCAGCACCCATGCCACTGCCGGTGCTGCGCGCGGCGATGGAGGCCTGGCCCGACACCGAGTTCCAGCAGGTCTACGGCATGACCGAGTTCGCGCGGTGTCGTCACGGCGCTCGACGACGCCGCCCACCGTGACACCGACCACCCCGAGCGGCTCGTGTCTGCGGGCCGGCCGGTGGCGCATGCCGAGATGCGCATCGTCGATCCGGTCACCCTCGCGGACGTGCCGCAGGGCGAGTCGGGCGAGGTCTGGTTCAGGACGCCGCAGGCGACGAGCGGCTACCTCGGCAAGCCGGAGGCGACCGCAGAGCTCATCACACCTGACGGCTGGGTGCGCACCGGCGACCTCGGCCGCGTCGACCAGGACGGCTTCTTGTTCATCGAGGACCGGATCAAGGACATGATCATCACGGGCGGCGAGAACGTGTACTCCCCCGAGGTCGAGCGGGTCCTCGCCGAGCACCCGGCGGTCCAGGAGCTGGCCGTCATCGGCGTGCCGCACGACACGTGGGGCGAGACCGTCAAGGCCGTCGTCGCGTTCAAGCCGGACCAGGCCGTACCAGCCGAGGACCTCATCGCGTACGCGCGAGAGCGGCTCGCCGGCTACAAGACGCCGACATCGATCGACATCGTCGACGCCCTCCCGCGCAATCCGTCGGGCAAGATCCTCAAGCGCGACCTGCGCAAGCCGTACTGGGGCGATCGCGCGCGCCAGGTCTGAGGCTGCGACGAAGTGAACGTGGCCCCGATCATCCAGGGGAGGGACCGGGGCCACGCCCGCAGCAACCCTATCCTTGGCCATGCATGACCCTGCAACCCCGGCACCGATATCCAAGACATGCCCGTCCCCCCGACGTACGCTCTAGGGATGCGCATGGTGCCTTCCCCCACCTCGCGGCTCACGATCACCGGCATCCTGACCGGCCTGGCCGCGACTTTCCTGCTGTCCTCCCCCGCCCAGGCGGCACCACGTGCCCCTGGCGACTTCACGGGTCACGGCTTCGACGCCTGCGTCGCGCCGACCCAATCCGTGATGGACACGTGGAACCTGCGATCGCCCTACTCGGTGATCGGCATCTACGTCTCCGGCAGCTCGCGCTACTGCGGCGACGCCTACCAGCCCAACCTCAGCAAGGCATGGGTCGCCAAGAACGCGGCCAACGGCTGGCGCTTCCTGCCGATCCACGTCGGGCGCCAGGCACCCTGCTTCGTCAACAACCCCAAGAGCCGGGTGCAGAAGAAACGGATGTCCTACACCGTCTCGACGGCTCGCTCGCAGGCTCGCACGGACGCGGCAGAGACCATCGCCGCGCTCGTGAAGTACGGGTTCGGGAAGGGAAGCTACTCCTACCTCGACCTGGAGTGGTACTCCCGAACCACCAAGTGCGACAACGCCGTGCTGGAGTTCGTCGATGCGTGGACGGAGTACCTCCACAGCCACGGCTACAAGTCCGGTGTCTACTCCAGTGGATCGGCGGCCATCGCCGCGATCGACGCCGCCCGCAAGGCCGGGCGCAAGGGCTTCACCAAGCCTGACCAGCTCTGGATCGCCTGGACCAACAAGATCGCCAACACCGACGGCGGGCCCTACCTCGCCGATGACGGGTGGGCCAATCATCAGCGCATCCACCAGTACCACAACGGCGTCGACGTCACGTACGGCAGCAAGACCATCAACATCGACAAGGACTACCTCGATGTCGGCAAGGGTTCGGTCGCGGTCCAGCAGGACCTGCCGTGCGACGTGAAGATGTCGTTCACGTCCTACCCCTCCCTCAAGCTCGGCAGCAAGGGCCCCGAGGTCGCGACCCTCGAGTGCCTGCTGCGCCGGCAGGGCTTCCTGACCGAGGTCAACGAGTCGTTCGGCAGCGGCACCGTCAAGGCGCTCGACGCCTACCGCGCGTCGATGGGCTGGGCACCCGCAGGCCACACGACGCGGGCAGCCTGGACCGCGCTGCTGTCGCACGGCACCAACCCCCGGGTCCTCAAGCAGGGCTCGGTGGGGCACTCCGTGTGGCGGCTGCAGCGCGCACTGATCGCTGCGGGCCTCAAGCCGAAGCTCACCGGCACGTACGACTCCAGCACGGTCGCTGCCGTCAAGGCCTATCGCAAGGCACGGGGCCTGACGCAGTACTCCACGACCGAGGCCAGCGTGTGGTCCCGGCTCCAGCACGGCAAGACCGCCGACTAGCCATTCGTATGGCCCTCGTGTCGGCGCATCGCGGCGGTGCCGCGGACGATCGCACCGCACAGAACACCCTCGCGGCGTTCGAGTCCGCCATCGCGCTGGGCTGTGACTACGTCGAGTTCGACGTGCGCCTCACAGCCGACGGCCGACCGGTGATCTTCCATGACGACGAGATCGACGACAACTCGGTCCGGCGCTCGATCGCCCGGCATCGCCACGACGAGTTCTCGGAGTCCAGGCTCGTCGACCTCGATGCGGTGCTCACGTTGATCCGCGGCCGCATCAGGGCGCACGTCGACCTCAAGGTGCCCGGCGACGAGGTGCCCCTCGTCACTCAGATCGTCGACGCACTCGGCACCGACCAGGCGATCATCACGACCGCGGAGGACTCGTCGGTCAGGCGCATACGTCGCTGGTCGAAGGCTGCACGCGCCCGACCTGCTGGTCGGCCTGTCCTCCAGCGCGCGGGCCGGCACCAGCAACTGGTTCGTCAGGAAGCTCGTGCGGATCGAGTCGGCGTTCCCGCGCCTGCGGGTGCTGCTGAGCGGGGCCAACCTCGTCGTCTCGCACAAGGTCGTCGCGCGGCTGACGCTCAAGGCGTACGCCCGAAAGCGCGGCCTCCCGCTGCTGGTGTGGACCGTCGACCAGCCCGACGAGCTGGAGCGCTGGATGAACGACCCCGACGTGTGGATGGTGACGACGAACTATCCCGAACGGGCGTTCGCGGCCCGCCGATCCGGTTAGGCGGAGACGCCCCGGGTGATCCGCAGGAACTCCTCGACCGGGATCCGGCCGGAGACATAGGCCGCGACGGCCTCGTCACGGGACATGCCGGGCTCGGGCGCCAACGACACGACCGGTGCTGCGGGCGGCGCCGGTGGCGGCTGAGGTGCCGTCCACTGCGGTTCGGCCGGACGCGGCGTCCACTGCGGCTGGGCAGCCGGGGCCGCGCGCGGCGGCTGCGGCGCGTACTCGTGGCCGCCCAGGGACATCACGATGCCGACGGCATAGTCCTGCGCGTCGATCTCACCGTTGGCGTAGGCGACGAGCAGGCGCACGGCCTCGCGGTCGGCCGGCCAGCCCTGTTGCGCCGACGACCTCAGCGCTGCGACGACAGCCTCTCGTCGTGCGCCGGTGAGGCTGGAGAGCAGGTCAGACCACTGCTCGGCGGGATCGGTGGTGCCATTCGTCATGACTGCGCCTGATGGTGAATGTCGGTTTCCCTCCCTGACCCGCAAATCATAACGGGACGATGTGTTCCGTTGGACAGGTTTTCGCGGAACTGAGGGAGTTCTCAGGCTTCGTCGAGGGGCAGCAGCGGCGACAGGTCCGATCGCTCGCCGGACGCCCGCAGCGTCGCGTCAGCCCACTGCAGGCGGCCGCGCCCCAGGGCGATCCAGGTCGGCGCGTCCATCTCGACGACGGCCGGCGGGGTGCCGCGGGTGTGCCGCGCGCCGGCGATGCACTGCACCGCGGCGAAGGGCGGGATCCGTACCTCGACGCTCGCGCCGGGGGCCTTCTCGACGAGCACCGCGACCAGGTGCATCGTCGCGGCCTTGAGGTCGGCCCGGGTCGGTGCGCCCTCGTCGATCCGCGCGGCAGATCGCGGCGAACTCCTCGTGCGGCAGCGGGACGGGCCGGCGGGCCATCAGGCGACGTGTGCGCCCAGGACCGCAGGGATCGTGGCCTGCCACGCCGCCTTGAGCTCGGCGACCGGCACGCTGAACTGGCCGGCGACCTCGATCGCGTCGCCGCCCGTACGCCCGACAGAGGCGAGCTCGACGCCGTGCTTCTCGGCGAGCGACACGAACTCGTCGTGCCGGTCCTCGGCGACGACGACCATGGCCCGCGCGGCCGACTCGCTGAACAGCTCGAGGAACGGGTCGTCGAGCTCGACCGTGACGCCGACGCCGTTGCGGAACGACGCCTCGGCGAGGGCGACCGCCAGGCCGCCGTCGGAGAGGTCGTGCGCTGCCTCGACGACGCCGGTCCTGGCGGCCTCGACCATGAGGTTGGCCAGCGACCGCTCGGCCTCGAGGTCGACGAGCGGCGGCTGGCCGCCAAGGTGCCCGTGGACGACATCGGCCCACGACGAGCCGGAGAGCTCTTCGCGGGTCTCGCCGAGCACCAGGACGTGGCTGCCCTCGGACGACGAAGCCCTGCGTGATGCGCGTGCGTACGTCGTCGATGACACCGAGGATGCCCACGACCGGCGTCGGCAGGATCGGCGTCTCGCCGGTCTGGTTGTAGAACGAGACGTTGCCGCCGGTGACCGGGATGCCGAGCACCTCGCACGCGTCCTTGAGGCCGTGCGTCGCCTGCTCGAACTGCCACATGACGTCGGGGTTCTCCGGCGAGCCGAAGTTGAGGCAGTCGGTGACCGCCAGCGGCAGGGCGCCGGTGACGCCGACGTTGCGGTAGGACTCGGCGAGCGCGAGCTGCGCGCCGGCGTAGGGGTCGAGCTTGGCGAAGCGGCCGTTGCAGTCGGTCGACACGGCCACGCCGAGGTTGGTCTCGTCGTCGATGCGGATGACGCCGGCGTCCTCGGGCTGCGCGAGGACCGTGTTGCCCTGGACGTAGCGGTCGTACTGGTCGGTGACCCACGACTTGTCGGCCAGGTTGGGCGACGTCACGACGGCCACCACCTGGTCGCGCAGCTCGTCACCCGACGACGGCCTGGCGAGGCG
>CAVXBS010000031.1:0-8286 GCA_963759975.1 uncultured Actinomycetota bacterium
GAGATCACGGCCGGCGTACGGTCGAGCGCGACATACGCCGGAGCCCGATCGATCCCGGAGTTCCACGAGCGGGCCATCATCGGCCTGCAGAGCTCGGCCGGCTACGACGAGGGCCGCCCGCTGCACGCAAGTTGGTCCTAGCTCGCCGCTGTCACCGCAGGTATTCGGGGGACTCCTCGACGCCGGTCCGGAGCCGCTGCAGGTCCGTCTCCACCATGGTGCTGACGAGCTGGTCGAACGTCGTGGCGGGCTCCCAACCGAGCCAGGTGCGCGCCAGCGTGATGTCGGCGACGCGGCCCGGCGTGTCCGCAGCGCGCATCAGCGCCGGGTCCTGCTCGACGTACGCCCATGGGTCCTCGATGCCGCCCGCGGCGAATGCCGCCTCGACCAGCTCGCGAATGGTTCGCAGCCGTCCGGTCGCCACCAGGACGTCGCGCGGCTTCTCGGCCCGCGCCATGCGCACCAGGGCGTCGATCGTGTCGACCGCCGCTCCCCAGTCACGCGCGACATCGAGATTGCCGAGCACAAGCCGCTCGTTGCCGCCTGCGGCGATCGCGGCCACCGCGCGCGAGATCTTGCGAGTGACGAACTGGCGTCCTCGGATGGCGCTCTCGTGGTTGAACAGCACAGCAGCGGCCGCGAAGCCGCCCGCGTCGCGCGCGGCGGCCGCGCGCTCCATGACGCGCACCTTCGACTCGGCATAAGGACTGGCCGGCGCCAACGCCGTGGACTCGTCGACGATTCCGGTCGCGTCCGGACCGAACACCTCGGCGCTGGAGGCGAGCACCACCCGGGCCTCGGCGACTTGCTTGGCCACGGCCGCCAGGAGCGTGCCGGTCGCCTCGTCGTTGACCCGGCGCACCAGGTCGGGGTCGTCCCAGCTCTCGCGGACCGACGAGATGCCGGCGAAGTGGTAGACCTCGCTGGGCCGTGACTCAGCGACAACGCGGTGCATGCCCTCCGCGTCGCACAGGTCGAGCTCGACGATCTCGACACCGTCGAGGTAGACCGAAAGAGGTGACTGCCAGCCCGGCCGGACCGTCCCGACCACGCGGAGGCCCTCGCCGACGAGCCGGCGCGCTGCCAGGATCCCGTCCTGACCGCCCACCCCGGTGACGAGCGCGGTGGTGGTCACCGTGAGGTGATGTCCGCCAGGTCGGCGTCGACCATGAGGGCGGCCAGCTCCTTGACGCCCGTGGTCGCGGTCCAACCGAGGACCTCTCGGGCCTTGGTCGGGTCGGCGATCAGCGCGTCGACCTCGGTCGGTCGCTCATAGCGGTCGTCGTGGTCCACGTGGTCCTGCCAGTCGAGCCCGGCGTGGCTGAAGGAGTACTCGAGGAACTCCTTGACGGTGGTGCCGACGCCGGTGCCGAGCACGTAGTTGTCGGGCTCGTCCTGCTGCAGCATGCGCCACATGCCCTCGACGTACTCCTTGGCGTAGCCCCAGTCGCGGACCGCGTCGAGGTTTCCGAGCACGAGTCGATCCTTGGTGCCGGCCTTGATGGCCGCGACGCCGAGGGTGATCTTGCGGGTCACGAACGTCTCACCGCGCCGCGGCGACTCGTGGTTGAACAAGATGCCCGACACGGCGTACATGTCGTAGGCCTCGCGGTAGTTGACCGTGGCCCAGTGCGCGTAGAGCTTGGCGGCACCGTAGGGCGAACGCGGGTAGAAGGCCGTGGTCTCGTCCTGCGGCGGCGGGGTCGCGCCATACATCTCCGAGGTGGAGGCCTGGTAGAACCTGGCCTGCGGGGCGCCGGTGCGAATCGCCTCGAGCATGCGGATCGTGCCGATGCCGTCAGCCGACGCGGTGTATTCGGGCATCTCGAACGACACCTTGACGTGTGACTGCGCGGCGAGGTTGTAGACCTCGTCGGGCTGGATGTCGCGGATCAGGTTGACCAGTGACACACCGTCGGTCATGTCGCCGTAATGGAGATGCAGGTGGTCGGCCGCCTCAGGATAAGCCGACCAGATCGGGTCGACGCGCGAACGGTTGAACGACGACGAGCGTCGGACGAGTCCGTGGACGTCGTAACCCTTGCTCAGCAGCAGCTCGGCGAGATAGGAACCGTCCTGCCCGGTGATACCCGTGATGAACGCGCGCTTCATGCCTGCCTCGGTGGTCGCGGGGTGGGAGTGCCCGTGAGCGGGAGCCGTTAGTCTATACGCGCCCTCACCACCCGCCACGTGTCGACACCCTGTGCGGGCGCCCGCGAACACCAACGAAGGTGGATCTCATGCCGTCACGCCGTATCCGAGACATCGTCAAGCGCAGGCTCCACACCGGTTTCCGCATCGGTCAACGGCTCGGGGTCGACGTCCTGCCACGGCACTTCTACTCATCCATCCCCGACGTGCGCGAGCTCGCGTCGAGCGACGTGTGGCGCCGCCCGACCAGCCTCTACGGTGTCGCCGGCACGGACACCACCGTCCAGCTCGCCGAGCTCGGTGGATGGCTCACGGACGATGTCCGGGCGGTCTTCGAGACCACCGACGTGCACGCCGCCGCGATCGAGCGCAATGGCGCCGACGGCTACGGCCCCATGGAGGCCCAGATCCTCCACGGGTTCATCGCGAACCGCCGCCCCAAGCGGGTTGTGCAGGTGGGCGCGGGCGTGTCCACCGCCGTCATCCTCGCCGCGGCGGAGCGGCACGGCGTCGACGTCGAGGTCACCGCGGTCGACCCCTTCCCCACCGATCTGCTCACCGAGCTGGACGTGGCGAACGAGATCACCTTGTTGCGCGAGCCGGCCCAGACGGTCGACCTCGATGTCTTCACCACCCTGGGCGAGGGGGATCTGCTGTTCATCGACAGCACGCACACCGTGAAGGTCGGCAGCGAGGTGAATCGCCTGATCCTCGAGGTGCTGCCCCGCCTCGCCCCGGGCGTCGTCGTCCACGTGCACGACATCACGTTCCCGTACGACTACCAACCCGATACCGATGCGGGCCGGCTGTTCTTCTGGGACGAGAGCACGCTGCTGCACGCGTTCCTCATCCACAACTCGCACGCATCGATCCTGATGTCGGCATCGATGCTCGTGCACGACAAGAGCGGCGACCTGGATTCCCTGCTCGTGGGCTACCGGCCCGCCACGATGCGCGATGGCACCTTCGCTGGCCAGCGCGAGGGAAAGCACTTCCCGTCGAGCACCTATCTGCAGATCAGCTGAGGGTCGCCCGCGAGTCGTCGGCCTGGTGCTGGCGGATGCCGTCGAGGATCAAGGTGAGGCCCAGCTCGAAGGAGTCGGAGTCCGCCCGCTCGAGCGGCTCGTCGTCGATCGCGCCGGCGCTGCCCGCCTGGAGGTGCGTCTGCTCGTCGGAGACATGACCGAACACGAAGTAGAGGATCGTCGTCGCGGCCGAGCGGGCGAACGCGTCGTCGAATCCACCGGCCGCGATCACTCCCGCGAGCCGGCTGTTGAGCGACACCGCTCCCAGGCCGAAGGCGTGGACCGTGGCGATCAGCTCGGCGCCGTCGCGATAGGCGAGCATCGCGTCGCGCAGCTCACGGCTCGCCGCCACGACCTGCACATCCCAAGGCTCGTGCGTGGGCAGCGGCCGCGCACCACGTACGAGCAGCTCGTCGGCCACCGCCGCGAGCAGGACCTGCTTGTTGGCGAAGTGGTGATAGAGCGCGCTGGGCTGGAGCCCCAGCTCGGAGGCAATGCGACGCATCGACATGTCCGGCAGCCCGTACATGTCGAGGATCCCCACGGCTCGTTCGACGATGTCGGAACGGTGGTAGCGCACGCGGGCCTCCGGCTCGAATTGACGGTCCGGCCAGCCTATAGGTTAGCCTGAACGCCGTTCACCTGAGCATCGTTCAGGTACAGCCACAGGAGCCCCATGACCAGCACCACCTCATCGCGCAAGAACGCCGTTTCGACGACCGATCTCGCGCTCATCGCGACTTTCGCCGCCCTGATCGCGGTCTGCTCGATCATCGGCGGCTTCAACGTCACCGGCATCGGCGTGCCGTTCACGCTGCAGATGTTCGGCATCTTCCTCGCCGGAGCGGCACTCGGCGCGAGGCGCGGATTCCTTGCCGTCCTCCTCTACTTGGCCGTCGGCACCGCCGGCGTGCCGATCTTCGCCGAGGGCCACGGCGGTCCGTCGGTATGGGTCGGGGTCACCGGTGGCTACCTCCTCGCGTTCCCGATAGCCGCCTTCATCGTCGGACTCGTCGCGAGCCGCGTCGCGCGCTCCAACCCGGCCGCGTTCACCGTGGTGGTCGCGATCGCCGCAGCGATCGTCACGATCGCCATCGTGGGCACGCTCGGCACGATCGGCATGGCACTCAAGCTCGACGTCAGCCTCAAGGTGGCCTGGGGCTACGCCACGCCGTTCTTCGTGGCCGACATCATCAAGGGCGTGCTCGCGGCGATCGTCGCGGCCGCGGTGCATCGCGCGTTCCCCCAGCTGGTCGCCAAGCGCTGACGTGATTCAGCTCGACGAGGTCACCGTCCGGGTATCCACTCCCGGCGGCGACCTCGTGCTGCTCCAGCCGACGACGCTGAGCCTGACCGAGCAGCGGGTCGCCCTGATCGGCAGCAACGGCTCGGGCAAGTCGACGCTCGCCCGACTGCTCAACGGACTCGTCGAGCCGAGCGATGGGCGGGTCACGGTCAACGACCTCGACACGACCCGCGACGGCGCAGCCGTGCGTCGTCAGGTCGGGTTCGTCTTCACCGACCCGGGCGCGCAGCTCGTGATGCCGACCTGCCTCGAGGACATCGCACTGTCGCTCCGCCGCAGCACCAAGGACAAGAAGGAGCGCCTCGCGAAGGCGCGCGAGATCCTGGCCGAGTTCGATCTCGGCGACAAGGCCGACACCAGCGTGCACGCGTTGTCGGGCGGCCAGAAGCAGCTGCTGGCCCTGGCCGGTGTGCTCGCGACGGATCCGGCGATCCTCGTCGCCGACGAGCCGACGACGCTGCTCGACCTGCGCAACACGCGCCTGATCGCCGATCGACTGTTCGCCCTGTCGCAACAGCTCATCCTCGTCACCCACGACCTCGACCTCGCATTGCGCTGTGACCGCGCGCTCGTCATCGACGACGCGCGGGTGGAGTTCGACGGCCATCCGGATGATGCGGTCGCGTTCTACCGTCAGCAGGTCACCCCTTGAGCCAGTTTCTCGTCGGCAACTTTCGGCCCGGGTCGACGTTGCTGCATCGCATACCGGCGGGTCCGAAGCTGGGCCTGCTCGCGCTGTTCAGCATCGCCACGGTCGTCGTCCCAGGCATGTGGCCGGCCCTGGGATTCCTGGCCGCCGCGATCGGCCTGGCGGCGTGGGTACGTATGCCTTTACGCAGCACCTTGCGCGCGCTGCGGCCACTGCTTCTCGTCATCGTGCTGGCCACGGCGCTCCAGGTCTGGCAGCGCGGCTGGCCGACCGCGATCCACGTCGTCGCCGGCCTGCTGGCCGTGGTGATCGCCGCATTCGCCTTCACCGCGAGCACCTCGATCGACTCGATGCTCGATGCCATCACGCGCGGTCTCGGGCCGTTCCGCCGGATCGGGGTCAATCCCGAACGCGTGGCGCTGGCGTTCTCGCTGATGATCCGCGCGATCCCCGGAGTCCTCGAGATCGCGCACGAGACGAGGGCCGCGGCGAAGGCACGCGGGCTCGAACGCGACCCACGCGCGCTGCTGACCCCGATGGTGATCCGCACGGTCGCGCACGCGTACGAGACCGGTGCCGCCCTGCAGGCCCGCGGCATCGGGGACGTCTAACCCCTGACCTCGCCGTGCTCGACGCAACGGGCCGACCAGCCCCGCGGGACGACCTGCACGATCATGCGCCGGCGGCACTCGGCACAAAATCTCGGCGGCTCCATCTGCAGCCGCACCGCGCACCGCGAGTGGTCGCCGGAGTCGATCGCCTCGCCGCAGTGGCCGCAGTACGTCATGTCAGAGCGTCTTCTGGAGTTCCTTGATCGGCATGCCGAGCTCGGCCAGCAGGTCGATGTCCTCGTTGGCGTCGCGGCCCAGCGTCGTCAGGTAGTTGCCGACGATGACGGCATTGACGCCGCCCAGCAGGCCCTCCCGGGTGCCGAGGTCACCGAGGGTCAGCTCGCGGCCACCGGCGTACCGCAGGATCGTGTGCGGCATCGCGAGCCGGAACGCGGCGATCGTCCGCAGGGCATCCTGCGAGCTCATGAGCTCCTGGTCGCCGAACGGCGTGCCGGGGCGCGGGTTGAGGAAGTTGAGCGGCACCTCGTGGGGGCGGAGCTCGGCGAGCTGGGCGGCCAGCTCGGCGCGCTGCTCGATCGACTCACCCATGCCGACGAGACCGCCGCAGCACAGCTCCATCCCGGCCTCGCGGACCATGAGGCAGGTGTCCCAGCGCTCCTCGTACGAATGCGTCGAGACGACCTGGGGGAAGTACGACTTCGCCGCCTCGAGGTTGTGGTTGTAGCGGTGGACGCCCATCTCGACGAACTCGTCGACCTGCGCCTGGGTCAGCATGCCGAGGGAGCAGGCGATGTTGATGTCGACCTCGGCCTGGATCGCCTTGATGCCTTCGCGGACCTGGTCCATGAGCCGCTGGTCGGGACCGCGCACGGCCGCGACGATGCAGAACTCGGACGCGCCGGTCTTGGCGGTCTCCTTGGCGGCCTCGACGAGCTCGGGGATGTTGAGCCACACCGCGCGTACGGGCGACTGGAACTGACCCGACTGGCTGCAGAAGTGGCAGTCCTCGGGGCAGCCGCCGGTCTTGAGGGACACGATCCCCTCGACCTCGACCTCGGGCCCGCACCACGTCATCCGCACCTCGTGCGCCAGCTCCAGCAGCTCGGAAATCCGCTCGTCAGGGAGCCGCAGCACCTCGACGAGCAGCTCCTCGGGGAGCCCGAGGCCCTGCTCGAGGACGTGGGCACGGGCAACCTGCAGGACGTCAGTCATGCAGAGGAATGTATCCTGAACACCGTTCAGGTCAAACCTCGGCTGTCCGAGATCCTGATCACCCGCCATGGATGAGCTCATCGACTTCGACCGCGCCCACGTGTGGCACCCGTATGCCCCGATGGACTCCCCCGCCACGCCATTGCTGGTCACCTCGGCCCGGGGCAACCGCCTCGACGCTGGCCGACGGACGAGAGCCGATCGACGCGATGTCGTCGTGGTGGGCCGCGATCCACGGCTACCGCCACCCGCGCCTCGACGCGGCGCTGCACCGTCAGGCCGACACGATGTCGCATGTCATGTTCGGCGGCCTGACGCACGAGCCGGCCATCGAGCTCGCCCGCCGGCTGCTCGACCTCGCCCCGGCCGGGCTCGACAAGGTCTTCTTCGCCGACTCCGGCTCGGTCGCCGTCGAGGTCGCGATCAAGATGGCGCTGCAGCTCCAGCGCGGCACCGGCCGCCCCGGCCGTACGAAGCTCTTGACCCTCCGCGGCGGCTATCACGGCGACACGTTCGGGGCGATGAGCGTGTGCGATCCGGTCGGCGGCATGCACCAGATGTTCAGCGACCTGCTGGCCGAGCAGGTCTTCCTGCCGCGGCCGCCGGGCGGCCTCGATGCCGACACCGCGGCGTGGGTCGCCGAGGCCCAGGCCGTCGTCGACGCACTCGACGACACGATCGCCGCGGTGATCGTCGAGCCGATGCTGCAGGGCGCCGGCGGCATGCGGGTCTACCCGCCCGAGGTCCTGCGCTGGCTGCGCGACCTCTGCGACGTGCGCGGGTGGTTGCTGGTGCTCGACGAGATCGCGACGGGCTTCGGCCGTACGGGTGAGATGTTCGCCGCCGACCACGCCGGCATCAGCCCCGACATCATGTGCGTCGGCAAGGCCTTGACCGGCGGCTACCTGACCCTCGCCGCAGTTCTCTGCACGCCGGCCGTGGCAGCCGGCATCGACGCCTCGGAGTCCGGCGCGCTGATGCACGGTCCGACGTACATGGCCAACCCGCTCGCCTGCTCAGTCGCCGCCGCCTCTCTCGACTGCTCACGGAGCCTCGTGGCGGCGCCGACATCGCCCGGATCAACACTGCGCTGACGCGGGGCTCGCACCCGCACGCGAGCTCGAGGGCGTGACCGACGTACGTACGCTCGGCGCCGTCGGCGTGATCCAGCTCGACCATCCGGTCGACGTCACGGCAGCCACAGCGATCGCCCTCGACCACGGCGTATGGGTCAGGCCGTTCCGCGATCTGATCTACACGATGCCGCCCTACATCAGCACGGACGCCGATCTCGCCGAGATCACCGGTGCCCTCGTCGCTGCCGCTGGAGGCACCCGATGAGCCTGCACACGTGGCTCGGCGAACAGGCCG
>CAVXBS010000032.1:0-8978 GCA_963759975.1 uncultured Actinomycetota bacterium
GGAGTCACGGTCCGTGAGGATCTGTCGCGATTCCTCGTAGCCCGTCACCAGGTATGCCCGGAAGTTGAACGGGAGATCGAGTTTGTGCATCGGCTCGGTCGCACGGATCTCGGCGATCCGCGGCACCGGGTCCATGCCGTTGCGCTGCAGTGGAACCTTTGTCGGCTCCGGGATGAAGGAGATGCGGGAAAGGTCGATGCCCTTTTTCTGGATGCGCCGTACGACCAGCTTGCCGACCCAGCCGGAGACCTTTGCCCTCACGTCAACCACGGGTCGAAACTACACTGCCCGGTTGCGGCTGCGAGCCACTCGGGGGATCGTGAGACCCAAGTTGTGCCTGATCACGGCACGTACACAAGGGGGCCGTCATGAGTACCGACACGTCAGATTCGAGACCGGACTCCGAGCTTCGGCGGGTCATGGGCCCAAAGCTGTTGTTGCTCTTCATCGTGGGCGACATCCTCGGCACCGGCATCTACGCACTGACCGGGCAAGTCGCCGCAGAAGTCGGCGGTGCGGCCTGGCTGCCGTTCCTCGTCGCGTTCTTCGTGGCCCTCCTGACGGCGTTCTCCTACCTCGAGCTCGTCACGAAGTACCCCCAGGCTGCTGGCGCCGCCTTGTATGTCCACAAGGCCTTCGGCGTGCACTTCTTCACCTTCATCGTCGCGTTCGCCGTCATGTGCTCCGGCATCACGTCGGCCTCGACCGCCTCGAACGCGTTCGCGGACAACCTCGCCAGCGGGGTCAACTGGAACGCCAGCGACACCGAGATCATGCTCATGGCGATGGGCTTCATGCTGCTGGTCGCCGCGGTCAACTTCCGCGGAGCCAGTGAGAGCGTCAGGGCCAACGTCGTCCTGACCCTGATCGAGCTGTCGGGCCTGGTGCTGGTCATCCTGCTCGGGTTCTACGCCCTGGCCGGCGGCGACGGCGACTGGTCGCGGGTCGTCGCCTTCGACACCCCCGACGACAAGAACGTGTTCCTCGCCGTCACGACGGCGACCTCTCTGGCCTTCTTCGCGATGGTCGGCTTCGAGGACTCGGTCAACATGGCCGAGGAGTGCCATGAGCCGAGCAGGATCTTCCCCCGGATGATGCTGACCGGGCTCGGTATCACCGCCGTGATCTACGTGCTCGTCTCGATCTGCGCAGTCGCGCTGGTCCCGGTCGGCGCGCTCTCGGATCCCAGCAAGGCTCCCCCGCTGGTCCAGGTCGTCGCGGCGGCAGCTCCAAGCCTCCCCGCCGACGACATCTTGCCGTTCATCTCGATGTTCGCCGTCGCCAACTCCGCACTCATCAACATGATGATGGCCAGCCGGCTGCTCTACGGCATGGCCCGCCAGGGCGTCCTCCCGAAGGGGCTGGCCAAGGTGCACAGCAAGAACCGGACCCCCTGGGCGGCGATCATCTTCACCACAGCACTGTCGCTGGCCCTCATCGCGTACGTCGCCAATGCCAGCGACGACGCGGTCGCGGTCCTCGGCGGCACCACAGCACTGCTGTTGTTGGGGGTCTTTGCCGTGGTCAACGTGGCGGTGTTGGTCCTGCGTCACGACCGGGTCGAGCACGAGCACTTCCGCACCAAGACCGCGGTAGCTCTCGTCGGATCAGCGGCATGCCTCTACCTCGTGACGCCGTTGTCAGGGCGCGACAACGACCAGTACGTCGTCGCGGGGCTGCTGTTGGCGCTGGGCCTCATCTTGTCGGTGCCGATCTACCTGCACCGCCGCGCACAGGGCGATGACCTCGAGATCACCGATCCCGAGGACATCCCGCCCCACGGGCTGCAGTAGTCGTCAGCTTCGACCCATCAGGAGACCGCCAGCCGAAGGGGCGCTGCTGCCCGCCGCGCGAGTTCTCCAATCGCCGTGTCGACCCGCGGGAGGTGGCGCTCAGGCCGGGCAGCTCGCGTGAGGACGGCGACGGCGACCGGGTGCTCCAGCGGATACTGAACGACTGCGACTTCGTGACGGAGGGTGCCGAGGGTGCCGGTCTTGCCCCATACCAACACGTCGTCATGCGGAAATCCCGAGCCGATGCGGTGGCGCCAGGCTTGATGGGCCATGGCGTCACGAACGAGCGAGTAAGGCTCGCCCGCGCGTGACCACAGGATTCGAAGTACGGACGCGAGGTCCTGCGCACACCCGGCGCTCGCGAACACGGAATCGTACTGAGACGTGTAGGCAACGCGGTCGGGATCTGCGAGCACGCTCTGGGCCGCTGACCAGCTGCGAGCACCGGTGTCGCGCATCAGGGCCCGGGTCGCCTCCGCCGAGCCCTGCCGGACCAAGGTCTCGGGCAGCCCGAGTGAGGTGAGATGGGTGTGCACTCGGTCGCGACCGATGAGCGCCAGGATCGCGTCCCCGGCCGCATTGTCCGAGATGGCAAGCATGAAGCGCACGAGATCGCGTTGGCTGAGGGTCACGTCGTCGAGCAGCATCGCGGTCCCGGTGGGTCCAGGTATCCGGTCTCTCGCGCGTAGCTCCACGGGGCTCGACGCCTGCAGCTCTCCTGCGTGAACCAGGTCGGCCCACACCAACGCCAGCGGCAATTTGTAGACCGAGGCTATGGAGACCGGGACGTCGGCGCCCATTCCGACTGATCCGTCGGGGCCCGTGAGCCGTGTCGCGTGGATCCAAGCCGTCACGCCGGCGTCCCGGGCGATCCCGGCGAGGTCGCTAGCGTGCTCGTCATGGGGATTCGTCACGGGGCAATGGCCCGTTCGAGCAACGCGACCACGGCTTCATGATCAATCTCCGGTCGCCGACGAGCCGCGAGCGGTGCGGCGATGCGCACGCGTAGAGGCGGCAGCGCCTGGTCATGATCCGCACCGTCGACCTCTGGGACGAGGCGGCAGGCGGTGCCTGCGGCGGCCATGGCGCGACGCTGGTCGTAGTCCGGCGACTCGACGACGCGGCCGCTGTGCCCGAGCCGACGTAGCGCATCGACCAGCTGGTCGTGGGCAGCCGGTTGATGGTGCCGCGGTGGAACGGCAACCGGGACCTCACCCAGGGCTGTGGCGCCGTCACCGAACGACACGACCCTCGTGGGGATGACCAGTGCCGGCCCGGCCGTCAGCCCGTCGAGAACTCCGGGGTGCCGCACGACCGCCACGTCCAGCAGGCCTTCGTGGAGCAGGCCGACAAGGTCTACGCTTCCAGCCACCGTCGGCGCCACTGCGGGTCCGCCTGCGGCCACCGCATCCACGACGACGGGAATCACGTCCTCCAGGTCACTTGCAAGCCCCAGTCGAACATGGTTCGGCAGCTCCAGCTCCGTCGCCAGCTCGTACAGATCGTCCGCGAGCCGCAGCAACTCACGGGCCGCCGGGAGCAACGCCTGGCCGGCTGAGGTGAGGCGCACCCCGCGCGTGTCGCGATCGAACAGACGCACGCCCAGACGGCCCTCGAGACGCTTGATCCCCTGCGACAACGGCGGCTGCGTCATCCCGATGTCTCGCGCGGCATCGCCGAAGTGCCGGGCTTCGGCCACGGCTGTGAAGAACCGAAGATGTCGGAGGAGATCCACGTCGAGCAATGATACCCATATCGAATCAGTACGGGTGCTTAAGACTCTTTGACACTAAGTGAGCGGCATTCGAGGATTCGAGGATGACTGCGACAGACACGAACCACGCGACCGGTGCCCGCCCGACGATGGGACGGCGACGACTGCTGACAGCCGCCGCAGGAGGTGTGGTCCTCGCCGGCACCGGCGCAGGGAGAGCGCTTGCAGGACCGGCGCGGTCGACTCAGTCGGTGCGCCGCGGCGCATCTCGTGGCGAAGCGACCTTCGAATGGCTGGGCAACGCCGGCTGGCGTGTGTCCACCCCAACCACGACGCTCCTGATAGATCCCTATCTGACGAGATTCGACACTGGCCTGGCCGCCGGGAAGTTCGACGAGAAGACCTCGATCAAGCTCGACACGACGCTGATCGACGATGCTCTGGGTGCGCCAGATGCACCACGAGGTTCGGTCGACGGCATCCTCGTCACGCACACCCATTGGGATCACTTCGCTGACGTTCCCCACATCGCCAAGACACGTGGCGCAACTGTCTACACCACGTTGACGGGGTATCACCTTGGCCAGGCGATGGGTTTGCCCCGCTCCCAGATTGCGGTCGTCAAAGGCAGCGAAGAGCTCCTCGTCGGAGACGCAGTGGTGCGGGTTGTCGGATCCCTGCACAGCCGCACCAGCAGTGGGGGCCTCCTCTTTCCGGGTGTACGCACCCACGTGCCCGAGACCCCGGAGACGATCGCCGACATGCCCGAGGGTGACACGCTCGGTTTTGTGATTCGCGGTTCCGGCCGGGGCCGCGGTGTGCTCCTGCTGGGCGCCAGCGACTACGACGATCAGGCCCTGCGCGGTCTCGACGTCGACGCCGTTGCGCTGCCGCTGCCGAGCAACGACGTCACCGTCGACTATGTCGGGCGCCTGCTTCACGCGCTCGCGATGCCGCGAACCGTCGTGCTGGTGCACTGGGACAACTTCGAGACCCCGCTCCGGAATCCGCCTCAGACCGACGAGAAGAGTCGGCGCCGAATGCGCTCCGTCACCGCTGAGATCAAGCGGATCTCGCCCCGGACCCGAGTGGTCGAACCGACCTACTTGAGTCCGATGAGCTTGTCCTGAAGGGACTCCTTCCCCGGAGCTGCAAGCGAGCAGCTCCGGCGCACGGCGCGCATTCATCCGTGAGCTGCCCGCCGGCGACCAACACCATCAACCGTGATCCCTGGGGCGTCCCTCGCCATCTGTGATCCGTGAACATTGGGAGCAATGTCGTATGTCCTGGCCCGAAATCCACTCATTGTTGCGCCAGACCGCGCAACGCGAAAAGCATCACGACGGACCGTTGTCGATCGTGGGCACCATGGCGTTGCTGTCGGCGGTGGCCGGCATCCTGGTCGCGGCGATCTTCATCCCCGGCACGGCGCTGTTCGCGTCGACGGCCAACAACGTCAGCAATGACATCGTCGACCTCCCGCTGCAGCTCGACGACCAGGCCAGCGCCCAGACGACTCGCCTGCTGGCGTCCAACGGCGACCTCATTGCGTACTTCTACGAGGAGAACCGCCAGGACATCCCGCTGGCCAAGATCTCGCCGCTCATGCAGGAGGCGATCCTGTCGATCGAGGACGCCCGCTTCTACGAGCACGGCGCGCTCGACCTCAAGGGCACCCTGCGCGCACTGGTCAACAACGCCTCGGAGGGCCAGACGCAGGGTGGCTCGTCGATCACGCAGCAGCTCGTCAAGCTGACCCTGGTGTCACAGGCCACGACCAAGAAGCAGCGACTGGCCGCGATCAAGAAGTCGACGGCCCGCAAGATCCGTGAGCTCAAGCTCGCGATCCAGTATGAGGAGACGCACACCAAGAAGGAGATCCTCGAGCGCTACCTCAACCTCGCCTACTTCGGCGACAGCGCCTACGGCATCAGCGCCGCGTCCTACCACTACTTCTCGGTCAGCCCCGCGAAGCTCAACGTGCGCCAGGCCGCGACACTGGCCGGGCTGGTCAAGAACCCCGTCGAGTTCGATCCCCGCGTCTATCCGGAGAAGGCTCTGGCGCGTCGCAACACGGTCCTCGCCGTGATGGCCCGCCTTGGCAAGATCCCTGAGGCCGACGCCAAGCGCTACCAGGCGGCACCGCTGGGGCTCAAGATCACCAAGTTCCCCAACGGCTGCGTCTCCACGGTTGCCGAGTTCTCCTGCGACTACGTGCGCCGCTACCTGCTCAAGACCTCAGCACTCGGTCCGACGGTTGAGGAGCGTCAGCGGGCACTCGAGCGTGGTGGGCTCACGATCAAGTCCAACATCGACGTGCGTATGCAAAAGGCCATCAACAAGGCCGTCGACGTCGACCGTCGCACCCAAGGACAAGGCGATCGGTGCGATGGCGCTGCTCGAACCCGGCACCGGCAAGGTCAAGGGCCTGGCCCAGTCCAAGCCGATGGGTCGCGACAAGAAGAAGGGCCAGTCGTTCATCGACTTCACCGTGCCCCGCGCCTACGGTGACTCCGGCGGCTTCCCGGCCGGCTCGACGTTCAAGATGTTCACCGTCGCCGCAGCGCTCAAGCAAGGCATCGACGTCGGCCAGACCTTCACGTCACCGCCCAAGATGACGATGCCGGCCGGCAGCTACTTCGCCTGCAACGGCGGCCCGGCCGACAAGTGGCCGGTCAACAACTCAACGACCTCGGGGATCAAGAACATGTACAACGGCACGCGCGAGTCGGTGAACACCTACTTCGCGCAGCTCGAGAAGAAGGCCGGCCTCTGCAACGCAGTGCGAGCCGCCGAGTCGATGGGCATCAAGGTCCCCAAGCAGGACCAGGTCGGACCCTTCACGCTCGGCGTCACCAACGTCAGCCCGCTCCACGTGGCGGCCGCCTATGCGACACCCGCTTCCGGTGGTGTCTATTGCGCACCCCGGCCGGTCGACTCGATCACAGATGGCACCGGCAACGTCGTCAAGAAGTATGAGCCGTCGTGCGAGCGGGTCATGAGCAAGGACGACGCCGCCCAGATCAACGACATCCTGCGCGGCGTGCAGGAGCCCGGCGGATACGGATACAACAACGGCACCGGACTCTACGGTGCCGTCCGCGGCCAAGACCGGCACGACCCAGGACAACCAGGCCGTCTGGTACGCCGGCTACACGCCCAAGCTCGCCGCCATGGCGATGATCGCCGGCGTCAAGAAGAACGGTTTCCCGGGATCCTTGGTCAACGTCACCATCAATGGCCGGTTCCTCGACTTCGACACGGTCGGCGGCAGCTCGCTCGCCGGACCCATGTGGGCCAAGGCCATGCACGCCATCCAGGACTTCCTGCCATCAGAGAACTTCGACTCGCCGCCTCAACGCAAGCCGGCCACCAGGAAGGCCAAAGAGCACGACGACTGACCGCACTGGAAGCAGAGCTGCTAGCCCTGACGGTCTCGTCGCGACGAGACCGTCAGGCTGACCACTGCGGTGATCGACAAGATGGCGACGATGACGCCGAGGCTCAGCAACGTCGGGATCTCAGGGACGTCGAAGTGCTCGCCACCGTTGACGAACGGCAGCTCGTTGGTGTGCAGCGCGTGCAGCACGAGCTTGACGCCGATGAACGCCAGCAGGATCGCGAGGCCCTGCGACAGGTAGATCAGGCGCTTCAGCAGATCGCCCAGCAGGAAGTACAGCTGGCGCAGACCCATCAGCGCGAACACGTTGGCCGTGAACACGAGGTAGGGCTCCTTGGTCAGGCCGTAGATCGCGGGGATCGAGTCGAGCGCGAACAGCAGGTCGGTCGTGCCGAGCGAAAGGATGACCAGGAACATCGGCGTGATGAAGGTCTTGCCGTTCTCCTTGATGAACAGCTTGAGCCCGTGCCACTCGTCCTTGGTGTTGAAGAAGCGGCGAGCGAAGCGGACGACGCCGTTCTCGCCGTCGTCGTCGTGGTCGGTGTCCTTCATCAGCGTGTAGGCGGTCCACAGCAGGAACGCGCCGAAGATGTAGAAGATCCACGAGAAGTTCTCGATCGCGACCGCGCCGAGCGCGATGAAGATGCCGCGGAAGACCAGCGCGATGATGATGCCGACGAGCAGGGCCTCCTGCTGCAGCTTCCTCGGCACCTTGAAGCTCGCCATGATGATCAAGAAGATGAACAGGTTGTCGATCGACAAGCTGTACTCGGTGAGCCAGCCGGCGAAGAACTGCAGACCGAAGTCGCCGCCCTTCCCCGGGACGTCGTGGTGGACCGACACCCAGATGCCGAACGCGACGGCCATGCCGATGTAGCCGGCGAGGTAGATCGCGCACTCCTTGAGCGTCGGCTCATGCGGCTTGCGCGCCACGACAATGACGTCGAACAGCAGCACGGCGACGGTCACACCGATCGTCACGAACCACTCGGTCTGGGAGACCGACATGCCCACGGTGTCAGCGGAGCTCTCGGCAAGGGGCAGGATCACAGTAGGTACCTCCGGTCGTCAGGACGCCGGAGGTCTCTTCCGCCGCGTCGTGCGGCCCGCAACACCGGGAGACTGCTCGGAGTTTCCGTGATGACGACATTGCGATCGGGGAATACTCCCCTCCAGCGTCCATTCTTGCAGGACAGGCACCGAACCTGCGTATCGGGCGCCCTGTGTCAGGCCGTACGAGCGCTGATCTCGAGCCAGACTCCGTGGGGCCACGGACCGTCGGGCTGCAGGGCGGGGAGGTCGAACGCGTCCGGCGGTGCCGTCTGGGGCTCGACACACACGGTGTCGGCCGGCTCGTCGTAGACAACCCACCACAGTGCTGATGACGAGAGTGTGACCTCGAGCGCCCCGGGCCAGGTCAGCACGGGCGCCTCGGCGAGCTGGAAGCAGTCGTCCCACGGTCCGGGTGTCGGCTCGACGAGCTGGCCCGTCGGCAGCCCATCGGACCCGCGTTCGACCATCACGGTGGGCTCGAGCGACGCCAGCAGCTCCTCGCCGCTGTCGAGCCGGCGCCTGAACCACGGGTGCAGGCCGATCGAGCACGGCGCCTCGGCGTCGTCGTCCCATGACAGCTCGATCCGCAGGCCGTCGTCCATGAGCTCGTACGTCAGCGTGGCGACGCCCTCCGTCGGCCACGGCGCATCAATCGCCAGCTCGTACACGCCCTCACCCGCTTGCTCCCAGGCCGCGACGTGGCCCAGGCCGTGCAAGGCGTGCTCGCCGTCGGTCTGCGGCAGCTGGTACGTCTGACCGTCGAGGTCGAGGCGACCGTCGCGTACGCGGCCGGCCCACGGGACCATCGGGAAGCAGCCGTCGGCGATGGCCGGCTCGATCCCCGGATGGCTCGACGTGGCGAGGATCTCGTGCCCGTCGATCGACAGGCTGATGAGCCGGGCGCCGCGGGTCGGGTCGATGACCGCGCGGACGCGGTCGTTGTGGAGGACATCAGTCACGAGAGCATCATGCCCGCTGCTGGCTTCGTCCTTTCGACAAGCTCAAGGACCGGTCGTCC
>CAVXBS010000033.1:0-9421 GCA_963759975.1 uncultured Actinomycetota bacterium
ACCCCGAGGCCGTCGTGATGGATGAGGGACGGCTTGCCGTGCACGATCTCTGGCGCCCGCACGATCGTCCCGCCATAGACCTCACCGATCGCCTGGTGGCCGAGGCACACGCCGAGCGTCGGGGTGATCGGGCCGAGGCGCCGGATCGCCTCGATGTGATGCCGGCGTCGGACGGCGTGCCGGGGCCGGGCGACACGATGAGGTGGGTGAAGTCGCCCCGTTTGCGCGCTGCCACGAGATAGTCGACCGACACCGCGTCGTTGCGCACGACCTCGCTCCGCGCCCCGAGCTCGCCGACGTACTGGACGAGGTTGTAGACGAACGAGCCGTAGTTGTCGATGAACAGCACCCTCGCCTGCGTGACCGGTGGGCCGGGGGCCATGCGCGACTCCGGCGTGGCCGGGTCATCGCCGTCCTGGACCGGAGGCCGCCAGAAGCGCCTGAGCTCGTCGCGCACCCACGCCGTCGTACGCCCGACCGGCCACCCGCCGACACCTTCGCAGGCGACGACCGGCACGACACCTCGCAGCGAGTTGCTGACGAAGACCTCGGTCGCCGTCGACAGGTCCTCGACCGTCAACCGGCGCTGGAACACCGGGACGGTCCCCTCGCGCAGGATCTCGATGACGCGGGCGCGCGCCGTGCCGGGCAGGATGCGCCCGTCCGTCGGCGGCGTGTGCACTCCGTCGTCGTGGACCACGAAGATGTTGGCGCGCGCGGTCTCGAGGATCGCACCGTCCTCGGTGAACAGCAGCAGGTCGCGGTCCGGGGCGTGCTCGAAGGACAGGGCTCGCCGGTCGCTCCACTTGTGCTGGCCGAATCCGCCCTCGATCGTCCTCGGCGTCAGGGTCCAGGCGTCAGCATCGTCATCGATGACCCGGCTGCTCATCGAGACCGCGACCCCGCGGTCGCCGGGAACCGCGTCGATGCGCATCCGCTGACGACCACGCAGGCTCGCCGCCCGGCGCAGCACGGCGTCCTCGAGGCCAGCACGGATCGTGTCGCCGTAGATCGCTCGAACGCTGGCGTCGAGGCGCGCGAGGTGCGCTTCGAGGTCAGCAACATGGCCGTCCTCGACCAGCAAGGTGTCGTAGATGCCCATCGACTCGTCGACAGTCGGCGGGTGTTCGGGGACGCCCGGCAGCCGCGCCTCGACGACCCGCGGTGCCTCGGAGGTGAGCTCGAGCACCCCGCCGATGGCGTCGATCAGCGGCCGGGCCTTGACGAGGCACTCGGCGTACTCGCCTTCGGGTGTCGAGTCGGCAACGATGCCACCGCCGACGCCGAGCCAGACGCGGTCGCCCTGGAACTCGAACGTGCGAATCACGACGTTGAGCTCGAGGCCCGCAGCAGGGCTGACGTGGCCGATCGCCCCCGTGTAGGCCTCGCGGCCGGTCGCCTCCAGCGTGTTGATGATCTCCATCGCGCGCACTTTGGGCGCGCCGGTGACCGAGCCGGGCGGGAACGTCGCGCGCAGCAGCTCCGAGTCGCGGACGCCACGGGCGACGTGGCCGACGACGTCGGACACCAGGTGCCAGACCGCGTGGCGCTCGGCGCGGGTGATCGCCGGAACGCGTACTGATCCCGGCACGCTGACCCGGCCGAGATCGTTGCGCATCAGGTCGACGATCATGATGTTCTCGGCGCGGTTCTTTGCCGACGCGACAAGCTCGTCGGGATCGCTGTCGAGCGGTGCCGTGCCCTTGATCGGCGAGCTCAGCACCTCATCGCCCGTGCGGCGCAGGAACAGCTCCGGCGACAGGCTCGCCAGCGCACCCTCGGAGCTCGAGACGTAGGCGGCGTATGCCGGGTGAAGCTGCTCGACGCCGGCGCAGAACACGTCAAGCGGATCGCCGTGGAACGGCGCCTCGAGCCGGGTGCACAGGTTGGCCTGAAAGATGTCACCGGCCGCGATGTGCTCCAGCACGGCGCTGAGGGCGGCGCGGTGCGCGTCTGGTGTCGGCGTCATCTCGAACGTGCCGACCTCATAGGGCTGGGGCTGCGCCGAGCCGACCTCGAGCGCCGCGATGATCCTGGCGTCGCGCTCGTCGTCCGGGCGCAACCACTCCAGCCACCAGGTGCCGTCGGTGCGGCGCAGGACATGGTCGTAGAACGCGATGCGGTGATCCGGCTGCGGGATGGGGCGGTGCGGAGTGGCCGGCAGCTCCTCGACGAGCCGGCCGAGCTGATAGCCCCATGCACCTATCCAGCCGCCACCGAAGCCGCCGACGTCGGACGGCAACGGATCGAGGTCGATGCCGGTGAACGGGTCGCCCTCGAGCACGGCGGCGGGATCGAACGCGATCAAAGCCTCGCCGTGGTGCCAGGCGCCGAGCAGCGCGACGAGACGCTCGCGGCCCCGGAACACCCGGAGGACGTCGAGCGGGTCGAGGTCGAGGTCGAGACGCCTGCGGCCGAGGCCGTGGTCAGTCGTGGCGGGACTCGTCAATGACGTGCGCCCCCAGCTCCCGGCTCAGGAGGTCCTCGGGATCGATGTCCTCCTGCTCCACGACAGGATCGTCGCGGGTCGCGGTGGCATCAGGGTCCTCGCGGGCCTCCGGCGTGACCGGGTCGCGCAGCGCCTCGCGTACGGACTCCGGCACCGCGACACCCTTGCGCGGCGCAGCCGGGCTCGGATCAGCCGATGCCGGCTCGTCGGTGTCGGTGCCGGTGCCGGGACGAGCGCTCGGGTCGACGATGGCCTCGATCCTCCAGGTGACTCCGAGCACGGCGTGGAGCGCTTGCTGGACATACTCCTCGGACCTGCTGTTGATGAACGAGTCGCGCGCTCCGGCGTTGACCAGGGCGATCGTGAGGGTCGAGCCGTCAAGGCCGGTGACCTGGGCGTTCTGGCTCAGCATCACCCAGGCGAAGCGGCGCAGGTCGCGGATCTTGTCGAGGATCTCGGGCCACAGCCGGCGTACGTCCGCGATCGTGAGGTTGCCGGTGGCCGGCTGGTCCGCTGGTTGAGGAGCCGACGAAGGAGGCGTCTCGAAACCAGGATCGTGGCTTCGAGGCTCCGCTTCGCTCCGCACCTCAACCACCGCGGGTTCGGCGGGGATCTCGGCCACGGGCTCGGCGACGGGGGCGGGCTGTTCGGCGACGGGCTCGGCGACCGGGGCGGGCTGTTCGGCAACAGGCGCGGCAACCGGAGCCGGGGCTGCGACGACTGGGGCCGGAGCGGAGGGAGGAGGAGCGCCCCCGCCGTCGATCGCCAAGCGGCGCTCGAGGCGGTCGAGGCGGGCCTGGAACCCCTGTGTCGAGTTGTCCGAGCCCGGCACCAGGATGCGTGCGCACATCAGCTCGAGCAGCAGCCGGGGAGCCGTGGCACCGCGGAACTCGATCAGCGCCGCGTTGACGATGTCGGCGGCCCTGGTCAGCTCGGACGGGCCGAAGTTGCTGGCCTGGCCGAGCAGCCGCTCGGCCCGGTCGCCCGGCACGTCGAGCAGGCCCTTGGACAGCGCATCGGGAACTGCCGCGACGATCACCAGGTCGCGCAGCCGCTGCAACAGGTCCTCGGCGAACCGGCGCGGGTCCTGCCCCGACTCGATGACCTTGTCGACGACCCCGAACACCGTCGAGCCGTCGCTCGCAGCGAACGCGTCGATCGCCTCGTCGAGCAGCGAGTCGGGGGTGTAGCCGAGCAGCTGCACCGCCAGGTCGTACGTGACGCCCTCAGGTCCCGCACCGCCGAGCAGCTGGTCGAGGACGCTGAGGCTGTCGCGGACCGAGCCCTGCCCGGCCCGCACGACCAGCGGCAGCGCGCTGGGCTCGAGCGTCACGTTCTCGGCAGTGCAGAGCTGCAGGAGGTAGTCGCCGAGCGTCTTGGGCGGCACGAGACGGAACGGGTAGTGGTGCGTGCGCGACCGGATCGTGCCGATGACCTTGTCGGGCTCGGTCGTCGCGAAGATGAAGCGCAGGTGCGGCGGCGGCTCCTCGACGAGCTTGAGCAGCGCGTTGAAGCCCTGCGGCGACACCATGTGCGCCTCGTCGATGATGTAGACCTTGTAGCGGCTGCTGACCGGGGCGAAGAATGCTCGTTCGCGCAGGTCACGGGCGTCGTCGACGCCGCCGTGGCTGGCTGCGTCGATCTCGATGACATCGATGCTGCCCGGACCGCCGCGGGCCAGGTCGCGACAGCTCTGGCACTCGCCACAAGGATCGGCGATCGGGGCCTTCTCGCAGTTGAGCGCCCGCGCCAGGATGCGCGCGCTCGTCGTCTTGCCGCAGCCTCGCGGACCGGAGAACAGGTAGGCGTGGTTGACCCGGTTGGCGGCCAGCGCGTGACGCAGTGGCTCGGTCACATGGTCCTGCCCGATCACCTCGGCGAACGTCTCCGGCCGGTAGCGGCGATAAAGGGCGAGGGGGGCATCCACGGAGTAGAGCCTAACCATCGTCGCCGACAACGCCTACCGCCCGACCGGCCTCCGGTCACCGCCTCAGGTGATCTCGACCCCGATGAGGGTTCTCAGCCGCTCCGCGCCCAGGTCGGTGAGGTCGACCGCACGGTGCCCGGCCTGTGAGCGACCCTTCCCGCCGCGAGGAACTAGGTCACCAGCGGCCGTCGATCAGCTGACGAGCTGCTTGACCCGCAGCCAGTCGTCGACCGCGGCGTACGCCGCCTTGCGCGGCTCCTCCAGCGAGATGAACACGTCGTGCTTGGCGCCCTCGATCGGCACGACGGTGACCTGGTCACCGAGGCACCCGGCCCAGCGCGCGATCTGCTTGACGTCGAGGACGGCATCGGCGGTGGCCACCTCCTCGTTGTAGCGCCTTGCGAAGCGGGTGCGCGTCGAGCGCAGCACCAACGAGGGCACGCCGATGTCGAGTCCCTTGTGCAGCTTGGCGTGGCCACGACGGATCGCGGTCAGCCAGCCGTACGAGACCGGGAACCCCTCCAGCGGCTTGAACGCGGTGTTGAAGTCCCACTCCCCATTGGCACTGACGTGAAGGCTGCTGCCGTACGCATCGGTGTGCGGCAGCTTGATGATCGACTTGGGCTTGAGTCGTGCCACCGTGGCGATCGCCGTCGTGCCGACCGAGCGCATCCACGGCGCGCCCTGCAGGTCGAACCACGGGCTGTTGAGGATCACGCCGGCGATGCCGGCAGCCTTGCTGCCACCGGGCTGCTTGTTGAGCCGGTTGAGCCACAGCGGCAGGATCAACCCTCCGGTCGAGTGCGCCGAAAGCACGACAGGCTTGCCGCCAGTCTCCTCCCGGATGATCGCGAGTGACTTCTCGAGCTCGACGTCATAGAGCGCGAGGTCCGAGACGTAGTGGCCGGTCTGCCCCTCGCGGCGCGAGCGGCCGCACTTGCGCAGGTCGAGGGCGTAGAACGCGAAGCCTCGTTCGGCGAAGAACTCGGCGAGCTCGCGCTGGAAGAAGTAGTCGCTGAAGCCATGGACGTAGAGCACCGCCGCGTCGTACGCCTCACCAGGCACGCGGCGGACCAGGGTCGCCTCGACCTGGCCCTCACCGTCCGGATCGGACCCCAGCGCAATCGTGTGCTGCTCGTAGCCCTCGCCCAGCTCGTCGGGGATCCAGTCCGTCATTCGCACTCCTCGTTTGGCCAGGGACGTCGGGTCCAACAGTATGGGACGGTGACCGAGACTCGTGAGATCCAGCGGACGCTCGACCTCGCCCTGCGCGTCGGCGACATGCTGCTGGCCAACGGCGCCGGAGCCGCAGACGTCACGGCGACGATGTCGTCGATCGCGCACCACCTCGGACTTCGCCAGGCGCTGGTGGACGTCACGTTCACGACGGTCTCGATGAGCTATCAGCCAACGCCCGACGATCCGGCGGTCGCGTTGATCCGCCACGTCAAGCAGCGGGAGACGGACTTCGACGACCTCACCCGCGCCGACCACCTCGTGAGGGATCTGTTGTCGGACGAGATCGACATCGAGGAAGCACGCGTACGGTTGGCCCAGATCTCGTCGACGGGACACCGCACGCCGCGCTGGGCCGTCACGCTCAGCTGGGGTGCGATCGGCGCCGGGGTCGCGTTGCTGATCGGCGGCAACTGGGTCGTCACGCTGATCGCCGCACTCGCCGCCGCGGGACTCGAGGTGCTGCAGCGCTACCTGACTCGGCTCCGCCTGCCGTTCTTCTACGCTCAGGTCGCCGGCGGCCTGTTCGCGTCCCTGCTGGCGGTCGGCACATCGGCGGCCGGCATCGCGGCCAACCCTTCGCTCGTCATCACCGCGAGCATCGTGATGCTGCTCGCCGGGCTCGGCTTCATCGGCGCGATCCAGGACGCGTTGACGGACTTCTACCTGACGGCAGGTGCCCGCATCCTCGAGGTCATGATCTCAACGGCCGGGGTCATCGCCGGCGTGAGTGGCGGTCTCACGGTCGGCCGGATCCTCGGAGTCGACATCGAGCTCGACCCGCGCGCGGCCGGGCTCTCACACCTTCCCCTTGTCGTGATCGGCGGCGCCCTGAGCGCCGGCGCGTTCGCCTTCGCGGCATACGCGCCGAGCCGCGTCCTGCTCCCGATCGCGGCCATCGCCGGGACTGCCTCCGGGATCTACCTCGTCCTGTCGGAGAACAACCTCGGCCGTGCGTGGCCGGCGGCGATCGCGGCGGTCTTCATCGGCGTGGTCAGCTACACCGTTGCGGGCTGGGCCGAGGTGCCGCCGCTGGTGATCGTCGTCTCGGGCATCGTGCCGCTGCTGCCGGGCCTCTCGATCTATCGGGGGCTGTCGCTGCTCGGCGCCGACGACTACACCGGCATCCTCCAGATGATCACGGCGGCCGCCATCGCGATCTCCCTGGCGGCCGGAGTGATCCTCGGTGAGTACGTCGCACAGCCCCTGCGCCGCGAGGCCCGCCGCCTCGAGCAGCGTCTCGCCGGTCCGCGCCTGGTCGGCCCGCTCCGGGCCCGCGCCGTCCGCAAGGCAGGCAAGAAGGGAAACATGCACTCGATGTGAATAAAGTTCTCGGCAGCACTAGACTCGCCGTGCGCCGCGTGGCGCGATCGCCGAGGAGTCGTACATGAAACTTCAGCTGTCAGACGAGGACGCAGCCTTCCGCGAGGAGATGCACGCCTTCTTCACGACGCAGGTCCCGCAGGACGTCCGCGACACGGTCGCCGCCCGCCGCGAGCTCAGCAAGGAGCAGATCGTCGCGTCGGTGCAGGCCATGAATGCCGCCGGGATCGCGGTGCCCAACTGGCCCGTCGAGTGGGGCGGCAAGGACTGGACCCCGCTGCAGCGGCACATCTGGCACGAGGAGATGCAGCTCGCGAACGTACCGCCGCCGCTGCCGTTCAACGCCTCGATGGTCGGCCCCGTCATCGCCGCGTTCGGCTCGCAGGAGCTCAAGGAACGGTTCCTGCCGAAGACCGCGAACCTCGACATCTGGTGGTCGCAGGGGTTCTCCGAGCCCGACGCCGGCTCCGACCTCGCCTCGCTGCGGACGACCGCGGTGCGCGACGGCGACGACTACCTCGTCAACGGCCAGAAGACATGGACCACGCTCGGCCAGTACGGCGACTGGATCTTCACCCTGGTTCGCACCGACCCCTCGGTCAAGAAGCAGGCCGGCATCTCGTTCCTGCTGATCGACATGTCCTCGCCGGGCGTCACGGTGCGCCCGATCGAGCTCATCGACGGTGGCCACGAGGTCAACGAGGTGTGGTTCGAGAACGTACGCGTGCCGGCCGAGAACCTCGTCGGCGAGGAGAACAAGGGCTGGGACTACGCCAAGTTCCTGCTCGGCAACGAGCGGGTCGGCGTCGCACCGGTCGGCTCGACCAAGCGCACGCTGTCGCAGGCCAAGGAGTTCGCCAGGACCGCCGGCCCGGGTGGCACCTCGCTGCTCGACGACCCGCTGGTCGCCGCTCAGATCGCCGACCTCGAGAACGAGATCCTGGCCCTCGAGCTGACCGCTCTGCGTGTCGTCGCCAACTCTGCCGACGGCAAGCCGCACCCCGCGTCGTCAGTGCTCAAGCTGCGCGGCACCGAGCTGCAGCAGGCCGTCACCGAGCTGTTCGTCGACCTCGCCGGTCCACTGGCGCTCGCGTCGGGCGCCGGTGAAGGGTCGGACGTACCCGATCTGGCTCGCGTCGCGACGCCCAACTACCTCAACTTCCGCAAGGCGTCGATCTACGGCGGCTCCAACGAGGTGCAACGACAGATCATTGCCGGCACGATCCTGGGACTGAGGGGCTGACATGGACTTCCAACTGGACTCCGAGCAAGAGGCCCTGCGGGACGCCGTCCGCGCACTGCTGGCCAAGGCGTACGACACCTCCGAGACCCGTCGCGCAGTGACCAAGCAGGACCCGGGCTGGGACGACAAGACCTGGCGCCAGCTGGCCGAGATGGGCGTCCTCGGACTCCCCTTCGCCGAAGAGGACGGCGGCATGGGCGCCGGTCCCGCCGAGGTGTCGATCGTCGCCGAGGAGATCGGGCGGGTCATCGCGCCCGAGCCGTTCGTCGAGGCTGTGGTGCTCGCAGGTGGCCTGATTGCCGCTGCGGGTACGGCCGAGCAGCGCGCCGAGATCCTGGGCGCGCTGGCCGAGGGCGGCCTCGTCCCGGCGTTCGCGCACACCGAACCGGCATCTCGCTACGAGCTCGCAGCCACCGACGTCACGGCGTCGTCCGCGAGCGGCGGCTGGACGCTCAACGGGGTCAAGGAGCCGGTGCTCGGCGGCGCACGCGCCGACCTGCTCGTCGTCAGTGCGGCGGTCGAGGGCGGAACCGGACTGTTCCTCGTCAAGCCCGATGCCGACGGCCTCACCCGCACGGCCTATGCCACGTTCGACGGCGGCCGCGCCGCCCGGGTGGCGTTCGACAACACCCCGGCCACGCCGCTCGGTGAAGCCGGCGCCGACCAGTCGGTCGCCATCGCGGCGACGGTCGCGCAGGCCCAGATCGCTTACGGGCACGAGTCGCTCGGGGCAATGGAGACCGCGCTGCGTACGACGACGGAGTACCTCAAGACGCGCAAGCAGTTCGGCGTACCGCTCATGACCTTCCAGGCGCTGACGTTCCGGGCCGCGGACATGTACGTCTCACTGGAGCTCGCTCGCAGCACGGTCAGCTGGGCAACGCTCGTGCTGCTCGACGGCGGCGACGCGTCCGAGGCGGCGTCACGCGCCAAGCTGCAGGTCAGCAAGGCGGGCCGGCACATCGGCCAGGAGGCGATCCAGCTGCACGGCGGCATCGGCATGACGGCGGAGTACAGCGTCGGGCATTACATGAGCCGGCTCACCGCGATCGACCACGCCCTCGGCGACGGTCGCCACCACCTCAACCGTCTCGTGTCGACGCTCGGCGACCACACCGTCGTCGATCCCCTGCCCCGGTAGCGGTGACTCAGCGACCTATCCGCGCTGACGGCGGTGAGTTGGCGACGCGTCAGCACCCGTGACAGGTCGCTGACTCACCGCTCCGCGGGAGGGCGAGTCACT
>CAVXBS010000034.1:0-257182 GCA_963759975.1 uncultured Actinomycetota bacterium
GGATCACCCCTGCGGGACGGTCAGTCGCTCGAGACCTGGCTGCACACGTCCGAGCACGAGTTCCCCGTCCTCAAGCACCCCATCGCACTGCGCCTCATGCTCGGCAGCCTGATGGGACCGGGCGAGGTCGAGGCGATGCTCGACGGCTACGTCTCCGCCGTCGCGGACCGGCGCAAGGAGCTCGAGGCCGTACGCGAGATGCTCGGCGACAACGAGGCGGTCGCCTATCCGGCCCGGGTCGCCGACTGGGGTCTGGCCTACTACGACGCCGAGGTCGAGATCGTCGAGAAGCTTCGCCGGACGCTCTGAGCATAATCACTCGAACAGCGTGCGCGGTGCCGTGCAGACGATCTCGGGATACTTCACGGACTCGGGCTGGATCCACAGGCCGGGGGTGAAGCCGCACTTCTCGAGCACGCGGATCGAACGCTTGTTGCGCACGTCGGGGCTGGCCACGAATCGCGGCGCGTCCGGGTAGTCCCGGCACAGCACGTCTCGGCAGTAGGCCGTGATCATGCGGGTGCCGATGCCACGATCGACCAGGTCAGGCTCCCCGATGAGGTAGTCGAACGCGATCGCCTCCAGGATCCTGGACGCGTACGGCGTAGTCGTCGTAGGCCTTGACCGGATAGTCCTGCACGTAGCCGATCGGGCGGCCGTCGAGAAGGACGAGCCACATCCGTGTGGCGCTCGTGCCGGCGAGCTCCTTGGCATAGATGCCTCGAGCACCCTCGACAGATCGCGGCTCGTCCCAGAACCAGGGCTGGGCGTGCTCTGCGGCCATCCAGCGCACGAGGTCGTCGAGATCGGCGTCGACCAGTCGGCGGAACTTGAACTCCTGCATGGCTCAGAAGCGTAGGAACCAGGTCACATGCTGTCGAGTGCCTGCGCCTCGGCGCCGAGCTCCTGACGGACGACGTCGAACGCCAGCTGGGGCGAGTAGCCCTTGCGGGCCAGCATGCCCGTGAGCCGCCGGATCTTGGTGGTGTCGTCGAAGCGCGACATCGAGCGCAGCTTGGTCTGGACCAGCCGGTGCGCGGCCTGAACCTCGGCGTCGGGGTCGATCTCGGCGAGCACCTCCTTGGAGATCTCGTCGTCGACGCCCTTGCGGCGCAGCTCCATCGCCAGGGCCCGCGACGACAGACCCTTGCCGCGCTGGCGGGCCTGCACCCAGGAACGCGCGAACTCCTCGTCGTCGATCAGTCCTGCGGCCTCGAACTTGGCGAGGGTCGCCTCGACGACCCCCTCAGGCACCTGCTTCTTGGCAAGTGCCTGAGCGAGGTCGCTTCGGCTGTGTGCTCGTTCGCTGAGCTTGCGCACCACGATCTCCTTGGCGAAGCTCGCGAGCTCCTCCGGAGTCATCTCCTCGACCGGCGTGCGCGGCATGCTCAGAACTCGATGTCGGTCGGGGGCTCCTCGACGACCTCGAGCGCCGGCTTGTCGGCCTGTGCGCCGATGCCGTGGTGCTCCATGATCCGCTTCTCGAGCTCCTCGGCGAGGTCAGGGTTGTCGCGCAGGAACTGGCGAGCCTTCTCCTTGCCCTGGCCGAGCTGGTCACCCTCGTAGGTGAACCAGGCGCCGGCCTTGCGGACGAAGCCCGCCTCGACGCCGACGTCGATCAGGCTGCCCTCTCGGCTGATGCCCTGGCCGTACATGATGTCGAACTCGGCCTGCTTGAACGGCGGGGCCAGCTTGTTCTTGACGACCTTGATGCGGGTGCGGTTGCCGACCATGTCGGTGCCGTCCTTGAGCGTCTCGATGCGCCGGACATCCATGCGGACCGAGGCGTAGAACTTGAGCGCCTTGCCGCCCGTGGTCGTCTCGGGCGAGCCGAACATGACGCCGATCTTCTCGCGCAGCTGGTTGATGAAGATCGCGGTCGTGCCCGAGCCGTTGATGGCGCCGGTCATCTTGCGCAGCGCCTGGCTCATGAGCCGCGCCTGCAGGCCCACGTGGCTGTCGCCCATCTCGCCGTCGATCTCGGCACGGGGCACGAGCGCGGCCACCGAGTCGATCACGATGATGTCGAGCGCGCCGGAGCGGATCAGCATGTCGGCGATCTCGAGAGCCTGCTCACCGCTGTCGGGCTGCGAGATCAGGAGTGCGTCGGTGTCGACACCGAGCCGCTTGGCGTACTCCGGGTCGAGTGCGTGCTCGGCATCGATGAAGGCAGCGACCCCGCCGGCCTTCTGGGCGTTGGCCACCGCGTGCAGGGCGACCGTCGTCTTGCCCGAGGACTCCGGGCCGTAGATCTCGACGACACGTCCACGGGGCAGACCGCCGATGCCGAGGGCGATGTCGAGCGTCGTGGCACCCGTGGGAATGACCTCGATCGGGGCGCGGGCCTGGTCACCCAGCCGCATGACGGCGCCCTTGCCGTGGGCACGGTCGATCTGGGCCATTGCGTTCTCGAGGGACTTGTCCCTGTCCTTTGCGGTGGCGAGGGAACTGTTGGGCTGTGCCATGGTGGGCTTCCGTTTCTGCTCGTGGGCGGCGGGTCATCGACGACGTTAGAAGGACCCTCAGACATATGTGGGCCTCGTCGACCCGCCTGTGGATGTCGTCCTTCGAACGTCCAACCTGTGCACGAGATTACCCGAACGTCTGTTCGAGGCCATGTCCGACACGCCGAGGCCGAGCGAGCTCTGCGAGCTGGGGGCACCTCCCGCGAGCCCTGCGAGCAGGGGGCGCGCCGAGGCGCGCTGACGAAGTGTGAGCGTTCGCGGCGAAGCCGCCATCAGCGAAGCGTGGTGAGGTGACTTGCCACCGTATGGAAGGGAGCTCACGTAGCCCCGCCTCGGGCTTCGCCCTCACAGTCGGCCGCGGGCGGCCTCCTTGGCGAACGAGGGAGCGCGGCCGCAGGCGGCCTCCTTGGGGAGCGGCTGGGAGCGGAACGGCCGGCCTCCTCAGGGTGCGGGAACCGTGCTCTCGCGCACGATCAGGTCGATCGGCAGGATCTCGGTCTCCACCGTCTGATCGGCCGCCTCGATGTGCCGCACCAGCATCTGCGCCATGCCCCGGCCCAGCTCGACCAGCGGCTGACGCACGGTCGACAACGGCGGCTCCGTCGTCTCCGAGGCCTTCGTGCCATCGAACCCGATGACCCCGACGTCCTCGGGCACCCGACGATCGTGGGCCCGCAGCGGCACGCATCGCACCCATCGCCATCAGGTCGCTGGCCGCGAACACGCCATCGATGTCGGGACGCCGCGCGAGCAGCTCCTCCATGCCGGTGCGCCCGGACTGCTCGCTGAAGCTGCCCTCCACGACCAGCTCGTCGTCATACGTGATGCCAGCGTCTCGCGAGCGCGGCGACATAACCGTCGAGACGGTCGCGACCGGAGGCCATGGCCCGGGGACCGGAGATCGTGGCGATCGTACGGCGGCCGGTCGCGATCAGGTGCGCCACCGCCTGGCGCGCCCCGTCGACGTTGTCCACGTCGACGAACGAGCCCGCCCAGTGTGCCGACCTGCCGCCCAGCACGACCGGCAGTCGCCGTGCGTCGAGGTCGACCGGGAAGGCCTCGTCGTCGTGCAGCGACAACAGCAGGACACCGTCGACGTGCTGCCGGGTGAGGTAGCTGCCGAGGCGCTGCGCCTGGTCGTTGGTGTGCACGAGCGACAGCACGAGCTGCCGTGACGCCTCGTTGAGCGCCGCGGAGATTCCCCGGACGACCCCGGCGAAGAACGGCTCACCGAAGATGCGCTCCTCGGACTCGGCGATGACCAGCGCGACGGTGCCGGTGCGCCGGGTGACGAGCGTGCGGGCGGCCTGGTTGGGGACGTAGCCGAGCTCCTCGACGGCCTTCATGACCATCTCTCGGGTGCGGGCGCTGACCTGCGGGGATCCGTTGATCACGCGCGACGCAGTGCCGCGGCCCACCCCCGCCCGGGCCGCTACCTGCTCGAGGGTCGGCTGCCCCCCGTCGCTGTCGAGGCTCATTGACCCAGTATCGCGGCTTGGTGGCGCTTGATGAGGTCGGCGTACCAGTGCGCGCTGTCCTTGGGCGTACGCTTCTGCGTCTCGTAGTCGACGTGCACGATGCCGAATCGCTTGGCGTAGCCCTCGGACCACTCGTAGTTGTCCAGCAGCGACCACGCGAAGTAGCCGCGGATGTCCATACCCTTGTCCCGCATCGTGGCGAGCGACGCCAGGTGCGACTCGAGGAACTCGATCCGGTTGGCATCGTGCACGACCCCGTCGACCGCGACGTCGTCGAATGCCGCACCGTTCTCGGTCAGGTAGACCGGCAGCGCCGGGTAGTCGCGCTGCACCTGGCTCAGGATGTCGACCAGGCCCTGCGGGTCGATGTCCCACCCGGTGTCGGTCGTCTGCAGGCCGTTGTTGAGGTGGAACCGCACCTCGGAGCTGCCCGGCCACAGGCCGGCACCGACGACGTGCCGCGTGTAGTAGTTGACGCCGAGGAAGTCGAGCGGCTGCGCGATGACCTCGTTGTCGCCATCGAGGATGAACGCGGCATCGGTGACGGCCGACATGTCGTGCAGCACGTCCTTGGGGTAGCTGCCCTTGAGCAGCGAGTCCAGGAACCAGCGGTTCATCAGTCCGTCGATGCGGCGCACCGCGTCATCGTGGCGGCCCGAGTCGTCGAGCGGGTTGACCGGATAGAGGTTGACCGTGCAGCCGACCTCCGCGTCCGGCACGATCTCGCGCAGTCGTTGCACCGCGAGCCCGTGCCCGAGCATCAGGTGGTGCGATGCCGCGACCGCATCGGCCTGATCCGTGCGTCCTGGGGCATGGATGCCGCTCGCGTATCCGAGGAAGGCCGCACACCACGGCTCGTTGAGCGTGATCCAGTGCTTGACCCGGTCGCCGAGAGCCTCGGCGATGATCGCTGTGTAGTCGGCGAACCGTTCCGCGGTGTCGCGCACGGGCCAGCCGCCGGCCTGCTCCAGCGCCTCGGGCAGGTCCCAGTGATAGAGCGTCGTCCAGGGCGTGATGCCCTTGGCGAGCAGTCCGTCGACGAGCCGGTCGTAGAACGCGATGCCGGGCGCGTTGCCCGTGCCGACACCGTCGGGCTGGACTCGCGGCCACGCCACCGAGAACCGGTACGCGTTGAGGCCGAGGTCGGACATCAGGTCGACGTCTTCTGACCAGCGGTGATAGTGGTCGACCGCGACCACGCCGGTGTCGCCCTTGTCGACGCGGCCGGGGGTCGCGGCGAACGTGTCCCATATGGACGGCGTACGCCCGTCCTCGTCGACGGCTCCCTCGATCTGGTACGACGAGGTCGCCGCGCCCCAGAGGAAGTCGGCGGGGAATGCCGAGATGTCGAGAGTCATGCCTTGAGTCCACCTTCCATGATGCCGCCGATGATCTGGCGACCGAACACGATGAAGACCACGACCAGCGGCAATGTGCCGACGAGGGTGCCGGCCATGATGAGCGACTGATCGGAGTAGTAGCCGCTCGACAGGCGCGAGAGCGCCACCTGCACCGTGGGGTGCTCGGCGTCGAGCGTGAGGAATGGCCAGAGGAAGTCGTTCCAGCGCTCCATGAACGTCAGCAGGCCCAGCACCGCGGCTGCCGGCCGGAGGGCCGGGAACACGATGCTGAAGAAGATGCGGAACGTCGAGGCGCCGTCGACGCGCGCGGCCTCGATCATCTCGTCCGGGATCGCCTGCTCGGCGAACTGCCGCATCATGAAGACGCCGAAGCCGGCCACGACGAACGGCAGGGTCACCGACGCCAGGCCGCCGTTGAGTCCGAGCTTGGTCATCAGCATGTAGAGCGGGATGAGGCCCAGCTGCACCGGGACCATCATCGTGCCGATGACGAAGAGCAACATCGCGTTGCGGCCGCGGAACTTGAGCTTGGCGAACGCGAACCCGGCCAGTGACGACGTGACGACGACGCACACCGTGGCGACCGACGCGACGATCAGGCTGTTGAGGAGCGCCTGGCCGAACAGCACGTCCTCGTTGTCGAACACCCGGTTGATGTTCGAGACGAGGTTGCCGCCGAGCCACAGCGGCGGCGGGAGCGACACGATCTCGTCGTTCGCCCGTGACGCCATGACGAGCATGAAGTAGAGGGGCCCGGCCGAGAAGATCAGCGTGGCGATCAGACCGACGTAGAGCAGGGGGTTCTTGGTCTTCATCAGTTCACCGACTTGATCCGGCGCAGGAGCACCACGTTGATGGCCGCGAAGACCGCGATCAGGAGGAACAGGACCCACGCGACGGTCGAGGCGTACCCGAAGCGTTGGCCGGTGAAGGCCTGCTGCACGAGATACATCGCGACGGTCTGGAACTGACCCGTCGTGCCTCCGGCGATCGCGTTGACCCCGGAGCCGAACAGCAGCGGCTCGGTGAACAGCTGGATGCCGCCGATCGTGGCGACGATCGTGACGAAGATGATGGTCGGCCGGAGCATCGGCACGGTGATCGACCAGAACTGCCGCCAGGCGGAGGCGCCGTCGATACGGGCTGCCTCGTAGAGCTCCTTGGGCACCGACTGCAGCGAGGCGAGCAGGATCAAGGCGTTGTAGCCGGTCCAGCGCCAGTCGACCATGACCGAGATGGCGAGCCAGGACGACCACCGGTGTCCCTGCCAGTCGATCGGGTGGTCGAGGCCCACGTGGCCGAGCGCCCAGTTCACGATGCCGTAGTCACGGGCGAAGATCAGGCCGAAGATGATGCCGACGGCCGCCACGGAGGTCACGTTGGGCAGCAGGACACCCATGCGCCAGAACGTCCGTCCGCGGAGCTTGCTGTTGAGGACCTGGGCCAGCACGGTGGCGAGGATCAGCTGAGGGATCGTGGCCATCAGGAAGATGCCGACGGTGTTGGTCAGCGCCCGCCAGAAGTCCGCGTCGTGCATCAGCTCGCGGTAGTTGTCCAGGCCGACGAAGCCTTGGTCGCCGGCGAGGAGGCTCCAGTCGTGCAGGGAGACCCAGGCGGTGTAGATCAGCGGGAACAACCCGAAGATCGCGAAGATGATGAAGAACGGTGACACGAATGCGTACGGGGCGACGCGGGCCTCGGTCTTGGCGAACCGATCGCGAATCCTCAAAGGAGCTCTCCTGGTGGGTCCGGTGCCTGCGCCCGCTGGAGGACAGGCGCAGGCACCGGAGACATGGGGGTCGTACGGATGGTGGGGCTCAGCCGGCGCCTCCCCCGTCGGGGCGAGGCGCCGGCCGGAGCCTACTTGGCGGCCTTCTCTGCGGCCTTCACCGCGGCCGGCCATCCGTCGGACTCGGAGCGATCTCCGCTCTCCACACCGCGGAGGACGTTCTCGAACGCGTCACGCACCGGCACGTTCTTGGCGCCGAGGTAGACCGGCTTCAGGTTCTTCGCACCGGCCACGAACAGCTGGCCGATCGGAGCATCGTTGAAGTACGGGTTCTTGGCGTCCTTGAGCTCCGGCGTGTCGTACAGGGCAGGCAGGGACGGCAGTCGACCTTCGCTCTTGAAGGCACCCATCTGTCCGGTCTCGCTCGACAGGAACTTGATCAGCTCGATCGCTTCCTTCTGGTGCTTGCTGCACTTGGGCACTGCGAGCCAGGATCCGCCCCAGTTGCCTCCGCCGCCGGGCACGGTGGCGATGTCCCACTTGCCCGAGAAGCTGTCTCCGGCCTGGCCCTTGATGTAGCCGGTCATCCAGGCCGGGCATGCGATCGTCGCGAACGAGCCGTTCTTGAAGCCGGCGTTCCATTCATCGGAGAACGCTGCCAGCTTGGCCGTCAGCTTCGCGTCGATCATCTTGTTGGCCAGGCCCCACGCGTTCTTGACGGCGGGGTTGGACTCGACAATCAGCTTGTTGTCACGGTCGAAGTACGTCTCGTCGCCACCTTGCATCAGGATCGAGTTGTAGACGTTGGTGGCCGCGTCGATGAAGTGGATCTTGTCGTCCTTGATCCCGGTCTGGAACTTCTCACCGGTCGCGATGAAGTCGTCCCACGTGGGCCACAGCTTGGCGACCTCTTCGCGGTCGGTCGGCAGGCCGGCCTTCTCGAACAGGTCGCGGCGATAGCACATTGCGAGTCCGCCGACGTCCGTGCCGAGGCCGATCGTGGTCTTGCCGTCGGCCGTCGTCGCCGCGTTGGCGACGTAGGGCAGGTAGGAGCTCTTGAGCTCGTTGTAGCCGTGGTCCTGGAGGTTGACGAACTTGTCGGGGATCTGCAGGAAGTTGACCGTCTGGCCCTCCTCGATCGCGACGACGTCGCCGGCGGACGCGTTGGCGGCGATCTGCTGGCTGAGCTTGGTGTTGTACTTGCCGAGGTCGCCTTCGGCCGTCTCCACGATCTTGACGCCCGGGTGGTCCTTCTCGAACTGCTTGTAGAGGTCCTTGTAGCCGAACTGGCCGAACAGGTTGACCCGCAGGGTCACGTTCCCGCCCGATCCTTCGCTGTCGGATCCAGATCCTCCGCAGCCGGCGGCGAGCACGCCCACCACGAGGGCTGAGGCCGCGGCGGCGGCGATGCGCTGTGTGCGATTCACGTCGTACCTTCCTCCGGCTCCCTCGGTGGGAGCGCTTCCATGGGAGTATGAGGTAGGTCACAGGCCGAAGTCAATGGATTTTTGGGAGCGTTCCCACATTTGTTGTCCGACATGACAAACTCGTGCCACTCTCGCCCGCCAGTGAGGCCGTCCGCGGCCGAACGTGAGGGCGCGGGGAACGAGCGAACGAGGCGAACAGCGGTGAGATGGCCTCCCGGCTTCGGGGAGTTGCCTCACCACGCTTCGCTCCCTGGCGCGCTTCGACGCTCAGGCGCGGAGCGCCTTCGGTCTCAGCGGTTCTCAGCGCTCAGAGGCGGGGAGCTGGAGGTTGGCGTGCACGGCGCGCCAGACGGTCTTGGGGCTCTCCCCCGCGTCCAGGGCCTCGCTGGCCGTACGTCCGCCGAGCTCGCTCATGACGTGACCGTCAGCCCACACCCGGGCGTACCCACGGCCGAACTGCTGCTCCATCCGGAGCCAGAACTCGCTGTGCTTCAAGGTCAGGCGGCCGAGGCCGACACGTCACCGTGGGCGATCGACGAGATGCTCGCGATCTGCGCCTCGGCGGCTTCCTCGACCTCGAGGAGCGAGCTGACGTCGAGCAGCACCTTGGAGAGCGGGACCTCGAGGGCAGCGGCCAGCGCCGCAAGCAGCTCGGAGCTGGCTTCCTTCTGACCGCGCTCGACCTCGGAGATGTAGCCAAGACTGACCCGAGCCTTGCCCGAGACGTCACGCAACGTGAGTCCCTGGGACATCCGCCGGGCACGGAGCACCTCGCCGACGAGCTGACGCATCGCGGTCATCGGGTCCCTCCGTCCTGGCGTGCCATGAGTGGTTCAACCCCGATCGGATCGAGATTCTTCCCCCAGCCTAGCGACCAGCCATGACAACAGCGCATCGACGGTCTGACTTCGAATCATGTCGCGGTCCCCGGTGAGCTCGAGCTGGGTTGTCCAGGCGTCCGCAGGACCCGCCACCGCGACGTGCACGGTGCCGGCAGGCTTGCCTTCGGACGGCCCGGGGCCGGCGACCCCGGTGGTGGACAGCCCGTACGTCGCATCGAGACGATCGCGGACTCCACGTGCCATCGCGAGCGCCACGTCGGCCGTGACGGTGCCCTCACGGGCCAGCAGGTCCGCATCGACGCCGAGCAGCTCGGACTTGAGTCCCGGCGCGTACGCCACGATGCCGCCGCGCACGACGTCAGAGGCGCCGCTGACGCTGACGAGCGTCGCGCACACCAGGCCGCCGGTCAGGGACTCAGCCGTGGCGACCGTCGCCTCCGCCGCCCTCAGCGCGTCGACGACGTCGGCGGCCAGGGTCACTGGCCCGCCGCGGCCTTGGACTCGCGCCGCAGCGTCTGCGCGTCACGGACGTACTGGACGGCCGTGCTCAACGTGATCGCGAGCGCTGCTGCCATCACGACGTTGGTCACCCAGATCATGATGTCGCTCGGGGTGTCCTTCCAGTCGCTCGGCGCGTTGTTCCACAGGTCGAACGGCAGGAGGTATCCGCCGATCGCGATGGCCTGGAGCGTCGTCTTGATCTTGCCGCCCTGCCCAGCGGGCATGACGCCGTGCTTCTTGACCACGAAGCGCATCAGCGTGATGCCCCACTCGCGGATCAAGATGATGATCGCGACCGGCCAGAAGATCGGGTGGATGATCGCGATGCCGACAAAGGCCATGCCCGTCAGCGCCTTGTCGGCGATCGGGTCGGCCAGCTTGCCGAAGTTGGTGACCAGGTTGTGCTTGCGGGCCAGGTCACCGTCGATCTTGTCGGTGACCATCAGCAGGCCGAAGGTCACCCACGCGGCGATGCGGTAGCTGACCGACTCCCCGCCCTCGGTCAACAGGAGCCAGCCGAACACCGGGACACCGAGGATGCGCAGCACCGTCAGTGCGTTCGCGATGTTCAGGTTGCTCGGCTCTTGTGCCGCTGCCATGAGTCCCTCTCGGTGGCTTGAACCAACGCCTCAGTATGCGGCAGCCGAGCGGCGACGCGCCAACTGGACCTCAGCCTCGCCTGGTGAGACGTTCGTCGCAAGACCGAGCGGCGCGGTGTAGAACCTCGTGCCGTCGCGGCTGACGACCTTGACGCGTGGGTCGAAGCGGACGCCGATCCGCGGCTCCACCTTGATCTCGCCCATCTCGCTCCACAGGAGTCCCACCCAGCCCTCTCGGGCCATCATGCGCACGCCGTGGTCGTCAGCGACGAACAGCGGTGTGCGCGCGTCGCGGAGCCCCCGGAGGTGGACGATGCCCAGCAGTGCGAACACCGCCGTGAGCGCCCACAGGAGCGGCTTCTCGCGGTCATACGCCAGCCAGCCGTAGCCGGCGGCCACCACGAGGCACGCGACCGCCAACAGTGCGTAGAGGCCGGTACGCCTGCGGATCTCGAACGGCTCGGGCATGGCCTAACCGCTCTGGATTGTGGCGAGGACCTGCTCGAGGTCGTCGGCCTTGACCAGGACGTCGCGCGCCTTGGAGCCCTCGCTGGGGCCGACGATGCCGCGGCTCTCGAGGATGTCCATGAGGCGGCCCGCCTTGGCGAAGCCCACGCGGAGCTTGCGCTGCAGCATCGACGTCGAGCCGAACTGGGTCGTGACGCACAGCTCGATCGCCTGCAGCACGAGATCCATGTCGTCGCCGATGTCGTCGTCGATCTCGCGCTTGGCCGCTGCCGGCGCGGTGACGTCCTCACGGTAGATCGGCTGCAGCTGCGTCTTGCAGTGCTCGACGATCGTGTGGATCTCGGCCTCGGTGATCCAGGCGCCCTGCATACGCATCGACTTGTTGGCGCCCATCGGCAGGAACAGGCCATCGCCCTGGCCCACGAGCTTCTCGGCACCGGGCTGGTCCAGGATGACGCGGCTGTCGGTGACCGAGGAGGTGGCGAAGGCCAGACGGCTCGGCACGTTGGCCTTGATCAGGCCCGTGACGACATCGACGGAGGGCCGCTGCGTCGCGAGCACCAGGTGAATGCCGGCGGCGCGCGCGAGCTGGGTGATTCGCACGATGGAGTCTTCGACATCTCGTGGAGCAACCATCATGAGATCGGCGAGCTCGTCGACCACGACCAGCAGGTAGGGGTAGGGAGCCAGCACGCGCTCGCTGCCCGCCGGGAGGCGGATCTTGCCGGCCCGGACGGCCTTGTTGAAGTCGTCGATGTGCCGGTAGCCGAAGTTGGCCAGGTCGTCGTAGCGCATGTCCATCTCGCGCACGACCCACTGCAGCGCCTCGGCAGCCTTTTTGGGGCTCGTGATGATGGGCGTGATGAGGTGCGGCACGCCTTCGTATGCCGTCAGCTCGACCCGCTTGGGGTCGACCATGATCATCCGCACCTCTTCAGGCGTCGACCGCATGAGGATCGAGGCGATCATCGAGTTGACGAACGACGACTTGCCCGAGCCCGTGGCACCGGCGACCAGCAGGTGCGGCATCTTGGCGAGGTTGGCCACGACGTAGCCGCCCTCGACGTCCTTGCCGAGGCCGATGACCATCGGGTGGTGATCGCTGCGGGCCTTGGCCGACCGGAGGACGTCGCCGAGCGACACCATCTCCTTGTCGACGTTCGGGATCTCGACACCGATCGCGGACTTGCCCGGGATCGGCGACAGGATGCGGACCTCGTTGGACGCCACGGCGTACGAGATGTTCTTGGACAGCGCGGTGACCTTCTCGACCTTGACCGCGGGGCCCAGCTCGACCTCGTAGCGGGTCACCGTCGGGCCACGCGTATAGCCGGTGACGGTCGCGTCGATCTGGAACTGCTCGAGCACCTCGGTCAGTCGCTCGACGACCTCGTCGGAGGCCTTGGAGCGCGCCTTGTGGGGCGAACCCTCACGCAGCATCGTGCTGTCGGGCAGCGAGTAGACGACGTCGCCGGACAGCGCGAGCTGCTCGGCACGTGCCGGGATCGGCTCCATCGGCGGTCGCTCGGCCGGACCGGGGTCGTCGACCTCGTCGTCGGCGTCGAACACCCGCGCCGGGACCTGCCGGTCCTCGTCGGGGCCGTCGATCAACGGGTTCTCGAAGGGCTCCTCGTCGGTGACGACGGCGGTGCGGGGATGCTTGCGCTTCTTGGGCTCCGGCTCCGGGGCCTCGTCCTTGTTGCGTCCGAGCGCCTTGTCGCGGACGTCGCGAAGGCGCGCAGGGACGGCGTAGACAGGCGTGTTGGTCACGACCAGGAGGCCGAAAATGACGACGAGCACCAGGATCGGCGACACGACGTAGGCACTCTTGAGCAGGTCCATCGGGATCGCGGAGAACAGGAAGCCGATCGCTCCCCCGGCCTCTCGCATCGCGTCGGTGTCGGGGTCACCTGGGCGCGGCACGTCGTGGGCGATGTGCACGAGCCCGAGGACGCCACCGCTGATCGCGGCCCAGCCGATGACCTGACGACCGGCGGGTCCGTTGCGGTCGGGATGGCGGAGCGTTCGCCAGGCGACCACGACGAGCAGGATCGGGACAGCCCACGCCAGGACGCCGACCGCACCCGCGGTGGCATCGCGCACGACGTTGCCGATCGCACCTGGCATGTCGGACCATACGGCGCCGGCGACCACGACCGCGAGGCCGAGGATGCCGAACCCCACACCGTCCCGGCGTTGCTCAGGGTCGAGGTCCTTCGCGCTGTGACCGATGCTGCGGGCGATCGCGCCCACCAGCCCGGCGATGCCGAGCCACATGGCCGTCGACGCACGCAGGAGCGCGTTGAAGACAGCAGCAATCGGGCCAGGTCCTGTGCGTCGAGCCGCTGGTCGGCGGGCTGCAGGCTTGCGGGTCTGCGGCTTGCGCTTCTGGGCGGGCTTCTTGCGGGCCTGGCTGCCGGACGGCCGCTTGCGCGGCGGGGAAGACGTTCGGGTCGCCATGGACAAAGGTTAAAGCACAGGTCGAAGGTTTCACTGGAGGCTCGCGTGAAATCTGTGTGATGCCTGGGCTACTGGTGCGCGAGACGGGGCCCGGGGTCGCCCCCGACGGGCGACCAGGCTCCCCTCGACCTGGCCCTGGCCAGCACGAGACTGACGATGCGGGCGTCTGGCGGTCCTCCCTCGAGCAGCGGCTCGGTGACGACGTCGGCGCCGGCCGCGGCGATGTCGTCATACACGTGGCCCGGGGTCAGCAGGTAGGTCGACACGACGACCCGCTGTCCGTACGCCCGAGCGACGTCGACCGCATCGGCGAGCGGCGTGTCGGGGCCCCCGAGCGTCCCGACATGCACCCGCCCACCCCAGACGGCGCTGAGCAGGCGAGCCGCCTTGCCGATGTCGCCGACGGCGCGGCCGTCGGTCGCGGTGTCGGCAGCCAGCACGATCGTGTCGTGCGACCGGGCGCCGGCCTCGACGAGTCGCTGCACGCCGATCTCCGCGAGCACCCAGTCGGGTCCCAGCGGCGGGGTGACCATGACGGCGGGATCGAGGTGGGATGCCTGCACGATGTCGACGCTGACCGGTTTGTCGTACGAGAGCATGAGCGGCACGATCGCCCGCGGACCCGAGGTCTCCTCCACGACCTCCGCGATCGTGGGTTCCTGGACGTCGACGAAGGCGTCGACGACGTCGAGGTCCTGCGCCTCGCGCCGGACCGCGTTGACCAGGCCCGCCAGGGCGCCACGGCCACGCGCGCTGCTGGCCCCGTGAGCGCAGAGGATCAGCGTGCGGTTCACCACGGGTCCTGAGCCCTGCCGACCGAGGAACCCGAGATGTCCGCGGTTGGGAGCCTGGTGAGTCGGTGCGCCTCCGCCGTTGCGTGAACGGCGGAGGCTCCCGAATCCACGGCGTGGGGACTTCCTACGGACCACCTCGAGGTGTCAGCGCGTCTCATGCTTCACCTCTCGATCGTCGACGAGGGTTTCCCCACCAGCACCTCCACTCTCTGGTGTGCCTGTTTCGCAACGGTTAACTGAGTGGCGAGGTTTGGTTACATCTGCTCTCTGACCCGGTGCGACGCCGAGGCAGCAGCCCAGTCGAGCACCCCGGCAGCGTCGGCGAACCGGTCGAGGACGAGCGACACCATCTCGGGAGCGACATCGAGGCCGTCAAGCACGGGTCGCGCCACGACATTCGCCCCGCAGGCGCGCAGCCGGTCGTAGAAGTAGCCGGGAGCCATGAGATAGCTCGCCACCACGACGCGGCGGCCGGAGCGGGCCACGTCTCGCACGATCTCGTCGATCGGCGTTCCGGTGCCACCGACGTATCCGACCGGCACGGGAGATCCCCAGACAGCGCCGAGCAGTCGCGCTGCGGAGTCGACGCTCTGGCGCGCGCGTACGTCCGTCGAGCCGGCGGCGCCCAACACGATCACGTCGTCCGTGGTGGCTCCTGCCTCAGCGAGCCGGCCGCGCAACACGTCGGTCAGCCGCGGGTCGGGACCCAGCGTGCCGGACGCGACCACTCCCGGCCGATCGGCCGCCTGGCGGATGTCGACGTGCACATGGAATCCGGGAGCGAGCAACAGCGGGACGACAACCGCTAGACCGTCGATCTCGTCGACGACGTCGGCCACCGACGGCGTCTGGACGTCGACGAATGCCTCGCGTACGTCCAGGTGTGGCGACGCCTCGCGGACCGCCTCGACGAGAGCTGTGATCGAGATCTGCGCAGCCGGCACGTCCGTGCCGTGACTGGTCGCGACCAGGGATATCGTCATGCGGCGGGGTCCGCGACGGCGAGCCGGTATCCGCGCTTGACGACGGTCTGCACGATGGGCTGGCCGACGGCTTCGCGCAGGCGGGCCACGGCAACCTCCGCGGAATGCGGGTCGCCGGACTCCCCCGGCAGGACGGCCAGCAGCTCCTCGCGGGAGCGCACCGACCCCGGCTCACTCGCCAGGACGCGCAGGATCGCGAGACCGCTCGGCGACACCGGCAGGACCTCGTGGTTCAGCGTGGCCGCCGTCGCGCGTACGCGCAGCTGCCCAGCGGGCGTCGGCACGCTCTCCGACGCGTCGCCGAGATACATGACGAGTGCGCGAACGAGAGCACCGAGCCTCGCCCGGTCGGGCAGCAGGGGGTCGAAGCCGGCGGCGCGCAACGGATCGGCGGTGACGGGACCCACGGCGGAGAGCACCAGGCGTCGATCCTTCTCGAGCCGGCGCAGCTCGTCCTCCACCCCGGCCTCGTTGACCGCTGCGAGCCAGGCGGCTGCGCCCGGAGCGGAGGTGAAGACCACGGCGTCGTACGAACCGGCGGCGGCATCGCGCACCGAGCGCTCGACCGCGGACGGGTCCGGGGGTGCGCCCCAGCGGTAGACGACGAGACCGAACGGCCTGCCGCCGGCTGCACGGAGCCGCTTCTCCAGGCCGTCGTCGCCGGCGCCGTGGTGCTGGACGGCGATGGACATGCCCTTGACGCCTTCGGTGGCCAGGAAGTCGGCGATCTCGGCGGAGGTCTCGGACTCGGCGACCCAGTCGGGCACCAGCCCGGCCGCCTGGAGCGCGCCACGCGCCTTGGGCCCTCGGGCGATCAGGCGTACGGACTGGAGTGCCTCGACGAGCTCATGGCCCATGCCGGCGGCCTCTGCCGTGTCGAGCCAGCCGCGGAAGCCGATGCCCGGTGGTCACGACGACGATGTCCGTGCCGGTGGCGATCATCTGCCGGGTCTGCGCCAGCAGGGTGTCCTCGTCGATGTGGGACTCCACACCCAGTGACGCCGCGATCGTGACGTCGGCGCCCCGACGGCCGAGGGCGAGCGAGAGGTCAGCGGCTCGGCGCTGCGCGGTCACCAGGATCTGGGTACCGGCCAGCACCGGCCCGAGTGCGGTCACGCCGCGCCGCTCCGGGCCTCGAGCAGGACCTCGACCCAGCCATCGGTCACCCGCGTGGGCCACACCTGGAGCGAGACCTCGGGGTCGTCGAGGCACTGGCCGGTGAGCAGGTCGAACGACTGCTTGTGCATCGGTGAGGCGACGGTCGGCGTGCCCTTGCGGCTGCCGACCAGACCGCGAGCCATGACGTTGGCATGGCTGAACGGGTCGAGGTGGTCGACGGCGTGCACCTCGCCGGAGTCGCTCAGCCGGAACAGCGCGACCTGGTGGCCGCCGACCAGCGCTGCGGCGCCACGATCGGGCACCAGCGCATCGAGCTCGCACACGCGCTGCCACTCAGTCATACCGTCACCTCCGCGTCACGTACGGGAATCGTCGCACCGGCGATCAGCACGGCGCGTTCCTCGTCGTCGGCGGGTCGGCGCTGACCGCGTTCCTCGACATATACAAGATCCGGGTCGGGTGTTTCAGGCGCGTTAACGAATGATGCGAACCGAAGAAGTTTCTTCTCGTCCGCCAGCGTCGCCGCCCATTCGTCCTCGTACGTGTCGACGTGCGCAGCCATCGCGGCGTCGAGATCAGCGGCGATGCCGAGGCTGTCGTCGAACACCACCGCACGTACGGCATCGATGCCGCCCTCGATCGACTCGAGCCACGGCGCCGTCCGCTGCAGCCGGTCGGCCGTGCGGACGTAGTACATCAGGAAGCGGTCGATCGCCTGCACGAGCTCCTCGGTGCTGAGGTCCTCCGCGAACAGCTGCGCGTGACGGGGCGTGAATCCGCCGTTGCCGCCGACATACAGGTTCCAGCCCTTGTCGGTCGCGATGATGCCGACGTCCTTGCCGCGGGCCTCGGCGCACTCCCGGGCGCATCCGGACACCGCGAGCTTGAGCTTGTGCGGCGACCGCAGGCCGCGATAGCGCAGCTCGAGGTCGATCGCCAGCGTCGTCGAGTCCTGCACGCCGTAACGGCACCAGGACTGGCCGACACACGACTTCACGGTCCGCAGCGACTTGCCGTACGCGTGTCCGGACTCGAAGCCCGCGTCGACGAGCCGTTTCCAGATCTCGGGGAGCTGCTCGATGCGGGCGCCGAACAGGTCGATGCGCTGGCCGCCGGTGATCTTGGTGTAGAGCCCGAAGTCGGCGGCGACCTGACCGATCACGATGAGGCCGGCCGGGGTCACCTCTCCCCCAGGGATGCGCGGCACGACGGAGTAGGTGCCGTCCTTCTGCAGGTTGGCCATGACGTGGTCGTTGGTGTCCTGCAGCGTCGCGTTCTCGCCCTCGAGCACATGGCCCTTGCCGAGCGAACGCCAGGATCGACGCGACGACCGGGCGGCAGATGTCGCAGCCGCGGCCCGTGCCGTGCTTGTCGATGAGCTCGCTGAACGTCGAGATCTCGCTGACCCGCACGATGTCGAACAGCTGTGCCCGGGTCACCGCGAAGTGCTCGCACAGGGCCGTGCTGACCTCGAGGCCCTCCTCGGCCATCTGGTTCTCCATGAGCTTCTTGACCAAGGAGACGCACGAACCGCAGCTCGTGCCCGCCTTGGTGCACTGCTTCACGGCCGCGATGTCGGTGCACTGGTGGTCTGTCACGGCGCCGCGGATCGTGCCCGCGGTGACGTTGTTGCACGAGCACACGTTGGCGTCGTCGGGCAGCGAGCTGCCGCTCGGCGGCTCCATGCCCTCCGGCAGCAGCCACGCGGTCGGGTCGCTGCCCAGGGCACGACCGACCATGGGCCGCAGGTTCGTGTACGCGCTGGCGTCGCCGACGAGCATGCCGCCCAGCAACGTCTGGGCGTCGTCGCTCATGACGAGCTTCTTGTAGACGCCTGCGGTCGGGTCGGCATAGACGACCTCGAGCGATCCGTTGGTCGCGGCGAACGCATCGCCGAAGCTCGCGACGTCGACGCCCAGGAGCTTGAGCTTGGTGGACAGGTCTGCGCCCTCGAAGGTCGCGTCGCCGCCCAGGAGCCGGTCGGCGACGACCTCGGCCATCGAGTAGCCGGGGCCGACGAGCCCCCAAACGCGCCCGGCGATGTGCGCGACCTCGCCGATCGCGAAGATCGAGTCGTCGCTGGTCGTGCACGCCTCGTCGGCGATGACTCCCCCGCGTTCGCCGAGCTCGAGGCCCGCCTCCCGCGCGAGCTCGTCCCTCGGGCGTACGCCGGTCGCGAAGACCACGACGTCAGCCGGGATCTTGTCGCCGTCGGCGAACTGCATACGGGTGACCTTGCCGTCACGGCCGGCCCGCAGCTTGGACGTCGCGGTGGACGTGCGGACGGTGACGCCGAGCTGCTCGATGATCCGGCGCAGGGCCCCGCCGCCGGCCTGATCGACCTGCAGCGGCATGAGCCAGTCGGCGAACTCGATGACTGTCGTGTCGGCGCCGAGGGCCGTCAGCGCTCCGGCGGCCTCGAGACCGAGCAGGCCACCACCGACGACCGCGCCCTTGACCTTGCGGCCGAGCACCGCCTCGCGGTCCAGGACCCAGGCGCGAAGCTCGGCGACATCGTCGACCGTGCGGTAGACGAAGCAGCCCGGCAGGTCCGAGCCTTCGACCGGCGGCACCGTCGCGTACGAGCCGGTGGCCAGCACGAGGCGGTCGTAGTCGAACGTCGTGTTGCGGGCGTGGATCTGCTTGGCCTCACGGTCGATCGAGCTGACGATCGAACCGCGGTAGAGGCGTACGCCGGGACGCTTCCAGAGCTCGCCGTCGCCGAGCAGCAGGTCCTCGGGGTCCCGGTCGGAGAAGAACGACGTGAGGGCCACCCGGTCGTACGGCGGGCGGGTCTCGTCGCCGAAGACCTCGATGTCCCAGGCCTCGTCGGCACCACGCTCGACCATCGCCTCGACGAGGCGGTGGGCGACCATGCCGGCGCCGACAACTGCGAGCTTCTTCTTCTGGGTCATCATGCTTCCACGCTAGGAATTCCAGATTTCGCAACAGGAGTCTTCGTGTTACCTCGACGGAACAGTTGCCTCACGCGTGCCGTCGACAGGCTGTGAGATCTCCGGCGGATCGGTCTCCTGCAGCCAGTCGACGATGCCGCAGACGAGCTTCTTGCAGCCTCCGCAGCCCGTCGTCGCGAGCGTCGCGCCGGCGAGCGCGTCCACCGTCGTGGCGCCGCCGTCCCAGGCATGCACGAGGTCGCCCTTGGTCACCCCGTTGCAGCGGCACACCGTGGTCGCCGCGGGCATCGTGGTCGGCGACGCACTCTCGACGACGCCCATCGAGCCGGTCCCCATCAGCAGGTGCATCGGGTCGACCGGCAGCATGCCGGGGCGGTCGAACTGCGTCGACAGATGCGCCGCCAGGTCGGGTGCGCCGACGCACGTGACACCCACAAGGGTGTCGCCGCGCGCCACGAGCTCGACATACCGGCGTTCGCGCGGGTCCGACAGGGTCACGACCCGGTCACGCTCGGCCGCGGTCGATGCGCGTACGCCCATCGTCACGACGCTCATGCCGACTGCCTTCAGCCGCATCGCCGAGCCCGAGATCGGGGGCAGCTCCAGGTCGGTGTCCTGCGCGATGCTGCGAGCCAGCGCCCGCGCCTGCGCCCAGCCGGGAGCGACCAGACCGCTGACGCCGCTGGGGGTCTCGGCGCAGTCGCCGATCGCGGAGATGCGCGAGTCCTGAGTCGTACGAAGGTCGTCGCCGACGACGATGCCGATGTTGGTCTCGAGCCCGGCCGCACCGGCGAGGCTGGTCTCGGGCGCGGTGCCAGCGGCCAGGACGACCAGCCCGGCGGGGTATGACGTGCCGTCTGCCAGACGTACGGCGGTGACCCGACCGTCCGTGACGCCGACCGACGCGATCTGCGCGTTGCCGACGAAGTCGATGCCGAGGTCCTTTGCGGTGTCCTCGGCGACCTGGGCGACGGAGGCGTCGAGGTCGCGATCGAGCATCGTCGGCATGATCGACATGACCGTGACGTGGACACCGCGGTGCTGCAGCCCGCAGGCGAGCTCGATGCCGAGCGGTCCGCCGCCGATCACGACGGCGGTGTCGACGTTGAGCGCTGCTGCGGAGATGTCCCGCGCGTCGTCGAGGCTGCGAAGCACGTGCGCACCGCGCGGCAGGCCGTCGCGGAGACCGGGGATCGGGATGACCCGGCCCCGGGCGCCGGTGGCGAGCACGAGGTGGTCGTACTCGAAGTCACCCTGCGCCGTCACGACGCACTGGCGTTCGCGGTCGATCTCGAGCGCTGCGACTCCTGGACGTACGCGGACCCGGCCCTCGTCGGGCGTCGGCAGCGACAGGCCCGCGAGGTCGACGCGGCCGGCCACCAGCTCGGTCAGCAGCACGCGGTTGTAGGGCTCGTACGACTCCTCACCGAGCAGGTCGACATCGATGTCCGGGGCGATGCGCCCCAGCTCGTCGACGAAACGGTTGCCCACCATCCCGGCACCGATCACCACAACCTTCATTTCGCAACCTCCGTAGAAGAGGCAGGGCGCGGACGCCGCGGAATGAAATCCCTTTGGTTCGCTCGCTGGCGCTCGTTCATGCCTCGACCTTTCTGATCTGGACTGCGCACACCTTGAACTCCGGCATGCCGGACACCGGATCCGTCGCGGAGTTGGTGACGGCGTTGACCATGCCCTCGTCCGCGAAATGGAACGGCACGAACACCGTGTCCGGCCGGATGTCGGGGCTGATGCGCGCCTGAGCGACCATCGAGCCCCGCTTGGACGTGATCTGGATGTCGTCGATGCCCTCGATGCCGATGCGTTCGGCGAGCATCGGGTGGATCTCGATGTATGCCCGGGGCATCGAGTCGTTGAGCTTCGACACCCGCCTGGTCTGGGCGCCGGACTGGTAGTGCTGCAGCACCCGTCCGGTGACGAGCCAGACCGGAGCCTCGGCCCGCAACGCGTCGGCGGGACCGACCGGGCGTACGGCGATCATCGTGGCGCGACCGCTCGGTGTCGGGAACGACTCGGCGAACAGGCGCGGCGTGCCGGGGTGGTCCTCGGACGGGACACGGCCAATAGAGGGCCTCGCCGGCGTCGAGCCGGTCGTACGAGATGCCGGCGTAGTCGGCGCGGCCACCGGCGCTCGCGCGTCGGAGCTCGTCGTAGACCTCACGCGGCTCGGTCGCCCAGGTGCCGGGCGCGTCGAGCCGGTCGGCGAGGGCCGAGAAGATCTCGAGCTCAGAACGTACGCCTTCAGGTGCTTCCACGGCCTTGCGGCGACGCAGGACTCGGCCCTCGAGGCCCGTCATGGTGCCCTCCTCCTCGGCCCACTGGGTCACCGGGAGGATGTAGTCGGCAAGCATCGCCGTCTCCGACGGGATGAAGTCGCACACCACGACCAGGTCGAGCGACTCGATGCGGCGGCGTACGGCATCGGCGTCCGGCGCGCTGACCAGGACGTTGCTGCCGTGCACGAACAGGGCGCGCGGACCGTCGGGCATGCCGAGGCTCATCAGCAGCTCGACCGCTGGGACGCCGGGGCCGGGGATGATCTCGGGATCGACACCCCACACCGCGGCCACGTGCTCGCGTGCAGCAGGGTCGGCGATCATGCGGTAGCCGGGCAGCTGGTCGGACTTCTGCCCGTGCTCGCGGCCACCCTGGCCGTTGCCCTGGCCCGTGATGGCGCCGTAGCCGCCGCGCTCGGCACCCACGAGACCGAGCGACAGGGCCAGGTTGATGACGGCGGTGACGGTGTCGGCGCCGTCGACGTGCTGCTCGGAGCCGCGGCCCGTGAGCAGGAACGCGCCCCCGCCACCGCGATGCGGGCTGGCGTCGGCCAGCGAGCGGGCGATGCGGCGCAGCTGCGTCTCAGCGACTCCCGTCGTCGCGGCGACCCGCTCGGGCCACCACTCGGCGACGCTGCGGCGTACGGCATCGACACCGTCGACGCGGGTGGCGAGGTAGTCGTCGTCGGTGAGCGACTCGGCGAACACGATGTGCAGGAGCCCGAGGATCAACACCAGGTCGGTGCCGGGGACCAGCTGCACGTGCTCGCCGGCACCGTCCTCGGTGAGCTTGGCGGTGGCGCTGAGGCGCGGGTCGACGACGATCAGCCCGCCGCGCTCGCGTACGCCGCCGAGGTGCTGGACGGCCGGCGGCATGGTGTCGGCCAGGTTGCTGCCGAACAGCATGACGACGTGCGCGTCGTTGAGGTCGGTCAGCGGGAACGGCAGGCCGCGGTCGACGCCGAGCGTACGGTTGGCAGCCGCCGCTGCCGAGGACATGCAGAACCGGCCGTTGTAGTCGATCATCCGCGTACGCAGGGCGAGCCGGGCGAACTTGCCGAGCTGGTAGGCCTTCTCGTTGGTCAGGCCGCCACCGCCGAACACCGCGATGCCGTCGGGGCCGTCAGCTGCCTGGATGGCCTGAACCCGCGCGGCGATGTCGTCGAGTGCCTCGTCCCAGCCGACCGGCTCGAACCGATCCTCGCCGCGTGAGCCCGTCGAAGGGACTCGGCGAAGCGGGGCCGTGATGCGGTCCTGCGCCCTCAGGAGCTCGGCGCTGGTCCAGCCCTTTTGGCACATGCCGCCGACATTGGTGGGGAACGCCCGCGGCTCGGCGGCGATGGGATCGCCGCCGAGCTTCTGGGCGCACTGCAGGGCGCAGTACGGGCAGTGGGTGTCGGTCATGCGGGGTCCCCGGCGAGACGTGCGCCCACCGAGCCCCACCTCCCGCGCAAGCGGGAGGTGGGCATGCGTTTCGCTGGGGTGCTCACACGTCTGCCTTCGCCATGGTCGCCCCCGGTCGCCGGTATACGTACCAGGTGACCGCGGAGCACAGCACGTAATAGGCGGTGAACACGATGAACGCGACCTTGCACGCCTCGACCGGATCGCCGACCCATGGCGCACCGAAGGTGATGGGGATCAGGAATCCGCCCATCGCGCCGGCCGCGCCGATGATTCCCAGAGCCGCCGAGCCTTCCTTGACGGCCTTGGCCTCCGCGACGTACCGCTCGGGAGTGCCCTCCGAGGTCGCATTCTGCGCCTGCGCCTTGAAGATGTGCGGGATCATCTTGTACGTCGAGCCGTTCGCCACACCAGTCGCAGCGAACACGAACAGGAACAGCGCCAGGAACCACGGGAAGATGTCGGAGTTGTGGTTGACGGCGGCCGTGATCTCTGGTGAGAACCCGGGGAACGACGACGGGTCTGCCTTCCACGCGGCGAGCTTCTCGGGAGACGCGACCGGGACCGTGTCGAGCAGAGTCAGCGTGTAGAACACGCCGAGCGTGCCGACGATCATTGCCACAAAGCACCCCAGCGTCACCTTGGCGCCGCCGATCCTGTCAGCGAGCCACCCGCCGAACGGGCGAGTGATCGAACCCACGAGGGCTCCCAAGAACGCGTAGTAGGCGAAGTTGATGCCGATCGACTCCGTCGGGATCGGCGAGCGGAAGAAGTTGATCTTGATCAGCAACGGCATGGCTGCTGAGTAGCCGATGAATGAGCCGAACGTGCCGATGTACAGCAGCGACATGATCCACGTGTGCTTGTACTTCGCGACGGCGAGCGTTTCGCGCGGCTTGCCCTTCGCCGACGACAGGTTGTCCATGAAGAAGTACGCAGCCACTGCGGCGATGACGGCCAAGGCGGCATAGAGGTAGCCGACCCGCTGAAGGTTGATCGCGTCGGCTGCCTTGATCGCTCCGAACGCTCCTCCGGCACCGACGATGATCGGCAGGAAGAACTGGATCAATGAGACGCCGATGTTGCCGCCGGCCGCGTTCAGGCCGAGCGCTGAGCCTTTGAGCCGCGTGGGATAGAAGTAGTTGATGTTCGTCATGGACGACGAGAAGTTGCCTCCACCGAAACCGGCTGTTGCCGCGATCAGCACGAAGACCCAATAGGGCGTGTCGGGTCGCTGGACGAACACGATGAACAACACAGTCGGAATGACCAGGAGGCTCGCGCTGACCATCGTCCAGTTGCGGCCGCCGAACTTCGGAACGGCGAACGTGTAGGGAAGACGCAGCAGCGAACCGACCAGGTTGGGCACCGCGACCAGGAAGAACAGCTGTTGTGGGGTGAAGTCGAATCCGATCTTCGCCAGCATTGCGGCGCTGACGCTCCACAGCAGCCAGACCGAGAACCCCAGGTGCTCGGCGAAGATCGACCAGATCAGGTTCCGTTTGGCGACGGCCTTGCCGGTGGACTCCCAGAACTCGGGGTTCTCCGGCTCCCAGTCGTCGATCCACCTTCCCGAGGCATGGGCGGACGCTGGTGGGGTCGGCTGTTGTTCGGGAGGACTGCTGACGACACTGGTCATGGAACGCTCCGAGGTCATGGATCCGGCACTGCGCCGGATCTGTAACCCTGAAACTAGGCAGCGCGTGTTTCAGCCCAACAGACCTCGCGATGAGAACGACGTAACACTGTTCGCACAGTCGCTACACCCGTGGTGTGAGAAGTCAGGCCTCGATGACTACGGGGAGGATCATGGGCCGGCGGCGGAGCTTGCGACCGACGTACGAGCCCAGGACCCGGCGCACGACCTGCTGCAGCTGACGCGAGTCGTGGCTGCCCTCGGCCATCGACTCCTCGAGCGCCGAGACGATCTTGGGCAGGATCTCGTCGAATGCCGAGTCGTCCTCGGCGATGCCGCGAGCGTGGATCTCGGGGCCGGACACGATCTTGCCGTTGGTCGAGTCGACGACCACGACCACGGAGATGAAGCCCTCCTCGCCGAGGACGCGGCGGTCCTTGAGCTCAGAGTCCGTCAGGTCGCCGACTGAGGAGCCGTCGACGTACACGTAGCCGCACTGCACCGCACCTGTGATCGACGCATGACCATCGACCAGGTCGATGACGAATCCGTCCTCGGCCAGCAAGACGTTGGGCACGCCGGTCGCGGTCGCCAGCTTGGCATTGGCGTGCAGGTGGCGAATCTCGCCGTGGACCGGCAGCACGTTGGTCGGCTTGACGATGTTGTAGCAGTAGAGCAGCTCACCGGCCGATGCGTGGCCCGAGACGTGAACCAGGGCATTGCCCTTGTGGACCACGTTGGCGCCGAGCTTGGTCAGCCCGTCGATGACGCGATAGATCGCGTTCTCGTTGCCGGGGATCAGCGACGAGGCGAGCAGGACGGTGTCGCCGGGCTCGAGGCTGACCTGCTGGTGGCTGTTGTTGGCCATGCGCGACAACGCGGCCATCGGCTCGCCCTGCGAACCGGTCGACATCAGGACCATCTGGTGCGGCGGAGCGGCATCGATCTTGTCGACCACCACACCGTCGGGCACGTGCAGGTAGCCCAGCTCGCGCGCGATCTGCATGTTGCGCACCATCGACCGTCCGACGTACGCGACCTTGCGGTTGTGCTTGGCGGCTGCGTCGATGACCTGCTGGACCCGGTGGATGTGCGACGCGAACGACGCGACGATGATGCGCCGGGTGCTGCTGGCGAACACCGCATCGATCGCCGGCGTGATGTTGCGCTCGGACGTCGTGAAGCCCGGGACCTCCGCGTTGGTCGAGTCGGTGAGGAACAGGTCGACGCCCTGTTCGCCGAGCCGCGCGAACGCCCGCAGGTCGGTGATGCGACCGTCGAGCGGCAGCTGGTCCATCTTGAAGTCGCCGGTGTGCAGCGCAACGCCGGCGGGCGTCTTGATTGCCACGGCCAGGGCATCCGGGATGGAGTGGTTGACCGCGACGAACTCGAGCTCGAACGGCCCGAACGACTGGACGTCGCCCTCCGTGACGACGTACTTGGGCGCCTCCTTGAGGCGGTGCTCCTTGAGCTTGGGCTCGAGGAACGCCAGCGTCAGCTGTGAGCCGATGACGGGGATGTTGTTGCGTTCGCGCAGCAGGTAGGGAACGCCGCCGATGTGGTCCTCGTGTCCGTGCGTCAACACGATGCCCACGATGTCCTGGAGGCGGTCACGGATCGGACCGAAGTCGGGCAGGATGAGGTCGACGCCGGGCTGGTGCTCCTCGGGGAACAGGACGCCGCAGTCGACGACCAGCAGCTTGCCGCCGTACTCGAAGACCGTCATGTTGCGGCCGATCTCGCCGAGGCCGCCGAGCGGGATGACTCGCAGGGCGCCTTCGGGGAGTGCGGGGGGCGGATCGAGCTCGAGATGCATGTGGCTCATAGAGAGATGGCTTTCAGAGAAGGCCCGAAGCCACGAGTCCGTCGCGAACGATCGCGACTTCCTCGTCGGTGGCTTCGAGGAGTGGTGAACGCATCGTGCGGTGCTCGACCACGCCGAGAAGCTGCAGGGCAGCCTTCGAGGTGATCGCACCCTGCGTGTAGGTCATCATCGCCTTGACGGCGGGAAGCAGTCGGTCGTTGATCGTGCGTGCGGTTGCCAGGTCGCCGGCATCGACAGCCGCGACCATCTGGGCGTACGCGCCGGCGGCGGCGTGCGAGACGACGCTCACGATGCCGCTGGCGCCCATGGCGAGCCACGGGAGGTTGACGGGGTCGTCGCCGGAGTAGATCTTGATGCCGGTCTCGTGCATGAGCCAGGCGCCGCGGTTGAGGTCTCCCAGCGCATCTTTCATGGCGATCACGAGCGGGTGGTCGGCGAGCTTGGCGTACGTCTCGTTGGCGATCGTGACGCCCGTGCGGCCGGGAATGTCGTAGAGCATGACGGGGGTGTCGTCGCCCGCCCGTGCGACCTCCTCGATGTGCGAGAGGATGCCGGACTGCGGGGGCTTGCTGTAGTAAGGCGTCACGAGCAGGAGTCCGTGCGCACCGGTCTTCTTGGCCTGCTCGGCCAGCTCGACCGAGTGCCGGGTGTCGTTGGTGCCGACCCCCGCCACGACGGTGGCGCGGTCTCCGACGGCCTCGAGCACGGCTGCCAGCAGGCGTCCGTCCTCGGCGACCGTCGTCGTCGGCGACTCGCCGGTCGTACCGCTGACGACGAGTCCGTCACTGCCCTGGTCGACCAGGTAGGTCGCCACCTTCTGCGCGTCGGCAAGGTCAAGCTCACCCTCGCGGGTGAACGGCGTGACCATGGCGGTCAGCACGCGCCCGAAGGGCGCGGCCTCGGTGGCGAGCGGCGACGTCATACCCACGAGGCTACCGCTTGAGCCGGTGTCGGCGGCGACCGGCAGGATGAGCACGTGGACGAAGACATCTACGACCTCGACACGGCATCCGTGCCCAGGAGCGATGGCATTCGCGACCTGCTGCTGACGGACCGGTGGAACACCCCGCTGGGCAAGCCCAACGGCGGCTACATCCTCGCTGCGATGCTGCGTGGCCTCGGCGAGGAGATGGGCGCCGACGACCCGATGGTGGGCGCGATCACCTACCTCGCCTCCCCCGAGACCGGCGCGGCCGAGCTGCGTACGAACCCCCTGCGGCGCGGTCGCCGGGTGCAGACCGGCGAGGCGGCGCTCTGGGAGGGTGACCGGCACATCGCGCAGCTCCTGGCGAGCTTCGGCTCCCGCACCGGTGGGCGGTCGCTCGAGCTCGGCACTCCCCCGGCGCTGCCGGCACCCGACGACTGCCTCGATCCCAAGGCTTTCCCCGACGCGATGCCCGCGTCGACGATCTTCGACCGGGTCGACTACCGGCTGGGCTCGGCACCGGGCTGGGCGCTCGGCCAGCCCAGCGGTGACCCCACGGCAGAGATCTGGCAGCGTCTGGCCGGTGGCCGCGAGATCGACCTGCCGGCCCTCGCGTTCCTCTGCGACTCCTACGCTCCGCCCGTTCTCGAGATCGGCGAGGCCCAGTCGATGACGGTGCAGCTCACGGTCCACCTGCACCGCCGGCCCGTGCCGGGCTGGATCGCGACGCGCCTGACGACCCGCCACGTCATCAACGGCTTCCACGAGGAGGACTGCGAGCTGTGGGACGAGGCCGGCAACCTCGTGGCCCAGAGCCGCCAGCTCGCCATCTTGTTGTAGCTCTCAGGCCGCGCCAGGTCAGGCGCGGTCGTACGTCGCGATGTCGTACGTGTCGTAGGTGGCACGGCTGGTCTCGTTCCAGGCCGACCAGTCGAGGTCGGGGAACCAGGCGTCGCCGTCGGGCGCCAGCCGCACGTGGGTCACGACCATGCGGTCGACGAGGCCCTGGGCCAGCGCTTCGGCGTAGACCTGGGCGCCGCCGATCAGGAACACGTCGTCGTCGCGGCCCAACGCCAGCGCCAGCGCGTCGGTCAGCGTGTGGGCGACCTGGACTCCCGGGGCATGCCAGTCGGCGCTGCGGGTGAGCACGATCGAGGTACGCCCCGGCAACGGGCGCCCGATGGATTCGTACGTCGTGCGGCCCATGACGATCGGGTGGCCCATCGTCAACGCCTTGAACTGTTGCTGGTCGCCCGTGCGCGGCCAGGGCATCTCGCCATCGTTGCCGATGACTCCGTTGGACCCGATCGCCACGACGATCGTGATCGTCACAGTGCGCTTGCCGGCTGGCAGGTCATACGGCGATCGGCGCCTTGATCGCGGGGTGCGGGTCGTAGCCGGTGACCTTGATCGAGTCGAGGCCGAATCCGTCGATCGACGTGACGGACGGGTCGAGCCACAGCTCCGGCAGCGCGCGGGGCTCGCGGGTGAGCTGCTCGCGGGCCTGGTCGAGGTGGTTGACGTAGAGGTGCGCATCGCCGAGCGTGTGCACGAAGTCGCCCACCTCGAGTCCCGTCACCTGCGCGACCATGTGGGTCAGCAAGCGCATAGGAGGCGATGTTGAACGGCACCCCGAGGAAGACATCTGCCGACCGTTGATACATCTGGCACGACAGCTTGCCGTCGGCGACATAGAACTGGAAGAACGCGTGGCATGGCATCAGGGCCATGGCGTCGAGCTCTGCGACGTTCCAGGCGCTGACAACGTGCCGCCGGGAATCGGGGTTGGTCTTGATCTGCTCGATCACGGCGGCGAGCTGGTCGATGTGCTCACCGTTGGGGGCGGGCCAGGAGCGCCACTGATAGCCGTAGACCGGGCCGAGGTCTCCGTTGTCGTCGGCCCATTCGTCCCAGATCGTCACCCCGTTGTCGCGCAGGTAGCCGGTGTTGGTGTCTCCTGCGATGAACCACAACAGCTCGGCCACCACGGACTTGAGGTGCACCTTCTTGGTCGTCACCAGGGGAAAGCCCTCGCTCAGATCGAACCGCATCTGGTGCCCGAAGACGCTGCGCGTGCCGGTGCCCGTGCGGTCGCCCTTGGCGACCCCTTCGTCGAGGATCCGCTGGACGAGATCGAGGTAGGCCCGCATGACCGCAGACTATCAATCCCAGCCGACAGATCGTGTGCGAAACTCTCTCCATGCCGAGCGCTGAGTACGACGCAACTCCCAAAGAGGTCCGCAACTTCGCCCTCCTGCAGATCGGGCTGGTCGGCGGCTTCCTGGTGCTGCTGTTCTTCATGTTCGGTGGGTCGGACGCCGACTACCCGCCGGCGTGGCTCGCCGTCGCCCTGGTCGTCCCGATCGCCATCGGCGCATTCTTCGCCGAGCGGGTATGGCTCACCGCCTCGCCGCTGCCGGCGGAAGCACCGTCCCTCCAGCTGCGCAACGAGGCGGTCGGCGTGTTCGCGGCCCAGACAGTACGCAAGTTCTTCTACTGCTTTGCGACCCTCCTGCCGGCCGGCGTCGTGACGTTCGTCGGCGACTACGGCGGCTGGCCTCTGGTCATCGCAGGATTCCCCGGACTCGCGGTCATCGGCTGGGAGACGTGGCCGAGCCTCCGCAACATCTCGATGACTGCGGCGATGCTCGACTCGCAAGGCGCCGAGTCGCACCTCGTCGAGAGCTTCCTCGAGGCATGACTGGTCCTACCGCAGACGTCAGCGCACGTCTGGCCTGGCCGGACGACGCCACCTCGATCGTGCGCATCCAGCTCGCCAGCTGGCGTGCGAGCTACGCCGACCTGATCCCGGCCGAGGTGCTCGAGTCGGTCGACCAGGGCGAGCTCGCCGAACGCTGGACCACCACGCTCGGCTCGCCCAAGGACGCCCGCATGCGGGTGCTCGTGGCGCTCGAGCGGGCGGCCGTACGCGGATTCGCGCTCGTGCACCCGTGCTACGACCCCGACGCCGACCAGGTTGCCGATGGCGAGATCGGCGAGTTCGTCATCGACCCCGAGCACCAGCGGGCCGGGCACGGATCGCGTCTTCTGCAGGCGGCGATCGACACCCTCGCAGCCGACACGTTCACGCGCGCCGTCTGGTGGGTCAGTTCGACGGATGACGCGTTGCGCACGTTCGTCACCGAGTCCGGCTGGGAGCCCGACGGCGCCCACCGCGAGCTCGCCACCGAGACCGGGGAGACCCTCAAGCAGATCCGGCTGCACACCGCGATCGGATGACCACAGACCGCTCCGTCATCGTCGACTCATTGGGAGTCGGGCTGGCCACCGGCGCGTACGGCGTCTCGTTCGGCGCGATCTCGACGACCTCCGGGCTCGACGTCCTGCAGACCTGCGTACTGTCACTGCTGGTGTTCACCGGCGCGTCACAGTTCGCGTTCATCGGCATCATCGCGTCCGGCGGCAACCCGGTGACCGGCGCGCTCACCGCGGTGCTGCTCGGCAGTCGCAACCTGTTCTACGGCTTGAGCCTCGCCCAGAAGCTCAACCTCAAGGGGTCCCAGCGTCTCGCGTCGGCGCACTTCGTGATCGACGAGTCGACGGCCATGGCGGTGACGCGCGAGAACACCCGCCAGACCCGGCTGGGGTTCTACTGGACGGGGATCTCGATCTTCATCCTCTGGAACCTCATCGACGTTCGTCGGCGCGCTGGCCGGCGAGAGCGATCGGCGACCCCCAGACGTACGGACTCGACGCGGCGGTCGGCGCGGCCTTCCTCGGGCTGCTGTGGCCCCGGCTGACGTCGTGGCACGCCCGGCTGGTCGCGCTGTTCGGCGCAGCCGTCGCCCTCGGTCTCGTGCCGCTCACGCCGCCGGCCTGCCGATCATCCTCGGTGGAGGCGCGGCGGTCGTGCTCGGCATGCTGTGGCGCCCCAAGGTGGCCGCATGACGCTCGTTGTGGGTCGGCATCGCCGTGATGATCGTCGGCTGCTTCGCCCTCAAGTATGCCGGGCTGTCGGTGCCCGAGCGGGTGCTCGACCACCCGACGACCAAGCGCGCCGCCGACCTGATCCCCGTCGGCGCTGCTGGGCGCCCTGATCGCGGTGCAGGTGTTCGCCGACGACGGATCGCTCCGCATCGACGCACGGCTGCTGGGGCTGGTCGTCGCGGCGGTGCTGCTGTCGCTGCGCGTGCCGTTCCTGCCGATGGTGTTCGCCGCCGCGCTGGTCGCCGCCCTCGTCCGCCTGCTCTGACGGTTTACCACGGGCCTGCAAGAGTCGTCCGCCGACGCAAACTTGCCCGCGTGTTGCGGTCAGACCGTCAGGCTCTGGCGAGCCGACCGTGCTCAGAGGCCGAGGACGGCGTCGAGGCCCACGGTGAGGCCCGGGCGGTCCGAGACGGCGCGTACGGCGGCGACGACGCCGGGCATGAAGGAAGCCCGGTCGATCGGAGTCGTGCCGGATCGAGAAGGTCTCCCCCGCTCCCCGAACAGCGACCTCCTGGCTGACGCCGTGAACCCGCGGGCACGCACCGCGTGCACCGGGATGCCGGCGACGATCGCCCCACGCGCGCCGTCGGGATCCGTCGTCGTGGCATCGGGCAGCGGCAGGCGACCCGGCCTCGGCGCGCGCGGCGGCGATCATCTCGGCGGTGCGGGTCGCGGTGCCCGACGGCGCGTCCACCTTGTCGGGGTGGTGCAGCTCGATGACCTCGATCGACTCGAAGAAGGGCGCGGCGGTGGCGGCGAACCGCATCATCAGCACCGCGCCGATCGAGAAGTTGGGCACGATCAGCACGCCGGTCGAGGGCGCGTCGCCGAGCAGCGCGCGTACCGCGGTCGATCTTGGCGTCGTCGAAGCCCGACGTGCCGACCACGACGTTGACGCCGTGCTCGATGCACCACGCGCACGTTGTCGAGGGCCACGGCCGGCTGGGTGAAGTCGAGCGCGACCTCGGCTCCGGACGTCGGCGACCAGGTCGAGCGAGTCGTCGACGTCGATCTCGGCCACGACCTCGATGCCGTCGGCAGCACCCAGCGCCCGGACCGACTCCGAACCCATGCGCCCCTTGGCGCCCAGCACCGCGACCCGTGTCATGCCTCCCAGCCTATCGGCGGGCACGCTCCACCTCGTCGAGGAGGGATGTCACCCGCATCAGCACGTCACGGGCCGCTTCGTACGCCTCCGCTCCGAACTCCTGGGCGAATCTCTGCTCGAGCGCGACGATGTGTTGGGACCCTTCGCGCGCCACGTCCAGCCCATACGGCGTGTAGGTGACAAGCTTGGCCCGGCGATCTGCCGGATCCGTCCTCATCTCGAGGTAGCCGAGCGCCACCATCTCGCGGACGATCTCCCCCATCGACTGACGCGTGATGCCGGCCCGTTCGGCCATGTCCGTGGCCCGGCTGCCCTCCTCGCTCAACGTCGCGAAAACGGAGTTGAACGCGTACTTGATGTCCTCGTGACCACGGCTGTGCGCCTGCCGCATCATGTCGGTCTGCAGGACCCGATGGGCCCCGGCCACCAAGGCAATCAGCGGACGGCGGCGGGGACCAAGGATCGGGGAGGGGCTTGACATCTGTAAGGATACCTTCCAGTATTTGACAGGTGACCTTACACTAACAGGAGCGCTCATGGAGATCATGCAGATCCGTCAGCACGTCGGCAGGTTGTTCCCCGGGAGCGCAAACGCGCGCACCACGCGAGTCGGCGTGGAGCACGAGCTCCTGAGCAGTGACGCCGAGAGCGGCGCGGCCGTGCCGATAGGCCGGGTCCGTGATGCGGCCGTGACCGCGTCGTACGCCAGACATCTCGCGTTCGAGCCGGGCGGACAGGTTGAGCTGAGTCTTCCGTGCGCCGCGAGCCCAGCCGCGCTGTCCGCCGCCATGCGGCACCACGTCACCGCGCTGCGGGCGGATTGCGCCGACATCGGCGTCCGCCTCGACGCGATCCCGGTCGATCCGCGAGCCGCAGACGAAGTGCCCTTGCAGCTGACCTCTCCGCGATACGTCGCCATGCAACGTCATTTCGACACCATCGGACCGGCCGGACGAACCATGATGAGGCGAACCGCCTCGACGCAGATCTGTCTCGACTGGTGGGGCGGCGCCGTCGGGCTGGAGCAATGGCGCCTGCTCAACCGGGCCGGACCGTTCTTGGCGGCCGCATCCGCACGCAGCACCGGTCCCCACTCGCGCCTCGCCACCTGGTTGGCCGTCGACCCCAGTCGCACAGCGTTCGACGGGCGACTGCTGCACAGCGACGACCCGGTCGCCGGTTACGCCGACTTCGCCGCGGGGGCAATGGTGTTCACCGCGCCCGGTGACATCGACGAGCACCTGACCACCCTCTTCCCACCAGTCCGACCGCGCGGCGACTACCTCGAGGTGCGGTTCCTCGACGTACAAGCCCTCTCTGCTGTCGAGCCATTGGTCGCGGCGCTGAGTGCCCTGCTGTACGAGGACGGTTGCCGCCGACGAGCCGCCAGGATGCTCTGCGATGAGTCCACAGACCTCGGAGAGCTCTGGCATCGAGCCGCCGCAGGGGAGCGGGATGTGCGCGAACGGGGCCTCGAACTGCTGTCCCTCGGCCTCGCAGCCGCCAGGCTGGCCGGTGCCGCATGAGAATACTCTTCGTCACGGACCCATTGGACGGGCTGCGGCCCGAGATCGATGCGACCGTCGGGCTGATGCAGGCCGCTCAGGCCGCCGGCGCAGAGTGCTGGGTGTGCGGTCCGGAGCAGCTTGCCCTGACGGACGGCCGGGTGCGGGCGAAGGCGATGCAGATCGTGCTGCGCCCGACGCGTCCCAGCGGCGACCACCGTTGGGCGGTCGAACCGATCTGGTGGGACGAGGTGGACTCCGCGACGTTCGACGTGGTGGACGAGTACGGCCTGGTGCACCTCAGGATCGATCCTCCGGTCGAGACGAGATATCTGCACACGACCTACCTGCTGGATCTCGTTGACGCTGCCGGCGTCCGCGTCGTCAACCGCCCCGACGGAGTCCGGGCGATGCACGAGAAGATCATGGCGCTCCACCACCCCGAGCTGTGCCCGCCGACTGTGGTGAGCGCGGACGCCCGCACCCTGCGGGAGTTCGTCTCACGAGTCGGCGTCGCCGTCGTCAAGCCGGTCGACGGTTTTGCCGGGACCGACGTATGGCTGGTGCACGACGACGCGGGTGCCACAGCGCTGATGGAGTCGGCGACCCAAGCGGGCAGCCGTCACGCGATCGCCCAGGCATACCTGCCCGACGTCGAGGCGGGCAACAAGAGGCTGTTCCTCCTCGATGGCGAAATCGTCGGAGCCGTCATCCGTCGGCCGAGCGCAGACGACTTCCGCATCGGCCCACCCGTCGCCGTGGCCGAGATCGAGTCGGCCGACCTGCGCATCGTCGCCGCACTCGCTCCCTCGCTGGCGGCCCACGGCATCGCCCTCGCCGGGATCGACGTCATCGACGGCCTCCTGATCGAGGTCAACGTGACGTGCCCCGGCGGGATGCACAAGACCGATGCCCTGCTGGGCACCGACCTCAGCGGCACGATCATGCGCCGCCTCCTCCACCACGAAAGGCAGCTCTTATGAACACCATCCCTGTCGTCGCCATCGCCGTCATGGGCCTGATCGTCTTCGTCCTTGGCGCCAACGTGACCCGGCACCGCGTCCAGCGGGGGTCGACCGGCAATCAGATGCCCTCCGACCCCGCCGACCGTATGTTCATCGCCCAGCGGGCACATGGGAACGCCACGGAGTACGTGCCCACGCTGATCGGCCTGATCATCGTCTGCTCGATCTTCACCGACGACTGGTGGCTCGACGCGCTGAGCCTCGCGGCGATGGCGGCACGACTCCTGCACGCCGTGGGGATGCTGAGGTCCTCGACCCTCGCCGAGCACGGGCCGATGAGGGACCTCGGCGCGATGGGCACGTATGCGACGGGGATCGCCTTGGCGATCACAGCGATCGTCGTCGCCTGATCATGCGGCCCGTCGTCGGGATCGTCGGCCACGGCTACGTCGTGGCGAGGCCGTTCGGCGACCTCCCGGTTGTCGGGTCCCCCACCACGTACGTCGATCAGGTGATCGCCGCTGGGGCGCGGCCGGTGCTGCTGCCGGGCGCCGCGTCGGTCGATCTGCTGGACGCCGTCGACGCGCTCATCCTGACCGGCGGCGGCGACGTGGCCCCTCACCTGTACGGCAGCACGTCTGACTTGGCCCGTGACGTGGACCAGGTCCGCGACGCCCATGAGCTCGCGCTCGTTCGCGCGGCCGCGACAGCGGGGGTTCCGCTGCTCGGGGTGTGCCGCGGCCTGCAGGTGCTCGCGGTGGCATTCGGCGGGACACTCACGGCCGACCTGGCCATGCGGCACGTCCTCCCGGGCGTCGGTCACCCGGTCGTGACTGATCCCGGCTCGAAGCTCCGCGCGCTGTGCGGCCCCCGGCCCAGCGTCACGTCACTCCACAACCAGGCGGTCGCGGACACCGGCACCTGCTGGCGGGCGACCGCCTGGACCGATGACGGCGTGATCGAAGGCATCGAGTGGGTCGGCGAGCTCGACTGGCCCGTTCTCGGCGTCCAATGGCACCCTGAGCTTGAGGGGAGCAACGGGGCAGCGTTGTTCGCCTGGCTGGTCAGTCAGCCGGCCAGCTCGACCAGGATCCCCACTCCGGCCTCGACCTCGGCGAAGGACGTCGTGAGCGGCGAGAGGCCCAGCCGGATGAGGTCCGGCTCGCGGAAGTCCGGCACCACTCCGCGGTTGATCATCTGATCGGCGATGCGCCGCGCATCCGGGTGCCGCACCGTGACATGGCTGCCGCGCCGTGCGGCCCCTCGAGGAGTCACGACCTCGAGCCCGGCCTCGTCGAGCAGCTCGATCGCGTACGCCGTCAGGGCTTCTGACTTCGCGCGGATCGCCTCGATGCCTGCCTCGGCGATCAGACGTACGCCCTCCTGCACCGCGATGATGCCGGCGACCGAGGGCGTGCCGCTGAGCATGCGCCGGATCGTCGGCGCCGCCTCATACGTGTCGGACATCGCGAACAGGTCGGCGGCACTCCACCACCCGGCGATCGGCTGCGTCACCTCTGCCACATGGCGCTCGGCGACGTACATGAACGCCGGCGCGCCCGGGACCGCGTTGAGGTACTTGTAGGTGCAGCCGACGGCGAAGTCGACCTCGCGCCTCGTCGAGGCCGATCGGCACGACACCCGCCGAGTGGCAGAGGTCCCACACCACGACGGCGCCGGCGGCGTGCACGAGCTGTCGTGATGGCAGGCAGGTCGACGCAGCGTCCCGGATCGGTAGTCGACCTGGCTGAGCACGACGACCGACGTACGCTGACCGAGCGCCCGGCGAGCACGTCGACCGTCACGTTGTCGATCAGGTCGGGCTGCAGCCAGCGAACCGTCATGTCGCGGGCAGCCGCGACGGACTCGACGAGGTAGCGGTCGGTCGGGAAGTTCGTCGCGTCGATCACGATCTCGTCGCGGTCCGGGCGTAGGCCCGCGGCAGCGTGCAGCAGCTTGTAGATGTTGACCGACGTCGAGTCGGCGACGACGGTCTGGCCCGGGGCCGCGCCGAGCAGGGCGGCGCCCAGCTCGTCACCGACTGTGACTGGCAGGTCGACCCACGAGTCGTCCCAGCCGCGGATCAGCCGGTTGCCCCACTCCTGCGCGGACGAACGCCGTCAGGCGGTCGACCGTTGCCTTGGGCAATCGCCCGAGCGAGTTGCCGTCGAGGTAGGCCACGAGATCGTCGTCGATCACGAAGCGGTCGCGGAAGGCCGCCAGCGGGTCGGCGGCATCGAGGACGTCAGGGGGTGTCGTCACCGGCTGATGCTCTCACAGGCGACGGATCTCCCTGCGTTCGTGTCGACGCGGCTGCGCGAACGCAGGGAGATCCGTCCCCACGATGCCGAAGGGCCCGGCTGCCGAAGCAACCGGGCCCTTCAGACGTACGGGATCAGGCGTCGGAGCCGACCGGCTCCTCGGCCGGGGCAGCCTCATCGCCCTTGTCCTCGAGGACCGGGACAGCGAGAGCTTGCCGCGGTCGCCGAGCTCGGCGATCTCGACCTGGATCTTCTGGCCGACCTTGACGACGTCCTCGACGTTGTTGACGCGCTGGCCGCCGTTGAGGTCGCGCAGCTTGCTGATGTGCAGCAGGCCGTCGCGGCCGGGAGCCAGCGACACGAACGCGCCGAAGTCGACGGTCTTGACGACGGTGCCGAGGTAGCGCTCGCCGACCTCGGGCATCGTCGGGTTGGCGATCGCGTTGATCGCGTCACGCGCGGCTTCGGCAGCGTCGCCGCTCTCCGCACCGACGTAGACCGTGCCGTCGTCCTCGAGCGAGATGTTGGCGCCGGTCTCGTCCTGGATCTGGTTGATGATCTTGCCCTTGGGGCCGATGACCTCACCGATCTTGTCCACGGGGATCTTGATCGTGATGATCCGCGGAGCGTAGGGGCTCATCTCGTCGGGCTCGTCGATGGCCTCGGCCATGACGTCGAGGATCGCGACACGAGCACCGTAGGCCTGGGTCAGCGCGCCGGCCAGCACGTCGGCGGGGATGCCGTCGAGCTTGGTGTCGAGCTGCAGGGCGGTGACGAACTCGCGCGTTCCGGCGACCTTGAAGTCCATGTCGCCGAAGGCGTCCTCGGCTCCCAGGATGTCGGTCAGCGTGACGAACGTCTGCTTGCCGTCGATCTCACCGGAGATCAGGCCCATCGCGATGCCGGCGACCGGCGCGCGCAGCGGCACACCGGCGTTGAGCAGGCCCAGCGTCGAGGCGCAGACCGAGCCCATCGAGGTGGAGCCGTTGGAGCTGAGCGCCTCGGAGACCTGACGGATCGCGTAGGGGAACTCCTCGCGCGTCGGCAGCACCGGGCAGCAGCGCACGGCCCGCGAGGGCGCCGTGACCGATCTCGCGACGCTTCGGCGAACCGACCCGGCCGGTCTCACCGGTCGAGTAGGGCGGGAAGTTGTAGTTGTGCATGTAGCGACGCGACGTCTCGGGCGAGAGCGTGTCGAGCTTCTGCTCGAGGCCCAGCATGTTGAGCGTCGTGATGCCCATGATCTGGGTCTCGCCGCGCTGGAACAGCGCGGAGCCGTGCACGCGGGGCACGATGCCGACCTCGGCGCTGAGGGCACGGATGTCCTCGAGGCCACGGCCGTCGATGCGGACCTTGTCGCGCAGGACGCGCTCGCGGACGACCGACTTGGTGACGGCGCGGACGGCAGCGCCGATCTCCTTCTCGCGACCCTCGAACTGCGCACCGAGCTGGTCGATGACGTCGGCCTTGATCTCGGACTCGCGCTCCTCGCGGTCAGCCTTGCTGACGATCGTGAGTGCCTCGGCCAGGTCGCCCTTGGCGGCGGACTCGACGGCGGCGTAGACGTCGTCCTCGTAGTCGAGGAAGATCGGGAAGTCGCGGACCGGCTTGGCGGCGGTCTCGGCCAGCTCGATCTGCGCCTCGCACAGCTGCTTGATGAAGACCTTGGCGGCGTCGAGGCCACCGGCGACGATCTCCTCGGTCGGTGCCTGGACGCCGCTCTGGACGAGGTCCCAGGTCGACTCGGTGCGACTCGGCCTCGACCATCATGATGGCGACGTCGTCACCGGCGATGCGGCCGGCGACGACCATGTCGAACACGGCGTTCTCGAGCTGGCTGTGCGTCGGGAAGCCGACCCACTGGCCGTCGATCAGGGCGACGCGCGTGGCGCCGACCGGGCCGGTGAACGGCAGGCCCGAGATCTGCGTCGACGCGGAGGCCGCGTTGATCGCCAGGACGTCGTACGGGGTGTCGGGGTTGAGCGCCAGGACCGTGATGACGACCTGGACCTCGTTGCGCAGACCCTTCTTGAAGGTCGGGCGCAGCGGGCGGTCGATCAGGCGGCACGTGAGGATCGCGTCCTCGCTGGGGCGTCCCTCACGACGGAAGAACGAGCCCGGGATGCGGCCGGCGGCGTACATCCGCTCCTCGACGTCGATCGTCAAGGGGAAGAAGTCGAAGTGGTCCTTGGGGTGCTTGCCGGCCGTGGTGGCCGACAGGAGCATCGTGTCGTCGTCGAGGAAGGCGGCGACGGAGCCGGCGGCCTGCTGGGCGAGGACGCCCGTCTCGAAACGGATCGTGCGGGTGCCGAAGCTGCCATTGTCGATGACTGTCTCAGCGGTGTGAAGTGTGGATTCCGACATGGAAGTCCCTTCCGCAGGCGTATGCCTGCCTGTTGGGACGAGAGGCTGTGCGGCGGTGAAACCGTGTCGGTCTTCGATCGAGGCCTGCGGGCGTTCCGAGCGGAACATCCCGAGGGCCACTACCGAGGACCGAGCTCGTCGTGCCTGAGCTCTCTCGTCATGGGTGGTGCGATGTGCAGTTGTGAAAGAAGGCGGCCACTCCACGGGGAGTGACCGCCTCAGGGGTCTAGCGGCGCAGACCGAGACGCTCGATGAGCGAGCGGTAGCGCTCGATGTCGTTGTTCTGCAGGTAGTTGAGCAGACGACGACGCTGTCCGACGAGGAGCAGCAGACCACGACGGCTGTGGTGGTCGTGCTTGTGCTCCTGCAGGTGGCCGGTCAGGTGCGAGATGCGGCCGGTCAGCAGCGCGATCTGGACCTCAGGGGATCCGGTGTCGCCGTCGCTGAGTGCGTACTGCTTGATGATGTCGTCCTTGGGCATGTCTGCGACCGTGGGCGCAGCAGTCTTCTTCGACACTTTTCTCCTCTGGGGGTTCCGTTGCACGGCGCGCCCGGGCTTGTCCACCGGGGCACTCTCGATCCGTGGCCGATCACACGGCAACGTCCAGACTATCAGCGCCACTGCTTCCGGGGCGAATCGCCGGTGCGTCATGCACGGTCCGGCAAGGCCCTGAAACCGACCCTGATCTTCGCACGCCGTGATTGCCCTCGCCGAGCCCGTACGGAAGGCTGGACCCATGGGTGCCATCGACGCGTACGTCCGTCAGCTCGACCTGACGTTGCAAGGGCCCAGCAGGGCGCGGCGCGATCTGGTGCGCGAGGCACACGACCACCTCCTCGATGCTGCGGAGGCGCTCGGTGACGATCGCGAAGCCGCCGAGCGCGCCGCCGTCCGGCAGTTCGGCACGATCGGCACCGTGGCTCCCGGTTTTCAGGCGGTGCTCAGTGCGACTCGCCTGCGCCACGTGTCTCTCGCGCTGCTGCTCGCCACGATCGGTCAGCCCTTGGCCTGGGACCTGAAGCAGGATGACGGGACCGGGGCTCAGCCCTTGGTCGTGCTGCAGGAGGTCGTGCAGTACGTCGGGTTGATCACGATCGCCATCGCCGCGCTCACTGCCGTCACGCTCGGCGTCGGCCTTCGCCTGGGGAGCATCACCCCTCGGCGGATGCGCCTCGCGGCGATGGTCTCATCGACCTCGAGTGTGTCCGTTGCCGTGATCGGTTCGGCGATGTTGCTCACCGGCGCCTCGGGGTGGCGCGAGCTCGGCTACGGCGCGGCCGTGACGGTCGTTCCGATGCTGACGCTCGCGTTCTGGTCATTCCGGGCGATCCGCCCGCTCGCGACCTCGTCGACGCTGGAGCGCGTGCAGCTCTAGGGCGTACCGAGGATTCCGCCGACGACGCGCGACAGCTCGGCCCAGGACTGCTTCTCGGTTGCGAGCGCCCGCCGGCCGGCTGACGTCAGCTGGTACGTGCGGCGGCGCCGTCCGTTGACCTCGCTCCATTCGCTGTCCAGCCAGCCGGCCTTCTCCAGACGTCGCAGCGCCGGATAGAGCGTTCCGGTGGCGGTCTCCAGGATCCCGTCGCTGCGCCGGTTGAGCGCCTCGGCGATCGCGTAGCCGTGCAAGGGCTCACCGTCGACCGTCGCGAGGATCATCGCGTCGAGGTGGCCTCTGAGGGCGTCGGACTTCACCACGCCAGCCTAGCCCGATTTCCATAAGTACGCACCCTATGTATTGTGTGTCTACCTATCGGTAGCCAACCTATGCATGTGGAGGACCCATGACCCTCGTGGACGAGCAGCCGGGCAGACTGGCCCGACTCGCGACCTGGACGCAGCGCCATCACTGGATCGCGCTCCTCAGCTGGCTGGTCGCCGTCGTCGCGATCGCGTTCGCCGCGGTCTCGGCCGGCGCGGCATACGAGGACGACCACGACCTGCCCGGCAGCGAGTCCCAACAGGTCGCCGACCGACTGGGCGCGACGAGCCACGAGAACGCTCTCGACACCGTGACGATCGTCGTGCACCGGGACCGCGGTCTCGTCGATCGGCCGAGCTACCTGGCGGTCAGCGACATGCTCGACGAGGTCACCACGAGCACAGGGGTGAAAGGCGCCACGGATCCCTACCTGACACCGGGCTCGCTCTCGGACGATCGGACCACCGCGGTCTCGACCGTGACGCTGTCGACGCTCCCCGACGAGACGGATTCGGCAGACGTACGCAAGCTGGTCTCGACCGCCCGGTCCCTCGACCACGACGGATTCCGTGTCGAGCTCGGCGGCGATGCGGTACGTGCGGCGGAGGAGTCAGGCGGGTCAGCCGAGGGCATCGGAATCCTCGCCGCGATCATCATCCTGATCCCGCTGTTCGGCTCGGTCCTGGCGGCCGCCATGCCGCTGGTCACGGCGCTGTTCGCGGTCGGCAGCGCGATCGGGTTGGCTGCGGCGTTCTCGAATGTCGCGACCATCCCCAGCTACGCGACGCCGATGATGGCACTCGTCGGGCTCGGCGTCGGGATCGACTACGCCTTGTTGATCTTTGCCCGCTATCGACACGAGATCCTGCACGGCGCCGCACGAGATGACGCGACCCGCACGGCACTCGACGCGGCAGGGCGGTCGGTCCTGTTCGCCGGCATCACGGTCATCATCGCGCTGCTGGGCATGCTGACGCTGCGGCTCGGGTCGTTCCAGGGCCTCGCGCTGAGCGTCGCCCTCACGGTCCTCGGCACGATGCTGGCCTCGATCACCCTCTTGCCGGCGCTCCTCACCCTGTTCGGCGCCCGGCTCGAGCGTGCGATCCGCAAGCGTGCCGACCGCCGTGGAGGCAAGCGTCCGCAGGGCGAGCTCTGGCGCACGCTCGCCCGGATGGTCCAGCGGTTCCCCGTGCCTGCTGCACTCGGAGGCATCCTCGTGCTGCTCCTGCTGAGCTGGCCGGCACTCAACATGCGTCTCGGCTTCGCGGACGCCGGCACCGATCCCCCGTCCAGCACGAGCCGCCAGGCGTACGACCTGTCAGCCGAGGCCTTCGGGGCAGGGACCAACGGTCCACTCGTCGTGCTGACGCCTGATGGCGCCGATGTCACGGCGACCGCAGCGACGCTCTCGAAGGTCCCCGGCGTGGCGTCGGTCGTCCCACAGCAACCCGTCGAGGACGGCGTGCTGGTGATCCCGGACTCGGGTCCGGCGAGCGAAGGCACGACCGATCTCGTGCATCGACTGCGCGACGACGTGCTGCCTGACCTCGGGAACGGGCACCTCGTGGGCGGCTCCGTTCCGGCCGCGATCGACTTCTCCGACACAGTGTCAGCGCGGCTGCCCTGGTTCATCGCCGCCGTCGTCGGCCTCTCGGCCCTCTTGCTGATGTGCGTGTTCCGCTCGGTGCTGATCCCGATCAAGGCGGCGGTGCTGAACCTCCTGAGCATCGGCGCCGCGCTGGGCGTCATGACATACGTCTTCGGCGAAGGCCATCTCGGTGCACAAGCCGGCCCGATCGAGGCGTTCCTGCCCGTCATCGTCTTCGCTGTCGTGTTCGGCCTGTCCATGGACTACGAGGTCTTCCTGGTCAGCCGCATGCACGAGGAGTGGCGACGTACGTCCGACTCCGCCCTGGCAGTGCGTGAGGGCCTCGCGATGACCGGCGGGGTCATCACGGCGGCGGCGGGGATCATGATCGTCGTCTTCGGCGCCTTCGTGCTGAGCGCGGATCGCATGCTCCAGGAGATGGGCCTCGGCCTCGCGGTCGCTGTGCTGGTCGACGCCCTGGTCATCCGCTGTCTCGTCGTGCCCGCCGTCATGCGACTGCTGGGCGACCGCGCGTGGTGGCTGCCGGCCTGGATCGGGCGTCTCCTGCCCCGGATCGAGCTGGAGGCGCGGCGGTGAGCCGCCTCGGCAAGATCCTGCTCGCCATCGTGGCGCTCGGCCTCACGGCGGTTGTGTCGTTCGGCATCTGGATCTTCGCGTCGTATCAGGGCGCCAAGGTCGACACGGTGGGCGAGGTCGACTTCGACCGCGCGCTCAAGATCCCGGAGCTCGCGCCGTCGACCGTCGATGCCGACGGCACGCGGGTGTTCGACCTCGACCTGCAACGGGGCGAGACCGATCTCCGCAAGTCCAGGCCGACGAAGACATGGGGCGTCAACGGCACGTTCCTCGGCCCGACTCTGCGCGCGAGTCGAGGGGAAAAGGTGCGCATCGAGGCAACCAACCGTGTCGGGGAGCCCACGACGCTGCACTGGCACGGCATGCACCTGCCCGCAGCGATGGACGGCGGCCCGCATCAGATGATCGCCCCCGGCACCACGTGGAAGCCGCGCTGGACGATCAACCAGCCGGCCGCCTCGCTCTGGTACCACCCGCACCTGCACGGCAAGACTGCCGCACACGTCTACAAGGGGCTCGCCGGCATGTTCATCCTCGACGACCCGCACGAACGGTCCCTCGCGCTGCCCCGGACGTACGGAGTCGACGACCTGCCCCTCATCGTGCAGGACAAGGACTTCGACGACAACGGCCAGCTCGACTCGGGCCATTCCCTGTTCAGCAACCTCGGGACGCTCGGCGACGAGATCCTCGTCAACGGCACACCCGGCCCGTACGTCGACGTCACCGCCGAAGCCGTACGCCTTCGCCTGCTGAACGGCTCCGGCGGGCGTACGTTCACCTTCACCTTCGACGACCGCCGTGAGTTCGACGTGGTGGCGACGGACGGCGGCTTGCTCGAGAAGCCGGTGCCCGCCGAGCGGGTGCAGCTCGCGCCCGGAGAACGCGCAGAGATCGTCGTACGCTTCACCGCGGGCGAGACCACGGTGCTCCGCAGCGAGAAGCTGGCCGGCGACAACAACCGTTTCTCGGGCAGCGACTCGCGGTTCGACATCCTGCAGCTGAGAGCCGCCAAGACGTTGACGGCTTCCCCGGACGTGCCGCACCGGCTGACCACGATCGACCGACTCGATCCCGAGCAGGCGAAGACCACCAGGACGTTCAGCCTCCAGGGCACGAAGATCAACGGCCATCAGATGGACATGTCGCGCATCGACGCCGCTCCCGAGGTCGGCACGACCGAGATCTGGGAGGTGACGAACACCCATGGCGGAACCCACCACTCGTTCCACATCCACGACGTGCAGTTCCAGGTCGTCGACATCGACGGTGAGCCGCCGCCGCCGCTGCTGACCGGGTGGAAGGACACGGTCTGGCTGCCGGCGGACCAGACGTTCCGGCTGATCATGCGGTTCGACGACTACGCGGACCCCGACGCGCCGTACATGTTCCACTGCCACATGCTGCGGCACGAGGACCAGGGGATGATGGGCCAGTTCGTCGTGGTCGAACCCGGTGAGTCGGCTGGGTCTGTGCACGACCATCACTGAGCGGTGACCACCGTGCGGTTAGCCTCGTCGGCATGTCGTCATCCGGTCGCATCGCAGGGGTAGCCACGGCGATCGCCGTGCTGCTCACCGGCTGCTCGTCATCGCCGAGCGAGCCGTCACCGACGAGCACTGCCGCGACCACGACCCCAGCGCCCAGCAGGGCCCCGGACCTTCCGGCCGTACGTTCGTACGTGGCGATCGGCGACTCGTTCACCGCAGGACCGGGACTCCCCGACATCCGCCCCGACGGCGCGTTCTGCTTCCGGTCGGACCACAACTGGCCGTCCCTGCTCGCCCGCGCGCTCCGTGCGCCGGCATTCTCCGACGTCAGCTGCGCCGGCGCGACCACCGGCGACGTCCTGCGGTCCGGCACCGGACCCGGCGCGGCGCCGCCGCAGCTCAATGCCGTGAGACCCGGTACCGGCCTCGTCACGGTCGGCATCGGCGGCAACGACGGCAACCTGTTCGCGTCGCTCATCTCGGCATGCACGAGCGGTCACAGCGCATGCGGGCAGTTCTCGCGCACCTCGGCGCCGGCGATCCTGCGGCAGACCGTGTCGAGCATCGTCGCGGTGCTCGACGACGTACGCGCCAAAGCGCCGAAGGCGACCGTGCTGCTCGTTGGCTACCTGCGGATCATGCCCGAGTCGGGCAGCTGCGCGGCGATCGGGATACCCGCCCCCGACGCGGCCGCGGTGGCCGGCGCCGAGCAAGCACTCGACCAGGCTCTTGCCGATGCCGCGCGGCGCGCTGACGTCCCGTACGTGTCGATGCGCAAGGCGTCGCGCGGTCACGATGCGTGCGCCGGCGACCAGGCGTGGACCAACGGCGGCACCGTCACGGACGACGACGGCATCGCATTCCACCCACGGCTGGCCGGCATGCAGGCCGTCTCCGAAGCCGTTGAGGCGCAGCTCGCGACCGATTAGCATCTGCCGCACCGCGTTTCAGGCTTGCAGGATCCTGCGGGTGTCCTCGACGTCCTGGTGGATCTGCGCGATGAGCGGGTCGACGCCTTCGTACTTCGCCATTCCCCGCAGCCGATCGACCAGCTCGACGCGGATCGCCTCCCCGTAGAGGTCGAGATCGGTGCGGTCGAGCACGTACGACTCGACCCGGCGCTCGACGCCGTCGAACGTTGGATTGGTGCCCACCGAGATCGCCGCCGGGAGCCGCTCCCCGTCAGCCCGCACGAGCCAGCCTGCGTAGACGCCGTCGGGGGGCACGGCGTACGCCTCGTCCACCGGGACGTTGGCCGTCGGGAAGCCCAGCTCGCGGCCCCGCTGATCACCCTTGGTGACGACGCCGGACACCTCGTGGGGCCGGCCAAGCACGTCGGCGGCTTCGCGGAGCCGACCCTCGTCGACCAGCGTACGTACGAGGGTCGACGAGTACGGCACTGCGCCGCCGTCGAGGGCGAGACCATCGACTGTGAAGCCGGCCCGCTCCCCTGCCTCGCGCAGGAACGCCGTGTCGCCACTGGCCTTGGAGCCGAAGCGGAAGTTGTCGCCCACCGCGACCAGTGCAGCGCCGAGCTGTTCGACGAGGACCCGGTCGACGAATTCCTGCGGCGACCAGCTCGCCATCTCCGCGGTGAAGTTGAGGATCCGCACCTCGTCGGCACCGGCCGCACGGAGGAGCTCGACCCGCCGCTCGATCGTCGTGAGCCGGGCCGGCGCGTGCTCAGGGCGTACGACCGCCAGTGGGTGCGGCACGAACGTCACCGCGATGACGGGCAGCCCGGCGGCGAGCTCATGGGTGCGGGCGAGCACGTGCTGGTGGCCGCGGTGGACCCCGTCGAAGTTGCCGACCGTGACGGCCGACGGCTCGGATCGAGGATCGACCGCAGCCCCACGGAAGTCGCGCCAGATCATCACGGGAAAACTGTGCCACACGGTCGTTCCTGACAGTGCGGGAGCCAAACCAAAGAATGCCCTCACGTGGCGGCTGTCCGTCGTCGCACCTAGCGTCGGAGGGTGACTTCCGACGCTGGTGACCTCCGCGACACCGTGAGCCTCGTGACGGGCGGCGCCTCCGGACTCGGTGAGGCGGTGTCGTTCGAGCTCGCAGCACGAGGAGCCCACGTCGTGCTGCTCGACCCGGATGCGGCAGCCGCCGAGGAGCTCGTGGGCCGCATCGCTGCGACGGGAGGCAATGCCCATGCCATGGTCGCCGACGTACGCGATCCGGACCAGCTGGCGTCCGCGGTCGACCTGGCGGCTTCGCGCGGACCGTTGTTCTCCGTAATCAGCAATGCGGGCGGTTGGGGCGGTCTGGAGTCGCACTTCCCCGACGTCGAGCCGGCCGACTGGCTGGCCGTCCTCGAGCTCAACCTGATCGCGCCGATGCGGCTGCTCCAGCTCGCCCGGCCGGCAATCGTCGAGGGCGGCGCGTTCGTCCACGTCTCGTCGATCGCGGGCGTCGAGACCACGCCGTACGCCTCGCCGGAGTACGCGGTCGCCAAGGCCGGCGTCGTACGGCTGACCACCGCGCTCGGCGATCTCGATCGGCGCGCCGGGCCGCGGGTCAGCTGCGTCGTGCCTGGGTGGATCGCCCTTCCCCGGGCGCGCGACGAGCTGGCCGCGCTCGACGCCGAGGCACGCCTCTCTGCGCCGCCCCTCGTGCCGGTCGGTGACGTCACCGACGAGATCGTCCGCCTGGTCGTCGATCCGTCATCCGCCGGCGAGGTCGTCGTGCTCGACGGCGGCGAGCCGAGGCGGACTGCCTAGAGCAGCGGCCGCAGTGGCGCGAGGATCCACTCGCACGCCTTGGCGACCAGCGGACGAGACGACCACTCGGCCCGCGTCAGCACGCGCGCGTTCGACGCATCCGTCTCGAACACCTTCTCCAGGTGTGCCGCGAGCGCGTCGTCGAGGATCTCGAGGTTGATCTCGTAGTTGCCGGTCAGGCTGAGCCGGTCGATGTTGGCCGTGCCGATCGTCGTCCAACGACCGTCGATCGTCGCGGTCTTGGCGTGCACCATCCAGTCCTGGTAGAGCAGGATCTCGACGCCGCCGTCGAGCAGCTGGGAGTAGAACCCGCGCGAGAGCCAGTCGGCGACGACGTGGTTGGAGATCTCCGGCACGAGGATCCTGACCCGTACGCCGCGGGCAGCCGCGTCGAGCAGCCCTTGCAGGATGTCCCGATCGGGGATGAAGTAGGCCGCCGTGATGTAGATGTGGTCGCGGGCGCGGTCGATCGCCTCGATGTACATCCCGCGGATCGGGAACAGCAGCTGGCGCGGCACGTTGCGGTGCGCCCGGATCTGCGGCTCCCAGCTCGCATCGCCGCGTTCCTTGAGGATCCGCGCGTTCCTGCCGCGACGCAGGTTCCAGAAGTCGACGAACGCGTTGTCGAGGTCCCACACCGAGGGGCCCTCGATCTTGAGGTGCGTGTCGCGCCACTCCGAGGCGTACAGCGCGCCGACGTTGTAGCCGCCGACATAGCCGACCTCGTCGTCGACGACCAGCAGCTTGCGGTGGTCACGGCCCATCTGACGCGGGCTGAAGAAGCGCCAGCCCGTCGCGAACACGGGATAGCGCAGGACGTGGATCGGCGCGGGAAATCGCAGGAAGCTGGGGGTCACGACGAGGTTGGCGAAGCCGTCGTAGATGACGTACACGTCGACGCCCCGGTTGGCGGCGTCGATCAGCGCCTGCTTGAACCGACGGCCCATCGCGTCGCCCTTGATGATGTACGTCTCGAACAGGACGCGTTCGCGGGCGTTGCCGATCGCCTCGAGCATGTCCTCGAACAGATCGGAGCCGTACGTGTAGACGGTCGCGGTGTTGCCGTCACCGACTCCGAGCGGCGACGGCGCCGTCACCGGGAACGTGTCGCTGCCCTTGCCGCCGCGCATCATCTTGCGGACCTTGGTCGTCACCATCAGGGCGACGACGATCAGGAACTGCGCCGACAACATCGTGGTCAGAGCCCGCTTGAGAATGCCGCGGGTCGAGGGTCGGCGCATGCGCATGATGACCCTCACCCTAGCGATCGACGCTGAGGTTGCCTTTTGCGTCGGGGCTGCTCGGCGATTCGCGACCGGAACGTCACGCCCATGGGGACTTGATCAGACGAAGACGGCGACGGGCTTGGCGACGCCGCCGCGTTGCTCGTAGAGCGCCAGGAACTCGCCGGTCGGGGCGAACACCGCCACGGCGCCGGGAGCGCCGAGGTCGATGCCGGTGAGCGGGCGGCCGAAGCGCACGTCGGAGGCCTCGCGCTCCTGCAGGTCGTAGGACGGGAAGCTCGCTCGCGCCACGTCGTCGAGCCCGGCCACGACGAGCTCGTTCTCGAGTTGTTCGAGCGTGCGCGCCTGGTCGAGCGCGAACGCGCCGACGCGAGTGCGCCGCAGCATCGTGAGGTGTCCCCCGACTCCGAGGTCGGCGCCGACGTCACGGGCGAGGGCGCGGATGTAGGTGCCGCTGGAGCACACGACGCGCACGTCGAGATCGACCACGTCGCCTTCGACCCGCAGCTCAGCCAAGCTCGAACACCGGGACGGTCACCGGTCGCGCCGCGAGCGTGACCTCGTCACCGCCGCGGACCCGCGCGTAGGAGCGCACTCCGTCGACCTTGATCGCCGAGACCGACGACGGGACCTGCTGGATGTCGCCGGTGTAGGCCGGCAGCACCGCGCGCACGGCGGCCTCGTCGATGTGTGAAGCCGGCGCCGACGCGGTGATCTCGCCCTCGGCGTCGTCGGTGACAGTGGCCTGGCCGAGCCGGATCGTCGCGACATACTCCTTGTCGGCGAGCGTCAGGTGGCCGAGCAGCCGCGTCGCGCGGTTGATGCCGAGCACGAGGATGCCGGTCGCCATCGGGTCGAGCGTGCCGGAGTGGCCGACCTTCTTGGTGCCGGCGATGCGGCGCATGCGGCCGACGACGTCGTGCGAGGTCCAACCGGCCGGCTTGTCGACCACGACGAGCCCTGACAGGGGCGTCAGTCATCGAGCTCCGCGTCGTCCTCGTCCTTCTTCTTGTACGGATCGGGGTCGCCGGCGTACTGCGCACCCGCCGAGCGCGAGGCGACCTCCTCGTCGGACTCCTTGACCTTGGCCAAGCAGGTCCTCGATCTCCTTGGCCGTCTCGGGGACGGCGTCGAGGAAGAACTCGATCGACGGGGTGATGCGGGTGCCGAGCTGCTTGCCGACCTCGGAGCGGATCAGGCCGGTAGCGCTGCGCAGCGCAGCGGCGGTCTCGGCGCGCTGCCGTCTCGTCGCCCATGACGGTGTAGAACACCGAGGCCTGCTGGCCGTCACCGGTCATGCGTACGTCGGTGATCGTCACGAAGCCGAGACGCGGATCCTTGACCCGGCGCTCGAGCATCTGCGCCACGATGACCTTGATCCGGTCGGCGACCTTGTGGATCCGAGGTCCAGCCATGATTCTCTCCAGAACTGAGTCGGGACGCCTCCCCCACGCGTGAGCGTGAGGGGAGGCGTCCGACGGGGTTAGTGCTTACGCGCGAACCTTCTCGCGCAGCTCGAACGTCTCGACGATGTCGCCGACCTTGATGTCGTTGAAGCCCTTGAGCACGAGACCGCACTCGAAGCCTTCGCGGACCTCGGACACATCGTCCTTCTCGCGGCGCAGGCTGGAGAAGTCGAGGTTGTCCGCGACCACGGAGCCGTCGCGAAGCAGGCGTGCCTTCGCGTTGCGCCGGATCACGCCGCTCGTGACCATGCAACCGGCGATGTTGCCGATCTTGCTGGAGCGGAAGATGTCGCGGATCTCGGCGGTACCGAGCTGCGCCTCCTCGAACTCCGGCTTGAGCAGGCCCTTGAGCGATGCCTCGATCTCCTCGATCGCGTTGTAGATGACCGAGTAGTACTTGATCTCGACACCTTCGCGGTCGGCCAGCTCCGTCGCCTTGCCCTGCGGGCGGACGTTGAAGCCGATGATGACGGCGTTGGACGCGGCGGCCAGCATGACGTTGGTCTCGGTGATCGCACCGACACCGCGGTCGATGACCCGGAGCGCGACCTCCTCGCCGACGTCGATCTGGGCCAGTGCGTCCTCGAGCGCCTCGACCGAACCGGAACCATCACCCTTGAGGATGAGGAGCAGCTCGTCGGTCTCGCCCTTCTCCATCGAGGACATGAAGTCCTCGAGCGTACGACGGCCGGTGCGCTGTGCCAGGAGGGCGTTGCGCTCGCGCGCCTCGCGCTTCTCGGCGATCTGGCGGGCCAGCCGGTCGTCGGCGACGACCATGAAGTTGTCACCGGCTCCGGGCACCGCCGTCAGACCGAGCACGAGTGCCGGACGGGACGGGGTGGCCTCCTCGATGTTCTCGCCGTGCTCGTCGAGCATGGCGCGAACGCGACCGAAGGCCGGACCGGCGACGATCGAGTCGCCGACCTTGAGCGTTCCGCGGTGGACCAGCACCGTTGCGACCGGTCCCCGACCACGGTCGAGGTGCGCCTCGATGACGAGGCCCTCGGCGTTCTGGTTGGGGTTGGCGCGCAGGTCGAGCGAAGCGTCAGCCGTGAGGATGACGGCCTCGAGCAGGTCGTCCAGACCCGTGCCGGCCTTGGCCGAGACGTCGACGAACATCGTGTCGCCGCCGTACTCCTCGGGCACGAGGCCGTACTCGGTGAGCTGGCCACGTGCCTTGGTCGGGTCGGCGTCGGGCTTGTCGACCTTGTTGACCGCGACGACGATCGGGACGCCGGCGGCCTTGGCGTGGTTGAGCGCCTCGACCGTCTGCGGCATGACGCCGTCGTCGGCCGCGACCACGAGGATCGCGATGTCGGTCGCCTGGGCACCACGGGCACGCATGGCGGTGAACGCCTCGTGACCCGGTGTGTCGATCAGGGTGATGCGACGCTCGGTGCCGTCGACCTCGGTCGCGACCTGGTAGGCGCCGATGGTCTGCGTGATGCCACCGGCCTCCTTGTCGACGACGTTGCTGCTGCGCAGCGCGTCGAGGAGCTTGGTCTTTCCGTGGTCGACGTGACCCATGACCGTGACGACCGGCGGACGCGCGGCCAGGTCGGCCTCGTCGCCCTCGTCCTCGCCGAACTCGATGTCGAACGACTCGAGCAGCTCGCGGTCCTCGTCCTCGGGCGAGATGACCTCGACGTTGTAGTTGAGCTCTTCGCCCAGCAGCATCAGCGTCTCGTCGTTGGCCGACTGGGTCGCCGTGACGACCTCACCGAGGTGGAACAGCACCTCGACGAGCGATGCGGAGTCGCCGCCGATCTTGTCGGCGAAGTCAGCCAGCGAGGAGCCACGCGTCAGGCGTACGGTCTCGCCGTTGCCCTTGCGGACGCGGACGCCGCCGATGGCGGGCGCCTGCATCTGGTCGAATTCCTGACGCTTCGCGCGCTTGCTCTTGCGTCCACGACGTACGGGACCGCCGGCGCGACCGAACGCACCCTGCGTGCCGCCACGCGTGTTGCGGCCACCGGGGCCGCCCGTGCGCGGAGGACCGCTGAAGCCGCCGCCGCCACCGGGAGCACCGCGACCGGGAGCACCGCCGCCGCCGGGACGACCGGCGTAACCGCCGCCGCCTCCACCGCCGGGAGCGCCGCGACCCGGTGCACCACCGGGGCCGCCGCGACCGGGAGCCCCACCAGGTCCACCACGACCGGGCGCACCGCGACCGGTCGAGGGGCCGGCGAGGCCGGACTGACGCGGCATCATGGCCGGGTTGGGACGCGGCATGCCGGGTGCACCAGCTGGGCGCCGTGGCCACCGGCACGTGCGGCCGGCGGACGCGGGGCGCTCTGCATGCCCTGCGTCGACGAGAACGGGTTGTTGCCGGGCCGAGCCTTGGGTCCGGGACGCGGTCCCGGGGTGGCCGAGGCAGGTGCCGAGGCGGCTGCCGCGGGAGCCTCGGGCTCGGCCGCCGGGGCCGGGTGCCTCGGCGACGGGCTCGGGCTCAGGCTCCGGCGTCGGGGCCACGCGGGGACCAGGCGTCGGGCCGGGCGTACGCGCGCGGGCGGCGGCCGGCGCAGCAGCCTCGACCGGAGCCGGTGCGGCTTCGGGCTCGGCGGCGGGTGCCGGTGCTGCCTTCTTGGCGGCGGGCTTGCCGCCGGACTTCTTGGCGCCCTGCGCGCGCAGGGCTTCGCCGTGCTCCTCGTTGAGGCGCCGGACGACGGGGGCTTCTACGGTCGAGGAGGCCGACTTCACGTACTCACCCATGTCTTTCAGGGTGGACAGGACGACTTTGCTCTCGACACCGAACTCGCGTGCGAGTTCGTGGACTCTTACAGCCACTCTTCTCCTTCAGGGGGGTCCGACCCCGAAGGAGGATCAGACCACTAGTTGACGAACGTGCTCATTGCGCAGTACTCATCGCGCAGTACTCACAGCTTCTTCATGAGCGGATGCTCCGATTTCGTGTCATGAACGCCGCAGGTGCAGCGTTCCTGGTGGTCATGCTGTGTTCCGACGATCCCCGCCAGCTCGCTCAGGTCGAGCGGCCCCTCGACTCGAAGGGCCCGACCGAACGCCTTGCGGCGAATTGCCAGCTCCAGGCACCGGGTCGTGGGGTGCAGGTGCGCCCCTCGCCCCGGCAGCGTGCCGCGCGGATCAGGTCGTCACGACCGTGGCCGTGGGCTCCTGAACTGCGACGACTCGCACCAGAGTGGTCTTGTCCGCACGTTGCCTGCAACCGATGCACGTCCGAACGACCTCGTCCAGTCTACCCGTTTCGCGAAGCCCTCGCGCCATCGACTCAGGCGCCCTCGGTCCTGGGCGCCTCGGTGTCCGAGCGGATGTCGATGCGCCAGCCGGTGAGCTTGGCGGCGAGGCGGGCGTTCTGGCCCTCCTTGCCGATCGCGAGGGAGAGCTGGAAGTCCGGTACGACGACTCGCGCCGAGCGCGTCGCGGGGTCGACCAGCGTCACGCCCTTGACCTGCGAGGGCGACAGCGCGTGCGCGATGAACTCGGCGGGGTCGTCGCTGTAGTCGACGATGTCGATCTTCTCGCCGTGCAGCTCGTGCATGACGTTGCGGACCCGCTGACCCATCGGCCCGATGCACGCGCCCTTGGCGTTGACGCCCGGCACGTTGGCGCGCACGGCGATCTTGCTGCGGTGGCCGGCCTCGCGTGCGATCGCGATGATCTCGACGGAACCGTCGGCGATCTCCGGCGCCTCGAGGGCGAACAGCAGCTTGACCAGGTTGGGGTGCGTCCGGGAGACCTTGACGCGCGGCCCGCGCAGGCCCTTCTCGACCTCGTAGACGTACGCCTTGAGGCGCTCGCCGTGGGCGTACTTCTCCTCGGGCACGCGCTCGGAGGCGACGAGGATCGCCTCGATGCGGCCGAGGTCGAGCGCGACGTCGCCCGGGCGGCTCTGCTGGATCACGCCCGAGACGATGTCGCCGACCTTGCCGGCGAACTCGCCGTACTTGGACTCGTCCTCGGCGTCGCGGATCCGCTGCATGATGAGCTGACGGGCGATCGTCGCGGCGAACCGGCCGAAGTCGTCCGGCGTGTCGTCGAACTCCTCTGTGAATTGCGGCTGCCGGGCGCTCCTGCGGCTCCTCGCCCTCCGCGGGCTCCGGCGGCGGCTCGATCTCGAGACGCTCCTTGGCCCACACCGTCACGTGCCCGCTCTTGCGGTCGAGCTCGACCCGCGCATGCGGGTGGGATCCTCCGGTCTTGTGGTACGCGGACAGCAGCGCTGTCTCGATCGCTTCGACGACGACGTCGAAGGAGATGTCCTTCTCGTGCTCGAGGGCGCGCAATGCGGCCATGTCGATGTCCATCAGGCGTCCTTCCTGTTCAGCTCGGTTTGCACGAGCGCGGTGTTGATCTGGTCGTATGAGAGCCGCTGGCTGGTGGTGCGCCCCTCGATCAGGACACCCTCGTCGTCGCTCTCGCCGATGCGGCCGTCGATCGACGAGTCGTCGGCGAGCCGCATGCGTACGAGGCGGCCCGCGTTGCGCCGCCAGTGACGCGGTGCGGTCAGGGGCCGGTCGACGCCACGCGACGTGACCTCGAGCGTGTAGGGCTGGGAGCCCATGACGTCGGAGGCGTCGAGCTCCTCGGACAGCGCGCGCGTGGCGTCGGTGATGTGGTCGATGCCGACGCCACCGTCGCGGTCGAGAGCGATGCGCAGAACCCGCTTGTTGCCGGCGGGCGTCAGCTCGATCGCCTCGACGTCGAAGCCGAGAGCCGATACGCAATCACCCACGAGGGCTGCCAGTTGTTCGTCCATGGCTCGTCCTCCAGTGTTCTTTTGTGATCAGCGCGTTGTGGGCACCGGCTTCGGTGGCAGGAACCACCCTACCGAACCGGCGGCCCTCCGGTGAACGCCGCGAGTCGGCTAGCCTGCCGTGGTGATCAGCCGACGCGCGCTCCTCGGGACGGGCGCTGCCACCGTGGTTGCCGCGGCCGGCCTCGGGGGCGCCGCCCTCGCACATCGGCTCGACGACCTGGCCCGCAGCGTCGGCATCGAACCCCATCCCGAACCCGATCCCGCCGACGACCGACTCATCGCCCGCGTCGCGGCCGATCAGAATGCTCTGCTCGCGCGTGTCGAGGCCACTGCGAGCAAGCACGAGGCGCTGCGCCTCGACCCCTTCGTCGCGATCAGCACCGCGCACGCCAAGGCGGTCGGCGTCGCTGCGACGGTGCCTGACATCGACGCTCCTCCCGCCAACCGCGACACCGCTGTTCGTACGCTGGCATCGGCATACGCGGCCGCTTCAAGGGCGCGGGCAACCGACTCGGCCAAGGCGGCCTCCCCCGCGCTCGCCCGGGTCCTCGCGTCGATGTCGGCCGGGTTGGCCCAGTGCGCTCACGCGGTGGGTGCCCTGCGATGACGTCGACAGAGGCGATGCAGGACTGGCTCGCGCTCGAGCACGAAGCGGTCTGGCTCTACCCCATCATCGGCGCGCGATTCGACGCCATGACCGAGCGCGCCCGGACGTCGTACGGCCAGCATCGCGACGTACGTGACCGGTTGCTGTTCCGCCTGCACCGCATGGACATCGAGCCCGTGCCGACCGCGCTGACGTACGACGTGCGGCGGCTGAGCACCAAGGCACGCGCCGACGGCTGCCGCGCGACAGGTCGAGCGCGACATCGCCGCCGCGTGCCTGACGCTCGCCGGCGAGGGCGTCGGCGAGCTCCGGGCCTACGCGACGGCAGGGCTGCGCCGTGCCGCGCTCGCGGAGCTCACCTGGGCCGGACGCCCCACGGCGTTCCCCGGCCTCCCCGACGCCGATCCGAGTCCGACTCGGGGTCAGCCGCGGAGGTGGGCGCAGCAGGTCAGCCGAGCGGTACGTCGGTGCGTTCGCCCGTCGCGCGGTCCTTGACCTCGACGACGCCGTCGACGAAGCCCTTGCCGACGACGACGATCGTCGGCACGCCGATGAGCTCGGCGTCCTTGAACTTCACGCCGGGCGAGACCTTGCCGAGGCGGTCGTCGTAGAGCACCTCGAGGCCCTCGCCGATGAGGTCCTGGTAGACCTGCTCGGCACCCTCGACCACGGCCTCGTCCTTGCCCGCGACGATCAGGTGCACGTCGAACGGCGAGAGCTCCTTGGGCCACACGAGACCGAGCGTCGTCGTGCGCGTACTCGGCGACGGCAGCCACCGCGCGGGAGACCCCGACACCGTAGGAGCCCATCGTGACCGTGACGAGCTTGCCGTTCTCGTCGAGCACCTTGAGGTCGAGCACCTCGGCGTACAGGCGGCCGAGCTGGAAGATGTGGCCCATCTCGATGCCGCGGGCAAGCTCGAGCGGGCCCGAGCCGTCAGGCGCGGGATCGCCGGCGCGGACCTCGGCCGCCTCGATCGTGCCGTCGGCGGTGAAGTCGCGGCCGGCCACGAGGTCGATGACGTGCGAGCCGTCGACGTTGGCGCCGGTGACCCAGCGCGTGCCGTCGACGACGCGGGGGTCGACGAGGTAGCGGATGCCGGACTCGCTCTCGGCGCCCAGCGCGCGCGGGGCCGATGTAGCCCTTGACCAGCGCGGGGTGCGCGGCGAAGTCCTTGTCCTCGAACGGCTCGACCTCGGCCGGCGACGACGACGGCCTCGAGCCGCTTGGCGTCGACCTCGCGGTCACCGGGCAGGCCGATCGCGAGCGGCTCGCGCGTGCCGTCGGGGTGCCGCAGCATCACGAGCACGTTCTTGAGCGTGTCGGAGCCGCGCCCAGGGACGGTCGTCGCGGGGGAACGCGCTCGTTGAGGTGGTCCACGAGCGTGTCGATCGTGGGCGTGTCGGGGGTCTGCTCGGCGTGGGCGGCCGGGGCGTCGTCGTACGGGATCGCGTCGGGCACGACCGTCGTGACGGCCTCGACGTTGGCGGCGTAGCCACCCGGCGAGCGTACGAACGTGTCCTCCCCGGTCTCGGAGACCGCGAGGAACTCCTCGCTCGCCGAGCCGCCCATCGCGCCGGACTGCGCGTGCACGATGACGTACTCGAAGCCGAGCCGGTCGAAGATCCGGACGTACGCCTCGCGGTGCGCCTGGTAGGACGCCTCGAGGCCCGCGTCGTCGATGTCGAACGAGTAGGAGTCCTTCATGATGAACTCGCGGCCGCGCAGGATGCCCGCGCGCGGACGCGCCTCGTCGCGGTACTTGGTCTGGATCTGGTAGAGGCTCAGCGGCAGGTCCTTGTAGGACGAGTAGAGGTCCTTGACCAGCAGCGTGAAGAACTCCTCGTGCGTCGGGCCGAGCATCATGTCGTTGCCCTTGCGGTCCTTGAGCCGGAACACGTTGGGGCCGTAGTCGGTCCAGCGCCCCGACGCCTCGTAGGGCTCGCGCGGCAGCAGCGCCGGGAACCGGACCTCCTGCGAGCCGATCGACTCCATCTCCTCGCGGATGATCCTCTCGACCTTGGCGAGCACCTTGAGGCCCAGCGGCAGCCACGAGTAGATGCCGGGCGCGACGCGGCGGACGTAGCCGGCGCGCACCAGGAGCTTGTGGCTCGGCACCTCGGCGTCGGCCGGATCGTCGCGGAGAGTTCGCAGGAAGAGCCGGGACATACGCATACGCGACGAGCTTATTCGGTCGGTGTCGCTGGATCAGCCTCGGGCGGCCTTGAGGGCGATGCGGATCATGGGCAGCTGCAGCGGGAGCCGCAGCACGGTGCCGAGCGTGAACCACCACGGCTTGCGCGAGTCACGAGCGCTGTCGATCGACATCTGCACGTTGGCCGGGAACACCGCGACGAGCAACGCGGCCGAGCCCAGCCCGCCCAGGCGTCGCCCGCGGGGGTGCAGCATCATCCCGGCCAGAGCGATCTCGGCGACGCCGGACGCCTGCACGAGCTCGCGCTTGCGGGGCAGCGGCTTGGGCACGATCGCCTCGTACGTCCGAGGCGTCACGAAGTGCAGCACGCCGGACACCGCGAAGATGCCGGCCAGGATCTTGATGTCACGACTCATGCAGCGAGCATGTCAGAGCAGGATCGACGCGAACGTCGCGGTCTGCTCGAAGCCGACCCGCTCGTACGCCCTGCGGGCCGCGACGTTGTGATCGTTGACGTAGAGCGTGACGATCGGCGCGACCGTCGCGCGCGCCTGCTGCACGACCGCGGCGAGGGCCGGCGCGGCGATGCCCCGGCCCCGCAGGTCGGGGCGGACGTAGACGCCCTGGATCTGGCAGGCGTACGGCGTCGCGGCGCCGACCTCGGCCTTGAACAGCACCTCGCCGTCCTCGATGATCGCGAACGCCCAGCCCTGCGAGATGAGCTGGGCGACACGGGCGCGGTAGCCGCTGCGGTTGCCGACCTCGGGGTCGACGCCGACCTCCTCGGTGAACATCGCGACGCAGGCCGGATAGACCGTGTCGAACTCGTCGAGCACCACCGGGCGTACGCGCGGGTCGGGCCGCAGGCGGCTGTCGCGCTCGAGCACCATGAACGGCTGGTCGAGCCGCGGCGAGCGCGCCGGGCCCCAGTGCGGCTCGAGCCGCTTCCACATCGGCAGCACGGCGTCGCGCGGTCCGACGATCGACGACGGTCGTACGTTGTCGGCGACGGCCTGGTCGGCGAACGCCTCGACGGCTGCGGGCGTGGCCTGCACGGGCACGACGTTGGCGCCGGCGTGGCAGGCCGAGACGAGCGCGCCGTCCTCGAAGTAGCCCCACACCTGGCCGCCCAGCCAGCGCGTCTGCAGCTTGGTCGCGTCGACGCGGTTGCGGACGAACAGGTTGACCAGCGGATCGCGGTCGAGCAGCGCGCACAGCTCAGGGAGGTCGGGCGTCGTCAGCGCACGGACGTGCGTCGTCGTCTTGAGCACAGCGCCTCCCTGGATGGTGCCACCAGCCTACGACGCCCGCGGACAGCGCGCCCATGGCACGCCCGCAACAAGATCAGCTGACGGTGACGGCGGGCGAGCCGCCCTCGACCGGCTCCATGCCCTCGGCGATGCGCATGGCTTCCTCGATCAGCGTCTCGACGATCTTGGACTCCGGCACGGTCTTGATGACCTCGCCCTTGACGAAGATCTGACCCTTGCCGTTGCCGGACGCCACGCCGAGATCGGCCTCGCGGGCCTCCCCCGGACCGTTGACGACGCAGCCCATGACCGCGACGCGGAGCGGCACCTCCATGCCCTCGAGGCCGGCGGTGACCTCCTCGGCGAGCGTGTAGACGTCGACCTGGGCGCGACCGCACGACGGGCACGAGACGATCTCGAGCTTGCGCTCACGAAGGTTGAGCGACTGCAGGATCTGCAGGCCGACCTTGACCTCCTCGACAGGCGGCGCCGACAGGGACACCCGGATCGTGTCGCCGATGCCCTGGCTCAGCAGCGCACCGAACGCCGTGGCGCTCTTGATCGTGCCCTGGAACGCCGGGCCCGCCTCGGTGACGCCGAGGTGCAGCGGCCAGTCGCCGCGCTGGGACAGCTGCTCGTACGCCTGCACCATCACGACGGGGTCGTTGTGCTTGACCGAGATCTTGAAGTCGTGGAAGTCGTGCTCCTCGAACAGGGACGCCTCCCACACGGCGGACTCGACGAGCGCCTCGGCCGTGGCCTTGCCGTACTTGTCGTAGATGCGCTTGTCGAGCGAGCCGGCGTTGACGCCGATGCGGATCGAGACGCCGGCGTCCTTGGCCGCGCGGGCGATCGCGCCGACCTGGTCGTCGAACTTGCGGATGTTGCCGGGGTTGACGCGGACGGCCGCGCAGCCGGCGTCGATCGCCGCGAAGACGTACTTGGGCTGGAAGTGGATGTCGGCGATGACCGGGATGTTGGAGTGCTTGGCGATCTCGGGCAGCGCGTCGGCGTCGTCCTGGCTGGGGCAGGCGACGCGGACGATGTCGCAGCCGGCCGCGGTGAGCTCGGCGATCTGCTGCAGCGTCGTGTTGACGTCGGAGGTCAGCGTCGTGGTCATCGACTGCACCGAGATGGGTGCGTCGCCGCCGACGTCGACCGTGCCGACCTTGATCTTGCGGGTCTTGCGGCGCGGTGCGAGCACCGGCGGGGGCATCGCGGGAAGTCCGAGATCAGTCATGTTCATCAGCTCAATTTCACGGGGTTGACGATGTCGGCGTAGATCAGGATCACACTCATCAGCATAAGGAGGGCACCCACGGCGTACGCGACGGGCAACATCTTGGCGACGTCGACGTATCCGGGGTCGGGCCGGCCGCGCAGCTTGGCGAAGTCCGCGGCGAACCGCCTCGTAGAGAGCGCCGGCGATGTGGCCGCCGTCGAGCGGCAGCAGCGGGATGAAGTTGAACAGCGCGAGGAACAGGTTGAGCCCGGCGAGCAGCACGAGCACCCGCTGGACGCGTTCGGACCAGGTGGGGTCGTCGACCGTGACCATCTCGCCCGCGACCCGGCTCGCGCCGACCACGCTGATGGGCCCTTCGGGATCGCGGTCAGCACCGAATGCGGCCTTGGTGACGTCGACCATGCGCTGCGGCAGGTGGGCGATCGCCTCGGCCGTGCCCTTGACGTACGTGCCCATCGTCGACGCGATGTAGCCCGGACCCTGGCGCTGCATCTCCTCGGTCGCGATCACGCCGAGGAAGCCCACGTTGACGGTCTTGGTGGGGTCGTTGACGTCGGCGCGCGCCAGCACCGACGTCGCGACGCTGGCCTCGCGGGCCTTGCCGTCACGCTCGAAGCCGATCGTCGCCTCGCGCGACCCGTTGGCGCGGATCAGCTTGGTCAGCTCGTCCCACGACGAGATCCTCGTGCCGTTGAACGAGGTGATGCGGTCGCCGGCGACGATCCCGGCCTTCTTGGCGGGGGTGACCGGGTCGTCGGCCTTGCACGTGCGTCCCGCCTCGGCATCGCTGATCGCGCAGTCCGACACGGCTTGCACCGTCGTCGTCGGCTTCAACGCCCCGAAGCCCATGAACACGATCGTGAACAGGACGATCGCGATCAGGATGTTGACCATCGGGCCGCCGGCCATGACGATCAGCTTCTGCCACCACGGCTTGCGATAGAACAACCGGTCGAGATCCTTGTCCTCGACGTGCTCGTACTCGGCGTTGCGGGCATCCGAGATGAGCTGCGTGAACAGGCCCGTGTTGGTCTTGCGCACCTCGTGCGGGTCGGCGTCCTTGGCCGGCGGCAGCATGCCGACGAGCTTGACGTAGCCGCCGAGCGGGATCGACTTGATGCCGTACTCGGTCTCGCCGCGCTTGACCGACCACACCGTGTTGCCGAAGCCGACGAAGAACTGCGTGACCTTGATGCCGAACTTCTTGGCCGGATACATGTGGCCGAGCTCGTGCAGACCGATCGAGACCGCGACGCCGATGATGAACGCCACGACACCGAGGGTGTAGATCAGGGCATTCATCGCTTCTCCACCAGTTCCGCGGCCCGGGTGCGGGCCCATGCATCGGCGCCGAGCACGCCGTCGAGGGTCAGGTCCTGGCGGGCGACGTCAGGATCGCCGAGATGCTCGTCGAGGACCACGCCCACCGTGTCCACTATGCCGAGGAAGTCCAAGTCACCGGCGACGAACGCGTCGACGCACACCTCGTTGGCGGCGTTGAACACCGCCGGTCCGGTACGCCCGAAGGTGCCGGCCTTGCGCGCCAGGCTGACGGCGGGGAACGCCTCGTCGTCGAGCGGGAAGAACTCCCACGTCGCCGGCTGCGTCCAGTCGCAGCCGGCAGCGGCGTCGGGCACGCGGTCGGGCCAGGCCAGGCCCGAGCGCGATCGGCAGCTTCATGTCGGGCGGCGACGCCTGGACCATCGTGGCGCCGTCGGTGAACTCGACCATCGAGTGGACGATCGACGGCGGGTGCACGACGACCTCGATGCGGTCGAAGCCGATGTCGAACAGCAGGTTGGCCTCGATGACCTCGAGCCCCTTGTTGACGAGCGTGGCGGAGTTGATCGTGATGACCGGCCCCATGTCCCAGGTCGGGTGGGCCATGGCCTGCTCGGGCGTGACGTCGGCGAGCTCGGCGCGCGTACGTCCGCGGAACGGTCCACCGCTGGCCGTGACGATCAGGCGGCGCACGTCGTCCCGGCGCTCACCGCGCATGGCCTGCGCGAGGGCCGAGTGCTCGGAGTCGACCGGCACGAGCTGGCCGGGCTTGGCGGCGCCGATCACGAGCTCGCCGCCGATGATCAGCGACTCCTTGTTGGCCAGAGCCAGGGTCGTGCCGGCCTCGAGGGCGGCCAGGGTCGGCAGCAGGCCGACGGCTCCGGTCATGCCGTTGAGCACGACGTCGCACTCGATGCGGGCGACGTCGACAGCTGCGTCGGGCCCGGCCAGCAGGCGCGGCACCCGGTGATCGCCCTGGGCGTAGCCCTGGCGCTGCGCCTCGGCGTACAGCGCGAGCTGAACGTCCTCGGCGGCGCTCGCCCTGGCGACGGCGACGAGTGGCACGTTGAACGCGATGGCCTGCTCGGCCAGCAGACGCGGGTTGCCACCGCCTGCGGCAAGCGCGACGACCTCGAAGCGTTCGGGGTTGGCGGCGATGACCTCGAGGGCCTGGGTCCCGATGGATCCCGTAGAGCCGAGAACGGCGACACGCTTGCGCATGCCGCCATTGTCCCTGATGGGCTCCGGGTCACCTACTTCCGGACATGCCGATGGCGGCACTCCCGCAAGGAGTGCCGCCATCGGGTTCAGCCCCGGAGCGGCGGCAGACGAGGGATGTCCTGTCGCCGCGCCCCCTCCGCCCCGGGAGTTCAGTTACTTGACCTCGGACCTCAGCACCGCCCAGATGCCGAAGGCCATCGGGATGATGAACCAGATGATGCTCGAGGTGGCGAGCTGCGCCCAGTCCTCGCCGCTCATGGGCGGGTCGAACAGTCTGCTCTGGGCGAAGTTGAAGTCGATCCACGGCTGCAGATCCTTGAACCAGCCCACCAGCTCGGCGAGGATCCCGAACATCGTCGGGAACAGGAACGAGTAGACGAAGTACGCCACGATCGCGCCGGCGGAGTTGCGAATCAGGACGCCCAGCATGAACCCGATCAGGAGCCCCAGGACGTTGCCGAGCATGATCAGGAGGAAGTCACCCACGCCGACGTCCCAGACCATGTCGCCGCCGGTGATGGTCGAGCCGACGACGTTGCCCAGCGCGCCGATCGCCATCGCCAGGATCATGGATACGACACCGACGGCGACTGCCGCCAGCGCCTTGGCCGCGACGACCTGACTGCGGTGAGGTGTCAGCGTGAACGTGATGAGTCCCGTGCGCTGGCTCCACTCGCCTGTCACCGCCAAGATCGCGATGATGGGCAGGATCACGGCCATCGGGAACCCGATCGCCCCCGCGAACGTGCCGTAGGTGACCCCCGGATCGTCGGCAAGACCCTGCACGAGGATCACGATGATCGTGGCGATGGTCGACACGATCGCGATGCTCATCATGAGCCAGAAGCCGGACCTCGTGTCGAACATCTTGCGAAGCTCGACCTTGAACAGTCGGCTCATGGGTACGCCCGGCCGGTTGGTGTCGATGGCGATTGCGGTGGCACTCATGCCGTTGCTCCTTCGATGGTGACTTCTTCACGCTGGGTGCCGGCTGTGAGCTCGAGGAACATCTCCTCAAGGCCTGCGCCCTCGGCGGGTCGCAGCTCGATCAGGGCAACGCCGGCCGATGCCGCGGCCTTGCCGACCTGCTCCGGGGTGGCCTCGGTGCGCAGTCCTCCGTCTCCGGAGGGCGACGCCGCCATGCCGGCGGTGGTCAGCGCGTTGGCGAGTGCCGACATGTCGCCGGCCTTCACGAACGTGCCTGCAGTCTGCAGGAGCTCCGCCTTGGTGCCCTGAGCCACGATCCGGCCATTGCCGATGACGATGATCTCGTCGGCGATGACCTCGATCTCGTGCAGCAGGTGCGATGACAGCAGCACGGTGCCGCCCCGGTTGGCGTACTCACGGAGCAAGCTGCGCATCCAGTGGATGCCCGCCGGGTCGAGGCCGTTGGCCGGCTCGTCGAGGATCAGGATCTTGGGGTCGCCCAGCAACGCGTTGGCGATGCCGAGGCGCTGGCGCATGCCGAGCGAGTAGTTCTTGACCCGACGCTTCGACTCCTCCGGGGTCAGGCTGACGAGCTTGAGCATCTCGTCGACGCGTGACATCGGCAGGCCCATCGTCAGCGCGCTGAGCGTGAGGATTTCGCGCCCTGTCCGACCTGCGTGCTGCGCTGAGGCGTCCAGCAGGACGCCCACCTGGGTTCCGGGGTTGGGGATGTTCTGGTACTGGACGCCGCTCACGAGAGCCGCACCCGCGCTGGCGCTGGTCAGCCCGGCCATGATGCGCATCGTGGTCGTCTTTCCGGCACCGTTCGGGCCGAGGAATCCGGTGACGGCTCCCGGCTTGCACTCGAAAGAGACATTGTCGACGGCTTTGAAGCCGCCATACGTCTTGGTGAGACCTTCAACTGTGATCATGACACCCAGTCTGCCCCCGCGCGGGTGCAGAAACATCGGTCGACCGACCATTGCTCGTTAGCCGAAAGTATGAGAGTGGCCAGCCGATCGGCCGTCGTGCGCGGCTGCCCCGACCCCTAGCCTTGGGACGTGCAGGCCGCCGACTACCAACCCCAGCTCCGCTGGTGGAGCCATGCCTGGCGCTACGCACTGATGCTCGCGATCTCGGGTCTGGCCTGGTTCGAGGTGGCCTATTGGCAGTGGGACCACCATCGCTGGTGGTTCTGGACCGACCTGGGGCTGGGCGCTCTTGGGCTCGTGCTGGTCGCGTGGCGGCGGACGTACCCCGTGCCGGTGGCCGTCGTCGTGAACGCCTTCTCGTTCCTGTCATGGTCGTCGGCCGGCCCGGCCACGCTCGCGCTCGTCTCGATGTCGACCCGACGTCGTTGGCGCGAGGTCATCCCGGTCGGCGTGCTCTCGTTGGTATCCGGCCTCGTGCTGGAGACGTACAACCCGACGAGCAGCGACGAGTTCGCGTTCACGATCCCGTTCATCGTCGCCGTCATCGCCGTCACGGTCGGCTGGGGCATGTACATCGGCTCGCGCCGTGAGCTCCTGGCGACGTTGCGCGAGCGCGCCGTCACTGCCGAGGCCGAGCAGGCCGCCCGCGTCGCCCAGGCACGTACGGCTGAACGTGGCCGCATCGCCCGCGAGATGCACGACGTGCTCGCCCATCGCATCTCGCTCGTCACGATGCATGCCGGCGCGTTGACCTACCGCGAGGACCTGACCGCCGAGGAGATGCGGGCCACCGCTGCGGTGATCCAGGAGAGCTCGCACCAGGCGCTCGCCGAGCTGCGGGACGTCCTCGGCATCCTGCGCGACGATCCAGGCGACTCCAGCCCCGAGCGGCCCCAGCCGTCGGCCGTCGACGTGCCCGCCCTCCTCGATGAGGCCCGCGCGTCGGGCATGCGGATCGAGACCGAAGAGCTCGTCGCGCTCGAGGGAATCCCCGAGACCATCGGCCGTACGCTCTATCGCGTCGTGCAGGAGAGCCTGACGAACGCCCGCAAGCACGCGCCCAACACGCTGGTGACCATGTCCGTGACGGGCAGTCCGTGGGCCGGGCTCTCCATCGTCGTGATCAACCTGCTTGAGGTCGGCACGAACCGCGCCGCGGCGCCCGAGTCGGGGTTGGGGCTGATCGGGTTGGCCGAGCGTACGGCCCTGGTCGGCGGACGGTTGCACCATCGCATCACCCCGGGCCGCGAGTTCATCGTCGAGGCATGGCTACCGTGGCCGGCATGACCACACGCGTACTGCTGGCCGATGACGACCCGCTCGTGCGCGCCGGGCTCGCCCTGATCCTCGGCGGGTCGGACGCCATCACGGTCGTCGGAGAGGCAGTCAACGGCCGGCATGCGGTCGACGCTGTGCTGGCGGGAGGCATCGACGTCGTCCTGATGGACATCCGCATGCCGGTGCTCGACGGCATCGCCGCGACGGCCGAGATCCTGGCGCTGACCGATCCGCCGAGGGTCATCGTGCTCACAACGTTCGATGCCGATGAGTACGTCGTCCGGGCGCTCGCGGCCGGCGCCAACGGGTTCCTGCTCAAGGACACGCCACCTGCGGAGATTGTCGCGGCGATCGGCAAGGTCGTCGACGGCGAGCCGATGCTGTCGCCCACGATCACGCAGCAGCTGATCCGCCAGGTCACCGACGCGGCTCCCGGACAGCGGGACGACGCAGCGGCGCTCTCGCGGGTGTCCTGCCTCACGGAGCGGGAGCGCGAGGTGGCGATCGCCGTCGGCGGCGGCTCGTCGAACGCCGAGATCGCAGCCAGCCTCCACATGAGCGTCGCCACGGTCAAGGCACACATCTCGCACATCTTCACCAAGCTCGACGTGACCAACCGCGTGCAGGTCGCCATCGCGATGCACGACGCGGGCCTGCTCTAGCGCCCTCACCGTGGGACGCACGACAAGGGTTTCGGGTAACCCGGACGGCCAGATTCCGTCATCGCCAGTCCCGGAAAGATGATCGGTAGATTCAGGCACATGCCCAACGACTACCGCGAGATCAACCGCGCAGCCTGGGACGAACGGGCTCCGGCCCACGTCGCCTCGCCCGACTACGCCGTCGACAAGTTCCGCTCGGACCCTGACTTCATCTCGAGCGTTATTCGCTTCGACCTGCCGCTGCTCGGGTCGGTGGCGGGACTTCGAGGCGTGCACCTGCAGTGCCACATCGGCACCGACACCATTTCACTGAGCCGGCTGGGTGCCCGGATGACGGGTCTCGACTTCAGCACGGCCTCACTCGCCGAGGGTCGACGCCTCGCCGAGGAGCTGGGCGACCCCACCGACTTCGTCGAGGCCGATCTGTACTCCGCACCTGACGTGCTGCCCGCGCATGCGTACGACCTGGTGTTCACCGGCATCGGCGCCCTCGGCTGGCTGCCCGACATCCGACGCTGGGCCGGCGTGGTGGCCGGCCTGCTGGCTCCTGATGGACGCCTCTTCATCCGCGAGGGTCATCCCGTGCTGTGGTCGCTGGCCGATCCGCGACCCGACGGCCTGATCGTCATCGAGCATCCCTACTTCGAGCGCGCCGAGCCTTCCGTCTGGGACGAGCCCGGCACCTACGTCGAGAGCGACGTCGAGTTCCAGCACACCGTGACCCACGAGTGGAACCACGGCCTGGGCGAGATCGTCACGGCGCTTCTCGACGAGGGCCTGCAGATCACCGGGCTGGTCGAGCACGACAGTGTGCCCTGGGTGCCGATGGAAGGGCAGATGGACGATCTGGGGAACGGCGAGTTCCGACTGTCCGATCGGCCCTGGCGGCTCCCCCACTCCTACACGCTGCAGGCAGTCAGGCCGGGGTGAGCTCGGTCGCGCTCGCGAGGCGCGACGCCGGCCTGCTCTGAGACCTCGGTCAGGAGTGGGCGGCGTTGAACGCCTCGATGACCTTGGACGGTGCCCGCCGGTTGTCGCTGACCTGATGTCCATTCACTCGCGCCCACTCGCGGAGATCGTGGATCGTGTAGCCGTCGCGGATCGCGACACCTGAGCCACCGCGCCCGCGACTGGCGCGCGGCGAGTATGTGTCGCGGACCTCCTCTGCTCCGTCGAGGAGGTTGCGCAAGAAGTCGTCGACGGTGTTCTTCGACTCGTCCGACAGGTAGAGGTCGTACGTACGCCCGTTGATCCGGTAGCGCTCCGGTGGTGTGTCGGGGTGCAGCTCCTTGCCGTCGTAGTCGTCGATCACGGTGACGATCGGCTCGGGGACGATCTCGCGCTTGGGCATGCGGACTCCTTCGGCTGGACGCGGTCAGGATAGTCCAGCCCGGTCAGGCTGTGCGGCCTCTGCCTGCGCTCCGGGCGGTCCGCTCAAAACGTCTCCCACAGCCGCTCGATCGGGATGTCGCGCTGCAGGACGTTGACCGCGGCCCGGTGGCCCGAGGCCATGGCCGCGGTGACGGTCGCCGGGTCGTCCGTCCATGTCGCCTCGCCCGCGACGTGCAGGACGCCGCCGACCGGGGTGGCCAGATCGTCGTGATCAGCGGTCGTCGAACCGACCGTCATGTACGCATACGAGCCGCGCGCGAATCGGTCGCCCTGCCAGTCGGTGGTCTGGACCTCGACGGGCTCCTCCACCCGCTCGCCGTACAGTCGCCGCAGCTGCACGAGCACCGACTCCGCGATCCGCGACGTCTCCCACCCACGCGTGGCGACGGCCGCCGGTCCGGCCGCGAACGTCATCAGTGTCGGTGTGCCGTCCAGCGGGGTCAGGTCGTACCAGGAGTGCCACCACGTACCTTCGGGACCCTGTTGACGTACGACGTATACGCCCTCGTCCCAGAACCGGGTCCGAAACCGCAGGAAGACCTTCTCGAAAGCGTTCATCTCGAGCCGGCCGAGCGCGCCGGCCACCGGTTCGGGCAGCGGGGGCTCGATCACGAGGTCGGCGCCGCGCAGGACCCCGACCGGCACTGTGAGGATCGCGGACCGGGCCGACATCTCGATCCCATCACCGCTGACGACCACACCGTCCGACGCCCAGTGCACGTGCGACACGACGTGCCCGAGGCGGATGTCGAGCCCCTCAGCAAGGCCTTCGGCGAGGCGGCCGTAGCCGTCAGGGAACACCACCTCGTCGCCGTCGATCACGTCGTCGTCGAGACCGTGCGCAGCGAGGTGCTCGGCCGCCACCCCGTACTGCTCCTCCGAGCGGTGCCGGAGGTACTCGCGCACCCGCTCCGTGCGGGCCCCGGCCCACCCCAGCGACGCGAGCACCGCCTCGGTGACGCCTGCGTACGACGCGTCCGCGTCGGAGGCCGCGATGACGTCAGGCAGCAGTGCGTCGGCCGTGTGAATGTCGTCGACGAAGCGCCGAGCCGCGTCGTCCGACAAGCGCTCGCCGTCCGGGCCGTAGTAGGCGATCGGTCGGCCGTCCGGCTGGTAGCCGCCCACCGTGAACTCGCGCATCCGCATCCCGAATGCCTCCGCCGCCGCCGCGACCGGGCTGGCGGTCGTCCCGTGGATCCATGAGGCTCCGAGATCCGTGGCGCGTCCGCCGCGTCGGTCGGTCCACACGCGGCCGCCGACCCGATCGCGCGCCTCGAGCACGACCACCCGCCCGCCTTCGCGTGACAGCAGCCGGGCGGCCGTCAGCCCCGCGACGCCGGCACCGACCACGATCGCATCGTGGTGCTCCACCATCTGTCCTTTCCCAGCCCTAGGCGTCCAGGTTGGTCATCACGTGCTTGATCCGGGTGTAGTCCTCGAGACCGTACATCGACAGGTCCTTGCCGTAGCCGGAGTGCTTGAAGCCGCCGTGCGGCATCTCGGCGACGATCGGGATGTGCGTGTTGATCCACACGCAGCCGAAGTCCAGGCGCCGGGCCATCCGCATCGCGCGGCCGTGGTCCTTGGTCCACACCGACGACGACAATCCGTAGTCGACGCCGTTGGCCCAGCGGACCGCCTCGTCCTCGTCGCCGAACTGCTGGACCGTGATGACCGGCCCGAAGATCTCGTCCTGGCTCGCGTGGTCGTCCTGCAGCAAGCCGGAGAGCACGGTCGGCTCGAAGAAGTAGCCGTCACCGAGCGCCGTCATCCGCGAACCTCCCGTCTCGAGCGTCGCGTGGTCGGGCAGTGAGTCGATGAACTCCTTGACGTGGGCCAGCTGGTTGGCGTTGTTGACCGGACCCAGGTCGACGTCGTCGTCGGGCATGCCGACCCTGGTGCCGCGGGCGGCCTCGGTCAGTGCGGCGGTGAAGTCGGCTGCCACCCGCGGGTGCACGAGCACGCGCGTCGCCGCCGTGCAGTCCTGGCCCGCGTTGAAGTAGCCCGCACCGGCGATGCCCTCGGCAGCGGCCGCGAGGTCGGCGTCGTCGAACACCACGACGGGCGCCTTGCCGCCGAGCTCGAGATGGGGCTTCTTGAGGCCCGCCGCAGCAGAGGCGGCCACCTCCATGCCCGCACGCACGGAGCCGGTGATGGCGACCATCTGCGGCGTCGGATGCGTGACGAGCGCGCGGCCGGTGTCACGGTCGCCGCACACGACGTTGAAGACGCCCGGCGGGAAGAACTCCTGCGCGATCTCGGCCAGCAAGGTCGTGGAGGCCGGGGTCGTGTCGCTTGGCTTGAGCACGATCGTGTTGCCCGCGGCCAGCGCCGGCGCGATCTTCCAGATCGCCATGACGAACGGGTAGTTCCACGGAGTCACCTGGGCCACGACGCCGATCGGCTCGCGGCGGATCATCGACGTGTGCCCGCGGAGGTACTCCCCCGCCGACTTGCCCTCGAGCACGCGGGCGGCCCCGGCATAGAACGTCATGGCGTCGAGCGCCTGGCCGAGGATCTCCTCGCTCATCGTGAGTGCCTTGGGCTTGCCGGTGTCGCGCGACTCGACGTCGACGATCTCCTGGGCCCGGTCCTCGATCGCCCGGGCGAACTGGTGCAGCATCGTGGAGCGTTCGTACGGGGTCGTGTCCCGCCAGGTCTCGAACGCCGCCGACGCCGCCCCGAACGCGCGATCGACGTCCTCCGCGCCGGACAGCGGCGCGGAGGCGTACACCTGCCCGGTCGACGGGTCGATGACCTCATACGTCGCTCCGCTGGCTGCGGCGACGAGCTCGCCGTTGATCACGTTGGTGATGGTTCGGTCCATGCCCCCATCCAACCTCACGCGTCGGCGCGAAGCAACGGAATCCGAGGTAAACACGAGATCACACGACTGATTCCCTTGTATTCCGCCGACGGGTCTTGCGAAGATGGCAGCATGAACTACTCCGACGAGGACTACGACCAGCTGCAGAAGGCCGGCAAGCGCCACCTGTGGATGCACTTCTCCCGCCACGGGAGCTACGACGACGCCCACGACATCCCGATCATCACCAAGGGTGACGGCATGTACATCTGGGATGCCAAGGGGCGGCAAGTACCTCGACGGACTCGCCGGGCTGTTCGTCGTGCAGGTCGGGCACGGCCGTGAGGAGCTGGCCGAGGCCGCCGCGAAGCAGGCCAAGGAGCTCTCGTTCTTCCCGGTCTGGACGTTCGCGCACCCCAACGCGATCGAGCTCGCCGAGCGGATCGCGTCGTACGCCCCCGGCGACCTCAACCGGGTCTTCTTCACGACCGGCGGCGGCGAGGCGGTCGAGACGGCGTGGAAGGCCGCGAAGCAGTACTTCAAGCTGACCGGCAAGCCGCTCAAGACCAAGGTCATCAGCCGCCAGGTCGCCTATCACGGCACCCCGCACGGCGCCCTGTCGATCACCGGCATCCCGGCGCTGAAGCAGATGTTCGAGCCGCTCGTGCCGTCGACCGTGCACGTGCCCAACACGAACTTCTACCGCGCGCCCGAGCACGGCGACAACATCGACGACTTCAGCATGCTGGGCCGCCGACCAGATCGAGCACGCGATCCTCGCCGAGGGCCCCGACACCGTCGCCGCGGTGTTCCTCGAGCCGGTGCAGAACGCCGGCGGCTGCTTCCCTCCGCCGCCCGGCTACTTCCAACGGGTTCGCGAGATCTGCGACCGGCACGACGTCCTGCTGGTGTCCGACGAGGTCATCTGCGCCTTCGGCCGACTCGGTGAGATGTTCGGCGCCACCCGGTACGACTACCTGCCCGACATGATCACGTGCGCCAAGGGACTCACCTCCGGGCTACTCCCCCCTCGGCGCGATGATCGCGTCCGACCGGGTCATGGAGCCGTTCCTGCAAGGCGACAACAGCTTCGCCCACGGCTACACCTTCGGCGGCCACCCCGTGTCGACTGCCGTCGCGATGGCGAACCTCGACATCTTCGAGCGGGAGAAGCTCAACGAGCAACGTCCGCACCAACGAGGGCGCGTTCCGCGTCGACGCTGGAGAAGCTGCTCGACCTCGACATCGTCGGCGACGTCCGCGGCGACGGCTTCTTCTACGGCATCGAGCTGGTCAAGGACAAGGCGACCAAGGAGACCTTCGACGACGACGAGTCCGAGCAGCTGCTGCGCGGCTTCTTGTCCAAGGCGCTGTTCGAGAACGGCCTGTACTGCCGCGCCGACGACCGTGGCGACCCGGTCATCCAGCTGTCGCCGCCGATCATCGCCGACCAGAGCCACTTCGACGAGATGGAGCAGATCCTGCGATCGGTCCTGACGGAAGCCCAGAGCCAGCTCTGAGACCCGTCCACCCGGCACCCCTGAGCCGTCGCGGCCCCTGGCAGCATTCCGTGCGAACGGCCGCTTCCGACGACTCGCGGCGTCAGCTGCGGCGGGTCAGGCGGCCAGGGCCTTCTCCTGGCGGCGGCGGACGACCTCGTTGCCCACGACGATGACGATCGAGATGACGAACATCGCCGTGCCGATCACGTTGACCTCCATCGGCACGCCACGCTGGTTGGCGCCGTAGACGAACATCGGGAACGTCACCCGCTGGCCCGCGTTGAGGTTCGTGATGATGAAGTCGTCGAACGACAGCGAGAAGCTCAGCAGCGCCGCCCCGATGATGCCGGGCAGCACCAGCGGGAACGTCACCCGCCAGAACGTCTGCGACTCCGTGGCGTAGAGGTCCATCGCCGCCTGCTCGAGGTTGTCGTTGAGTCCGGTGAGCCGCGCCTTGACCGTCACGATGACGAACGACAGGCAGAACATGATGTGCGCGATGAGGATCGTCGATGAACCCCAGCGTGCCCGCCGAAGCCGAACGACACGAACAGCGCCAGCAGCGACGAGCCCATCACGATCTCCGGCGAGGCCATCGGCAGGAAGATGATGACGTTGGCCGCCGAGCGACCCGCGAACCGGTGACGCACCAGCGCGAACGCCGCCAGCGTGCCGAGGACCGTCGCAACGAGCGGTCGCGCAGGCAGCGCGATGCTGATGCTCAGCGAGGACCGAGTCCGCCATGCCGTTCGCCCAGCTGCGCGGGTGCAGCCAGTGATCCCACGTGAACTTCTGGAACTTGTAGACGTTGCGCGACTTGCTGCTGTCGTTGAAGCTCATCAGCACGACGATCGCGATCGGCACGAACGTGTAGGCCAGGACCAGCAGGCCCAGTCCGAGGATCAGGTGGTCGCCGATCCACGCGACGCGCGCGCGGCTCATACGAGCTCCTCCGTCCCTGCGGTGCGGACATAGAGCATGACGGCCGCCACGATGATGACCATCAGGATGACCGACAGCGCACCGGCCGCCGCGTAGTCGCCTTGGCTGGTGAACAGGCTCTGGATCGAGTTGCCGACCATCCGGGTGTTCGGGCTGCCCAGCAGCTGCGCGTTGACGTAGTCACCGGCGGCCGGGATGAACGTCAGCAGCGTGCCGGCCACGACGCCGGGCAGCGACAGCGGGAACGTGACCTTGAAGAAGCCGCGGATCGGCGACGCGTACAGGTCGCCGGCCGCCTCGATCAGCCGGATGTCGACCTTCTCGAGGCTCGCGTAGAGCGGCAGCACCATGAACGGCAGGAAGTTGTAGGTCAGCCCGGCGATCACCGCGAACGGCGTCGCCAGCAGCCGGTCGTCGGTGCTCGTCAGGCCGATGAGGTTCAGGAGGTTCGGTCAGGTGGAGCGTCTGCGCGACGCTCACGACCCAGCCGTCGTCGGCGAGGATCAGCTTCCACGACAGGGTGCGCAGCAGGAAGCTCGTGAAGAACGGCGCGATGACCAGCACCAGCATGAGGTTCTTCCAGCGCCCGGCCTTGAACGCGATCGCGTACGCCAGGACGTAGCCGACGACGAGGCAGGTCAGGCGTCGCGATGCCGGCGTACGAGGAGCGAGCGCCCGAGCTGGCCCTTGTACTGGTCGAACGCGTCGACAGAAGTTGCCGAAGTGCCACGTCATGTCGTAGCCGGTCAGCGGCGAGCCCTTGGGGTCGAACAGGCTCGCCGCGACCAGCGAGTAGAACGGGATGACGAAGAACACCAGCAGCCAGAGCGCGCCCGGCAGGATCAGCCAGTAGCCCGTGAGCTTGCGGCCGCGGGGCGCCTTGGTCCCGGTCTCGTGCGGGTTGGCCGGCGCGACGCCGGCGGTCGACGTCATCTCAGTCCTCCTCGATCCCGGCCTTGGCGTCCTGGCTGGCGTCGAGCAGGAACGCGAACTCCGGCCGCCACGAGATGTCGACCTTGGTGCCGACCGGGAGCATCCGCGCGCGCGCCGGTGTTCTGCTCGAACACCATGAGCTCCTGGCCCCACGGCATCTTGACCATGTACTGGGTGCTGACACCGACGAAGCTGACGTCGGTGACGTAGCCGCCCGTGATGACGTCGCCCGGGGCGTCGATCGGCTGTCCGGCCTCGGCGATCAGCACCTTCTCGGGCCGGATGCCGAGCCAGCCCTTGCCGGACTCCGAGTGGGCACGATCAGCCGGGATCGAGGCGACCGCGCCCTGCACCCGCACCTTGACGTGGTCGCCGTCGCGGCCCTCGATCTCGCCCGCGATCAGGTTGGACTGGCCGAGGAAGTTGGCGACGAACGTCGTGCGCGGGTTCTCGTAGAGCTCGTTGGGCGCACCCATCTGCTCGATGACGCCCTGGTTCATGACCGCGATGGTGTCGGCCATCGTCATGGCCTCTTCCTGGTCGTGCGTCACGTGCACGAACGTCAGGCCGACCTCGGTCTGGATGCGCTTGAGCTCGAGCTGCATGCCGCGGCGGAGCTTGAGGTCGAGCGCGCCGAGCGGCTCGTCGAGCAGCAGCACCTCGGGCTGGTTGATCAGCGCGCGCGCCAGGGCGACGCGCTGCTGCTGGCCGCCGGACATCTGGGTCGGCTTCTTGTGCGCCTGCGAGGTCAGCTCGACGAGCTCGAGCATGTCGGCGACCTGCTGCTTGGGTCCTTGACGCCGCGCCGCTCGAGCCCGAAGGCGACGTTCTTGGCGATGTTGAGGTGCGGGAACAGCGCGTAGTTCTGGAACACCGTGTTGACCGGGCGCTTGTAGGGCTTGTCGTACGTGATCTCGGTGTCGCCGAGGTGGATCGTGCCGGACGTCGGGGTCTCGAGGCCGGCGACCATCCGCAGCGTCGTGGTCTTGCCGCAACCCGACGGGCCCGAGCAGGGCGAAGAACTTGCCCTGCGGGACGACCAGGTCGAGCGACTTCACGGCGGTGAACGTCGCGTACTCCTTGGTCAGCTGCGGCGAGCTTGCAGGTCGCGCGACGGCCCGCTCGGCGCCGGCGTCGCTGTCGCCGTCCTCATGAACCTGTGACATCGGCGAAGTCCTTTTCGTAGGTGCGGATCTGTGGCCTCGTCGAGGGCCATGAATCGGTGGGTCTTGGACAGTGTCTTCTCGGTCGGGAAGATCAGCTCGTTGTCGACGTTGTCGGGATTGACCTTCTCCATCGCCTCTTGCGCGCCCTTCACCGGGCAGATGTAGCTGTTGTAGTTGGCGAGCTTCGCGGCGACCTCGGGCTCGTAGTAGTAGTTGATCCACTTCTCGGCGTTGTCCTGGTGGGTCGCCAGGTTGGGGATGAGCATGTTGTCGGCCCAGATCATGATCCCCTCCTCCGGCGGGATCCAGACGAGGTTCTCGTCGCCGGCGTTGGCGATGTCGCCCGACCACGCCTCGCAGGCCAGGACGTTGCCCGACGCGAGGTCCTGGACGTAGTCGTTGCCGGTGAACGACCGGAACTGGCCGTCGCCCTTGGCCTTCGCGCAGCCGATCGATCGCCTTCTGCCACTGGGCGTCGGTGAAGTTCTCCGGGTCAGCGCCCTCGATCAGCAGCATGAAGCCCATCGTGTCGCGCATCTCGGTCAGCAGCGAGACGCGGCCCTTGAGGTCCTTGCGGCTGATGCAGCTCGGCGAACGACTTGATCTCGCCGACCTTGCTCTTGTTGTACGCGATGCCGGTCAGGCCGCTCTGCCACGGGGCGGAGTAGTCGCGCTTGGGGTCCCACTCCGGCGACTTGCAGCGAGTCGATGATGTTGGCGTGCAGGTTGGGCACCTTGGACGCGTCGAGCTTCTGGATCCAGCCGACCTGGATCATCCGCGCGGCCATCCAGTCGGTCAGCGCGAACAGGTCGCGCTTGGTCGACTGCCGGAGCCCAGCTGGTTCTTGACCTTGGCGAAGAACTCGTTGTTGTCGTTGACGTCGGCGGTGTACTGCGACCTTGATGCCGGTGTCCTTCTCGAACTGGGTCAGCGTCGAGACGTACTTGCCGTCGTCCTCGTCGATGTATTCGGGCCAGTTGGAGAAGACCAGCCGCTTGTCGGTGGCCGAGACGTCCTTGGCCATGCGCGTCGGCGGGGTTCTGCTTCTGGTCGGGCGTGTTGAAGCCGTACTTGAGAGCCGCCGCGCTCACGCCGACGAATGCGGCACCCCCGACGCCCTTGAGCACTGTCCGTCGGTCGAGCTCCGCCATGCGCCACCCTCACTTCTAGCCCTGTCCACGAATACTCGCAAGATATGTGGGCTCACGACAAGGGATTCCGGCGTAAACATCGTGTTTCGCTCATGAAAGCGTCATCGTCACGCCGCAATGAGGGCGACGGATTCCGTCGTCGTGCGGCACAATGGCCGTCATGAGCGAGCGTAAACCGGCGGAGCCGGCGCGGCCACCACCTCGACGAGACCGCCAAGCAGATCATCGAGCTGCTGCAGGACGACGGCCGGCTGTCCTACTCGGCGATCGCCAAGGAGGTCGGCCTGTCCGAGGCTGCGGTGCGCCATCGCGTGCAGAAGCTCATCGAGAGCGGCGTCATGCAGGTCGTGGCCGTCACCGATCCGATGCAGATGGGCTTCGCCCGCCAGGCGATGATCGGCATCAAGGTCAGCGGCAACGTCCGCCAGGTCGCCGCCGAGCTCGCCGCGATCGACAAGCTCGACTACATCGTCATCACGACGGGGCGCTTCGACATCCTCGCCGAGCTCGTGGCCGAGAGCGACGACGAGCTCCTCGAGATCGTGTCGGAGCAGATCAGCGCGCTCGACCGGGTCGTGACGACCGAGACGTTCGTCTACCTGCGCCTGGAGAAGCAGACGTACGCCTGGGGTGTGCGCTGAGCGGCTTCGCCGCTCCCGCGACGTCGTCGCGGCCGGGCTTCGCCCGGGCGCTCGTCTCGCGCCCTACTCGCTGCGCTCGTGGGGGGACCCCCAGCTGGCGCTCGCTCGACCTTCGGTCACCCAGAGATGGGGATCGCGTCGCCCAATTCCAGGGCGGTGAAGATGTCGGGGTATGCCTCGCGCATCCGCGGCTTCGTAGCCCTCGGGATCCTCAGGCGGCGCCGGCTCCGGATCGGTGCGCCCGGCCTGGATCAACAGGTGCCACGGCACCTCGGTGTCCCGAAGTTGGAGCACCGGCGGCAGGCCGACGAGCCTGATGTCTGCGGCCGGTCGAAGGCAGGACGCCGATGCGCGCGCACGCCAGCACAGCGACGACCAGCTCGCGACCGTGCGCAACGTCGATCGCGCAGGCCCGCACCGGGAGCGATGCCGATGCTCGTGAACGCACCTGCGATCGAGGCTGACTCGTGGAGCAGCTCGGCGTACGACATCGTGCCGCGCTGGTCCTCGATCGCGAGGTTGTCGGCGAGGCCGTGGATGACGTGCGCGTCGAGGACCCGGTAGATCAGGCTCGTCATTCAGCGCCCCTCGAACCTCGGGGTGCGCTTCTCGGCGCGCGCAGCGGCCCCCTCGCGTACGTCGGCGCTGGCCCACACCGCATCGAAGCTCTCGGCGATCGCCGCGTCGTCGTCAGCCGACCCATTGAGGATCAGCTTGTTGTGCGCCAGCGTCAGCGGGGCGAACTGCGGCGATCTCGTGGGCCCAGGCGACGGCGTCGGCCAGCGTGCCCGGGCGATCCGCGAGGCCCATGCCGAGCGCCGTGTCGCGATCGAAGGTCTCGGCCGCCAGCATGAGCCGACGTGCCGGCCCGGCACCGGCGATGTCGGACAGCGTACGAATGGTCCACGCGTCGACGGCAAGGCCGTTGCGGGCCGTCGGCACGCCGAACTTCGCCTTCTCATCGGCGACCCTGCAGGTCACAGGCGATCGCCAGCTGGGTGCCGGCCCCGATCGCCGGGCCGTTGACCGCTGCGATGAGCGGCACCGGCAGCTTCGCGAGGTGGTGCAGCATGCCGTAGAGCGCATCGAGGAATTCCGGCCCGTACACCCCACCGAGGTCGGCACCCGAGCAGAACGCCGTGCCCTGACCCGTGACGACGATGACGCGGGCACCACCGGCGACCGCCTCGTCTGCCGCCGCGTGGATGGCACGGCAGAGCTCCAGGTTGAGCGCGTTGCGCCGGTCCTCGCGCTGGAGTTCGAGGACGACGACGGGTCCGTCCGTGGTCACACCGAGCATGGGTCTCCTTCGGGTCGTCACCACGCTATCGGCCCTGATCAGACGCTGCCTGCCGCGCCCGTACGACGGCCATATGACTTGTGAGTAACGTCACATCAGCCGAGTCGTTGATGGTGCATGGTCCTGTCTCGTCGCGCCCTCATCCAGTCCAGTGTCGTGATCGGCGGCGCGACGGCGCTGACCGACATGGCCCTGTCCTCAGCGGCCTGGGCCGTCACCGGGCAGCTCACTCCTGAGCACACGACGCTCGCGAAGACGCTCGTACGCGGCACCCCCGGGACCGGCGGCTACGCCCCCGTGATCGTGCAGGCCGGCGAACCGCACACGGTGCGCGCCGACTTGGGCGGCACCGCCAACCCCGCACGCACGACGACCCGCACGCCGGTGCTCGCGTTCGCCCACATGACCGACGTGCACCTGGTCGACGCGCAGTCGCCGATGCGCCTGGAGTATGTCGACCGGCTCGAGGACCAGTACTCCCCCGGCGATCCCGTCATCGGCCTCCTCTCGTCGAGCTATCGCGCGCACGAGATGCTCACGCTCCAGGTCGCCGAGTCGATGGTCCGGGCGATCAACGACGTGCAGGCCGCCCCGGTCAGCGGCACCCCTTTGGCGTTCGCGATCCAGACCGGCGACAACTCCGACAACTGCCAACAGAACGAGTTCCGCTGGAACATCGACATCCTCGACGGCGGCAAGCAGATCACCCCCGACTCCGGCAACCTGGCGCGGTACGAAGGTGTGTCCGACAACGTCTCGTACGACCGCCACTATTGGCACCCCGACGCCCCGCCTGCCGGTCAGCAGGCCGACATCTACAAGTCGGTGTTCGGGTTTCCGCAGATCCCAGGCCTGCTCGCCGCTGCCCGCAAACCGTTCACGTCCGAGGGCCTGGACATGCCCTGGTACACAGCGTTCGGCAACCACGACGGTCTCGTGCAGGGCAACTTCCCGCACTCGCTGCCGCTCAGCCTCGTGTCGACCGGCCTGCTCAAGGTGACGGCCGTTCCCCCGGGCGCCTCACAGACCGACGTGCTCACCAGCCTCAAAGCCGCCGATCCCAACGTGCTGCTGGGTGCCCTCGGCGTCTCGTCGGTGCGCCTGGTCTCGCCTGACCTCAAGCGCCGCCACATCAACCGGGCCGAGGTCGTCGCCGAGCACTTCAAGACCACCGGCAGCCCGGTCGGCCACGGCTTCACGGCGGACAACAAGAAAAACAACACCGCCTACTACTCATTCGACAAGGGCGACGTACGTTGCATCGTGCTCGATTCGGTGAACCCCAACGGCTACGACACCGGCTCGCTCGACCAGAAGCAGATGACGTGGCTGACGAACCTGCTGGCGGCATCGACCGGCAAGTACGTCCTGGTGTTCAGTCACCACACGTCCGGCACGATGGACAACCCGTTCATCGCGACCGGCCTCGACCTGCAGCCTCGTGTGCTCGGGCCCGCCGTGCTCGACCTGCTGCTCGCCCATCCCAACGTCATTGCGTGGGTCAATGGCCACACGCACCAGAACCAGGTGTGGGCGCACGCGCGGCCGGACGGATCCGGCGGGTTCTGGGAGATCAACACGGCATCCCACATCGACTTCCCGCAGCAGTCGCGGCTCATCGAGCTGGTCGACAACAACGACGGCACACTCTCGATCTTCACGACGATGGTCGATCACGCGGGCCCTGCGGCGTACGGCGGCGTGGTCAGCAACCCGGTGGCACTCGCCGGCCTGGCGCGTGAGCTGGCGATGAACGATCCCCAGCAGCGCAGGTCAGCGCAGGAAGGCACGAAGGCCGACCGCAACCTCGAGCTGCTGAGCCCCAAGCCCGCTCTGGCCTGACTGAGCGAGCCTGTCGGCTCACGACGCCTCGCGATGACGCCTACGGCGTGACGCGCTCACGCTTCGCTGGCGCGCCGCGACGCTCCTCGCTGCGCTCGTCGGTCGCAGCGAGCTGGCCGCAGGCTCCGTCGATGTCGCTGCCGCGGGTGTCGCGGACCGTCGTCGGGATGCCCTTGGCGATCAGCCGACGGACGAACTCGCGCTCGTCCTCGGGACGCGACGCGGTCCACATGGACCCCGGCGTCGGGTTGAGCGGGATCAGGTTGACGTGCACCCAGCCCCAGTCGCCGTACGACTGCAGGACGTCGCCCAGCAGGTCGGCGCGCCAGGCCTGGTCGTTGATGTCCTTGATCATGGCGTACTCGATCGACACACGGCGCTTGGTCTTCTGGGCGTACTCCCACGCCGCCTCGACCGCCTCGTGCACCGACCAGCGGGTGTTGATCGGGACGAGCTCGTTGCGCAGCTCGTCGTCAGGCGCGTGCAACGACAGCGCCAGCGTGACGGGGATGCCCTCGTCGGCGAGCTGCTTCATGCGGGGCACCAGGCCGACAGTGCTGACCGTGATGTTGCGCGCCGACATGCCAAGACCGTCAGGAGCCGGCGCGACCATGCGGCGTACGGCGCCGATGACGGCCTTGTAGTTGGCCATGGGCTCACCCATGCCCATGAACACGACGTTGGAGAGGCGACCGGGCCCGCCCGCGATCTCGCCACGGGTCATCTTGCCTGCGGCGTCCTGGACCTGGTCGACGATCTCAGCGCAGCTCATGTTGCGCTCCAGGCCGCCCTGTCCGGTGGCGCAGAATGGGCACGCCATGCCGCAGCCGGCCTGGCTGGAGACGCAGATCGTGGCGCGATCGGTGTAGCGCATCAGCACCGACTCGACGAGCGCTCCGTCGAACAGCTTCCAGAGCGACTTGACCGTGGCGCCCTTGTCGGCCTCCATGGTGCGCACCGGGTTGAGCAGCGTCGGCAACAGCTCGGCGACGATCCGGTCGCGGCTCGCAGCCGGCAGGTCCGTCATGTTGGCCGAATCCCGCTCGAGCCTCGCGTAGTAGTGGTTGGCGACCTGCTTGACCCGGAACGCGGGTTCACCCAGCGCCTCAGCGACCGCCGTACGTTCTTCGGCCGTCAGGTCGGCCAGGTGCCGCGGAGGCTTGACCCGGCCGCGCTTCTGTTCGAAGACGAGCGGCAGCGGGTTGGGGTTGACGGAGGACACTCCTCCATTCTCTCATTCGGGGCCTGACTTCCCCGAATCGCAAAACTACGCCCGTGCGAGGCGGGCGACGAAATCCAGCTTGTCGAGGACCGGCGGCGGGATGACGAACGGGTAGAGCGGCTCCTTGCCCATGCTGCGGTTGATCTGGTTGAGCGCGATGCTGAGCGGGACCCACACACCGGTGACAAGGTCGCGAAAAGACGTGAACTGCCGCGGCGCCGCGACCGTGGCCAGCCCGTATGCCGAGGCAGTCTCGACCGTGTCGCAGATGTGCAGGTAGTGCGCGAACGTCTCGGCGAAGTCCTCCCACGGGTGCATCGTCGCGTACTGGCTGATGAAGTTGTCCTGCCAACCGTCCGGCGCACCCTCGCTGTAGTGCCGGTCGATCGCCTCGGCATAGCTCTCGCGCTCGTCGCCGAACAGGTCACGGAACTCCTCGAGCAGGTCGCCGGTGACCAGCTGCTGCCAGTAGAAGTGCCCGATCTCGTGCCTGAAGTGCCCGAGCATCGTCCGGTACGGCTCGTCCATCGACACCCGCAGCTGCTCGCGGTGCACGTCGTTGCCCTCGGCGAGGTCGAGCGTGATGACGCCGTCAGCGTGACCGATGGTGACCTTCTCGTTGACGCTCGACAGCAGGTCGAACGCCAGCCCGGTGTCGGGGTCGTCCTGCCGCGTGGGGATCGAGAAGCCGAGGTCGTCCAGCTCGACGATCAGGCGGCGCTTGGCGCTCTCGGCGATCGGATACTCCGACAATCCCTTGACGTCGTCGTCGGAGGGCCGGGTGCGGGTGAGCTCGCAGCTGAAGCACCGGCCCCCCGGCGCATCGGCCAGCCACGTGCAGCCGGACAGGGCCGAGTTGGCGCACACGTGCCACACCCGGCCGGACGCCTCGACGTACTGGCCGTGCTGGTCGACCGGCACGATCGCCTTCTCGGCGCGGGAGAACCCGAGGCGGGTGCCGCACTTCACGCAGCTCGAGTTGCCGAAGTAGAGCGGGTTGCCGCAATTACGGCAGGAGAAGGCTTTCACAGACCAATCCTGTCAGGGTGCGCCAGTTTCGCCTCTTCCAGCGGGGCTGAGCGGGGCCACGTCGACCTCGACCTTGAGGCTCGAGGTCTTGGCCTCGGTGAAGATCACACCCTTGACCGGGGGTACGTCGGCGTAGTCGCGGCCCCACGCCACCGTGACATAGCGCTCATCGACCCACTGGTCGTTCGTCGGGTCGATCGCGAGCCATCCGCCGTCCGGGACCCACACGGCGGCCCACGCGTGAGTCGCGTCGGCGCCGACCATGCGCTCCTTGCCGGGCGGCGGCGTCGTGGCAAGGTAGCCGCTGACGTACCGCACCGCGAGTCCGTACGTCCGCAGACAGGCGAGGGTCAGGTGTGCGAAGTCCTGGCACACGCCCGCCCGCTTGCCGAAGATGTCGTCGACCGTCGAGCTCACCGTCGTCGCGGTCTTGTCGTAGGTGAAGTCGGCGTGGATCCGGTGCATCAGGTCGGTGACTGCCTCGCCCACGGGGCGAGCCGGGGTCAACGACTCTGCGGCGTACGCCCGCGCCGCTGCGGTCTGGTCGGCGAGCGAGGAGGCGAGCACGAAGTCCTGCGCCTGCCAGGCGTCGGCGACATCGTCTCGTTGCATCGGCCGGGCCGACTCCCACGGAACGGCCAGGGCCGCAGAGTCGTGGGCCGGCGCCTCGACCTCGACCTCGCTCGTCGCCAGGATGTCGAGCACCTGATGAGCCGAGGTCACCTGGAAGTAGGTCGCGGTGTTGCCGTAGTAGTCGAGGTCGGTGGTCGCATCCTCGGTGGCCGGGTCGAGCGTCAGCTCGTGCGAGACGACGCGCTGCCACGGCAGCTCGCGCGGCACGAGGTAGGCGATGCCCAGGCTGTCGCTGACGTCATCGTCGTACGAGTACGTCGTCCGGTGCGTGACGCGATACCTCATCCCACGTGATCGCTCACCGCGCTCGCTCGTCATCACTCGCTCACCGCCGCGAAGCCGAAGGAGCGCGGCGCGGGACCTGCAGCGAAGTGCAGCTCGCCGACCGCATCGGCGAACCGGGTGAGCTGCGCGACGTACGCATCGAGGAAACGCTCGAGGTTGGGCCGGTTCTCGCCCGAGATCGCGGTCAACGCCGCGATGTCAGCGCGATCGAGCTCCTCGGCGAGATCGTCGAGCAGGCGCTCGGGGCGCGTCGAGCCGGTCGAGCCCGGCATCGCCGCGAGGTGCTCACGCAGCTCGGCGATGCCGAAGGCCAGCGACCGCGGGTTGTCGCCATCGGTCAGCAGCAGCTCGAGCACACCGGCGAGTCGTACGTAGCCCCGGTAGCGCATACGGTGCGTGACGGCGCTCTCCGCAGCCGACAGCACCGCGGTGTGGAGGTCACGGTCGACGTCGAGCCCGCGCCTGACCGTGGTGGTCGAGCGCAGCAGGTGGCACAGCTGGAGGCCCCGCTCGACCGCGCGTCCGGTGCCGATCATGCGCCAGCCGGGATCGCGGATCATGTTGGCCGTCACGCCCTGGAGCGACAGGATGCCGGTCAGCATGCGGCCGGCGCTCTCGGCGACCTGGTGGCTGTAGTGATAGCTCTTGAGCGCCGCGCAGGCGCGATCGGTCGAGCTGAACGCCTGCCACGTGTCGGGCGAGAGCTGGTCGCGCACACTCTGTGCGGCATCGCGGAGTGCGCTGATCGACTGGGCGACCGACCCCGGACGGTGTGCGTCGAGCAGCAGCGACCGGAAGTCCTCGTCGAGCTGGTCCGGGCCGTACGGCGAACCGCTGAGCCGTGCGATCGCACGCATCAGCACCGCCAGGCTCGCCCCACCGGCGGTGTGCGGGCGCGACCGGAAGTCCTCGGCGCTGGCATGCGCCGTGAGCACGAGCCGCAGCATGTCCTCGGCGCGCTCGGCGTAGCGGCCGAACCAGAACATGTCCTCCAGCACCCGTGGCACCATCGCCGCCGGAGCGCGTACGTTCGTCAGCGGCAGCACGTCCGTCAAGCCCTGGTCCGGGTCCTCGGGCTTGTCCTTGAGCACCCAGACGTCCTTGCTGGATGCCGGCTTGCCCGACTCGAACACGTTGGCCAGACCACCGACGAGCGGCCGGTAGGCCGACCCGTACCGCAGGGTGAACGTCCGCAGGGTCAGCACCTGCGGGCGTACGCCACGGGCGTCGAGGGTCGGTGACTGCGACAGCACCAGCGGCTCCTGCCCGACGTAGCGGTGCGGCTCGGCCAGGATCGCGGCTCGGAGCTCGTCGTTGGGCTGGTCGGAGAGGTCGGCGGGATCGTCGATCGACCGCACGACGAGGTCGTCGAGGTTGTCCAGCACGTACGCCTGTGAACGCGGGTCGCCGGCCCACCACGTCTGCACCGAAGGCAGGCGCAGGGGCTCGTCGAGCAGCATCTCGCACATCGCGGACAGGAACGGCAGCAGGCCGGGGTTCTCCAGCACGCCGGAGCCCAAGCCGTTGACGACCCGCACATTGCCACGTCGGACCGCCTCGGACAGGCCGGCGACGCCGAGCTGTGAGTTCTTGCGCAGCTCCAGTGCGTCGCTCCATGCGGCGTCGACACGACGCAGGATCACGTCGACGCGCTCGAGGCGGCCGAAGACCCGCATCCACACCGCGCCGCCACGCATCACGAGGTCGCTGCCCTCGACGAGTGGGAAGCCGAGGCTCGATGCCACGAACGCCTGGTCGTACGCGGTCTCTGAGTGCGTGCCGGGCGACAGCACCACGACGCGGGGATTGGGGCTGGTGTCGGGCGCTGAGTCGATCAAGGTCGAGCGCAGCGCTTGGAAGAACGGGGCCATCCGGTGCAACCCGGCCTGACGGTACATCTCGGGCATGACGCGCGAGATGACGCGGCGGTTCTCCATCGCGAACCCGATGCCCGACGGCGCCTGGGCCCGGTCGGCGAGCACCTGCCACTCCCCTGCGGCGTTGCGCCCGAGGTCGGCCGCGGCCAGCAGCAGGGGCTGCGTGTCGGCCGCCGAGGCCCGGGCGACGACCCGGAGGAAGCCTTCGTGACCGAACACGACGGACGGCGGCAGGACGCCTGAGGAGAGCAGCCGCTGCGGACCGTAGAGGTCAACCAGGATCGCGTTGAGGAGCTCCGTACGCTGTGCCAGTCCGGTCTCGAGCTGCGTCCACTCGGCCGCGTCGATGATGAGCGGTATGGGGTCGAGCCGCCACGGTCCGGGCTCGTCCTCCGGCGGCGTGTAGGTCACGCCGTCGTTGGCGAGGAACCGCTCGATGTCCCCGCTGACGCGTCGCAGGTCCGCGTCAGTCAGCTGGACCGCGGTCTCGGCGAGCAGCTTCCAACCGGCCCGGAGCGTGCCGTCGGGGCCGACGACCTCGTCGTAGCGCGCCGGCCCAGCTGTCAGTGTGGGTTGGGTGACCGCCGCCGAGTAGTCCCGGAGCGCGGTCATCGGCGGGCCGCCGACATGATCAGCTGACCGGGACCAGCGTGTGCAGGATCAACCAGGCGACCGGCGCCACGGCGATCAGCGAGTCGAGGCGGTCCATGAGGCCGCCGTGCCCGGGCAGCAGGTCGCCCATGTCCTTGATGCCGAGATCGCGCTTGATGAGCGACTCGGACAAGTCGCCCAGCGTGGCGAAGACGACGCCCGCGACACCGAGGATGATGCCGACCCACCAGTCGCCGTCCAGGGCATACGTGATCGTCACGATGCCGGCGGCGATGCCGAAGATCAGCGAGCCGGCGAAGCCCTCCCAGGACTTCTTGGGGCTGATCGTAGGCGCCATCGGGTGCTTGCCGAACAGCACACCGGCGACATACCCGCCGATGTCCGAGGCCGCCGTCGCGACGATGAACGCGACGATGCGCCACGGACCGTCGTCCTCGACGAGCATCAGGACGACGAACGAGCCCATGAGGTAGAGATAACCCAGCACGAACACGCCGGCACTGCTGTCGCGGACGAAGCCTTCAGCGCCGTCGGACAGCCGCCAGACCAGGGTGCCGATGATCGTCAGGGCCATCGCGACGGACGCCGTCTCCATGCCGCCCCAGTAGCTGCCGACGAGCATGATCGAACCGCCGGTCAGGACCGGTAGGACCGGGATCCTGATGCGCGCCGTCGAGAAGGCGCGAGTCAGCTCGAACAGGCCGATCGCCAGGGCGACCACCACGACCGGGATGAACGCTTCCTTCTGGATGAACAGCGTCGCCACGACGAGCCCGATGAGGCCCACTGCGACCGCGATCGAGGCCGGCAGGTTGCGGCCGGCCCGGCTCGTCTTCTCGGCGACTGCAGGTGTCTCCACCGACTCTGGGGTCTCGGCAGGAGACTCAGATGTCAAGGAGCTCTGCCTCTTTGTTCTTGAGCAGCTCATCGATCGTGTCGACGTGCTTCTTGGTCATCGCGTCGAGTCGCTTCTCGGCGCCGACGTTCTCGTCCTTGCTGATCTCGGAGTCCTTCTCGGCCTTGTCGAGAGCCTGCTTGGCGGCCCGACGCAGGTTGCGTACGGACACCCGACCTTCCTCGGCCTTGGTCTTCGCCAGCTTGATGTACTCCTTGCGGCGGTCCTCGGTCAGCTCAGGCAGCGTCACGCGCAGCACCTTGCCGTCGTCGCTTGGGTTGACGCCGAGGTCGGACTCGCGGATGGCCTTCTCGATCGCGGGCTTGGCGCCGGCGTCGTACGGCTGGATGATGACGGTCCGCGGCTCGGGAACCTGGAAGCCGGCCAGCTGGTTGAGCGGGGTCTGCTGGCCGTAGTACTCGGCCGTGATCTGCGCGAACATCGCGGGGTGGGCGCGGCCCGTGCGGATCGCGGCGAACTCCTCGCGGGTGTGCTCGACGGCTCGTGCCATCTTGCTGTCGGCGTCACGCAGGGTCTGGTCAATCACGATGTCTCCATCCGGTTCTGGTCGGTCCGTACGCCTAGGCGGCGTGGACCAGCGTTCCGATCTTCTCACCACGGAGCACGCGAGCGATGTTGCCCTCGCCTTCCATGCCGAACACGATCATGGGGAGCTTGTTCTCCATGCACAACGCGAACGCTGCCGCGTCGACGACCTTGAGTCCGAGGCGCAGCGCTTCGTCGAACGTGATCTCGTCGAACTTGCGGGCCGTCGGGTCCGTGCGGGGGTCGGCGGAGTAGACGCCGTCGACGCCACTCTTGGACATCAGCACCGCGTCCGCGCCGATCTCGAGGGCACGCTGCGCCGAGACCGTGTCGGTCGAGAAGTACGGCATGCCGGCTCCGGCGCCGAAGATCACGACGCGCCCCTTCTCGAGGTGGCGGATCGCACGACGCGGGATGTAGGGCTCGGCGACCTGGCCCATCGTGATGGCCGACTGGACGCGGGTCTCGATGCCCTGCTTCTCGCAGAAGTCCTGCAGCGCCAGGCAGTTCATGACGGTGCCGAGCATGCCGATGTAGTCGGCGCGCGAACGGTCCATGCCGCGCTGGCTGAGCTCGGCGCCGCGGAAGAAGTTGCCTCCGCCGACGACGATCGCGACCTCGACGCCCTCGGCCACGGCTTCGGCGACCTGCTTCGCGATGCCGTTGACGACGTCGGGGTCGATGCCGATCTTGCCGCCGCCGAACACCTCGCCGGACAGCTTCAGCAGGACGCGCTTGAGCGCATGACCAGAGGCCGGAGCGTCGACTTCCTGAGCGGTGTCAGTGTCCACGTTCCGGCCTCCGATGTTGTCGTGCGGGTGCTTGCCTAGGTCAGCCTGCCAGTCAGGCGCCGACCTCGATGTGTGCGAAACGCTTGAGCGTCACGCCGGCCTCGTCGACGAGAGCCTTGACGGTCTTCTTGTTGTCCTGGACCGAAGCCTGCTCGAGCAGCACGTTCTCCTTGAAGAACCCGTTGAGGCGTCCCTCGGTGATCTTGGCGATCGCCTGCTCGGGCTTGCCCTCTTCGCGCGCCGTCGCCTCGGCGATCTCGCGCTCCTTGGCGACGAGGTCCGCGGGGACCTCGTCACGCGTGAGGTAGCGAGGACGCATCGCGGCGATCTGCATCGCGACACCGCGGGCGACATCGTGACCGGCCTCGTCGCCCTCGAACTCCACCAGCACGCCGACAGCGTGCGGCAGGTCGCTGGCGCGACGGTGCATGTAGGTCGCAACGGTGCCGTCGAAGCTGGCCACGCGACCGAGCTCGATCTTCTCGCCGATGACGACCGCGAGATCCGCGACGGCCTCGGCAACGGTCTTGCCGCTGTCGAGGGTCTCGGTCGCGAACGCAGCGGCGTCGGCGGGCTTGACCTTGTCGGCGAGCACGGCGAGCTCCTCGGCCAGAGCGATGAACTGCTCGTTCTTGGCGACGAAGTCGGTCTCGGAGTTGAGCTCGACGATCGCGCTGCCGTAGTTGGCGACGAGACCGGCCGAAGCCTCACGCTCGGCGCCGCGCTTGGCAGCCTTGGCGGCGCCCGAGATGCGGAGCACCTCGATCGCCTTGTCGAAGTCGCCGTCAGCCTCCGTGAGCGCCTTCTTGGCGTCCATCATGCCGGCGCCGGTGGCGTCGCGGAGCTTCTTGACCTCTGTGGCGGTGATAGCCATGTTTCTCTTCTCGCTTCTCAGGTAGTCGTGTGTGCCGAGATCACTCGGCGGCGTCGGCGTCGACCTTCTCGGCAGCCTTCTTGGCGGGCGCCTTCTTGGCCGGAGCCTCGTCAACCGCAGCCTCGTCAGCCGCAGCAGCCTTCTTGGCGGCCGGGGCCTTCTTGGCCGGAGCCTTCTTGGCCGGAGCCTCGTCAGCCGCAGCAGCCTTCTTGGCGGCCGGGGCCTTCTTGGCGGTGGCCTTCTTGGCCGGAGCCTCGTCAGCGACCTCAGCGGTGCTGTCCTCGACGGTCTCGGTCAACGTGGCGGGCGCGGCTTCCTCGGCGACGGGTGCCTCGGCAGCGGCCGGGGCCTCGACCTTGGCATCAGCAGCAGCGGCTGCCACAGCTGCCGGCTCATCGGTCGCAGTGTCGGCAGCAGGTGCCTCGACCGCAGCGGCTTCGGCAGCCTTGGACTCCAGGAGCTCACGCTCCCAGTCGGCCAGGGGCTCCTCGGCACCGAGCTCGGCACCGGGCTCCTCTTCGCCGGTCTTGCTGCCACCGCGGGCGATGAGGCCCTCGGCGACGGCGTCGGCGATGACGCGGGTCAGCAGGCCGACCGAGCGGATGGCGTCGTCGTTGCCCGGGATCGGGAAGTCGACGTCGTCGGGGTCGCAGTTGGTGTCGAGGATCGCGATGATCGGGATGCCGAGCTTCTTGGCCTCGTCGACCGCGAGGTGCTCCTTCTTGGTGTCGACGATCCAGACGGCGGACGGCGTACGGCCCATGTCACGGATGCCGCCGAGGGTGCGCGAGAGCTTCGCGTACTCGCGGCTCATGCCGAGGAGCTCCTTCTTCGTGCGGTTGGATCCCGCGACGTCGTCGAAGTCGATCTCCTCGAGCTCCTTCATACGCTGAAGGCGCTGGTGCATCGTCTGGAAGTTGGTGAGCATGCCGCCGAGCCAACGCTGGTTGACGAAGGGCATGCCGACGCGCTTGGCCTGCTCCTCGATCGGCTCCTGCGCCTGGCGCTTGGTGCCGACGAACAGGATCGTGCCGCCGCGGGCGACGGTGTTCTTGACGAACTCGTAGCCGGCATCGATGTAGGCGAGCGACTGCTGCAGGTCGATGATGTAGATGCCGTTGCGCTCGGTGAAGATGAATCGCTTCATCTTGGGGTTCCAGCGACGGGTCTGGTGCCCGAAGTGAACGCCGCTCTCGAGCAGCTGGCGCATGGTGACGACGGCCATGGTCGTTTCTCCTTGTGGCACACGTGTGCCGTTCCTGGTTTGTCTCACCGCCGGTTGACGGTGACCTGGCGCCTGCTGTGTGCGACCCACTCCCTGCCGGGAGACCAGGACCGCAGCCGTATTCAGCTTTCGCGTCATACGGAAACAGGCGCGCGAATTCCACTTCCGAAAAAGTGGTTGCTCCCAGTCTAGGGCACCGGACCGCTCCGGAGGAAATCCACAATCCATGGCTTCCCGCTCGGTTGTCCCCAGCTCGTACGCCGACCACTGCGCCGCCCGGCCAGGCGGGTCTTGGCTGGTCACATGCTGCGTCGAACCTGGATTGTCGCCCTCCTGCTGCTCGTCGTCGCGTCGCCACCGGCGCGCGCGGCGCAGGACCCATGGACCTGGCCACTCGACGATCACGCGATCGGTGAGCGGTTCGATCCGCCGGTCACTCGATACGGTCCGGGTCATCGCGGCGTCGACCTCAGCGCGACTGCCGGCGACCCCGTGCGCGCCGTCGCTGCTGGACGCGTCGTCTTCGCCGGTCAGGTCGGTGGCACCGGCGTCGTGACGATCGACCACGGACGCGAGCGATCGACCTATCAACCGGTCAAGGCGCGGGTGAAGGCCGGCGATGCGGTGCGTGCCGGCCAGGTGATCGGCACCCTCCTGGGTTCGCCGAGTCACTGCTCAGGCGCGTGCCTCCACCTCGGCCGACTGGCGGGCGAGGACTACCTCGACCCGCTCGAGCTGCTCGGCGGTGGCCGGTTCCGCCTGATCGATCCCGCAGGCGAGCCACCCGCGCCTCCGGCCGGAGTCGGCGGTCAGGGTCTGCAACGCCCCGTCGGCGGACCGATCACCTCGCCGTACGGCATGCGCGTCCACCCCGTCACCGGTGTTCGCAAGCTGCACGACGGCACGGACTTCGGCGTTCCGTGCGGCACGCCCGTGCACGCTGCGGCGGCCGGCACCGTGGTCGCCCGGTCCTACAGCGGCGCGTACGGCAAGCGGATCGTGATGCGCCACCAACCGGGGTTCGAGACCTCCTACAACCACCTCAGCTCGCAGTCGGTGTCCGTCGGCGACCGGGTCAGGGCCGGCCAGGTCGTGGGTCGCTCCGGCAACACCGGACTGTCGACCGGCTGCCATCTGCACTTCATGGTCCTGAAGTCCGGCCACTCCGTGAACCCCCAGGAGTTCCTGTGATGACTCCCCGTTGGGGGTGACGTTTCGGTCGGGTGGACCCGGCGTGTCGCGAACGAAACGTCACGCCCAGCGGGGTTCAGGCTCTCGGGTGGGCGAGCTTGTAGGCCGCTCTCAGGCGCTCGTTGCTGACGTGGGTGTAGATCTGCGTCGTGCCGAGCGAGGCGTGGCCCAGGATCTCCTGCACGCTGCGCAGATCCGCACCGCCCTCGAGCAGGTGGGTCGCGGCGGTGTGTCGCAGCCCGTGCGGCCCCAGGTCGGGCGCACCGTCGACGGCAGCGAGGCGTTCGTGGACGATCCGTCGCACGGCGCGTTGATCGATGCGACTCCCCCGCGTCCCGAGGAACACCGCCGCACCGCTGGAGTCCGTCGCGATCGCGGGCCGCCCACGCTCGAGCCACAGCTCGATCGCCTCGGAGGCCGGCAGCCCGTACGGCACCGAGCGCTCCTTGCGCCCCTTGCCGAACACGCGGACGACTCGTCGCCCTCGGTCGAGGTCATCGATGTCGAGCCCGACCAGCTCACCGACACGGATGCCCGTGGCATACAGAACTTCGAGGATCGCGAGATCGCGGAGGCCGCGGGGTCCGTCGTCGGCAAGCGACTGCGACCGTGGCGTCGAGCAGCGCCCGCACCTCGACCTCGCTGAGTGCCACCGGCAGCTCCCGGTGCGCCTTGGGGCTGGCGAGCAGGGCCCCGGCGTCTGCCGGCGCGCGGCCCGTCCTGGCGAGCCAGAGCGTGAAGACGCGGGCGGAGGTGGCCCTGCGGGCGATCGTCGTGCGGGCACGGCCGAGCGTCTGCAGGTTGGCCAGCCAGCTGCGCAGCGTACGAATCGAGAGTCCGGCCGGGTCGTGGACGCCGAGCCGCTCGGCGTGCGTGGCCAGGCTCTCGAGATCGGTCAGGTAGGCGCGCACCGAATGGGCCGAGAGGTCGCGCTCGGCCCGCAGGTGCTGCTCGTAGGCGGCAAGAACCGCCGACCAGGCCTCGCCCGGCCCCTCTGACTCTGCTGTCATCGACACCAGTCTCCGCCGTCCGAATGTCTCACCAGCGTCGGCGCGCCGGACTCACACGCGGGCGATTGCTCCGGCGAAGTCGTCCGAGCACCCGCACGAACCGCGGCGAACCAGCGCGGTCGGCAAGGACGCGCGTGCCCGGCGGGATCGTGCCGCCGCCCAGCGCGTCGATCAGCAGCTGCGTGGCCACCTCGGCCATCTGGGTGATCGGCTGGCTCACGGTGGTGAGGCCGGGGCGCGTGTAGGCGGCGTACTCGATGCCGTCGAACGAGACGACCGCCAGGTCCGCGCGGCACGTCGAGACCCAGGTCGAAGGCGGCACGGAGCAGGCCCATCGCCGCCAGGTCGCTCGTGACGAACAGGGCGGTGGGCGGTTCGGGTCCCTCCAGCAGCGCTGGCAGCGCTTCGTAGCCGGCGCCGCCGCCGAAGGGCCGGGACAGCACCCGGCCCAGGTTCCAACCCGGCGTCCGCTCAGCGCCTGGCTGGAAACCGGCGACTCGCTCCTCGGACACCGAGACTGCGGGCCGCTGAGGCAGGCGATCCGGCTGTGCCCGTGCTCGATCAGGTGCTCGCACAGCATCCCGGGAGCCGTCGACCGATGCCGCGACGACGTTGGCGAACGCGGTCGTCGTCGAGCGATCGGTCGAGCACGACGAGGGGAACGCCGACCTTGCCGAACTCCTCCTCGAGCACCTCGTTCTCAGCCGTCGGGATCACCAGGATGCCCTTCGACCTGGCGATCGACGAACGCGTGGAGATAGCCGATCTCGCGTTCGCTGGTGTCGGCGGCGTTGCCGACGAGCAAGCGGGTATCCGTGCCGGTAGGCCACCTCCTCGACGGCCCGCGCAAGCAGGGCGAAGTAGGGGTTCGAGCTGTCGGGCAGGATCAGGCCGAGCGAGTGTCCTCGGGCCATGCGAAGCGACCGCGCGACGGCGTTGGGACGGTAGCCGAGCTCCTTGATCGCCAGAGAATTCTCTCCTCGGTCGCCGGCGCGACCTTCCGCGGACCACCGTTGAGGACGTAGCTGACGAGTGCTGGCGAGGTGCCGGCCCGACGTGCCACATCTGCCCTGGTCACGGCCATCTGGGTCCACCTCCTCAACCTGCGTAAGTCCCTCGGACAACCGCCACGCTAGCGGGCGGGTCGTCCGGTCCTGGTAACGAACAAATTTCTGAAAGTTCACTGCGAGGTCTTGACGTGACCCGCGATCACCGATGCAGAGTACCCAATCAACACGTGTTGATTGGCAGTCATCGCAACGCATCGAACAACCCCCGAGCACAACCCGAAAAGGACATCATGACCACTTCAATCCGGCGCACCGCCATGATCGGAATCGTCGCCGCGACGAGCCTCACGATGCTCGCCGCATGCGGCCGCGGAGGCAGCGACCTCGAGCTCGGCGTCCAAGAGCGACTTCACGATCGCGATCGCCACCCGCAACTTCACCAACCCCTACTGGGCGGCGCTGCGCGACGGCGCCGATCGCCGAGGGCAAGGCCCAGGGCGTCAAGGTCAACGTGCAGGCCGGAAGCAGCGAGACCGACGCCGACGGCGAGAACGCCAAGATCTCGACGCTGGCCGCGCAGGACTACAACTGCTTCGGCGTGGTCCCGGTCAACGCCACCAACGTCATCACCCCCTGGTGCCGGTCGCCGCAAGAAGACTCCCGATCCTCAACCTCGACACCCAGATCGACGCGGCCGCGTCCAAGAAGGCCGGCGTCTCGCTACGCCTCGTTCATCGGCTCGGACAACCTGCAGGCCGGCAAGATCGCCGGGCAGCAGATGCTCGAGGCCTCGGCGGCAAGGGCAAGGTCGCCATCCTGCAGGGCATCGCCGGCGAGCAGAACGGCATCAACCGCGATAAGGGCTTCAGCGACGCCGTCAAGGGCAAGCTCGACATCGTGGCCAGCGCACGCCCGCCGACTACGAGCAGGACAAGGCGCTGCAGGTCACCGAGGCGCTGCTGAAGGCGCACCCGGACATCACCGGCATCTTCGCCGCGAACGACACGATGGGTCTCGGCGCCGCGCAGGCGATCAAGAACGCCGGCAAGGCCGGCAAGATCAAGGTCATCTCGGTCGACGGCATCCAGGCGCGCTGAAGGCCGTCAAGAGCGGGCACCCTGTACGGCACCATCACCCAGTACCCGTACGCCGAGGGCCAGCTCGCCGTCCAGGCGTGCGTCGCCCTGAGCCAGGGCAAGAAGATCCCGGACCGCGTCGTCGCCCCGATCGCGTTCATCGACAAGGCGAACGCCGACGAAGCAGATCGCCGCGTTCCCGAAGCCGTTCGAGCCGTTCGACAACCCGATCGAGACGCTGATCTCGAAGTGAACCTGCTGATGACCGGGCGCCGACTGGGCGCCCGGCAGCTGACCCGGACTCGACCGACGACGCCGGCAAGCCGTCGCGCCGCATCGACGCGTCGCGCTGGCCGACGTTCGCCGCCCCGATCGCCCTCGGTCATGGTCTTGCTCGTCTTCTTCATCGCGACGCCCGAACTTCCTCACCGACCGACAACATCAGCGACCTGCTGGTCGCCGTCATCGATCCTGCGTGGTCCTGGCGCTGGGCCAGCAGTTCGCCGTCGTCGTCGCCGGCATCGACCTCTCCGTCGGCTCCAATCTGCCCTGGGCGGCGGCGCTGCTCGGCTACACCGTGAGCCACGGTCATTCGATGGCCATCGGCGATCGCCGCTGGCACTGCGTCGGCGGCCTGCTCGTCGGTCTGGTCAACGGCTTCCTGGTCGGCTACCTCGGGATGACCGACTTCATCGTCACGCTCGGGCACGCTGCAGCGTGGTCAGCGGCATCACCCTGCTGCTGACGCAGGGCAACACGGTCGCGGTGTCCTCGAACTTCCTGCAGGCGCTCGCCCTCGACGGAGCCGGCCGGTGCGCTGGTTCTGGCTGATCGCGCTCGTCGGCGCCCTGGTGACGGCGTTCCTGCTGTTCCGCACCACGCATCGGCACCCACCTGCTCGCCGTCGGCGGGCAACCTCGAGGCCGCCCGCGGCACCGGCATCCCGGTGCGCGCGGGTCCGGATGTACGCCTACGCCGGCTCCGGGCTCCTGCTGCGGCCTCGCCGGCGTCATGCTGGTGGCCCGCAACGGCGGCGCCGACCCGACCCTGCAGACCAACTACCTGCTGAGCTCGCATCGCCGCGGTCGTGCTCGGCGGATCGTCGCTGTTCGGCGGCAGGGCCTCGGTCCTGGGATCGGTCAGTCGGAGCCGATCTTGCTGACCAGCCTGGTCAACGGCTTCACGATCCTCGGCATCTCGCAGTACTACCAGCCGGTCGCGGTCGGAGCCGTGGTCCTCGATGTCCGCCCTGCATCGCCCGGTTCCAGAAGTGAGGACGCTCATGGACGACCGACCGACGCGACCCCGACGCGCCGCTGCTCGAGGCGCGCCACCTGCGTCAAGACCTTCGACGCCGTCCGCGCCCTCGACGGCCTGTCGATCTACGATCGCAGCCGGTCAGGTCACCGCGATCGTCGGCGACAACGGCGCCGGCAAGTCGACCCTGGTGCGCTGCCTGACCGGCGTCCACTCCCCCGACGACGGCGAGATCCTCGTTCAAGGGCGAGCCGCGTGCAGCTCAGCTCACCCGAGGACGCGCGCTCATCTCGGCGTGGAGACGGTCTACCAGGACCTCGGCCTCGTCGAGGACCTCACGGTGTGGCAGAACCTCTACCTCAACCGCGAGCTGCACCAAGGCCGATCCCGCTCCTGGGCATCCTCGACCGCAAGCAGCATGATCGACCAGAGCTCGGAGATCCTCGAACGATCTCGACGTCAACGTGCCCTCCGTACGCACGACGGTGCGGCGGATGTCGGGTGGTCAGCGCCAGAGCGATCGCCATCGCCCGCGCCGTCACCTGGGGCGCAGACGCTGGTCATCATGGACGAGCCCACGGCGGCTCTGGGCGTCCGGGAGACCGCGGCGGTCGAGAAGCCTGATCCGGTCGCTGCGCGACAACGGGGTCACGGTGCTGCTCATCAGCCACGACCTCGATCAGGTCATGCGGGTCTCAGACACGCGTCGTCGGTCCTGCAGGCGCGGTCGCGCGGTCGCACGTCGACAGGTGGGCGACGTCAACGGCGACGAACTGGTCGGCCTCATCACGGGCGACGATCTCCGGTGACGACTGACCTGTCGCGCCCGGCCGTCGTCGTGGTCGGGTCGATCAACCTCGACCTGGTCGTCGAGCTGCGCACCTTCCCGTGCCCGGAGAGACCATCATCGCCGACCACGTCCGGCGCAACGTCGGAGGCAAGGGCGCCAATCAGGCCGTCGCGGCCCAGCTGGCCGGGGCGGACGTGGAGTTCGTCGGTCGGGTCGGAGATGACGCCAACGCAGAGATCCTGAGGAGCGGTCTCGAGACATACGGGGTCGGCCACCGGCACCTGCACGTGGTCGAGGGGACCGAGAGCGGCGTCGCGTACATCACCGTCGCCGACCACGACAACACGATCGTCGTGGTCGCCGGCGCCAACTGGTCGTGGCGGGAGCCGCACGAGGAGTCGGACCAGTTGGTGGCGGCCGCTGACGTCGTGATCTGCCAGCTCGAGGTGCCAGACGGATGATCGAGCGGGCCGCACAGCTCGCGGGTGGCCGTTTCGTCCTCAACGCCGCTCCGGCTCGCGAAATCTCCGACAAGGTGTTCGGACTGTGCGACCCGCTCGTGGTCAACGAGCACGAGCTGGCCCTCCTGAGCGGGCCCGATAACGGCAACCCGTCGGATGCTGCTCGCGCAGGCCGAGCTGGTGCATCGCGGCGCGCGCAGCGTCGTGACGACGTTGGGGCCCGAGGGTGCTGTCTGGACGACGTCCGACGAGCAGGGGGTCCAGGCGTCGCCGCGCGTCGACGTTCGCGACACCACCGGTGCCGGTGACGTGTTCATAGGCCACCTCGCCGCTCGGCTGGGCTGGGGCGCGAGCCTGTGCCAGGCGGTCAGCTTGGCAACCGCCGCGGCGTCCAGGTCGGTGCAGGCCGCAGGGACCCACAGCTCGTACCCCGATCCGCCGAGACCACAAAGGCTTTGCACCTGCTGCCGGAGCCGACATCCACCCCCCGCTAGGAGACTCACGTGCAGTTGTAGGACTCATCCACGCCGATCTGGCGGGTGCACTCGCCGGCCTCCGGCACACCGACCTCTTCGCGATCAGCGACTCCGGACTGCCGGTGCAACCGGGAGTGCCGGTCATCGACCTCGGTGTGGTCTACGGCCTGCCCGGCTTCGTGTCGGTGCTGCGGCCCGTGCTGGCCACGGTCGACGTCGAGGCCGCATGGGTCTCCGAAGGACATCGAGTCCCAGAACCCCGACGTCCTCCGCGTCCTGGAGGAGAACGTGTCACCGGAGCGGCTCGATCACGAGGACTTCAAGAGCCGTATCGAGGGCTGCCGGTTCGTCGTGCGTACGGGCGAGGCGACGCCGTATGCCAATGTCATCCTGCGATCCGGGGTGCCCCGGTAGACCGAAGGTCAGCCGGTGTCGGCACGGCGGGCGAGCAGCCATTCGGCTCCGGCCCGAAGCACCAGGCCGCGCCGTTCGAGCAGGTCGAGCGCGGCCCGGACCTCTCGCGTGCTGAGCCGCACCCCCGAGGCGATCTCGGTGACAGTGCGCGCTGCGGCCCAGTCGAGGCCGTCCAGGGTGGACCGGGCAGCCGGTGGCAGCCGGTCGAACTCCGTGAGCGGCAGGGACGGTTGCTCCTCGGCGACGGCGCCCAACCCCGACAGCTCGGCGATGATCTCGCGGCCGCGTGTCACAACGACTGCCTTGCCGGCCCGGATCGCGGCGTGTACCCCGGCGACTGCTGTGAGGTCACCGGGCCCGGGAGCGCCATCGTGGTGCGCCCGAGCTGATCGGCCCAGTTGAGCGTGTTGAGCGAGCCGCTGCGCTCCGCGGCCTCGATCACGACAGTCCCCTGTGTCAGCGCAGCGATGAGGCGGTTGCGAGACAAGAAGCGGTTGAGGGGCGGCTCCCCCGGCGCCTGCTCGCTGATGACCACGCCCATCTCGACGATCCGGGCGATCAGCGCGCCGTGGGCCTTCGGGTAGTCGAGATCGGCGCCACACGCCAGGACTGCGACGGTGGGCGCGTTCATGAGGAACGCTCCGCGGTGCGCGCAGCCGTCGACGCCGTAGGCCGCACCGCTGATCACGGTCCAGCCCGCGTCAGCGCAGTCGGCGGCCAGGTCGGAAGCGCACTCGGCGCCGTATGTCGTGCAGTCGCGAGCGCCGACGATCGCCACGCTCTGCTCGCACAGCTCGGCGAGATGGCCGACTCCGCGCAACCACAGTCCGAGCGGGGCTCCGGTGGCGCCGTGCAACGGCTCGACATGGTCGAGGTCGTCGAGCGGCATCGGCCACTCCTTGTCGCCCGGGCGTGACCCAGCGCAGCCCTGCGGCCTTGGCCCGCGCGGCGGCCATCTCGGCGCGCGGTCGAGCGCGCGCCGCGTTCGGTCCACGCGTCGGGAACCGGAGCTCGCCCAGCCGATGCCGGCCCAGGATCGCGGCGAGGATCTCTGCCGGCTCGTACGTCAGCAGGAGGTTGCGCAGTCGAGGGTCGCCGGGCTCGACCACGAGGCTCAGCCCAGCCGGTCCTGCCGGCGTCATGACGCCTGCACCATGTCGCGAAGGGCACTGCCCAGCGGGGTGCCCCGTCGCAGCGAGAGCGCCGTATCGACGTCGTCACCCGTCGGGACCGCGTGGCCGTGCAGGTCGGCGACGCTCCACGACAGCCGCAGGATGCGGTCAGCCGAGCGGGCATTGAGCTTGTTGGTGCGCAGCTGCCGGTCGACCAGGGCGCGGCCCTGGTCGCTGACCGGCCAGTGCTTGCGCAGCTCGACGCCCGGGACCTCGCTGTTCAGCCGCCACGGCGTCTCGCGCAGCCTGTGCAGCTGGCGCTCGCGTGCCTCGGCGACGCCGGCCGCGAGCTCTGCTGTCGACCGGCCGCCGCGAGCGCGTTGGCCAGCTCGGGCCTCGACAGGGCAGACAGCGAGCGGTGGATGTCGATGCGATCCCGGATCGGCCCGGAGAGGCGGTCTGAATAGCGCCGCCGCATAGCGGGGTGCACCGGCACTGGTCGCTGACGGCGGAGCTGAGCCCGCACGGGCAGGGGTTGGCGGCGAGCACCAGCTGGAACCGTGCCGGGATAGGCCGCGGTCTGGGCCGCGCGCGACACCACGACGTGGCCGCTCTCCAGCGGCTGCCGCAGCGCCTCGAGCACGTTGCTGGCGAACTCGGGCGCCTCGTCGAGGAACAGCACTCCGTGATGCGCCAGCGACAGCGCGCCGGGACGGATCACCTTGCTGCCGCCGCCGACGATCGACACCGCGCTCGCGGTGTGGTGCGGGTCGAGGAACGGCGGCCGCCGCAGCAGCGGCGCGTCGCTCGGCAGCACGCCGGCGACCGAATGCACCGCGCTGACCGCGAGCGACTGCTCGTGCGTGAGGTCGGGCAGCAGCCCGGGCAGGCGCTGGGCCAGCATCGTCTTGCCGATGCCGGGCGGCCCGGTCATCAGCAGGTGGTGACCGCCGGCGGCGGCCACGACGAGCGCCATCCGCGAGTCCTCCTGGCCGGCGATGTCCGCGAGGTCGAGGTGGGACAGCCGGTCCGCCGACGTCCACGACATGCCGGGGATCTCATCCAGCGGCGGCACCGGCGGGTCGTCGGGTCCTCCGCCCCCGTCAGCAGGGCGACGGTCTGCCGCAACGAGCGGACGCCGACCACCGAGATGCCCCGGACGAGCTCGGCCTCGGGCACGTTGACCTCGGGCACGAAGACCCGGTCGAAGCCGGCCTCGAGGGCGGCGAGCGTCGCCGGCAGCACCCCGCGTATGGCCCGCAGCCGGCCGTCGAGGGCGAGCTCGCCGAGGAACACCGCGTCGGCGAGCCGCTCGGCCGGGATCGAGCGACTTGGCGGCGAACACGGCCAGAGCGATCGCCAGGTCGTAGTGCGAGCCCGTCTTGGGCAGCGTCGACGGCGCCAGGTTGATCGTCACGCGCTGGTCGGGCCACGTCGTGCCGGAGTTGGACGACCGCCGAGCGGCAACGGTCGCGCGCCTCGTTGACCATCGTGTCGGCCAGCCCGACGAGGACCGTGGCCGGCATGCCCGCCCGAGATGTCGACCTCGACCTCGATCGGCCGTCCCGACAACCCGTCGAGCGTGACCGAGTGCGTCGCCGCGGCCATCAGGCGACCCCGGCGATGCGGTCGACGACGGGCGCGCCGCGGGGCGGGACGACCACCGAGACGACGTCGATGCGCAGGCTCGGCGGGTGGACGTCGTGCACCTCGAGCCAGTGCATCGCGAGCCGGCGCAGCCGCGCTGCCTTGTGGCCCGTGATCGCCTCGAACGGCCCACCGTGATGGTTGCTGCGTGCGGGTCTTGACCTCGCAGATCACCAGCGTCGACCCGTCGCGGGCGACGATGTCGATCTCGCCGAACCGGCACGTCCAGTTGCGGGCCAGCACGACCATGCCGAGTGCCTCGAGATGATCGGCGGCCACCCGCTCGCCGTAGGTGCCGAGGGCCTTGTTGCGCGCGTACGTCATCAAGCCAGCCTCACCGGGTTGGCCGACTGCTGGCGGTCGCAAGCTCCACGCCTGTGGACGGCCGGAGGCGCGCGCGACCTGTGGACGGGCTCAGGTCGCGGGACGACTGCAGTTTCAGGCACACTGTCACCCATGGGGGGACCGTTCGAGAACTACGCCGAGCTCTACAACGGCACGACGCCGGCGGCCATCGACGACTCGATGGAGACTCCGGCGATCAACGCCAGTCGCCTGATGGCGCTGGCCACAGAGCTGCACTCCGACGCCAGTCAGGCCGGCTCGCACACCGAGGGCAGCATCACCGGCGCCGTCATCGGCCAGGTCGTGCCGGGCCAGCAAGTCGCTGCCCGCCTCGCGGGGCACGCTCTGGTCGCCATCGGCGCGATCCGTGGATTCGCCGCCGACGCGACGGCGTTCGACGTCACCGTCAAGACCCTCAACGACGAGTACGCCACCCGGGTCTCGGCGGCCAACACCGAGCGGCACGACCCCGACCACACCGGTCCCGCGCCGGACTCGAACAGCGCGATCGAGGCGGATCTGCGTCCGCGCTACCGCACCGCGCTCCGCAAGCTGGACGACGACGCCCATCACGCGGCACATCTGCTCAAGAACCCCTCCGATGCCGACATCCGGCGGATGTTCGCCGACGGCCTGCTGCCGCTCGAGGCGTTGGTGCTCTACCCCACGATCACCCTCACCCGCGACGAAGCCGCACGCGCGCTCAGGCTCTTCGATCCCCCAGAGCTCGGCACCCCGCTCGAGGTGCTCCAGCTGCGCCTCGACCTGGCCCGCTCGCTCGGCCTCGACCCGCGCGACTACGCCCAGCTGCTGCAGGTCTACTGGCAGTCCAAGGCGCTCAAGGAAGCCGGGATCGACATCGGCGACTGGGACATCTCGCGGGGTGCGCCCGCCCTCAGCGACATCATCGAGAAGGTCTACGACTACTACGGGGAGCTGTTCAAGAAGAACCCTAGCCTGGAGTGGGCCGGCCTCGCCAACCTCGTCGGCCCGTCCTTCGCGGCCGGGTTCCTCGACCTCGGGACGATGCGCGAGATCCTGCAGAAGTACCAGGACGCCTCCGGCAAGATCCCCGACTGGGTGCCGCTCCCGTACCCGCTGACCCGCGAGGCAGCCGAGCAGCTGGCCAACCTCGGCGAAGGTGAGGTGAAGTGGTTCGAGCAGAAGTTCCTGTCGATGCAGAAGGAGATCTTCCTCGACATGGGCTCGATGAACCAGGCGTACGTCGACGGCGGACTGCCCGCCATCCAGGAGATGGCGGATGCCGGTCTTTTCGAGAAGTCCACCGACCCGGGCGCACCAGACGCATGCTCGACGCCTGGCACGCCATCGACGACCCGACCTCGACGCCACAGGAGCTGCACGACGCCGCCTACTCGATGGCCTATCGCGAGCAGCACGACATCATCCAGAACGACTACAAGACGATGCAGGACCGGCCCGGCACCGGTGAGCTCGTGACCAAGATGTTCTCGACGGTCGGTCAGGTCTCGGTGCCCGGCGCGCACACCATGGGCGAGTACTCGCCGACGGAGTTCGGCGCCTCCCTCACCGTGGACCCGTGGGGCCCCGGCAAGGTCACCACATCGGTCGACGGTCGATTCCCATTCCGACCGGCAACGTCGCCGACTGGGAGGATCGTTGGGACTACTTCACCAACGACACGCTCCCGGCGTATGTCGACCTGCTGGACCGGCCGGGTGGGCGCGACGAGCTCGCCGACATCATGGACCGCGACATGGGCGACCGCATCGACGAGTTCCGCATCCACCATCGAATCGACGACCTCGCCGAGGTCTTCGTCGACGGCACGCACGTCGACGTCGAGGTCAAGGCGGGATGGCGAGACGGGTGATCGTGATGATGCTGATCGGACTTCTAACAACGGCAGCATGCAGAGTGAGCTTCAACGGCGACGAAAGGACACCGGCGGCGACAAAACCCCCGTCTCACGAAGGCACCCCGCACGCGACGGCGCCGACCGATGCCGAGGGGGTCGAGGTGTGGGACCTGCGCACCCGCCCTCCGCCCACGACGTCGGCATGCCCGCCCACAAGGACTACGTGGCCTACGAGACGAGGAAGCCCCGCCGGGTCCGCTTCCTGCTGCCGGAGGATGACGAGCTGACGATCGATGCCATGCTGGTGGTGTTCGACCGTGTCATGCACAAGGAGCCGGCCACCACACACGCCCGACCGGCATTCACTTCCGCATGGCGCCGATGCCGCTGGAGACCGCCTACAAGGTGACGGGCACGTCCTTGAAGGCGTTCGTCCTCGGCACCGAACCGGTCCAGACGTGGCGCACCGAGATCGTGAAAATCCGACACCGGGGCCGGGTCCAAGCTGCGGATCGAGGGCGGCGGCAACACCAAGATCGGCTACCTCACGGTCGGCGTGGGTGGCGTCTTCGACCCGGTGAACCGCGACGGCCCGGCGATCATCAAGTACCGCGTCAACCTGTACGAGAAGTAGCGCCGAGCGCGGCCTGCAGCATCGACTGGGCCGACCAGCGCATCAGTTCTACCGCCGCATCACGGGCAAGCCGCCGATGTCGGTGAGCCAGACCAGCGCCTCGATTCCGGTGGCGCTGCGGATCGCCAGCACCAGCCGGTGCAGCTCGTCGTCCGACAGCTGATCGCGTACGGGCTCGAGCGCCTCGGTGATCCAGCCGATCGCCCGCCCCTGGCGCAGCGGTTGACCGCCGCGGTCCTCCGGGTCGTCCTCGAGCGAGAGCCGCAGCATCGTCCGCTGCTGCGGCCTCGGTCTCCACGATCACCGTCGTGAACCGGCAATCACCTCGTCGAGCCGCTTCGCCGGGTCTGTCGGCGGGTTCTCGCCCAGCATCGACTCCGCCCCCGTCTCCGGGTGCGCGGCCGCCAGAAGGCGTCCGCTGGTTGGGGAAGTAGCGGTACGCCGTGGTGCGCGAGATCCCTGCCGCGTCAGCAGCCTCTGGGACGCTCGGGGCGAGCCCGCGCGAGACCATCTCGCGCGCGGCGACCACGAGCGCGGTGCGCGTACGACTCTTCTGCTCGACGCGGCCACTGGCCTCGTAGGGTGTTGACATACCCGACATGGTACTGCAGTCTCGTCATGGGACTGGTGTCCCACGACACGGATAAAGGAGAAGCGTCATGAGCGCAACAGCCGTACCCACATCCACCGTCAAAGCGGCTTCCGAGGGCGAACGTCGCTGGTTCGCCGGCGGCGGCGTGCACACGTGGAAGGTCCGGGCGAAGGATTCCGACGGCGCGTTCCTGATGTTCGAGGACCGCATGGAGCAGGGCAAGGTCACGCCGCTGCACATCCACCCCGAGACCGACGAGACGCTGGTCGTGCTCGAGGGCGAGATCCTGGTGCATCTCGACGGCACCGAGCAGCGCGTCTCCGAGGGCGGCATCATGCTCGCGACCCGCGGGCTCCCCCACGCCTTCATGGTCACGTCGCCGTTCGCGCGACTGCTGTGCGTGCAGACGCCCGGCAACATCGAGTCGTTCTACTGGGACGCGAGCGATCCGATCGCCGATGACGTCGACTCCGGCGAGGTCGACTTCGACCGGATCGCCGCGTCGGGTCAGCGCAACGGCGGCATCGTGCTGCTCGGGCCGCCGCCGTTCGCCCACTGACACGACGGGCGCCGTTCGTACGACGAGGCATGCCGACCGCATACGAGCCGCACGAGTCCCTGGTCCGACGTCGAGCACACCCTGACCGGGCGGCGGCGACGGCGGCAGCTGCTCGTGCCAGTGGTTCATGATCCGGCGCAAGGACTTCGACGCTGCCAGCAGTGACGACAAGCGCGCGCTGCTCCGGCGTGAGCTCAAGGACGCCGAGACGCCCGGCCTTCATCGCGTACGTCGACGACGTCGCCGCCGCCTGGGTCCGGGTCGGCCCTCGCACCCTCACAGCCGGCCTGGTCCGCTCACGCATCGTCAAGGCGAGCGCCGAGCCGATCGACGACGCCGACGTCTGGGCGATCACGTGCTTCGTCGTACGCCGGGACCATCGCGGCCAAGGGGCTGGCCACAGGCGCTCACGGCGGCGGCCGTCGATCACGCAGTCGGCTCACGGCGCGCGGGTCGTCGAGGCCTATCCGATCGACACCGATCGAGCGGAAGGCGAGCAGCAACGAGCTGTTCCACGGCTCCGTGCGCCTGTTCGGCGACGCGAGGGTTCCGCGGAGGTCGCCCGGCCGACAGGGGACGCGCGGGCGCAGCTGAGTGGCGCTCGAACGTCGAGTCGCTCGGCGCCGGGCACCTTGAAGTCCGAGCCCTGCAGCTCCTCGACATTGACGTCCTTGAACGTCAGCACCTTGACGTTCTTGGCGAAGCGCGCCGGGCGGTAGATGTCCCACACCCACGCGTCGTTCATCGACACCTCGAAGTAGGCATCGCCGGTCTCGGAGCGGACCTTCACGTCGACCTGGTTGCACAGGTAGAAGCGGCGGTCGGTCTCGACGACGTACTTGAAGATCGTGACGACGTCGCGGTACTCGCGGTAGAGCGCGAGCTCCATCTCCGACTCGTACCGCTCGAGATCCTCAGAGCTCATTGAATGGTGCCTTCCATCGCTGCTCGTACGTTGACGTATCTGCGCCGGTGCTCGGCGCACGGCCCGTGCAGCTTCAGCGCCTCCTGGTGGGTCGGCGTGCTGTAGCCCTTGTGCGTGGCGAAATCGTATGCCGGATAGTCCTCGTGCATCTGGACCATCATGCGATCACGGGTGACTTTGGCGATGACCGAGGCCGCCGCGATCGAGGCCGCAACCCGGTCGCCCTTCCACATCGCCAGGCCGGGCGCACCAAGGCCGTCGACCGGGAAGCCGTCAGTGAGGACGTAGCCAGGTCGCACGGCCAGACGGGCCAACGCCCGCCGCAGTGCCGCGATGTTGGCGACGTGCAGACCCATGCGGTCGCACTCGGCCGCCGGGATGACGACGACCGACACGTCGACCGCGCGCTCCATGATCAGGTCGAAGCACGCCTCACGGCGCTTCTCAGTGAGGAGCTTGGAGTCGGCGAGCCCCTTGATGGGCCGCTCGAGGACGACGGCAGACGCCACGAGCGGGCCGGCGCACGCGCCGCGGCCCGCCTCGTCCACACCCGCGACGGGGTGCAGACCCTGGCGGGCCAGCGCGCGTTCGAAGCCGTAGAGCCCGGCATCGCGCCGGATCGTTGCTCCTTTGGCCAGACGTGTCACGCAGTGAGCCTAACCCGCACCATCAACGGCGCGGCAGGCAACTCACCGGTGCTCAGACGTCGCGCTTTTCCTTGATCTTGGCAGCCTTGCCGCGCAGGTTGCGGAGGTAGTAGAGCTTGGCCCGGCGGACGTCGCCGCGCGTGGCGACCTCGATCTTCTCGATGACCGGGGTGTGCAGCGGGAACGTACGCTCCACGCCGACGCCGAAGCTGACCTTGCGGACCGTGAACGTACGGCCGATGCCCGAGCCCTGCACCTTGATGCAGACGCCCTTGAACACCTGGATGCGCGAGCGGCTGCCCTCGATGACCTTGACGTGCACGTCCAGCGTGTCGCCGGGACGGAAGTCAGGGAGGTCGGTGCGCAGCGATGCGCTGGCGACCTGGTCGACGATGTTGGTCATGATCTACTCCTCGCCGGTGCCACAGGTCACCCACGGATAGCGTGCGAATGCGAAAGTTTTGATGCGGCGGTGAACACGATTCCCCTGAGGCAGAACCGTCGGCGCCAAGGGTCAATGTTGCCACATGCGCATGCCCCGAAGGAAATCGGCTAGGTGAGCAGGTCGGGGCGGCGCTGCCGCGTACGCTCGAGCGCCTGCTCGCGTCGCCACGCGGCGATCGCGGCGTGGTTGCCCGACAGCAGGATCTCCGGCACGTCGAGGCCGCGCCAGCTGGCGGGCTTGGTGTAGACGGGGTACTCCAGCAGCCCGTCGTCGCCGTGCGACTCCTCGACGAGCGACTCGGGATTGCCCATGAAGCCGGGGATCAGGCGCACGACGGCCTCGATCATCGCGAGCGCGGCGACCTCCCCGCCGTTGAGCACGAAGTCGCCGAGCGAGACCTCCTCGACGCGCCACCGGCCGGCGGCGTGGTCGATGACCCGCTGGTCGATGCCCTCGTAGCGGCCGCAGGCGAACACGAGGTGCTCCTCGGCGCTGAGCCGCTCGGCCATGCGCTGGCGTGAACGGCGTGCCCGACGGCGTCGGCACGACGATGACGGCCGGCGTCGGTGGCCAGCGCGTCGAGCGCCTCGCCCCACGGCTCGGCCTTCATGACCATGCCCGCTCCCCCGCCGTAGGGGGTGTCGTCGACGCTGCGGTGCTTGTCGGTGCGTGAAGTCGCGCAGGTCGTGCGTCGTGATCTGCAGCAGGCCGGCGACCTGCGCCTTGCCGGCGAGCGAGAGCTGCAGGGCGTCGAGGTACGCCGGGAAGATGGAGACGACGTCGATCTGCACGTCAGTCGACCGCCAGGTCCGAGGCGGCGTTCTCGGCCTCGGCCGGGTCGAGCAGACCCGCGACCTCGTTGATCGTCACGAAGCCGCCCTTGACGTCGACGACGGGCACGATCTCGGTGACGAACGGGATGAACACCTCGCGGCCGTCGATCTTGACGGCCAGCGTGTCCTGGTAGGGGCCGTGCACGATGCCGGTCACGGTGCCGACGACCGCGTCGCCGGTACGCGCCTCGAGCCCGACCAGCTGGTGGTCGTAGAACTCGTCGGGGTCGTCCGGGAGCTCGAGCGGGTCGATGTCGGCCTCGATGATCCGGCCGTGCAGCGCCTCTGCGGCGGTGCGGTCGGGGACCTCCTCGAACGACACGACCAGGCGTCCGCTGTGGTGCCGGGCGCGCGCGATCGTCAGCGTACGGTCGCCGCAAACGACCGACGAGCCCGGGGCGAAACGCCGTTCGGGCTCGTCGGTTCGGATGTCGACGTTCAGCTCACCGCGGATGCCGTGGGCCCGGCCGATGCGGCCGATGACGACCTGCAGTCGTCAGTTGCGGCGGTCGACGTCCACGAAGTCGATGCGCGCGCCGCCACGTCCGGCGATTGCGCCCGCGACCTTGCGGATGGCGGTGGCCGTGCGGCCTTGGCGGCCGATGACCTTGCCGAGGTCGTCCGGGTTGACCCGGACCTCGAACAGCTCGCCGTTGCGCGTCTGCTTGGCGCGCACGTTGACATCGTCAGGGCTGTCGACGATGCCGGCGACGAGGTGCTCGATGACCTCGATCATGGGGGCTGCCACGATCAGGCCTTGGCCTCGTCGGCAGGTGCAGCGTCGGCGGGTGCCTCGTCGGCCTTGGGCTCTTCGGCCTTGGCCTCCTCGGCGGGCGCCTCTTCAGCCTTGACCTCTTCGGCGGGCGCGTCGGCAGCCTTGGGCTCTTCAGCCTTGGCCTCCTCGGCGGGCGCCTCGTCAGCCTTGGCGGCAGCCTTCTTGGCGGCAGCGGCCTTCTTGGTCGTCGCGTCGGCCTTGGGCTCGTTGTGGAGCTCCTTGAGCGCTTCCTGGAAGATGTCTTCCTTGCTGCGCTTCTCGTCCGCGAACTTCATGGTGTTCTTGCCACCGATGTCGCCCGTGATCTTGAGCAGGGCTGCGACGGCCTCGGTCGGCTGGGCGCCGACGCCGAGCCAGTACTGGGCGCGGTCGCCGTCGACCTTGATGATCGACGGGTCTGCCTTGGGGTTGTAGGTGCCGATCTCCTCGATGACGCGTCCGTCGCGCTTGGTGCGCGAGTCGGCGACGACGATGCGGTAGAACGGCGTACGGATCTTGCCCATACGCTTCAGGCGAATCTTGACTGCCACGAGTGTGGTGTCTCCTCAGATGTGTGTTTGTGGTGACCTGCCGGAGCCGCGTGGGGACACGGCCGACGAAATCGGTGAGCCGGCTGCTTGAAGATGAGAGGGTCTCCACGCGTACCGGACGCAAGGGCCCATTCTGCCAGAACACAGGCCACGGCTCCAATCCGGCCGCGCTCCCGTCCTCGCCCGCCTCAGAACTCGCCGTGGCGGCCCTCACCACCGGCGAACCGGGCCGCGCCGTCGGCACCTTCCTGCATCACGACCGGTACGCCGTTGGCGCCTTCGGAACGCAGCGCGGCATCGAGGGGCAGGTCCCACTGGCGGTAGGCCGAGGCGCGGTCGGCCCTCATGCACTCGGCCGGGAACGCAGCGATCTGCTCGGCGAGGTCGTGGGCAGACGGTCAGCGAGTCCCCCACCGGGACGACGCGGTTGGCCAGCCCCATCTGCAACGCCTCGTGGGCGCCGACCGGACGCCCGGTGAGGATCATGTCCAGCGCCCGACCCTGGCCGATGATCCGCGGCAGGCGCACCGTGCCGCCGTCGATCAGGGGCACGCCCCAGCGCCGGCAGAACACGCCGAACACCGCGTCCTCCTCGACGACCCGCAGGTCGGCGAGCAGCGCGAGCTCGAGGCCACCGGCGACGGCGTGGCCGGACACCGCCGCGATGACGGGCTTGGTCAGCTCCATGCGGCTGGGCCCCATCGGTCCGCCGCCGAGACCCTCGGGATCGAGCTCGTTGCGGCGCTCTGGGTCGTCGACCGCCGAGAGGTCGGCGCCCGCGCAGAACGTGCCGCCGGCCCCGGTGAGCACGGCGACGGCCAGTGACTCGTCCTCCTCGAACTGCTGGAACGCCTCGCGCAGCTCGGCGGCCATCGGGCCGTCCACGGCGTTGCGCACCTCGGGCCGGTCCATCGTGATGGTGCAGATGTTCTCGTCGACGTCATACCGAACGTGATCCATGCAGCCATTCTTACTGACGCGGCGAGCGCTTCCTCGAGCCGTTGACTTTCCTACTGGGAAACCGTAGTCGTCACTTTCCTGATAGGAAAGTGGGTAGGACATGACAGACGAGATCAGCGAGGCCGAGGCCCGGCTCGCACTCAAGATGATCGCCGACCAGGAGCAGGAAGTCATCGCGCAGATCGGCATTCCGGCGTGGTACTGGTGCGGGCTCGCAGCCGGCTGGGTCGCACTCGGCGTGGCCAGCGATCTCGGCAATGCCTGGGTGATCGGCGGCGCGACCCTGGTCTTCGGCGCGGTGCACGCGGCGGTGGCGCAGCGCGTCCTGTCGGGCCGGCGGCGTTCGTCGAGTCTCACGATCCGCGCGGGCGTGGTCGATCGACACCTGCCGATCGTGCTGTTCGCCTGCATCGTGGCGCTTGGCGTGGTCACCGTGGCGCTCGGCTTCCTCGCCGATGCCGACGGAGCCCGGCACGCCTCGACGATGGCCAGCATCGCCCCCGCCGTCGCGATCGTGTGCGGTGGGCCCGGTCTGGTGGCACGTCCTCGCCCGGCGCTCGGCTCGGCGCGCATGAGCTCACAGCCGCAGTTCGACGAGCTGATCCACCCCGCCACGCGCCTGTCGATCGTCGCGCTCCTCGCCTCGGCGGACTGGATCGACTTCGCGTTCGTACGCGATCGGCTGGGCTTGTCCGACTCAGCCCTGTCCAAGCAGTTCGCGACGCTCGAGGGGGCCGGCTACATCAGCATCGAGCGACCCCTCGAGGACCGTCGGCGACGGGTGCGCGTGCGTCTGACGCCAGTCGGCCGCAAGGCGTTCGACGGGCACGTCGCGGCCCTTCGCGCCGTCATCGACGCGGCCGGCGCCTGACCGTCAGGACGCGCTGACGGAGTCACGCGGCGCGGGCTGCGGCGGCTGCCAGCGGGCGGCCCGAAGACGTACGCAACCGGTCCCGCCAGCGAGGTGCCTGCCTGACGTCGTGCCAGACCAGCACCTCGAACCACTGGTTCCACTTCTGCCGAGTCGTAGGCTCTCGGCATGTCTGACGTGACGATCCTGCACAACACCGCCTGCTCGACCTCCCGCCACGCGCTCGACGAAGCGTCTGCGGCCGGCGTCGAGACCGAGATCGTCCAGTACCTCAAGAAGCCGCTCGACCGTGCCGAGCTGCTCGACCTGCTGGGCAAGCTCGAGGACCCGCCGGCCGACCTCGTGCGCAAGGACGGGTTCTTCAAGGCGCAAGGCCTCGAAGCCGACGACTACGTGACGGCCGAGGCCGTGGCTGACCTGCTGGTCGAGCACCCGCGGCTGATGCAGCGTCCAGTGCTCGTCCGCGGCGATCGCGCCATCATCGGCCGTCCCAAGGATCGGGTCGCCGCCTTCCTCGCTGAATGAGATCACGTGCCTCGTGTCGGACGGTGGAACCAGCACGGGCTCACTCAAGGGCGCCAACCGCTGAGTCGGTCGGCGGGGCGGCGAACTGGGCGGAGTAGAGCCGCTCGTACGCTCCCCCGGCCGCCCGCAACGAGTCGTGGGTGCCCTGCTCGACGATCTGACCGTCCTCCATCACCACGATGTGGTCGGCGTCGCGGATCGTGGAGAGCCGGTGCGCGATGACGAACGACGTACGGCCCGACCGCAGCTGCTCCATCGCGCCCTGGACCAGCGACTCGGTGCGGGTGTCGACCGAGCTGGTGGCCTCGTCGAGCACGAGGATCGCCGGATCGGCGAGGAACGCCCGGGCGATCGTCAGCAGCTGGCGCTGACCGGCGCTGACGTTGGTGCCCTCGTCCTCGATCACGGTGTCGTAGCCGTCGGGCAGGGTGCGCACGAAGTGGTCGACGAACGCCGCCTCGGCCGCCGCGAGGATCTGCTCCTCGGACGCGCGGTGCGCGCCGTACGCGATGTTGTCGCGGATCGTGCCCTTGAACAGCCAGGTGTCCTGCAGCACGACGCCGAAGTTGTCGCGCAGCGGACCACGGTCCATCCGGGCGATGTCGACGCCGTCGAGCGTGATGCGGCCGCCCTGGATGTCGTAGAACCGCAGGACGAGATTGGTCAGCGTCGTCTTGCCGGCACCGGTCGGGCCGACGATCGCGACGGTCTGGCCCGGCTCGGCCGTCAGGTCGAGGTGCTCGATCAGCGGCTCGTCGGGCTGGTAGGAGAACGACACGTCGTCGAACACGACCCGGCCGCGGATGGGGTCGGGGAACGGCGCGTCGGCCTCGTCGGGACGCTCCTCGGGCTCGTCGAGCAGGGCGAACACCCGCTCGGCCGAGGCGACGCCGGACTGCAGCAGGTTGATCATCGCGGCGACCTGCGTCAGCGGCTGGGTGAACTGCCGGGAGTACTGGATGAACGCCTGCACGTCACCGATGCTGAGGGTGCCCGACGCGACCCGCAGGCCACCGATGACGGCCACGAGCACGTAGTTGATGTTGGACGACGAACATCATGACCGGCTGGATCACGCCGGAGATGAACTGCGCCTTGAACGAGGCCGCGAACACCGCGTCGTTGCGGGTGTCGAACTCCTCGCGCGCCTCCTGCTGACGGCCGAACACCTTGACGACCTCGTGGCCCGTGAAGACCTCCTCGATGTGGCCGTTGAGGCGCCCGGTGCTGGCCCACTGCTTCATGAACTCCGGCTGCGACCGCTTGGTCACCGCCTTGGTGATGGCGAACGCCAGCGGCAGCGTCAGCGAGCGCGACGAGCGACAGCAACGGCGAGATGACCAGCATCATCACCAGCGTGCCGATGACCATGAGGATCGAGGTCAGCAGCTGGCTCATGGTCTGCTGGAACGACTGGGCGATGTTGTCGATGTCGTTGGTGGTGCGCGAGAGCACCTCTCCGCGGTCCGTACGGTCGAAGTAGGACAGCGGGAGCCGGTTGATCTTGGCCTCGACGTCGTTGCGCAGGCCGGCGACGGTCTTCTGCACGACGGTCGTGGTGAACACGCCCTGGAACCACTGCAGCAACGACGCGAGGACGTAGAGGACCAGCACGCCGCCGAGCACCAGCGCCGAGGCCGTGGAAGTCGATGCCGGCGCCGGGCTGCAGGTCGACCGACGACACCAGGGACGCGAGCTTGTCGTTGCCGTCGGCGCGCAGCTGCGCGACGACCTCGGCCTTGGTCTGCGCCGTCGGGGAACTGGTCGTTGAGGTAGCCGGTGAACACGATGTCGGTCGCGTGACCCAGCACCTTGGGCCCGATCGACCGACAACGAGGTCGCGACGACGCCGAACGCGACGATGCCCCAGACCATCATGCGCTGCAGCAGCAGCCGGTCGACGCAGGCGGCGCAGCGAGCCCCTGAAGTCCTTGGCCCGCGCCGGCGGCATCCCCATGCCCGCAAGCGCCGGCCCGTCCGCGCCCCACTCCCGCTCATGCGCGCCTCCTCGATCGGTGAGCTGGGACAGCACGATCTCGCGGTAGACCTCGCAGGACTCCATCAGCTCGGGTGCGTGCCGGTGCCGACGACCCGGCCCTCGTCGAGCACGACGATGCGGTCGGCCTCGCGGATCGTGGAGACCCGCTGGGCGACGATCACGACGGTCGCCTCGGCCGTGGCCGTACGCATGGCGGCCCGCAGTGCGGCGTCGGTCGCGTAGTCGAGGGCGGAGAACGAGTCGTCGAACAGGTAGATCGGCGGCCGCTTGACGATGGCGCGGGCGATCGCGAGTCGCTGGCGCTGGCCGCCGGAGACGTTGGTGCCGCCCTGCGAGATCGGGGCGTCGAGCTGCTCGGGCATGCGCTCGACGAAGTCACTTGGCCTGCGCGATCTCGAGCGCGTCCCACAGCTCCTCGTCGGTGGCGTCGGGGCGGCCGTAGCGCAGGTTGGACGCCACGGTGCCGCAGAACAGGAACGGCCGCTGCGGCACGAGGCCGATCGACGGCCCAGACGTCCTCGGGGTGCAGCGAACGTACGTCGTGGCCGTCGATCCGGACCGAGCCGCCGGTCGCGTCGAACAGCCGCGGGATCAAGCCCAAGCAGGGTCGACTTGCCGCTGCCGGTGGAGCCGATGATCGCGGTGGTCTCCCCCGGCCGGGCGATCAGGTCGATCTCGTGGAGCACGTCCTGCTCGGCGCCGGGGAAGGCGAACGAGGCGCCGCGGATGTCGATGCGGCCGCCGGTCGAGCGTGACCTGCACGGCGTCGTCCGGCGCCAGGACGCTCGGCTCGGTGTCGAGCACCTCGGTGATGCGCTCGGCCGACACCTCGGCGCGCGGCCACAGCATCAGCATGAACGTGGCCATCATGACCGACATCAGGATCTGGACGAGGTAGTTCTGGAACGCCGTCAGCGTGCCGACCTGCAGATCGCCGCTGCCGATGCGGTAGCCGCCGAACCACGTGGCCAGGACGACCGAGACGTTCATGATCAGCATGACGATCGGGAACATCATCGACATCAGGCGGCCGACGGCGATCGCGACCTCCATGTTCTCGCGGTTGGCGTCGCCGAACCGCTCGGCCTCGTAGTCGCTCCTTGACGAAGGCGCGGATGACGCGGATGCCCATGATCTGCTCGCGCATGACGCCGTTGATCGCGTCGATCTTGACCTGCATGACCCGGAACAGCGGCCGCATCTGCCGGATCACCAGGCCGATGCTGATGATCAGCGCCGGGATGACGAGCAGCAGCAGCCCGGACAGCTCGACGTCCTGGCGCAGCGCCATGAAGATGCCGCCGAAGCACATGATCGGCGCCGCGACCAGCAGCGTGAGCGCCATGAACACGATGAGCTGGACCTGCTGGACGTCGTTGGTCGAGCGGGTGATCAGCGTCGGTGCGCCGAGCTGCGCCATCTCGCGCGCCGCGAACGTCTCGACCTTGCCGAACACCCCGGCGCGCAGGTCACGGCCGAGCGCCATCGCGGTGCGCGCGCCGTAGTAGACCGCGACGATCGTGCAGACGACCTGCAGGACCGTGATCGCCGAGCATCATCGCGCCGGTGCGGACGATGTAGCCGGTGTCGCCGGCGACGACGCCCTTGTCGATGATGTCGGCGTTGAGCCCGGCAGGTAGAGGTTGGCCAGCGTCTGGACGAGCTGGAAGAACAGGACGAGTGCGATCGGCCGCTTGTAAGGCGCGAGATACGTCCGCAGGAGCGGAATGAGCATTGCCTCAGGCTATCTCGGCGACCGTCACGAACTCACGACAGATGTCATGGTTCGCTCACGGCGAGCCGCGCGGTCGGTCAGCACCGACCACGACGTTGAGCGCCAGCACCACGACCAGGCCCGTCACCGACAGGATCGTCTCCATGATCGACCAGCTCTTGATCGTCTGGCCGACCGACAGCCCGAAGAACTCCTTGACCAGCCAGAAGCCCGCGTCGTTGACGTGCGAGAAGAACACCGAGCCGGCGCCGATCGCCAGCACGAGCAACGACACCTCGGTGCTGCCGAGGTCCTGCGGCGATGCGGCGACATGATGCCGGCGGCGGTGATCGTCGCGACGGTGGCCGAGCCGGTCGCCACGCGGATCAGCACCGCGACGAGCCACGCCAGCAGGAGGACCGAGACGCCGCTGTCCTCGACGAAGTCGGCGACGACCTCGGCGATGCCGGTGTCGATCAGGGTCTGCTTGAACCCGCCGCCGGCGCCGACGATCAGGAGGATGCCGGCGATCGGCGGCAGCGACTTGCTCGAGCGACGTCGCATGACGTCGTCCTTGTCCATGCCCGACGCCCGGCCGAGGGTGAACATCGCGACGATGACCGCGATCAGCAGGGCGACGAACGGCTCACCGATGAAGTCGAGCACCTTGCGCGGTCCGGTCGCCCTCGTCGAGCGGCGATGTCGGCGAGACGCCTTGCCCATCATCAGCACGACCGGCAGCAGCACCGTGGCCAGCGTCACGCCGAAGCTGGGCCGGACGCTCCGCTTCTCGCGTCGGTCGCGTCGTAGAGGTCGCCGGCCGGGCACCGGCACCCAACGCGTCGGCGAACCGGGCGAACAGCGGGCCGGCGACGACGATCGTCGGGATCGCGACCAGGATGCCGAGCGCCAGCGTACAGGCCGAGGTCGGCGTCGACAGCGCTGCGATGGCGGCCAGCGGTCCGGGGTGCGGCGGTACGAAGCCGTGCATCGCGGACAGGCCGGCGAGCGCCGGGATGCCGAGCGCGATGATCGACCGCTCGGCGCGCTTGGCGACCAGGAAGATGACCGGCATCAGCAGCACGAGCCCGATCTCGAAGAACATCGGCAGGCCGATGATCGCGCCGATCGCGGCCATCGACCACGGCAGCATCCGCTGGCTGGACCTGCCCGACGATCGTGTCGACGATCTGGTCGGCGCCGCCGGAGTCGGCGAGCAGCTTGCCGAACATCGCACCGAGCGCGATCAGGACGCCGACGCCCTTGACCGTGTCGCCGACGCCGGTGCTGAAGCTGCCGACGACGTCGAGCATGTTGCGGCCGGCGATCGCGCCGACCGTCAGCGAGCCGAGGATCAGCGCCAGGAACGGGTGCAGCTTGAAGAACGTGATCAGCACGACGAGCACCGCGATGCCGACCAGGGCGGCGGTGATGAGCTGGCCCGTGCCGGCGACGGCCTTGACCGGATCGGGCGGCGTCGCGGCGATGAGCGTACTGGCGATCATGCGGTGTCCTCCTGGGCGAGGCCGGCGCGGGCGACGAACGCGTCCACGATCTCGGCGGGCGACGGGGTGATGTCGAAGGCCCAGCCGTTCTCGTCGTCCTGCAGCGGCTCGAGCGTCTTCTCCTGCGACTCCAGCAGCGAGGCGGGCATGAAGTGGTCGCGGTGCTCCATGCGCGACTTGATCAGGTCGTGGTCGCCCGTGAGGTGCAGGAAGTACGTACGGGGGCGGCGTCGACGAGGACGTCGCGATAGGCGCGCTTGAGCGCCGAGCAGCTGATGACCCCGCCGGCGGCGTCGTGCTCGTGCAGCCAGCGCGCCGATGTCGGCCAGCCAGGGCCAGCGGTCCTCGTCGGTGAGCGGCGTGCCGGCCGACATCTTGGCGATGTTGGCCTCGGAGTGGAAGTCGTCGCCGTCGGCGTAGTCGAGCGAGAACCGGTCAGCGAGCTCGTGCCCGACGGCCGACTTGCCGACTCCCGAGATGCCCATGACCACGACGAGCGGTTGTTCCCCCATGCCCCGAACGTATGCCCGCCGGCGCCCGGGCGCACGAGCGCGGGTACGACCTTCGGCGAGCCGGCGCTAGACTTCGACCGATGCGCGCCGGGCGACGAGAGCCATAGCGCTCGACGCCATGTCAGCCACCACGACGCGCTGGGTACCTGTGCTCGGCGTCCTGATGGTCAGCGCCCGTGGATGGCGGAGATGGCATGGGGCGGCATCCCGTTCACCGAGCATGCTCTGGGTCGCTGCTGTTCCTGGCCCCGATGTATGGCAGCGCGGCCATGCTTGATCCGCGAGGTCGCACGCCGGTCCGGGTCGAGGCTGGCCGACGATCCTGCTGCTCGCGGCTGCGTTCGGGGTCCTCCAGGCCGGTGTCGTCGACCAGTCGCTGTTCAACCCCGACTACGCGCGCTACGACTTCCAGCACCCGGTCCACGTCGACGGTGTCGACGTGAGCCTCTACTACCTGGTCGCGTTCGTGACCGGCCACGTCGTGGTCGAGCATGTCGGTGCCCGTCGTGATCGCCGAGGCGTGGTCCCGCCGGCCGGCGCGAGCCCTGGCTCGGTCGTCGCGGCCTCTGGATCGTCGGCGTCGCTGTACGTCCTGGCGACGATCGTGAACCACTTCGGCGTCAAGGACGAGGACGGGCACGGCTTCCAGGCCGCACCACACCAGGTCCTCGCTGCGTTCGGCGTGGTCGCGTTGCTGGTCGCAGTCGCGCTGACGTGGCGGCGGCGACCCACGCACGCAGGTCGCCGTCCCGCCCGTCTGGCTGCTGGCTGGCCTCGGTTTCGTCGCCTACCTGCTCTACCTGCCGGCGGAGAACGGTGCCTCGCTCGCTGGTTGCCGTGGCGGTGATCACGGCGGTCGTGCTGGGCGTTGGCAGGTGGTCACGCAGCAGCCACTGGACGGCGGCACATACGTTTTGGCTCGCCATCGGTCCTGCACTCAACGGCGTCGTCGTGCCGTTCGTGGCCGCACCCTACGACGACGAGCGTGAGCGCCGGCGCCGAGCTGCTGGCCGACTCGATCGCCGCCGCCACGTGCCTGCTCATCGTCGGCCTCACGACGTACCGTCGCTCGAGGACCCGAGCGACGAGCCTGCCTAGAGCAGGTCCTTGAGCTCCTTGGGCAGCTCGAACTCCTCGTTGCCACCGGCGGGGAAGCCGAACGCGCTCGCGCCGTCCTTCTTGGTCGGCGCCGGCTGCCTCGGCCGCGCGCTTGGCGGGGTTGCCCGACACGCGCTTGCCCTTCTTCTTCTGCTGCGGCTTCTGCTTGGCGCCGGCCCGCTTGCCGGCCCCGGGGAGCCCCGGCATGCCGGGCATACCGGGCACAGCGCCGCCGCCCTTGGCCATCTGCTGCATCATCTTGCGGGCGTCGAAGAACCGGTCGACGAGCTGGTTGACGTCCTTGACCTGCGTGCCGGAACCCTTGGAGATGCGGCTGCGACGGGAGCCGTCGATCATCTTGGGGTTGTCGCGCTCGGCCGGCGTCATCGACCGGATGATCGCCTTGATCTTGTCGACCTCGCGCTCGTCGAAGTTGGCGAGCTGCTCCTTCATGGCACCCATGCCCGGGAGCATCCCGACGAGCTTGGACATCGAGCCCATCTTGGAGATGGCCTCCATCTGCGCGAGGAAGTCGTCGAGCGTGAACGAGCCGCCCATGAGCTTCTCGGCGGCCTTCTCGGCCTCCTGGGTGTCGATGACCTTCTCGGCCTGCTCGATCAGGGTGAGCATGTCGCCCATGTCGAGGATGCGCGACGCCATGCGGTCGGGGTGGAACGCGTCGAAGTCGGTGAGCTTCTCGCCCGTCGACGCGAACATGATCGGCCGGCCGGTGATCGAGCGTACGGACAGCGCCGCGCCGCCGCGGGCATCGCCGTCGAGCTTGGTCAGCACGACGCCCGTGAAGTCGACGCCCTCGAGGAACGCCTCGGCGGTGACGACGGCGTCCTGGCCGATCATCGCGTCGATGACGAACAGCACCTCGTCGGGGTCGACCGCGGCACGGATGTCGGCGGCCTGCTGCATCAGCTCTTCGTCGATGCCGAGGCGGCCGGCGGTGTCGACGATGACGACGTCGTGCAGGGTGCGGCGAGCCTCGGCGAGACCGTCGGTCGCAACCTTGACCGGGTCGCCGATGCCGTTGCCCGGCTCGGGGGCGAACACCGTGACGCCGGCCTGCTCACCGACGACCTGGAGCTGGTTGACGGCGTTGGGGCGCTGGAGGTCGGCCGCGACGAGCATCGGCGACTTGCCCTGGCCCTTGAGCCAGAGGCCGAGCTTGCCCGCGAGGGTCGTCTTGCCGGCGCCCTGGAGGCCGGCGAGCATGATGACGGTCGGCGGGTTCTTGGCGTAGCGGATGCGGCGGGTCTCGCCGCCGAGGATCGTGACGAGCTCGTCGTTGACGATCTTGATGACCTGCTGGGCGGGGTTGAGCGCCTGGCTCACCTCGGCGCCACGGGCCCGCTCCTTGACGTTGGCGATGAAGTCGCGGACCACCGGCACCGCAACATCCGCGTCGAGCAGCGCGACACGGATCTCGCGTGCGACGGCGTCGATGTCAGCGTCGGAGAGTCGACCCTTGCCGCGCAGGTTCTTGAACGCTGACTGCAGGCGGTCTTGCAGGGTGTCGAACATACGTCGGTCGTCATCCTCGAATGGGGAGAAAGGGGTTCGGTCAACTCTAACCGAGACCCCGTGGCCCCTCCCCCTCGTGGGCGGTGACGTGGCGACGTCATCAGCGTGGACCGGGCGGTGCCTTAGCGACCTTTCCAGCAGGACACGTCGCTGAGTCGCCCGCTCACCGCCGCGCGAGACAGCGACTACGCCGCTGAGTCACCGGCGGTCAGGTGAGGGCGGTGGCGAGGCCGTCGCGGAGCGTTGTCGCGGTGGCATCGTCGAGGGGCTGGCCGTCACCGTCGACGACGTAGAACACGTCACGGACCTCGTCGCCGTACGTCGACATGTGCGCCGAGCGGATCGAGAGGCCGAGCGAGGCGATCTGGTCGCACACGGTCCACACGAGACCGCGGCGGTCCTGCGCGCGCACCTCCACGAGCGTGGCGGTCTCCGAGAGCCGGTCGAGCAGGCGTACGCGCGCATCAGGGGCATCGTGGATCGACGAAAGCTCGAGACGGCCTGCGAGGTCGAGCTCTCCTGCCATCGCGGGTCGCAGGCGATCGGTTAGCCGCGCCGGGTCGATGTCGGACCGCGACACCTCCCACAGCGACACCGCAGCACCGCCGAACGTGACCGTGCGCGCCGACCGGATCGCCAGCCCGGCGAGCGCCAGACCACCGGCGAGGTCGGCCATGACGCCTCGGCCGGTCGGCGGTGACGATCGTCAGCAGCGAACCGCCCTGGTGGCCATCGACCGTGAGCGCGAAGTCGGCCGGTCCCATCGCGCCGTGGTCGGGAATCGGCACGTCGGCGGGCCAGCCCTCGTAGTCGCCGGCGGTCGGCGTCGTGATGCTCTCGTCGAGCACTTCGCGCACCTTCTCGACGAGCCCGTCGGTCAGGCCCTGCCGCCACGGCGACCACGCAGCCGGGCTGGTGGCCTGCGCGTCCGACGCGGTGAGGGCAGCCAGCAGGTCGAGGAAGTCCTCGGTCTCGACGATCTCGGCGACGTTGGCCGCGGTCGACGGGTCCTCGATGTCGCGGCGGGTGGCGATCGTCGGCAGCAGGAGGTGCCAGCGCACGAGCTTGCCGACGACGGCAGCGTCCTCGTCGTTGAAGCCCCAGCGCTGCCGCGATGCGGACGGCCATCGGCTCGCCGGCCTCGGAGTGGTCGCCCTCGACACCCTTGCCGATGTCGTGCAGCAGAGCGGCGACGGCCAGCAGGTCGGGACGGGCCACGTCACGCTTGACCTTCGCGGCGTACACACAGGTCTCGAGGCTGTGCCGGTCGACCGTGAAGCGGTGCACCGGCGACGAGGAACCGCGCAGCCGGATCGCCACCCATTCCGGCAGCAGCTGATCGATCGACCCCGGCGAAGTCGAGCTCGTCCCACACCCGGACGAGCCCGCGGCCCGAGCTCAGCAGGTCGACCATGAGTCGCGACGACGACGCCGACCACGGGTCGGGCAGCTCGCCCATCGACTGGGCAAGGCGGGTGGCCGAACCCGGGCTCAGCGGCAGTCCCGCCCGCGCAGCCGCCGCAGCGGCCCGCAGCGCAACCTCGGGATCGGTCGTCGGATCGGCCTTGCCGGTCACGATGACCTCGCCGTCGAGGATCCCGACGCCCTCGGCCAGCGGTGTCACAGCGGGTCCGGTCGGCGTGATGGTGCGCTTGGCGGGCGGGGCGAGTGCCGTCGTCGATCTTGCGCCACGACAGCGACGCGAGGTGCGCGATGCGGCGGCCGAGCTGGCGGGTGTGCAGGTCGAGCTCCTCGGCACCCATGCCGAGGAAACGTGCGACGTCCGGGATCACCTCGGCGTCGAGCCGCTCGACCCGGCGGCCGACGGTCTCGTGCAGCGCGTCGCGTACGTCGAGGAGATCGGACCGCAATGCCTCGGACTCGCCGTGAGGTACGTCGATCAGCCAGGTCGCGACCAGGGCACGCAGGATCACGCTGTCGCGCAGCCCTCCCCCGGACTCCTTGAGGTCGGGGACCGCCGCGTGGGCGAGCCAGCCGGAGCGCTCGATGCGGGAGTTGCGTGCCTCGCGCACCTCCTCGACCCGCGTACGCGCGTCGCGGCGCCAGTCGGCGAGCACCTGGGAGCGCAGCGCCATGACGAGTCCCGAGTCGCCGGCCACCGTACGGGCGTCGAGCATGCCCATCGCGGCGCGGTGGTCGGTCGCGGCGGCATCTCGCATCTGGACCGTGTCGCGCACGGAGTGGTCGAGGGCGACCCCGTCGTTCCAGAGCGGGTACCAGATCGCCTCGGCGACCTCGCGCACCACGGACTCCTCGACCGCGGGATCGTGCAGCAGCACGACGTCGAGGTCGCTGAACGGGGAGAGCTCGGAGCGGCCGTATCCACCGACCGCGACCAGGGCCAGGCCCGGGCCTTCGCGGGGGTCTCTGCCGTCGGCCGGCACCGCGGCGGCGAACAACTGGCGCAGCCGGCGATCAGCCTCCAGCGCCCGGTCGCTTCGCTGCTGGGCGAGCGCGGCCTTGTCGAACTCGTGGGTCACGGTGGTGATCGTACGCAGCGGTCCGTGCACCGGCGGCGCCGGACACACAGCACAGAGCCGCCGCAACACCCGGTCAGGTGCTGCGGCGGCTCCGTTGATGGTCGTCAGCCCCTAGAGAGCTGCCTCGTCCGTCTCGCCCGTGCGAACCCGCACGACCGAGTCGACCGGGATGACCCAGACCTTGCCGTCACCGATCTTGCCGGTCTGCGCCGACCCGGTGATCGTGCTGACCACGCTCTCGACGTCGGCGTCGTCGACGACGACCTCGAGGCGGATCTTGGGGACCAGCGAGACGTCGTACTCAGCACCGCGGTAGACCTCGGTGTGTCCCTTCTGCTGGCCGTAGCCGCTCGCCTCGGTCACCGTCATGCCGGCGACGCCTGCGGCGGCGAGGGCCTCGCGGACCTCTTCCCACTTGTGCGGCTTGATGACCGCTGTAACCAGCTTCATGTTCAGACTCCCGCTTCAGAGCGGACCCGCCGATGATTCCGGCTTCGTCGTACGCGGTCTCCAGGTGCTCGACCTGGTCGATGCCGAGAACCTCATCCTCTTCGCTGATGCGGAACCCGATCGTCACGTCGATCAACTTACCGATGATGTACGTCAGGACGAACGAGTACGCAAGGACCGTGAACGCGGCGACGGCCTGCTTGCCGAGCTGCTCGAGGTCGCCACCGTAGAACAGGCCGACGTCGTGCGACGCCAGGAAGCCGATCAGCAGCGTGCCGACGAGACCACCGACGAGGTGGACGCCGACGACGTCGAGCGAGTCGTCGTAGCCGAACTTGTACTTCAGGCTGACGGCCAGCGCGCAGATGATGCCGGCGATGATGCCGAGTGCGATCGAGCCGACCGGGGTCAGCGCGCCACACGCGGGCGTGATGGCGACGAGTCCGGCAACGGCGCCCGAGGCACCACCGAGGCTCGTGGCCTTCTTGTCGCGGATGACCTCGACCAGCAGCCAGCCGAGGATCGCGGCCGCCGTCGCGACTGCCGTGTTGACGAACGCGAGGCCGGCGAGGCCGTTGGCACCGACCGCGGAGCCGGCGTTGAAGCCGAACCAGCCGAACCACAGGAGACCGGCGCCGAGCAGGACGAACGGCAGGTTGTGCGGACGCATCGGGTCGCGCTTCCAGCCGACGCGCTTGCCCAGCACCAGGGCCAGGGCCAGGCCTGCGGCGCCGGCGTTGATGTGGACCGCGGTACCACCGGCGAAGTCGAGTGCCTCGAGCTTGGTCGCGATCCAGCCGCCGTTGTCGCCGAAGTCGAAGACCCAGTGGGCGACCGGGAAGTAGACGATCGTGATCCAGATGACCACGAACAGCGCCCAGGCGCCGAACTTGGCACGGTCGGCGATCGCGCCGCTGATCAGCGCGACCGTGATGATCGCGAACATCAGCTGGAAGGCCACGAAGACGTACTCGGGGATCGTGCCGTACGCGGTGTTGACCGTGATGTTGTCCAGGCCGATGCGCTTGAAGCCGCCGAGGAACTGGTTGCCGTCAGGGCTGAACGCGAGCGAGTATCCGTAGAGGATCCACAGCACCGGCACGATCGCCAGGGCGATGAAGCTCATCATCATCATGTTGAGCACGGTCTTGGAGCGGACCATGCCGCCGTAGAAGAACGCCAGTCCTGGCGTCATGAGCAGGACCAAGGCCGAGCTGGCCAGAATCCACGCGGTATCGCCGGTATCCATGAAACCTCCGAAAGAAGTGTGTGCAGCAGCAGGACGAGGTACGACCTGCTGCCGAACAGACTGGCGTCGGAGAGTTTCGGTATTCGCCCACCCATGTTGCATCCGGATCACGAAAGCGGGCGCTGTGTAAACAGCGTGTTACGCCCCGCCTGGAGCGTGCGAAGAGGCGTGGTGAAATCTTTCGGCTACGACAGCAGCGCGTCGACGAACTCCTCGGCGTCGAACGGCGCCAGGTCGTCCGCGCCCTCGCCGAGTCCGACGAACTTGACCGGCACGCCGAGCTCGCGCTGTACCGCGATGACGATGCCGCCCTTGGCGGTGCCGTCGAGCTTGGTCAGCACGATGCCGGTGACGTCGACGACCTCGCCGAACACCCGCGCCTGCGTCAGGCCGTTCTGGCCCGTCGTGGCGTCGATCACGAGCAGCACCTCGGTCACGGGCGCCTGCTTCTCGATGACGCGCTTGACCTTGCCGAGCTCGTCCATCAGCCCGGCCTTGGTGTGCAGACGACCAGCCGTGTCGACCAGCACGACATCGGTGCCGTCGGCGATGCCGCGCTGGACCGTCTCGAAGCCGACACTCGCCGGGTCGCCGCCCTCAGGACCGCGCACGGTCGGGACGCCGACCCGCTCGCCCCACGTCTGCAGCTGGTCCGCCGCGGCGGCGCGGAAGGTGTCCGCGGCACCCAGCACGACGGTCTTGTCCTCTGCGACGAGGACACGTGCCAGGCGGCCGACAGTCGTGGTCTTGCCGGTGCCGTTGACGCCGACGACCAGCACGACGCCGGGCTTGCCGGCAGCGCCGGTCGAGTTGAGCGTCCGGTCGTACGACGGGTCGATCAGGGCCACGAGCTCTCCGCGGAGTGCAGCCTTGGCGGCAGCCGGGTCCTCGATGCCCTCGACGCGTACGCGCGTCTTGAGGTTGGTGACGAGCTCGTCGGTGGCGGTGACGCCGACGTCAGCGGCGAGCAGGGTGTCCTCGAGCTCCTCCCACGCATCGTCATCGAGGGTCGAACGGCTGAGCACGGCAAGCAGGCCCTTGCCGAGGGTGCCCTGCGAGCGCGCGAGCCGGGCGCGGAGGCGTACGAGCCGGCCTTGCGGCGCTTCGGGACGCTCGATCGTGTCGACCGCCGCGGCCGGCTCGTCGTCCTCGAGGTGCGGTTCCGGGTGCTCCGGATGCGCGATGACCTCCTCGGTGACGCGGTCGAGCTCCGACGGCGGCGGCAGCTCCTTGCGTCCGCGGCCGATGACGAGGCTGATGCCGACGCCCAGGACGACGATGACGGCAAGGATGATCAGGAGCAGCACAGGCAGGGTCACGCAACGATCCTATGCAACCAGTTGGGCGCATGCTGTGACCCCGCCCCAGCGCGAGCGGTGGATTCTCAACCGAATGTCGCGTCATTCGGTTGAGAATCCACCGCTCGAGGAGTCAGGTAGTGACGAGCGGGGTGACGGCTGCGCGGATCATGTCGGGGATCGGCGTGACCTCGCGCGTGGCCGCATCGACGTAGACGTGGACGAAGCGGCCGATCGCGGCCGGCTCGTCCGAGCTGCCCTGGAACAGTCCGATGCGGTAGACGATGCTCGACGTGCCCAGCCTGGTGACGGCGAGCCCGGCCTGCACGTCGCCCGGGAAGCCGAGCTCCCTGAGGAACTCGCACTGCGTCTCGGCGACCAGCCCCACGGCGTCGAGCGTACGGATGTCGGTGCCGGTCGCCTCGATCAGGAACCCGTTGACCGCGGTGTCGAAGAACGAGTAGTAGACGACGTTGTTGACGTGGCCGTAGACGTCCTCGTCCTCCCACCGTGTCGTGATCGTGCGCAGGACCGTGAAGTCCGCGCGCACATGCGGGCCCTGGCTCAAGAAGCGGTCTCTTCCTCGCGCAGGCGCTGGCTGATGACCGCCGAGACGCCGTCGCCACGCATCGAGACGCCGTAGAGCGCGTCGGCGACCTCCATCGTGCGCTTCTGGTGCGTGATGACGACGAGCTGGGAGTTGGCGCGCAGCTCTTCGTAGAGCTCGAGCAGGCGGCCGAGGTTGGCGTCGTCGAGCGCGGCCTCGACCTCGTCGAGGATGTAGAACGGGCTCGGCCGCGCCTTGAACAGCGCAACGAGGAACGCGACGGCGACCAGTGACCGCTCGCCGCCGGACAGCAGCGACAGCCGCTTGACCTTCTTGCCCGCCGGGCGGGCCTCGACGTCGATGCCGGTCGTCAGCATGTTCTGCGGGTCCGTGAGGATCAGCGCGCCCTCGCCGCCGGGGAACAGCCGGCTGAAGACGTGCTGGAACGCGCTCTCGACGTCGTACCAGGCCTCGGTGAAGACCTGCTCGACCTTGGCGTCGACCTCCTCGACGATCTCGAGCAGGTCTTGCCGCGTCTTGCGCAGGTCGTCGAGCTGCTCGGAGAGGAACTGGTGGCGCTCCTCGAGGGCCGTGAACTCCTCGAGCGCGAGCGGGTTGACCTTGCCGAGCATCGCCATCGACCGCTCGGCGTTGCGCAGCCGCTTGACCTGCGCCTCGCGCTCGTAGGGCACCGCTTCGGCGGGCAACGAGTCGTCCTCGCCCTCGACGGTGATCGGCGGCACGAGCTGTTCGGGACCGTAGTCGGCGACGAGCGTCTCGACCTCGAGGCCGAGCTCCTCCAGCGCACGGGTCTCGAGGCCCTCCAGCCGCAGGCGCATCTCGGCGCGGGCCATCTCGTCCTTGTGCACCGAGTCGGTCAGTCCGTCGAGCTCCGCGATCTGCTCGCGCAGCTGCACGCGTACGCCTCGCAGTGTCTCCTCACGACCCGTGCGGGATGCCTCGATCTCCGCGCGCAGCGTCGATGCCTGCGCGATCGACTGCTCGAGACGGGCGAGCACCAGGTCACTGGCATAGATGACGGCCTTGGCGGTCTCGGCCTCGCGCAGCTGGCGCTCACGCCGCTCCTTGGCCTTGATCCGTGCCTCGCGCTCGGCCTCGGCGGCCTCGAACAACGCCGTGACCTGGCCCTCGAGTGCGCGGGCGCGCTCCTCGTTGGTGCGCAGGGCGAGTCGTGCGTCGGTCTCGGCGCGACGGGCGCCCGACGCCTTGTCGGCCAGCTCCTCGAGCAGGGCCGTGTCGGGCTCCTCCTCGGGCGCCGCCTCGGCCTGGGCCAGCCGGTCCTCGAGCTCGGCGAGCCCGGACAGGTCGCCGGCCTGCGACTCCTCGGCCTTGGTGATCGCCGCAGCCAGGCGATCGGCCTCGCCCCGTGCGGCGCGGGCCGTGGCTCCGAGGTGGCCGAGGTTCTCGGCGACCGCGGCCATCGTGGCGTCGGACTCGTGCAGCCGGCCGAGAGCCGCGTCGACACGCTCCTGGGCGGCAGCTCGCTTGGCTGTCGGCGGCCTCGTGCTCGAAGCGCAGGCGCTCGAGCGTGTGCTGTGCGCGCGTCAGGTCCTCGTCGGCCTGCGAGATCGCGGCCTTGACCTCGATCAGGCTCTGCTTGGACGTCGAGCCGCCGGCGGCGAAGTGCGCGCCGAGGACGTCACCGTCATGCGTCACGGCCGTGACGTCGGGCGCGTGGCGGATCAGGTCCTGCGACTGCTCGAGGCTGTCGACGACGGCGACCTTGAACAGCAGCCGACGCAGTGCGCCCTGCAGCGAGGCGGGTCCGTCGACGACGTCGATCGCGTACGTCGCGTAGTCCGGCAGCCCCGGCCATGTGGAGTCGTCGACCTCGCCGCCACCGAGCAGCATGCCGGCCCGGCCGAGGTCCTCGGACTTGAGCTTCTCCATCGCCGAAACCGCGGTGTCGAGGTGGTCGACGGCGACGGCATCGGCAGCCGAGCCGAGGGCAGAGGCGATCGCGGTCTCGAACCCCGCACGTACGGTCAGGAGCGCGGCGACCGAGCCCAGCAGACCGCTGATCTCGTCGGTCGCCGCGAGCAGGGCACCGGCGCCGTCCTTGCGGGCCAGGCCCAGCTCGAGCGCCTCCTTGCGGGCGGCGAACGCGGCCTGCTGACGCTCGGCCTCCTGCGACTGCGCCGTCAGGGACGCGAGGTGCTCGGTGATCTCGGCGAGACCGTCCTCGGCCGCCTCGAGCTCCTCGTCGAGCCCGGACTCCCCTGCATTGAGGCCAGCGATCTGGTTCTCGAGGTTGGTGAACTCCCGGTGCGCCTCGACGGCACGGTTCTCGGCCTCGTCGCGAGCGGCGGTGAGCCGGCCGATCTCCTCACCCGCGGCGGTGGCCCGGCTCTTGAGCGCGTTGACCTGGCCGTGGAGCCTCGCCAGGCCCTCGCGCTGATCTGCGGCAGCCCGCAGCAGACCGGCGACCCGACGCTCCTCGGCCGTGTAGGCCACCTCGGCCTCGTTGCGCTCGGCGATGACGGCCTCGAGCGACTCGGTCGCCTGCTGCACGCCGGCGCTGAGCTGCTCGAGCTGCTCCTGGGCACGACGGGCGTCGGCCTCGAGCTCCTCCGGCTCGCGGCCGACCCGGCGGTCCTCGGCCTCGACGGCGGCCAGGCGTACGCGCTCGTTGGCCAGGCCGGCAGTGCCGCGGATGCGCTCGCGCAGGCCCGAGAGGCTGTACCAGGTCTCCTGTGCGGCGGACAGCCGCGGCGAGTCCTCGCGCAGCTGGTCCTCGAGCTCGGTCTCCTGCTCGCGGGCTGCGGCGATCGTCTGCTCGACGGCCTGGCGGCGCTCCTTGAGCGCGGTCTCGTCGGCGAGCTCCTCGGCGATGACGGTTCGGGCGCTCACGATGTCGTCGGCCAGGATGCGAGCCCTCGCATCACGGACCTCGGCCTGGATCACCGCGGCCCGTCGGGCCACCTCGGCCTGCCGGCCCAGCGGCTTGAGCTGGCGGCGCAGCTCGGTCAGCACGTCGTTGAGCCGGGTCAGGTTGCCTTGCGTGGCGTCGAGCTTGCGGAGCGCCTTCTCCTTGCGCTTGCGGTGCTTGAGGACACCCGCGGCCTCCTCGATGAAGCCGCGGCGCTCCTCGGGCGTCGCCCGCAGCACGCTGTCGAGCTGGCCCTGGCCGACGATGACGTGCATCTCGCGGCCGATGCCGGAGTCGCTCAGCAGCTCCTGGACGTCGAGCAGACGGCAGGTGTTGCCGTTGATCGCGTACTCGGACCCGCCGTTGCGGAACATCGTCCGCGAGATCGTGACCTCGGTGTACTCGATCGGGAGAGCGCCGTCGGTGTTGTCGATCGTGAGGACGACCTCAGCGCGACCCAGCGGCGGACGGCCGGACGTACCGGCGAAGATGACGTCCTCCATCTTGCCGCCGCGCAGCGACTTGGCGCCCTGCTCGCCCATGACCCACGACAAGGCGTCGACGACGTTGGACTTGCCGGAGCCGTTGGGGCCGACGACGCACGTGATGCCGGGCTCGAGCTGAAGGGTCGTCGAGGATGCAAACGACTTGAACCCACGCAACGTGAGGCTCTTGAGGTACAACGCTGACTCCTACGACGGCAACTGATTGAGGTCAGCGTAGACCGCTGGGACTTCAGTGAGCGGCAGGCTCCATCAAGTCGCCGGCGGTGACGTTGTCGACACGCTCACGGATGGTCCGGAGCAAGCCGTCGTTCTCGACCTTGAGGCGCATGATCTCGGCCTCGAGGTCGGCGATGCGACGGTGGAGTGCGGCGGTTTCGCGCAGCTGATCGGAGGTGGGGCCCCCGATGTAGCCGATGAGTGCTTTGGCCATGAAAAATCTCCGCGGAAATGGAACTGAGGGGAAGGGGCAGAAGAGGCGGTCTGCGTCTGCCAGTGTCCCACCGCAGCCGATTCGGGTCAACTTCCAGACAGGCTGCTCGCCCCTCAGACCGTGAAGATCTCGTCCCCCACGCGTACCGTGCCGGTGGCGTCGGAGTGAACACTGTCGGGGGCTGAGTCCATCACGACGACGGGCACGATCGGCGACCGTCCACCGGCCTCGATCGCCGCTGGATCCCAGCGAACGATGGGGGCGCCGGCCGTCACCTCGTCGCCCTCCGCGACGAGAAGCTCGAATCCCTCACCGTCGAGCTGGACGGTGTCGATGCCGAGGTGCACCAGCAAGCCCTTGCCTGCGGCGGTGAGCAGCACGAACGCGTGCGGATGGAGCTTGAGCAGTCGGCCATCAGCGGGCGCCAGGACGGTCGACTCGGCGCGCTCGGGATCGATCGCGATGCCCGAGCCCACGATCTGCTGGGCGAACACCGGATCGGGCACGTCCGCGAGCGCGACGACCGTGCCCGCGACCGGGCGCCAGCACGGAGCGATCAATCGAGGTCCTCGATGTCGCTCGCCAGCGTGTCGGCGACGGGACCGACGACGACCTGCACGACGTTGCCCGAGACCACGACACCGTACGCGCCGGCGGCCTTGAGCGCGGCCTGGTCGACGAGCGACGCGTCCTCGACCTCGGTGCGCAACCGCGTGATGCACGGCTCGATCTCGACGATGTTGTCGCGACCGCCAAGCCCCGCGACGATCTCTTCAGCTGTGACCATGGGATTCCTCCTAGAACGTCCCGGAGGCCACGGTGGCTCCCGGTCCTTCGTGCATCGTGTCATCGGCCGACCAGACCCGGGCACCGCCGAGCCAGGTCGTGCGGGCGCGCAGGTCGTCGCCGAGCAGCACGAGATCGGCCCGGGCGCCCGGCTCGATCCGGCCGAGGTCGGCCAGGCCCAGCGCATCGGCAGGCGTACGTGTGGCCGCGCGGATCGCGTCGACCAGGTCGATGCCGAAGCTCGTGGCATGACCGAGATCTGCGTCGAGGGTTTCGGCGGCTCCGGCGATCGTGCCGTCGGCGCGGAAGGCGGGCTGGCCGGCGGTCACCTCGAGCTGGTCTCCGCCGAGCTCGTAGACACCTGGCGGCATGCCCAGCGCTGCCACGGCGTCTGTCACGAGCATGATCCGCCTGGACGCCGCCGCGAACGCCAGGCGTACGGCTGTTGGTTCGACGTGGTGGCCGTCGACGATCATGCCGACGGTCAGCCGTGGGTCCGTGAGCGCCGCGCCCACGACACCCGGCGCGCGGTGATGGAACGGGCTCTGCGCGTTGTAGAGGTGCGTGACGAGGGTGGCGCCGGCATCGGCAGCGAGGCTGACCTGGTCGTCGGTGGCGTCGCTGTGCCCGACGGCGACCCGGATGCCCGCGGCGACGAACGCCTCGATGGCCTGCAGCGCGCACTCGCGTTCGGGGGCCAAGGTGACGTACGAGATCGCGTCGCTCAGCTCAATCAATGGAGCGATGCGTTCCGGCGTGGGGTCGACGAGAAGTGCCTCACGGTGGGCGCCACGTCGCCGTCGGTGACAGGAACGGCCCTTCGACATGGGCGGGCAGGAGCCGAGTCGCCGATCCGGTCGTGTTGCTGGTCTGCCGGGCGGCGGCGTAGCGGGTGACCTGCTCGACGAGCTGCTCGACAGTCGCGGTGATGAAGGTCGGCACCATGGCCGTGACGCCCGTCGACAGCATCCGTTCGGCGACGGCACGCACCTCATCGGCATCGGCGTCCGCGAAGTCGACCGCAAACGCACCGTTGATCTGTGCGTCGATCAGGCCTGGCGCGAGGATGCCGTCGTCGAGGACCACGTCGGGGGTACGAGGTGGTGCACCGCGCCCAGCGTCGCTGATCCGGTCGCCGTCGACCTCGATCCAGCCCTGCCCCGACTCGTCGTCAGGCAGCCCTACGAGTCGCCGAGCCTCCACGAGTGTCGTCACCGTCTGGGCCTCGATTCGTGTGCTTGGGGGTTGACATGCCGGGCGATTCCCGTCCATCCTCACTGGTACGTACCGGATCGTACCAGCGGTTCGAACGCCCGTCGAGAGGAGCTGATCGTGCTGAACGACAGCCTGCTGCCGAAGCACGCGCAGCTCCGCGCCGCCCTGCTGAAAACGATCGACGAGGAGCTCCAGCCGGGCGCGATGATCCCGTCCGAACGCGACCTGACGACGCGCTACGACGTCAGCCGCGCCACGGTCCGCGCCGCGATCAGCAGCCTCGTCAACGAAGGGCGGCTGACGACTGTGCCGGGTCGCGGGACCGTCGTCACCCGGCCGCGTGTCGAGAGCAACCTGCACCTCGCGTCGTTCACGCAGGACATGCGACAGCGCGGCCACCGGCCCAGCACCGAGGTGCTCTCCTGTGCCGTCGTCGCAGCCGGCGAGGCGACCGCCAAGGTGCTCGGCCGGAGTCCCGGCGACCAGCTCTGGGAGATCGAGCGCCTGCGCCTGGCCGACGACGAGCCGATGGCGCACGAGATCAGCTGGTATCCACACGAGCTGTTCCCGGCCCTCGGCGACGAGGACCTCGGCGGGTCGATCTACGCGATCCTCGAGGCGACGTACGGCGTCGTGATCACCGACGCCCAGCAGACCGCCTGGGCCGAGCAGGCCGGCCACGCGTACGCCCACCTGCTCGAGGTCGCCGAGACCGCGCCGGTCATGGTCTTCGACCGCGTCGCGTCCGTCGACGAACGGCCCCGTCGAACAGACCATCAGCCGCTATCGCGGCGATCGCTACCAGTTGTCGATGAGCCTGCAACGGGGCCCGTCCGCACGTTGAGTCCGCAGCACCACCAACACTGAGGGGAATTCAGATGACCAGCACGACCGCAGGACGGCGGGGCTTCAACCTCGCCCCCCTACAAAAGTTCGGCCGCAGTCTCATGCTGCCGATCGCTGCCCTGCCAGCAGCGGCATTGTTGCTCCGGCTCGGACAACCGGACCTGCTCGGCGCTGACGGCTGGGGCTGGGTCAAGGTCGCGGCCGTCGTCGGTGCGGCCGGCAACGCCCTGTTCGCCAACCTGCCGCTGCTCTTCGCAGTCGGCGTCGCGATCGGCATGGCGAAGAAGGCCGACGGCTCCACCGCGCTGGCGGCCGTCGTCGGATATCTCGTGTTCAAGGGCGTCGGCGACGCCCTCTCGCCGTTCGTCCTGGACCCGCCCGCCAAGGGTGGCACCCAGGAGCTCATCAACTACGGCGTGCTCGGCGGCATCGTCATGGGCATCACCGCCGGCCTGTTGTGGCAGCGCTACTACCGGATCAAGCTGCCGGACTACCTCGCGTTCTTCGGCGGCCGGCGCTTCGTGCCGATGATCACGGCCCTCGCGGCGATCATCATCTCGGTGCTGTTCAGCTTGGTCTACCCGGCGTTCAACGAGGGCCTCAAGAACGTGTCGGACTGGGTCGCCGACAACGACGTCATCGGTGGCTTCGTCTACGGCACGCTCAACCGGCTGCTGATTCCGTTGGGCCTGCACCACATCCTCAACTCCGGACCGTGGTTCCTGTTCGGCGAGTACAAGTCGGGCGGAGTCACGTACGCCGGCGACATCCAGCGGTTCCTCCACGGCGACCCGGAGGCCGGATCGTTCATGACCGGCTTCTTCCCGATCATGATGTTCGCCCTCCCTGCCGCCGCCCTCGCGATCTGGCAGGAGGCCAAGCCTGCGCAGAAGAAGGCCGTCGGCGGCATCATGATCGGCGCCGCGCTGACCAGCTTCCTGACGGGCGTGACCGAGCCGCTCGAGTTCTCGTTCATGTTCGTCGCCTGGCCGCTCTACGTGATCCACGCGGTGCTGACCGGTACGTCGATCGCCCTGACCAACGCGCTGGACATCCACGACGGGTTCGGGTTCTCGGCCGGCCTGTTCGACTTCCTGCTCAACTGGAACATCGCGACCAAGCCGGGCCTGTTGATCCTGATCGGCCTCGGCTATGCCGCGATCTACTACTTCTTGTTCCGGTTCGTGATCCGCAAGTGGAACCTGCGGACACCGGGCCGCGACGAGGACGGCGACAACTCGTCGATGGAGGGACTCATCGACCAGCCGATGGACCGTCCGGCGACCGCAACGAGCGCGGCCTCGCCGGACCCGACTCCACCACCAGCGACAACCTGATCGACCGCAGCGCCCGCCGTGCACACGTACGGCGGGCGCTCCGCGTAAGGTCGCGACGTGGACGAACTCTTCACTCCCCCATCAGGCACCTGGCAGCCCGTCTCTCCCAAGCTCGCGACGATCCGGCGCATCCTGATCCTGATACCCACAGTCGTGATCACCCTTGCCGGCGTCCTGCTGTGGCTCATGCTCTCGGACCTCCGGTGGATCGGAGCGCTGCTGATCGTGCTCGCGCTGGTCGGCGCCGCGTGGGGTTGGGCGTGGGCGGGCCGCAACCAGCGCAGCTGGGGCTATGCCGAGAACGACGACGACTTGCTCGTGACGAGCGGCGTGATGTTCAAGCGCCTCGTCGCGATCCCCTACGGACGTATGCAGTTCGTCGACGTCGAGGCCGGTCCGCTCGCCCGGGCGTACGGCGTCGCCACCGTCACGCTGCACACCGCGAGCGCCGAGACCGCGGCGGACATACCCGGCCTGCCCGCCGCCGAGGCGACGCGCCTGCGCAACCGGCTGACCGAGCTCGGCGAGGCTCATGGTGCCGGTGTCTGACGTCCAGCCGGAGGCCACAGGCGTTCGTACGCATCCACTGACGTCGGTCGTCCAGGGCGCGCTCTGGGCCGCCGCGGCGTCGTTCGGCCTGATCAGCTCGATCTTCACCGGCGACGGCTGGGGCGACATGAGCGCGGTGCTCAGCCTGGTGATCGCGCTCGGCGGCGGGCTCGTCGTCGGGATGGGATTCGGGTTCTTGAGCTGGCGATTCACCCGCTACGTCATCGACGGGACCGAGCTGCGGATCAACAGCGGCATCGTGACCAAGGCGTCGCGCCGCATCCCGTACGAACGCATCCAGTCCGTCGACATCGCCGAGCCACTGGTCGCCCGGATCTTCGGCCTAGCCGAGCTGCGGATCGAGATGGCCGGCGGCAAGGACTCACGTACGTCGTTGCGCTTCCTCGGCCTCGCCGATGCGCGCGACCTGCGCCGCGTCCTGCTGGCGCGAGCGCACGGCGAGACGCACGACGGTGAGCCGGTCGAGGAGCAGCGCACGATCATCACGGTGGTCCCGCCCGAGCGCGTCATGATCGGCACGGTGCTCTCGCTGGACTTCCTGTTCGCCGCCATCGGCTCGATCGCGCTGATCGTCGGCGCGATCTGGTTCGGTCAGTTCGTCGTCGCGCTCGGCGGCATCATCCCGCTCGGCACGTGGCTCGCGCAGATCATCGCGAAGCGGATCCTGCAGCAGTGGGACTTCACGCTGTCGCGTGGCACCGGAGGATTGCGCATCGAGCGCGGGCTGCTGTCGCGCACGTCCCAGACCATCCCGTTCGCGCGGGTGCAGGGCATCGCGATCAAGGAGCCGTACGTCTGGCGCAGGTTCGGCTGGTTGCGGCTCGAGGTCGACATCGCCGGCTACGCCGCGCACGGCGACGACGAAGGCGTCGACTCGTCGTCGATCCTGCTGCCGATCTCCGACCGGGTCCTGGCCGACGCCGTGATCGCCGAGCTGATCCCCGGATCGGCCGTCGAGGACCTGCCGCACACGGCGGCACCCAAGCGCTCGCGAGTGTTCGCCCCGATCGGCTGGCGCTATCGATGGGTCGGAGCCAACGAGCGTACGTTCGTGGCCCGCGAGGGCTGGATCGAGCGTACGACCAGCATCGTGCCGCACCACAAGACGCAGTCCGTCGAGCTGCGGCAGGGACCGCTGCAGCGCCGCCGGCGACTCGCGACGATCGAGGTGCACACGCCGCAGGGCCCCGTCGACGCCGACGGTCGCAACCTCGACGAGCGTGATGCCCGCGCGGTCGTGCTGGCCCAGCTCGACCGGGCTCGCGCGGCGCGGGGCTGATCGCCGGATCAGCCTCCGGAGGTGCCGTCCTCGGCGTCGGGGTCCATCGGCGCGACGATGTCCCGCGAGTCGAGCCAGCCGTCAGGCACCGACACCTTCTTGGGCGTGCCTTGCCGGCCGCGGGGGGTGCCGAGCTCATCGAGCGGGTAGGGCTCGGTCGGGTCGAGCCGCGCGAGCAGCTCGTCGAGGTCGGCGTACGACGACACCATCCCGAGCCGGCTCCGTACGTCCTTGCCGGCGGCGAAGCCCTTGAGGTACCAGGCGATGTGCTTGCGGAACTCGATGCAGCCGCGCTCCTCGCCCATCAGGTCGCCCAGCAGCTCGGCGTGCCGGCGCATCACCCCGGCGACCTCGCCGAGCGTCGGCAGCTCGACGACCTGCTCGCCGGAGAAGGCTGCTGCCAGGTCACGGAACAGCCACGGGCGGCCGAGGCAGCCACGCCCCACGACGACACCGTCGCAGCCGGTCTCCTCGACCATCCGGATCGCGTCGGCGGCCTCCCAGATGTCACCGTTGCCGAGCACGGGGATGTCGACGGCCGCCTTGAGCTCGCGCGATCGACGACCAGTCGGCACGGCCCGAGTAGTGCTGCACCGCGGTCCGGCCGTGCAACGCGATCGCGGCGCAGCCGGTGTCCTGCGCGATGCGGCCGGCATCGAGATAGGTCAGGTGGTCGTCGTCGATGCCCTTGCGGGTCTTCATCGTGACCGGCACGCCGTACGGGCTCGCCGCCTTGACCGAGGCCGTGAGGATCTCGCCGAGCAGGGTGTCCTTCCAGGGCAGCGCGGCTCCCCCGCCCTTGCGAGTCACCTTGGGGACCGGGCAGCCGAAGTTGAGGTCGACGTGGTCGACACCGTGGTCGGCGCACAGGATCTCGACGGCGCGGCCGATCGTGTCGGGGTCGATGCCGTAGAGCTGCACCGAACGGAATGTCTCGTTGGCGGCGAAGGTGAGCATCGCGAGGCTCGTCTTGTCGCCCTCGACGATGCCGCGCGAGGTGATCATCTCGCAGACGTACAGGCCGGCACCCTGCTCGGCGCACAGCTGACGGAACGCCGCATTCGTCACCCCCGCCATGGGTGCGAGCACGACCGGGTTGGGGACCTCGAGGTCTCCGAGCCGGAGCGTGCGCGGCAGCGTGGCGGTGGACATGCACCCATTGTCTCAGGCCCGGAGCGGTGACTCAGCGACGTATCGCGATCAGAAGCGGTGACTCAGCGACGTGTCGCGGCCCGGAGCGGTGACTCAGCGACGTATCCGGCGCCGGAACGGTCGCTGACCCACCGCCCCTCGCTCAGTGCGGCAGGAGCCAGCCGTTGTCGACGGCGACACGTACGGCTTCGGCGCGCGTACGGGCACCCGTCTTGCCGATCGCGCTGGACAGGTGGTTGCGCACCGTGCCCTCGGACAGGAACAGCGTCTTGGCGATCGCGGCGACCGTGCCGCCGCCCCGTGCGGCCTGCAGCACATCGGCCTCACGCTCGGTCAGTGGCGAGTCACCCTGGGTCAGCGACTCGGCGGCGAGTGTCGGGTCGACGACCCGCAGTCCGCTGTGCACCCGGCGAACCGCGTCGGCGAGCTGCCGGGCCGGAGTGTCCTTGACGACGAATCCGCTGGCCCCGGCGGACATCGCCTGCTTGAGGTAGCCCGGCCGCCCGAACGTCGTGACCATCAGGACCCGGCACGTCGGCACGGCATCGCGCATCAGTCGAGCAGCCGCGAGACCATCGACACCGGGCATCTCGACGTCGAGCAGCGCGACGTCCGGCTTGCTCTCGCGAGCCGCGTCGACGACCTCGTCGCCGCGGGACACCTCGGCGACGACCTCCAGGTCGTCCTCGAGCTGGAGCAACGCTGCGAGGGCACCGCGCACGAGTGCCTGGTCGTCGGCCAGCAGCAGGCGGATCATGCCGGCACCTTCACTGTCAACGAGAAGCCACGTTCACCGGGACCGGCGCCGGTCGTCACAGTCGCGCCGGCAAGACGCGCGCGCTGACGCAACCCCTCCAGACCGTTGCCGCTGCCGTCATCAGGGCAGGGTCCACGACCGTCGTCGGTCACCCGGATGCGATCGGCATCGAGCTCGACCTCGCACGTCGACGCCTCGCTGTGCCGGATGACGTTGGTGACGCCCTCGCGCAACGTCCAGGCGAACAGCTCACGCCACCTCGACGGCACCTCGTCGGCGACGGTCGGCAGCAACGGCTCGATGCCGGCCGACTCCAGCGCCATTCGCGCGGACGCGATCTCACCCGGCAGCGAGATGCCGCGGATGCCCTGGGCGGTCGAACGTACGTCAGCCAGTGCGTCGCGCGACAACCGCTGCAGGTCCTCGAGCTCCGCCTTGGCGCGTACGGGATCGTCGTCGAACAGACGCTCGGCGAGCTCGGCCTTGACCGAGATGACGGTCAGGGAGTGCCCGAGGATGTCGTGCAGGTCGCGGGCGATGCGGGCGCGCTCCTCCTGGACAGCGAGCTCGGACAGGTCCTGCTCCGCCTCGATGAGCTTCGCCTGTCGCTGCCACGCCAGGCGGAACGACCAGACTGCAGCCGCGGCGAGTACGACCGCGAGGTTGTTGCCGTGCGCGGACCAGCCGTCGACGAAGGCCCCGGCCGCCGTGATGCCTCCGGCCAGCACCACGACGAGGCTGAATGCCGCCCACGTGGGGAGAGCGGCCATGGACAACGCGGCGACGAAGACCAGGCACGTCATCCCCTGGTCGCCGGCGCCGAGCATGATCAAGCCAGCCAGCACGATGAGCACGATGACGTACCAGGCGGGGGCGATCGGAGCGGTGTTGAGCGCAAATCCGCGTACCTGGGCGAGACCGGACAAGTAGACGAGGACGAACAGCGCGAGGGAGGCGATCCCGACCCACTCGCGCCAGTCGTCATCACGCTTCAGCAGCTCGCCCAGCGGCGAACCGAGGAAGACCAGCCAGATGCCGGCGCCAGCCAGGCGACCCCATCGGGCCCGGTCCTGAAACTCCTGGTCCGACCGTGTCATACCGGCAAGGCTAGTCATCAGACCTTCCCCGTCATACGCGGAGCGTGTCCTTGCTCATCCGCCACGCCGCGCCGCCGACGAAGATCGCGACCCAGGCCAGGACGTTGACGACGGCGAGAGCGAGGTTGCCGTCGTGCTCCATCGGCCAGCGGGCGATGACACCGACGCCGTACGCGGGGGTGAACTTAGCGATGCTGGCGAAGACGTCGCTCATCTGGTCCAGAGGCACGAACAACCCGCCGGCGAAGGACAACAGTGCGAGTGAAGGACCCAGCAGCTGCATGACGTTCTCGCTCGGCACCAGGTAGCCCATGAACAGCCCGAACGCCGCGAACACCAGCGTGCACAGCCAGCCCAGGACGCCACACAGCAAGAGCCTTCCGAACGGCAGCTCGGCGCCTGAGAGGTCACCGACGACGAACACGGCGACGATCGCCGCCAGGCCCATCGTCATGGCGACCGCGACCTTGACCGCGACGTACGCCACCGGCTGCAACGGGGTCAGCCGCAGCTGACGACTCCAGCCGAGAGCGCGCTCGGTCGCGACCATCGCCCCGCCGCTGGTCGTCGCGATCATCGCGCCGTACACGGCCATGCTGACCATGACGTACGCGGTGACGTTGCCGTGGCCTGCCGACTCGGTCTTGTACGCGCCGTCCGTGCCGAACAGGAGGAAGAACGCGCTCGGCATGACCAAGGTGAAGATCACCGACCGGCGGTTGCGCAACATGCGTCGGAACTCCAGGCGCAGGAACGTCGGTGAGAAGCCACCGAGCGGCGGGATCGTACGTGTCGTAGCCATGGTGGTCATGCGAGTGCTCCTTCAGGGTGTGGACGTCGGCGTCGTCACCGGTCAGCGCGACGAAGGCCTCTTCGAGGTTGCGCGACGTGATCTCCAGATCACGGGCGGCGGTGTGGTTGAGCAGGTAGCGCGCGATCGCGTCGCTGTCGGATCCGTGGACCAGGATCGAGTCGCCGCGCACGTCGACCGAGTCGACGCCGTCGACCTTCGCCAACGCGTCCGTGTCGGCCGCTTCGAGGGTCGCCCTGACCGTACGTCCTGCCGACAGCGCCTTGATCTCGGCGGCTGTGCCGTCGGCGACGATCTTGCCCTTGCGGACCAGGACGATGCGGTCGGCATAGGCATCGGCCTCCTCGAGGTAGTGCGTCGCGAAGACGGTCGTACGTCCGCGCTCGGCGTCCGAGCGGATGGCGTTCCAGAAGTCGCGCCGACCTTGGACGTCCATGCCGGTCGTGGGCTCGTCGAGGATCAGCAGGTCGGGGTCCGAGAGCAACGCGAGAGCAAATCGCAGCCGCTGCTGCTGGCCTCCGGATGCCTTGCCGACCATACGGTCACCGATGTCGAGGATGCCGGCGCGATCGAGCACCTCGTCGACCGGCCGGGACGGCCTGAACAGTGAGGCGGTGAGCTCGACGGTCTCGCGGACCGTGAAGTCCTTGAGCAGGCCACCGGTCTGCATCACCGCGGCGACCCGGCCGAGGGCCACGGCCTTGCGAGGGTCGCCGCCGAAGATCTGCACCGACCCCTCGGTCGGGGTGGACAGGCCCAGAATCATGTCGACCGTCGTGGTCTTGCCGGCGCCGTTGGGGCCGAGGAAGGCCACCACCTCGCCGGGGTGGATCTGCAGGGTCAGGCCGTCAACCGCAGCGACCGCGCCGAACCGTTTGACGACGCCGTCGATGCTGACGGCAGGAGTGGAAGAGTTCATGTCTCCACCGTGGTGCCGCGACACCGCCGCGACCTGATCGTTAGGTCACGACGTGCCCATGACAGGTGTCACGACAAGCTCGCGCTGGAGCTCGCCGCACGGCTCTGTGGCGGGCGCGGGAGGGCGCCGAGCTCAGGAGGCCGTTGTGAGCGGTGGTGAGCGCCTCGAAGCGCAAGCCGCCGACGCAAACGCCGGGATGCCGTGACGCAATCCTGGATAAAACTAAGGCGTCCAGGTGATGGCGTCCTTGGCTGATCCGGTCTGCAGGTCGACCGATTGCAGGGCCTTGCCCTTGGGGACCAGGTAGACGAGGCAGAGCTTGGCGGTGGCACCGGGCAGGAAGCTCTTGGGCAACGTCGGGCGGGGGCACGGCTTGAACGTGCCGACGATCTGGTTGGCCGGCAGGTTGGTGTTGCTGGAGTCGTGCGCGTAGATCGGCAGTGCCGCGCCACCGAGACCCGCCGGGCCCTCGTTCTTGACCGTGATGTCGACATAGAACGGGCTCGACGCCTTGCTCTCGTCGTCGAGGGAGAAGAACGCGAAGTCGCGCTTGATCGAGCCCTTGCGGACCGATGACACGGTGACCGTGATCGCGCTGGCCGCCTTGTCGCCGACCTGGTAGATCACGCTCGCCGGCTTGTCCTCGGTCAGCGTCGTCCCGCCCTTGGTCAGCGTGACCCCGGCGGGCAGGTCGAAGCCGTTCGGGACCGGCACGGCGTCGGACTTCTTGCCACCGCCGTCCGACGACCCCGAGCAACCGGCGACGAGCAGGACTGACGCTACGGCGGCGACGATCTTGGTGGGCGACACGTGCCGATTGTCGCTCACCAGCGGATCAGCAACCAGGCAGGCGCGCCGCGAGCCACGAGGTGACCTGGTCCAGCGCGATGCGCTCCTGTGTCATCGAGTCGCGCTCACGGATCGTGACGGCCTGGTCGTCGAGCGTCTCGAAGTCGACCGTGATGCAGTACGGCGTGCCGATCTCGTCCTGCCGGCGATAGCGCTTGCCGATGGCCTGGGCGTCGTCGAAGTCGACGTTCCAGAAGCCTCGGAGCTCAGCGGCAAGGGCCCGCGCCTTGGGCGACAGGTCCTCGTTGCGTGACAGCGGCAGCACCGCGGCCTTGACCGGCGCGAGGCGAGGATCGAGCTTGAGGACCGTACGCGTGTCGGTGCCGCCCTTGGAATTGGGCACCTGCTCCTCGACGTATGCGTCGATCAGGAACGCCATCATCGAGCGGTTGACGCCCGCTGCGGGCTCGATGACGTACGGCGTCCATCGCTCATTGTTGGGCTGGTCGAAGTACTTCAGGTCCTTGCCCGAGTGCTCACTGTGCGTCTTGAGGTCGAAGTCGGTGCGATTGGCGATGCCCTCGAGCTCGCCCCACGTCGATCCGGCGAACTCGAAGCGGTACTCGATGTCGACCGTCCGCTTGGAGTAGTGCGAGAGCTTCTCCTGCGCGTGCTCGTAGAGCCGTAGGTTGTCGGGGTTGATGCCGAGCCCCGTGTACCAGTCCATGCGGGTCTTGATCCACGTCTCGTGCCACTCCTCGTCGGTGCCCGGCTCGACGAAGAATTCCATCTCCATCTGCTCGAACTCGCGGGTGCGGAAGATGAAGTTGCCCGGCGTGATCTCGTTGCGGAAGCTCTTGCCGATCTGGCCGATGCCGAACGGCGGCTTCTTGCGCGAGGTCGTCATGACCTGCGCGAAGTTGATGAAGATGCCCTGTGCGGTCTCGGGACGCAGGTAGTGCAGCCCCTCCTCGGACTCGACCGGGCCGAGGAAGGTCTTGAGCAGCCCGTTGAACATCCGGGGCTCGGTCCACTCACCACGCGTGCCGCAGTTGGGGCACGCGATGAGATCCATCGTGACGGTGTCGGGGTCGTCGATGTTCTTCTTCTCGGCGTAGGACTCCTGCAGGTGGTCCTGGCGGAAGCGGTTGTGGCAGTGCCGGCACTCCACGAGCGGGTCGACGAATGCCGCGAGGTGGCCGGAGGCCTTCCACACGGGAGTCGGCAGGATGACCGACGAGTCGAGGCCGACGACGTCGTCACGGCCCTGCACCATCGACCGCCACCACTGGCGCTTGATGTTGTCCTTGAGCTCGACACCTAGCGGGCCGTAGTCCCAGGCGGACTTGGTGCCGCCGTAGATCTCCCCGCACTGGTAGACGAAGCCGCGGCGCTTGCTGAGGCTGATGACGTTGTCGACGGTCGATGCCATGGGGAGGTGTTTCCAATCCGGCTGGGTGTCGGCGGGCCTGTGTGCGTCATCGTGATGACGTACGCCCGAGGGTTCAACCCACTTTAGTCGGCGGTGACGTCACGCCCGGAGGCGGGCGCGACTGAGACTCTTCCTGCTTTTCTTGCCGGTATCCCTTGACCCGGACTTTGTTAGTACGCTTTATTAACTATGTGATCCAGATCAACGAGGCCCCATCGCGCAGTACCGCAGGCCGCCGACCCGTCGGCAAGGTACGCCCGGCCGACACCCGGCGGCATCACCGCGCGCTGATCCTTCAGCAGCTCGTCGACGACGGCGCGCGGAGTCGCGCCGACCTCGCCCGCGAGACGTCCCTGACCCGGGTCACGATCTCCGACCTGGTGGCCGAGCTCATCGACGAAGGGTTCATCAGCGAGCTGGGCACCAGGCCCGGCACCCACATGGGCAAGCCCGCGACCCTGGTCGGCCTCTCGGACGAGGCGCCGGTCACCCTGGCCCTCGACCTGTCCGCCGACGGCCAGCTGTCCGGCGGGGTGGTCGACCTTGACGGCAACATCCTGGCTCGCGAACAGGTCCCCTTCGTCCGGGGCGACGACCTCTCGGTGATCGCCGATCTCGCGATCCGCCTGCGAGACGCGACGAGCCGCCGCATCCTCGGCATCGGCATCGGTACGCCGGGCATCGTGGACGGAGACGGCACGGTCGTCCTGGCACCCAACCTGGGCTGGACCGACCTCGACCTCGCCGGCGAGCTCTCCACCCGCATCGGCCTTCCCGTCCATGCGGGCAACGACGCCAACGTCGCAGCGGTTGCCGAGAGCGCCTTCGGCGCGGGCGACGACGGCGGACTGCTGCTGCTCACGATCGGACAGGGCGTCGGCGGCGGCGTGATGATCGACGGTCGCGCGCTCTCCGGTCCCCTGCAGTCGGCCGGCGAGATCGGCCACGTCGTGGTCGACCCCGAGGGACGCCAGTGCGCGTGCGGCAACCGCGGTTGCCTCGAGACATTCCTCGCCGCACCGGCCCTGCGCCTGCTCGACAGCGATGCCGCCCGTGCCGACGTCGGCACCCGGCTCGCCTCGGTGCTGACTCCCGTCGTCACGACCCTCGGGATCGCCGACGTGGTGCTCTACGGTCCTTCGGAGCTGCTCGAGGGCCCGCTCCTCGACGCCGTACGCAGCGCGCTCGCCCACCAGACCCTTCCTTTCGTCGCCCAGCGCGTCCAGATCCGCCTGGCCCCGCTCACCGACGAGCTCGTGCTCACGGGCGCGGCAGCGCTCGTGCGCTATCGCGAGCTAGGGGTGGTGTGACCTGCACCCACAGCGCGGCCCAACTCCACGACGTACGACCAGGAACGACCCGAAAGAGGACAACCCATGAAGTTCACCAAGATCGCGGCGGCGACGGCGGCATCCGCCCTCGCGCTGACCGCACTCGCCGCCTGTGGTGGCAGCAGCGACGGCGACAAGGCAGAGGGCGGCTCGGACACCGTGACCCTGTGGCTCGCCGGCAAGGAGGACACCCCCAAGAAGGTGGAGGACTGGCTCGTCAAGGAGTTCGCCGCGCAGCACAAGGGCAAGAACCTCAAGGTGCAGCACATCGACTGGGGTGAGCTCATCCCCCGCCTCAACACCGCCCTCCAGAGCGACAAGACGCCTGACGTCGTCGAGGTCGGCAACACCCAGGCCGCGACGTTCACGAGCGTCGGCGCGTTCACCGACCTGACCGACCAGCTCGATGACCTGGGCAGCAACATCGGCCCCAAGAGCTTCGTCGAGGCCGGCACGTACGACGGCAAGGTCTCCGCAGTCCCCTACTACTGGGGCTCGCGCTACATCTTCTACAGCAAGAAGGCGTTCAAGGACGCCGGCATCGAGGTGCCGACGACGCTCGAAGGCTTCAACAAGGCCGCGACCCAGCTCAAGTCCGAGGGCAATGCGAAGTTCTCCGGTTTCTGGCTTCCCGGCCAGGACTGGCGCAACGGCATCAGCTGGATCTTCGCCAACGGCGGTGACATCGCCAAGCAGGAGGACGGCACGTGGGTCGCCACGCTGTCGTCGCCCGAGAGCATCAAGGGCCTGACCGAGCTGCAGGGTCTGTACAAGAACGCCACGACGGCACCCAAGGACGGCAAGGACGCCGAGCCCTGGACTGCATACAACAACGGCGAGGCCGCGATGTTCATGGCGCCGAGCTGGGCGCGTTGGAGCGTCGACGAGAAGTTGGCCAAGGACCTCGGCGGCTTCCCGCTGCCGGGCGTCGACGGCGGCGCAGCTCCGGTGTTCGCCGGCGGTTCCAACCTGGGCATCTCGGCGAAGTCCAAGAACCAGGACCTCTCGTTCGACCTGCTCAAGCTGATCTACAGCGACGAGTTCCAGCAGCAGCTGGCCAGGAACGGCCTCGGCCCGGCCAACGACTCGTTCACGGGCCTCATGGGCGATGACGAGTTCGCCAAGGCTGCCGTCGCGGCGGCGAGCAACTCCAAGCTGACCCCGGCATCGCCGGAGTGGGCATCGGTCGAGAGCGCCAGCATCATGGAGGAGTTCTTCGGCAAGATCGCCAGTGGCGGTGACGTCGCGTCGGCGGCGAAGGCCACCGACGACAAGCTCAACACCGCACTCAACAAGTAGCGCACTTCGCACTCAGCAACCCGTTCCTTGAGCTTGTCGAAAGGACCTTTCGACAAGCTCAAGGTGCGGCTGGGCGCGTACTGAATTGATCACGAGGAAGGGAGGGACCCATGAGCAGCACACGCCTGAGACGCAAGGCCGGACCGTACGCCCTGCTGGTCCCGGCCATCCTCGTGCTCGTCGTCGGCATGGCGTACCCCTTGGGCCGGCAGCTCGTCTTGTCGTTCCACGAGTTCGGCCGCGCCCAGCAGTTCGGGCAGCCCGCTCCATGGGTCGGCCTCGACAATTATCGCGAGCTCGTCACCGACCGCACGATGTGGACCGTCATCGCCCGGTCGCTGGCGTTCTGCCTGGTCAACGCCTCGATCACGATGGTCGTCGGAATCCTCGTCGCGCTGCTCATGAAGCGCGTGGCCACGGCGCCCAGGCTGATCCTGCAGGTCAGCATGCTGCTGGCCTGGGCCATGCCGGTCATCGCCGCGATGACGGCCTGGCAGTGGCTGTTCGACACGCGGTACGGCCTGGTCAACTGGTCGCTGCGCAAGCTCGGCTTCGCCAGCTTCGACGGTCACAACTGGCTGATCGACCCACTCTCGTTCTTCTTCGTCGCCAGCGTCATCATCATCTGGATGAGCGTGCCGTTCGTCGCCTTCACGGCGTACGCGGCGCTGACGCAGGTCTCGGACGAGACGATCGAGGCGAGCCACCTCGACGGAGCCACCGCGATCCAGCGGTTCCGCCACATCGTCTACCCCACGATCAAGCCCGTGCTCACGATCGTGATGCTGCTGCAGCTCGTGTGGGACCTGCGGGTGTTCGCCCAGATCAACTTCCTGCAGAACGTCGGCGGCACCCCGAGCGAGACGCACCTCCTGGGCACCTACATCTACTCGATCGGCATCGGTCAGAACGACTACGGCTCCGCGTCCGCGATGGCGATGTTCGTCCTGGTGCTGACGCTCGCTCTGACCTTCCGCTACGTGCGGTCCCTGCTCAAGGAGGAACCCCGATGAACGCCCGAGCCCGCCTGTGGGGCGCCGTCGCGATCGTCCTCGCCGTGATCTGGGCGTTCCCGGTCTACTGGATCGCCAACAGTGCGTTCCAGCCCGTCGAGGCGCTCCGCTCCCCCAACCCGTCGTTCCTGCCCGACGTCAGCGCGTCAGGCTTCGGCCGGGTGTTCGACGAGTCGTTCGTCGACTCGCTCAAGCTGAGCCTGACCGTCACGCTGCTCGCGATCGTCGCCGCGGTGTTCTGCGGGTTCGTCGCGGCGGTCGCGATTTCGCGGTTCCGCTTCCGCGGCCGGCGCTCGTTCATCCTCACGGTGCTCGCGATCCAGATGATCCCGCCTGAGGCGCTGTTCATCTCGCAGTACAAGATGCTCAACGACTGGGGCCTGCTCAACAGCGTCGTCGGGCTCGGCCTGCTCTACACCGCCCTGATCCTGCCGTTCACGGTGTGGATGCTGCGCGGGTTCGTCGACGGCATCCCGATCGACCTGGAGGAGGCCGCGATGACGGACGGCTGCAGCCGTACGCGCGCCTTCTTCACGATCACGTTCCCGCTGCTGGCCCCCGGACTCGTCGCGAGCAGCGTCTACGGCTTCCTGCAGGCGTGGAACGAGTACACCCTCGCGGTCGTCGTGATGGACCCGTCCAACCGCACCCTGCCGCTCTGGCTCAAGGGCCTGACCGACGTCTCCAACGAGGCAGTCGACTGGCCCGCCGTGATGGCCGGGGCCACACTCGTCGCGGCACCCGTCATCATCTTGTTCATGATCGTGCAGAACCGGATGACCTCCGGCATGGTCGGCGGGGCGGTCAAGGGATGACCCAGCTGAGACGACTGGCGTACGGCGTGATGCTCGGCGCGTTCGCCGGCCCAAAGGTGCCGGGCTGGCTCTCCGACGCGTATGCCCAGGGCCTCGGCGGCGTCTGCCTCTACGGCAACAACGCGACCGCGTCAGCGGACCTCGCCGACCTCGCCCGCGCTGTGCGCCGGGTCGAGCCGACCGCGGTGCTCGCGCTGGACGAGGAGGGCGGCGACGTCACCCGACTACATGCCCGCGAGGGCAGCCCCTATCCCGGCAATGCCGCCCTCGGCGCATACGACGACATCGCCACCACCCGCACGATCGCTGCGGGCATCGGCGCAGAGCTGGCGCGGGCCGGGGTGTGGCTCGACCTCGCTCCGAGCGCCGACATCAACAGCAACCCAGCCAATCCCGTGATCGGCACGCGCAGCTTCGGCGCCGATCCGGCACTCGTCGCCCGGCACACCGTCGCGTACGTCGAAGGGCTCGCATCGCAGGGCGTCGCAGCGTCGGTCAAGCACTTCCCGGGTCACGGCGACACCAGCGCCGACTCGCACCTTGCCCTCCCCCGCGTCAGCGCCTCGGCCGACGTGCTCCGCGCCCGGGAGCTCGTGCCGTTCACCTCAGTGATCGACACCGCCGCCACCGTCATGACATCGCACGTGCTGCTGGAGGCCTTCGACGACCAGGAACCCGCGACGCTCAGCCGCGCCGTGCTGACCGGACTCCTGCGCGACGAGCTCGGCTTCGGTGGCGTGATCGTGACCGATGCGCTGGACATGGCCGGAGCCAGCGCCGTGCACGGCATCGGCGGTGCGGCGGTGCTCTCGCTCGCGGCCGGGGCCGACCTGCTGTGCCTCGGGCCCGAGCGGACCGACTCACCGCGTGTGATCGAGGAAGCCGTCGAGGCGGTGTGCCGCGCGGTCGACGCCGGTGAGCTGCCGCTCGACCGGCTCGCCGAAGCCGCGAAGCGGGTCGGCCTTCTTCGCGAGACCTGGAGCCGGCACACGATCTCCGACGACTCGGAGGCCGTGATCGAGACGGCTCGACAGGCAGCCACCCGGGTGGCGACAAAGCTCGTCGCCGGCGCCCCCTTGAGCAGTGGGCCGGCCACCGTGGTCCGCATCGACACCGGCACCAACCTCGCTGTCGGCGAGACGACCTGGGGCCGGCTCGACCTCGGCGCCGGGCACCTCGACGTGACCACCGGCGAGATCACCCGCAGGGACGTGCTCGACGGCGAGGTCGCCGTCGTCGTCCGCCGCGCCACCGCAGTCCCGGAGGTCTGGGACTGGATCCGGCAGCAGCTCGCCAGCAATCCGCGTACCGTCCTGGTGGAGCTCGGCTGGCCCGATCCAGCACTGGACGCCTATGACCGCGTGGTGCGTACGTACGGCTCGGCCACCGTGCTCACCGATGCACTGGCGACGACGATGCGAGGTGAGCGATGAAGATCCGGCTCGGCCTCGACATCGGCGGCACGACGGTTCACGGCATTGCCGTCGACCGCGCACGAGCCGCACGATGCCGTCACGGAGGCCACGCACCCGACCCGCAACGGCGCGGACGGTGTCGTTGCCGTCGCGCTCGACATGGTGACCACCTTGAGGTTGGCCCTGCCTGCCGACGCCGAGGTCGTCAGCATCGGGCTCGGCGTGCCCGGCATCGTCCACGACGGAGCCGTGACCCACGCCGTCAACCTGGGCCTCGACGGCAACCCCCTGGAGCTCGCGGCCGCCGTCTCCGCAGGAACCGGCGGCGTACCGACCGCCGTCGAGAACGACGTCAAGGCCGCGACGCTGGGCGGGCTGCAGTGGCTCCGGGAGCACGGATCGGACGTCGACGACCTTGCACTGCTCAACGTCGGCACCGGAATCGCCGCCGGACTCCTGCTCGACGGCCGCCTGAGGCACGGCTCGCGCGGCATGGCCGGAGAGATCGGGCATCTCGTGCACGACCCGACCGGGCCGCTGTGCCCGTGCGGGCGCCGCGGCTGCCTCGAGCTGTATGCGTCAGGCAGCGGCCTGCGCAGACAGTGGGCCGGCACCGCGGCCGAGCTGTTCGACGCCGCCGACGCGGGCGACCTTTACGCCGTACGGATCCGCGACGAGCTGACGTCCGGGATCGCGCAGGCCATCAGCCTGCTGGCCTACAGCGTCGACGTCTCCTGCGTCCTCGTGACGGGAGGTGTGGTCTCCGCGACTCCTGCGTTGCGCGACGCCATCTTGCAGAAGCTCCGCGGCGACGAGAGCACGTCGTTGGGACGCCTGGCCGGCATCGCCGAACGCGTACGGTGGTTGCCGGCTGGACATCCGGCCGGGGCACTGGGAGCCGCGCTGCTGGGCGCGGGAGACGAGGAGGTTGGTTCGTGGAGGTCGTGATCGTCCCGGACCCGGACGCGGCAGGGGTCCTCGTCGCCGACATCGTGGTCTCTCACGTACGCCCGGGCGCTGTGCTCGGACTGGCAACGGGCTCGTCGCCGCTGCCCGTCTACCGGGAGCTGGTGCGCCGCCGCCGACGAGGGCGCGCTCAGCCTGGCCGAGTGCCGGGCGTTCCTGCTCGACGAGTACGTCGGACTCCCCCGTACGCACCCGGAGTCCTATCACTCGGTCATCCGCCGCGAGTTCACCGACGAGGCCGGACTGGACCGGGTCGACGGCCCCGACGGCGAGGCGCAGGACATCCCCGCGGAGGCCGCCCGCTACGAGGCGGCCATCACCGATGCCGGCGGCGTCGACGTCCAGCTGCTCGGCATCGGCACCGATGGCCACCTCGGGTTCAACGAGCCCGGCTCGTCGCTGGCGTCGCGCACCCGGGTCAAGACCCTGACGCGGCAGACGCGCGAGGACAACGCCCGCTTCTTCGACTCGATCGAGGACGTGCCGCGCCACGTCCTGACGCAGGGTCTCGGCACGATCCTCGGCGCCGGCCATCTCGTGCTCATCGCCACAGGGCAAGGCAAGGCCAGTGCGGTCGCGGCGGCCGTCGAGGGCCCGGTCTCCGCGTTCTGCCCAGCCTCGATCCTGCAGCTGCACCCACGAGCCACCGTCGTGATCGACGAGGCGGCGGCGACCGAGCTGCGGCTGGCCGACTACTACCGCGAGGCCTGGGACAACAAGCCCGACTGGCAGCGGTTCTGACCCGGCGTTCGCTGGGCCCGTCGAAACCATGTCTCGACGGGCCCGACGACCAGAAGCGTCAGCTCAGGCGATGGCCCGAGTCGGTCGCGAAGGCGTGAACCGCGGACACGTCGTCCGGCGCGAGGAAGATCGTCTCGCCCTTGGCCGGCGGCTTGCGCCAGTCGGCGCGGGCCACGATCGTACGTTCGGAGCCACCGACGTTCGCACGCCCATAGACGTACGCGTCGGCGCCGAGCTCCTCGACGACATCGACCTCGAGCTTGAGGCCGCTGTCGCTGACGACCAGGTTCTCCGGCCGGATGCCCAGCGTCACGCTGGCCGCGTCAGCGGTCGCGAGGGTGTCGCGGGCGACCGGCACGACGAGGTCACCGAAGCTCACACCACCGTCGACGACCGGCAGCTCCATCAGGTTCATGCTCGGTGAGCCCATGAAGCCTGCGACGAACAGGTTGGCCGGGCGGTCGTACATCTCGCGCGGCGCGGCGCACTGCTGCAGGACACCGTCCTTGAGCACGGCAACACGGTCACCCATCGTCATGGCCTCGACCTGGTCGTGCGTGACGTAGACCGTCGTCGTGCCGAGCCGGCGCTGCAGCTGGGCGATCTGCGTACGGGTCTGGACGCGCAGCTTGGCGTCGAGGTTGGACAGCGGCTCGTCCATCAGGAAGACGCGGGGCGAGCGGACGATGGCGCGGCCCATGGCGACGCGCTGTCGCTGACCACCCGACAGGGCCTTGGGCTTGCGGCCGAGGTAGTCGGTGATGTCGAGCATCGCGGCCGCCTCAGCGACGCGCTTGCTGATGTCCGACTTGTTGGCGCCGGCGATCTTGAGCGCGAAGCCCATGTTCTCGGCGACCGTCATGTGCGGGTAGAGCGCGTAGTTCTGGAAGACCATCGCGATGTCGCGGGCCTTGGGCGGCAGATCGGTGACGTCCTGGTCACCGATGAGCAGACGACCCTCGTCTACTTCCTCGAGGCCCGCCAACATACGCAGGGACGTGGACTTGCCACAGCCGGAGGGACCGACCAGGACGAGGAACTCACCGTCCTCGACGTGGAGGTCGAGCTCATTGACCGCTGGGCGGTCCTGACCCGCGAAGACGCGAGTGGCTTTTTCGAACGTTACTGAAGACATGCTGATGTTTCCCTTCACCGGCAGGTACGTGCCGGACGATCCGAGTGATGGGTGATGTGCGTGTTGCCAGCTCAGCATACCGTGACCCACGTCACGTCCGGACAGCGTCGCCGTCAGTTGACAATGATTCCCAACTACTTCGAGAATCGTTCTCATGAAGAAGCCCCTCGCCCTGCTCGGCGCGCTGCCCCTCGTCCTCCTCCTTGCCGCGTGTGGCAGCTCCGCCAAGGGCAAGGACGGCACGACCAGCGTGGTCGCGTCGTTCTACCCGTTCGCCTACGTCGCCGAGCAGGTCGGGGGCACCCATGTCGACGTCGCCAACCTGACGTCGCCCGGCGTCGAGCCGCACGACCTCGAGCTCAAGCCCAAGCAGGTCGGCGCCGTCCAGGGCGCCGATCTCGTGGTCTACGAGAAGCACTTCCAGGCCGCTGTCGATGACGCCGTGAAGCAGGCCGGCCGCTCCAGCAAGGACACGGTCGACGTCGCGTCCGTCGATCAAGCTCAAGCCGGCTCCAGGCGGGCGCCGAGGAGGAGGGCCACGGTCATGACCACGGTGACCTGGACCCGCACACGTGGCTGGACCCGGAGAACATGGTCGCCGTGACCAAGGCGGTCGAGGCCAAGCTGTCAGCCGTCGACCCTGATCACGCGGCCGACTACGCCGCCAACGCCTCGAAGCTGGTCTCCGAGCTGCAGACCCTCGGCACCGACTTCGCGACCGGGCTCAAGACCTGCAGGTCCCGCACGATCGTCACGAGCCACGCCGCGTTCCAGTACCTCGCGGCCCGCTACGACCTGACCCAGGTGCCGATCGCCGGCATCGACCCCTCCAACGAGCCGTCCCCGTCGCAGCTCGCCGACATCACGAACCTCGTCCGCAAAGAGAAGATCACCACGATCTTCACCGAGGAGCTGGTGAGCCCCGCGATCGCCGACACGATCGCCAAGGAGACCGGCGCGACGACCGCTACGCTCGATCCCATCGAGGGCCTGTCCGACGCGACCAAGGACCAGACGTACCTGACGCTCATGCGCAAGAACCTCCAGACCCTGAGGAAGGCGAACTCCTGTTCATGACGACTGACTCGCAACAGCCGTTGAAGGCTCGCGGCGTGAGCGTGGCACTCGATGGTCGACCTGTCCTGCGACAGGTCGACCTCGACGTGTCTGCCGGCGAGTTCGTCGCGCTGCTGGGCGCCAACGGCTCGGGCAAGTCGACGTTCGTCCGCGCCGCCACCGGCCTCATCCCGATGTCCAGCGGCACGGTCGAGCTGTTCGGCACGCCCCTCGACCGGTTCCAGGACCGGCACCGCATCGGGTACGTCCCGCAGCGCTCCCGCGCCGTCGCCGGCGTTCCCGCGACGGTGCACGAGGTCGTCATGAGCGGCCGGCTCGCGCACCGCCGGCTCTTCGGCTGGAGCACCAAGGCCGATGCCGCGGCCGTCGACGCCGCAATCTCGCGGGTGGGGCTGCCCGACCGTCATCGCTCGTCGCTCAGTGAGCTCTCGGGTGGCCAGCAGCAGCGGGTGCTCATCGCCCGAGCCCTGGCCTCGCAGGCCGAGCTGCTGATCATGGACGAGCCCACGGCCGGGGTGGATCACGACAACCAGGAGTCCCTCGCCGAGCTGCTCGGCGGCCTCGTGCACGAGGGAACGTCTGTGCTGCTCGTCGCCCACGAGCTCGGGCCGCTGCGTCCGTTGATCGATCGCGCCATCGTGCTGCACGCCGGCGAGGTCGCGTACGAAGGACCCTGTGAGGGCCTCGTCGGTGAGGACCACGCCCATGTCCACGCGCACACCGGAGAGCCGCCCATACCTGAGGGGCTCACCGGCGAAGGGGTCTGGCGATGAGCGAGGCTTGGCCGGCTCCCAGTTTTCGGGCACGTACGTACGAGTCGGCCCGTCGGATCCGTACACAAGCGCCCGAAAACTGGACTCGCGAGGCGGCGGCATGACCGAGATGCTGGACTACGACTTCATGCGGCGGGCACTGATCGCCGCGGTGTTCACCGGCCTCGCGGCACCGGCGATCGGCACGTTCCTCGTGCAACGCCGCCTCGCCCTGCTCGGTGACGGCATCGGCCACGTGGCACTGACCGGGGTCGCGCTGGGCCTGCTCACCGGCATCGCGCCGGTGCTGACCGCTATCGCTGTCGCGATCGTCGGCGCCGTCGTGATCGAGCTGCTACGCATGTTCGGCCGCACCAGCGGCGACGTGGCCCTCGCGATCTTGTTCTACGGCGGGCTCTCCGGCGGCGTCCTGCTGACGAATCTCGCCGACGAGAGCGCGAACGCTCTCAACAGCTACCTGTTCGGCTCGATCACGACGGTGTCCGACGGCGACCTCAAGATCGTCGCGATCCTCGCCGTGCTCGTCATCGGCCTCGCCGTCGGTCTCTCGCCACAGCTGTTCGCGGTGTGCCAGGACGAGGAGCACGCGCGGGTCAGCGGCGTCCCCGTACGCGTCTACAGCATCCTCATCGCCGTGCTCGCGGCCGTGACGATCACGGTCGCGATGCGCACGGTGGGGTTGCTGCTGGTCTCGGCGCTGATGGTCGTACCCGTTGCCGCGTCGCAACAGCTGACCCGCAGCTTCCGCACGACACATGCCGCGGCGATGGCGATCGGCCTGTTCGCCGCCGTCGGCGGTGTCATGTCGAGCTATGAGATCAACACCCAACCCGGTCCGACGATCGTCATGCTCGCCCTCGCCGTGTTCGCGGTCGCCGCGTTGTTCGGCGCAGCGGCGAGGCGGGTTCGTAGTCGGCGCCACCCAGTAGATTTCGCACGAGGAGACATCTGATGGTCGAAGCACCCCGCAACACCCGCCAGCGCCGCGCCGTCGTCGCGATCCTTGAGGACCTCGACGGCTTCGCCAGCGCGCAGGAGATCCACGACATCCTCAAGCAGCGCGGCGAGTCGGTCGGCCTGTCGACGGTCTACCGCAGCCTGCAGGTGCTCGCCGATGCGGCCGAGGTCGACGCGCTGCGCAACGACGACGGCGAGGTTCTCTACCGCCAGTGCAGCGCCGGGCACCATCACCACCTCGTGTGCCGGTCCTGCGGACGCACGGTCGAGGTCGAGGGGCCGACCGTGGAGCGCTGGGCCGACAAGATCGCCGAGGAGAACGGCTTCCAGGACGTCGCACACACGCTGGAGATCTTCGGCACCTGCAACACCTGCGTGGCCGCCCGGGGCTAGCGGATCAGGGGCACGAAGCGATAGCTCCCGTGCCGGCTGATCAGCGGCACGTCGGCAGCATCGACGATCACCCGCGTCATCGAGCCGGCCACCGGGATGACCAGGATCCCGTCGGGCGCGACCTGCTCCACCAGCTCGTACGGCAGGCTGTCGCTCATCGCGGAGACGAGGATCCGGTCGTAGGGTGCGTTCTCGGGCCGACCGAGCGTGCCGTGCTCGGCGGCCTCGATGCGAGTCCAGCGCATGTCCTCCCCGGCGAGATTCGCCCGTCCCCGCTCCACGAGCTCCGGCACGATCTCGCAGCCGATCACGCAGCCGTCTGCTCCGACGAGATGCCCCAGCAAGGCCGTCGTCCAGCCCGTGCCTGAGCCGACGTCCAGCACGCGCATGCCAGGCTGCACGTCGAGCAGCCGCAACATGTCTGCGACGGTGGACGGCTGGGAGCAGGTCTGTCCGTACCCGACTTCGAGCGCCTGGTCGAGGTCGGCAGAACGTCGCTGCTCCGGCGGCAGGAAGTGCTCGCGCGGCACAGCGCGCATCGCCTCGTCCACCGACGTCCTCATCTGAAGAAGGTACTTCTACGCTGGGGTCATGGGCCTGCGATGCGTGACCGGTGATGCGCTGACCGCGCAGGACGTCTACGACATCTGGAAGATCCGCGACGCCGTCTTCGCCGTCGAGCAGCAGGTCGAGGAGGAGGACGTCGACGGGCGCGACCTGCAGCCCACCACGACCCACCTGTGGTTCGCCGATGTCGACGGTCCGACGAGCTACCTGCGGGTCTACGTCGGTGACGACGGCGTACGCCACATCGGCCGCGTGTGCACCCGCAAGAACCAACGCGGCCAAGGTCTGTCCGGGCCAGCTCATGGCCGAGGTGTCGCGCCTGTGGGGTGACGGCGAGCTGCAGCTCAATGCCCAGTCGTACCTCGAGCGCTGGTACGAGACGTTCGGCTACGCACGCTCCGGCGACGACTACTACGAAGCCGGCATCCTGCACACGCCTATGTCGAGGACTGCCCGCTGACGACCGACGCGGCCTTCTGGATCGCCGACTCGAGGCGCGACTCCAGCGAACGCTCGTAGGTCAGCACGGCTGAGCTGGCCGCAAAGTACTCCGACCGTGCGTTGATCGACGTACTCCGGCCCGCGTCGAGGTCCGCCGCTGCTTTCTTGCCGTCCTTGATGACCCCCTTGAGGGCCGCATCCACCTTGCGCGCGACCGACTCGCGCCCCTTGGGGACCGGGACCTTGTCGAACTTCGCCATGACCTTCTCAAAGCCGGGCACCAGCTGGTTGCGGAACACCGAGCCGTTGTAGAAGTACTTGCCCTTGCCGACGTAGTCGTTGATCTGCACCTTGAGCGCAGACTTGGCTGCCTTGACGAAGGGCTGGCCGACCACGGCCTCGTCGAGCACCTTCGCGACGTCCTCGTACGGCTCCCTGAGGGTCTTCTGGGACTTGACCGCCGAGAGGTACGACGTGGAGTGCGTCTTGCCCCACTCGGGCGCGTCGGCGAGCTTGGGGGTCTTGACGACGGCCTCGTCGAACGCGACCTTGATCCTCTGGGCGTCATCCAGCTGCCGGGTGTTGAGCGCCTGTTCGACCGACGAGCGGTAGGCCGAGACCAACTTGTTGAACGCCGTGGCGACGCGTGCCGCCTCGGCGACGTCGTCCTGACGGTGCTGGTTGCGGACGACGAAGAATGCCGTGGTCCCGATCACCGCCACGACCAGCAGGCTCGCGGCGACGATGCCGGCGATGATGATGTTGCGTTTCCCCCGGGGGTCCATGCGGGCAACGCTATCGAAGACCACCTGTCTACGCGTCGGCGGTCACGCCCGCGACGGCTTCGGCGATGTCGCCCTTGACCTGGGTGGCGTAGTCGCTCACCGCGTCGGCCACCGCCTGGAACTCCTCGCGATAGCTGAAGGAGAAGTTCTGCCGGTTGTCGATCCGCTCGGCCAGCACACTGGCCTGGTCGATGACGTACTGCGCGGCATCGTGCACCTTCTTCGCGAGCTCCGCCTTGCCCTTCGGCACCGCCGCACGGTCGAACTGGTCGCGCGCCCGGACGAACGCCGGGATGAGCTCGGCCCTGACCCTCGTGCTGGTCGTGATGAACCCGTAGCCGACGTAGTCGGTCGCCCGGAGCTCCAACACCTTGCGCGCGGCCCGGATGAACGCCAGAGCACCGTCGGCCTCGCGAAGGGTCCCGCTGAGTCGTCTGAAGGGCCGGAGCACGGTCGCCTCGGTCTGCGCGGCCTCGGCGTACGACGTCGAGTGCTCGCGACCGTACGCCGGCGCGTCGCCGAGGTGCGGCGGCCGGGCGATCGCCCGATCGATGACCTTGCTCAGCGCTCCCGGGTCTCCTGCATCGGCCGCTTCCACCTTGGCGATGATCAAGGAGCGGAACTTCTCGACGCTGGCGAGGTAGTCCTGCGCGACCGTCTCGGCCTCCGACACCTGCGCCGACTGTCGCTGGTCCTGCACGACGACGAGAGCGCCGATGGCGATCGCGATCACGACCGTCAGGACGACCGGCAGGGCAACCACGAGCCGGCGCGTGGGCACGTTCACCTTCACACGGTCCCAGCGCCGGCAGACCGGGTCAATCCGTCAGCCGTTGGTGCGCGACGCCACCCCGTGACGGCGCAGGCCGTATGTCAGTGCGTCGACCAAGGCCTCCCACGACGCCTCGATGATGTTGGCGCCGACGCCGACCGTGACCCACGAGTCCTTGCCGTCGGAGGTCTCGATCAGGACACGAGTCACTGCGTCGGTGCCGTGACCCTGGTCGAGGATGCGGACCCGGAAGTCGATCAGGTGGAACCTGGCCACGTCGGGATAGACCTGCTCGATCGCCTGGCGCAAGGCGTGGTCGAGCGCGTTGACGGGACCGTTGCCCTCGCCGATCACGGCCAGGCGTACGCCGCCGGCGACCAGCTTGACCGTGGCCTCGGCGACCGCGTCGTCGCCACGAGCGGACTCCGCCAGCACCCGCCACGACTCGACGTCGAAGTACGACGGCCGGGCGCCGTCCATCTCCTCGGCAAGGAGCAGCTCGAACGAGGCGTCAGCGGCCTCGAACGTGTAGCCGGCCTGCTCCATGGCCTTGACCCGGTCGGTGACGCGGGCCAGACGAACCGGATCGTCCGCGAGGTCGAAGCCCAGCTCCTTGCCCTTGAGCTCGATCGTCGCCCGACCGGCCATCTCCGACACCAGCAGCCGCATGTCGTTGCCCACCAACGCCGGGTCGATGTGCTGGTAGAGGTTGGGGTCCACCCGGATCGCACTCGCGTGCAGTCCGGCCTTGTGCGCGAACGCCGAGACGCCGGTGTAGGGCTGGCGAGCGGACGGCGGATAGTTCGTGATCTCCGCGATCGCGTGCGAGATGCGCGATGCGTCGGCCAGTGAGCCCTCCGGGAGGACCGTCATGCCGAGCTTGAGCTCGAGGTTGGCGACGCACGTGATGAGGTCGGCGTTGCCCGTGCGCTCGCCGTAGCCGTTGACGCAGCCCTGCACGTGGGTCGCGCCGGCCTGGACCGCGGCCATCGAGTTGGCGACGGCACAGCCCGTGTCGTTGTGGGCGTGGATGCCGAGGCGTACGCCGGTCTGGGCGACGTCCGTGACGATGTCGGTGACCCAGTGCGGCAGCATGCCGCCGTTGGTGTCGCACAGGATGACGACCTCGGCGCCGGCGTCGCCCGCAGCGCGTACGACCTCAAGGGCATAGTCACGATTGGCGCGATAGCCGTCGAAGAAGTGCTCGAGGTCGACGAAGACGCGCTGGCCCTCCTCGCGCAGGTAGGTCACGGTGTCGCGCACCATCGCGAGGTTCTCCTCGAGCGTCGTGCGCAGGGCTTGGGTGACGTGGCGGTCATGGCTCTTGGCGACCAGCGTCACGACCGACGCGCCGGAGTCGCGCAACGCCTGGATCAGCGGATCCTCCGAGGCCTGGACCCCGGCGCGGCGAGTCGCACCGAACGCCGCGAGCGTCGCGTGCTTGAGGTCGAGCTCCTTGGCCGCGAGGGCGAAGAACTCGGTGTCCTTGGGGTTCGAGCCGGGCCAGCCACCCTCGATGTAGCCGACGCCGAGGTCATCGAGGTGGCGGGCAATGTGCATCTTGTCCTGCACGGAGAGGTTGAGGCCCTCCTGCTGGGCGCCGTCGCGCATCGTCGTGTCGTAGACGTGGAAGTCGCTCACGCTCTGGTGTCCTGCGTTCACTGCGGTGTCCTTCGGTCCGGTCGGCGTCTCGGTCTGGCGGTGCTGACATAAAAAATGCCCCCCAGAACATGGGAGGCAGCGCGTCGGGGGCTTGGTTTCAGTGCCCGGCGCGCCTGTGGATAATGATCGAGATGCTCTGCATGCGGCTCAGTCTAGACTGATCGACCTATGACCGCCAGACCCGTCCCACTCGATGTGGAGCCGAGCGTCATGTACGCCGTCATGACCGCGGAGCCGCTCGAGTCCGAAGACCTGATCGCCCCGCCCTCCCCCGAGCTGCTGAGGCACTACGGCTCGTCCGAGGTCGCCATGCGTCGTCTGCGCTCGCGCCCCCACCAGCTGCTGATCCTGCGCCAGACGACCCTCGAGGATGCCGCATTCGCGATCCGCGACGCCCGGATCGATGCGCTCCTGCTCGCCGAGGAGAACGACGGCGTCGTGATCGACCTGAGCATCCCGCGCGCCGTCGAGCTGCGCTCCGACGAGGTCTCGCTCGCGCACGCGACGCAGTGGTACACCGTCGACTACCAGGAGCTGTCAGACGGCCGGTTCCGTACCGTGGGCCTGAGGTCGTTCGGCCTGCCCGAGATCGTTGTCGAGGGCGTCGACGAGTCTGCCCACGCGATGTACAGCGCGGTCCTCGCCGGATTGGTCCACCGGCTGCTGGCCGAGTGGCCGGCCAACGATCCGGTCGGTGGCGCCACCGTCACCCTGCGCGACATCGCGTACGGCCTGGGTGACGCCCAAGCCGCCACGACACCCAAGGGACGATCGATCGACGTGGACATCGCCTACGACACCGACGACCAGCTCCTCGTCGTGACGTTCGACGGTGACCCCGCCGAGTCCCTGTTCGCCCCCTGACCTCGGCCCTCGGTCACTGGTCCTGTTGCTGGGTCCGCTTGGGGGCCAGGTGCGCCAAGGTCTCGGGACGCAGGATCGCCTCGAGCTTCTCGGGTGGCAGCAGGCCACGCTCGAGCACGATCTCGGCCACTCCGCGCCCGGTGGCGAGCGCCTCCTGCGCGACGTCGGTGGCCGCGGCATACCCGATGTAGGGGTTGAGGGCGGTCACCAGGCCGATCGAGTTCTCGACCTCACTGCGCAGCAGCTCGACGTTGGCGGTGATGCCGTCGACACAGCGGGTCGCCAGCACCAGGATCGCCTCGCGCAGGCGGGAGATGCCGGCCGACAGCGAGTAGCAGATGACCGGCTCGAACGCGTTGAGCTGCAGCTGGCCACCCTCGGCGGCCATCGTGACCGTCATGTCATGGCCGATGACCTGGAACGCGACCTGGTTGACGACCTCGGGGATCACCGGGTTGACCTTGCCGGGCATGATGCTCGACCCGGCCTGCACAGCGGGAAGGTTGATCTCGTTGAAGCCGGCGCGCGGGCCGGACGACAGCAGCCGGAGGTCGTTGCAGATCTTGGACAGCTTGACCGCGACGCGCTTGAGCGTGCCCGAGAGCTGCACGAAGGCGCCACAGTCCTGCGTCGCCTCGATGAGGTCGACCGCACTCTCGAGCGGGAGCCGGGTGATCCGCGACAGGTGCTCGCACGCGGCGGGGACATAGCCCTCCGGTGCGTTCAGCTGCGTGCCGATCGCCGTCGCGCCGAGGTTGATCTCGTGGAGCAGCAGCACCGCCTCGGACAGCCGGCTCCGGTCCTCGGAGATCATCAGCGAGTACGTCCGGAACTCCTGGCCCAGCGTCATCGGCACGGCGTCCTGCAGCTGGGTACGGCCCATCTTGAGGACATCGTGGAACTCGTCCGCCTTGGCCGCGAACGAGGCCTCGAGGATGGCCATCGCGTCGAGCAGGGCGTGCGTCGCCAGGATGATCGCGATCTTGACCGCCGTCGGGTAGACGTCGTTGGTCGACTGGCTCAGGTTGACGTGCTCGTTGGGGTGGATGACGTGATAGTCACCCTTCTTGTGCCCCATCAGCTCGAGGGCCCGGTTGGCGATGACCTCGTTGGCGTTCATGTTGGTCGACGTGCCGGCGCCGCCCTGGATCACGTCGACGATGAACTCGTCGTGCAGCTCGCCGCTGCGGATCTCCTCGCAGGCGTCGCGGATCGCGGCGAACCTCTCGTCGTCCAGCAGGCCGAGATCATGGTTGGCGCTCGCCGCGGCCTCCTTGACGGCTGCCAGCGCCTCGACGAGGAACGGACTCGTGCCGATCGGGATGCCGGTGATGGGGAAGTTCTCGAGCGCACGGAGGGTGTGCACTCCCCAATAGGCCTCGAGCGGGACGTCACGGTCGCCGATCAGGTCGTGTTCGGAACGCGTGGCAATGGTCATGAACAGCCTCCAGTACGGGGCGCGTCGTTGAGCCCCACATGGCGACCATAGAGCAATGCGGTGCTCACACGCGGAAGGGGATGACTGTACTGGCCAGTACAGTGCGCGACTCGCTGCGCTCCTCGCTTCAGCGACTTCGTCGCTGCCGGGCTTCGCCCGGGCACTGCCTCGCTCCGCTCGGCCAATGTTGCGAAACGAGACGCAAGCGCCTCGGCTACGCGGGCACGATTCGTCAGCCGGTCCGTCGGCCGCGCGGCCGTACTGGATGTCGACGAGCGCCGAGCGGATGTCGGTCGTGACCTTGCCGGTCTCACCGTCGCCGCTGACCGCTTCGCCGCCCGCCCACTTGAGCGAGCTGACCGGTGTCACGACCGCGGCCGTGCCGCAAGCGAACACCTCGGTGATCGAGCCGTCGGCGGTGCCGTCGCGCCACTCGTCGATGCTCACCCGACGCTCGATCACGTCGTAGCCGAGGTCGCGGGCGATCTGCATGATCGAGTCACGCGTGACACCTTCGAGGATCGAGCCGGTCAGCTGGGGGGTGACGATCGAGCCGTCGGAGTGCACGAAGAACAGGTTCATGCCGCCGAGCTCCTCGACCCACTTGTGCTCCGTGGAGTCCAGGAACGCCACCTGGGCGCACCCGTGCTGGGCGGCTTCCTGCTGCGGGAGCAGGCTGGCGGCGTAGTTGCCGCCGCACTTGGCCGCGCCGGTGCCCCCGGCGCCGGCGCGCGAGTACTCGGACGACAGCCAGATCGACACGGCCTCGACCCCGCCGGGGAAGTAGGCACCGGCAGGCGACGCGATGACCGAGTAGGTCACGTGCTGGCTCGGGCGCACGCCGAGGAAGACCTCGGAGGCGAACATGAACGGCCGCAGGTAGAGGCTCTTCTCCCCTCCTGACGGCGCCCACGCGCGGTCAGCGGTGACGAGGTCGCGGATCGAGCCGAGGAACCAGTCGAGCGGCAGCTCAGGCAGCGCCAGACGGTGAGCCGAGCGCTGCATGCGCTCGCCGTTGGCTTCAGGGCGGAACAGCCAGATCGAGCCGTCGTCGTGGACGTATGCCTTGAGGCCTTCGAAGATCTCCTGTGCGTAGTGCAGCACGGCGGTCGCCGGGTCGAGCATGAGCGGGCCATAGGGCACGACGCGGGCATCGGCCCAGCCGGTGTCGGGCGTCCACTCGGCCAGGAACATGTGGTCGGTGAAGTGGTTGCCGAAGCCTGGGCTGGCGAGGATGGCCTCGCGTTGGGCATCGGTCTTCGCGGCGGGGTTGGGCTCGAACCTGCTCGCGAAGAGGTTGGAAGTCATAGTAATCACGTTAGTACTTTCTAGGGTCAAAGGTAAGCGGTCATTAACCGACCGCTACGCCCTCGGCCACACCCGATTCCGTGACGATCTGCGCGATGGCCTCTCCCACCTCCTCGGTGGTGCGAGGAGCAGTGCCGCGCCCGGCGATGTCCGCCTCGACGGCTGAGCTGATGCGCGCGGCTGCCTCTGGAACGCCGAGGTGCTCGAGCAGGAGGGCGCCGGACAGGATCGCGGCTGTGGGGTCGGCCTTGTGCTGGCCGGCGATGTCAGGTGCCGAGCCGTGGACGGGCTCGAACATGCTGGGCGCCGTGCGGTCGGGGTTGACGTTGCCGCTGGCCGCCAGGCCGATGCCGCCGGTGATCGCGGCGGCGAGGTCGGTGAGGATGTCGCCGAAGAGGTTGTCGGTCACGATGACGTCGAACCGGCCGGGGTCGGTGACGAGGAAGATCGTCGCGGCGTCGACGTGCAGGTAGTCGACCGAGACGTCCGGGAACTCAGGTGCGATGGCGTCGACCGTACGCGTCCAGAGGTGACCGGCGTGGACCAGCACGTTGTTCTTGTGGACCAGCGTCAGCTTCCTGCGCGGGCGAGCCTGGGCACGGGCAAAGGCATCACGGACGACGCGCTCGACCCCGTAGGCCGTGTTGATGCTGACCTCGGTCGCGAGCTCGTGAGGGGTGCCAACGCGGATCGCTCCACCATTGCCGACATAGGGACCCTCGGTGCCTTCGCGCACGACGACGAAGTCGATCGCGCCCGGGTCGGCAAGCGGGGTCGGGACGCCTGAGAACAGCTTGGAGGGCCGCAGGTTGACGTAGTGGTCGAGCGCGAAGCGCAGCTTGAGCAGCAGGCCGCGCTCGAGGACGCCGGACGGGACGCTCGGGTCGCCGACGGCGCCGAGCAGGATCGCGTCGTGACCCCGAATCTCCTCGAGGACCGAGTCCGGGAGGGTCTCCCCCGTCGCGTGCCAGCGCTTGGCGCCGAGGTCGTACTCGGTGCTGGTGAACGCGGCATCGTGGTCGGCGGCGACGAGGTTGAGGACCTGGAGTGCCTGCGCGGTCACTTCGGGTCCGATGCCGTCTCCGGGCACCACTGCAAGGGAAAACGAGCGAGTCATGAGCGTCATTCTAGGCAGGCAGGTCTCAGGATATGAAACCTGCGTCTTGGTATGTGGTCAGTTGTCGTCGGGTCGTTCGGACAACTCGAAGTCGGGGGTCGAGGCCTCGTCGCGCAGGTGCGCGGGGCCCCACTCCATCATCTGGGTCTCCATGGCGATCTCCTTCGGTGTGGACGGGAGCGGGGTCCGGCGGACGTCCGCCGTTCCACCAGACACATGTCCGGAGATCATCCGAGGAGAGTTCGAAAGCGTGCGATCAGATCATGATCAACAACCCTGCGGCGGAACGGCGGGCCAACGCCGAAACTCCGCGGCAGGGTGTAGCCCTAAGAGGCCCTGCCGCGGCAAGCGATTACTACGAGCTGCTTCCGCATGATTGCGCCAGTCTAGGGGCGCATCGCCCTCATGTCCGGCAAACGTGGCCGGCGTCTCAACGCCCGAGACGAGACGGGCGTGCTCTGTCAGTGGATCGTGACAGACTGGCCAGGTGAGTGCACCCGCCGAAGTCCCTGCGCTCGTCTCGAGCACTCTCGACCTGTCCCGCCAGCGCGGGTTCATCACGTCGATCCGCAACGAGACCGGCCGGCTGCTGGCCTCGCTGGCCGCTTCACGCACCGGCACGCTCGCCGAGCTCGGCACCGGTTGTGGGGTCGGCTCCGCCTGGCTCTCCAGCGGCGCGCCCAAGGATGCCCGGGTGGTCAGCGCCGAGCTCGATCCAGCACTCGCCGGCGACGTGCAGAAGATCTTCGCCGACACCGACAACGTCGACGTGATCGCCGGGGACTGGTCGACCCTCGAGCAGTACGCCCCGTTCTCGCTCCTGTTCGTCGATGTCCGCGAAGTGATGCAGGACATCGACGTCATCGCCGATCTGCTCGAGCCGGGGGGCATCGCGGTGCTCGACGACTTCGTGCCGTCAGCGTTCTGGCCGCCGATCGTCGAGGGCCGGGTCGACACCGTCCGCGAGCAGTGGCTCACAGATGAGCGGTTCGCCGCCGTCGAGATGCTGATCGACGTCGACGCCTCGCTGATCATCGCGACGCGACGCTAGCGATATCCGGCTCGGTGCGCGCCCGGCGGCCGTGAGCCCGGCGGCCTCGGCTCCGGCTCCGGTGGCGCAGCAGGTGGCTCCTCGCGATTGCCCAGGGCGCTGCGGCGTCGCCCGTACGCGAAGTAGAGGACGAGCCCGACCACCATCCAGATCGCCAGGTCACGCCACGTGTTCCCGGCCAGGTTGAGCGACAGCCACAGCGTCGCCAGCAGCGACACGATCGGGACGAACGGGACCAGCGGGACCCGGAAACCGCGTTCCAGGTCGGGTTGGGACTTGCGCAGCCGGATGACCCCGACGGCGCAGAAGGCGAACGCGAACAGGGTGCCGAGCACCAGCAGGTCCGCACGCTTGACCGTGCCGGGATCCAGGGCCAGTGCGGCCGCCGCGAGCCCGGCAACCAGAGCCGCCCGGGACGGCGACGAGCCGGCGCCGACGTGCGCGAGTCCACGGGGCAGCAACCCGTCACGCCCCATGGCGAACAGCACGCGGCTCTGCGCGATGAGCACCACCAGGACGACAGTCGTCAATCCGAACAAGGCGCCGATGTTGATGACGTTGGCGCTCCAGCCCGGCGATCCTGCGGCGCGCAGAGCGTCCGAGACCGGCGCTGCGGTGTTGAGCTCACCGTAGGGGCGGAGTCCGACAAGGACGGCGCCCATGGCGACGTACAGCACCGTGACGATCGCTATCGACGCCAGCATCGCGCGAGGGATCGACCGGCGGGGGTCCTTGGCGTCCTCCGCCGCGGTGGCGATCAGGTCGAAGCCGATGAACGAGAAGACGATCGCACCGGCCGCCGTGAAGATGCCCATCACGCCGAACGCGTCCCCCGCTCCGCCGAGCAGGCTCTGCAGGACGGTTCCGCTGGCACCGGCGCCGGCCTTGACGTCGGGCACGAACGGCGAGTAGTTGGCCGTGTCGACGTGGTTGGCGCCGACTGCGATGACCAGCACCACGGCGATGAGCTTGGCCGCGACGATCAGGGCCAGCACGCGTCCCGTGAGCTTGGCCCCCGTCATCACCAGGAGCATGAGGACCGACCACGAGTGCCGCCGCGATCCAGCCAGTCCCTTTGTCGGGCTGCGAGTGATCGGCCAGGAACGTCGGAATGCCGATGTCGAACCCGTCGAGCGTGGCGGTGAAGTAGGACGCCCAGAAGCGCGACACCACGGCTGCTGCCACGACAAGCTCAAGCACGAGAGCCCATCCGACGATCCACGCCCAGAGCTCGCCGAACGCGACGTACGCGAACGTGTAGACGCTGCCGGCGGTCGGCAACGTCGAGGACAGCTCGGCGTACGAGAGCGCGGCGAGCAGGCACACCACCGACGCAATGATGAACGAGACGATCACGGCCGGGCCGGCCATCGTTGCCGCCTGGATGCCGGCCAGCGAGAAGATGCCGCCGCCGACCATGACCCCGATCGCGAGGACGATGAGCAGCCCGGTGCCGAACACCGCCGGCAGCCGGTGGCGAGCGTTGCTGATCCGCAGCATCGCGAGCTCGGGCGGGAGGCGGCGCGCTCTGCCGATCGGTACGTCGGCCACGCGCCTGCCCCCCTTGCACCGGGCCACCGTCGGGTGACCGCATTGCGAGAAACGTACCGGCGCGAGCGGGCCGTGTCAGCCGGTGTGCGGCTCCTCACGCGTGAAATCCCGCAAAGTGTCGAGGACAGCACGTCTGTTCACAGGATGTGGGACAAGATGGAGGTCCTGAAACACGTGGTCGACATCGACGCGGAAGGAGCGCCCATGACCCGGACCTACCTCGTCGGCGGCGCGATCGCAATCGCGATCTATCTCCTCTCGCCGTCGACGCCGGTCTACGGCGCGATCGGTGCGTCGTGCGTCGCGGCGATCCTGATCGGCGTGCGGGTCAACAAGCCCCTCAAGACGCTGCCGTGGTATCTCATGGCAGCCGGTCAGACGGCCTGGGTCGCCGGCGACTTGTTCTTCGACCTGCCCGGCCTCGTCCACACCAATCCGGCCGCGTCGGATCTGGCATACCTCTCGGCCTATCCGCTGCTGGCCGCTGGTCTCGGGGTGCTGGTCCACAGCCGTCGGCCCGAACGCGACCCGGCCGGGCTGATCGACAGCGCCATCGTCACGCTCGGCGTCGGCCTGCTGGCGTGGGTCTTCGTCGCGGACCCGATCCTCGACGACTCGAGCACGCCGTGGCTCGAGCGGGCCATCGCCGCTGCCTACCCCGCGGGAGACATCATCCTGCTGGCCCTCGTCGTACGCCTGGTCGCAGCACCCGGCACGCGGTCACCGGCATTCCGGCTGCTGGTCTGCGCGATCGTGCCGTTGATCATCGCCGACACTCTCTTCGCCACGGAGACCACCGACTACGGGATCGGGCTCGACGTGCTGTGGCTCTGCTCGTACATCCTGTGGGGCGCGGCGTCGCTGCATCCGACCATGTCGCAGCTCGCCTCGCCGACGGGGAGGACAGCACCCTTCACCGTGCGCCGTCTCGCGGTGCTCGCCGCGGCGATGCTGATCGCCCCCGCCCTCGTCGTCGCCAGCCTGACCAGCGGGCTGCACGTCGACACCTGGACCGTGGTCCTCGGCGCGAGCGTCCTGTCCCTGCTGGTGGTGGCGCGCATGGCCTACAACATCGAGGAGATCCGCTCCACGGCGCGACAGCGGGACCAGCTGCGAAGCGACCTGTTCCACGAGGCCTCCCACGACGCCCTGACGGGGATGTCCAACAGTCCCTACATCCGCCAGCAGATCGGCGCAGCGCTGCGCCGCGGTCGGCGCGACGGCAGCTCGGTCGGCCTCCTGGTCGTCGACCTGGACGACTTCGACGAGGTCAACGACCGTTTCGGCCACGGGATCGGCGACCTGGTGCTCCGGAGCGTCGGGCAGCGACTGCGTGGTCTCGTGCGCGACGTCGACGGTGTGGGCCGACTGGGCGGCGACCAGTTCGTGATCCTGATCGACTCGGTCGCCTCCGACCACGACGCGATGATCCTTGCCGCGCACCTGCTCCGGACGGTCAACCAGCCGGTCGACGTGTCGGGGCAGAGGGTCTCGATCAGTGCGAGCATCGGCGCCACCACCAGCATGGACGGCGGCACCGAGCCCGATCAGTTGTTGCACGAGGCCAACGTCGCAATTCGGCGGGCCAAGGCCTCTGGCCGGGGCCGGATCGAGGTGTTCGACAACGGACTGCGGGCCGAGCTGCACGAGCGCACCGCACTCGAGGCGGAGCTGCGGGCCGCACTCGACGCCGGCCAGATCGCGATCCACTACCAACCCGTTGTCGCGGTGCACACGCAGTTCGTCGAGGGATACGAGGCCCAGCTCCGCTGGAAGCATCCGATTCGCGGCGTGCAGCGGCCCGAGATCTTCCTGCCCATCGCCGCGGCCACCGACCTCATCTGTGATCTCGATCGATGGACGCTCCGCCAGGCCACGGCCGAGCTCGCAGAGCTGACCGCGTCCGACCCCGACCGATTCGGCGATCTCACCGTCACCGTGAGCATCTCGGGACGCACACTCGCCTCCCCCGGCCTGGTGCCGGACGTCGAGGATGCCCTGGCGGGCGCCGACCTCGCCCCACATCGCCTGACGATCGGCGTGACCGAGATGGTCCTGGTCGACGTACCGAACGCCGCGCTCCCGCTGAGCGCCCTGCGCCACGCCGGCGTGTTCGTCAGCATCGACGACTTCGGCACAGGCCGCACCTCCATCGGACAGATCCAGCACCTGCCGGCCGACGCCATCAAGATCCACACAACGCTCGTCAACTCAGAGGAGCCCGGCGCTCGCGATCTTCTGGCGCTGCTTGTCAACGCTGCGCACGGGTCGGGGCTGCTGGTCGTGGCCGAGGGTGTCGAGAACGTCGATCAGCTCGCTGACCTGAAGCTGCTCGAGTGCGACTCGGCGCAGGGCCTCTACTCCGCCTCGCCCGACCCGACGTCCGGACCTGTCGTCACGCACCCGTCGGTGCGCCATGCGCCACGCTTGCGGATCGTGCCGGACCAATGAGGCCGGCCCGGGCCGTCTGACGCACGAGCCTGCGTGTGCGGCAGGAAGAACTGGACGATCGGCCCGATCGTCAGCGCGTAGAACACCGTGCCGATCCCGACGGTTCCGCCGAGCAGGAACCCGACAGCCAGGACGCTGACCTCGATCACGGTGCGCCAGAACCGCACACTGCGACCCGTCCGGCGTACGAGGCCGAGCCAGAGTCCGTCGCGCGGGCCCGGACCGAGCTGGGCACCGATGTAGATCGCTCCCGCCAGACCGTTGCCGACGACGCCGCCGACGAGCAGCAGACCGCGCAACCACAGGCTGTCGGGCTGACTGATCGCGGCGATGCCGGCGTCTGCGGCAAGTCCGATCACGATGACGTTGAAGACCGTGCCGATCCCTGGCATCTGCCGCAACGGGATCCACAGCAGGAGCACGATGGCGCCCACCAGGATGACGACCTGCCCGAAGGTCAGCGGCACGTGCCGCGCCAGGCCTTCGTGGAAGACGTCCCACGGATCCAGTCCAAGGGTCGACTCGACCATCATCGCCATCGTGAATCCGTAGAGGCTCAGGCCGAAGAAGAGACGAGCAAGGCGGTTGACCATGTCGGCCATCACACCAGACTCCGGTAGGGGTTCTTGTGGTCGACCTCCCCTCGATGACTGCGCGGAGGAGGCCGCAGCCCATAGCCGTCGCTGCGGAGCGTACGGACGAGCTGGACGGCCATGGCCACCACGGCAATGGCGAGAACGAGGATGGGCATGATCTGGTTCATGTATCCAGATTGACCCTGATTGGTATGGAGTTACATAGCCAATTGTGAAACAGTGGCCTTGTGACGATCTCACTCGCTGCTGCGTCCCTTGCCACTCTCCTCGGCCCGAAGGACTTCGCCGGCCCCGCCTATCGCGAGATCGCAGACCGCATCCGGCTCCTCGCGATCGACGGCCGGATCCTCGACGGCAGCCGACTGCCGTCCGAGCGCGAGCTCGCCACGGCCATGGGGGTGAGTCGCACGACGACGAGCCGGGCCTACGCCGAGCTGCGCGACTCGGGTCTGCTGGTCTCGCGGCAGGGCTCGGGAAGCGTCGTCCATCTGCCGATGGCCGCCTCCAGCGCGAGCAGCGTGATCATCACCCACAACGATGCGGACACGATCGCGCTGACCTACTCGGCCCCGGTGGGTCCGCCCGGGCTGGCTCGCGCATTCGAAGCAGCCGCCGAGAAGCTTCCGGGACTGCTGGCGACGACGGGCTACCTGCCCGACGGCTTGCCCGTCCTGCGGGAAGCCCTCGCCCAGCGCTACACGGACGGCGGCCTGCCAACCGATCCGGACCAGATCATCGTGACCGCCGGTGCGATGGGCGCGGTCTCGCTGCTGGCTCGTACGCTGCTGGGCCCCGGGCAGAGGGTCGTGGTCGAGGGTCTCAGCTATCCGCACGCCCACGAGTCGTTCGTGGCGGCAGGCGGCCGGTTGACTCCCCTCCCGATCGACGACCGACCGTGGAGTCCCACAGCCCTTCGAGCCGCGCTCGACGGCGCACCGCACCGCGCGGCATATCTCGTGCCGGACTTCCACAACCCGACCGGAGCCGTCATGAGTGATGCGGAGCGAGGTGCGTGGGCGCACGAGATGCGCCGCCACGACGTCGTGCCGGTCGTGGATGAGTCACTGCGCGAGATGAACCTCGACGGCGTCGAGCTTCCCCCGGTCTTCGCCACATACAGCTCCCGCGCACTCCTGATCGGGTCGTCCTCCAAGTCGTTCTGGGGTGGCCTCCGCGTCGGCTGGATACGCGCCCCCAAGGCTGCGATCATGCCGATCATCCAGGCCCGCATGATGGACGACCTCGGTTCGTCTGCGTTCGACCAGCTCGTGTTCGCCGAGCTGCTCTCCGAGGGCGGCCAGACCGCGGCCGCCGGACGGGCGCGGCTCCGAGCGGCCCGCGACCACCTGCTCGCCGAGCTCGCCCGCGAGCTCCCTGACATCAAGGTTCCCTGTCCCCCAGGTGGCCTCAACCTCTGGGTCACGCTCCCCGATCGCATGTCGTCACGACTGACCACCGCGGCCAGCCGCCACGGCCTGCTGCTGACCCCCGGACCGCGCTTCTTCAGTCACGCCGGTACGGCGGGCGAACGGCACCTCCGGCTTCCCTACACGCAGTCACACGAGACGTTGACCGAGGCAGTCAGGCGGCTGCGCCTCGCGTACGACGACGTGGTCGCCAACACCACCCACGACGCGCGCCGTCAACGGACCGACATCCTCGAGCTCATCGCCTGACCTCGCTGGGATCGATGACGATCATCTCGGTGTCATCTGGCGTGCCGGGGAAACGTGCGGAGTTGCCCGGGTAGTTGTTGTCGTTGGCGATCAAGAGTCGGCCGTGCGACAGCGGGACGAGCGTCTCGACCGACTGGAAGCCGAACGAGAACTGTGCGCCCGTACCCCAGCCGCCACCGTTGCTGATGCCCCGAGGGTCGGAGATCTTGAGCAGGTCCACGACGAGCGACTTCTGGAGCGGCTGGCTCGTGCCGGGCTTGCCGAGCCTCACCTCGTACACCCGCTTGGTCACGGCCTTGGGCCCGTCGAAGTCGTCGCGCTCGAGCACCAGGAGCCGGCCCGGCGCGATCATCTGGGCATCAGCTGCGAGGTTGGCGTCCGTGTCGACCTGGTAGCCCCAGGTCTTGCCGGTGTAGTTGCCCGCACGCGTGTCGAACTCCGAGATGATCCTCCGGCTCTTGTCAGTGTCGTTGATCAGGGCCTTCTCCACGATCGGGTAGAGGTGACGCCCGTCCTTGGACTGCGCCATCGCCTCGAAGCCACCGCTGCCCCTCACATTGGCCTGGTCGCCGCCGAGGTGCGGGTTCTGCGGCGCCTTGCCGAGCGGGAACGGCACCGGAGCCGAGAGCAGGCGGCCGCGGGAGTCGGCATGCAGCAGGAACGGGCCGAATTCGTCGCCGATCCAGAAGGATCCGTCGTGGCCGCGCTGGACCGACTCGATGTCGAAGTCGTCGCCGGTCAGCTGCCGCCCGTTGCCGGCCTCGTTGACGATCGGAAAGTCGATCTTGTGGCGCGGGTCGGACAGCGTGATGTGGCGCAGCACCGTGATCGTGCCGGCACCGCCCTTGGCGGTCTTCCACTGCGGCTTGACGAGGTAGAGCCGGAGCAGGAAGTCGGCCGAGTTGCCCTTGGCCCCGAATCCGTTGTCCGGCTGCGCCCAGAAGGTGCCGTCGCCGTTGTCGATCGCCGCGGAGAAGCCGGGGATCACCTGTCCGGGGAACGGACCCTTCCGCCCGTTGGCCGGGGTCGCCAGGGCGCCCGAGGGCGGGCCGGGGGCTTGGTAGTCGGCGGAGAGGGCGGCCCTGGCCAGCAGCCGGGTGCCCCCGTGGGCGCTCGGGTGGTCGTGGCCCCGGTGAGCCGAGGCTGCGGCCGGCGAGACCACGGCTGCGGCGAGGAACACCGCGGCGCCGCCCGTGAGGGCACGGCGAAGCGGGCGGCTGGAGACGGAGTGCAGGAGTCGATTCATGCCTCGACCCAAGTCGGCCACGACGACGCACTGTCGGCGCCGGCACGAACATCAGGCGAGGAGCGGCTGAACTCCACGCGAGTCGCCGAACGACGAAGGGGCGCCACCGCGATGCGGTGACACCCCTTCGCTCGAGCTGTGGCTAGCGCGCGGCCTGGCCGTCGACGTAGTCGGCGTCCTGCTGCTTCCACGAGAAGTGCGAGCGCAGCACCTTGCCGGTGGCCTCGATCGAGTGACCGGCCTCCTTCTCGCGCAGTGCCAGGAACTCCGGCGCGCCGGCGTCCTGGTCGGCGATGAAGCGCGAGGCGAACGTGCCGTCCTGGATCTCCTTGAGCACGTCCTGCATGCGCTCCTTGACCGAGGCGTCGATGATGCGCGGACCGGAGACGTAGTCGCCGTACTCAGCGGTGTCGGAGATCGACCAGCGCTGCTTGGCGATGCCGCCCTCCCACATCAGGTCGACGATGAGCTTGAGCTCGTGGAGCACCTCGAAGTAGGCGATCTCGGGCTGGTAGCCGGCCTCGGTCAGCGTCTCGAACCCGGCCTGGACGAGGTGGGAGACACCGCCGCACAGCACGGCCTGCTCGCCGAACAGGTCGGTCTCGGTCTCCTCGGTGAACGTCGTCTTGATGACGCCCGCCCGGGTGCCGCCGATGGCCTTGGCGTACGAGAGCGCGAGGTCCCACGCCTTGCCGGTCGCATCCTGCTCGACACCGATGATGTCGGGGATGCCACGGCCGGCGACGAACTCACGGCGCACCGTGTGGCCGGGCGCCTTGGGCGCGACCAGCGTGACGTCGACTCCAGCCGGCGGCTTGATGTAGCCGAAGCGGATGTTGAAGCCATGTCCGAAGACCAGGGCGTCGCCGTCGACGAGGTTGGGCTCGATCGACTCGGCGTAGACGTGCCGCTGGACCTGGTCGGGCGTGAGGATGACGACGACGTCGGCCTCCTCGACCGCCTCGGCCACGCCGAGGACCCGGATACCCTGCTCCTCGGCCTTGGCCCGGCTCTTGGATCCTTCGAGCAGGCCCACCCGCACGTCGACGCCGGAGTCACGCAGGTTCAGCGCATGCGCGTGCCCCTGGCTGCCGTAGCCGATGACCGCCACATGGCGGCCCTGGATGATGCTCAGATCTGCGTCGTCGTCGTAAAACAGTTCAGCCACGGGGTAGTACTCCTTGAAGTGTTCAGCCTGCTTGCGTGCCGGGAACGGCACGAAGGGTGCGGTCTGTGATGGAACGGGATCCGCGGCCGATGGCCACGCGTCCCGACTGGGCGATCTCGCGGATACCGAATGGTTCGAGAACGTTCAGCATCGCGGTGAGCTTGCCCGCGTCTCCGGTCGCCTCGATCGTCACGGCATCGGTGGCAACGTCGACCACTTTAGCCCTGAAGAGCTGGACGGTCTCCAGCACCTGCCCCCTGGTATGGGCATCGGTCTTGACCTTGATCAGCATCAGCTCGCGCTCGACCGCGCTGTGCGAGTCGAGCTCGACGATCTTGAGGACGTTGACAAGCTTGTTGAGCTGCTTGGTGACCTGCTCGAGCGGCAGCTCGTCGACGTTGACCACGATCGTCATCCGCGAGATCTCGGGGATCTCGGTCGGACCCACCGCGAGCGAGTCGATGTTGAAGCCACGGCGCATGAACAAGCTGGAGACACGGGCGAGCACGCCGGGGGTGTTCTCGACGAGCACGCTCAAAGTATGACTGGTCACAGGTCCTCCTCATCCCACTGTGGGGCCAGGTCGCGGGCAATCTGGATGGCGTCGTTGCTCGTGCCGGCATGCACCATCGGCCACACCATGGCGTCGCGCTCGACCACGAAGTCGATCACGACCGGGCGGTCCGTGATGGCCATGGCCTTCTCGATCGTCGCGTCGAGGTCCTCCTCGCTGTCACAGCGGAGGCCGACGCAGCCGTATGCCTCTGCGAGCTTGAGGAAGTCGGGGATGCGCCGAGCTCCGATCGACTCCGGGCCGGTGTTGAGGTCAGTGTTGGAGTAGCGGCCTTCGTAGAGCAGGGTCTGCCACTGGCGCACCATGCCGAGCGAGGAGTTGTTGATGACCGCGACCTTGATCGGGATGCCCTCGATCGCGCAGGTCGCGAGCTCCTGGTTGGTCATCTGGAAGCAGCCGTCGCCGTCGATCGCCCAGACGACCGTGCCGGGGAGCCCGACCTGGGCGCCCATCGCAGCCGGCAGGGCGTAACCCATCGTGCCGGCGCCGCCGGAGTTGAGCCACTGGCGCGGGCGCTCGAAGTCGACGTAGTGCGCTGCCCACATCTGGTGCTGCCCGACGCCCGCGGTGTAGGTCGCCTCCGGACCGGCGATCGCGCTGATGCGCTCGATGACGGTCTGGGGTGCCAGGCCCGTCTCGGGCTTGTCGTAGCCGACCGGGTAGCGCTCCTTGATGCCCAGCATCTGGGCCTTCCAGGCGGCGAAATCGCCCTCGACGCCATCCTCGGCCGCCTGCTTCTGCAAGGTGGCGATGAGGTCGGCGATGACCTCACGGCAGTCGCCGACGATCGGGACGTCGGCCGTGCGGTTCTTGGAGATCTCGGCCGGGTCGATGTCGGCGTGGATGATCTTGGCCAGCGGCGCGAACGACGGCAGGTGGCCGGTCACCCGGTCATCGAACCGGGCGCCCAGCGAGATCAGCAGATCGCTCTTCTGCAGCGCCGCGACCGCCGCGACGGTGCCGTGCATGCCGGGCATGCCGAGGTGCAGCTCGTGGGAGTCCGGGAAGGCGCCGCGAGCCATGAGTGTCGTGACGACCGGGATCTGGGTCATCTCCGCGAGGACCTTGAGCTCAGCCGACGCCTCGGCCTTGATCACGCCGCCGCCGACGTACAGCACCGGGCGCTCGGCCGCGGCGATCAGGCGTGCGGCCTCGCGGACCTGCTTGCCGTGAGGACGCGTCGTGGGCCGGTAACCGGGCAGGGCGAGCTCGGTCGGCCAGGTGAACGTGGTCTGCGCCTGCAGCGCGTCCTTGGCGATGTCGACCAGGACGGGACCGGGCCGGCCCGTGCTGGCGATGTGGAACGCCTCGGCAATGACCAGCGGGATCTCGTCGGCGTTCGTCACGAGGAAGCTGTGCTTCGTGATCGGCATCGTGATGCCGCGGATGTCCGCCTCCTGGAAGGCGTCCGAGCCGATCGACCCGCTGGGCACCTGGCCCGTGATCGCGACGATCGGGACCGAGTCCATGTGGGCATCGGCGATCGCGGTGACGAGGTTGGTCGCGCCCGGGCCGGAGGTCGCCATGCAGACACCGACCTTGCCGGTCACCATGGCGTAGCCCTGTGCGGCATGGCCTGCGCCCTGCTCGTGGCGCACGAGGATGTGCCGAATCTTCTCTGAGTCGAAGAGCGGATCGTACGCGGGCAGGATCGCGCCACCCGGGATGCCGAAGATCGTGTCCACCTCGGCGTGCTCCAGCGCCCGCACGAGGCTCTGGGCCCCCGTGAGCTGCTCGGTCATGATGTTGTCCTTCGGTTTCGGTCCATCGTATGTCGTTCGGTGACCCGGCTGCTCGCATAAAAAAATCCCTCGGCCGTGAGGCATTCGAGGGAGACGCGGGGCCGGATCAGGCCATCGCGTCAGCGGTGTACTACGAGAATCTCTGCATGCACGGCTTCAGTCTCGTCGCCCCGGCGGCGGTGGTCAAGTGGTGAGACGCGAAGTACCAGCATGTGGACGAGTCACAGCAGCGGCAAGGCCGGGTCCTCGGACGCGACGCGACCCGTCGCGGCTCTGATCCACACCAGGTGATCGCCGATCTCGGGCTCGCGACCGGTGACCTCGGTGTACGCCTGGGCGAGGGCGCCGGAGACAGCTGCGCGCGAGGCGTCGAGCAGCGGTGGAGCCTCGATGCCCGGCACCGAGCGGGCGAGGTCGTCGCCGTGCACGACCAGCTCGATCACCCGGGTGAGGATGAAGTCATCGCGGGTGATCGCGCCGCGCGGCCCGCGTACGACATCGGTCCGCAGCGCATCAAGCGCCCGAAAGCCGATCCGGGCGCAGTTGTCGATGCCCGCGAGGACATCACCGGAGAACGACCGGGCCAGCTGCTTGGTGCCGTCAGCGATCTCGCGGGCTGCGGCGCCGTAGTCGGAGATGAACTCGCGGAGGGTCCGCGGCTCGACCCCGGGAGCCGGACCCAGGAGCGGGAAGTCGAGAAACGAGCGGCCCAGGTGCGTGATGAGCTCGTGGACGTTCCACGCCTCCAGCGCGCTCTGCTCCTGCGCATGCTGCAGCAGGCCAGAGGACTCGATCCACCTGCGAAGTGCGGCCCATTGGGACCGCAGGATCTCCTCGTTGGTGGTCACCACGGGGACGGCTCGTAGTCCTTGAGGAAGACGCCGTGGATGTCCTCGCCGGCCTCGCCCCGGATGATCGGGTCGTAGACCCGGGCTGCGCCGTCGACCAGGTCGAGGGGCGCCTTGAAGCCTTCCTCGGCGAGTCGCACCTTGGTCGGGTGCGGCCGCTCGTCGGTGATCCAGCCGGTGTCGACGGCGGTCATCAAGATGCCGTCCTGCTCGAGCATCTCCGCCGCGCTGGTGCGGGTCAGCATGTTGAGCGCCGCCTTGGCCATGTTGGTGTGCGGATGGCCCGGGCCCTTGTAGCGACGACTGAACTGGCCCTCCATCGCCGAGACGTTCACGACGTACGTGCGCCGCGCCTCCGATGCCGCCATCGACGGCCGCAGCCGGCTCACCAGGATGAACGGTGCGGTCGTGTTGCAGAGCTGGACCTCGAGGAGCTCGAGTGCATCGACCTCGTGCACCCGCTGGGTCCAGCTGTTGACGTCGACCGTGTCGGGCACGAGCCCACCGGCGTCGATCCGCGCGAGATCCGCCGAGCCGGCGCTCAGCGCCATCGACGTGAGCTCCTCGGCGGTGTGTGCGTCGCCGGCCAGGACGGGATGCGCGGACACCGAGCCGACGAGCGCCGCCGGATGGGCATCACTCGTATGACCGAAGGTCAGGAGCTCCGGCAGTGGCCCGTCGGGCAGCGGTGCGGACTCCGCCTCGGCCAGCGGTGCGTACGCCCCGGGAGTCCGCCGTACGGTCTGCGCCGCGTTGTTGATGAGGATGTCGAGCGGCCCGTGCTCGGCGACCGAGTCGGCGAGGCCGACGACCTGGGCGGGATCGCGTAGGTCGATGCCGACGATGCGGAGCCGGTCGATCCACTCGGCGCTGTCGGGCATCGCAGTGAAGCGACGCACCGCGTCGTGGGGAAAGCGAGTCGTGATCGTCGTGTGGGCACCGTCGCGAAGCAGACGCAGCGCGATGTACATCCCGATCTTGGCCCGGCCGCCGGTCAGCAGCGCGCGCTTGCCCGTGAGATCCGTGCGGGCATCGCGCTTGGATCGGTTGAGCGCGGCGCAGTCGGGGCAGAGCTGGTGGTAGAACGCGTCGACGACCGTGTACTTCTGCTTGCAGATGTAGCAAGGACGGGCAACGAGCAGGGTGCCGGCCGTGGCGCCGGCGGCGTTCGAGACGAGCGGCAGGCCCTCGGTCTCGTCGTCGATGCGCCGCGGGGACCCGGTCGCCGTCGCGGCGACGACGGCCTGGTCGGCGGCGGCAACCTGGGCCCGCTTGTCGAGGCGGCGCTGCTTCTTGACGTTCTTGTAGAACTTGCCGCAGGCGCGACGCAGGGCGACGTAGTCGGGATCGTCCTCCGCAAGCCGCTCCGCAGCAGCCAGGACTTTGAGTGCGACGGCCAGCTGGTCAGGATCGATCGGGTTGTCCCGGGCCTCGGCGGGGTGGGACGGATCAACGCTCATGACCCGCCCATCGTAGTGCGCTGGTGCCAGCGCCCGACCGTTGCTACCTGATCGTGGCGGTCCGTGACGACGTCCGAGACGTTGAGCCATACGCGGCCTGTGAGTAGTAGACGCGCACCGACACCTTCGTGCCCTTGTCCGCCTTGGCCAGCTTGTAGGTCGGCTTCGTCGCTCCGCTGATCGCGACGCCGTTGCGGAGCCATCGATAGGTGCGCGTGCCGGTTGGAACCGACGTCTGGGGGCCTGCGGTCAAGATCTTGCCGACCTTGAGCGTCCCGGAGATCGTGGGGTTGCCGGCGATCCAGAAGGTGCCGGCCACCACCGTGTCGGACTTGGTCCAGGCGACCGTGGTCGGGGCACGTCCCGCAGCCGTGGCCGTCGCCCTGACCGTGATGGTGTGACCCAGCTCGGCCGGCTTCACGACGTACGTCGCACCGGTGCCGAGCGCCCGCGTGCCGTCGAACCAGGCATACGTCACGGCGGGCTTGGCCGGGCTCCACGTGCCTGGGCGTCCCTCGAGGGTGTAGCCGACCTTGGGAGTGCCGACGAAGTAGGGGGTGCTGACGTTCGTGAGAGGCGAAGCCGTCCGCTTCAGCGTCGCGTCGATCCCGGTGTGCACCTTCCCGGGCTGGGAGCTGAGCAGGTGGGGACTGTCCACGTCGCAGTGCGATTCGGTGCTGCCCCAGATGATCGACGAGTACGCCGGATCCATCGACGAGTTGAAGCCGACGCAGAAGGGCCCGCCCGGAGCCAGCGCCTTGATCGTGTAGCGACCGGCGGAGTTCGTGGTCGCAGTGTCGCCGACGTCGTAAGAGTGGTTCTCGGCGCGCGGACCGTCGGTGGCCGTGACGGTGACCCCGGCAAGCGGAGCACCGTCTGCCGTCCGTACGGTGCCGCTGATCGTTGCTGGATCGTCGAGGGCGAGGTTCTTGTTTGTCGCCGTGGACCCCGCAGCCACGGTGAAGGGGGTTCCCCATGCCTCCAGCGCCTGGGGGGCGCTGACATAGAAGCCCCCGGAGCACTCACCGACGTGATGTGAGTCAGCGGGCGTCATGGGCCCCGGAGCGCTGCCCTGGTCGTTAGCGACCCGGAACGCCTGGCCGACGATGCCGCCGGCGCACACGAAGTATTCATCAGGCGCAACGGCGACCGAGTACGTCCCGTCAGCCGCCGACGTCGCCCGGTAGGCCGCGTAGGGCGGGCTGCCGTCACGGCTCGTGTCCCAGACCGCCACCGTCACGCCTGCGAGCGGCTTGCCCGACGCATCCGTGATGCGTCCCGAGATGGTGGCCGATGTCGCTCCACTGGCCGGTGGGGTGACCAGCAGTCCACCAGACAGCACGAGAGCCGAGACGACCGCGGTGACGAGGCGTGATGAGCGCAAGGTTTTCCCCAAGAAGAAGTGATGATCCCCTCTACGAGAGTCGTGGGCGCCCTGTCCATGACGCCACTGGCCCACCACGGCCTGACCCACTGGCGTCCCGCGTCTTCAGAGACCCGAGGAGCGCGAGCGCCGGGTGGTCGGCTTCCTCGACCGGGTCCTCCCGGCTGACTAGTTGCAGACGGCGCCGTCAGCGGCAGAGCTGACGAGCTTGCGGTACTTGGCGAGCACGCCCTTGGTGTACTTCGGCGGGAGCGGCTCCCAACCGACCTTGCGGGCCGCAATCTCGTCATGATCGACATCGAGCTCGAGGGTCCGGTTGGCCATGTCGAGGATGATCGGGTCGCCGTCGCGGACGAAGGCGATCGGCCCGCCGTCGACGGCCTCCGGTGCGACGTGGCCGACGCACAGGCCGGTCGTGCCACCGGAGAAGCGGCCATCGGTCAGCAGCAGGACGTCCTTGCCGAGGCCCGCGCCCTTGATGGCACCCGTGATGGCCAGCATCTCGCGCATGCCGGGTCCACCCTTGGGGCCTTCGTAGCGGATGACGACGACGTCGCCCGCCACGATCGTGCCGTCCTCGAGGGCATCCATCGCCTTGCGCTCGCCGTCGAACACCCGGGCAGTGCCCCGGAAGACGTCGGAGTCGAAACCGGCGCTCTTGACGACCGCGCCGTCGGGTGCGAGCGAGCCCTTGAGGATCGTGAGGCCGCCGGTCTTGTGGATCGGCCTGTCGAGCGTACGGATGACGTCTCCGTCGAGCTTCTCGGTGATGCCGGCGAGATTCTCGGCCATCGTCTTGCCGGTCACCGTCATGACGTCACCGTGCATGAGACCGGCATCCAGGAGCGCCTTCATGATGACCGCCGTGCCGCCGGCCTTGTCGACGTCGTTCATGACGTAGCGGCCGAAAGGCTTGAGGTCACCGAGGTGCGGGACCTTGTCGCCGATGCGGTTGAAGTCGTCAAGGGTCAGCGGGACCTCGGCCTCGCGGGCGATGGCCAGCAGGTGGAGGACCGCGTTGGTCGAACCGCCGAGGGCCATGACGACCGTGATGGCGTTCTCGAACGCCTCTTTCGTCATGATCTGCCGGGCGGTGATGCCCTTGCGGAGCAGCTCGACGACCGCTTCACCGGACTTGTGCGCGAAGTCGTCGCGACGGTTGTCGATGGCGGGCGGGGCGGCCGAGCCGGGCAGGCTCATGCCGAGTGCCTCTGCCGCCGTTGCCATCGTGTTGGCCGTGAACATGCCGCCGCAGGCACCCTCGCCGGGGCAGATCGCTCGCTCGATCTTGTCGACCTCTTCACGGGTGATCAGGCCCTTGATGCAGGCGCCGACAGCCTCGAACGCGTCGATGATCGTGACGTCCTTGCCGTCGACGTTGCCCGGCATGATCGAGCCGGCGTAGAGGAAGACGCTCGACAGGTCGAGCCGGGCGGCGGCCATCAGCATGCCCGGCAGGCTCTTGTCGCAGCCGGCGAGCAGGACCGATCCGTCGAGGCGCTCGGCCATCATGACGGTCTCGACCGAGTCGGCGATGACCTCACGGCTGACGAGCGAGAAGTGCATGCCCTCGTGGCCCATCGAGATGCCGTCGGAGACCGAGATCGTGCCGAACTCGAGGGGGTAGCCGCCGCCTGCGTGCACGCCGACCTTGACGGCCTTGGCGAGCCGATCGAGGGACAGGTTGCACGGGGTGATCTCGTTCCAGCTGGATGCGACGCCGATCTGGGGCTTCGCCCAGTCGTCGTCGCCCATGCCGACCGCGCGGAGCATGCCCCGTGATGCCGTGGCCTCGAGGCCATCGGTGACGGTGCGGCTGCGGGGCTTGATGTCGATGTCGTTCTCGGAGGCCATGACCCAAGATTACGGCTCAGCCCGGCGAGCTCGTCGAGCCGGTCAGTCTGCCAAGCCCGACGTCTTGAACCACATGGGCGCGAAGCCCGTCGCGACGTAGGCGCACACCGCCGCCCAGAGCACGCTGACCAGCGTGCCGATGATGAAACGTTCGGCGGTCGCCGGCCGATCTCCGCTGCGCAGCTCGGGGTAGCGACCGAGGCCCTTGACAGCCAGGACGAGGGCGACACCTGACGGCATGCCCACGGCCAACGAGCCGAACACGGCAAGACGTTCGAGCGCACCGATCCACGTGCCCCCGCGAAGGATCCGTCCGGCCGCCTCCATCGACTCGTCGGCGCCGTCGTCGGACTGCTCGTCGATCACGTGGAAGACCACGGTCGTCACCAGAGATCCACCTGCGACCGCCAGCACCGCTGCATAGAGCCCGAGGACTCCTGGGTCGACGTCGATGTCGGCCGTGACCCGTACGACGACTGCCGATGCCAGCAGCAGCCCGGCTGCCAGTGCACTCCACGCGCGGGCCCGTCCCGTCGAGCCGACGGCGACCGGCAGCCAGGCGGCAATCACCAGGACGTAGAGAATCACGGCAGCTCCCCGAGCAGATGGACGGCGAGGGCCTTCCCGCGCTGTTCCTCGACATACCCTGCCACGCGCAGCCGACGACTCATCGCCTGCGGGGAAATGCCGACCTTGGCAGCGGCCTCGGCCTGCGTCGAGGACGTCGTCATCGCGTCGACGGCCTCCCAGCCGGCTTCACTTCGCCGCTCGACGATCGCGAGGAGCAAGATGAGCGCGGTCTCGGCGTGCTCGAGACCGCGGCCTTCGATGGCCGTCCGAACCGGCGAGGACTTGGCCCGCTCGACGGCTCGGCGGGCCGCCACGAAGGCTTCTCCACGGTTGGCACGAACCGAGTCGGCCAACGGTGTCTCGACGTCGCCGACGCCTATCCCGATGGACCAGGTCCGCGTACGTGCCAGCGCCAGGGTCAGGTCCACGACCGCACCGGGGTCGTCGAGCAGGCCCTGGATCTCATCGCCTGCTGTGCGTTCGAAGGCGCGGATCGGCGCACTGCCGGCGAGGAGCTGCTCCGCGGCCGGCACCGCATCCGGTCCTGCCTGGCTCCGTCGCTGGTCGATCGTCATGACGTAGTACATGTCGCCATGCTATCAATCCTTGGGCATTGATTCCAATGAATCAATGCTCAGTCATTGGTTTTGCAGTATCAATTCTGAGTCATTGATGCGCGGTGCGGTGTCGCCAATGGCACGATGAGACGGTGACCATCGCCTTCGTCAGCACGTCCTGGGCCATCGAGTTCGACCCCGACCTACCGCTGCTGCTCGACGCCGCCGGCCGGCGCGGCATCGATGCGCAGATCACCGTGTGGGACGACCCCGCCGTCGACTGGAGCGCGTACGACGCCGTCGTCGTCCGCTCGTGCTGGGACTACTTCACCCGACGCGACGAGTTCCTCGCGTGGGCTGCGTCGGTCCCCCGCCTCCACAACAGCCACCAGGTGCTGGCCTGGAACACCGACAAGGTCTACCTGCGTCAGATCGAGGCGGCCGGCGTCCCGATCATCGAGACGCGCTGGGACGTCGCAGCCGGCGACGATCTCGGCGATCACGCCGAATGGGTCGTCAAGCCCACGATCTCGGCCGGATCACGCGACACCGCGCGATGGGACTCGCCCGACGACGTCTACGCCCACAGCTCGGCACTCGTCGCCGCCGGGCGCGCATCGATGACGCAGCCCTACATCTCGTCGGTCGACGACGAGGGTGAGACGGCGATGCTGTTCCTCGGCGGGGAGTTCTCGCACGCCATCCGCAAGGGCCAGCTGCTGCATCGGGGCGAAGGTGTGCGCCAGGACCGGGACAGCCGTGAGTCGATCGACCCGCGTACCCCGAGCGATGCCCAGGTCGAGGTCTCCACGGCCGCACTGGCCGCTGCTCGCGACATCCTCGGGCTGACCGAGCCACTGCTGTACGCCCGGGTCGACCTCGTCACCGCCGATGACGGCGCACCGGTGCTGATCGAGCTCGAGCTCGCCGAGCCCAGCCTGTTCCTGCCGCAGTCCGGCGGCGGCGCCGATCGGCTCCTCGAGGCCGTTGCGGCCACGATCTAGGGATTCCGTTGCGGCGGGTGGTCGGCGCCATGGACAATCAGCGCTTGTGAAGCCATCCGCGGCCGCCTTCGTCCGCTACTACGACGTCGAGAGCGCCGACGGCACCCGCCTCAGGGCGTGGACGAATGATGCAGATGGCCCGACGGTCTTCTTGTCGAACGGGCTGGGCACCAACCCGCACGCGTGGCCATCGCTGTTGCGACCCGACTGCGGCGTCCACGTCGTGTCGTGGAACCACCGCGGCGTGGGCGGCTCGGAGCGACCCGCAGACGGCCGGGTCGACCTCGACGCATTCGTCGAGGACGCGCTCGCCGTGATGGACGCCGCCGGCATCGACTCGGCGGTCGTCGCCGCCTGGTCGGCCGGTGTCACGGTGGCGTTCGAGCTGGCCGGGCGCCACCCCGAACGCGTCACCGGCATCCTCGCCGTGGCCGGCGTACCGGGCAACACGTTCGCGACGATGCTGGCCCCCCTGAGGATGCCGCCGGTCGTATCGAAGCGGCTCATGGTCGGCCTCGCGCGTACGGCATCGGTGTCCGGGCGAGCCCTGGCGCCACTGACGCGCCGGATCCCCTGGACCAACGCTACGGCGAACATGCTGCGCATGACCCGACTGATCAACCCGTCAGCCGACACCGCCGAGCTCCGGACTCTGATGCAGGAGTTCTGCACGACGCATCCGTCGTGGTACGCCAAGCTCGCCCTCGGGGTGTCAGAGCACCAGCGCGTGTCGCTCTCGAAGATCGCGGTGCCGGTGACCTTCATCGCCGGCAAGTGGGACATGCTGACCGGCGCCCGCGACATGCTCTCGGCCTCAGAGCGGGTCGCCGGGTCCCGCTATCGCGAGCTCGACGCGACACACTTCATCCCGATCGAGTACCCCGAACTCGTGCTCGACGAGCTCAAGGACCTGATCGCCCGCACCCGCTGACGAGCGGGTTGCGTCAGGTGAGCTTTTCGAGGATCAGCTCGCGTACGCGGCCGGCGTCGGCCTGACCCCGCATCTCCTTCATGACGGCACCGATCAGCGCGCCGGCAGCGGCCTGCTTGCCGTCGCGGATCTTCTGCGCGGCATCGGGGTCACCCGCGATCGCCCGATCGACGGCTTCGCCAAGTGCACCATCATCGGAGACCACCTCGAGCTGACGCCCGACGATGACCTCCTCGGGCGTGCCCTCTCCGGCGATGACGCCGTCGAACACCGAGCGCGCGAGCTTGTCGTTGATCCGGCCGGTGTCGATCAGAGCCTGGATCTCGGCGACCTGCAGCGGCGTGATGCCGAGCGAGTCGAGATCCGCACCCTGCTCGTTCGCCCGGCGAGCCATTTCGCCGAGCCACCACTTCTTGGCCGCCTGCGGCGTGGTTCCGGCCTCGACGGTTGCCACGATCAGGTCGAGCGCGCCCGCGCCGATCGTGTCGCGCATGTCGAGGTCGGAGAAGCCCCAGTCAGCCTGCAAACGGGCCCGGCGTACGGCCGGGGGCTCGGGCAGCGTGGCCCGCAGCTCCTCGACCCACTCGCGTGACGGGGAGACCGGTGCCAGGTCCGGCTCGGGGAAGTAGCGGTAGTCGTCGGCGTCGGACTTCTCACGACCGGAGGACGTCGTGCCGGTGTCCTCGTGGAAGTGCCGGGTCTCCTGCAGCACCGAGCCGCCCTCGTCGAGGATGCCGGCGTGCCGCGAGATCTCGTAGCGGACCGCGCGCTCCACCGAGCGGAACGAGTTGACGTTCTTGGTCTCCGAGCGCGTGCCCAGCGTCGCCGATCCCTTGGGCTTGAGCGAGAGGTTGACGTCGGCGCGCAGCGAGCCCTGGTCCATCCGTACGTCCGAGACGCCCAGGCCGCCGATCAGGTCGCGGACGTACGAGACGTACGCTCGGGCCACCGCGGCAGCCTTGTCGCCCGGCACCTCGATCGTGCGGGTCACGATCTCGATCAGCGGGATGCCTGCACGGTTGTAGTCGACCAGCGAGAAGTCGGCGCCGTGGATACGGCCCGTCGAGCCGCCCACGTGCAGCGATTTGCCGGTGTCCTCCTCCATGTGTGCCCGCTCGATGTCGATCCGGTACGTCTCGCCGTCGACCTCGACGTCGACATGGCCGTCGAACGCGATCGGCTCGTCGTACTGCGACGTCTGGAAGTTCTTGGGCATGTCGGGATAGAAGTAGTTCTTGCGCGCGAACCGGCACCACGCGGCGATCTCGCAGTTGAGCGCGAGGCCGATGCGGATCGCCGACTCGATCGCCTTGGCGTTGACGACGGGCAGCGCACCGGGCAGCGCGAGGCACACCGGACAGACCTGCGTGTTGGGCTCGGCGCCGAACTCAGTCGGGCAGCCGCAGAACATCTTGGTCGCGGTGTTGAGCTCGATGTGGATCTCGAGGCCCATGACCGGGTCGTAGCGGGTCAGCGCCTCATCGACGGGGACGAGCGTCTCGGTCGTCATCGGGAAACCTCCAGATCGGGCGCCTGGGCGAGCATCGGGCCGCCCCACTTGTCCTCGAGCAACTTCTCGAGGGCTGCGCCGGCGTTGTAGAGCCGGTCGTCGGCCTGTTGCGGGGCGAGGAACTGCAGGCCGACCGGCAGGCCGTCCTCGTCGGCGAGCCCGACGGGCAGCGAGATGCCGGGGATGCCGGCAAGGTTGGCCGGGATCGTGGCGACGTCCTGCAGGTACATCGACAGCGGGTCGTCGAGCTTGGCGCCCAGCGGCCACGCCGTCGTCGGCGAGGTCGGCGAGACCAGCACGTCGACCTGCTCGAACGCCGACGCGAAGTCGCGCGCGAGGAGCGTACGAACCTTCTGCGCTGAGCCGTAGTAGGCGTCGTAGTAGCCGCTCGACAGCGCGTAGGTGCCGACGATGATGCGGCGCTTGACCTCATCACCGAAGCCGGCATCGCGGCTCGAGGCCATGACCTGCTCGGCACTGGGGTCGTCGGCGCCGGTCGGCGGCACGCGTACGCCGTAGCGCATCGCGTCGAAGCGGGCGAGGTTGCTGCTCGCCTCGCTCGGCATCACGAGGTAGTAGGCCGCGAGGGCGTACTCGAGGCTCGGCAGCGAGACCTCGACGACCTCGGCGCCGGCGGTGGTCAGCAGCTCGACGGCCTCGTGGAACCGGGCGCTGACGCCGGCCTGGAAGCCTTCGCCGCCCAGCTCCTTGACGATGCCGATCTTGAGGCCCTTGACGTCGGCGCGACGCGCGGCCGAGACGACGAGCGGTGCCGGTGCGTCGATGCTGGTCGAGTCCATCGGGTCGTGGCCGCCCATGAGCTCGTGCAGCAGTGCCGCGTCGAGGACGGTACGGGTGACGGGTCCGGCCTGGTCGAGGCTGCTGGCGAGCGCGACGAGGCCGTAGCGGCTGACGCCGCCATAGGTCGGCTTGACGCCGACCGTGCCGGTCAGGGCACCGGGCTGGCGGATCGAGCCGCCGGTGTCGGTGCCGATCGCGAGCGCGGCCTCGAACGCGGCGACGGCAGCGGCCGAGCCGCCCCCGGAGCCGCCGGGGATGCGATCGCGGTCCCACGGGTTGCGGGTCGGCCCGTACGCGGAGTGCTCGGTCGAGGAGCCCATCGCGAACTCGTCCATGTTGGTCTTGCCGAGGATCGGCAGGCCGGCGGCCTTGATGCGCTGCGTGATCGTCGCGTCGTAGGGCGGGATCCAGCCGTCGAGGATCTTGGAGCCGCACGTCGTGGGCATGCCCTTGGTCGCGACGATGTCCTTGACCGCGATCGGTACGCCGGCGAGCCCGTGCAGGCCTTCGCCAGCGGCCCGGCGGGCGTCGATGTCGGCCGCCGTGGCGAGGGCACCTTCGGCGTCGACGTGCAGGAAGGCATGGACGTCACCGTCGACAGCGGCGATGCGGTCGAGCTGGGCCTGGGTGGCCTCGACGCTCGAGACCTCCTGGCGGGCGAGCTTGCCGGCGAGGTCGGCCGCGCTGAGCCGGGTCAGACTCGGTCACGTCAGTCCTCCCCGAGGATCTTGGGGACGAGGAAGCGCTGCTGGTCGAACGCGGGGGCGCCTGCGAGCGCCTCCTCCGGCGTCAGGCACGGCACGACGACGTCCTCACGGAACACGTTGTTGACCGGGACCGGGTGGCTCATCGCCTCGACATCGTCGCCGGCGGCCTGCTGGACGACAGCGACGTGCTCGAGGATCGCGGGCAGCTCGGCGGCGAAGTGGTCGAGCTCGGCCTCGCTGAGGTCGATGCGGGCGAGGCCGGCCAGATGGCTGACGTCGGCGCGCGAAATACCCTTGGCGGGCTCAGACATACAACTTCCTTGCGGTGAGTGGTCTTGCGGGTGGAGTCGGGGGTACCGATCCATCCTAGTGACCGCGGCGGTACGTCCAGGACGGGGAGACCTCGGCTGACGTCAGGTGCGGGCCAGCGGCTCCCCTCGCAACGGCCTGGCGACCTGTGCTCGGCTCTCGTTGTCGCGGACGCGCGGCTCATAGTGCGAGAAGAACACCTTGCCGACCAGGTCGCGTCGACTGTGCACGCCGGTCTTGTCGAACACGCTCTTGAGGTGCTGCTGAACGGTCTGAGCGGAGACGAGGAGTGCCGCGGCGATCTCGGTGGTCGCGTTGCCCTGGAGCACGAGCCTCGTGACGTCCTGCTCGCGGTCGGTGAGCCCGTACGCCGACATGAGCAGCGATGCGATCCGCGCCGGGTGGGCCGGCTCCACGATGACGGCCACCCGACGAGGGCCGCCGGTCACGAGGGTGGCGCCGTGCAGGACGACCCAGACGCCGGAGTTCGCCAGCACGCGCGCCACGGCTGCGGGCGCCGCTGGCCGATCGGCCCGTTTCAGCGCCTCGCCCGCAACTGCCAGCACCGAAGGAGGCAGGATCCCGGCGTCCCAGTCCCCGTCGGGAAGGTCCGCCAACCAACGTCGTACGCCGGGGGTCATCGAGTCGATCTCCCAGCTCTCGGAGAGGACGACGAGGCCAGGTCCGTCGGGCGACTCGGGATCGGTCGCCTGGCCGACCAGCAGTGCGCGCCGGGCGCCCTCGGCCAGCAACGGGGAGACGGTCTCGATGAACGCGAAATCCTCGGCATCGAACGGCGCCTGGCCCAGCTCGCGGTAGAGGCCGAGCGCGCCCCAGACCGCGCCGCGATCCGTGCGCAGCGCCGCGATCAGCTCCTGGTCGCCGCCGTAGACCATGTTCTCGTGCCATCGGGGACTGCTCGACGGATTTCCTCCGGTGGCCTCGAAGAGTGTTGAGATCCCGCGCTCGGAGCGCGCCACGTCGGCGAGCTGGTTGACGTCGTCCTCGTAGTACTCCGCCGCCAGCCACTCCGGCGGCAGCTCAGGCAGGTCTTCGCTGAAGTGGCTCGTGACCAGCAGCGATGCCGGGTCCATGGTGTACCAGCACGGTGCCATGTAGTGCGGGACCGCCGTGGCAAAGACATCGGAGGCGGCGCGCCAGAACGTCACCAGGTCGAGGCCCTGGCTGGAGAGCTGTGCGAGTCGCTCAACGGCCCGCTGCTTGGCGTACCCGTTCACCCCATCAGGTTAGGTCTCGCTCCCTCCAGCACCTACGACTTTTGCGGACTTACCACTTTTGTGGAATGGGCAGCAGCGACCGACGAACCTACGGTCGAAGCGACCGACCACATGTTTGAGGAGACACCATGACGACACACACCGACAACGCCGCGAAGGCCCAGGTCCTCGGCCCGCAGGACGGGCAGATCCTGGGCTCACCCGATGGGGTCAGGGACCGCTTCATGCTCAATGCCACCGACACCGGCGGCGGCTTCTCGCTCGTCGAGCACCTGATGGCTCCCCGATCGCTGGCCGCACCCGTGCACCGCCACAGCCGTGAGGACGAGTACACCTTCGTCCTCGAGGGCCAGCCGGGCATTCTTCTCGGGGAGCAGGAGGTGTTTCCAGGCGTCGGCGACCTGGTCTTCAAGCCGAGGGGTCAGTGGCACACGTTCTGGAACGCGGGAGACTCACCCGCTCGCGTCCTGGAGATCATCTGCCCGGGCGGCCTGGAGGAGCTCTTCAAGGTGCTCGACCTGATGACTCACGAACCCGAGCCGGACGAGATGGACGGCCTGGCCGCGCCCTACGGCTGCGATGTCGACCTTGAGGCCACCGGCCCCCTCATGGAGCGGCACGGTCTCAGCTTCTGAGGGTCGAAATTCGAGATAATCGCGTTCTCTGACAAGATGCAGGAATGACCGAGTCGCGCCTGACCCAGTTCCGCAACGGCCCCCACACGTTCGACGTCATCGACAGCGGCCCGCTGGACGGGACACCTGTGGTCCTGCTCCACGGGTTCCCCCAGCGGGCCTCGGCGTGGAACGCCGTCGCTGAGCACCTGCACGAGCGCGGCCTTCGCACGTACGCCCCGGACCAGCGCGGCTACTCCCCCGGCGCACGTCCGACGTCACGATTCGCGTACAGCCTGGCGGCCCTCACCTCCGATGTCGTGGCGCTGATCGACGCGACCGGAGCGCCGCGCGTGCATCTCGTCGGGCACGACTGGGGCGCCGCCGTCGCGTGGTCCGTGGCGGCGAACCATCCCGACCGGCTCACGTCGCTGACCGCCGTCTCGGTGGCCCACCCGGCCGCGTTCATGCGGTCGATGGTGACCAGCAGCCAAGCCCTGAAGTCGTACTACATGGCGCTGTTCCAGCTCCCGGTCCTGCCCGAGCGGATGCTGGCAAGCGGCCGCGCCGACAAGGTCCTGCGCGGCGCCGGGATGACCCGCGAGATGGTCGAGCAGTTCCACACCGAGATCGTCGACTACGGCGCGCTGCGCGGCGGACTCGGCTACTACCGCTCGATCGTCCAGGCGGCGGGCAACTTCGGCACCAAGGTCACGGTGCCCACGACGTACGTCTGGAGCGACAACGACGTCGCCCTCGGCCGCAAGGCCGCCGAGACGACCCACCGTTGGGTCTCCGGGCCGTACGAGCTCGAGATCATCGAGGGTGCAACCCACTGGCTGCTGGACGAGCGGCCCGCCGAACTGGCCGAGAGCATCATCAAGCGGGTCGGCATCTAGGCTGCTGCGCATGCCTCAACCGCAGAAGCCGCAGGACGTCGGACCTTGGGACCTGCTCGCGTTCGTGTGCGAGCTCGCGATGATCGCGTTGCTCGTCGCGGCCGGTCACGGCATGGCGAGCGGCTGGAAGGGCTGGGCGCTCGGCGCCTTCCTGGCGTTCGTCGCGATCGGCATCTGGGCGCAGTGGATGGCGCCGACGTCGGACAAGCGGCTGGCCAACCCCACGCGATTCATCGTGCAGGTCATGCTGTTCATCACGGTCGGCCTGTATGCCGCCGCGGGTGGCCTCGTGTGGTGGGGCGTGGCGTTCGCCATCATCTCGATCACCGCGTTCGCGGCCCGCATACGCGCGGATCCCTGAGCCAACGTCAGAGCGGCAGCGAACGTACGCTCTCGAACCGGCGGGTGGTGCCGTCGATCGGGTCGATGAGCTCGAGCTCGGCGGCCAGCAGCTGGAGCGGCTTGCTGAAGTCGTCGACCGCGATGTCGTGCACGGTCGGATAGAGCGGGTCGTCGACGATCGGGATGCCCAGTCCGTGCATGTGCAGTCGCAGCTGGTGTGTGCGCCCTGTACGCGGTGAGAGCCGGTAGACCCCGACGTCGCCCATCCGTGACTCGAGCTCGATGCGCGTCTCGGCGTTGACCGCGGCGGCGGGGACGACCTCGGCCTGCCAGGTGCCGCGCCGCTTCGTGAGGTGGTCGCGGACGACGACGGGGAGCTCGAGGTCCGGCCGCACCGGCGCCAGGGCCCGGTACGTCTTGCGGACCGCACCGTGCTGGAACAGCGTCTGGTACGCCCCGCGCCACCGCCGCTCGGTGGCCAGCAGGAGAAGGCCCGACGTCACCCGGTCCAGGCGGTGCAGGGCTGACAGCTCAGGCAGTCCGAGCTCGTCCCGCAGCCGTACGACGACACTCTGCCTGACATGCCGGCCACGCGGGATCGACGAGAGGAAGGGCGGCTTGTCGACCACGACGAGCCGCTCGTCCTGGTGCAGCACGTGGAGCGCGCCCGGCACGTCGGCCTCGTCGGGCAGGTCGCGGTGGAACCACACGAACGTGTGCGGCGCATACGCATGCTCCTCCCGGACCGCTTCGCCACTGTCATAGACGAACCGCTCGTCCGCCAGCATCCCGGCGATGTCGACCCGCTCCGGCAGCCGGTCACGAAGCCAGGCGCCCATCGTCGGCCACGGATCGGGCCTCGGCAGGCCACGGTCAGGCGTACGCACCCACGCGGCGCCGAGCCCGTGGCGCGGTGGCAGTGGTGAGCGAGGAGGCACCTCTCGATGCTACGGCCCGACTCGATCTGGTCAGGAATCAAGAAGCGCGGCACCTCTCGGCGTCCCTACGCTCGCCACACACCCACTCACCAGAGGAGCCGATCATGACGAAGGCCCAGTCGTACGAAGGATTCACCGAGGAAGAGCGCGACGCGATGAAGGAGCGCGCCGCCGAGCTCAAGAAGGCCGCGCGTGGAGGCGCGAGCGCCAAGAAGGCGGCCGCCGACGAGCAGGACCTGCTCGACAAGATCGCCGAGATGCCCGAAGCCGACCGGGTCATCGCCGAGACGTTGGACGCGATCGTGCGGACCACGGCGCCGGGCCTCGCGCCCAAGACCTGGTACGGGATGCCCGCGTATGCGCGCGACGGCAAGGTCGTCGTGTTCTTCAAGCCGGCCGCGAAGTTCAAGGTCAGGTACGCCGAGGTCGGCTTCAACGAGTGGGCGCAGCTCGACGACGGTGACATGTGGCCCACCGCGTTCGCCGTGATCGCGATGAACCCCGCTGTCGAGAAGAAGCTCACCGCGCTGGTGAAGAAGGCAGCCGGCTGACTGTCACACGAGCGAGGCCACGTACGTCAACGGTGCATCTGAATCAATCTTCTCCTTGCGGAAGGCATTTCATGAGCACATCGCTTGACACCCTTCGCCGTGACTTCAGCGGCGACATCATCGAGCCGGGTCACCCCGACTACGAGCTCGCCAGCCGATCGGTGCTGGTCGCCGGCAGCCCCGTGTACGTCTTGCGGCCGGCGAGCGTCGGGGACGTACAGGCCGGCGTCGCGTTCGCCGCCGGCACCGCTCTCCCGCTGTCGGTGCGCGGCGGCGGGCACGGCTTCGCCGGATTCGGCACCAACGACGACGGGGTCGTCCTCGACCTCAGTCGGATCTCGGAGATCGAGGTCGTCGACGAGGACCGTCATCACGTCAGGGTCGGCGGCGGCGCGACGTGGGGCCAGGTCGTGGACGCACTGGCGCCGTACGGACTGTCGATCTCATCTGGCGACACCCGCAGTGTCGGCGTCGGCGGCCTCACGCTCGCAGGCGGCATCGGCTGGAAGGTCCGGAAGTACGGGCTGGCACTCGACAACCTGGTTGCCGCCGAGGTCGTGCTCGCCGACGGCGAGGTCGTCCACGCGAGCGCGCAGTGGAACGCCGACCTGTTCTGGGCGATCCGCGGTGGCGGTGGCAACTTCGGCGTCGTGACGGCCTTCGAGTTCGAGGCGCACGTGACGACGGACGTCTACTTCGGCCAGATAGCGTTCCCGGCCGCCGAGCTGCCGGTGGTTCTGCAGGGCTGGGCCGACTGTCTCCGGGACGCGCCCGAAGAGCTCACGTCGAGCGTCGAGTTCGCGAACCCGTTCGCCGGTGGTCCCTCGGCACCGGTCGTGGTCCACGTGGCGTTCGACGGCGATGACCCGGATCTGGCCGCCCGTGCGATCGAACCGATCCGCCGACTTGGCACGGTGCTCGAGGACGACGTTGCCCTCACGCCGGCCGCGAACATGCTTGTCGAGGGCATGGTGCCGCCGCCCGGTCTGCAGTTCGTGACCCGAAGCGGCTTCGTCGACAAGGAGTCCGCTTCCGACGTGCTCGGGATCCTGGCCGACGTCGGCGCCAAGGAAGGATCGCCGATCATGGCGGTCCGCAGTGTCGGCGGTGCCGTGGCGCGCGTACCTGAGGACGCCACGGCGTACGCGCACCGGCAGGCTGACCTGATGTTCGCGACCACCATGGTGGGGCCGCCGCCTGCCGTCGCGGCGGCTCAGCCGGCGTTCGACGGGATCTGGGCGCGGCTCGCTCCTCACGTGAGCGGCGCGTACTCGAACTTCCTGAGCTCTGCCGGCAACCACGACGTCGCGGCGGTCTATCCCGCTGAGACGTACGAGCGGCTCGCCGCGATCAAGCGCGAGTACGACCCCGGCAACCTGTTCGCCGCCAACCACAACATCCGCCCCGCCTGAGCCCCGTTGAGAGTGCGTGAGCCTCAGGCGGGCTGGATGAGGTCCCAGGCGTTGCCGTAGAGATCCTCGAACACCGCGACGGTCCCGTATGCCTCACGGCGCGGTTGCTCGCGGAACGTGATCTTGGCCTTGCGCATGCGGACGTGATCGCGCTCGAAGTCGTCGGTCTCGAGGAAGAACAGCACGACGCCGCCGCCCTGGCGGCCCACCGCTGCCCGTTGCTCGTCGGTCTCGGCGAGCTTGAGCACCAGGGCAGCGCCGGAGCTCTCCGGCGGCGCCACCACGACGCGACGACGGCCGGAGCTGTCGTCGTCCTCGAGCACGTCGAAGCCGAGGCCGCCCGCGAAATAGGCCAGGGCCTCGTCGACGTCGTGCACCAGGTAGTTGATGCCGGCGATCGAGGGCATGTCAGTCCTCCGCGGCAGGCTTGTCGGCCGGGCCGTTGGCGAGCAAGGCTTCGAAACCCGCCTCGTCGAGGATCGGCACCCCGAGCTGCTCGGCCTTGTCGGCCTTGGAGCCGGCCGACTCCCCCACGACGACGTAGTCGGTCTTCTTGGACACCGATCCCGACGCCTTGCCGCCGCGGGCGATGATCGCCTCCTTGACCGAGTCGCGGGTGAACCGCTCGAGCGAGCCGGTGACGACGATCGTGAGTCCTTCGAGCGTGCGCGGGATCGACGCGTCGCGCTCGTCGGCCATGACCACGCCTGCGTCAGCCCACTGCTTGACGATGTCGGCGTGCCAGTCGACCGCGAACCACTCGACGACTGCCTCGGCGATCGTCGGGCCGACACCGTCGACGGCGGAGATCCTCTGGACCGGATCGTCGCCTGCAACGACCTCCTCGATCGCCTCCATCGAGGCGAAGTGCGTCGCCAGCGCACGAGCCGCGGTCGGGCCGACGTGCCGGATCGAGAGCGCCACGAGGACCCGCCACAGCGGCTGGGTCTTGGCCTTCTCGAGGTTGTCGAGCAGGGCCAGCCCGTTGGCGCTGAGCACCCGCTCGCCTGCACCGCCGGCGAGCTCGGCCTTCTTGGCCGCTCGCGTGTAGAGCGGCACCCGCAGCAGCTGGTCGGCATCGAGTGCGAACAGACCGCCTTCGTCGACCAGCACCCCGGCATCGAGCAGCGCCGTGGCGCCCTCCCAGCCGAACACCTCGATGTCGAAGGCGCCGCGGCCGCCCACGTGCGTCAGGCGCTCGCGCAGCTGGGACGGGCAGGACCGGGTGTTGGGGCAGCGGATGTCCTTGTCGCCCTCGCGGGCCGGGGCCAGCGGCGTGCCGCACGACGGGCACTCCGTCGGCATGACGAACTCACGCTCGGTGCCGTCGCGCAGCGCGACGACCGGGCCGACGATCTCGGGGATGACGTCACCGGCCTTGCGCAGCACGACCATGTCGCCGATCAGCACGCCCTTGCGCTTGACCTCGTGCTGGTTGTGCAAGGTCGCCATCTCGACGGTCGACCCGGCGACCCGGATGGGCTCCATGACGCCGTAAGGAGTGACGCGACCCGTGCGCCCGACGTTGACGCGGATGTCGAGCAGCCGGGTGTTGACCTCCTCGGGCGGATATTTCCACGCGATCGCCCAGCGTGGCGCGCGCGAGGTGGAGCCGAGTCGGCGTTGGAGGCCGACCTGGTCGACCTTGACCACAACTCCGTCGATCTCGTGGATGACGTCGTGCCGGTGCTCGCCGTAGTAGGCGATGAACTCCTCGACCGCCTTGAGGTCGGGCAGCGACCTTGGCCCGGTCGCTGGTGGGCAGCCCCCACGCCTTGAGCGCGTCGTAGGCCTCGCTCTGCCGTTCGGGGGTGAATCCCTCGCGATAGCCCAGCCCATGGCACACCATCGACAACGGGCGGCTGGCCGTGACCGACGAGTCCTTCATGCGCAGCGTGCCGGCGGCGGCGTTGCGGGGGTTGGAGAACGGGCGTCTTGCCGGACTCGGCCCAGGCGGCGTTGAACTCCTCGAACTCCTTGGTCGGGAAGAACACCTCGCCGCGCACCTCGACATAGGCCGGGACGGGGTACTTCTTGCTGGCCTTGAGCCGGTGCGGGATCGCGCCGATCGTGCGGACGTTGGCCGTGACGTCCTCGCCGACGCGGCCGTCGCCACGCGTGACGCCGCGGGTCAGCACGCCGTCCTCGTACGTCAGCGAGATCGCCAGGCCATCGACCTTGAGCTCGCAGAGGAACTCGGCGTTGTCGACGCCTTCGCGCAGGATGCGCGCGTGCCAGCTCTCGAGCTCCTCGATCGAGAACGCGTTGTCGAGGCTGTAGAGCCGCTCCCGGTGCTCGTAGGCCTCGAACGTCGACGAGATCATGCCGCCGACCTGCTGCGTCGGCGAGTCGGGCGTGCGGAGCTCGGGCAGCTGCTCCTCGAGGCCCTCGAGCTCGCGGATCAGCTGGTCGTAGTCGTGGTCGGAGATGACCGGTGCGTCGTCGCGGTGATAGCGCTGCCGATGCTCCTCGATCGTCTCGGCGAGCTCCTTGTGCCGCTGCCTCAGGTCGTCATCGGTCGCCATGCGATCGACTTTATCGTCGCGCGGTGACACCCGCTGCGGCAGAGAGGCTGTCGCCCTCTCGCCTTTTTCCATCACACCCGCGCTGATCCTGGCTTCGCCGTCGGGCGCACCGTCAGGGTGCGCGTCGACCCGGCAACCGAGGACGTCGCGGTGGACCAGCCCGTACGCTGAGCCGGTTCAGCCGGCCGCGACGCGCTGCGCCAACGACAGTGCCTCGCGAGCCCACGCGGGAGAGGCGCCGGCCAGGCCGCACGTCGGAGTGACGACGAGACGCTCGGCGTACGCTTCCTCGTCGAACCCGAAGCGGCCGAAGAACGCCGCAATGCGCGTCGCCAGCGCCTTGTCGGTGACGCCGGCCGTATCGGTCGAGGGGACGACGCCGAACCACAGGTCGGTGCCCTGCTCGAACGACTCGGCCCAGACGTCGTCGGGACGGGCCAGCGACAGGTCGAACGAGATCGCGGTGAACCCCGCGCCGGCGAGCAGCTCGACGGGTACGTCCGGCGCACACGAGTGGGCCACCGGTCGCGCTCCGGCGCCGGTGATCGCGTCGGTGACGAGGCGCAGCAGTGCGTCCGCCTCTGGCGGGTGCACGCTGCGGTGCCGGGAGAATCCGCTGGCGGTGGGGATGCCGCCGGTGAGCACTGCGACGATCGACGGCTCGTCGACCTGCACGACGAGGTCGGCGTGCGGGAAGCGGCGGCGCGCATCGGCCACGTGCGTACGGAGGCCTTCGGCGAGCGACTCGGCGATCTCCCGTCGTGCGCCGTGATCGGCGAGCATCTTGTCGCCACGCGGGCGTTCCACGGACGCGGCGAGGGTCAGCGGGCCGGTGACCTGGAGCTTGAGCGGGCCCTCGTGCGTACCGGCGAGCTCCTCGGCACCGTCGAGGTCCTGCGCCAGCAGCGATCGGGCCCGCCGCTGGTCGGCGCCCTCACCCACGCCAACGCGCCAACCGTCGGGCTGCAGGTCGGCGTCGAGTCCGTCCAGCACCGCGAGGGTGCGCCCGATCATGCCGGCGTGCACGCCGCGCGCGGGAAGCTCCGGGACATGCACGAAGTCGCCGACCTCACCCATGACGAGGCGCAGCGACTCGGCGAAGTCGGTGCCCGGCATCGAGCCGATCCCGGTGGCGGTGCCCATGTGATTCCTTCGTCTGACGTTGGAGCGGTGACGTTGGCGACGTGTCTCTCGTGCGGGCGGTGACTTGGCGACGTGTCGATGTCGGGCGGTGACTTGGCGACGTGTCTCGCCGGGGAAAGGTCGCTGACTCACCGCCCCAAATGACGATACGTCGCCACGTCACCGCCACCAGCGGCGATAGGACGCTAGCTCACCGCCACGCGGGCTGTACGACTGATGGTGGCCGAGCCGACGACGCGGGTGCCGGCGTAGATGACGCAGGCCTGGCCCGGTGCGATGCCACTGGCGGCGTCGTGGAGGTCGACGCGTACGGCGTCGCCGGAGACGTGCACGGTTGCGCGGTGCTCGTCGCCGTGGGCTCGCAGCTGCACCGTGCAGTCGAGCGAGCCGACCGGAGGCGCACCGCACCACAGCGGCTTGATGCACTCCAGCGCGTCGACCGCGAGCGACTCGCGCGAGCCGACCGTGACGGTGCCGCTGACCGGCTCGATGTCGAGCACGAACCGCGGCTTGCCGTCGTCGGCCGGGATGCCGAGCCGCAGCCCGCGCCGCTGGCCGATCGTGAACGCGTACGCCCCGTCGTGCTCTCGCAGCACCGTGCCGTCCTCGTCGACGATCGTGCCCGGCTTGGGACCCAGCTTCTCGCCCAGCCAACCGGCGTTGTCACCGTCGGGGATGAAGCAGATGTCGTGGCTGTCGGGCTTGGTCGCGACCTGGATGCCGCGGCGCGCAGCCTCGGCGCGGACGACGTCCTTGGTCGTGTCACCCAGCGGGAACAGCGAGTGCGCGAGCTGCTCCTGCGTGAGCACGCCGAGCACGTAGGACTGGTCCTTGCCCATGTCGATCGCCCGGTGCATCTCGATCGTGCCGTCGGCCGAGGTCTCGAGCTGCGCGTAGTGCCCGGTCGCGACCGCGTCGAACCCGAGCGCGAGAGCCCGGTCGAGCACAGCGGCGAACTTGATCTTCTCGTTGCAGCGCAGGCACGGGTTGGGGGTACGTCCGGCGGTGTACTCGGCGATGAAGTCGTCGACGACGTTGTCGGCGAACTCCTCGCTCATGTCCCAGACGTAGAACGGGATGCCGAGCTGGTCGGCGGCGCGGCGGGCGTCGCCGGCGTCCTCGATCGAGCAGCAGCCGCGGGCGCCCGACCGGTACGACCGCGGGTTGCGGCTGAGGGCGAGGTGGACGCCGGTGACGTCGTGACCGGCGTCGACGGCTCGCGCGGCGGCGACGGCGGAGTCGACCCCGCCGGACATGGCTGCGATGACCCTCACGACGCGCCCCGGACCAACGAGGCCCTCTGGGCGCGCTGGTGCACCGCCGGGAGGGCCTCGAGCAGACGGTCGACATCGGCCTCGGTCGAGGTGTGGCCGAGGCTGAACCGCAGCGATCCACGGGCCGCGACGTCGTCGTAGCCCATCGCCAGCAGCACGTGGCTGGGCTGGGGCACGCCCGCAGCGCACGCCGAGCCCGTCGAGCACTCGATGCCCTGGGCGTCGAGCAGCATCAGCATCGCGTCGCCCTCGCAGCCGGGGAAGGTCACGTGCGCGATGTTGGGCAGCCGGTGGTCGGGCCCGGGCTCGAGGTCGCCGTTGATGATCGCGTCGGGGACGACCCGAACGATGCCCTCGACGAGCCGGCGCCGCAGCGCCTTCGATGCGCTCGACCGTCTCGGCCTGCCGGGCGACCGTGACGTCGACCGCGGCGGCGAACGCGGCGATCAGCGGGACGCTGAGCGTGCCGGAGCGCAGGTCGCGCTCCTGGCCGCCGCCGTGCAGCAGCGGGGTCGCGTCGAGCTCGCGGCGGATCAGCAGCGCGCCGACGCCGACGGGGCCGCCGAGCTTGTGCGCCGTGATCGTCATGGCGTCGAGCTGGCTGGCGCCGAAGTCGAGGGGCACGTAGCCGGCCGCCTGCACGGCGTCGCTGTGCACCGGGATGTCGTGCTCACGGGCGATCCGTACGACGTCGGCGACGGGCTGGATCGTGCCCATCTCGTTGTTGGCCCACATCGTCGTGACGACCGAGACCGTCGACGGGTCGCGCTCGACGCCGGCCCGCAGCTCGTCGACCAGGATGCGGCCGGTGGCGTCGACGGGCGTCATGTCGATCTCGGCGCCCTCGTGCTTGGCCAGCCAGGTCACCGGGTCGAGCAGCGCATGGTGCTCGATCGAGCTGAAGACGATGCGGCTGCGGGCCGGGTCCTGGGCGCGGCGCGCCCAGTAGAGGCCCTTGATCGCCAGGTTGTTGGCCTCGGTGCCGCCGGACGTGAACACGACCTCGCTCGGCCGCGCGCCGAACCGCTCGGCGATCAGCTCGCGCGCCTCCTCGACGGTGCGCCGCGCGCCCCGCCCCGACGCGTGCAGCGACGACGCATTGCCCGTGACGGGCCAGCTCCTCGGCCATCACCGCGATCGCCTCAGGGACCATCGGCGTCGTCGCCGCATGGTCGAAGTAGGCCACCTGCTCAGAGGTCGTTCATCGCTCAACCAGCGTAGCCCTGCGACGCACACCACACGGCCTCCGTACGCGCAGAACCGGCGCCACCCCAGAGGGTGACGCCGGTCCCGTGCAGCCCGACCGGCTAGTTGCCGCCCTCCTTGAGCGTCACGTCGATCGGCTTGTAGTCCTTGCCGTCGACGTCGACGCCCTCGTCCTTCAGCTCCTTGAGCGCCGCCTCGACGTACGTGTTGGAGTACGCCGACGCCGGCGGCGCCTTGGAGATGATCGTCGCGCCGGTCTCGTTCTTGGTGCCGAGCGCGATGTCGACGGTCTGCTTCCAGGCCGCCTCGTCGACCATCCCGACGCCGTGCGTCGACGGCCAGATCAGCTTGTTGACCTCGTTGGTCATCCACAGCTGGTGGCTCTCGCCGAGCTGCGAGCCCGCAGCGGTGACGATCTTGGCCGCTTCCTCCGGGTTGTCCCGCGCGTAGACCCAGCCCTTGATCGAGGCCTTGATGAACTTGGTCGTCTGGTCCGCGTACGCCTTCTCCTTCAGCTTGTCCGTCTGCGCCCAGATCGCGTCCTGCAGCATCGCCGTGCCGACGTCGTTCCAGTCGATGACGTTGAGGTCCTCGGGCGTGTAGAGCTTGCCGGTCTTGGGGTTCTTGGTCTCCAGCACCTGGGCGTACTCGTTGTACGTCATGGCCTGGGCCGCGTCGATGTCACCGGCCAGGAAACCGTTCATGTCGAACGCCTGCTGGACGAGCTTGACGTCCTTGACCCCCACGCTGTCCTTCTGCATGCCGGCGAACAGCTCCCACTCGTTGCCGAAGCCCCAGCTGCCGACCTTCTTGCCCTTGAGGTCTGCCGGGCTCGTGATGCCCTTGTCCTTGAACGAGATCTGGGTCGTCGCGCTGCGCTCGAAGATCTGGGCGACGTCGGTGATCTTGGCGCCCTTCTCGATCGAGCCGAGGACCTTGGGGACCCACGAGATCGCGTAGTCGACGTCGCCGGCCGAGAGGACGTCCTGCGGGACGATGTCGGCACCGCCCTCGACGATCTCGACGTCGAGCCCTTCGTCCTTGTAGTAGCCCTGGTCGACAGCCGCGTAGTAGCCGGCGAACTGTGCCTGGGGCACCCATTGCAGCTGGAGCTTGACCTTCGTCAGGTCACCGCTCGCTGAGTCGCCGTCACTGTCGCTCCCGCCCCCGCAGGCGCTCAGGACCAGCGATGCCGCAGCCACCATGGCGGCGACCCTTGCCCACTTCCGCATGTTGCGCTTCATCGATTCTCCTTGTCGGTGGTGCTGCAGGCCGCCCGTGGGTCACGGGCGGACGATCAGGGGGTCGAGCGGTGTCGCGTGAAGAACATCTCGACCGCGAGGGCCGCGCAGTAGAACACGAGGCCCAGCACGATCGCGCCGAAGCACGTACGCCCAGGCCAGCGCGTAGTTGCTGCTGGCGGCCGACGACGTGATCGACTTGCCGAGGCCGCCGATCGGGCCGCCGAAGTACTCCGCGATGAGAGCGGAGATGACGGCGAGCGACGAGGCGACGCGCAGGCCCGTGAAGACGTACGGGGCCGCGGTCGGCAGGGTCACGGCGAGCTGTTGCTGGCGCGCCGAGGCGGCGTAGACCCGCATGAGGTCGCGGTGCACGGGGCGCACCTGGCGAAGGCCGCGCAGGGTGTTGATGTAGACCGGCACGATCACCGGCGACGGCGGCCACGATCTGGCGTGCGGTCTCCTTGTCGGCGCCGTACATCGTGTAGAGCACCGGCGCGAGAGCGACGATCGGCATGACCGCGAGGGCCGCCACCAGCGGCGCCACGATCGTGTCGAAGATGCGCCAGACCCCCGCGACGATCGCGCCGAGGATGCCCACCAGCGCCCCGACGACGAGCCCGACCAGGGCGTTGAGGCCCGTGCTCGCCGAGCCGTCGACGATCGAGCCGGCGTTGCCGGTGATCTCGTGCCAGATGTCGCTCGGTGTCGGCACGATGTACTGCTCGATGCCGAACCCGTCGACGACGCCCTGCCACAGCGCGAGCATCGCGACACCGAGCAGGATCGGCGCGAGGATCGTCCGGTATGCCGATCCGCGCGCAAGCGCCCGCTCGGGGATCGTGGCGGTCGTCGTGCTCATCGGCTGTCGACCCCTCGCGCTCCGGTGACGGGTACGCCGTGCAGCGCCTCGCGCACCTTGGCGACCGCCCGGAAGAACGCGTCGTCCTCGCGCAGCGAGTCGTCGCGCTCGGCCGGTCCGCCGAGGCTGACGTCGATGACGTCGGTGATCCGGCCGGGGCGGGGCGACATGACGACCACGCGGTCGGACAGGAACACCGCCTCGGGGATCGAGTGCGTCACGAACACGACCGCGGCCTGCGTCTCGGCGCAGATGCGGACGAGCTCGTTCTGCATGCGCTCGCGGGTCATCTCGTCGAGCGCGCCGAACGGCTCGTCCATCAGCAGCAGCTTGGGGCTCTCGGCCAGGGCACGAGCGATCGCGACGCGCTGCTGCATGCCGCCGGAGAGCTGGTCCGGGTAGTGCCCGGCGAAGTCGGCCAGCCCGATCAGCTCGAGCAGCTCCTTGACCCGGCCCCGGCGCTCCGAGCGGCCCGCGCCGTGCAGGGCGAGGGGCAGCTCGATGTTGCCGGTCACGGTCTTCCACGGCAGCAGTCCGGCCTGCTGGAACGCGATGCCGTAGTCCTGGTCGATCCGCGCCTGACGGGCCGGCTTGCCGAAGACGCTGAGCTCGCCCGAGGTCGGGGTGTCGAGGTCGGCGATGAGTCGCAGCAGCGTGCTCTTGCCGCAGCCGCTGGGCCCGATCAGCGACACGAACTCCCCCGGCGCGACGCTCAGGTCGACCGACTCGAGCGCCGTGACGGACGCGCCCTTGCGACCGCCGAACGTACGGCTGACGCCACGGACCTTCTACTGCTTGGTGGTTCACGCCGGGATCTCCGAACGTCGATAGGGCTTGAGGGCGAGGCCGAGCAGGCCGACGAAGCGCGGCGGCGACGAGGCCGACCGCGATCGCGGCGAAGATCGGCGCCCAGGGCTTGGCCGGGTCGCTGCTGGCCGACTGGGCGTACTCGATGATCAGGCGGCCCACGCCGCCGCGCAGGCCGATCGACACCTCCGCGACGACCGTGCCGATGACGGCCGAGGCGGCGGCGAGCCGCAGCGCAGGGATGAGGAACGGCACGCTGGCCGGCAGCCGCAGGCTGAACAGCGTGCGCCACCAGCCGATGCCGTACGTGTGCATGAGGTCGACATGAGTGGCGTCGGGCGCCTTGAGCCCGCGCAGCACGCCGACGGCGACCGGGAAGAACGCGAGGTAGGCCGCGATGACCGCGACCGAGTGCTCGCTCTGCCACTCGAACCCGCCGATCGTGATCTGCGAGCCCCACCGGCGTACGAGCGGGGCGATCGCGATGAGCGGCACGGTCTGGCTCAGCACGATCCACGGCAGGACCGCCGCCTCCGCGATCGTGAAGCGCTGCATGACGAGCGCCAGGACGAAGCCCGACGACCACCCCGATGATCCAGCCGAACGCGGCGATCTTGAGCGTGAACAGTCCCGCGTCGAGCACGGTCTGCCACATCGTGTCGCCGCCGACCGTGCCGATGACCGGCTCGGAGAGCCGCGAGACCATGTCCCACACGTGCGGCATCGCCGTCTCGGTCGACCGCGGCAGCACGCGTCGTGCCGCCGATCACGACGCCGGTGTCGGGCGCGAGCGCCTTGTAGCCCTCCCACACCGCCACGACCGCAGCCGAGAGAGCCGATCAGCCCGAGCCGCGCAGCCGCAGGACGCCAGCGACGCGCTACACCGAGCGAACGGCGCCGGCAGCACGTCGCGCTGGTCATCACGCCTTGGCCGTCACGTGCTCGCGGATCTGCCGGAATGATCGACTCGCCGTACACCCGGAGCGTCTCCTCCTTGTTGTCGTGCTGGAGGTAGCCCGCGAACTGCGTCACGCCGACCTCCTGGAGCGCCTTGAGCTTGGCGACGTGGTCGTCGACCGTGCCGAGCAGGCAGAACCGGTCGACGATCTCGTCGGGCACGAACTCGGCGTGCGTGTTGCCGGCGCGGCCGTGCTCGTTGTAGTCGTAGCCCTCGCGGCCCTTGATGTAGTCGGTCAGCGCCTGCGGGACCTGGGCGTCGTCGCCGTACTTGGCCACGATGTCGGCGACGTGGTTGCCGACCATCCCGCCGAACCAGCGGCACTGCTCGCGCATGTGCGCCCAGTCGTCACCGACGTACATCGGCGCGGCGATGCAGAACTCCAGCGAGTCCGGGTCGCGGCCGACGTTGGCGGCCGCGTCGCGGACGGTCTGGATCATCCACTTCGTGATGTCGACGTCGGCGAGCTGCAGGATGAAGCCGTCGCCGACCTCGCCGGCCGCCTTGAGCGCCAGCGGCCCGTATGCCGCGATCCACACCTCGAGCGACGTGTTGGTCGTCCACGGGAACCGCAGGGTCGAGCCCTTGTAGTCGACCGCGCGGCCGTTGCCGAGCTCGCGGATCACGTGCGTCGCCTCGCGGACCTCCTTGAGCGTCGACGGCTTGCCGTTGGTCACCCGTACGGCCGAGTCGCCGCGGCCGATGCCGCACACCGTGCGGTTGCCGTACATCTCGTTGAGCGTCGCGAACACCGACGCCGTCACGGTCCAGTCGCGGGTCGCCGGGTTGGTCACCATCGGCCCGACGATGATCCGCTTGGTCTCGGCGAGGATCGCGCTGTAGATGACGTACGGCTCCTGCCACAGCAGGTGGCTGTCGAACGTCCACACGTAGTCGAAGCCGTGCGCCTCGGAGAGCTTGGCGAGCTGCACCGTGCGCCACGCGGGCGGGTTGGTCTGGAGGACGACACCGAAATCCATGGTCAGCCTTCTGCTAGATGAGGTACTGGGAGAGGTCGCGCTTGACGAACTGGCCGTGGCCCTTGGTCCGACGTACGCGTTGTCGTCGACGACGACCGTGCCGCGCGACATGACGGTGTCGACGTGCCCGTCGATCTCGAAGCCCTCCCACGCGGAGTAGTCCATGTTCATGTGGTGGGTCTTCTCGCAGGCCGATCGAGGTGTGGCCGTTGGGGTCGTAGATGACGATGTCGGCGTCGGCGCCCGGCGCGATGACGCCCTTCTTGCCGTAGAGCCCGAACATCCGCGCCGGCGTCGTCGAGGTGATCTCGACCCAGCGCTCCAGCGTGATCTGCCCGCTGACGACGCCTTGGTACATCAGGTCCATGCGGTGCTCGACCGAGCCGATGCCGTTGGGGATCTTGGAGAAGTCGCCGAGGCCGAGGTCCTTCTGGTCCTTCATGCAGAACGGGCAGTGGTCGGTCGAGACCATCTGGATGTCGTTGGTCCGCAGGCTCTGCCACATGTGGTCCTGGTGGCCCTCCGCCCGCGAGCGCAGCGGCGTCGAGCAGACCCACTTGGCGCCCTCGAAGCCGCCCCACGTGTCGCCCTGGGCGCCGAGCTGCTCCTCGAGCGACAGGTAGAGGTACTGCGGGCATGTCTCGCCGAACACGTTCTGCCCGTTGTCGCGGGCGGCAGCGAGCTGCTCGACGGCCTGCTTGGCGCTGACGTGCACGACGTACAGCGGGCGCGCCGGTGAGGTTGGCGAGCATGATCGCGCGGTGCGTCGCCTCCTCCTCCATCTGCCACGCGCGGGCGACGCCGTGGTAGTACGGGTCGGTCTTGCCCTGCGCGAGCAGCTGCTCGACGAGCACGTCGATCGCCGGGCCGTTCTCGGCGTGCATCATCGTCATGAGCCCGGTCTCGGCGGACGTCTGCATCGCGCGCAGGATCTGCGCGTCGTCGGAGTAGAACACGCCCGGGATAGGCCATGAACAGCTTGAAGCTCGTGATGCCCTCGTCGACCAGCCCGTCCATCGCCTTGAGCGAGTCGGCGTTGACGTCGCCGATGATCTGGTGGAAGCCGTAGTCGATCGCGCAGTTGCCGCGCGGCCTTGTCGTGCCACGTCGCGAGCCCGTCCATGACCTGCTGCCCGTACGTCTGCACGGCGAAGTCGATGATCATCGTCGTGCCGCCCCAGGCCGCGGCGCGGGTGCCGGTCTCGAACGTGTCGGACGCCGCGGTGCCGCCGAACGGCAGCTCCATGTGGGTATGCGCGTCGATCCCGCCGGGGATGACGTACTTGCCCGTCGCGTCGATCACGGTGTCGACGGTGCTCGCCAGGTCGCTGCCCAGCAGCGTGATCCAGGGGCGAGCACGCCGACGATGACCTCGCCGTCGACCAGGACGTCGGCCGCCGAGCGGCCGGTCGCCGTGACGACAGTCCGTCCGGTGATGAGTGTGGTTGCCATCGTTCCTCCTCAGGGCTTGGGGATCGACGTGTAGGAGTCGGGGCGACGGTCGCGATAGAACTGCCAGTCGTCGCGCATCTCCTGCACCATGTCGAGCTCGAGGTCGCGGACGAGGACCTCCTCGTCGGTGCCCGAGCCGCGCTCGCCGACGAAGTTGCCGCGCGGGTCGATGACCTGGCTCGTGCCGTAGAAGTCGACGGCGAGCTCGCCGTACTCGTTGTCCTCGCGGCCGACCCGGTTGGGCTGGAGCGACGAAGTAGCCGTTGGCCACCGCCGCGCACGGGCCCTCGACCTCCCACAGACGGTTGCGTCAGGCCGGGCTTGGTGGCGTTGGGGTTGAAGACCATGTGGGCGCCGTTGAGGCCCAGCTCGCGCCAGCCCTCCGGGAAGTGCCGGTCGTAGCAGATGTACATGCCGATCTTGCCGACCGACGGTGTCGAAGACCGGGTAGCCGAGGTTGCCGGGGCGGAAGTAGAACTTCTCCCAGAACCGGTCGAGGTGCGGGAGGTGGTGCTTGCGGTACTTGCCGAGGATCGTGCCGTCAGCCTCGACGATCACCGAGGTGTTGTAGTAGACGCCGGTGATGTCCTCCTCGTAGATCGGCAGGATCATGACCATCGACAGCTCCTTGGCGAGCGCCGCGAAGCGCTGCACGATGGGGCCGTCGGCGGGCTCGGCGTAGCGGTAGTACTTCTTGTCCTCGGTGATGCCGAAGTAGGGTCCGTAGAACAGCTCCTGGAAGCAGATGACCTGCGCGCCGTCCGCCTTGGCGTCGCGCGCGAACTGCTCGTGCTTGTCGAGCATCGACTCCTTGTCGCCCGTCCACGTCGTCTGCGTGATCGCGGCTCTGATGACCGTCACTTGGCTCCCTCTCGCTTGTGGTCCAGATCACAGACCGTCGTAAGTCGCTCACTCTAAGCAGGGTGAACGCGGCCCGTCCAGAGATTCAATGGCACAAACGTTTCAGAGGAGTGATTATTTGTAACGTTCGTATGAACGTGGTCAGGGAGTCAGCGAGCATGGTCGTGAGCCAGCATCGCGACGCCCAGCGACAGCTGCGACGAGGGATCGTCGAGGCGTACGCCAAGGACCTTCTCGATCTGCGCGAGCTTGGCGTAGAGCGCCGGGCGGCTGCGGTGCGAGGTGCGGGCGAGCCGCGACTTGTTGCCCCCGGCGGCGAGGAACTGGCGCAGCAGCTCGAGCAGTCCCCCGCCGTGCCTGGCCTCGTACGCCAGCAGGGGGTCGAGCTCGGCCTCGACGAACGACTGCACGCGCGGGTCGTCGTGGAGCTGCGCGATGAGCCCGTGCAGCCGGATGTCGGCCTGGCGGAAGTAGGCCGGTCCCGGTGCCAGTGCTTCGTGGGCGACCCGGGCGACGTGCTGCGCGGTCCGCAGCGAGCGGCTGGCCGACAGCAGGTCCGCCTCCGCGGAGCCGACACCGATCGTGACCCGGGTCGAGGCCGGGGTCGAGACGCATGGCGTCGGCGAATGCGGTCAGCACGGCGTCCTCGGTCGACCGCCGGGCACCGCCAGCAGCAGGACCATCTGGTCGTCGCCGACCACGCCGGCGATCGCCGACTGCCGGGAGACGGTCAGGGCCTTGGTCACCCGTTCGCCCAGCCGGCGCTGCGCTCGGTGCGCGCCCGCGGCCTCGTCGACCGGGATGTCCGCCTGGACGGCTGCACCGACGTACGAGCTGCCGGGTCCGAGTCCGAGCGCCCGCGCGCGGGTGACGGCGGTCGACTCATCGCCCAGTCGCCCGTCGAGCAGCTCGCTGAGGAAGCCGCCCTGGGCCTGGAGCTGCACGGACTGCTGGTCGCGCTCGATCATCCGGGAGAGCTCGACGGCCTGGGCGACGCGCTCCACGAGCATGCCGAGGCGCTGCTGGTCTGCGGCCGGGTTGGGGACGACCAGACGGCCCCACTCGTGGCCGTGCGTGCCCACGACGGTGGTCAGCCAGCCCTCGAGCCGCGCGAGCCCGGTGCCCTCGCGCCGCGGGCACAGCCGTGAGCGCCGCTCCCAGTCGGCGAGCAAACCTTCGGCCGGCCGGCCGATGGCGTGGAAGGCCACGACGCGGCGGTTGAGGTCCTCCAGCACGATCGACGACCCGGCCATCTCGGCCCCGGCGCGTACGAGCTCCTCGACGCCCGCTCCCTCGAGGCTCAAAGCGGTGAACGTCTCGTGCACGTCCTGCGCGAAGCGGACGAAGTCGAAGCGGTCCGCGACGATGCCGCGGTGCACCTCCTCGGTGATCAGCACGAACCGCGCCTGCCGGTGCAGGACCACGAGGGGGAAGTCCGCGGACCGGGCGAGTTCGAGCGCGGCGGCCGGCACCGACGGGAGCTGATCGCCGAGCTCGACGATGAGGCCCGCGGCGCCCGCCGCCATGAGCGCCGCCACGTAGTCGGCCGCCTCCTCACCCGAGCCGCGCATCGCGAGGCCCGGTCGACAGCAGCAGCTCGTCACCCTCGAGCAGGTCGGCGACCTCGCGCACCTCGCTGACGTGGACCCATCGGACCGGGCGGTCCAGGCGGGTCGATCCGCTCAGCACCTCCGGCTGGCCCGCCTGCACGGCAGGGCCGGCGAGGATCGAGCGGATCGTAGGGATCATGCGCCGAGCCTAGTTGACACTGTGTAAGCCGATCGAGGGATTCGGCGACACTTGTCCATTGCCTCGCAGCGTGCCGAGGCGCAGGATCGGAACATGAGCGAAAAGAACGTCATCGGCCACTGGCTCGACAACAGCATCCACATCGGCAACTCCGGGCGTTTCGGCGACGTGACCAACCCGGCGACCGGCGAGGTCACCTCACAGGTCGCCTTCGCCGACGAGACCGATGCCGCGCGCGTCATCGCCTCGGCCAAGGCCGCTGCACCGGGCTGGGCCGTCGGCGTCGATCACGACCCGCACCAAGGTCTGTTCCGCTTCCGCGAGCTGCTCAACGAGCGCAAGGAAGAGCTCGCCGCGATCATCACGCCGAGCACGGCAAGGTGCTCGCAGACGCGCTCGGCGAGGTCTCCGCGGCCTCGAGGTCGTCGAGTTCGCGTGCGGCATGCCGCACCTGCTCAAGGGCTCACACTCCGAGAGCGTCTCGACGGGCATCGACCTGCACTCCAAGCGCCAGCCGCTCGGCGTCGTGGGCATCATCAGCCCGTTCAACTTCCCGGCCATGGTGCCGATGTGGTTCTACCCGATCGCGATCGGCGCGGGCAACACCGTCGTCGTCAAGCCCAGCGAGAAGGACCCGTCCGCCGTGCTGTGGACGGCCGAGCTGTGGAAGGAAGCCGGCCTGCCCGACGGCGTCTTCAACGTCCTGCAGGGCGACAAGGTCGCGGTCGACGCGCTCCTGGACTCCCCCGACGTCAAGTCGATCAGCTTCGTCGGCTCGACCCCGATCGCCCGGTACGTCTACGAGCGCGCGAGCCAGGCCGGCAAGCGCGTGCAGGCCCTCGGCGGCGCCAAGAACCACATGCTCGTGCTGCCCGACGCCGATCTCGACCTCGCCGCCGACGCCGCGGTCAACGCCGGCTACGGCTCGGCCGGCGAGCGTTGCATGGCGATCAGCGTCGTCGTCGCGGTCGGCCCGGTCGCCGACGACCTCGTCGACCGGATCGCGTCGCGCACCAAGACCTGCGCATCGGCGACGGCACGCGCGGCACCGACATGGGACCGCTCGTCACGCTGGCCCACCGTGACAAGGTCGCCTCGTTCGTCGAGGCCGGCGACGCGGCCGGCGCCAAGCTCGTGATCGACGGCCGCGAGTCGCCGGTCGACGGTGAGGACAACGGCTTCTGGCTCGGCCCGACACTGTTCGACCACGTCACGCCCGACATGAGCATCTACACCGAGGAGATCTTCGGTCCGGTCCTAGCGTCGTGCGCGCCGAGACATACGACGAGGCGGTCGAGCTGGTCAACGCCAACCCGTACGGCAACGGCGTCGCGATCTTCACCAAGGACGGCGGCGCGGCCCGCAAGTTCGAGATCGAGGTCGAGGTCGGCATGATCGGCGTCAACGTGCCGATCCCCGTGCCGATGGCCTACTACTCGTTCGGCGGCTGGAAGAACTCGCTGTTCGGCGACACGCACGCGCACGGCGTCGAGGGCATCCACTTCTTCACGCGTGGCAAGGTGATCACCAGCCGCTGGGCCGACCCCGCGGTGTCAGCCGTCCGGCGGCCTCGAGCTCGCCTTCCCCACGCACGACTGATCGCTGCCGACACGACTTGATGCGACGAAATTCATGAGCCGCACGTACGACCTCGACCGCGCCCACGTGTTCCACTCCTGGTCCGCGCAGGCCGAGATCTCACCCGATGGTCGATCGCCGGCGCGCCGGCCGCGACTTGTGGGACGAGCGACGGCACGCGCTACCTCGACTTCTCCAGCCAGCTGGTGTTCACCAACATCGGCCACCAGCACCCCAAGGTCGTCGCGGCGATCCAGGAGCAGGCGGCCAAGCTCGTGCACGATCGCGCCCGCCGTTCGCCAACGACGCCCGCTCCGAGGCGGCCCGGCTCATCGCCGAGCGCACGCCCGGCGACCTCGAGCAGGTCTTCTTCACCAACGGCGGCGCCGACGCCAACGAGCACGCCGATCCGCATGGCCCGGCTGCACACCGGCCGGCCCAAGGTGCTGTCGCGTACCGCTCGTACCACGGCGGCACCGAGACCGCGATCAACCTCACCGGCGACCCGCGCCGCTGGGCCAACGACTACGGCAGCCAGCGGCGTCGTGCACTTCTTCGGCCCGTTCCTCTACCGCTCGCAGTTCCACGCCGAGACCGAGGCCGAGGAGTGCGAGCGCGCGCTGCAGCACCTCGAGCGACGTGATCCGCACGAGGGTCCGGCGACCGATCGCCGCGATCATCCTGGAGCCGATCCCCGGCACCGCCGGCATCATGGTGCCGCCGCCGGGCTACCTCGCCGGCGTCCGCGAGCTGTGCGACGAGCACGGCATCATGCTTCATCGCCGACGAGGTGATGGCCGGCTTCGGCCGCACCGGGCAGTGGTTCGCCGATCGACCACTTCGACGTCGTGCCGGACCTGCATCACGTTCGCCAAGGGCGTCAACTCCGGCTACGTCCCGCTCGGCGGCGTCGGCGATCAGCGACGCGATCGCCGAGACGTTCGCGCACCGCGCCTACCCCGGCGGGCTGACCTACTCCGGCCACCCGCTGGCCTGCGCCGCCGCGGTCGCCACGATCAACGCGATGGCGCGAGGAGGGCATCGTCGAGAACGCCGCCCGGATCGGCGCCGAGGTCCTCGGCCCCGGCCTGGCCGAGATCGCCGAGCGGCACCCCTCGGTCGGCGAGGTCCGCGGCCTCGGCGTGTTCTGGGCCATCGAGCTGGTCACCAACCCGGAGACCCGGGAACCGCTGGCGCCCTACGGCGGCAGCAGCCCGGCGATGAACGACGGTGATCGCCGCGTGCAAGAGCGGCGGCCTGCTGCCGTTCGCCAACTTCAACCGCATCCACGTCGTGCCGCCGTGCAACATCACCGACGCCGAGGCCCGCCGAGGGCCTCGAGATCCTCGACGACGCGCTCGGCGATCGGCGACGCCGTCGTCGCCTGAGTCGACGATCTCGCAGCAGTGTCGCGATGTCTGAATCCATGACGACGGATCGTGCGACGGCGGCTGGCAGCTCAGTCGCGGTTCAGTTCCGAGGCAACACTCACCATCGGGCCTGTACGGCAAGAGCCCGAAGGGCCAGGCCCGGGACGTACGTCTACGGCGGGCTGGCGCTCTAGCCGACTCAACCCAGCGCCGACACCGCGGCGACCGCGCGTACGAGCTCGGTCGCCGCGGTGTCGAGGTCTTCGGCCGTCGTCGTACGCCCGAAGGTGAAGCGGACCGCGGTCTGCGCGACCGGGCCGGCGTAGCCCATCGCGGTCAGCACGTGGGACGGCTCGTCGCTGCCGGCGGCGCAGGCCGAGCCGCTGGAGCACACGATGCCGCGCGCCTCGAGCTCGAGCAGGATCGTCTCGCCGTTCGTGCCGGGGAAGACGAACGAGGCGCTGCCCGGCAGCCGGTGGTCGCGGTGCCCGGTGAGCTCGGCGCCGGGCACCTCGGCCAGCACCCGGTCGATGAACGCGTCGCGCCGGGCGACGATCTCGTCGTTCGAGCCGCCGGCCAGGCGCAGCGCCGCGGCCATGCCGACCGCGGCGGCGACGTTCTCGGTGCCCGACCGGCGGCCGGACTCCTGGCCGCCGCCGTGGATCAGCGGCTCGAACCGGTGCCGCGGCGGACGTACAGGACGCCGATGCCCTTGGGCGCGCCGAGCTTGTGCCCCGAGATGCTCATGGCCTGCACGCCGAGCCGTTCGACGTCGAGGTCGAGCCAGCCGGCGGCCTGCACCGCGTCGGTGTGGAACGGGACGCCCGCGCTCGGCCGCGAGCGCGGCGAGCGTCTCGATCGGCTGGATCGTGCCGACCTCGTTGTTGGCGTACTGGATGCTGACCAGCGTCGTGTCGTCGCGCAGCGCCGCGGCGAGCGCGTCCGGCTGGACCATGCCGTCGTGGTCGACGTCGAGGATCGTGACCTCGTAGCCGAGCCGGCCGAGGAACTCCGCCGACTCCAGCACCGCCGGGTGCTCGATCGCCGACACGATGACGTGCTTGCCGCGCGGAGCTGCGAGCGCGATGCCCTTGATCGCGGCGTTGTCGGACTCGGTGCCGCCGGACGTGAAGGTGATCTCCGACGGCCGGGCGCCGAGCGCCTGCGGCGACGTCGGCGCGCGCCTGCTCGAGCGCCCGGCTGGCCGACTCGCCCACCTCGTGGTGGCTCGACGGGTTGCCGAACTCGGGCCCGAAGTAGGGCCACATCGCCTCGAGCACCTCCCGCTTGACGGGAGTCGTCGCCGCCTCGTCGAGGTAGATCACGAGACCGTGATGTCGAGCCCGAGGTCGAGCGCACGGACGCTGTGGGTCAGCGCGCCGACCGAGATGATGTCGACGCCGGTGCGCGCGATGTCGGCGATCGTGTCGAGCGTGATGCCGCCGCTGGCCTCGACGAGCGCGCGGCCGGCGATCGTGCGCGACGCCGGCGCGCAGGTCGTCGAGGCTGAAGTTGTCGAGCATGATCGTGCCGGCCGCGCCGGAGTCGAGCACCGCGTCGATCTGGTCGAGCCGGTCGACCTCGACCTCGATGTGGGTCGTGTGCGGCAGATCGGCCTTGGCCTGCCGCAGCGCCGCGTGATGTCGGGGATGACCGCGAGGTGGTTGTCCTTGGCCATCACGGCGTCCGACAGCGAGTAGCGGTGGTTGTGCCCGCCGCCGCAGCGCACGGCGTGCCGCTCGAGCGCGCGCAGGCCCGGCGTCGTCTTGCGGGTGTCGACGACGCGCGCGTCGGTGCCGGCGACGGCCTCGACGTACGTCGCGGTGAGGGTCGCGATGCCGGTCATGCGCTGCACGAGGTTGAGCGCGACCCGCTCGGCCTGCAGCACCGCGCGGGCGGGGCCCTCGACGTGCGCGAGCACGGCGCCGGCCTCGAACGCGTCGCCGTCGGCGACCTCGAGCGTGACCTTGACGGCGGGGTCGAGCGTCGTCATCGCGATCTCGAACACCTCGGCGCCGGCGAACACGCCCGGCTCGCGCGCGACCAGGTCGGCGTCGCGCGACGGCCGTCGCCGGCACGAGGGTCTGCGAGGTCAGGTCGCCGAACGGGGCGTCCTCGTCGAGCGCCATGTCGACGACGCGCTGGATCTGCCGGCGCTCAAGCATCGCTCGCGACGGCCGCGATCGACGGAGTGCGTCGGCCTGCGCGGGATCGCTGTCGGGGAAGTCGGTGCGGTAGTGCCCGCCGCGCGACTCGCTGGCGGGCCAGCGCGCTGGCGACGACCGCACGTGCCACGACCAGCAGGTTGGCGTCCTCGGCGGACTTGGCGTCGGTGACCGTCCGGCGCCTTCCACCGGCTGAGCTCGGCGACGGCCCGCTCGAGGTCGTCGCCGTTGCGCGCCAGCCCGGCGGCGTCCCACATGAGCTGCTGCAGGTCGCTGCGGTTGACGTCGTCGCCGTCGGGGTCGTCGGCGAGGTCGAGCGCGATCGGCGCCGGCCAGTCGGCGTCGAACGCGTCGACGTGGCGCCGGGTCGGCGAGCCCCTCGATGACCCGCGTGCCGTAGACCGCGCCCTCGAGCAGCGAGTTGGACGCGAGCCGGTTGGCGCCGTGCAGGCCGTTGCAGGCGGCCTCGCCGACGGCGTAGAGCCCGGGGATCGAGGTGCGTCCCCACTCGTCGGTGCGGATGCCGCCCATGTAGTAGTGCGCCGCCGGGCGTCACCGGGATCGGCACCTCGCCCCAGTCGAAGCCCTGCGCGCGGCAGGCGGCGTCGATGTTGGGGAACCGCTTGGCGAGGAACTCCGCGCCCAGCGCCGTGGCGTCCAGGCGTACGGGGATGCCAGGCTGCTTGGCCATCTGGGCGGCGATGCCGCGGGCGACGACGTCGCGCGGCGCAAGCTCGGCGTCGGGGTGCACGTCGAGCATGAACCGCTTGCCGTCGGCGTCGATCAGGGTCGCGCCCTCACCGCGTACGGCCTCGGACACCAGGAAGTTGCCCGGAGCGTCGAGCGAGGTCGGGTGGAACTGGTAGAACTCCAGGTCCGCGGCGACGGCGCCGGCGCGCAGCGCCATGCCGAGCCCGTCGGCGGTCGCGACCTCGGGGTTGGTCGTGTAGGGGAACAGCTGTCCGGCTCCGCCGGTCGCGAGGATCACGGCGTCGGCCCGCAGCTCCTCGCCGTCGAGCAGGCGTACGCCGACGGCGCGCGCCGTCCTCGACGATCAGGTCGACGACGGTCGTACGCTCGCGGACCGTCACGGCACTCTCGCGGAGACGGTCGATCAGCGCGTACGCGATGCCGGCGCCGGTGGCGTCTCCGCCGGCGTGCAGGATGCGCGCGTAGGCGTGCGCGGCCTCGAGCCCGTGCGACAGCTCGCCGTCGTGCCGGTCGAACTGCACGCCGCGGGCGATGAGCTCGTCGATCGCCGCGGGGCCCTCGGCGCACAGGATGCCGCACGGTGTCCTCGTCGCTCAGGCCGGCACCGGCGACCAGCGTGTCGCCGACGTGGGACTCGACGGTGTCGCCGAGGTGCGGCGCACCGGGATCGCTCATCGCGTCGATCACGACGGCGACGCCGCCTTGGGCGTAGCGGGTGTTGCTCTGCGCGAGGTCGGCCTTGGTGAAGAGCGTGACGTCGTACGCGTCGACGGCCTCGAGCGCCGCGGTCATGCCGGCCACCCCGCTGCCGACGACGATGATGCTGTTGCGTCATGGCGGATCCTTACTTCGGGAGCGCCGCGAGCATGCGCTCGAGCGCGACCTTGGCGTCGGTGGCGATGTCGTCGGGGACGACGATCTCGTTGCGGAGCTCGCCGGCGACGAGGCCGTCGAGCGTCCAGGCGAGGTAGCCGGGGTGGATGCGGTACATCGTCGAGCAGGGGCACACGACCGGGTCGAGGCAGAAGATCGTCCGGTCGGGGAACTCCGCGGCGAGCCGGTTGACCATGTTGACCTCGGTGCCGATCGCGATGACGTCGCCGGGCTCGGACGCGATGACGTACTTGCGGATCGCGTCGGTCGACCCGGCGGCGTCGGCGGCGTCGACGACCGGCATGGGGCTCTCGGGGTGCACGATGACCTTGACGCCGGGGAACTCGGCGCGCGCCTTGTCGATCTGGGCGACCGTGAAGCGCTTGTGCACCGAGCAGAAGCCGTGCCAGAGGATGACCTTGGCGTCGTCGAGCTCCTCGACGGTGTTGCCGCCGAGCTCCTTGCGGGGGTTCCACATCGGCATCTGCTCCAGCGGGATGCCCATCGCCTTGGCGGTGTTGCGGCCGAGGTGCTGGTCGGGGAAGAACAGCACGCGCTGGCCGCGCTCGAACGCCCACTCGAGGACCGTCGCGGCGTTGGACGACGTGCAGACGATGCCGCCGTGACGCGCCGCAGAACGCCTTGAGGGCGGCCGAGGAGTTCATGTAGGTCACCGGGATGACCGGCTGCTTGCCGTCGGCGTCCGGACTCGGCTCGCCGTAGACGGCCATCAGGTCCTCCCAGCACGCCTCGACCGAGTCCTCGTCGGCCATGTCGGCCATCGAGCAGCCGGCGGCGAGGTTGGGCAGGATCACGTGCTGCTCGGGACGCGCCAGGATGTCGGCGGTCTCGGCCATGAAGTGCACGCCGCAGAACACGATCGTGTCGGCGTCGGGCTTGGTCAGCGCCGCGTTGGCGAGCTGGAACGAGTCACCGACGAAGTCGGCGTACTGGATGACCTCGTCGCGCTGGTAGAAGTGGCCGAGGATCACGAGCCGGCTGCCGAGCGTCGTCCTTGGCGGCGCGGATGCGGGCGTGCAGCTCGTCGTCGCTCATCCGCTGGTACTCGGCGGGCAGCTGCCCCGGGCGTACGACGGGCTCGGGGATCACGTCGTTCTCGGACGCGCCGGGGCCGTAGCCGGGGAACGTGTCGAACTCCCACGGCCCCTTGGCCAGCTCGACGTCGCAGCTGGTGTCGGGTGCCGCGACGATCAGGTCATTGATGGAGGTGGTCATCTGCGCTCCTCAGGGGCGTTTGACGGGGGTCCTGCCTCGAATCGGAACAGGGCCGGTGGCCGGTGGCTCGTGCCCTGCAGGCAGGTGCCGGTGGGGACGAGGGTCTTGCTGGCCAGCGCCTGGCGGCGGAAGTTGGCCGGGTCGAGATGCGTACGCAGGACGGCTTCGTGCACGGCTCGCAGCTCGGCGAGGGTGAACTCGCGGGGCAGGAACCCGTGCGCGATCGGGGTGTAGGTGATCTTGGCGCGCAGCCGGGCGAGGGCGTAGTCGACGATCTCGGTGTGGTCGAACGCCAGCGGAGGCAGCTCGTCGGCGACGAACCACTCGACGTTCTCGCCGTCGACGGCGCGGGCGACCTCGTCGGGCTGCACGAGCGCCCAGTAGACGATCGACACGACCCGGTCGTCGGGCGAACGGTCGAGGCTGCCGAAGGCGTAGAGCTGCTCGAGGTAGTTGCGGGTCAGCCCGGTCGTACGCTGCGAGGGTGTGCGAGCGCCGGCCGGCGAGGTCTTCGTCGCCTCCAGCGGTCCGCCGGGCAGGGCCCACTGGCCTTCGTACGGCTCGCGGATGCGGCGCACGAGCGGCAGCCACAGCGTCATGAGCCCGCTCTCGGGGTGCGGGCGGAGCGCGAAGATCACGGTCGAGACCGCGAGCGAGACCCGCTGGTCGATCGCCGACTGCATCGTCACGTGCGCGCCTTCCCGCTCTCAGCCGTACTTAAGGTTGCTTTGACTCTAAGGTCACTGTAGTGGACCCCTTAAAGTCATGTCAACCCTAAGTCGCGTCGACATTCGTCTTGCGGTGTCGGTGGTGACGCCGATGATGGGGACATGCTGCTCGCCGACGTGGTCGCCACCTCTGCTGCGGTCGGCGCGACGCGCTCCCGCAAGGCCAAGGTCGCGGCATTCGCCGGACTGCTCAGGCGTGCCGCCGACACCGAGCCCGATGTCGTCCCCGTCGTCACGTCATACCTCGCCGGCGTCCTTCGCCAACGCCGCACCGGCCTGGGCTGGCGATCGCTGCAGGACCTTCCCGATCCGGCGAGCGACCCGACCCTCGAGGTGAGTGAGGTCGACGCGACGTTCGAGCGCATCGCGCAGCTGGCAGGCGCCGGCTCACAGGTCGCTCGGGCCGACGCGACCCGGACCCTGTTCGCTCGAGCCACGGCCGACGAGCAGCGCTGGTTGCGCGGCATCGTCACCGGCGAGGTCCGCCAAGGGGCGCTCGACTCCCTGGTCCAGGAAGGACTCGCCGCCGCCGGTGGTGTCCCGATCGCGGCCGTACGTCGGGCCGCGATGATGGCCGGCTCCTCGGTCGACGTCGCGACCGCGGCGTTGACCGGCGGGGAGGAAGCGCTCGCCGCGTTCATGCTCGAGGTCGGCCGGCCGGTGCTGCCGATGCTGGCCTCCACGGCCCCGACGGTCGAGGCGGCGATGACCAAGGCCGGAGGCGGCGATGTCGCGGTCGACACCAAGCTCGACGGCGTCCGCATCCAGGTGCACCGGCGCGGCGACGAGGTCCTCGTCGTCACGCGATCGCTCGACGACGTCACCGGCCGCCATCCCGAGGTCGTCGAGATCGCGCGCGCCCTCCCCTGCCACGACATCGTGCTCGACGGCGAGGTGCTCGCGCTCGGACCGGACGGTCGGCCCCGCCCGTTCCAGGAGACCGCTTCCAGGGCGGCCACGGCGGGTGGCACCGTCCGGCTGACCCCGGCGTTCTTCGACGTGCTCCACCTCGACGGCCGGGACCTCGTCGACTCACCGACCGTTGAACGCCTCGACGCCCTCGAGTCCGTCGTGCCCGAGCAGCACCGCGTACCCCGGCTCCTCACCGCAGACCCTCGCAAGGCGGAGGAGTTCGCGGCGCAGGTGCTGAAGCTCGGGCACGAAGGCGTGGTCGTCAAGAGCCTGACCGCGCCTTATGCCGCAGGTCGACGCGGCGCCACGTGGGTCAAGGTCAAGCCCGTGCACACCCTCGATCTCGTGGTGCTGGCGGTCGAGCGGGGCTCAGGCCGCCGCAGCGGGTGGTTGTCCAACATCCACCTCGGCGCACGCGACGGCGACGGATTCGTCATGCTCGGCAAGACGTTCAAGGGCATGACCGACGAGATCCTTGCATGGCAGACCGAGCGGTTCCGCGACCTGCAGACGGACGACGACGGCTACGTCGTCACGGTCCGGCCCGAGCAGGTGGTCGAGATCGCGTTCGACGGCGTGCAGCGGTCGACCCGCTATCCCGGCGGCGTGGCGCTGCGCTTCGCCCGCGTCGTCCGCTACCGCGACGACAAGACCCCTGCCGAGGCCGACACGATCGACACGGTCCGGGGATTTCTCCCCAAGCTGACCCGTCAGCGGAAGTCGCGGCCTTGGTGCCGGGCGGGGATCGCGGCAGCGGCCTCGGGGTAGACCGTCTCGATGCGCTCGAGCTTGTCGGCGACCAGGTTGGTGACGCCGTCGAAGCGCTCGAGGATGCCACGGATGACCATGCCCGCGGAGTTGCGGGCGACCCGGCGATGGCGTTGCCACAGCGCCTGCGAGCACACGACGTTGAGCATCCCGGTCTCGTCCTCGAGGTTGAGGAACGTCACCCCGTCGGCGGTCGCGGGTCGCTGCCGGTGGGTGATCAGACCGGCGACCTTGACCCGCCGGCCGGGCTCGGCATCGGCGAGCCCGGCGACGGAGTGGATGCCCTCCGACGTCAGGAGCGGGCGGAGGAACTCGACGGGGTGCTTCTCCGGCGAGATGCGGGTCGCCCACAGGTCGGCCATCGTCTCCTCGACCTCGCTCATGCCCGGCAGCATCGGTGGCGGCAGCTGGACCGAGGTGCCCTCGAGCTGGTCGGGGTTCTCGACATATCCGGCGTTCCACAGCGCCTGCCGCCGCGACAGGCCGAACCCGTCGAACGCCCCTGCGGTTGCCAGCGACTCCATCTGGGCAACCGTCAGTCCGGCCCGCCGTGACGACGTCAGCCATGTCCTTGAACGGCTGCCGGTCACGCTCGGCCACGATGCGCCGGGCGACCTCGAGGCCGACGCCCTGCACCTCGTCGAGCCCCAGGCGTACGGCGAAGCCCCCGTCGCGACGGTGCTCGGCGGTCGGGTCGGGGGTGCCGCGGACGAACCTCTGGACCGGTGGTTGCTCGCGAGCCAGGCAGCTGTCGAGTCCCGTGGCCTCGGCATCGTCCAGAACCTCGAGGTCGGCCTGCGCCTGCGAGTGCATGATGTCGGGCCGCAGGATCGTGACGCCGTGGTGACGGGCATCGGTCACGAGCGACTGCGGTGAGTAGAAGCCCATCGGCTGGTTGCGCAGCAGTGCCGCGAGGAACGCCGCGGGGTAGTGCAGCTTGAGCCACGAGCTGGCGTAGACCAGCAGCGCGAAGCTCAAGGCGTGGCTCTCGGCGAAGCCGAAGTTGGCGAACGACTGGATCTTGAGATAGATCGCATCGGCCTCCTCCCCCGTGATGCCGTGACCGGCCATGCCCTCGTAGAGCTTGAGTCGTAGCGACTCGATGCGCTCGATGCCCCGCTTGGAGCCCATCGCCCGACGCAGCAGGTCGGCCTCGTCGCCGGTGCAGCCGCCGAGCTTGATCGCCATCTGCATGAGCTGCTCCTGGAACAGCGGGACGCCGAGCGTACGTTCGAGCACCTCCTTGAGCACGGGATGCGCGTACGTGACGGGCTCCCGCCCGGTGGCTCGCCGGATGTAGGGGTGCACGGCGCCACCCTGGATCGGGCCGGGGCGGATCAGGGCGATCTCGATCGCGAGGTCGTAGTAGGACCGGGGCTGCAGGCGGGGCAACGTGCCGATCTGGGCCCGGCTCTCGACCTGGAACACTCCGATCGAGTCGGCCCGGCACAGCATGTCGTAGACCGCGGCCTCCTCCTTGGGCATCGAGGCGAGGTCCCACTCCTCACCCAGGTGCTCGGCGACGATCCGCATCGTGTGGTCGAGCGCCCCGAGCATGCCGAGGCCCAGCAGGTCGAACTTGACCAGCCCCATCCACTCGCAGGCGTCCTTGTCCCACTGCAAGACCGTGCGGTCGTCCATGCGCCCGCGCTCGATGGGGCACACCTCGCCGATGGGCCGCTCGGTGAGGATCATGCCGCCGGAGTGGATGCCGAGGTGACGGGGACCGCCGAGCAGCTGCTGCGCCAGCGAGATGACCTGCGGGGGCACGTCGGCCGTGTCCTCGGCCGAGATCGCGCTCCACGCATCGATCTGCTTGGACCACGCATCCTGCTGGCCGGGCGAGTAGCCCAGCGCCTTGGCCGCATCGCGTACGGCCGAACGTGGCCGGTAGGTGATGACGTTGGCGACCTGCGCGGCGTTGTGCCGGCCGTAGGTCTCGTAGACCCACTGGATGATCTCCTCGCGCCGGTCGGAGTCGAAGTCGACGTCGATGTCGGGCTCCTCCTCGCGTGTCGTGGCGAGGAACCGCTCGAACGGCAGGTTGTAGAGGATCGAGTCGACCGCCGTGATGCCCAGGGCGTAGCAGAGCGCGGAGTTGGCCGAGGAGCCCCGGCCCTGGCACAGGATCTTGCGCCGCCGGGCCTCCTTGACGATGTCGCGGACGATCAGGAAGTAGCCCGGGAAGTCCTTCTCCTCGATGACCTTGAGCTCGCGGTCGATGCGTTGGCGCGCCTCGTCGGGGTTGTGGGCGTATCGCTCGCGGATGCCCTGCTCGGCCAGCTCACGCAGATAGCTCATCGCGGTGTGCCCCTCGGGGATGCCGCGATGAGGCAGCCTGGGCGTGGCGGCGCGCAGGTCGAACGCCAGCTCGTCGGCGATGGCGACCGTACGCTCGACAGCACCCGGGTGGCGATGGAACAGGCGATGCATTTCGGCACCGGATCGCAGGTGTGCCGCACCGGTCGTCGGCAGCCAGCCGTCCATCTCGGTGAGGCCGCGGCGCGCGCGGACCGCCGACATGGCGGCAGCGAGCTGGCGGGCGCCGGGCTTGGCGAAGTGCACGTTGTTGGTCGCGACCGTGGGCAGTCCGTGCATCGCGGCGAGCTCGGCGAGGGCGTCGTTGGTCGTGCTGTCGGCCGGGAAGCCGTGGTCGATCAGCTCGACGACGACATTGTCGAGGCCGAACAGCGCGGTGAGCCGGTCGAGGGCGGTCGCCGCCTCGTCGAGCCCGCCACTGGCGAGCCCCTGGCGTACGTGACCCTTGCGGCAGCCGGTGAGGATCAGCCAGTGGTCGCGCCCCCGCTCGGCGAGCTCCTCGAGGTCGTAGACGGGCCGGCCCTTCTCGTCGCCACGAAAGTGCGCGTCGGTCATGGCCGCGGCGAGCCGGTGATAGCCCTCGACCCCGCGCGCCAGCACCAGCAGGTGGCTGCCCTCGGGATCGGCGGTGCCGTTCTGGGGGCGGCTGAGCCCGAGGGACAGCTCGGCACCGAAGACCGTCTTGAGCTCCAGCGCCTCGTACTTGACCGCCTCCTCGGCGAACCGCGGCGCACCGTAGAAGCCGTCGTGATCGGTCAGTGCCAGCCCGTGCAGGCCCAGGCTGATCGGCCTCCTCGACCAGCGCGTCGGGACCGCTCGCCCCGTCGAGGAAGCTGAAGTTGCTGTGGCAGTGCAGCTCGGCGTAGGGCACGACCGGGCCCTCGGGGCGCTTGATCTCCTTGGGCTGGGTCTTGGCGCGCTTGCGCGACCAGCCCGGCGCATCGCCGCCGTCGGGCTCGGGCTTGCCGGACAACCGCCGTTCGAGCTCACGCCACGAGACGTCCGGGTTGTTCCACCCCATCAGCACACCCCCGCTGAGTGGCGCAGTGTGGTCGGATGCTCGATCGTTTGGAGGTGGCCACATTGCGCCACTCGCAGCGGGGTTGCGTCAGTCATATTTGGCCTCGGTCCACCAGTGGCCGCGCCTCGACGATCATGAGGTACGCGCTGCCGTCGACGCCGACGACCTGGAACCGGGCGATGCGCCGGGCGGCCGCCTCGTCCCACCACTGGTCGTCGACCGGCCACGGCCCGGCCCACGACGCGACAGGTTGCCAGTCCTGGCCGGCCGCGGCCCGGAACCGCGCGGGCTCACCCGTGACCATGCCGCGACCCGTGACCCCGATGGCCTGCCCCTCGGCGCCGACGACCATCGCCTGCTGCGGCTCGGTGTAGACCGTCGCCGGCGCGGGCGGCGGCAGGCTGCCCGGCCACGGCAGCCCGACCGCACGGGCGGCGACCGGACGCTCGCCCCACGGGACGAGCAGCTGCCGCTCCCCCGGCCCGCGCCCGCCCTGCACCGAGACCGAGACGACCGCCTCGTGACCGACGATGCTCTGCACGCGCGCCACCCCGCGCTCGACCCGCTCGTCGGGACCACCGCCGAAGAGGCTGTCGGCATGATCGCCAAGTGGCTCGGTGACCTCGGGGATCAGGCGTACGGCATCGACCGGGGCCCGGATCGCACCGTCGACCTGCAGCTGCCAGCGGACCCGGTCGACCAGGTCGGTCGGCCCGAACCAGCGCGGATGCATCCATCGCCGGGACGTCGCCAGTGAGCCGTCGGTGTCGACCTCGATCAGGACCGTCGTGCACACCAGCCCGTGACCCGCGAGATCGGTGACGAACTTCTCGGCCGTCGTGCGTACGCTGAACGCGATCTGCTCCGCGAGGTCGAGCGGTGGCTCCAGCATCAGCGTCGCCTCGAACTCCGGCGGCACCTGCCGCCGGCTGATCGGCTGGGGGTCGAGCCCGCGGGCCATGCGGTGCAGGAGCTCTCCGTGCGTGCCGAAGCGGGTGTGCACGTCGGCCGCCGACAAGGCGGCGAAGTCGCCAAGGGTCAGCAGCCCCATGCGGCGCAGCAGGCCCACCATGGAGACGTCCTCGAGCGCATCGATCGGCAGGTCCCGCAGGAACTGTGCCGACCCACCCGGAGGTACGACGAGGCTGTCCTGGGCCAGCGCCCGGCGTGCGGCCTGCTCGGCGGCGAACAACCCGTCGGCGATGCCGGCCCGGACGTCCCACACCCCCAGGCGTACGAGTCGCTCCGCGATGATCGCCGCCGCCTCGGCCTCGCCCCCGTAGAAGCGGGCCGGCACGTTGATGGCGCAGAGCCCCGGCCGCAGCGGTGCCACACCGGGGCTGAGCTCCTCGATCGCGGTCAGCACCGCTTCGAAGGCCCGCGCGTCGGCATCGGGGTTGTAGTCGTGCAGGGCCAGGCCCGGGCACCGCGACTGCGCATCGCGCCGCCGCATGCCCCGGCGTACGCCCTCGGCCCGCGCAGCCTGTGAGCAGGCCAGCACCTGACCCTTGTGGAGCACCGCCGCCGGCGTCGATGCCGAGCTCTCGACCGCGACGATCGGCCAGTCCGGCGCCCACAGGACCATCGTCCGGCCCCTTCGCTCACTGGCGGACACCTAGCTCACGCTCCGCAGCTGAGTGGGCTGCACCTCGGCCCGGCGGATGACCTGGGCCTGATCGGGCAGCCACAGCTGTCCCGTGCGGGCCGGGCCGGCGCCGCGACGGACCTCGACCGTCACCCGGCGCGCCTGCAGGTGCCCGTGGCCCCGGCCAAGACCGACCCACTCGGCATCGCGCAACGACACCCGGGCGTCGCACCGCGGCCAGTCGCCGTAAGCGATGAGGACGCCACCGCGCTGGCGCAGCCGGGCACTGATGCGGCTGACGTCCTTGCCGGAGATGTCTGCCGGCGCGGCCACCACGACCACGCCCAGCACGTCGATCAGCGCGGCCGTGACCTCGAGCCAGGCCTCGCCCGGAGCGGGCACCAGGATCGTCCGCCGCAGCTCGACCCCGGCGGCCGCAGCGGCCTCGAGGCCGAACTCTGCCGAGCCCACGACACCGCACCAGGCGCCATCGGCCGAAGGGCCCGCCATGAGAGCCATCGCGAGGCTCGCCGAGTCGACGGCATAGCTCGATCCGGTCTGCAATTGCAGCAGTCCGGCGAAGGCTGGATGCGTCGCGACCGGTTGCGCGGCAGGACGGCCCTGCATCTGGTCGACGCGGGCTCGCAGCTCATCAAGGCTCGGGGCGGGCGCAACGGTCATTCACCCATCTTCGAACATGTGTTCGAAGGAGTCAATCCACCGAAAGGGCTACTTCGACACACTCACCAGGAACGATGGCGACCACGTCGCGGACACCCGCGGATTGCCGTTGTAACGCACCTGGACCTGGTGTCTGCCGGTCTTCGCGAACACCGGCAGACGCACCCGCACCGCCCCCGAGCTCAGCGTCACGAGCGCCACGCGACGACCATCAACATACGCGCTGACCGTGCCCGTCGGCGCCTGACCCTGCTCGGCGGTCACGGCCACATACGCATACAGCCGCGACCTCGAGACCCGCGCCCTCGTCGACGACAGCCGCAACGCCACCGACGCCTTCGCCTTGGGCACGACCTTGACGACCGAAAGCCCCGAGAAGTCCGGATAGCCCGGCGTGTGCGCCGTCGAGCGCACCGTCAGGTTGCGACCCAGATCTGCCGCGGTCAGCTGGTACGACGTCGCAGTGGCTCCCGCGATCACCGCCCCGTTGCGCAACCACTGGTGCGTCACCGAGTCGGGGTGGCCGTTCCACCGGCCCGGCGTGAACGACAGCGTGCTGCCGACCGTCGAGCCGCCAGTCAGCGCAGGATGGCCCACCGGGGCCGGGATCGCGGCCAGGTTGAGGATGCCGGCGCCGCAGACGTTGCGCTCTGCGCCCGTCGTCGGATCGTGGGAGATGCACGTGTAGTAGTCATCGAACTCTGGCGGCTTCAGTGCAGAGGCCTTCAGCACCTGCACGACCTGGTCGTTGGTGAAGCTGCCGAGCGATCGCACCAGCGCCGCGGCGGCCGACACCGACGGCGCCGCCATCGATGTCCCGGCCATCTGGCCGTACGTCGGACCGGGTCGGTCCGGCTGTTCCGGCGTCGACGGTCGACCAGATCCCCTGCCCCGCGCCGGCCTCCCCGCCCTGCGCCATGATCCCGATCGTGCGCCCGGCATTCGTGTACGACGTGGGGCTGCCGTCGACGTCTGTCGCCCCTACGGACAGCACGCCGGCGCAGTTGGCCGGCGTACGCGTGCGGACCGACTGGCCCTGGTTGCCGGCCGATGCGACGACGACCGCACCCCGTCGACGAGCCTCGTCGATGACGTCCTGGTAGGCCGCCGGGCACGCGTAGTCCGTGACAGTGCTCGAGAGCGAGAGGTTGATGACGTCGGCGGGTGTCTTGTTGCGCGGCACCCCGGGCACGTCCCCGCCGGACGCCCACCGGATGCCGGCGACGACGTCGGACAGTGAGGCACCGCACTGCCCCACGACGCGTACGGGCTGGATGCGCACACCCGGCGCGATCCCCGAGATGCCGATCTCGTTGTTGCGCAGCGCCGCGACGATGCCGGCCACATGGGTGCCGTGCCACGTGCTGGGATGCGCCGTGCAGTACCTTCCGTTCGAGCTGTTGCCCGGATCTGCCGGGTTCGCGTCGCGACCAGAGCCGTCCTTGGCATTTCGGCTGTCGGCGATCATGTCGTAGCCCGGTACGGTCTGCCCGGCCAGGTCGGGGTGCACCACGATGCCCCCGTCGACGATCGCCACGACGACCGACTTCGACCCGCGCGTGGCGTCCCACATGGTCGGCGCGTCCATGCTGTAGTCCGGCCCGGGAGCGGCCGAGCCGCCCGAGTCCGTTGCCACCTGGGTCGGCGACCAGAGGTTGGTCTGCCGCGGGAAGTACGAGTCGTTGGGCGGCACCGAGTCGCTCGTGGCGACGAGGTCCGGGCTGACCCGGCCACCCCGGGCAAGGCGTTCAGCGACTGTCGTCAGCAGACCGTACGGTCGCCGCCGGCAGCACCCGGTCGAAACGCAACGAGACCAGGGAGTCGCCCAGCGGCACCTGGCCCACGATGTCGCGCCCCAGCAGCTGCGAGATCGTGTGAAGCGTCGCCTCTGAGAGCGCCCCTCGGTGGACACGATCAGGCCCGTTGCGTCACCGGCGCTCACCGAGGGCGAAGGCTGCTGCGCCTGGGCTGCGCCGGGTGGCACGACAGCCGTGAGCAGCAGACAGACCGCGACGACGTACGAAGAGAGGAGAACGCGCCTCATGCCGACCCTTTCGCTAGCGCACTCTCTCCCAGACGTAAGGCGTACGGCAGCCGCGCGCGGCCACGCCGTGCGTTCCGCGCAATCAGGCTCCCAGCTCGATCGACGCGCCCGGAATCGCATCGAGCAGCTTGCGCGTGTAGTCCTTCTGCGGGTTGTCGAAGACCTGCGCGACCGGCGCCGCCTCGACGACCTTGCCGTCCTGCATCACCACGACGTCGTCGGCGATCTGGCGTACCACCGCGAGGTCATGCGTGATGAACAGGTAGCTCAGACCGAGCTCGGCCTGCAGGTCGTTGAGCAGCTCGAGGATCTGCGCCTGGACCAGCACGTCGAGCGCCGAGACCGCCTCGTCGCAGATGACGACCTCGGGCTCCAGGGCGAGCGCACGGGCGATCGCCACGCGCTGCCGCTGGCCACCCGACAGCTCGCCGGGGTAGCGCGACATCACGGTGGTCGGCAGCGAGACCTTGTCGAGCAGGTCGCGCACGCGGGCCTCGCGCTCCTTCTTGGTGCCGACGTTGTGCAGGCTCAGCGGCTCCTCGATCGACTGGTAGATCGAGTACAGCGGGTCCAGCGACGCGTACGGGTTCTGGAACACCGGCTGCATCTGGCGGCGCAGCCTCAGCCGCTCCGCCTTGGAGTGTCAGCTCGCGAACGTTCCTGCCGTCGAAGATCACGTTGCCCGAGGTCGGGGGCAGCAGGTCGAGGACCATGCGGGCGACCGTCGACTTGCCCGAGCCGGACTCCCCCACGATGGCCGTGGTGGTGCCGCGACGCAGCCGGAACGACACGTCGTCGACCGCGGCGAAGTCGACCTTCTGCCACGGCTTGGCGCCGCGCAGCTGGAAGATCTTCGTGAGGTTCTCGACGACGATGACGTCGTTGCGGCCCTCGCCGAACTCCGACGCGCTGTGCGCGACCTCCTCGGCGATCTCCGCCGCGGTCTGGACCGCCTGCTCACGCACCTCGGCGCGCGCGCGTACGGACGACAGCCGCTGCGACGCCAACGACGGCGCCTTGGACACGAGCCGCTTGGTGTAGGGGTGCTCGGGGTTCTGCAGGATGTCGCGGGCCGGGCCCGGACTCGACGACCCTGCCGCGGTACATCACCACGAGGTGGTCGGCGCGCTCGGCCGCGAGCCCCAGGTCGTGCGTGATCAGCATGACCGCGACGCCCAGCGTGTCGGTGAGCTGGTCGAGGTGGTCCAGGATCTGCTTCTGCACCGTCACGTCGAGGGCCGACGTCGGCTCGTCGGCGATCAGCAGCTTGGGACGTGCGGCCAGGCCCATCGCGATCAGGGCGCGCTGACGCATGCCTCCGGAGAACTCGTGGGGGTACTGCCGGGCCCGACGCTCGGCATCGGGAAGTCCGGCCTCCTCGAGCAGCTCGACGACCCGCTTGTCGGCCGCGGCGCCGGACTGGCGACACCGTTGGCGACCAGCGCTTCCTTGATCTGGCGGCCGACCTTCCACAGCGGGTTGAGGTTGGACATCGGGTCCTGCGGGACGAGGCCGATCGACGAGCCGCGCAGCGCGAGCATCTGGCCTTGCGGGCGGCGTGACGATGTCGCGACCCTCGAACAGGATCTCGCCGCCCGAGGACGTGACCTGTGCCGGGCAGCAGGCCGATGACCGCGTGGGCCAGCGTCGACTTGCCCGAGCCGGACTCGCCCACGATCGCGATGGTCTGGCCCGGATAGATGCTGAGGCTCGCCCCGTCGACGGCCGTGAGGACCTCTTCTTGCCGGTGCGGAACCCGACGCGCAGGTCCTTGACCTCGAGCAGTGGCTGGGTCGTCGGTCATACTTCCTCGCCTTCGGGTCGAGCGCTTCGCGGACGGCCTCACCCAGCAGGACGAAGCCGAGCACCGTGACGGCCAGGGCCGTCGCGGGGACCTACATCACGACCAGGTGCTGGCCGGAGCGGACCAGGTTCTGTGCGTCCGACAGGTCGTTGCCCCACGACACGATGGTCTGCGGCAGGCCGAGTCCCGAGGAACGACAGCGACGACTCGGCGACGATGAACACGCCGAGCGAGATCGTCGCCGACACGATGACCGGCGCCAGCGCGTTGGGGACGATGTGGCGGCGCAGGTTGGTCAGCTTGGACGCGCCGATCGCCGTGGCGGCGTCGACGAACTCCAGGTTCTTGACCTCGAGCACCGCGCCACGCATCTGGCGGGTGATCTGCGGCCAGGCGAAGACGGCCAGGGCCAGCACGACCACGAGGACCGAGCCCCAGAACCCGCGGTTCGGGCCAGAGGTTGTTGAGCACCGAGATGACCACGATGCAGGCCAGCAGCAGCGGGATCGAGAAGAAGATGTCGCTGAGACGCGAGACCAACGTGTCGGCGAGCCGCCGTAGAAGCCGGCGATCGCGCCGGAGATCACGCCCAGGAGCGCCGTCAGGATCGTGGTGAAGACGCCGACCGCGACCGACGCCCGAGCGCCGTAGACCGTGCGGGCCCAGACGTCGCAGCCCTGGTAGTTGTAGCCGAACGGGTGCCCGTCGCTGAGGCGCGGCGAAGCTGCTTGCCGAGTGACGCCTGGTTGGGGTCGGCGCTCGGTGAACAGCGTGGGGAAGACGACCATGACGGCGAGCACCAGGATGATGACCGACGGCCAGCCAGAACAGGGGCGAGATGCGCAGCCGCTTCCAGGCCTCCCTCCACTGGCTCTCCGGCACGGCGTCGACGTCGACGGCGTCGATCGCGCGCAGCGGGGTCTCGTCGATCGGGTGCGACGAAACGTTCCTGGCCCGGGCGGGTCGCCGGTTGGGTCTCAGACATAGCGGATCCTCGGGTCGAGAACGGCGTAGAGGAGGTCGACGATCAGGCTCATGAACACGTAGAGCATGACCATGACCGTGACGACGGCCACGGTCAGCGGGGTGTCACCGCGGCTGACGGCGCCTGAAGGCGAGGTTGCCGATGCCCTGCACGTTGAAGATGCCCTCGGTGATGATGGCGCCGGCCATCAGCGAGCCGAGGTTGATGCCGATGTAGGTGACGACCGGCACGAGCGAGTTGCGCAGCACGTGGTTGCGCACGACCACACCGCTCGGAGAGGCCCTTGGCCCGCGCCGTGCGCACGTGGTCGGCGGTCAGGTTGTTGGCGACCGAGGTGCGGGTCAGTCGGGTCGTGGTCGCGATGTTGGCGATCGCCAGGACGAACGCCGGGAGCATCAGGTCGGTCACGTTCCAGTCGACCGGCGACGGTCGCGGCAAAGATGCCGCCACTTGACGCCGAAGAGGAACTGCAGCACGAAGCCGACCACGAAGATCGGGATCGAGAGCAGGATCAGGGAGATGACGAGCGTCACCGAGTCGAACCAGCCGTTGCGGCGCAGGCCGGCGATCGTGCCGACGACGATGCCGATGACGGCGTCCATCGCGAGGGCCAGGAGCGCCAGCGTGCCGGTGACGGGCAGGGCGTTGCCTGATCTTCTCGAACACCGGCTGGCCGTCGAGGCCGACGAAGTCCGGATTGAAGGTGACGACGTCCTTGAGGAAGTAGAGCCACTGGACGCCGACGAAGTCGTTGAGGTGGTACTGGTCGCGCGAGCGCCTGGCGGACTCTCCGGCGAGACCGGCTTGTTGCCGGTCAGGCCGAGGATCGGGTCACCGGGGCGCAGCTTCGTCAAGAGGAAGATGATCAGCGTGGCCCCGAGAAACACCGGGATGGTCTGGAGCAGTCGCTTGGCGACATACCACCACACGAGGCCTCCTGGGAGGTCGAGAAGAATGGAACCGGCGCAGCTCGGCCACTTGATCCGAAGGGCCATACGTGCACCGAAATCGGACGTAGCGCGCGGGGGCAGCCCGATGAGGGCTACCCCCGCGGCCGATGGTGCCGCTCGGACTACTTCGTCAGCGCGTAGTAGTCCGGCTTCTGCTTCCAGTTGAACACGAAGCCCTTGAGGTCCTTCGCGGTCACTGCGGTGGCGTTCTGGTACCACAGCGGGATGGCCGGCAGGTCCTTGAGCAGGATCGCCTGCGCCTCGCCGATCAGCTTGTAGCGCGCGTCGCCCTCGGCCGCGGAGGCCTCCTGGATCAGCTTGTCGAACTCCTTGTTGCTGTAGTCACCGTCGTTGGATCCGGCGCCCGTGGCGTAGATCGGCCGAGGTAGTTGAGCATCGACGGGTAGTCCGCCTGCCAACCGGTGCGGAACGGCGTCTTGATGCGTGCGGTCGGTGACGACCGTGCGGAGCTCGTCGAACGTCGGGTAGGCCTTCGGCTCGGCGTCGATGCCCAGCGTGTTCTTGATCTGGTTGGCCATCGCCTCGGAGAACTCCTTGTTGCCAGCGCCGTCGTTGTTGTAGGCGAGCTGCGAACTTGCCGCTCCACTTGCTGATCTTGTCAGCCTCGGCCCACTTGGCCTTGGCGTCGTCGAGGCGTTGAACTTCAGCACCTCGTTGCCGGCGACCTTGTCGGTCCAGCCGTCGAGCACCGGCGACGTGAAGTCGCTGGCAGGCGTACGGGCGTTGTTGAAGATCTTCTCGGTGATCTCGGGGCGGTTGATCGCCTCGAGATGGCCGCGCGACGCAGCTCGCCCTCCTCGTCCCTCCGAAGTGCGCGAGGCGCTCGGGGATCGTGAAGGACGAGAAGCTCGAGCCGGGCTCGTTGTATGCCTTGACGCTGCGTCGCTTCTCGAACGTGGTCAGCGCGCTCGGCGGGACCTGGTCGAGGACGTCGAGGTTGCCCGACTGGACGTCGGTGTAGGCCGAGTCGACCGAGCTGGTAGAACTTGAAGATCAGTCCGCCGTTCTTCGGCTTGTGGACGCCCTCGTAGTCAGGGTTCGGCTCGAGCGAGATCTGCTTGTTGCTTCTCCCAGCCGGTCTTGGTCAGCTTGTACGGACCGTTGCCGATCGGGCTGTCGCCGTACTCCTTGGTGATCTTGCCGGCCGAGTCGTAGGCCGAGTCCGGGACCGGGAAGTAGGCCGAGTAGCCGAGACGCAGCGGGAAGTCCGACTCCGAGGCCTTCAGCGTGATCGTGAACGACTTGTCGTCGATGACCTTGAGGCCCGAGACCGTCTTGGCGCCCTTGACCGTGTTGCCGACGTCGTCGGTGCCCTTGATCGGGTAGAAGAAGTAGTTGTTGAGCTGCTTGTTGGCCGGGTTGGCGCCGTAGTTCCACGCCTTGACGAACGAGTCAGCCGTCACGGCGCGAACCGTCGGTGAACTTCTGGCCGTCCTTGAGCTTGACGGTCCAGACGGTGCTGTCCTCGTTGGGCTCGATCGACTCCGCGACCTCGTTGGTCACCGATCCGTCGGTGTTGTAGGCCACCAGACCGGAGAAGAGGTTGTCGAGCGGGTCACCGCCGCCGACCTCGTTGGTGGCGGTCGGGATCAGCGGGTTCTGGGGGTTGGTGCCGTAGACCGTGATGACGGACTTGCTGCCGCCTCCGCTCTTGTCGTCGCTTCCGCCACCGCAGGCTGCCAGGGTAAGGCTGCCGGCCGCGATCAACGCCACACCCGCAAGGCGGGTACGCCGAGAGAGTCGCATGGATTCCTCCTGTGTTTGTCTGGTGCACGCTGGCGCGCGCCCCCTATGACTATCACCACAGCAGGCTCACGGAACAGCATTGAAGCGCTGCTTAATCAAAGTGTTACCAAAAGGTACGGGTGACTCCGTGCAGCGAAGTCAATAGTTCGCCGGAGGGGTCCAGCGTGGCTCCCGCGGGTCATGGTGACCGCGCAACTGACTGCGATACCAGGCGCAAACGACGACGGCCGGCTCACCAGGGGTGGGCCGGCCGTCGTGTGGGAGCTGTGGTCAGCCCTTGCGCTTCTTGATCTCTTCGGTGGCCTGCGGGAGGACGGCCTTGAGGTCGCCCACGACGCCGAAGTCGACGAGCTCGAAGATCGGTGCCTCGTCGTCCTTGTTGACCGCGACGATCGTCTTGGACGTCTGCATGCCGGCGCGGTGCTGGATCGCACCGGAGATGCCGTTGGCGACGTACAGCTGCGGCGACACGGTCTTGCCGGTCTGGCCGACCTGGAACGAGTGCGGGTACCAGCCCGAGTCGACCGCCGCACGGCGATGCGCCGACGGCTGCGCCGAGGCTGTCGGCGAACGCCTCGACCTCGGAGAAGTCGCCACCGGTGCCACGGCCACCCGAGACCACGATCGCGGCCTCGGTCAGCTCGGGGCGGCCCGAGGCCTCCTTGGGCTTGGACGAGGTGATCTTGGCGGTCTTGGCGGCATCGGAGATGTCGGCCGTGACGGCCTCGACAGCACCGGCAGCCGGAGCGGCCTCCGGTGCGGTCGAGTTGGGCTTGACCGTGATGACCGGCGCACCCTTGGTGACGCCCGACTTGACCGTGAAGTTGCCGGCGAACACCGACTGCGTCGTGGTGATCGTGCCACCGTCGGCCTGCACGTCGACCGCGTCGCTGATCCAACCGGACTCGGTCTTCAGCGCCACGCGGGCGCTGATCTCCTTGCCCTCGGTGCTGGCACCGACCAGCACGGCGGCCGGGGACTTGTCGGCGACGAGCTGCGCCAGCGCCTCGGCCTTGGGACCGACGAGGAACTCGTCGTAGGCGGCGTCGTCGTACGTGTAGATCTTCTCGGCGCCGTACTCGGTGAGCATGTCGTTGTCGGCGGTGCCGAACACGACGGCGGACGGCTCGCCGATGCGGCGGGCGATCGTCAGCAGCTCCAGCGAGGGCTTGGTGACCTTGCCGTCGGGGGCGTCGATCAGTACGAGAACTTCAGTCATGTGTCAGTGCCCTTCTCAGACGAACTTCTTGGAGGCGAGGAACTCGACGAGCTTGGCGCCGCCGTCTCCCTCGTCCGTGACGATCTCACCGGCAGTGCGCGGCGGGCGGGGCTCGAACGACTCGACCTTGGTCCAGGCGTTGTCGAGGCCCACCGAGCCGGCATCGAGGCCCAGATCGGCCAGCGTCCACTCCTGGACGTCCTTCTTCTTGGCGGCCATGATGCCCTTGAACGACGGGTAGCGGGCCTCACCGGACTGGTCGGTCACCGAGACGACGACCTTGCCGGACGCCTCGATCTCCTGCGTGGCGACATCACCGTCGCGGCGGATCTTGACCGTGTCACCGTCGACGCTGACCTCCGACGCGTACGTGACGGCCGGCAGGCCGAGGCGCTCGGCGACCAGGGTCGGGACGACACCCAGTCCGCCGTCGGTCGAGGCCATGCCGAAGAACACCAGGTCGTAGTCGAGCTTCTTGATCGCCTCGGCGAGCACCAGCGACGTCGCGAACGCATCGGAGCCGTGGATCGCGTCGTCCTGCACGTGCACGCCGGCGTCGGCGCCCATCTGCAGAGCCTTGCGTACGGCGTCGGAAGCCTGCTCAGGGCCGACGGTCAACACCGTCACCTCACCCTCGCCGGCCTCGACGACCTGCAACGCCTGCTCGACCGCGTACTCGTCGAGCTCGGACAGCAGACCGTCCACGCCAACGCGGTCGACGGTGTTATCGGCGCTGAAGGTCCGGTCAGCCGTGGCATCCGGTACGTACTTCACAGCGACAACGATTTTGGTCACGAGGACCCTCCTGTGAATCTGGGGCGCAACGACCGAACGGCCGTCACGGCAGTCTCTGGACTGTGTGAGAGCCACCATCCCACGCCAATTGGCGCCGAAACGGGCGGCCCTTCGTCATCTGAATGTTACCTAGAGGTAGCAATCGGATCGACCCATGACTGGCATGGGTTAGGTCACACCTGCACGCTCAGTCGTCGTCGATGCGCGACCGGAGGTAGGACTGCGCGAACATGCCCACGAGCACGTAGATCATCGAGCCGGCGCCCCACGCCACGACCGCTTCCTTCATCTCGGCGTTGGTGCCCGAGAACGTGAAGACGTCACGGAGTGGGCCGACCAGCACGTCGCAGACCGATGACAAGACGTCGTACGCCCCGTTGCTGTCAGTCGTGCCGAGCGCAGCCATGAACGCCCCGATCGCCAGAAGGAGTGATGCGGTGAGGCCCACGACGCCGACCGCGACAGCCAGGACCGCTACGGCATTGCGCCCGCCCGAGCTCTTGCCAGGCTCGCGCCCATCGGCCTTCGGCGGCGTCGTTCGAGGAACGAGACCTTGGGCTCGCGCGGAGCTTCGACGATGCGATCGTCCTTCTTCTCTGCACGACGCGCCGCCTTGGCCTCGCGGGCGGCCGCCTTGGAGTCCTCGCGCTCGCGGCGGGCCGCCTCCTTGGCGTCCTCACGCTCGCGGCGGGCCGCCTCCTTGGCTTCCTCCCCAGCCTCCTGCGCGGCGACCGCGGTGTCGGCCTCGGCCTCGTCGTCGGTCTCGGCCCCGTCGTCGGTGTCGGCGCGGGCTTCGTCGTCGGCGTCGCCCACGACTTCGTCGTCGCCGGTAGGAGCCTCGTCGATGTCCTCGACCTCGGAATCGACCTCGGTTTCGGCCTCGGATTCGGCCTCGGTTTCGGCCTCGGTTTCGGCCTCGGTTTCGGCCTCGATCTGGGCGGCCGCCAGCGCGGCCTGCTCGGCCTCTTCGCGCTCGCGGCGCTCCGCCTCCTCGGCCTCCTCGCGCTCGCGGCGCTCCACCTCTGCGGCATCCTCGCGGGCCTTCTGCTCGGCCGCCTCTGCGCGCTTCGCCTGCTCGGCCTCCTCACGCTCGCGGCGCTTCGCCTCCTCGGCGTCCTCACGAGCCTGGCGCGCGGCGTTCTTGGCCTCGGCGCGTTCGAGCCGGAGAGCTTCCTTGGCCGCGATGCGTTCACGACGGGCGGCCTGCTTGGCGTCCACGCGAGCCTGCCGGGCGGCCTGCTTGGCGTCGGCGCGCTCGCGGCGCGCAACGAGCCTGGCCTCCTTGGCTTCGACCTTGGCCTGCCTGCGGCCCGGGCGGTCGACGTCGAGGGGCGTCTCGCTGTCCCCAGCGTCGGCTTGCGACTCCGCTGGCTCCGCTGTTTCGTCGGCAGGTTCGGCCTGCTCCTCGGACAGCGGTTCGACGACCACGTCCTCGACGGCGCCGGGATCGGCACTGTGGAGCGCTGCCGCGGCAGCAACCTCCACCTCAACCTCCACGTCTGCGGAGTCCGGCGTTGTCAGCTCCGGCGCCTCCATCTCGGCCGTACGCGTGTCGACCCGAGCGGCGGCCTTGGCAGCCGCCCGCTCGGTGCGAGCCTGCACCTTGGCCGCGGCCGCCTGCTCACGCTCCTCATTGCGCTGCTGGCGGGCGGCCTGCTTCGCGTCGACGCGGGCCTGCTTGGCCTGCTTGCGCTCGAGCTTCGCGTCGATGCGGGCCTGACGGGTCGCCGATTTTGCTTCGTCACGCTCGCGGCGGGCAGCGATCTTGGCTTCAGCCGCCTCAGCCTCAGCCTTCTCGCGCTCCTGTCGCTGCCGCTCCTCGGCCTCACGCTGCTCGCGCTGCTCGGCGAGTCGTACGCGCTCGGCCTCGAGCCGCTTGGTCAGCCCGACGCTCGCCGCAGAGGGAGCCACCGGCTGCGCCTCGGGCTCGACCGTGGGCTGGTCCGAGGCCTCGGGCGTACCGTCGGCCTCGTCGTCTGGTGTGTCGTGCGCCTCGGAGTCGGCCGCTTCCTGCTCACGAGCCTCCTGCTCACGCGCCTCCGCAACGTCGGCGGCCTCCTGCTCGCGAGCCGCAGCGCGATCGGCAACCTCCTGCTCACGTGCCGCAGCCGCCTGCTGCTTGGCGTTCTCGCGTTCCTCGCGAGCCTGCTGCTTGGCGTTCTCGCGTTCCTCGCGAGCCTGCTGCTTGGCGTTCTCGCGTTCCTCGCGAGCCTGCTGCTTGGCGTTCTCGCGTTCCTCGCGAGCCTGCTGCTTCGCCTGCGCGCGATCTTCGATGGCCTGCTGCTTCGCCTGTGCGCTAGCGTCGCGCGCTTCCCGCTTGGCATCGAGCTTCGCCTGTGCGGCTTCCTCACGCTCCTTGCGGCGCGTGGCCTTGGCTTGCGCCTTGAGCTCGCGTCGACCGGGGCCCGGCGGTGCGATCGCCGACTTCGCGGCGTCCTCGACCGGCTCCGGGGGCTCGGCCTCAGCGACGAGCTCGCCGTCGTCGACGACGTCTTCGTCGGTCTCGACCACGTCGTCGGCCGCGGGTGCGACAGACGCGGTCTCGTCGGGCTCGTCGTTGTCGAGATCGGCAACGATCGAGCCGGCAGTCAGGACCTCACTTGCGCCGGACGACCCTTTTTTTGATCTTGGGGGCGACCTGCCCGGAGTCGTCATTCACCTCCTCGGGCGAATGATCATCGGTGTTTGTGGCATCCGGCGCCTCGTCGACGTACTCGTCGACAAGTGGCTCAGGAGCCGTCAGCGGAGTCGACGCTGACGAGTGGTTCGCCATGACGATGTGCTCCTGCGCGACGCGCTCGGCCTCGGCCTCGGCGGCGGCGACCCATTCGAGCGCCGTTCGCTCGGCCTCCTGCAGCTTCTCCTCAGCGGCGGAGCGTGCCGCGGCAACGGCCTGGCTGAGTCGCTCCTGGGCATCACGCTTGGACTGGACCGTGACCCGCTCGGCCTCGGCCTGCGCCGCGGCGACACGTTCACGGGCATCCTGCTCAGACTTCTCTGCGAGACGGCGGGCCTCGGCCTGGGCCTGGGCGATCCGTTCGGCAGCATCCTTCTCGGCCTGGGCGATCTTGCGCTCGGCATCGAGGCGAGCCGCCTCGACGTCCTCGGCGAGCTTGCGCTCGGCCTTCTCGCGAGCCTCGCCGGCGAGTCGAGCGGCTTCGTTGGCCTCGGCGGCCACCCGCTCGGCCTCGGCCTGCGCGGCGCGAATCTTCTCGGCGGCCATGCGCTCGGCCTCGGCCAGCTTCTCGGCGGCCTCGGCGCGTTCTGCCTCGGCCTCCTTGGCGAGCTTGTCAGCCTCTTCGTTGGCTCGCTCGACGAGCGCCTTGGCTTCGTCACGCTCTCGCGCCAGCTCGGCGGCGGCCTCCGCGTGACGCTGAGCGGCTTCTGCGGCGAGTCGATCGGCCTGGACCTTGGCGGCCACGAGCTTCTCCTCCGCGGCACGCTCGGCGTCGGACACGCGTACGGCGATGGCGACGCGCTCGGCGGCGGTCTCCTGAGCGAACTTCTCCGCCTCAGCCTTGGCTGCGGCCACGTGTGATCCGGCAGACTCCTCGGCCTCACGGACCGTGCGCTCGGCCTCATCCTTGACCTCGGCCAGTCGTGCGTCGGCCTCCTCGCGCTCCTTGGCGAGCTGGGCCAGTGCGGCCTCACGGTCGGCGGCGGCTTGCTGCGCGACCTTCTCGGCCTCGGCCTGCGCCGCAGCGACGTGGCTGGCGGACGTCCGGTCAGCCTCCGCCACGATGCGCTCCGCCTCGGCCTTGACCTCGACCAGGCGGGCATCAGCGGCTTCGCGTTCCTTGGCGAGCTGCGTCAACGCGGCCTCACGATCGGCGGCAGCCTGGGCCGCAACCTTCTCGGCCTCGGCCCGGGCCGCCTCGATGCGACGCTGCGCGTCCTGCTCGGCTGCCTCGAGTCGCCGCGTGGCGGCCTCTTCGGCTGCCTTCTCGGACTCGGCGAGGCGGCGCTCAGCCACCCGCTTGGCCTCGGCCTCGGCCTCGTCGGCGAGCCGCAGCGCCTCGGCGTTGGCCTGCTGGATGCGCTGCTGGGCCTGACGCTCGGCCTCAGCCTTGGCGGCTGCGACCCGCTCGTCGGCGGCCTTCTGGAGCTCGGCGATCTTGGCGGCCGCGGCCGCGCGCTCACGCTCGATCTCTGCGGTGACCCGGTCGGCCTCCTGCTGGGCGGCGCTGACCCGCTCGGCGGCGGCTTGCTCAGCGGCCTTGAGCTTCTGGGCCGCGATCTCACGCTGTGCGGCCTCGTCGGACTGCAGGCGTGCGGACACCTCCGCGCGTTCGCGTGCAGCTTCCTCCATCAGGCGGGCTGCCTCAGCGCGTGCGGCAGCAACGCGCTGCTGCGCAGCCGCGCTGGCTGCGGCGAGCTTCTCGGCGAACGTCGCCGGGGCGGGCTCGGCTGCTGGGCTCGACTGCGTGACCGGCTCCGGAGCCGATGTCTCCTGGCGAACCTCAACCGGGGCAGGCTCAGGCTCGGCAACGGGCTCAGGCTCGGCGACCGGCGCGGGCTCCTGCTCGGCAACCGGCTCCGGCTCGGGCTCGGGCTCGGCCGGGGCCTCAGCTGCGGGCGCTTCGTTCTCGATCGTCTCGACGACGGGCTCCTCGACCACCTCGGGCTGGAGCTCGGCGGCCTCGGGCTGGGGTGCGGACGGCTCCTCGTCGTTCGAGAACTGTCCTGCGGTCGGCGCGCTGCCCAGCCGGGAGAACGGCGAGCTGCGTGGCGTGTCGTCGATGGCGGGCCACTGGGCGGTCGTCTCTCCGGGCTGCTCGGCAGCGGGCGCTTCGGGAGCCGGCTCCTGTGCAGGCGCGTGGTCGTTCACGGCGTCGAATGTCTGGGTGCGCTCGGCCTCCGCCTCGACATGATCGGGCGGCGTCGACACGGCTTCACGAGCGGCGTCGAGCTTCTCGGCGAGGGTCTTCTCCTTGGGAGCGTCGTCAGCCTGGCCGCCGTCATTGCGTACGGCGTGGCGCTTGGAGGCGGCGTACGCCTTGGCGGCGGCGCGTTCGGCCTTGCGCTTGTCGGCAGCGGCCTGGCGCGCGGCACGAGCGGCAGCCCGGCGGGCGCGAGGGCTGGCGTCATGGCCCTCGTCGGACGAGTCCTCTTCGATGCTCGCAGCGGCCTGCGAGAGGGCGTCGACCGGATCGCGGCGCGGCGAGGGCTCACTGACCTCGGCCGAGTCGCGCTTCGACGCAGGTGCGCTGTCCACTTCGTCGCTCGCGAGCTGGTCCGCTGCGACCTGCAACGGGTCGGCGCGCCGACGCTCGACCGGCTGGTTGGACTCTGAGTCGGTCATGACTCCCTTTCATCTACCGCTGGTGGCCACTTCGGTGCTCAGTATGCCCCATGCGTACCGTGTGTCACATTGGTTCTCGACACCCGGCGAATCGCGTCGGATGCGCCGGATCGCGGCTCGCTGGAGCCACTCCTGAATCAACGATCGTGACCGTCAGAAAGTCATGTGCCGGTGTGGCCCAAGTCACCCAGGTCGCGCAGGCGCGAGCCAGAGCACACCCGCGGGCGGCAGCTGCAGCAGCGCCGAGGCGGGCTGGCCGTGCCACGGTTCGTCGGTCGCCTCCACCACGCCGAGATTGCCGACACCCGACCCGCCGTAGACCTCGCTGTCGGTGTTGATCACCTCGCGCCACGAGCCGGACGACGGCAGTCCGACGCGATAGTCGTGGTGCGGGCCGCCGGAGAAGTTGGCGACGCAGGCGAGGGTCGACCCGTCGGAGCCGATGCGCAGGAAGCAGATCACGTTGCCGGCCACGTCGCTGGCATCGATCCACTGGAAGCCCTCCGGCTTGCCGTCAGCGGAGTAGAGCGCAGGTGCTTCGCGGTAGTACGCGTTGAGGTCGCTGACCAGGTGCAGGATGCCGGAGTGCAGCGGCTGGTCGAGCTCGTGCCACTCCAGCGACCGCGACTCGGCCCATTCGCTGGCCTGGCCGAACTCCCCGCCCATGAACAGCATCTGCTTGCCCGGATGCGCCCACATGAAGGCCAGCAGCGAACGTACGCCGGCCGCCTTGTTCCAGTCGTCGCCCGGCATCCGCTGCCACAGCGACCCCTTGCCGTGGACGACCTCGTCGTGCGACAGCGGCAGGATGAAGTTCTCGGTCCAGGCGTAGTCGATCGAGAACGTCATCTCGCCGTGGTGGTACGAACGGTGCACCGGCTCGTGCCCGAGGAAGCTCAACGTGTCGTGCATCCAGCCCATGTTCCACTTGAACCCGAACCCGAGTCCGCCGCTGTCGGTGGGCTTGCTGACGCCGGGCCAGGCCGTCGACTCCTCCGCGATCATGGCGACGCCCGGGTGGTGCTTGTAGACCGTCGCGTTGAGCTCCTGCAGCAGCTGGACCGCCTCGAGGTTCTCGCGACCGCCGTGCACGTTGGCGACCCACTGGCCGTCCTTGCGGGAGTAGTCGAGATAGAGCATCGAGGCAACGGCGTCGACGCGCAGACCGTCGAGGTGGAACTCCTCGAGCCAGAACAGGGCGTTGGCGACGAGGAAGTTGCGGACCTCCGGGCGCCCGAAGTCGAACACGTACGTGCCCCAGTCGGGCTGCTCGCCGCGGCGCGGATCGGGGTGCTCATAGAGAGGAGTGCCGTCGAAGCGGGCCAGCGCCCACTCGTCGCGGGGGAAGTGCGCCGGCACCCAGTCGACGATGACGCCGAAACCGCGCTGGTGCAGCTCATCGACGAACCAGCGGAAGTCGTCGGGCGAGCCGAACCGCGAGGTCGGCGCATAGTAAGAAGTGACCTGGTAGCCCCACGAGCCGCCGAACGGGTGCTCGGCGATCGGCATGAGCTCGACGTGCGTGAAGCCGGTCTCGGTCAGGTAGTCCGCCAGCTCGTCGGCGAGCTCGCGGTAGTCCAGGCCCGGACGCCACGACCCGAGGTGCACCTCGTAGATGCTCATCGGCGCCTCGAGCCACGACGTCGAGTCGCGCTTGGCAACCCACGCGGCGTCGGTCCAGGTGTGCTGCGGCGTCGTGACGACCGACGCCGTGGCCGGCGGCACCTCGGCGCGGAACGCCATCGGGTCGGCCTTCTCGTGCCACTGCCCGTCGGGCCCGAGGATGCGGAACTTGTAGTGCGTGCCGATGCCGATGCCCGGGACGAACAGGTCCCACACGCCCGGCATCGCCGAGGGACCGCATCGGGTGGTCGCCGCCGTCCCAGAAGTTGAAGTCGCCGGCGACCTGCACGGCCTGGGCGTTGGGCGCCCACACCGCGAACGAGGTGCCTTCGACCGGCCCGTCGGGACCGTCGTACGTACGCACGTGGGCGCCGAGCACCTCCCAGAGCCGCTCGTGCCGGCCCTCGCTGATGAGGTGCAGGTCGAGCTCGCCCACCGCTGCGGGCCAGGAGTGTGTCTGCGAGTCGTTCATCGTCACTCACCTTCGGTCATGATGCGGTCGATCGAGGCCAACGGGACGGTCAGCCAGTCGGGTCGGTTGGCGTGCTCGTACGACACCTCGTAGACCGCCTTGTCGAGCTCGAGGGCACGCAGGAGGTCGGCGCTGTCGCGGGGATCGTGCTCGGCGACGTGCGCATAGCCGTCGCAGAACGCGGCACGGTTGCGCTGGGCCCACTGCATCGCCCGGGCCGTGCGCTCGGGATCCTCTGGCTGGCCGACGAGCAGCTGCTGCGCGGCGTAGTCGAACGAGCGCAGCATCCCGGCGACGTCGCGCAACGGCGATCGCAGCGCGGAACGTTCGGCGAGAGATGCAGCCGGCTCGCCCTCGAAGTCGAGCAACAGCCAGCCGTTGATCGTTCGCAGCACCTGGCCGAGGTGAAGGTCGCCGTGGACGTACTGCATCGACACGGGCTCTCGGATGTCGGTGAGCTTCGCGAACGCGGCCCGCATGCCGGGACCGTGGTCGGCCAGGCTCGGCACCTCGGCGGTGACCCGGTCGAGGCGCGCGACCATCGCCGCCACCGTGCGCTCGAGCTCGGCGGCGTCGGCCTGCTCGGTGCCCAGCGCCGTCGCGCAGGTCGGCGTGGACCGCGCGACCGCCTTGCCCAGCCGGTACGCCTCGCCGGCGAAGTCGCCGCCCGAGCTCCTCCGGCGGCAGACCGGAGGGATCGGCCATGAAGTCGCGGACGCTCGTGGTGGCCATGACCCAGCCATCGGCGGCGTCGGGCATGAACCGCTGCAGCATCCCGATCGTCAGCTCCTCGCCGTCGCAGCTCACCCGAGATCGAGCCGAGCGGGTCGGCGATGTGCGGGCAGTCCGACGTCGCGGAGCGCGCGGTGCAGCATGAGGTCCTTGTTGAGTCCCGGCGTCAGCTTGCGGAACAGCTTGAGGATGTACTGGTTGCCGTAGACGAGCGAGGTGTTGCTCTGCTCGGACGTGATGGGGTGCGCGCGCAGGCCGCCCGTGAGCTCGGCGTCGGGCTCGCGCTCGAAGCGGAGGCCGTCGACGTCGCTCCCCCGCGGTGATCAGCTCGAGCAGGCAGGCCGTGAGGTCGGCGTCACCGCTGGCCTCGTAGCAGGTCAACCCGTTCTCCAGGCCGATCGAGGCCGAGGCCGCCACGTCGGGCACCTGGCTCTGACGGCTGCCGATCAGCAGCTGGTAGGGCTCGGTGCGATCGCCCTGCTCGACCTCGACCACGAGGTGGATCAGCAGCGGGTCGCCGTCGAGCAGCGTCGTCCACGACAGCGGGCGTACGGCGGTGATCTCGCGATCCTTGCCGCCGAACCAGCGCTGTGTCGGCAGCCAGGCGGGCAGCGCCGCCGCCAGGTGCTCGACCATCTCGTCGCGGGGCGTCACGGCCGCGTTCGTCTCAACCGGTCCACTCATGCCTGGCTCCTCCGTTCGCCCTCGTCGCCGAGCTCGGACAGCTGGAACCAGTAGAAGCCGTGGCCCGGCAGGGTCAGCAGATAGGGCAGCTCGCCGATGCGGGGGAACCGCACGCTGCCGGTCAGCTCCACCGGCGTGAAGCCCAGGTGCTCGGACAGGTCGAGCTCGACGGGCTGCGGGAACCTCGAGAGGTTGTTGACGCACAGCACGACGTCCTGCTCGCCGTCGGGTCGTTCCCAGACCCGCTTGTAGGCCAGCACGCTCGGGTTGGAGCCGCCGAGGTCGACGAACTCCCCCTCGGCGAACGCGTTGTGCTGCTTGCGCACCTCGATCATCCGGCGGGTCCAGTTGAGCAGCGACGTCGCGTTGCCCTGCTGCGCCTCGACGTTGATCGCCTCGTAGCCGTACGTCGGGTCCATGATCGGCGGCAGGTAGACGCGGCCGGGATCGGACCGGGAGAAGCCGGCGTTGCGGTCGGGCGACCACTGCATCGGCGTACGTACGGCGTCGCGGTCGCCCAGCCAGATGTTGTCGCCCATGCCGATCTCGTCGCCGTAGTAGAGGACCGGCGATCCCGGCAGGCTCAGCAGCATCGCGGTGAACAGCTCGAGCTGGTTGCGGTCGTTGTCGAGCAGCGGCGCGAGCCGTCGGCGGATGCCGATGTTGGCCTTCATGCGCGGGTCGCTCGGCGTACTCCTGGTACATGTAGTCGCGCTCGTCGTCGGTGACCATCTCGAGCGTCAGCTCGTCGTGGTTGCGCAGGAAGATGCCCCACTGCGTGCCGGACGGGATCTCCGGCGTCTGGGCGAGGATCTCCGAGATCGGGAAGCGCGACTCCCGGCGCACGGCCATGAAGATGCGCGGCATGAGCGGGAAGTGGAACGCCATGTGGCACTCGTCGCCGCCGACCTCGGGATCGCCGAAGTACTCCACGACGTCCGCCGGCCACTGGTTGGCCTCGGCGAGCAGGATGCGGCCGGGATACTCGCGGTCGACCGTCTCGCGGCACTTGCGGAGGTATTCGTGCGTGCGCGGGAGGTTCTCGCAGTTGGTGCCCTCCTCCTCGAACAGGTAGGGCACGGCGTCGAGCCGGAAGCCGTCGATGCCGAGGTCGAGCCAGAAGCGCAGGACGTCGATCATCGCCTCCTGGACCTCTTCGTTCTCGAAGTTGAGGTCGGGCTGGTGGCTGAAGAAGCGGTGCCAGAAGAACTGCCCGCGCACCGGGTCGTACGTCCAGTTGGACGACTCGGTGTCGACGAAGATGATGCGCGCGTCGGCGTAGCGCTGAGTCGTCGTCGCTCCAGACGTAGTAGTCGCCGTAGGGCCCGTCGGGGTCGTTGCGCGACTCCTGGAACCACGGATGCGCGTCGGAGGTGTGGTTGAGCACGAGGTCGGTGATGACGCGGATGTCGCGCTTGTGCGCCTCCTCGAGGAGGTGGACGAAGTCGTCGACCGTGCCGAACTCCGGCAGGACCGCGCGGAAGTCGCTGATGTCGTAGCCGCCGTCGCGCAGCGGCGAGGCGTAGAACGGCGGCAGCCACAGGCAGTCGACGCCGAGCCACTGGAGGTAGTCGAGCTTGTCGGCCAGGCCGCGCAGGTCGCCGGTGCCGTCGCCGTTGGAGTCGGCGAACGCGCGCACCAGCACCTCGTAGAACACCGCGCGCTTGAACCAGCTCGGGGTCGCTCGTGGCCTGCTCGGCGTGGCCGAAGTCGTCGGCCTGCGGCTCGACGAGCGTGCCGTCCTCTGCGATGGCCTCGCCGGTGTGCGGGGTCTCCTCGAGCCCCACCAGGGCTGCGTCGGGGGCGGTGTCCTGCGGCATGTGGGTCACCTCTCGGTCAGGCATTCAGGTCAGGTCGTCGGCGTCTTCGGATGTGCGTCTCGTCAGGGTCACGACGTGCGCGACGGCTCGAGCGGGTCGAGGCGTACGTAGTTGGACGTCGCCCCAGTCGTACGTCTCGCCGGTGACCTCGTCGTGCGCGATCAGGCGGTCGCCGGGGGCGAAGCCGAGCGCCGGCAGGTCGAGCCACATCGTGCCCTCGCGGGCCTCGTGCGGGTCGAGCGAGACGACGACCAGCGACGGTGTCGCCGGTCGCCGGGTCCTGCTTGGAGTAGGCCATCAGGGCGTCGTGGTCGACGTGGTGGAAGTGCAGCGTGCGCATCTGCTGCAGCGCCGGGTGGGCGCGGCGGATCTCGTTGAGCCGGGTGAGCCACGGCTCGAGCGAGCGGCCCTCGGCGAGGGCGGCGTCGTAGTCGCGAGGCCGCAGCTCGTACTTCTCGGAGTCGAGGTACTCCTCGCTGCCGGGCTTCTGACCGGCTCGTGCTCGTAGAGCTCGAAGCCGGAGTAGACGCCCCAGGTCGGCGACGAGCGTCGCGGCGAGGGCGGCGCGGATCGCGAACATGCCGGGCCGCCGACCTGCAGGTGCTCGGGGAGGATGTCGGGCGTGTTGACGAACAGGTTGGGCCGGCCGATCGTCCCAGTGGTCGCGGATGGTCCTCGCCGAACTCGGTGAGCTCGGCCTTGGTCGTGCGCCACGTGAAGTAGGTGTAGCTCTGCGTGAAGCCGAGCGCGGGCCAGGCCCCACAGCCGCGCGGGGCGGGTGAACGCCTCGGCGAGGAACAGCACGTCGGGGTGCTCGGCCTTGACCTGGTCGATGAGCCACGCCCAGAAGTCCGGCGGCTTGGTGTGGGGGTTGTCGACCCGGAAGACGCGGATGCCGCGCTCGACCCAGTGCAGCGTGACCCGCAGCATCTCGGCGTAGATCGCGTCGCGGTCGTTGTCGAAGTTGAGCGGGTAGATGTCCTGGTACTTCTTGGGCGGGTTCTCGGCGTACGCGATCGTGCCGTCGGGCAGCGTCGTGAAGAACTCGGGGTGCTCCTTGACCCACGGGTGGTCGGGCGCGACCTGGAGGGCGAGGTCGAGCGCGACCTCCATGCCGAGGTCGTTGGCGCGCTGGACGAACGCGGCGAAGTCCTTGTCCGTGCCGAGCTCGGGGTGGATCGCGTCGTGGCCGCCCTCCTTGGCGCCGATCGCCCACGGCGAGCCGGGGTCGGTCTTGCTCGGCGTCAGGGAGTTGTTGGGGCCCTTGCGGTTGACCCGGCCGATGGGGTGGATCGGCGGGAGGTAGACGACGTCGAAGCCCATGTCGGCGACGCGGTCGAGCTCCTTGGCGGCGGTCGCGAACGTGCCGTGGACCGGGCTGCCCTTCTTGTCCACGCCGCCGGTCGAGCGCGGGAAGAACTCGTACCAGGAGCCGTACGCCGCGCGCTCCCGGTCGACCCAGATCGAGCGCGTCGGGCCTTCGGTGAGCGACCTGGCGCACGGGGAAGTCGTGCATGATCGCGCGGATCTCCTCGGACAGCGCCGGTCCGGTGCGGGCGCCGAGCGGGAGCTTCGTGGCCCGCAGCGCCGTGGCTGCGCCCTCGAGCACCGGCCGCTGCGCCTTGCGCTCCTTGCGGGCGGCGACCTCGTCGAGCAGGCGGGCCGCGAGCTCGAGGTCGTTGGCGAGCTCGGTGTCGGTCTGCCCGGCGGCGAGCTTGACCTCGATCGAGTGCACGACCGTGGTCCACGGATCACCCCAGGCGTCGACGCGGAACGTCCACAAGCCGGTCGCGTCGGGGACGATCGTGGCGGCGAAGAGGTCGGTGTCCTTGCCCGTCTCGTGCATGCGGGTCGCACGGTCGCGACGCTCCCCCGGGCCTCGCCAGACGACGGTCGCGCCGACGGCGTCGTGGCCCTCGCGCCACACCGTCGCGGTGACGGGGACGTGCTCGCCGATGACCGCCTTGGACGGGTGGGTGCCGTCTCCGGACACTGGTCGAACGTCGTCAATTCCGAGTCGACCCGTCATGCAGTGCTCCCCCATACGTCGAGTGCGTGCAGTCACCTTCGAACCTACTGCGTGGACCTACCCGGGCGCGATCCGAGCAAACCGGATGACGCCCCTGAGGAGGCCACCCGCGGCCCCTAGTGAGGCCGCCCGCGGCCGAACGTGAGCGAAGCGAAGGGGCCCAACGCAAGCCGAAACTCGCTCAACCCCCTCCCCACACGTGCGCGCGTCAGTTGCCGCGGCGCTCGGCGTCGGTGCCGAAGCCGTCTCGCTTCTTGCGCTCTTCGAGGGTCAGCTGCTCCTGGAACAGCGTGATGTGCAAGCCTCCCGGCGCGTCGAGTCGGGAATTGAGCGACTGCCACGGCGTCTCCGTGGGCGGCGCCACCAACGTGGCTCCGGCGTCGACGAGCTTCTGCGTACGCTCCTCGCCGTCCAGCACCTCGAACGCCACGCGCAGCCGCGGGGTCGTCGGGTGACCGACCTCGACCTCGTCGATCATCCGCCGTTGCGCCGGGTTGGCGATCTCGAGTGTCGCGTAGCCGGCGTGCAGGATCGTCACCTTGGCACCTTCGCCCTCGGCCTCGAACGCCTCCTGCTCCCGCAGACCCAGCACGTCGCGATAGAACGTCACGGCCTGCTCGTAGTCGTCCGCCTCCACGACCAGTCGCAGCTGGACGACAGGCCCGGTCCCCTCAGTGTTGTCAGTCATGACCCGACGCTACGACGTGAAGGCGGCGAGCGCTGCGGCTTCGTACGACGCCGCCAGCTCGTTGACCTCGGCCGAGGCCTTCTCGGGCGATCCTGAGTCGAACGGGGGTTGCGGGTCGTACTCGGTCCACAGCTGGACGGCCTCCGCGACCTGCCGGCCGGAGATGAGCTCGACGAGGCGCAGCGCCATGTCGATGCCGCTCGAGACGCCTGCAGCCGTGATGATGCGCGCGTCGAGCTCCTCGACGACGCGCTGATGCGACGGCTCTGCCCCGAACAGCGGGAGCTTGTCCACGTGCCGGTAGTGCGTCGTCGCCTGGAGACCCTGCAGGAGGCCAGCGGCTCCGAGCAGCAGCGACCCCGAGCAGACCGAGGTCGTCCACCGCGTGTGCTGGTGCACCTCGGCCAGCCACAGCGGCAGGCCGCCGGACAGTGCGGGCGCCGTGCCGGGTCCACCAGGAACGACCACGATGTCCGGGCGCGGGACGTCGTCGAAGCCGACCGTGGCCAGGCTCAGCGAACCGCATTCGTCGGTGGCCTGCCCCGGCGATGGCGCCACGAAGCTGACGGTGACGCCGGGAGTGAAGGCCAGCATCTGATAGGGGCCGACGACGTCGAGAGCGGTGAAGCCGTCGTACAGCGGGAAGACGACGTGCGTCATGAGCAGTGCATCTCGTGCCGGCGGCGTACGAGCACCACAAGCATCGCGACCATCATCACGACGTGCGCGCTGACCATGAAGGCCATCGGACTCACGAGGTCGGCCCAGACGAGCGGCAGGAGCACCGCGGGTACGTACATCGCCGCGCACATCTCGAGCGTGCTGGCCCAGGTGTGGCGGCGGAACCGCATCCACGCCGCCATGCCGGCCGCCATGTCGGTGGCCATCAGGAGGTACGAGGCGCCGGGGCGGTCGGCGAACTCGACGGTCAGTCCACCTGCGGCGCGGAGCATGCCGATCACGAGCATGCCGGCAAACATCGAGATGACCATCTCGACGTAGTGCTTCGCCAGTGGCCACCATGAGCGCAGGATGCCTGAGGTTTGGGTCAGTGAGGACGTCATGCCGCCAGCGTCCGCGGCTTGCCACGACGGGTCCATCTAGCATGAACGGCGTGTCCGAAAACTTGGGGAACAAGTCTGCGGGACATGCTGACCGGCGCGCGGACGACGCCTAGATTGGGTTCATGGACGAACCTCGCCGAGTCGTGGTCGTCGGATATCCGGCGGCCGAGCTGCTGGACATCGCCTGCATCGTGACGGCGCTGCAGCTCGCGAACTACCTCAACGGTCACGCCGTCTATCGCCTCGAGCTGGCCTCCCCCGGCGGGGGGCCGATCCATACCGGCACCGGGCTCACGATCAATGCGGACGTGGCGTTGGAACGGGTGCGCGGGCCGCTCGACACGTTGATGGTGTCCGGCGGCATCGGGTACGTCGATGCGATGGCCGACGACCGATTGGTCGCGCACGTACGACGCCTGGGGCGTGAGTCGCGGCGGGTCGCCTCGGTCTGCACCGGCGCGGGGATCCTGGCCGAGGCCGGGCTGCTGTCCGGCCGCCGGGCAGCGACGCACTGGGACCACGTCGACTTCCTCGGCGAGCGATTCCCCGACGTCGCGTTCGACCGCGACCCGATCTTCATCGCGGACGATGACGTGTGCACCTCGGCCGGAGTGACGGCCGCGCTCGACCTCACGCTGTCGTTCATCGAGGCCGACACCGGGCCTGGCCTCGCGCGGGACGTGTCCCGTCAGCTCGTCACCTATCTCCAGCGGCCCGGCAACCAGGCGCAGATGAGCATGTTCACCGCGCCGCCGGCGGTCAAGAGCTCACTGGTGCAGGACGCCGTCTCGTACGTCACGACGCACCTCGACGAGGACCTGTCGGCTGGCACCCTGGCCGCGAGGGTCCCGATGAGCGAGCGACATCTCGCCCGCTTGTTCATCAAGGAGCTCGGCACGAGTCCCGGCCGCTTCGTCCGCAAGGCGCGTACGGAAGCGGCGGCACACCTGCTGACCGGCAGCGACCTGAGCGTGCAGACCGTCGCAACGCGCTGCGGGTTCGGCACGGTCGAGTCGCTACGGCAGGCGTTCTGGGCGATGTATCGGCGTGTCGCCGACGCACTACCGGATGACACAGTCCAGCAGCGCCAGGGCCGTCAGTCCTGTCGGGGGGCCTTGAGCAGCAGCAGTGACCGGCCGGGCAGCGACAGTGAGCTGCCGGCCGTCAGCGGCTCGGTCGACGCAGGCGCACCGTCGGGTGTCGTCGTGTCCAGAGTCGGCTCGAACGTCTCGCCGAACTCCACACCCGGCAGCACGACGTCGATCGGATCGGCGCCGGCGTGCATCAGCAGCAGCCAGGAGTGATCCGTCAGCAGCTCACCCTCACGCGTACGGGACTGGCTGTTGGACCCGTCGATCCACATGCCGAGGGTGTGACGGGCGTCGTCCTCCCAGTCCGCCTCCTCCAGCTCGTGGCCGTCGGGACGCAGCCAGATGAGGTCCGGCCGGCCCGTCGGCGTGGTGCGGCCGTCGAAGAACTCCGGCTGCCGCAGAGCAGGGCTGCTGGCACGCAGGTGCACGACGCGGCGGGCGAACGCCAGCATCGCGTCGGCCTCGGCGCTCTCGGTCCAGTCGACCCATGAGGTCGGGTCGTCGAGGCAGTACGCGTTGTTGTTGCCGCCCTGCGTGCGCCACCGCTCGTCACCGGCGACGAACATCGGCGTGCCGGTCGACAGCATCAGCGTCGCGAACAGGTTGCGGGCCTGCTGCTGGCGCAGCGCGCGGATCGCGGGATCGTCGGTCTCGCCCTCGACGCCGTGGTTCCACGAGCGGTTGTCGTTGGTGCCGTCGCGGTTGTCCTCGCCGTTGGCCTCGTTGTGCTTGCCGTCGTACGACACCAGGTCGCGCAGCGTGAAGCCGTCGTGCGCGTTGATGAAGTTGATCGACTGCCACGGCCGGCGCAGCGTGTGGTCGTACAGGTCGGACGAACCGGTGAGCCGGTATGCGAGGTCGTCGACTCCCCCGGCGGCGCCGCGCCAGAAATCACGGACCGTGTCGCGGTAGATGCCGTTCCACTCGGCCCACTGCGCGCCGAAGTCGCCGACCTTGTAGCCCTCGCCGGTCGCGTCCCACGGCTCGGCGATCAGCTTGCAGGTCGACAGGACGGGATCGGAGGCGATCGCCGTGAGCAGCGCCGAGTCGCGGTCGAACGTTCCACCGTTGGGGCGGCCAAGCGTGCTCGCGAGATCGAAGCGGAAGCCGTCGACGCCGAGCTCGGTGGCCCAGTAGCGCAGCGAGTCGGTGACCATGCGGACGACCGTCGGCGAGCTGGACTCGAGCGTGTTGCCACAGCCGGTGATGTCGGCCATGTGGCCGTCCTCGTCGTGCAGGTAGTAGGCCGGCGCCTCGTAGCCGCGGAAGCTCAGCGTCGGACCGTCCGGCCCACCCTCGCACGTGTGGTTGTAGACGACGTCGACGATGACCTCGATGTTGGCGGCGTGCAGCGCGGCCACCATGGTGCGAAACTCCTCGACCTCGCGGCCCGGCTCGCTGGCATACCCGGCGTGGGGGGCGAAGAAGCCGAGCGGCGAGTAGCCCCAGTAGTTGTGCCGGCCGGCGTTGACGAGCGAGGGCTCGTCGCTGAACGTCTGCACCGGCAGCAGCTCGACGCTGGTGACGCCGAGGCGCAGCAGGTGCTCGATGACGGCGGGATGGGCCAGGCCCAGGTATGTCCCGCGGAGCGGCTCGGGCACGTCAGGATGCAGCGCCGTGAAGCCCTTGACGTGGAGCTCGTAGATCACGGTCTCCTCGAACGGGATCTCAGGCTTGACCCCGGTGTCCGGACCGCCGGGGCTCGTCACGACGCTGAGCGGCACCGAGCCGAGCGAGTCGACCTGGGACGGCTCGACCCCCTCGGGGTCGTCGGCGTAGCCGAGCGCCGCAGCCATGTTGGTCATGGTGCCGCTGATGCGCCGGGCGTACGGGTCGACGAGGAGCTTGCTGGGGTTGCAGCGCAGGCCGGTCTTGGGCTCGTACGGCCCGTGGACGCGGAAGCCGTACTTCTGGCCGGGCGTGACTCCCGGCACCAGTCCGTGCCAGACGCCGAACGTACGCTCCGGCAACTCGATGCGGCGCTCGTTGAGGTCGTCGTCGATGAGGCACACCTCGACCCGCTCGGCAACGCTGCTGGCGACCGCGAACCGTACGCCGCCGGCCTCCGGGTGCGCACCGAGCGGGAATGGGCGTCCGGCGAGGACTTGTGCGTCCGGGGACGGGTGGGTTGCCATGCCGACCAGTCTTTCAGGTGGCTGGTGCGGACCGGCCCTCAGCAGGCGTGACGAGCGGCACGCCGGTCAGGATGCCGGCGGTGTCTCCACGTTCGAGTAGTACGGATTCGTGAACGGGAAGTCGGCCGTTGCCCAGTGACGTAGGGCCGTGTGCAGCGTCGTGTAGTGACCGCGTTCGTACGCCTCGGGCGTCACCCACCAGCTCACGTCGACGTCGTGGTCGAGGAGCTCCTCGGTCAGCTTGGTCCGCCGGCCCATGGGATAGAGGTAGCAGCAACCGAGGTATGTCCCGCCGACGTCATACACCGCGTATGTGTAGGAGCCACCGTCGCGGAACTCGCACTCGTGCCAGACCAGGTCGACGTAGTTGCCGTCCGCGGTGACGGGCTCGGTGGGCCAGCCTCCGCCGCGCGTACGCCGGATCAGGTCGAGGCTCACGTTGATGCCCGCGACGTCGTCGTGCAGGTGCTCACGGGTGATCGCCTCGGCGCGGATGTCGCCGTGCTCGAGCAGCGTCGGGGCGGCCCACCCGTCGGGCACGGGCAGCCGCTTGATGAGGTCGCGGTAGTCCACGGCTACTACTTGCCCGATAGGTGAGGATCACGATGCCGGTGTCGAGCGTGATGGCGTCGACCAGCTCGAATGTCCCTGACAGCCCCGGACGGTGCAGCAGCCCTTCGGTGCCGACGATGAACGGGTGCACCCACAGTCGCAGCTCGTCGAGCAACCCCGCTTCCATGAGCGCGTGGGTCAGCTGGCCGAAGCCGAACTGGATGATGTCGGCGCCGGGCTGCTGCTTGAGCTCGCGAATGGCCTCGACGGGGTCGTGGTCGATCACGATCGTGTTGTTCCACGTCGGCTCGGTCAGCGTGCTCGAGACGACGTACTTCGGCAGGGCGTTCATGCGGTCGGCGATGGGGTCGCCGGCCATCGCCGAGAACACCGGCGCGAAGCCCTCGTACGTTCGCCGGCCCATCACGATCGCCTCGCTGCGCTCGAGCCGTTCCTGCTGGATCTTGTTGCCGGCATCGGTGAAGCCGCCGACCGTGGGCCAGTTCTGTGGATCGTCGATGACACCGTCGAGGGTGATGTAGGTGGAGCTGGCGATCGTACGCATGCGGTTCCTTTCGGGTCTGTGCTGGTCGCCGCGGGTCAGCGACGGACGCGGTAGCGGATGTGAGTGGCATCCGGGGTGTCGATGACCCGGACGATGTCGAGCTCGATCTCGGCGGGCAGGACGTCGAACAGCCGGTGGCCACGACCGAGCAGCACCGGGACCTGGTGGATCTGCACCTCGTCCAGGACGCCGGCCGCCAGAGCTCGCTGCCCCGTGTAGGCGCCACGCACCTGCACGTCACGAGCCCCGGCAGCGGCCTTGGCCTGCGCCATCGCACTCTCGATGCCGTCGTTGACGTAGGTCACCAGCGGATAGCCCCACCGGGCGGCCGGGCTCGGCGGTCGGTGGCTCGGCACGAAGATCGGCGAACCGGCGTGGTCCCCACCCCAGTGATCCATGAGCTCGGCGGTCCGCCGACCGGCGACGACGGCGCCGCAGGCGTTCCACTCGGCAGTGAAGCCCGCCACCGGATGCACTGGCGCACCCGACCCGTCGACGGCGTCAGCCCAGTGGTGGAGCCGCTCACCGTCGGCGCCGCCGAGGTAGTCGTCGGTGTCGGAGACGTAGCCGTCGAGCGACATCGACATGTCGAGGATTGAGATGGACACTCGAGTGCTCCTTCGAATCGTGGCACATTTGCCGCCTCTGCAAAACTTAGAGTGACACTAATTATTTGGCAAGGGTGCGCATCCACCGTCTCTGCGCGGCAGCACTCCGTACAACGGCCAGGAGAGACGTGGCCGGAATGTTGGGCTGCCCGTCCATGTCGGCGTTGGCTCGGTGCAGGAGGTGCCCGATGACAGAGGGTCGGATTGCCGCCGGATCTCGAAAGACGAGTTGTCTGCCGTTTCCGTGCGCGACATGCCGGGTATCTGCGCGTCACCAAGCTTGGAGCAGCCCTGTGAGGAGGCACGATGATCGCGAGTCTCGGCGGATCACTGCTGGTGATCGTCCTGTTCTTCACCGGGCTCGCGACGATGTTGGTGCTCGCGGTCCACATGGAGGCAACGCTTCAACGTCCCCGGTCACACCGACGGCTGGCCCACGTCGCGGCGCAGGGGCAGGAGGCGGCGGTCGCCTCCGACGGGCCGAGCTCGAGACCGGCCGGATAACCACTGCGCTGCCGGTCACCAGCGGACTACGATCGGTCTCATGCTTTCGCCCGAGACCGCCCTCACCTTCGCAGTCGCATCGTTCCTGTTGATCGTGATCCCCGGGCCGAGCGTGCTGTTCGTCGTCGGGCGATCGCTGTCGCTCGGTCGTCGCGGCGGGCTGCTCAGCGTCACCGGCAACGAGCTCGGCGGACTCGTGCCGATCACCGCCGTGGCCCTTGGCATCGGCGCCCTCGTGTCGGACTCGATCATCGCCTTCACCGTGGTCAAGATCGCCGGCGGTGCTTACGTCATCTACCTGGGCATCCAGGCCATCCGCCATCGCCGTACGCCGATCAACCAGCCGACTGACGCGCCCAAGTCGGGCGGCCGTCTGCTGTGGCAGGGGTTCGTCGTTGGTGCGACGAACCCCAAGACGATCGTGTTCTTCGTGGCGGTGCTCCCCCAGTTCGTCAACCACGACCGCGGCGGCATACCCGGGCAAATCTTGGTCCTGGGGCTGATCTTCACCGTGATCGCGTTCGCGTGCGACTCGGTGTGGGCCGTGGCCGCGGGGACTGCGCGTGCATGGTTCGCCCGCTCGCCCCGCCGGATGTCGCAGATCAATGCCACCGGCGGAACCATGATGATCGGCCTCGGCGGCGGCCTCCTGCTGGCCGGCAACAAAGCCTGAGCCCGGCGAGCGGGACTCGAAACCGAGTCCACGTGGCAGATTGACGGCATGCATCCGTTCAGCCAGATCGACGTGTTCACCTCCGCCATCACCGAGGGCAATCCCCTCGCCGTCGTCCATGACGCCGACGACCTGACGGATCAGCAGATGGCCGCGTTCGCGCGGTGGACCAACCTCGCAGAGACCACCTTCCTGCTGCGGCCGACGTCTGATGCGGACTACCGCGTACGCATCTTCAACACGCAACGCGAGCTGCCCTTCGCCGGCCATCCGACCCTCGGGTCAGCGCGCGCCTGGCTCGAGGCCGGCGGTACGCCTCGCACGCCCGGCGAGATCGTCCAGGAGTGCGCTGCCGGCCTGATCCGCATTCGCCAGGACGGCGCGCGTCTCGCATTCGCCGCTCCCCCGCTCATCCGCGACGGCGCCGTCGACGAGTCAGACCTCAAACGGGTGATCGACGGGCTCGGGGTCGACCCCGCTCGCGTCGTCGACGCCAAGTGGGCCGACAACGGCCCCGGCTGGCTCGCCGTGCTGCTCGACGGCGCCCAGACCGTGCTCGATCTCAAGCCCGACCAGTCGCTGTTCGGCGAGAACAACCGTGTCGGCGTCGTGGGACCCCATCCCGAGGGATCTGAGACGGCCTTCGAGATCCGCGCCTTCACCTCCAGCCCCGGCGGTGAGGACCCTGTCACCGGCAGCCTCAACGCCTCGATCGCCCAGTGGCTCATCGGCACCGGCCGCGCACCCTCGTCCTACGTCGCCGCGCAGGGCACCGTCATCCGCCGCCGCGGCCGTATCCACGTCGACCAGGTCGGCGAAGACGTCTGGATCGGCGGAGAGACGGTCGTCGGCATCAGCGGGACGGTGGGGTTGTAGAGCAGAGTCTCGAACGGTCGCTGCAGGCCCGACCGTCAGACGCTGTTCTCCAGCGACGCACCGGCCACCATGACACGCCGTGGCCGTGCAAGTCGTCAGGGCGATCGACGGTTTGGACTGTTCAGCTCGCCGGCACCCATGGAGGCGCCGCCACTCCTGCGCCGGTGAGGTCATCGCAGCGCACAAACTGGGTCCCCACCCGTGTCAATGGACAGTGACGTGTCGGTTGAATGCTGGCGCTGGGATTGGGGGTACCAGGGTCCTGCCTGGCGTCTGCGGGTCCGGCAACTGATACGACGATCACAGCAATGGTGAGGGCGCCTCGTGCAGCGGTTCGTGTTGCCACGTTCGGCACGGCTGGAATTGCGACACCTCGAACGGTTCTTGAAACAGACATCAGAGCCTCCTTGCGAAGGGCCCGAGCCGGGTGCTCGGGAGCACCTTCAGCCTGGGCTTGCAGCCATTTCCGAGCCATACGTCAGGTGTCGTATCTTCAGTTCAGGCGGTCACAACGGGTCGGATGCGTCGTACGATCGAGGTCTAGTGAGGTGGTGGCAACATGGTCGGCACGCTTGGCTACGACGACTTGACGCAGATGAGCGACCTGCTCTCGCTCGCGCACTCCGAGCCACCCGATCCGGTCGGCCTTCCGGACGCCCTGCTCCTCGGGCTCACCGACCTCGTCCGCTGCGACCTCGTATCGTTCCTCGACCTCGACGTCGCGCATGCCACGCCGGACATCGACCAGGAGAGCGACGGACGGCTGGTCACGACGACGCGCACGTCCAGCGACGAGATGGACCCGTTCTGGCAGCACTACTGGACGACTGCATTTTGCTCGTATCCGACCCGCACCGGGGACGACCGCACCGTGACGATGCTCAGTGACTTTTACAGCCAGCGGGAGTGGCAGGCGACGCCGATGTACACAGAGGCGGTTGCTGGTGACGGCGTCCAGCACGAGCTGATGTGCTGCCTGCCCACGGCGGGGACGCGGTCACGGCGGGTTGTCTTCTTCCGGCTCGGCGGCCCTGATTTTACTGAACGTGACCGCATGGTGATGGGGTTGCTGCGTCCGCATCTCGCGGAGCTCTACGCCCGAGCAAGGTCGTCCGCAATCGCTGAAGCCTCCGGGGCCACCTTGACGCCGCGCCAGACCGAACTGCTGCGGCTCGTCGCCGCCGGCAGGTCGACCACCCAGATCGCGGAGACGCTCTTCCTGTCACCGGCCACCGTGCGCAAGCACATCGAGAACATCTTTGATCGTCTCGGCGTCACGAACCGGACTGCCGCGGTGATGAGCGCGTTCACCATGGAAGCGCTCGGGGCAAGGGAACTGTGAGGACTGGCGGGAGGTTAGATCCATCGTGGCTTCGAGCTGATTGGCGATTGCCCGTCTACCTCCTGGACTATGCCGGATCCTGCACGAGCAGGTTGACCCACGTCCGGCCCAACCAGTCGGCGTACTTCTCGTCGCTCCAGCCGCGCTCGACCACCAGCTGGTGCCACAGGTGCCCGTCGGTCATCGCCCAGATCAGGTCGCGGCACTCCTCCTCGGTGACCTTGAGCTGACCGGTTGCCGCGGCCTCCTGCGCCATGACGGTCAGTCCCGCCAGGCGCTGTCGATCCATTTCGGCTGCCATCTGGGCGGCGCTGGCCTCACTGGCGGCGGCGCCACGCACCGACCTGACGAATGGCGTCATCCGACGTGCGGTCGCGGTGGAGAACCTGGCGTGCATCATGAACCGTTCGGCCAGGTCGGGCTCTGCCCGTATTGCCATCACCTCGGGTCGTTCGTGGAAGGCGACCTCCTCGTCGTCGCCGCCGATGGTCACGTCCCAGGTGCGGTGCAGCAAGGTCGGCTTGTTCTTGAACGTCGCATAGATCGTCTCGGGCGAGACGCCCGCACGCTCGGCAACCTGCGAGATCGTGGTGCGCCCGTAGCCCCGCTCGACGAACAAGTCGTGGGCCGCGCGCAAGATCGCCCGCTGGGTCTCGCGGGCCTGGGCACGAGCAATACGTAACTGAAGGTTGAAGGTGACGCAG
>CAVXBS010000035.1:0-4799 GCA_963759975.1 uncultured Actinomycetota bacterium
CGGGCCGCGTTCACTCACGCGTACGTAGCCCGCGGCCTCGAGCTCGGTCGCGACCGTGCCGCAGACGTGGAACGGGGTCGGCGAACGGTCGATGAACGTGCACAGTGCGGAGGCCGGAGCGATGGTCATAGGAAACTCACCCTAGAACAAGAGCGACGCCGCGACCCCCGTGGAGGGTCGCGGCGCCGCTCGTGGTGCTAGATCAGCCCGCGTCGACGAACCGTGGCGAAGATCCCTGCAGCGACCATGAGGGCCAGCGCCGCGATGCCGCGCTTGAGGTTGGCCGAGTGCGCGCCGTTCTCGCCGGCGATCTCGAACTTGTACGCCGTGAGCGCTGTGGCACCGTGGGGGCTGCCGTACGGCTGTGCCGAGGCGGCGCGGTTCGCCCCCGCCTCGATCATCGCGTACTTCAGGCCGTAGTCCATGGCCGTCGCGTTGCCCTTGTCGACGAGCACGCTCGTGCCTTCCTTGGACAGCCGGCCAGCTCCCTCCGGAAGCGCGGGTGCACTTTCCGCCGCCTTGTCGAGGCCGGCGGCAAGCTCGCCGGAGCCGCTCGCTGCCGTCCCGAGTCCGTCGGCGAGGTCGCCCGCGCCGGCGGACAGCTGACCCGTGCCGCCACTGAGCGTGCCTGCACCGGCGTTGAGCTGGCCGGCGCCGGTGACAAGGTCCTCGGTGCCGGATTTGAGCTTGGTGGCACCGTCGCTCAGTTCGTTGACTCCCCCCACGAGGTCGGGCGCGCTGTCTCGCAGCCCTGATGCACCCTCACGGGCGGCGGCGAGGCCGCCGCGGAGCGACGCCTTGGGCCCGTCGGTGTTGTTGCCGATCGTGCCGCCGATCGTGGCGCTCAACGTGGCCAGACCGGTCTGGATCGTCTGCAACCCGCCCAGGGCTCCGGCCAGCTTGGTCCTGAGCTCGGCCACGCCTCCCGAGGCTGCCGCCAGCTGGGTATCGAGTGTCGCGTTGGGCGCGTTCGCTCCGACGTACTGCCTCGCACCGTCGATGACCTGCTTGATGCCAGCCAGTGCGGCATCCGCGGACGGATCACCGCCTGCCCCTTCGAGTCCCGCGATGAGCTTCGCAATGCCGGGTCGAATCGCATTGTCGAGACCGCCGGCTGGTGTCGTTCCCTGCGAGACACCCGCCTTGAAGGCGGCCAGGCTGGCGTCGAGCTGGTCCAGGCCGGCAGCGAGTTGCTCGGTGCCGGCCACCAGGCCGGGCGAGCCGCCGGTGGCGTTGACCCCCTTGCGGATCTTCGCAAGACCCGCCGAGATCTTGCCCGCACCGTCGTTCAGGTCGCCAGCACCGCCCTTCAACTCTCCCGTGCCGCTCTTGAGCTTCTTGGCGCCGGCGTCGAGCTGGTCGGCTCCTGCCGCGAGCTTGTCCGCTCCCGGGGCTGCCTCATTCTGCAGTCCCGCGCTCAGCTGGTTGGCGCCGGCCGACAGCTGCAGGATGCCGCTCACGAGGTCGTTCGCGCCGTCGCGGAGCTTCAGCACGTTGGCGTCGATCTCGGTCGCGCCGGCCGTCAGGTCCTGACCCGTTTCGGCGCCGCCCTTGTAGCTCGCCGCACCTCCCTTGAACGACGGGCTCTCCAGCGGGTTGACCGGGAGGACCGAGACCGTGGCCTTGGGGATCACGCCGTCGCGGATCCGGGCCTGGTAGCCGAAGTCGGCCGTGGCCTTGCCGATCGGCGGGATCAGAGTCATGGTGAACGACAGCTGCGTGCCGCCGCGGCCGTCACCGGCCGCATTGGCCTCGGCCGAGCGGACTTTGGTGAAGGTCGACGGCAGGACCGTCGTCAGGGAGCCGACCATCGGTACGACGACCTCTTGCGTCGACGTCTGCGTCGCGCCGCCGCCATCCTTGTACTCGACGTCCTCGGACGTGCCGGTCGTGTTGGTGACGTGGTAGCGGACCTTGAGATCACCCGTCTTGCCGACCACGTCGCCCGGCTCGATCTTCTTGCCGTTGAATGTGTAGGAGATGTCGATGTCGACCGGCAGCGCCTTGGTGTAGTCCGAGACGGAGCGGTACTTCTTCACCCCGTCGACCTCGGTCTTGACCCGCTGCTTGCCGTCCTGGACGTCGAACCCGCCGAACCCGTCGAGGTTGCGAAGTCCCTTCGTCGAGATGGGGTTGGAGACGTCGACCTTGCCGTTGCCGCGCAAGACGAGCTGCTCGTAGACACGCTTGGCGTCGATCGACCCGGAGGCGGCCATGAGGACCTGCACCGTCTCGGTGTTGCTGATCGTGACGTCTCCGTCGACGCTCTCCGAGGCGAGCGCCCCGGGGGCGAGGACACCGGCAGCCGCGAGCGAAACGGCGCCGGCGCCGACAGCTGCCGCGGTGCGGCGAACAACGTGCTTCATGCGGAGACCTCCGACTTGTGGCGGGACGCAGCTTCGCCCTCGCGGGTGTGGACGACGTCCTCGCCGAGCAGCATCGAGCCGATGACACCCATCGCGCACGCCAGCAGGACCGTGGTCGCCGCGGTCGGCGAGTCCGAGACGAAGAGGGACGGCGTCGCGGCGTACGTCTGCTCGTACGCTCCGACCATCGCGGCCATGCCGATCAGGGCCGACCACAGCGGGATGCGGCTGCCAGTGGCGACGCAGATGAGCATCGCGACGACGATGACACCGAAGACCACGACAGCACGGGCAGTCGCAGTGTCCGGGAGCATGCCGGCTCGCAGCCCGTAGCCGATCCAGGCCAGAGCGAAGCCGACTGCGAAGCCGATCATCCGCTCGACGAGGCTGCGGTCCGGAACCAGTCCGATGACAGCACCGAGCGTGAGGCCCAGCAGTGCTACCTGATCGAGGTCGAGGCCGAAGACATGGCCCAACGCGATCGTCAGCGCACCGAAGACCGCGAGCACGACTCCTTTGATGACACGTGAATTCATGATTGTCTGCAGCGCTAGATGGCGCCCCTCAGCGCACGTGAGTCCTAGCCGCTGACTCCCTCCAGGTCGTATTTGAACATGGGTGCGGGTCACCGGCTCAATTCGTGCGTGACTTTGCCGCTACTCGCTCGTTCTCCTCGCCTGTCGGCGTCGATGTGCGGGCAGTTCCGTACGCTGGCGAGATGACATCCCGGACGCGCGCGACGATGACGGGTGGAACCCTCGTGGCGGCCGGAATGATGACGATGAACATCGCCGTCTACGGATTCAATGTCATCGCCGCGCGAGCGCTCGTGCCCAAGGAGTTTGGCGCCCTCACCGCCCTGTTCGGCATCCTGCTGGTGGGATCCGTGGCCTCGCTGGGGCTGCAGGCCGTCACGGCCCGCCGGCTCGCGATCGATCCTGACCACCGCGACGCGATCATCGGCGCAACCGTCAGGGTCACCGTCATCGTCGCCTCGGCCGTCGGAGCGTTGGTCGCCGCCTCCACCGTCGTCCTGACACCCGTGCTGAAGCTCGACAGCTACTGGGCCGTGATCCTGTGTGGTGCCACGCTCGTGCCACTCACGGTCATGGGTGCCGAGTCGGGCATCGCCCAGGGCACGACGCGCTGGGGCGCCCTGACCGCGATCTACGTCGGCAACGGTCTCGGCCGCCTGATCGGTGGGGCGCTGGCCCTCGTCATCGCGCCGACCGTCAACTCCGCCATGATCGGCATCGCGATCGGTTCGTGGCTGCCCGCCCTCGCCGGCGCGCGGCTCATGATCGGCCACGGCCGGGGTGAGCTGATCAGTCGGCGACCTCTGCTCAAGGAGGCGCTGTTCTCGACGCACGCCCTGCTGGCGTACTTCGTGCTCAGCAACCTCGACTCGCTGATCGCCCGCAACCGCTTCGACGAGCACGAGAGCGGCCTGTACGCCTCCGGGCTGATCCTGGCCAAGGCGGCGCTGTTCTTCCCGCAGTTCGTCAGCGTCGTGCTGTTCCCCGACCTCGCCCGCGCGACGACGCACCACGCCCGGCTGCGCGCGGTCTCACTGGTGGCCGGTTTCGGGACGCTCGCCGTCCTGGCGACAGCGGCGCTCCCCCACCTCGCCCTGATCCTCGTGGGTGGCCACCAGTACGACGAGATCATGGGTCGCCTCTGGCTGTTCGCCGTCGCCGGCTCCTGCCTGGCCGTCGTGCACCTGTTGGTGTTCGACGCTCTCGCCCGGCACGCCCACGGCATCGTCGTGATGATCTGGGGCGCCGTCGTCGCGGTGCTCGTGGCCGCGTACGGGCTGGGCGTCGGCATCACCGGCCTGGTCCTCACCGTCGCGCTGGTTGCCGCTGCCCTTGCCGCGGTCGTGTTCGTCTTCGCCCCGAGCCACGCGCGAGTCCCCGCCGAGAGGTGAGGGACTGGGTGGACGAAAACACCCTGAGGCTGCGGAAAAGGGATAGGTTGTCTCGCACGTGTCCACCACCTTCCTGGAGTCAACCCCATGAATTTGCAAGAAGCAGTCAGCAGTGTCCTTTCGCAGTACGCCGGATTCTCCGGCCGAGCTCGCCGCTCCGAGTACTGGTTCTGGACCCTCGCAGTTCTCATCGTCTCTGTCGTCGCAGCGATCATCGACGTGATCATCGGCGTGAAGATCCTGCAGTACGTCGTCGCGCTGGCCACGCTGGTCCCGGGAATCGCCGTCGGCGTCCGCCGGCTGCACGACACCGGCCGGAGCGGCTGGTGGATCTTGCTGGCCCTCATCCCGGTCGTCGGCGCGATCATCCTCATCGTGTGGTTCGCGACCGACAGCGCTCCCGACAACGAGTACGGACCGAACCCCAAGGGCAGTGCTGCCGGCGGTTACGGCCAGACTGCGCCACCGGCAACGGCCTGAGCCTCGCACCTGGCACGACGCCCGGT
>CAVXBS010000036.1:0-4170 GCA_963759975.1 uncultured Actinomycetota bacterium
CGAGAGGAGTGACCATGGCTGACCTTGCGATCAACCTTGCCCGCACCTCTCTCATCGAGGTCGCCTGCCACTGACGCGCGGCGACCTCCGCTTCTGGAGATCACCACATGTCATACGACGACAGCTTCGCCCCTTTCTAGTCCCCGTCATCGAGCCCGCTGACAACGAACGCTGGTCCACATGGCCGGCCACGATGCCGACCGAGCGCGGACCGCATCCCCATCCGGACTGGCTCGTCACGTCAGCCGCCGCGATCGACACCGAGCTCGGCGTCGTCAAGACCGGCAAGGAGGCCGACGTCCACCTGATCCGGCGCGCCGTGCCGGACGATCCGACGCAGTCGGTCCTGCTCGCCGCCAAGCGCTATCGCGGTCCAAGCACCAGCGACTTCCACCGTTCGGCCGACTATCAAGAAGGACGCCGCGTGCAGAACACGCGCGACGCCCGCGCCGTCAGCAAAGGCTCACGCTACGGGCGGGCCGTCTCAGCGAGCCTTGGGCGTACGCCGAGTTCGAGTCTCTGTGCCGGATGTATGAGCTCGGCACCGCCGTCCCCTATCCCGTCCAGGTGCAGGCACCGAGATCCTGATGGAGTTCATCGGCCACGACAACGCCGCCGCACCGCGTCTCGCCCAGGTGCGCGCCTCACGAGCGGTGCTCGCCGACTACTTCGACCAGGTGTCGAGATCATGCGGACGTTCTCGCGCGCCGGCAGCGTCCACGGTGACCTGTCGCCGTACAACCTGCTGGTGCGTGCCGATCGCGTCGTGGTGATCGACCTCCCGCAGCTCGTCGACATCGTCAGCAACCCGCACGCGATGTCACTTCTCGAACGCGACTGCCACAACGTCTGCGCGTGGTTCACCCGCCGCGGCGTCGAGCGGGACGAGGGCGTCCTGTTCGCCGAGCTGATTGCCGAGGCGTTCTGAGTGCGGCTCAGACGTGATGGACGCGGGTGCCCACGATCATGTCGGCGAAGGTGCGCTTCTCCGCGTCCCACAAAGGCCACAGGTAACCGAGGAAGCACGGCAGGAAGTCCAGGACGTGGGCCAGCTGGCGGGCGAAGGTCAGGCCCGCGCCGATCGGCTCGTTCGACGTGCCGAGGACGGCGATGTCCATCGCCTTCTTGCCGACCGTCTGTCCGGTGGCGCCCTGTCGGATCAGCCAGTTGTAGACGAACCAGGCGAGCGTCAGCGCATAGAAGATCGCGCCAAGGAAGCCGGTGACCTGCAGGTTGAAGCCCGAGCTTCCGCCGTCGGAGTGCGTCCCGGAGCCGTCATCGAGCAACGCCAGCACCACGAACACGACGACGATCGGCACGATGTCGGCGAGGTACGCCAGGAAGCGTTCGTGCCACGCTGCGAGGCGGCGCGGGTGAACGGGCTCGACTTGGTCATGGGATCCCCCTGATACCTGTTCGGAGAACACAACCTAGCGGGCGCACGGGCCTCGCGCACGCCATGCGGACATGCCGTCTTGATCCTCGGACAACACCGTTCGCACGGCCGATCGATGGAGCTGGACGCCATCAGAACCGATGACTTCCGCGTTCGGCCACGGAAGTCAACCAAACAAGGCATGCTCAGGGAGGCTCCTTCGCAGAGGGGGCCACCAGCCACACCCATCTCGGAAGAGGCAACATGAACAACCGTCCCACCCAGCCCGGGTACCTCACTCAGCAGGCTCGCCGTCGCCGCGCCGCCACCCTCGCCTCGGTGCTCACGGTCGCACCTGCGGCTGTCGCAACCGAGGAGCCCACGACAACCGGGCCGACGGAGTCGACGGAGCCTGTCGGCGAGCCGGCCGCACCCGCGCCCGATGACAGCACGACCGACGAGCCGAACGCCGAGCAGCCGCCGTCCGAGCCGCCGGCTCCCGAAACCCGACCTGCACCTGAGGACGACGAGCCCACGGCAAGCGTGCCCGAGAAGGTGCCAGCCGAGGAGACACCCGAAGCCACCGGCGAGGCGCCGACCACGGAGGCGGAGGCCGTCGAGTTCGGCGTCCAGACGATCCGCGTCGGGGTCAGGATCGCGGAGGGCTCATATGTCCCGGATGGCACCACAGCCGCGGGATCGACCTTCCAGCCCGCCTACACCGACGCCGAGGGCAGCACCACCTATCAGGGCTGCACCGCTGAAGGCGAGCCGGACCCCAAGGGCATCATCTGGTGTCGGCGACGCCTTCGAGGCGCCCGCCGGCGCGACGGTCACCGTTGTCCAGACCTCGGCCCCCAACCATCTGAACGTGGATCCCACGACCACGGCACTTGAGCCGTGCGAGGCCACGGAGCCCGATCCATGCAGGACGACCGACGCCATCTTCACCGTCACCGCGACACCACCGGCGCCGCTCGACGACAGTGCAGTGACCCCGGCCAACACGCCGGTCGTCGTCGACGTCCTCGACAACGACACGGGCGGTGACGCCGAGCCGACCATCGAGGTGACCGAAAGCCCGTCCCACGGCTCTGCCGCCGTCATCGTCGACGACGGGCGGCAGAAGATCGAGTACACCCCCGATGCCGACTACAACGGCCGGGACAGCTTCCGCTACACCGTGACCGACCGCAACGGCAGCGCCTCCGCCGGCGTGGGCATCGAGGTCGGCGATGTCGAGCCCATCTACGGCTCGCAGAAGTACCGCGTCGGCGTGCGGATCGCCAACGGGGCCTATGTGGCTCCGGGCACCAGCACGGTGGGCAGCGAGCTCTCGGTCACGACGACGCTGGCCGACGGGACGGCCACGACCTTCGCGTGCACGACGAGCCCGTTCTTCCTGTCGGGGTCGCCAACGGAGTCCTACTGTGGGGGCGACAGCTTCTACGGCTCCTACACCGCTCCTGCCGGTGCCACCGTGACCGTCGTGCAGACCACGGCAGCACCCGGGCTGGTGGCGTCGAGCGACACGCTGACCCTCCCGCCGTGCTCCGGCCAGGACTGCAACAACGGCATCTTCGGCACCTTCCTCACGTTCGAGGACACCGGCCCGCTGCCCATCGCCAGCGATGACGCGGCGACGACGGACGAGGGTGAGCCGGTCCGCATCGACGTGCTCGCCAACGACGACAGCACCGACCCGGAGACGACCCTGTCCCTCGACACCCGACCCGGTGATGGCGAGGCCGAGGTCGTCGGCGAGGCGGATCGCGGGCCGACCGCCACGGCCGTCCCGAGCGCCGGGACGCAGGCGATCGCCTACACGCCCGACAAGGACTTCTCCGGCGTGGACACCTTCAACTACGCCCTGACCAACGGCAACGGCACAACCACCGGGACCGTCACGGTCACGGTGGTCGACGGCGAGGTCGAGCCTGCCGACGAGGCTGATGACAAGCCGGACCACGCATCGGATGACGCGGTCCTGCCCGACACCGGCGGTGCCGATGCACGACTCCTGGGGTCCGGAGGTCTGCTGGTCTCGATGGGCGGCTGGCTGACTGTGCAGGGGGCAGGAGGGGGCGCCACGATGTCGACGCAGGCCGCAGCGGTCGGCGCGAGCGAGCCTCGGCGCCGCCCGGGCCCTAAGGTCGGACGGGACCACGGCCTGGGTCGCCGGCACGGGATCGAACCGGCACGCTGATGGTGACCTCGTCGAGCTGGGCGAGTGGGAGGCCCTTGCGTACGTCGGCGAGAAATGGCGCTGGCTGTGGCACACATGGACGTGCGCGGTCAGGTCATCGGGATCCGGATCTCCGCCTTCGCCGTACCGAAGGTGCTGTCGATGCGGTTCGCTGAGCTGGCGGAGGATGAGGCAGTACTGCCGGCGGCGGATCTCCTGGCGCTCCCCGGCCTTGGTGTGCCGAACGGGCAGCTGCTCGGTCGTGCACAGCTGCGCACCGACCCGGGCCAGGACCGAGGACGAGCTCGGCGTAGTCCGGATCGATCCCGCGACCGGCGAAGTGGACCAGCCGCACGTTCTAACTGCGCGATGGCGCTGGTTATCGGTGGCAACGGCGTTGACCAGCGCTGTCGGCACCCGGGCGCGCGCCCGGGACTGGCAGCTGCCCGGGGGCGACGGCGAGCGCACGGCTGACGGTGATCGGCTCCGCGAGGCGAGCGTGTGGCGGCACAGAGAGGCTCCACTGAGCAACCTGGCGCCTCCGATGGCCCCGTTCGCGGAGCGCCTGGGCTAGCGGCGTTTCTTCTGATGCCAGATCACGACGTGCTGG
>CAVXBS010000037.1:0-4538 GCA_963759975.1 uncultured Actinomycetota bacterium
GCCGCGGCGAAGTGGCGGGTCGCCGCGCTGGATACGCTGGGGCACGTGCCCCAGATGCGACTCGCCCTTGCCCAGGTCAACGCCACCGTCGGCGATCTGGGCGCCAACGCCGACCTCGTCGTGGACTACTGCAAGCAGGCGGTCGCCAAGGGCGTCCACCTCGTCGTGTTCCCCGAGATGATGCTGACGGGATACCCCATCGAGGATCTCGCGATGCGGGCATCGCTGATCAGGGCATCTCGCGCGGCCGCCGAAGACCTTGCCGTACGTCTGCAGGACGAAGGCTGCGGAGAGCTCGTGGCGATGGTCGGCTTCCTCGACCAGGCGCAGGACGTCACCGAGAAGATCGGCATCCCCAAGAACGCGCCCACCAACTCCGTCGCGGTCATGCACGGCGGCGAGATCGTGACCCGGCAGGCCAAGCACCACCTCTGGAACTACGGCGTCGGCGACGAGATCCGCAACTTCGTGCCCGGCGACACGATCAACATCGTCCAGATCGGTGGCATCGACGTCGCGCTCGCCATCTGCGAGGACCTGTGGCGCGACGGACCGTCGGCTGCCGCCAAGGCAGCCGACGCCGCCCTGCTCGTCGTGCCCAATGGCTCGCCCTACGAAGCCGACAAGGACGACGTACGCCTGGCGCTGTGCGCACGCCGGGCCAGCGAGGGCGAGTGCGTGCTGGCATACGTGAACCTCGTCGGTGGACAGGACGAGCTGGTCTTCGACGGCGACTCGATCGTGGTCGACGCCGCCGGCACCGTGCTCGGCCGGTCGGGGCAGTTCGAGCCCGAGCTGCTCGTCGTCGACCTCGACCTCCCGGCGGCGACCCCGGCGATGCCGGACGCCGACGAGCGGTTCGGTGGCCTCGCGATCAAACGCACGATCATCAGCTCCGCCCCGTTCGAGGCGTACGAACCCATGCCGACGGTCACCAACGAACGGATGCCCCGGCACGAGGAGACATGGACAGCGCTCGTCGTGGGGCTGCGCGACTACGTCCACAAGAACGGCTTCCAGTCGGTCCTGTTCGGCATGTCCGGCGGCATCGACTCGACTCTCGTCGCGGCGATCGCCGTGGACGCCCTCGGGCCGGAGAACGTCTTCGGCATCTCCAACCCCAGCGCCTGGTCGAGCGAGCACTCCAAGTCCGACGCCGCCGAGCAGGCCCGTCGCACGGGCCTGTCGCTCGACACGGTGCCGATCGCGCCGATCTTCGACGCGTACCAGGCGGCCCTGCACCTCGACGGTCTCGCCGAGGAGAACCTGCAGGCCCGCATCCGCGCCGTCATCTGGATGGGACTGTCCAACCAGCACGGGCACCTCGTGCTGGCGTGCGGCAACAAGTCCGAGCTCGCGACCGGCTACTCGACGATCTACGGCGATGCGGTCGGCGCGTACGCCCCGATCAAGGACGTGCCCAAGACGCTCGTGTGGCAGCTCGCGAAGTGGCGCAACCAGGTCGCCGCCGAGCGCGGCGAGACGCCGCCCATCCCCGAGGACACGATCACCAAGCAGCCGTCGGCGGAGCTGCGACCCGGCCAGTTCGACTCGGACTCCTTGCCGCCCTATGAGCTGCTCGATGCCGTGCTCGATGCGTACGTCGAACGTGACCTCGGCTCGGCCGACGTCATCGCCGAGGGCTTCGACCCGGCGCTGGTCGAGCGGGTCATCACGCTGGTCGACCGGGCCGAGTACAAGCGTCGCCAGTACCCGCCGGGACCCAAGGTGTCGCGCCGCAACTTCGGCCGCGATCGCCGTGTCCCGATCACGCATCGCTGGCGCGAGAAGCTCGACGAGCAGGACTGGTGAGGCCATCCTTGCACACGGGTCTGACACTTGATTTTGTCTGGAGTTCCGGGGTTTAATGATTGACAGTCGAACACATGTTCGACTAGTGTAGGGCTATGAATCCGCGGCCGACGATCGAGGCGATGCGCACCGCCGCGCAGGCGCTCGCGTCCGGTGATGTGCGGTCCAAGCTGCATGCGGTGCAGGTGGCGCGAGACGCGTTGGATGCGACGGAGTCGATGCTCTTGGCCGAGCTGGATGCGACCAAGGACTTCGAGATCGACGGCGCGTCGACGTTGAATGCGTGGGTGCGAACCCAGCTACGGTTGAACGCCGGCCACGCGACCACCCTGGTGCGCAACGTGACCGCTTTGCGTGACCTGCCACTGGTGGCCGAGGCGGCGTTTACCGGTCAGATCAGCGCCGCCCACGTACGCGTGTTCGTCTACGGGCTCAAGCATGTGGGACTCGAGCCGATGCGCCGGTTCGAGGAAGAGTTCGTCCAGGTCGCTCGTAACCGTGAACCGGGTGCATTGTTCGAAGCCGTCAAGCATCTGAAGGACGTCATCCATCCCGAAGATCTCGACGACGCGTGGGAACGCGGCATGGACAAGGAAGACTTCCAGGTCAACGCGGTCCCTGACGGCTGGCACGTCTCCGGGTTTCTCAACACGGTGACAGGGGCGAAGCTCAAGACCGTCCTTGACTCTGTCGCAGCACCCCGGGACAAGGACGACGACCGCACCGGGCCCCAGCGCCGGGTCCAAGGCGTCGACGATCTGTGCGACAGCATCTTGGCCAACGGGCTGCCCTCGGACAAAGGTGTCCGACCGCACATGTCCGTGTTCGTCGACGCCGACACGGTGGAAGCTGCCGCCCAGCAGGCGAAGAACGCCGCCGAGAAGCCGTTCACGGTCCCCGAGCCGATGCCCGCCACTGAACCGGCGAAGCTCGCCGGCCACGGTGCGATCGGCGCCAACCTGCTCATGTACTTCGCCTGCGTGTCCGACTTCACTGCGTTCCTCATGAAAGAAGGTGACGGTCAGCGCCAGGCGCAGATCCTCAACGCCGGCCGTGGCCGCTACCAGCCCAATCTTTTGCAACGTCGCGCCGTGCTCGCGCGACAAAAAGGCGTCTGTGCCACACCGGGCTGCAATCACACACATCTGCAGATTCATCACACGATCTTCTGGTCCCACGGCGGACCCACCGACCTCGACATACTCATCGGCCTGTGCGTCGGTTGCCACACCCTGCTGCACCGCGGCAGGCTCCACATCACCGGCAACGCCGTCGATGGATTTGTGTTCAGCAACGGCGCCGGCCGCACCCTGCGCCGACGACGACGAACCACCTACCGCCAAGCCGCCTGACCCATCGAGGTCCGGCGGCCCGAAGGCCTGTCCACGAGCCGGTCCGGCAACGCTCAATCTGAGAGCGCCGCGCACGATGGGTGTCCCAGCGCTTGGTGAGGCGCGGCATCGCCGAGGTGCCCGGGTTGCCGTTCTCGCTGAGCAGCTGGTGGTAGTCCGCGAACCGGCTCCGGCACTGCATATCGCCCGGCCCGCGCCCGCAGCCAGGCAGGGCAAGACCCGCGGCGAGCAGCAGTGCAGCGAGGAGGACACGCATGCGTCGATCCGGCCCGACGCCCCGTGAGTTCGTTCACACTCGGTGGCGACTCCCCCGGTTTCTGGCACGCTGGAGACATCCGTGGACTCCGCGAGGAGCTGCGAGACGACAAGGAGAACCACCATGGCTGACGCCACCCCTGAAGAGACCGCCCCGTACGGCTCCGGACCTGAGGCACCCGCTGCCCCGGCTGGAAGCACATTGATTCGCAAGATTCGCACCCATCACCTGCAGCAGATGAAGGAGCGCGGCGAGAAGTGGGCGATGCTCACGGCGTATGACCAGTACGCCGCCGCGACGTTCGACGAGGCCGGCATTCCGGTCATGCTCGTCGGCGACTCGGCATCCAACAACGTGTTCGCCAACGAGACGTCGCTGCCGGTCACCGTCGACGAGCTGATCCCGCTCGTCCGCGCCGTCACCCGATCGACGAGCCGTGCGCTGATCGTCGCCGACCTGCCGTTCGGCTCCTACCAGCGGTCGCCCGGGCAGGCCTTCGACACGGCCGTGCGGTTCATGAAGGAGGCCAACGCGCACGCGGTCAAGCTCGAGGGTGGCCTGCCGATGGTGCCGCAGGTCCAGCTGCTGACCGACGCCGGCATCCCCGTCATGGCGCACATCGGCTTCACCCCCCAGGCCGAGCACAACCTCGGCGGCTACCGCGTGCAGGGCCGCGGCGAGGCGGCCGAGAAGCTCATCGCCGAGGCCAAGGCGTTCGAGGACGCCGGAGCGTTCGCGATCGTCATGGAGATGGTGCCCGCGCCGGTCGCCGCCGAGGTGACCAAGGCCCTGCGCATCCCCACGATCGGCATCGGCGCCGGCATCGACTGCGACGCCCAGGTGCTGGTGTGGCAGGACATGATGGGCCTGCGCACCGGCAAGGCGCCCCGGTTCGTCAAGCGCTACGCCGACCTGCACGGCGTCATGCTGGACGCTGCCAAGGCGTATGCCGATGACGTCGCCAACGGCTCCTTCCCTGCTGCCGAGCACTCCTTCGAGAAGCTGAGATTCCAGCGGGGTTCTAGGGTCCAGTCCCACGCGGCGCCAACCAGGCGACGCCGACCCACAGCACCAGGCCAACGACTGGCACGGCGATCGTGAGCGTGGGACGGCTGCGC
>CAVXBS010000038.1:0-6444 GCA_963759975.1 uncultured Actinomycetota bacterium
CGAGTGACTGTGACAACAGCAGGATGCCCAGGTCAGGATGGCGCTCGCGCAGGTCGACCGCCGCACGCGCGCCCTCATACGTGTACGTCGGAGGCATCCGGATGTCGAGGATCACGAGGTCGGGCGACTCCAGCTCCACCAGAGCCTCGACACCCTCGCCGTCCGGCGCAACGCCGACGACCTCGTGGCCGGCTTCCACCAGGAGGTTCGACAAGCCGGCCCGCAGCAGACCGGAGTCGTCGGCGATCACGATGCGCATGGCACGGTCGCCTCGATCGTGGTGCCCTCGGCCCCGGAGACGATCCGCGCCTGACCGCCTGCGGCCTCGACGCGGTCGCGCAGACCACGCAGTCCCCCGCTGCTCGGGTCAGCCCCACCGTGCCCGTCGTCGCGCACCCGGATCAGGACGGTATGCCCGACATGCGCCACCTCGACGCAGATCTCCTGCGCTGCGGCGTGCTTGTGCGCGTTGACCACCGCCTCGGCGATGACGAGCCAGCACGTGAACTCGATCGCCGGCGGATACCTGTCGGGCGGGCAGATGACCCGCACCGGCGCCGGCGACAATCGTGCGAGGTCATCGAGCACAGCCGTCAGCCCACCCTCGGTCAGCGCCTGGGGGTGGAGCCCGTTGGCGAGATCTCGCAGCTGCCGGGACGCATCGCGCGCCGCCGTCGCACCGGCGCCTAGCGCCGAGCGCATGCGCTCGGGATCGCCGTTGAGGTGGGCCGACTGGAGCTCGAAGGCCAGCGCCAGCAGGCTCTGCTGCGCGCCGTCGTGCAGGTCGCGCTCGATGCGTCGACGCTCGGCCCGCTGAGCGTCCGCGATCCGGGCGCGCGACTCGGCGAGCTCGGCAAGGTTGCGTTGCAGGTCGGCCCGTAGCCGGGTGTTGTCCAGCTCCGCCGCGGCGACCTGTCCGGCGCGTGCAACCGTCGACTCGTCGGACCGCTCCGGGTCGTAACCGATGCGCGCGACGGTCCGCCCTCCGCGCGTGACGACCACGTGATTCTCCGGGGTCGCCGTGGCGGCGCCCTGGCCATCGACCCAGCCGTCGGCGGCCGGGTAGGCGACCTGCACCGAGTCGTCGCCCAGAGCATCCCGGAGCAGCGCTTCGGGGTCGACACCGGCGCGGTCGACCGTCACGGCGTCGCGCACCATCCTGACGGCCTCGAACGCACGCCGGTTGAAGCGTCGGTCGACGCGTAGCTGAATCCCGGTGCGCAACGGCGCCGCGAGCGTTGCGGCCGTCACCGCGCCCACGGTCGCCGTCGCGGCCGGTGACGGCGACGACGTCGTCGAGATCTGGCTGCCCATCCACACGACGACGGCGTAGACCGAGACGAGCACGAAGGACAGGAAGGAGTACGTCGTGGTGGCCGCGACGATGCGATCGACGTCGTAGAGCCGGTAGCGGAGGACCGACAGCCCTGCCGCTATCGGGATGAGGGCCAGGAACAGCGCCAAGGACACGAGGAGCAGCCACTCCGTGTCCGTGCTGACGGCGTACAGGTGAACCGGGATGACCGCCGGCAGAGGGACAACGACGAGCGCCAGCCAGAGCAGCTGCCGACGGGCGTCTCCGGTCGACCTTCGCCAGCGCAGCACCAAAGAGCAGCCGCCCAGCAGCAACCCGAGCGCCACCACGCCGAACGTCCACCTGGCCAGCACACTCGCGACGTCGCCGACTCCCTGGATCGTCCATGGATTGCCCACACGTTCGTACGGCTCGTTCAAGGGCCGGGTGCTGACCGCCGAGCAGATGAGGACCACGACCGAGGCCACCACGCTCGTCCGCCCTACCAGCCGCCAACGCGGCGAGGCATACGTCCCCGTCGGCGTGAGCAACAGGATCAGTGTGAGCAGGGGCCACCACGGCAGGAAGGACTTGTCAGCGAGCACGGCGGCTGCGCCCGCGCCGCCGACCTCAGCGGGCTTGACGATCGCCGCGAGGGTGAACCAGTCCTCCACGAGGCCCGAAGCCATCAACGAGACCGAGAGACCGAGGAAGAGCCAGCCGACTGCATGGCGGGGCTGGCTGTGCAGGATGACGGCACCAACCACGCCCGGCACGGCGATGGCGACGACCCATCCCCACATCCAGGGCTCGGTCAGCCCGTCGAACTGGTCGCCATAGCCCCGTCGAATCAGGTTCTGGTCGATGACTGCCATGCCGACGACCAGCGCCGCCTCGGTCGCCAGGACTGCTCCGGCGATCGTCGTCGCGACCCGCTTGGTCATCACCATGACTCATCATGACCCCCGAACAGCCTGTGCGCGTTGGGGTTAACCCTGATCGAAGGTCCCGAGCATCCTCCGATGTGCAGAGCCTTGGCGGAGACGACGGTGGAGATGTCCAATCCACGCCTATCGAAGGAACCTCCCATGACCACCACATCCGCCGCCCTCGCGGCAGTCTCCAGCAAGGAACGCCCGACTCGCCGGGTCCTCGTCGGCCTCGCTGTCGTGATCCTCGTGTTCAGCGTGGGCATGATCGCCACCAGCCATGACATCTCGACCGACACCAAGACCGCTGACATCAAGGACTTCTACGACGTCAGCCAAGGCGTCAGCCAGGTCACCGCGTACGCGGGCATGGTGCTCGTCGGCCTGATCCTGTTCTTCGCCAGTGCGTTGCGCAACGCACTGCGCTCGTCGGGCCGGACCTGGTTCGCCGATGCGGCGTTCCTGGGGTTCGGGGCGCTTGCGGCGACGTTCGCCTCGTGGACCGTCACCGATGCCGCGATGTGGCGAGCCGTCGACGCCGGCAACGACAGTGCGATCCGCACCCTCGCCATCATCACCGACGCCGGCTTCCTGCCTCTGATGGCCAGCATGATCGGGATCTACGTCGGCACCGGGCTGGCCGGCCTCGCCACCCACGCCCTGCCGAAGTGGCTTGCCGTCGCGTCCATCGTCGTCGGCGTGCTCGCACCGCTCGGACCGCTGGGGTTCATCGGGTTCATGCTGCTCCCGCTGTGGGTCGTGGCCGTCGCAGCGTGGGTGCGCCTCAACGCGTGACTCATCGCCACCTCGCAGACTGGTCGCTCCGGCGGCCAGTCTGCGAGGTGCTGGAACGATGCCGACCCACTGGTGCGCGGCTTGACGCGAAGGCGAGCCTCCACGGCAACCGTGAACACCTCGCCGAGTAGGTCCTCGGCGGTGGCCGATCCCGCACGACTCGAAAGGTAGCGGTGCACGGCGAGTGCGTGCCGGGTGTAGATGACGCCGAACGCCTCGACACTCGTACGGGACCTGACCAACAGCTCAGCGTCCGACGTCTGCGTGCTCACGCCCTGCTTATGCCAGTTGGCCGCAAAGCGTTGCACCGCGCGTCACGCCGAGCCGTAGCGGCGGTTGCGGGCGGCGTACTCCTCGATCGCGGCCCAGAGCGCGCGGCGGTCGACGTCGGGCCAGGCGATGTCGGAGAAGACCATCTCGGCGTAGGCCGACTGCCACAGCAGGAAGTTGCTGGTGCGCTGCTCCCCCGACGTGCGCCAGAACAGGTCGACGTCGGCCATGTCGGGCTCGTCGAGGTAGCGGGCGAACGTACGCTCGTTGACCCTGTCGGGGTTGACCTTGCCGGCCGCCACGTCACGCGCCAGAGCAGCCGCTGCGTCAGCGATCTCGGCCCGGCCGCCGTAGTTGACGCACATCGTGAGGGTCAGGACGTCGTTGTGCTTGGTCATCTCCTCGGCGGTCTCGAGCTCCTTGATGACGCTGCGCCACAGGCGGGGACGACGGCCGGCCCACCGGACGCGCACGCCGAGCTCGTGCATCTCGTCGCGCCGGCGACGGATCACATCGCGGTTGAAGCCCATGAGGAACCGCACCTCGTCGGGCGAGCGCTTCCAGTTCTCGGTCGAGAAGGCGTAGGCCGAGATGGCCTTGACGCCGATCTCGATGCCGCCCTCGACGACATCGAACAGCGCTGCCTCGCCCATCTCGTGGCCGGCCGTGCGGGGCAGGCCACGCTGCTTGGCCCAGCGACCGTTGCCGTCCATGACGATCGCGACGTGGCGGGGCACCTGCTCGAGCGGAATCGCAGGCGGCTTCGCCCCGGAGGCGTGCGGAACCGGTTGGCGTACGGATCGCTTCATGCTGCTACCTGTCCACGTGGCTCAGGGAGCGCAGGCCGCGCTCAAGGTGCCACGAGAGGTAGGCGCTGACGATGCTGCTGGCCTCGCGGCGGGACCGGTCGTCCGATGTGCCGACGGTGCTCCAGTCGCCGCTGAGCAACCCGGCCAGCAAGGTCACGGTGAACGGCGACGGTGCCGCGGAGCCGGCCACACGACAGTCGTCGCACAGCATGCCGCCGGAGGCAGCATGGAAGTTGCGGTGCGGGCCCTCGGCGGCGCATCGGGCGCACGCGTCGAACGTCGGCGCATACCCGGCGATCGACAGGGCGCGCAGCTGGTAGGAGTCGAGGATCAGGCTCGGCGTCATGCGTCCCTCCGTGAGGGCACGCAGTGCCCCGACCAGCAGCTGGAGCTGTGGCACGGCGGGTTCGCCATCCTCCTGCACGAGCCGCTCGGCGGTCTCGAGCATCGCGGTGCCTGCGGTGTATGCCGCGTAGTCGCCGCCGAGATCCTTGGCGAACGGGTTGATCGTCTCGACCTGCGTGATGATGTCGAGCGAGCGGCCCTCGGCGAGCTGGAGGTCGACATGCATGAACGGCTCGAGCCGGCCACCGAACCGCGACGTGGTCTTGCGGATGCCCTTGGCCGCGGCGCGCACGATGCCGCGGTCACGCGTGAGGAGCGTGATGATGCGGTCGGCTTCGCCGAGCTTGTGGACGCGCAGCACGATGCCGGCGTCACGGTAGAGGCTCACCCGTTCATTGTGCCGTGTGGCACCGACGATCCTGCCCCGGCACGCGGCGGCGCACTAGTGTCGGTCCATGGCACAGGACTCCGGCTATTCCGGCACCCCGCAGCTCAGGAAGCTCGGCATCAAGCCTGGCCTGCGGCTCACGGTCATCGGCGCCGACACCGAGTGGGAGTTCGCCGAGCCGCTCGAGGACGTGGAGCAGCTGCCGGAGGGCGCAACCGACATCGCCCTCGTCTTCGTACGGTCGGCAACAGAGCTCGACGGCCTGGCAGCTTGGGGTGAATGGATCTTCCCCGCTGGGTCGTTGTGGATCGCGTGGCCCCGCAAGGCGGCCGGTCACGTCAGCGACGTCACCGAGAACGCGATCAGGGCCGGCGCGCTCGAGCTGGGCCTGGTCGACGTCAAGGTCGCCGCGATCGACACCAGCTGGTCGGGCCTCAAGCTCATGTGGCGCAAGGAGAACCGCGTTCGCTAGTCGAGGCGCGGGTGCGGTGCCTCAGCGACCTGTTGGAACCAGGACAGGTCGCCCAGACGCCGCTACATACCGGCCATCGCCCGGACAGGTCGCCAACTCACCGCTCATCAGGCTCAGACGAACTCGACGCCTTGTGCGAGTGGCAGCTCGGTGGAGTAGTTGACCGTGTTGGTCGACCGGCGCATGTAGGCGCGCCAGGCGTCGGAGCCCGACTCGCGACCGCCGCCGGTCTCCTTCTCGCCGCCGAACGCCCCGCCGATCTCGGCGCCCGAGGGGCCGATGTTGACGTTGGCGATGCCGCAGTCGGAGCCGATGACCGACACGAATGCCTCGGCCTCGCGCACGTCGAGGGTGAAGATCGACGACGACAGGCCCTGGGCGACGTCGTTGTGCAGCGCGAGGGCGTCGTCGAAGTCGGTGTAGGTCAGGACGTAGAGCAGCGGTGCGAACGTCTCGGCCTTGACGATCTCGGTCTGCTTGGGCATGTCGATGATCGCCGGGTGGACGTAGTGCCCGTCACCGTCGACGTCGGCCGCCGTGCCACCGGTGACCAGGTCGCCACCGTCGGCGGTGGCCTGCGCGACGGCTGCGCCGAACGCATCGAACGCGGGCTTGTCGACGAGCGGCCCGACCAGCGTCGAGGCTTCGAGCGGTGAGCCGATCGGCAGCGTCTCGTATGCGGCCTTGAGGCGGGCGACGAGGTCGTCCTTGATCGACTCGTGCACGATGATGCGCCGCAGCGACGTGCAGCGCTGGCCGGCGGTGCCCACCGCGGAGAACACGATGCCCCGCACCGCCAGGTCGAGGTCGGCCGACGGTGCCACGATCGCGGCGTTGTTGCCGCCGAGCTCCAGCAGCGTACGTCCGAGGCGGGCCGCCACACGGGGAGCGACCTCCTTGCCCATGCGCGTCGAGCCGGTCGCCGACACCAGCGGCACGCGCGGGTCGTCGACCAGCACCTCACCGATCCGGTGGTCGCCGAACAGCACCGCGGAGAGGCCCTCGGGCACACCGGCGCGGCGAGCCGGCCTCAGGCGCCAGCGCCTGGCAAGCCAGGGAGGTCAGCAGCGTCTTCTCGGACGGCTTCCAGACGACGGCGTCACCGCCCACGAACGCCAGAGCGGCGTTCCACGACCACACCG
>CAVXBS010000039.1:0-14458 GCA_963759975.1 uncultured Actinomycetota bacterium
GACGGATCGAGTCGATGTCACTGAAGCTGATCTGCGGGTCGACGCCCTGGCTGAACAGGTTGAGTCCCAGCGTGACGAGGCAGACGTTGCCCGTGCGCTCACCGTTGCCGAACAGGCAGCCCTCGATGCGATCCGCGCCGGCCAGGTAGCCCAGCTCGGCCGCGGCGACGCCCGTGCCGCGGTCGTTGTGGGGGTGCAGCGACAAGATGATGCTGTCGCGGCGTGGCAGGTGCCGGTGCATCCACTCGATCGAGTCGGCGTAGACGTTGGGGGTGGCCATCTCGACGGTCGCCGGCAGGTTGATGATCAGCGGCCAGTCGGGCGTCGGGTCGATGACGTCGATGACCCGGCTGCACACCTCGAGCGCGTAGTCGAGCTCGGTGCCGGTGTAGGACTCCGGCGAGTACTCGTAGGAGATCTTGGTGTCCGGAGTGTGGATCTCGGCGTACTTCATGCACAGGCGGGCACCCTGCGTCGCGATGTCGGTGATGCCGTCCTTGTCCAGACCGAAGACGACCCGGCGCTGCAGCGTCGAGGTCGAGTTGTAGAAGTGGACGATCGCCTGCTTGGCGCCGACCAGGGACTCGAAGGTGCGGTCGATCAGGGGCTCCCGGCACTGCGTCAGCACCTGGATGACGACGTCGTCGGGGATGTGGTCGCCCTCGATCAGCTGGCGTACGAAGTCGTAGTCGGTCTGGCTCGCGCTCGGGAAGCCGACCTCGATCTCCTTGTAGCCCATGCCGACGAGCAGCTGGAACATCGCCAGCTTGCGCGCCGGGGTCATCGGGTCGATCAGGGCCTGGTTGCCGTCGCGGAGGTCAACGGCGCACCATCGCGGCGCCTGGGTGATGGTCTTGCCCGGCCACGTGCGGTCAGGGCAGCTCGATCGGCACGAACGGCTGATAGCGCTGATGCGGCATGCCGCTGGGCTGTTGCGGGGTGTTGGCGTAGGTCGTCATCTGGATCCTCGGGGTGTTTGTCTGGCTGGTGTGCGGCCGGGACGTGACAAACTCCGCGCCGAGGGGTCCGACCTAGAGGACCTCGACGCGGCAGAGAAGGAGCAGGTTCTGGATCCGCATATCGGTGGGAAGTTTATCAGCCGAGTGTCGGTGCTGTCTGCAGCGGACCCGATGGGGCGTACGCCCTGCGGCCCGAGAGGGACCGGGGCAGCGCCAGCGCGCGCCACCGCTCCTGCCGCGATGCGCCCAGCGCCATCGATGCGATCACGGTGCGCAGATCATCGACGCCGTCGCCCTCGGCGACAACGGAGCGGGCGAAGCGGGCTCTCTCGACTCTCCGCAGCAGCCGGTTCAGCGCCTCGGCGTCGATGCCGTCGCGGGTGCGAAGTCGTGCGGCGAAGCCACGAGGCGTGTCGGTCGGTGAGAACGGCAGCCCGAAGTCGCGTGCGGTGTCCTCGAGCTCGCGCCACAGCGGGTCGACCGACGAGCCGGCCCGGCTGATCCGCCAGCGGCGGCGCGCCCATCGCAGCAGTGCCGGAATGCCGATCATCACCAGCAGCACGGCGAACGTGATCAGGGCCGTGCGAGGCGCGGTCTTCGTCGTGCTCGAGGTGGGTGCCGCTCCGCTGTCGACGTTGGTCGACTCGTCACGCGCCGCCCTGCGCGGGCTGCCGGAGAACTCGCCGCCGTCCGCGTTCGAGGCCGGCGCACCGGGCTCCTTGAACGCCGTGGCCGATCCGACGCCCGGAGTCGGTTCGAACGTGAGCCAGCCGACGCCCTCGAAGTAGATCTCGGTCCACGCGTGCAGGTCGTCCGACGTCGCCTCGTACTGGTTCTGGCCGTCCTTGACGTTGACCACGCTGCCGGGTGCGTAGCCGACGGCGATCCGCGACGGGATGCCGAGCGTCCTGGCCATGACCGCCATCGCGGACGAGAAGTGCACGCAGTAGCCGGACTTCTTGTCGAGGAACTTCGCGATGACATCGATGCCGTTGCCGTCGTAGTCGTCGGCGACCGGTGCCGTCTCGGAGTAGGTGAACCCACCGTCGTTGCGCAGGTAGTCCTGCAGCGCGACCACCTGGTCGTACTGGTTGGTGGCCTCCTTGGTGACCTTGCGCGCCGTGTCCTCGATGATCGCCGGCATCTTGTCGGGAAGCTTGACCTCCTCCTGGAGGAGCAGGTCTCTGGGGTTGGACGAGATGGCGCGCATCTGGGTGGCGGTCGGCTGGATGTCGAGGCTCGTGACGGAGTACGTCTGGCCGCGCGTGTCGTCGTCGGGAGACGTCATGGTGCGGCCGAATCCCAGCAGCCACTCGCCCTTGAGGCCCGAGACCTTGTCCAACGGGTATGGCACGGGGAGCATCGTGGTGCGAAGCTGCCGGATCGTGATGGTCGTCGACTCCTTCTCGACCTTGATGTCGGGGCTGAACCTGAGCGCATCGGCACCCTCGGGGGCGGCGAACTGCTGGGTGGTGCCCGGCTTCCAGGTCTTGCCGGTGAAGTCCCGCAAGGTCGCAACCTTGAGATAGGGCGCCTGGGGCAGGCCTGTCGTGTAGGTCAGCGCGGTCGTGGTGCCGTTGCGGCGCAGGTTCTGACCGAGCTCGAGCATGGGGTTGATGCCCCTGCCGAACACCGCTGGTGGCGGCTTGCCCCACGAGGTCGCCACGGCGCTGACATCAGGCGAGATGACCGGGAAGGCCACGGCAGCGGCCAGTGCAGCGACGCCCAGCACGACGGCGGGACCCCGCTGGCGACGGGCGAGCGTACGGCCAAGGGCAGTGCGGGACCGCAGGATGACGAGCCAGAGCGCCGCGACCGCGACGAACAGCCATACCGAAGGAGTGTCGCCCGAGATCAGCGCCGGCGTCGCGAACACCGAGAGCAGCAGCAGGCCGATCGCTGATGCCGCGCGACGGCGCTCGAGCAGCAGGTCAGCGACGATCACGAGCAGGCCGAACGAGCTCGCGACGACCAGCACGACGGGCTTGGCGGCGGCCACCGGTGCCTGTTCCTCGATGATGATGTCCTGCGCTGCCGACGCCAGGTTGCCGAGCTCACGGAACGTGTCGAACGTCGGCAGGATGCCGATCAGGGTGTCAGGAACGAAGATCCAGGCAAGGGCGAGGAACTCCACGACGATGGCGATCGGGGCGACCCACCTCAGCCCGACCGCACGAAGGACGGCGCAGGCGAGACCCGTGAGGGTGGCGACCAGGATCGTGGTGATCCACCAGTCATTGCCACCGATGACGGTGCGGAAGCCCGACAGTAGTAGCGCGAACGCCCCCGCGATGATGAGGTGATCCACCACCGTGTCACGAGTCGTGCGGCCGGTGAGCCGCTGCGTCGACGCCTCAGCCCGCAGCATGCGCCCGCGCCCCGTCGAATTCGGTCCACACGTCGCTGATGTCCTGGTTGGGCTGATAGGTCACGATGCGCCAGCGCGCGTCCTCGAGGATTCCGCGCGCTTCCGCCGACGAGTTGGCAGCGACCAGGGCCAGCACCGCGCGCGACGTCGACATCACGTGGACCCAGTAGTGCGCGCGTTCGACGCTCACGCGGCCCAGCAGCATGAACGCAGCTCGCTCGGGTGCAACGAGTCGCTCGTTGTCGTGCCGCTCCGGCTCGACCACGGCGAGGTCGACCATCGCATCCTCGAGGGTGTCCTGCCCGTCGGCGATGAACCGGTCGATGGCGCGTCCGCTGGACTGCAGCACCACGACGTACCCCGCCTTGACCAGGTGCGCCGTGATCGAGGCCGTCGCGACGATGCACCACTCGAAGACGGACGAGTACTCCCAGACTCCCTGCCGGTCCTGGGCCGTGCCCTGGCTGACCGGCTCACAGTCGAGGATCACGGCCGCACGCGGGGTGAGCTGTTGCTCCTCCTGGCGCACCATCAGCTCGCCGCGGTGCGCGGTGGCCTTCCAGTGCAGTCGCTTCATGGCGTCACCGGGCAGATAGCTGCGCGCGATGACGTCGTCCTCACCGAGCCCGACGTGCTGTGGTGCAGGCCGCGTCGCACCGTCCTCGCTCGTGCCGCGCGGGGCGATGGGTCGCAGGTCGACGCGGCGCGGCAGGACAGTCAACGGCTCGGGGCTGCCGAACTTGTGCCGGCGAAAGACGAGCCCGAACGGGTCGAGGACGTTGACCCGCAATGGCCCGATCGGATGGCGACCCCGTCGCAGGCCCTGCAATGCGTACGAGAACGACACCCTCGAGTCGGTGCCGTGGCTCCCGCCGAGCGCGGGCAGGATGCCGGATGCGTCGCCGGAGATGCCGGGTGGCAGATCGTCTGACCACTTGGCCTCGAGGCACGGCAGGACCGACAGGTTGGTGATGCGCACCGTCGCATGGGACATCTGGCCCGGCGGCACGACCTGGGGCGCGAACGAGCGCTCGATGCGTACGCGCGAGTGGCCCGCGAACACGAAGACCGCGGAGAACAGCACCAGCGCGAGCATCAGGCCCGTGACGTAGAGCAGCGCCGGCAGGGAAAGGACCGGAGCAGCGATGAAGCTGATGACAGCCGCCACGAGGAATCCCGCGCCGCGGCGGGTGAGCACGACCGAGCTCGCGGCACTTCGTAGGCGGCCGGCGGACGTGTCGGTCGGCATGCTCGTCAGCTCGGCTGGACGGCGCCGGCCGGGACCGGCGTCTCGGCGACGATGCGGTCGACGACGTCCTCGACGCTCGACGCGCCCCGCATCGGGATCAGGCGGTGCGGCAGCACGACAGGGACGAGTGCGTCGATGTCGTCGGGAAGGACGAAGTCGCGGCCCTGCACGGCTGCGCGGGCCTTGGCCGCACGTACGAGCTGGAGCGTGGCACGCGGGCTCGCGCCGAGGCGCAGGTCGGCGTCGACGCGGGTCGCCTGCGCGATGTCGACGGCGTACTGCTCGACGGCCGGGGACACGTAGACCGCCCGGGCTGCGGCGATCATGGCCTGCACGTCCTCGATCGAGGCAACGGACTCGAGGTCGTCGAACGGGTTGTCGGCGTCGCGGCCACGCACCATCGCAAGCTCGGCCGCGGAGTCGGGGTAGCCCATCGAGATGCGGGCCATGAAACGGTCGCGCTGGGCCTCGGGCAGGGCGTACGTGCCCTCCATCTCGTAGGGGTTCTGCGTCGCGACGACCGTGAACGGGCTGGCCAGCACGTACGTCGTGCCGTCGACCGTGACCTGGCGTTCCTCCATGGCCTCGAGCAGCGCGGACTGGGTCTTGGGTGAGGCGCGGTTGATCTCGTCGCCGATGACGATGTTGGCGAACACCGCACCGGGCTTGAACTCGAACTCGCGGTCGGCCTGGTTGTAGACCGAGACACCCGTGATGTCGGACGGCAACAGGTCAGGCGTGAACTGGATGCGGCGCACCGAGCAGCTGACCGAACGGCCCAGCGCCTTGGCCAAGACGGTCTTGCCGACTCCCGGGACATCCTCGATCAAGAGGTGTCCTTCGGCAAGAAATACGACGAGGGCGGCCTCTGCGGCCTCAGGCTTGCCGTCGATGACCTTCTCGATGTTGGCGAGAATGGCCCGAGCAGCGGTCTCGAACTCCATACGTGATGGTAATCACATCAGCCCAAACGCGCACCGAAATGCGGGCGGTCAGCGGGTGACCGCGAGATGACTTGAGAAGTCATGCCGTGACCCTGTCGACGGCTTGTCTGCGGTGCGCAGAGACCACGGCCCGAGGCATGGATCGAGCTGACGAGCACCAAGACGCTCGGAGGCCATTTCCCCGCTATCGTCCAGAGCATGCCGGTCCTGTTGATCGTTCACCACTCCCCGACGCCGAACCTGCAGCGCCTCGCCGACGCCGTGGTCGATGGTGCGTCGGACCCGGCGATCGAGGGCGTGGAGATCGTTGTACGCGGCGCCCTCGAGGCGGGCGCCCAGGACGTGCTCGGGGCGGACGGCTATCTGCTCGGCACCTCGGCCAACTTCGGCTACATGAGCGGTGCGCTCAAGCACTTCTTCGACACGATCTTCCTCGAGGCCGGCGGCTCGCTCGCCGAGGACGGCTCCGCGGGCAACGGCGCAGGTGGCAAGAAGCCGTACGGCCTGTGGGTGCACGGCCGGTACGACACGACGGGCGCCGTGCGTTCGGTCCAGAGCATCGTGCAAGCACTGTCGTGGACGCAGTCGGCCGATGTCCTTGAGATCCTGGGAGACGTCGGCGATGCCGAGCTCGACGCGGCACGTGAGCTCGGTGGCACCCTGGCCGCGCTGCTCATGGACTGACCAGTCGCGTTCCTTGGCGCGCAGGTGGAGAATTGCTGCAGAACGAGGGAGTGACCATGAACGTGCCCGATGCCTTGCCGACCCTGTCCGCGGGCTCCCACGACGCCGAACACGGTGAAGCCTGTGTGATGGAGTACGTCTCGCTGCTCGCCGGCGAGGAGTGGAGCGACCGCCCGGAGTGCACGCACCCGATGCTCGCGCACGAGGCGCGTACGACGAACGACCTCTTGCGCGACAGCGACCGCGCGCGACTCGTCCCGTTGATCGGCCGCCTGTTCGGCACGACCGAGGACTCACCCGAGCTGCGCGCCACGCTCCGGATCACCCAAGCGCGCCAGGTCATGGCGCTCCTGGAGCCCGACTCCCGCGGACGCGTCATCGCTGCCATCGAGGAGGCCGAGACGTGGCTGGGCCGGAACGGCGACTCGACGGACGTCCAGCAGGCGATCGATGGCGCCATTGCCTACCCGCGGCACATCGGCGACCTCGACCCCGTCCACACGAGCTTCCACCTCAACGCGTCGAGGGTGTTCGCGTTCGTCATGACGCCTGAGCTCGGGCCCGCCGAGGCATACGCCGCGAAGGCGCACGTCATCGCGCACCTCGTGGCAGCGTCCGGCGAGTGCCGGGCCGACTGCGGAAGCGAGCCGGCCCGGGCCCGGCGGATGGTCAAGGACCTGGCCGGCCTGATCGACGTCTACGACGAGGTCACCGGCCGCACCGCGCGTGAGGTCTCCGCCGACGAGATCCGGGAGCTGGCCGACACCCTCGGCTGACTCAGCGTTTGGCGTGTGACCACTCGAGCAGGTGCTCGACAGGCCAGGTCGTGACGATGCGAGACGCCGGCACCTTGTTGGCCGCCGCCCGCTCGGCACCGTAGTCGAGGAAGTCGAGCTGTCCCGGCGCGTGCGCATCGGTGTTGATCGCGAACAGGCACCCGTAGTCGAGCGCCATCTGCATCAGCCGGCTCGGCGGGTCACGCCGCTCCGGCCGTGAGTTGATCTCGACGGCGACATCGAACTTCTCGCAGGCGGCGAACACGATCTCAGGGTCGAAGCGGGACTCGTCCCGGCCCCCGCGTGAACCCGCGACGAGCCGGCCGGTGCAGTGGCCGAGCACGTTGGTGTGCGGGTTGGCGATCGCGGTGACCATGCGGCGAGTCATGAGGTCTCGGTCCATCTTGAGCTTGGAGTGCACGCTCGCAACAACGACGTCGAGGCGTCCCAGCATCACGTCGGTCTGGTCGAGCTCGCCGTTGTCGAGGATGTCGACCTCGATGCCACTGAGCAACCGGAGCCCGTCGTGCTCGGCGTCGACCGCCGCGATGACGTCGAGCTGTTCGGCCAGGCGCTCGGCCGACAGTCCGTTCGCGATCGTGAGCCGCGGCGAGTGGTCCGTCATGACCTGGTACTCCCGGCCCAGACGTGCCGCCGCACGCGCCATCTCCTGGATCGAGGAGCCACCGTCGGACCAGTCGGAGTGGCTGTGCAGGTCGCCGCGCAGCTTGGCTCGCAGCTTCGCACCGCCAGAGGCGAGCGGCGTCTTCCCCCGTTCGCGCAGGTCGGCGAGGTAGCCGGGCACCTCGCCGGCCATCGCTTCGGCGATGATGCCGAACGTACGGTCGCCGATGCCCTTGACCCTCTTGAGGCTGCCCTCCTGGACCTGCTTCTCGACCTGGGCCGGAGTCAGGTGCTCGATCGCCGCAGCGGCCTTGCGAAACGCTTCGACCCGGTAGGTCTTGGCCAGCTCGCGCTCGAGCCAGAACGCGATCTCCTTGAGTGCCTCGACAGGATCCATACGCCCCTCCTACCCGGCCCAGTGTGCCGGGCGATCGAGCAGGGCCGGGATTCTCGTACGTACGTCACCGCGCGCGGAGTTGACCTGCGTCTGGGTCAGGAACATGGCCCCGGTCAGGTCGGCGCCACCCAGGTCGGTGTCGCGCAGGTCCGCGCCGATCAGGTCCGCCTCGCGAAGATCCGCACCGCGCAGGTCGGCAGCGATCAGCAGTGCTCCTCGCAGGTTGGCACCCCGGAGGTCAGCCTTGCGGAGCCTGGCGCCCACGAGATCGGCTCCACGTCGTTCGGGCCCGCGGTGCGCCGATCGTACGAGCTCACTGGTCCGTTGCAGCAAGGGATCGACGACTGCGCGGTGGTCCGGGAGATCGAGTCCGGTGAGGGTGTCGGCGTCCGTACGCGTGAGGACTTCCGTCGCAGCGTAGGCCTGCTCGAGCTCGGCGTGCAGCGGCTCCGCGACAGGATGTGCCAAGGCTTCCGCGAGGAACCAGAGCATCTCGTGCAGCTGCCGCATCACCGGGAGCGCAGCGAACATCGGCGCCGACGTCCCGGGAGCGTCACGCCAGCTCACCCCGCCGAACGTCACCTGGGCCACGTGTTGTCCGGCGCCGAAGCAGTCGTACACCGCAGAGCCGCGGAATCCCTCGTCGCGGAGCCGATCGTGGATCCCGCAGCTGAAGTCGGCGGCCAGGTTGACGCACGGATCACCGGCGCGCTTGTCGATGGGGAAGTCGGCCGACTTCTCGAACGCAAGGGCGACGCAGCACAGCCCGAAGCAGCTGCTGCAGTCGGCGACGAGATCGAGACGGCGGTCCACGCCGGGAGCCTAATACGCTGGGACGATGATCCGCCGACGCGTCGTGGTGAGGGGCAACGTGCAGGGCGTCTTCTTCCGGGCCTCGTGCCAGCAGGAGGCGGCCAGGCTCGGCGTCGCCGGGTCGGTCTCGAATCGCCCCGATGGATCGGTCCAGGCGGTCTTCGAGGGCGATGAGGCGGCAGTTGAGGCGCTGGTCGCGTGGTGCCGCGAAGGTCCCGCGCGGGCCGAGGTCTCCGCAGTTGACGTGAGCAAAGAGGAACCGGAAGGCCTGCACGGGTTCGACGTGCGTTGAGATCGCGTCCGAGCTCTGCTCTAGTCTGGGACGAGAGGTCTGCTCCACTTCATTTCTCCCGCAGTTTCAGCCCTTTTCTTCACTCCAACTCTTGATTTGGCCGTGGGATCGCGTTACAATCGAACATACGTTCTATCGCGATCGGGGGATCATGATCATCGAGCAGCTGTCGTCCCTGCCGGACGACATCGGTGCGCTCGAGGCATGGTCCCTGACCGACGACGAGATCCGTTCGCTGACACAGGCGTTGTTCCGCGCCCGCGCTGGCCTCGAGGAGCTCGCCGTCCGATTGGCCGGCGTAGCCGAGGACCGCGGCTTGGCACGAGAGGACGGCTGCACCTCCACCTCCGCGTGGTTGGCCCAGATCGCGGGGGTCTCGAAGCATGAAGCTGCGAAGCTGGTGTCGCTCGCCCGGACCATGAGCCCCGAGGTCGAGACGACCCGCCTGGCGTGGGCTGCGGGTGACATCAGCACCGAGCAGGCCAGGGTCATCGTCGAGGCGATCACCAAGCTCCCCGACTGGTTTGGGGACGAAGAACGCGGCGACGCAGAGCAGGTCATGCTCGACAACGCACCCGACTTCACCCTTGACGAGCTCAAGCACCTGGGCAACCACGTCATCGAATCGCTCGATCCCGATGGCGCAGACGAGATCATCGGCAAACAGCTGGAGGCCCAGGAGAAGCGCGCCTTCGACAGCACCAGGCTCACGATGTTCGACGACGGTGAGGGCGTCACTCGCATCAAGGGGCAGATACCCACGGCACAGGCCGGGATACTCCGCACCGCGCTCGAGGCGTTCACCTCACCACGCCGCCAGTCTCTCCTTGAAGCCCGCGGCCCACACGGCGAAGCCGCACTCGGCCACCCCAACCACGCCCAACGCATGGGCTGGGCGTTCGTCGAGCTGATCGAACACCTGCCCTCCGACAAGCTCCCGCAAGCTGGCGGCCTGCCTGCAGTCGTCACGATCGAGACCACTCTCGATGCCCTGCGGACCGAGCTCGGCAAGGCCGGCGTCACGTGCGGCACCGAGATCTCCGCCTCCCAGGCCCGCCGTCTGGCCTGCAACGCTGGCATTCTGCCCGTCGTCATGGACGGCGAGTCCAAGATCTTGGACATCGCGCCGGCGCGGAGGCTTCACGACCGCTTCCAACGCCACGCCATCGTCAAGCGGGATGGAGGATGCTGCTGGAAGGGCTGCGACCGACCACCGGCGTGGTGCGAAGTCCACCACCCCGAGCCTTACGCCGAAGGCGGGCCCACCACAGTCGACAATGGCGCCCTGTTCTGCTTCCTGCATCACCACCTGTTGCACGACGCCGGCTGGTACGCCCGCATGGCACCCGACGGCATCGTTGACGTCATGCCGCCCGCCCGCATCGACCCCCAACGTCGGCCACTGCGGCACGCCCGGTTCACCAAGCTTCAACCCCGAGCGGCCTGAAGACCCCGCATCAACCAGCGGTGCGGGAGGATCTAGTCACCGGCGGAACCCCCCGCTACGCGACGCGAAGGATTGACATGCCCAAGACCACGTTCACCGTGCACACGAGCCTGTCGCAGAGCGGCGTGCTCGCTCTGCTGACCGACTTCGGCCCTGAGCGGCCAGACATCTGGCCGAGCATCGACACGGCACATTTCACGGTGCACGAGCTCGGCGCGAACACCGCCGACGTCACCGAGGGCACCGCTATGGGCTGGGAGCGCAGCCACTACGCGTGGGACAGCGCTGCCGGCACCGTCAAGGTCGACACGGTGGAGTCCAACCTGTGGGGACCCGGCAGCGGGTGGCTCTATGAGTTGGAGCCAGTCGCCGAGGGCACCGACGTCCACGTCACGCTGACTCGCGTGGGCAACTCCCTCAAGGGCAAGCTCATCGGCGCACTGATCCCGGTCGTCGGGGCGAGTGCGCTCAGCAAGCAGCTCAAGTCGGTGCTGCGAAAGGTCGAAGCACGCTGATCTCGAGCCGTCGTCGGGCAGGATGACTGCGTGACTACCAGTCTCAGTCAGCACCGTACTGTCATTCTCGAGGCAGATGCCGGCCACCGCGAGGACATCTACCGGGCCCGCCACGAGGTGTACGCCCTCGAGCTGGGCCAGCATCCTGCCAACGACCAGGGCTTGCTGCGCGACCGGCTGGATGAGGTCAATCGCTACCTCGTCGCGGTCCGTGACGGGACGCTCGCCGCGTTCGTGAGCATCACCCCACCGGGCGAGCACGGCTACTCGATCGACAAGTACTTCGAACGTGCCGAGGTGCCGTTCGAGATCGGCACCGGTACCTACGAGATCCGACTGCTGACCGTGCTCAAGGAGCATCGGGACTCCGACCTCGCAGCAACCCTCATGGTGGCCGCCTTCCGCTGGATCGAGGCGCGAGGCGGCACGAAGGTCGTCGCCATCGGGCGTGACGAGGTCGCGGGCATGTACCTGCGTGGCGGGATGCTGCCCACCGGGCTGTCGATCAGCTCAGGGGCGGTGAACTTCGAGCTGATGTACGCCGATGTCGCCCAGGTCCGGTCCGACTTCGACGCCCTCGAACCCGTCGTCGCCTCGATCGAGCGGTCGGTGGAGTGGCGACTGCACGTGCCGTTGCGCAAGCCGGCGGCCTGCTTCCATGGGGGTGAGTCGTTCGACGCGATCGGCATCGGGTTCGACGACCTGGGGCGCCGTCACGACGTCATCAACGCCGACGTGCTTGACGCGTGGTTTCCGCCTGCACGGGCAGTGGTCGCGGCGCTGGAAGACGAGCTGCCGTGGCTGCTGCGCACCTCACCGCCAGTCGATTGCACAGGGCTGGTGGCCGCCATCTCCGCGGCGCGGGACCTGGACGTCGCGTCGATCCTCCCGGGAGCCGGATCGTCCGACCTGATCTTTCGTGCCCTGCCGCGCTGGTTGTCACGCAACTCTCGTGTCCTCCTGCTCGACCCGACGTACGGCGAGTACGCGCATGTCCTCGACAAGGTCGTCGGCTGTCACGTCGAGCGCGTTCCGCTCGAACGCTCGGCGGGCTATCGCCCGGACCTGGCGCAGCTCGAGGCGATGGTCGCCTCCGGTCCCGACCTGGTCATCCTGGTCAACCCCAACAGCCCGACCGGGCAGTTCATCACAGCTGCCCAGATCGAGAGACTGCTCGTGGCGGCGCCGCCGTCGACCCGGCTCTGGGTCGACGAGACGTACATCGACTACGTCGGTGAGACCGTCGAGCCGCTGACTCGACGACATGACAACCTGATCGTCTGCAAGTCGATGTCCAAGGCTTACGCGCTCAGTGGTGCTCGGGTCGCGTACCTGGCCGCGGGTCCGCACCAGCTGGAGGACTTGCGCGGGTTGACGCCACCGTGGGTCATCGGCCTGCCTTCCCAGGTCGCGGCGACCCTGGCGCTGGAATCGGCGGACTACTACGAGGCTCGTTGGGCCGAGACACATCTGCTCCGCGAGACGCTGGCGGACGGTCTCGGTCAGCTCGGCTGGGACGTGGTCCCGGGCTGCGCAAACTTCCTGCTGGCGCATGTGTCCGACCACGGGCCGTCAGGAGCTGGGGTCGTCGCCGGCGCGCGCACGTGCGGCCTCTACCTGCGGGACGCGACCAACATGGGCAGCGCGACCGGCGACCGAGCAGTCCGGCTGGCGGTCAAGGACGCCGCAACCAACCAGCGGATGCTCGAGATCCTGGCCAATCTCGCGAGCGCAACGTCGTGAAGCGTCAGCCCTGGTTGATCCGCGCGTACATCCACATGTCGCGACGGGCGTCGCCGACCAGGCGCCACGATCGCATCAGGCCCTCCCGCTCAAAGCCGGCCGCCTCTGCGGTGTGGATCGACGCCTCGTTCCAGGGCTCCACGTAGAGCTCGAGACGAGGAATCGACCGCGCGGTCAGCGCCCACTCACCCAAGGCCCGCAACGCCGACGCCGCGTAGCCGTGGCCGCGGTGGGACGGTCCGATCCAGTAGCCGATCGACGCCCGCCCACTCTCGACCAGGCTCAGACCGATATAGCCGACAGCCGCATCGTCGGACGTCCGGGCGATCGCGTACGCATAGCCGACGCCGGACGGCAGCCGGCCATTCTGGCGAGTGATGTAGGCCCGCGCCTGGTCCTCGTCCGGGACGGGCGGGACCGTCGTGATGAGGGGAATCAACGGATCCGTCGAGGCCGAGAGCACCAGGTCGATGTCATCGGGTCCGAAGTCGCGCAACCATACGACGCCTCCGTCGATGTCGGGCTGCACCACCTCAGAAGCCGAGCTTGCGGAGCTGCTTGGGGTCGCGCTGCCACTCCTTGGCGACCTTGACGTGCAGGTCGAGGTATACCGGCGTGCCCAGCAGCTTCTCGATCTGCGAGCGGGAGTTGGTGCCGATCTCGCGCAGCCGGGCACCCTGTTTGCCGATGATGATGCCCTTCTGGCTGTCCCGCTCGACGTAGACGTTGACGCGTACGTCGATCAGTGGCTTGTCCTCGGGGCGATCGGGCCGCGGGACCATCTCGTCGACCACGACCGCGATCGAGTGCGGGAGCTCGTCGCGTACGCCTTCGAGTGCGGCCTCGCGGATGATCTCCGCGATGAGGGTCTCCTCGGGCTCGTCCGTCAACTGGCCCTCGGGATAGAGCGCCGGGCCCTGGGGCAGGGTGCCGATCAGCAGGTCGGCGAGCAGGTCGACCTGGTCGCCCACCACCGCCGACACCGGGATGATCTCCTGCCACTGCAGTCCCGCATCGATGCCGGCCTGCTGGATCTGGAGCAGGTGGTCGCGCAACTTGTCGGGCTTGACCAGGTCGGTCTTGGTGGCGATCGCGAAGACCGGTTTGCTGCGGATCTGGGCCAGCTCGCGGATGAGGAACTTGTCACCCTCGCCAACGGTCTCGTTGGCCGGCAGGCACATGCCGATCGTGTCGACCTCGGACCAGGTCGACCGGACCAGCGCGTTGAGGCGCTCGCCGAGCAGGGTGTGCGGCTTGTGCAGGCCGGGGGTGTCGATCAGGATCAGCTGCGCGTCGGGTCGGTTGACCAGCCCGCGTATCGCGTGGCGCGTGGTCTGCGGCTTGGACGAGGTGATGGCGATCTTGCCGCCGACCAGCGCATTCGTCAGCGTGGACTTGCCGGCGTTGGGCCGGCCGACGAAGCAGGCGAAACCGGACGTGAACTCGGTCATGACTCATTCACCGATCGCACGGCTCCAGTGGAGTCAGCGACGAAGACGCTGACGCCATGGCCAGCCAGATCACGTACGGATGCTGGATCTACCGACTCTGCGTCGGTCACGACGGAGGCCGCCTCGAGGCCCTTGGCCCCGGACGACACGGCCATGGCGACGGCGAGGTCGAGTGCGGCGACCTGCAGTGAGTCGA
>CAVXBS010000040.1:0-4714 GCA_963759975.1 uncultured Actinomycetota bacterium
ACGCTGCATACAACAGCGGCGGCAGCAGGCCGATCAACACGATCTCGGGGGTCAGCTCGAAGGCAGGCACAAAGTTGAGGTAGGACCCCACGATGCCCACGACGATCAGGACCAGCGGAGCCGACAGCTTGAGCCGGCCGGCGGCGGCGCTGACCGCGACGACGATGGCCAGCAGGGTCACGAGCGTCAAGGCGGTGTGCACCCGGCCATTCTCTCAGTGCGGTCCAGCGGAGATGACAAGATCAGTCCAAGAGCAGCCAGGCCACCTCGTCAGCGTTCCTCCGCTCGGACCTGCTTCGCTCGGACGTCATGGTGCGGTTCGTCCGGCTCGGGTCTCGGGGTTCTGGGGGTTGCCCACCAGGCCCATGAACATGGTCTTGTGGAGCACGCTGACGTGAAGGCGGCTGATGTCGACGGCATCGGCAACGTCGCGGCGCTTCAAGGCGTCGACCAGGCGGATGTGATCCTGGTTCGAGGCGTGCAGCTGCTCGATCGGGTATGGGATGAAGTGCTCATACAGCTCGGTCAGCGCCTCGTTGTAGGTGTTGACCTCGCTGTCGAGTCCTGACGCCTCCGCCACGAGTCGGTGGAACTTCTCGTCGAGCTGGTGGTAGTCCGACCAGTCTTCGGACACTGCCATCTGCTGGGTCAGGGTTTCCAGACGACCGAGCTGGTCCGGCGTGGCATTGACCGCCGCGAAATGCGTGACGGCGCACTCGCACAGGACTCGCCTGTTGACCAGCGTATGCACCCGGTCGAACTCCGACGGCGAGACGGTGAGCCTCTTGAGCGCGTCCGCGGGCGGTTCTCCGGCGACGAACGTGCCGCCACTGCGCCCGCGCCGACGGACCACGATGCCTTCTTCGGCGAGCGACGTCAGCGCCCGCCGGGCAGTGATCGGGCTGACCGAGAGGCCCAGCGCGACCTTGTCGACGTCGGGCAACCGTTCTCCCGGCCTCAGGAGGCCCAACGAGACCGCGGTCCCGATGCGCTGACGCACGGCATCGATGGCCGTGCGGCGATCGATGCCGGCGACGGCCATGCCGGAAATCACTGAGACACCGGTGCCGTCAGCGTCGTGCGAGCTCATGTCATCACCTTAGGGGAAAGTCTTCTGTTTAAGTGATCATTATGATCTAATACTCAACCAGACCACCACTCGACTGGAAAGTCACCCCATGTCTCGCACTCTCTCGCTGGCAGCCGTCCAGGCGGCACCGCGGCTGATCGGCGACCCGCTCACCGATTTCGCCGACGAGGTCGAACGCGCACTGGCGACCACCGTCGACGCGGACCTCGTGGTCTTTCCCGAGCTCCACCTGTTCGGGGGCGCCGAGCCCGATCAGGAGCGCAGCGACGAGCTGCGCGAGTCGGCCGAACCCCTCGACGGGCCCAGGGTCGCCGAGCTGCGGCAGATCGCCGGGGACCTCGGCGTGTGGTTGATCCCCGGTAGCGTCTGCGAGAGCGCCGACGGCCAGCTGTTCAACACGCAGATCGTGCTGTCGCCGGAGGGTGAGCTCGCTGCTTCCTACCGCAAGATCTTCCCCTGGAGGCCCTTCGAGCCGTACGACCCCGGCGACCGGTTCGTCACCGTGGACCTTGCCGGCATCGGCCGCCTCGGACTCAACATCTGCTACGACGCGTGGTACCCCGAAGTCACCCGTCAGCTGGCCTGGATGGGCGCGGAGGTCATCGTCAACGTGGTCAAGACGACGACGCGCGATCGCGCCCAGGAGGTCGTGCTGGCAAGGGCCAATGCCATCGCCAACCAGGTCTTCATGGTGAGCGTCAACTGCGCCGGGCCCATCGGGATGGGCGACAGCGTGATCGTCGACCCTGAGGGAGCGGTCATCGCATCCGCCCCGGGCCCCCAGCCATCGACTCTGAGCGTCGAGCTCGATCTCTCTGAGGTCGACCGGATTCGTGAGCACGGCACAGCGGGCTTCAACCGCATGTGGTCACAGTTCGAGCCAGGCGAGCTCCCGATCGAGCTTCCCGTCTACCAAGGCCGGATCGACCCGGCCACGTGGAACCCCGTCCGTCCAACATCCACCAGGAGCATGTGATGACCACCCAACCCGCACTCGTACGGACTCTGGGGCTTCGCTCCCTGGTGCTGTTCGGACTCGCCTACCTGACCCCGCTGATCGTCCTCGGCATCTTCGGTGTCATCGCCGAGACGACCGGCGGCGCGTCTGCGTCGGCATACCTCGTCGCGCTGGTCGCCATGCTCTTCACGGCGCACAGCTACGGACGGATGTCCGTCATCTACCCGGTGGCCGGATCGGCGTACACGTACGTCAGGCGGTCGATCGACGCGCGCGCAGGCTTCCTGGTGGGGTGGGCCATCCTGCTGGACTACCTGTTCCTGCCGATGGTGATCTGGTTGATCGGCGGGTCCTACCTCAACGCCCAGTACCCGTCCGTCCCCATCGCCGTGTGGATCATCGCCTTCATCGTCATCACGACGGCCCTGAACGTCCTGGGCATCAGCGTCGCCGACAAGGCGAACTACGTGCTGATGGCGTTCCAGATCCTCGTGATCGTCTTCTTCGTCGCGTTGTCGGTCGGCTACCTGGTCGATCACCAGGGCGCCGGTGGACTGTCCGACACCGGCCCGTTCTTCAACGACACGTCGACCATCGGCACCATCAGCTCCGGTGCCGCGATCGCGGCCTACTCGTTCCTCGGGTTCGACGCGGTCACGACGTTGACCGAGGAGACGATCGACCCGAAGAAGAACATGCCGAAGGCCATCATGCTGATTGCCCTGATCGGCGGCGGCATCTTCGTCGTCGTGGCCTACACGACCCAGCTGGTGCACCCCGGTGGCGTGTTCGACGACTCGTCGTCGGCGGCCAGCGACATCGCCAAGCAGATCGGCGGAGCGTTCTTCGGGGCCGTGTTCCTCGCGGGCCTCGTCGCCGCGCAGTTCGCCTCGGGTCTCGCGGCACAGGCCAGCGCCTCGCGGCTGATGTATGCAATGGGCCGTGACTCCGTGCTGCCGAGGAAGGTCTTCGGTCAGCTGAGCCCGAAGTACCACACCCCCGTGCTCAGCATCGTCATCGCCGGCGGCGTCGGGTTCATCGCGATCTTCCTGGATGTGGCGACCTCCACCTCGTTCATCAACTTCGGCGCCTTCACGGCATTCACGCTGGTCAACGTCTCGGTGATCTTCCACTTCATGCGGGAACGCCGCGCCGGGCACGAGCTGAGCGCCATCAGGTATGTGGGCGCCCCGGCCATCGGGGCCGCGGTCTGTGTCTATCTCCTGACGAAGCTCGACGTCCACGCGATCACGCTCGGCGTGTGCTGGCTCGTCGTCGGGATCGCAGTGCTGGCCGTGCTCACCAAGGGCTTCAAGGTGGCGCCTCCGGAGATGACGACCACCGAGAGCGTTCCGACCTGATGCCACGGCACCTCGCGCGCGAGAGGCCATCGCTGTGCGGATAGCGCTCGGGCAGCTGGCATCAGGCACGGACACCTTGGAGAACCTGGACCGCATCGACGACCAGGCGGCTCGCGCTGCCGCTGAGGGGGCCCGGCTGGTCGTCTTCCCCGAGTACGCGACGTACGAGAAGAAGGTCGTGGACTCCACCTTCCCGGAGGTGGCCGAATCGCTGGATGGGCAGACGTGCACGGCACTGGGAGAGATTGCACGGCGACACGAGATCTCCCTGGTAGCCGGCGTCGTCGAGACGTCCGATCAGGCCAACCGCGCGTACAACACGTTGATCGCGCTCGACACGGGAGGCCGGCGGATCGCGGAGTATCGCAAGATCCACCTGTTCGACGCGCAGGACTTTCACGAGTCGGACTTCATCCGGCCCTCACCGTCGACGGCTCCGGTCGTGTTCAGCATCGATGGCATCCGCTTCGGCCTGATGGCGTGCTACGACCTGCGATTCCCTGAAGCCGCTCGGAGCCTGTCGGACGCGGGGTCCGACGTCGTGCTGGTGTGCTCCTCGTGGGTGCCCGGCGAGCACAAGACCCGGCAGTGGCAGACCTTGTTGGCAGCGCGGGCGATCGAGAACGGGACCTACGTCATCGGCGTGTCCCAGGCCGCACCGGTGTCGGTCGGGCACTCATTGGCCGCCGATCCGATGGGTACGGTCGTGAGCGAGCTGGGTGAGGAGCCGGACGTCGGTCTACGCCAACCTCGCGCCGGAGGCTGTCATACGCGCGCAGGAGGAGTTCCCGACCCACCTCCAGCGACGGATCCTGTAGTCGTCGGTGGCGGGGGCGGACCACCGGTCGTACGGTGAAGAGACATCACTGACTGACTTCCGGGGGGAAGCATGAGTATGTCCTTCAGCTCGCCGCGCCGACTTGGGGTCGGCCTCGCAGCCGCTCTTGCAGCCGGCTCACTTGTCGCGACCACGACTGCTGGTCCCAGCTCCGCCAAGGCCAGCGGGTCCACCGCGTACGGATACGGCGGGGCGGTCTCGTCCGTCGACGCCAATGCCAGCCGCATCGGGCTCGAGGTGCTGCGCAAGGGTGGCAACGCCGCCGACGCGGCAGTCGCCACGGCCTCGGCGCTGGGTGTCGCCGAGCCCTACAGTGCCGGCATCGGCGGTGGCGGCTACTTCGTCTACTACGACGCGCGCACCCACAAGGTCAGCACGATCGACGGCCGCGAGACCGCTCCCGCCGGCATCACGCACGATGCGTTCATCGACCCCGCGACCGGCCAGCCCTACGCCTTCACCCCCCA
>CAVXBS010000041.1:0-163323 GCA_963759975.1 uncultured Actinomycetota bacterium
GTCTTTGGCGTTGCGCTGGATGAACGAGCGCCGCTGCTCGACGTCCTCGCCCATCAGGATCGTGAACATCTCGTCGGCCATCGCGGCGTCCTCGAGGGTCACCTGGCGCAGGATGCGGTTGGCCGGGTCCATCGTGGTGTCCCACAGCTCGCTGTCGTTCATCTCGCCGAGACCCTTGTAGCGCTGGATCTGCTGGCCGAGCTCCTTGGGCAGACGCTTGCCTTCGGCGGCACCGGCCTTGAGCATCGCGTCGCGCTCAGCGTCGGAGTAGGCAAGCTCGTCGGCGGAGTTGCTCCACTTGATCTTGTAGAGCGGCGGCTGCGCGAGGTAGACGTGACCGCCGTCGATCAGCGGCTTCATGAACCGGAACAGCAGCGTCAGCAGCAGGGTCGAGATGTGCTGGCCGTCGACGTCGGCATCGGCCATCAGCACGATCTTGTGATAGCGCAGCTTGTCGATGTCGAAGTCGTCGTGCACGCCGGTGCCGAGCGCCGAGATGATCGCCTGGACCTCGGCGTTCTGCAGGATCTTGTCGATGCGGGCCTTCTCGACGTTGAGGATCTTGCCGCGCAAGCGGGAGGATCGCCTGCGTACGAGGGTCGCGGCCGCCCTTGGCCGAGCCGCCGGCCGAGTTGCCCTCGACGATGAAGACCTCGCACTCCTCGGGGTTGCGCGACGAGCAGTCGGCGAGCTTGCCCGGCAGGCCGCCGCCGCCGAGGAAGCCCTTGCGGTTGCGGGCCAGGTCGCGCGCCTTGCGGGCGGCCATGCGGGCCGTCGCCGCGTCGATCGACTTGCGGACGATCGTCTTGCCCTCGGTCGGGTGCTGCTCGAACCAGGCGCCGAGCTCGTCGTAGAGGACCGTCTGGACGTAGGACTTGGCCTCGCTGTTGCCGAGCTTGGTCTTGGTCTGGCCCTCGAACTGCGGCTCCTCGAGCTTGATCGAGACGATCGCCGTGAGCCCTTCGCGGATGTCCTCGCCCGAGAGGTTGTCGGCTGGCCTTCTTGATCAGGCCCTGCGCGGTCGCGAACTTGTTGACCGTCGAGGTCAGGGCCGCGCGGAAGCCTTCTTCGTGCGTGCCGCCCTCGTGCGTGTTGATCGTGTTGGCGAACGTGTGGACCGACTCGATGAAGCTGTCGTTCCACTGCATCGCGATCTCCAGCGACAGGCCCTTGGACTCGTCCTCGGACTCGATCGAGATGACCTCGCGGTGGATCGGCGACTTGCTGCCGACGTTGATGTGCTCGACGTAGTCGACCAGGCCCTTGTCGTAGCGGAACCGGGCGTCGCGCTCGATCGCGTCGACCGGGGTGTCGCCCTCGGTGGCCTCCTGGGCCTCTTCGCGGTCGTCGCGGAGCACGAGCTCGAGGCCCTTGTTGAGGAACGCCATCTCGCGGAAGCGGGTCTTGAGCGTCTCGTAGCTGTAGACGATGCTCTCGAAGATGTCCTCGCTGGCGTAGAACGTCGTCGTGGTGCCGGTCTCGTCGGTCTTCTCGTGCCGCTCGAGCGGAGCATCGGGCACGCCGTAGGTGAACGACTGGGTCCAGCGGTAGCCGTCGCGCTTGATCTCGACGTGGAGCTTGGTCGACAGCGCGTTGACGACCGAGACGCCGACGCCGTGCAGGCCACCGGAGACCTTGTAGCCGCCGCCGCCGAACTTGCCGCCGGCGTGCAGCGAGGTGAGGACCAGCGTGACGGCCGGGATCTTCTCGGTGGGGTGCTCGTCGACCGGGATGCCGCGGCCGTCATCGACGACCCGGACGCCGCCATCGGCCTGCAGGGTGACCGCGATGTGGGAGGCGTAGCCCGCGAGCGCTTCGTCGACCGAGTTGTCGACGACCTCGTAGACGAGGTGGTGGAGTCCGCGTTCACCGGTCGAGCCGATGTACATGCCGGGGCGCTTGCGAACCGCCTCCAGACCTTCGAGGACCTGAATGTTGCTGGCGTCGTACGAAGCTTCAGGATCTGGAGTTTGGCTCACCTGTCCAGTATACGGGCCGTTCTGTGCGTCTCAGCGCTTACCCACAGTTCCCGGGCGGCGCGTCGCGACCGCCAGTTGCCCCTGAGAGCGACAGAACGGCGGCTGTGACGACGGCGGAGACCCTCCACCGAGGCTCCGGTATGTCCGAGGGCCTGCCGAGTCGCCCACGGGGCCGCGCCTGACGAACGCGCCATGGCGGGCTTGGGCCCCATCGGGCATCGTAGAGGGATGACCACGACACCGTGACCCGCCGCGACACCGCCCTGCCGGCGTTGTCGGTGCGCTGTCGTGGCGGCGGTCGACGCTGGTCGTGATGGTGCGGATCGCGCGTGCAGTCGCCGCAAGGACAGCAGTGGGACGACGCCGCGATGGGCACCGTCGTCGCGGGTCGCGACACCCAGCTGCACGTTGCTGAGCGTGCTCGGCTACGTCTCGATCGGCGCGATCGTCCTCGTCGCGATCGCCTGCGGCGCGGTCGCCCTGCTGCGCGGGCAAGGCCGCGGCTCGCGATCGGGGCAGCCGTCGTGATCGGCGGCGCCGACGTCACGACCCAGGTGCTCAAGCGCGTCGTCCTCGACCGTCCGGACTTCGGGCTGGGCGCGCTCAACAGCCTGCCCGAGCGGTCACACCACCGTGGTCGCGAGTGCCGTCGGCGCGGCGCTGCTCGTCGCGCCCGGCGGCGATGCGCCCGCTGGTCGCGCTGCCGGCGGGCTTCGCGACGACGCTCACCGGCGCCTCGACGATCGTCGCCGGCTGGCACCGCCCCGCCGACGTCGTCGCGGCGCTCGCGGTCAGCCTGCTCTGGACGGCCGTCGTCGCGGCGGTGCATGCACGGTCCGCGCACGCCGTGCGACCGGCACGTTCGTCAGCGCCGCTCGCTGGGGTGCGGCGCCGCGCTGGCCTTCCTGGTCGCGATCGGCGTGCGCCCGGCGTACGGCTGGGTCGGGTTCACCCAGGCGGCGCTCGTGCTCGGCGCCGTCACCGCCGTGACGGCCGTGTTCGTCGTGGCCGCGGCAGCAGTGCTGGCGTTCGACGACGAGTTTCCCGTGAAACGATTCGACGCGTCGCGACGTCGGCTTAGCCGTAGGTGTCGCTCGGGCCCTCGCTGGCACCGCGGATCGAGCGAGGGCCCTTCTTCCATGACGGCGCCTGCGGGCCGCGGACGTCGATGCGCAGCACCGAGCCGTCGCCCAGCAGCTCGTTGAGCTTGGCCACGATGCGCGGTGCCAGCAGCCGCAGCTGGGTGGCCCACGCCGTCGAGTCGGTGCGCGACCTGCGACCTCGGCGTCGTCGAAGGCGATGACCTCGGAGTGCTGCGCGACCTCGGGCCCGACGATCGACGGCCCAGTCGGTGAACACCCGCTGCGCGGCGAGCTGCTCGTCCCAGCCCTGGTCGTTGACGACCTCGCCCAGCAGGTCGGCGAGCGGGCTCGGCTCGTCGCGCGCTGGCGCGGGCCGGCTTGGCCGGGCGCACGCGGCGCTTGCGCCGACCGGGGTGCGGCGCGCCCTTGCCGCGGTAGCGACTTGGCGATGTCGCGGGCCAGGCCGAGCCGTCGTCGGGCGTCGGGCTCGTCGGGTTCAGTCACGGATGACCTCCCCTCCGGCGACATGGAACCGGTGACCCTTGAGCGCCTCGGGCACGTCGTCGGCGACGGCGGCGGTGACCAGCACCTGCTCGGCGTCGCCGACCAGCTCGGCGAGCTGCTGGCGGCGGCCCTGGTCGAGCTCGGCGAACACGTCGTCGAGGATCAGCACGGGGTCGTCGTCATCCTCGCGCAGCAGCTCGAACGAGGCCAGCCTGCAGCGCGAGCGCCAGCGACCACGACTCGCCGTGGCTGGCGTACCCCTTGGCCGGCAGCTCGCCGATCGTCAGGGTCGACCTCGTCGCGGTGCGGGCCGACCAGGCTGATGCCGCGATCCATCTCGTCGCCGCGGCGCCGGGCGATCTCGTCGAGCAGCGCCTGCGTGCGATCGCTGCCTGGTCGCGCAGCGTCGGCGGCGAGGTCGAGCGACGGCTTGTACGTCGCGGTGACGTCGCGGCGGTCCGGCGCGGCTGCGGCGGCGACCCGGACGTACGCCTCGGCGAGGTGCGGGGCGAGGGCGTCGAGCAGCAGCGAGGCGGTGGCGCGACCAGCTCGGCGCCGGTGCGGGCGAGGTTCTCGTCCCAGATGTCGAGGGTCGCGATCTCGACGTTGCGCCGCCCGCGCGCCGACTTGAGCAGGGTGTTGCGCTGCTTGAGCACGCGGTCGTAGTCGGCCTCGCACGCCGGCCAGCCGCGGGCGTGCGCAGCACCAGCAGCGAGTCGAGGAACTGCCGGCGGTCGGACGGATCGCCCTTGACCAGGGCGAGGTCCTCGGGCGAGAACATCACGGTGCGCAGCACGCCCGACGAGGTCGCGGGTCCGCGGCAGGGCGCCGCGGTTGATGCGCGCCCGGTTGGACTTGCCCGGGGTGATCTCCAGCTCCAGCAGCGCGGTGCGGTCACCGCGGACGACGTCGGCGCGCACGACCGCCCGCTCGGCGCCGGCCCGCACCAGCGGCGCGTCGCTGGAGACCCGGTGCGAGTCGAGCCGGGAGAGGTAGTCGATCGCCTCGACCAGGTTGGTCTTGCCCTGCCCGTTGGACCCGATGAACGCCGTGGCGCCGGGCTCGAGGTCGATCTCGACCGTCGGCGTACGACCGGAAGTCGTGCAGGGTCAGGCGACTGACGTGCACGCTGACGGCGTCAGGCGTCCTGTCGGGGTCGTGACCCGCCTCGGCCGCGGCCTGCACCGCGTGGCCGCCGAACTGCTGGCGCATCGCGGCGACGGCCTGCATCGCCGGCGACTCGTCCTGGCGCGAGGTGAAGCGCGCGAACAGCGACGCGGCGATGGTGTGCATCGGCACGGCGTTGTCGATCGCGGCCTCGACGGTCCAGCGGCCCTCGCCGGAGTCCTCGGCGTAGCCGCGGACCTTGGACAGGCCCGGGTCCTCCTCGAGCGCCTTGACCAGCAGGTCGAGCAGCCACGAACGGACGACCGTGCCCTCGCGCCACGAGTCGAAGACCGCGGTGACGTTGTCGACCATGTCGACCTTCTCGAGCAGCTCGAAGCCCTCGGCGTAGGCCTGCATCATGGCGTACTCGATGCCGTTGTGGACCATCTTGGAGAAGTGGCCGGCGCCGACGCGACCGGCGTGGACGAAGCCGGACTCGCCCTCGGGCTTGCAGCGCGTCGAACGCGGGCTGCACCTTGGCGATGTCGTCGGCGGTGCCGCCGGCCATCAGGGCGTAGCCGTTCTCGAGGCCCCAGACGCCGCCGCTGACACCGCAGTCGACGTAGCCGATGCCCTTCTCGGCGGCCAGGGCCGCGTGCTTCTCGTCGTCGGTCCAGCGCGAGTTGCCGCCGTCGACGATGACGTCGCCCTCGCCGAGCAGCTCGATGAGCTCGCTCGACGGTCGACCGGGTGATGTCGCCGGCCGGCACCATGACCCACACGACCTTGGGCGACGGGAGCTTGCTCGACCATCTCCGCGAGCGACGTCGACGTCCGAGACGTCGGGGTTGCGGTCGTAGCCGACGACGGTGACGCCGCCGTTGCGCATGCGGGTGCGCATGTTGCCACCCATCTTGCCGAGTCCGACGAGTCCGATGTCCATGTGTGAGCTCCCTCCGATGTGGTTCAGTTCTGCAGGCGTACGGGCATGATCAGGTAGCGGAACGCGACGTCGGGGTCGGCGCCGATCTCCTGGACACCCGAGATGGCCGCAGGCTTGGTGTGCTGCGTGAACGACAGGTGCACGACGGGGTCGGACATGACCGCCGAGCCCCTCGAGCAGGTAGGTGGGGTTGAACCCGATCGAGATGTCGGCGCCGTTGATCGTGGCCTCGATCGACTCCGAAGCCTGGGCCTCGTCGCCGCTGCCGGCCTCGAGCAGCAGCTGAGCCGTCGGAGAACGTCAGGCGGACGGGGGTGTTGCGCTCGGCGACGAGCGCGACGCGCTTGACCGAGTCGACGAACGCCTGGGTCTCGACGTAGGCGACGGTCTCGGCCTGCGCCTGGAACAGCTGGCGCACGCGCGGGAAGTCACCCTCGAGCAGACGGGTCGTGGTGCGGCGGGTGCCGTTGCCGACGACGCCCTCGAAGCCGATGAGTCCGTCACCGGACTCGCCGGACGACACCGCGATCGTGACGTCGCCGCCGTTGGTGAGCGAGCGGGCGGTCTCGTTGAGGACCCGGGCCGGCACGAGTGCCTGGGCCGAGAGGTCGCTGGCCTCGGGGTACCACTCGAGGTCGCGCAGGCTGGCCCGGAAGCGGTCGGTCGCCATCAGCGAGATCGTCGAGCCCTCGAGCTCGAGGCGGACGCCGGTCAGCAGCGGGAGCATCTCGTCGCGACCGGCGGCCGCGCTGGCCTGGGACACGGCGGTGGCGAAGTCGTCGGCCTTGACCGTGCCCGAAGCGGTGGGCATCTCGGGCAGCTGCGGGTACTCCTCGACCGGCATGGTCTGCGAGGCTGAAGCGGGCGTTGCCGCAGACGACCTGGACCTTGGTGCCGTCGAGCGACGACGTCGACGGGCTTGGCCGGCAGCGACTTGACGATCTCGGCGAGCAGGCGGCCCGACACCAGCGCGCGGCCGTCGGCGCTGACCTCGGCCGGGAGGGTGGCGCGGGTCGAGGTCTCGTAGTCGAAGCCCGACAGGGTGAGCCCGTCGGCGGCGGTCTCGATGAGCAGGCCGGCGAGCACAGGAACGCTCGGGCGGTTGGGCAGGCTGCGGGCTGTCCAGGCGACGGCGTCGGCGAAGCGTGTCGCGGTCGATGCGGAATTTCACGTGATGGGGCCTTTCCGAGGACGGGAGCCGTCGGGATGAATCCTGCCACGGTATGCGGTGACCGGAGGTAGTCAGGGGAAGTGCGGAAGATGTCATCCACACACAGGCTCGTGACGTGACTTCTGCTGGGGTTGCCGGAGATAAAGAAGAGTAGTAGTCGTAGTAGCGTCTGTGGATTCGGTGGACAACCCCGATTTGTGCTGGTGAGCCAGCGTGTGGGCCAGTGGACAACCTGTGCGTCGGGCGGACGATGAAACTACACGGTCTCTGTGGATGTCGGTTCGTGCGTTCACACGGTGTTCACACAGCGACCGCTGATGTCCACGTGACTCGATGGGTTTTCCCACAGGCTCGTCCCCAGGTGTGCATGTATGGTCCGACGGGCCATTCCGGGGTCATGACTGGCGGGCCTGCTGCTTGATGCGCGCCGTGAGCTCGGTGACCTGGTTGTAGACCGCGTGCTTCTCGGCCATCAGCTTGCGGATCTTGCGGTCGGCGTGCATCACCGTGGTGTGGTCGCGGTTGCCGAACTCCTGCCCGATCTTGGGCAGCGACATGTCGGTGAGCTCGCGGCACAGGTACATCGCGATCTGCCGGGCCAGCACCAGGTTGCGGCTGCGGTTGGTGCTGCAGAGGTCGTCGATCGAGAACTCGGAGTACGCAGCGGTCTGCGCCATGATCATGCCGACCGTGATGTCGGGCTCCTCACCTTCGGCGATGAGGTCCTTGAGCACGATCTGGGCGAGCTGCAGGTCGACCGTCGTGCCGTTGAGATTGGCGAACGCCGTGGCGCGGATGAGGGCACCTTCGAGCTCACGGATGTTGGTCTGCACCTTGCTGGCGATGAACTCGAGCACGTCGGCCGGCGCGGTGAGCTTCTCGTTGGCGGCCTTCTTGCGGAGGATCGCGATGCGGGTCTCGAGGTCGGGCGGCTGGACGTCGGTCGTGAGTCCCCACTCGAACCGGTTGCGCAGCCGGTCCTCGAGGGTCGTGAGGTTCTTGGGCGGCCGGTCCGACGTCATCACGATCTGCTTGTTCTCGTTGTGCAGCGCGTTGAACGTGTGGAAGAACTCGGTCTGCGTCGACTCCTTGCCCTCCAAGAACTGGATGTCGTCGACCAGGAGCACGTCGATCTCGCGGTACTTGCGCTTGAGTGCGGCGGTGCGGTTCTCGCGGATCGCGTTGATGACGTCGTTGGTGAACTCTTCGCTGTTGACGTAGCGCACGCGGGAGGAGGGATAGAGGTTGAGGACGTAGTGGCCGATCGCGTGCAGGAGGTGCGTCTTGCCGAGTCCGGACTCACCGTGGATCACGAGCGGGTTGTACGCCTTGCCCGGCGCTTCGGCCACGGCGACGGCAGCGGCGTGGGCGAACCGGTTGGACGAGCCGATGACGAAGTTCTCGAACAGGTAGCGCGGGTTGAGCCTGGCCTCTGCGACGCTGCCGATGCGCGGAGGTGTCGTCTTGCGCTCGGCCCAGCTCGGGACGAACTCGTCCTGGTCGTCATCGTCCTCGTCGTCGAGGTCGTTGTCCTGGCCGTACGTATGCTGTGAATTTGTCGACAAATCGTCTTGTCGACTCTGATGGGTCTCGATCAAGGACGGCTCGATCGTCACGACGAGGCGGGTCTCCTGCTGCAGCGTCGTGCTGATGGCGTGCTCGAGGGCCGGCCTGACGCGCGACTCGAGCTGCGCGCGGGTGAGGTCGTCCTGGACGGCGACGATGAGGATGTTGTTGTGCAGCGTCAGCGGCTTGGCCGAGTAGACCCACACCTTGGCGCCGGGGGAGAGTGTGTCGACGGCTCCTTGCCAGACTCGGTTGAGATGCTCTTCCGGGCTGGTTTCCTGGCCGTCGTTCATCCAATGCCTCCCGACACGTCCACATGGTTTTCCACATGGTGTGAATGCGAACTCGAGAGTTGAGGCGGCCTTGTGGAAAAGGTCGATACCGCGGTGACGCTAGCAGCCTTGCGGGGACGCGTACAAGCGGAATTCCCCAGCCCGTCGCACCGCAATCGGCGTGTCGTGTGGACGAGAGCGGGTTGGGCGCGTATGGGGGTCAGTTTGACCGGCGTCCGGGCCGCCCGTACCGTTGTCTAGTCGTCCTAGAACGACTTCCGCCGCATGCCCACGACAACCGCAGTTCTCGGTCGTGGGCGAGCGGTGGCCGTCGACCGGCCCAGACGATCCATGAGACTCCCGTGAGGAACACATCGTGAGCAAGCGTACTTTCCAGCCGAACAACCGTCGTCGTGCCAAGAAGCACGGCTTCCGCCTCCGCATGCGCACCCGCGCCGGCCGCGCGATCCTCGCGGACCGTCGCCGCAAGGGCCGCGCCAAGCTGTCAGCCTGAGCCCGTTGCTCGCGCGCAGTCAACGCATGCGCAGCGGGGATGACTTCCGGCACACGATCCGTCGTGGGGCCAAAGGCGTACAGCCAACCCTCGTCACCCATGTGCGTTCCGGGAACCGGCGGACCCACGTCCGTCGGTTTCGTCGTGAGCAAGGCCGTGGGTTCTGCCGTCGACCGCAACCGGGTCAAGCGGCGGCTGCGGCACCTGATGCGCGATCGCGTCGGCACGCTGCCCGACGGGCAGTCGTGTCGTGGTGCGGGCACTTCCCGCGGCTCGACGGCGTCGCGCTCGGCGACGCTCGCCGAGCAGCTCGACGCGGCACTGGCGCGAGCCGGTGCTCGATGAAGTACTCCTTGATCTGGTTGCTGAAGGCGTACCGGTTCGCCATCAGCCCGCTGTACGGTCAGGTCTGCCGCTACCACCCCACCTGCTCGGCCTACGCTTTGCAGGCCGTGGAGACTCACGGTGCGGTGCGCGGAACCTGGCTCGCCGGACGTCGTGTCCTGCGCTGCCACCCGTGGAGCGCCGGGGCTACGACCCGGTGCCACAGTCACACAGAGGAGAACAATGTTCGGCTTCCTAGGCGACATCGGATCGGCGATCATGACGCCGCTGTACTACGCGGTGTCGGGGATCCTGCTGGTCTGGCACAAGATCTTCTGCGTCGGTGCTGCCCGAGAACAGTGGCTGGACGTGGGCGCTGTCGATCGTCGGCCTCACGGTCACGATCCGCACGCTGCTGATCCCGCTGTTCGTCAAGCAGATCAAGTCGAGCCGCAACATGCAGCTGCTGCAGCCGCAGATCAAGGCGCTGCAGCAGAAGTACAAGCACGACCGTGAGCGCCTGACGCAGGAGCAGATGAAGCTGTGGAAGGAGACGGGCACCAACCCGTTCGCCTCCTGCCTCCCACTGATCCTGCAGATGCCGATCTTCTTCGCGCTGTTCCGCGTGATCGACCACGCGGCCAAGTACGAAGGCGTGCCGGACGGTGCGTTCCACAAGGGGTTCATGAACTCCGACGAACGCGACGTCGCTGCACGAACGCCGAGCTGCTGGGTGCGCGCATCGCCGACACGTTCATGAACACCGACGCTGACCGAGACCAAGATCCTGACGATGTCCCTCGTCGTCATCATGTGCATCACGCAGTTCACGACGCAGCGCCAGCTGATGACCAAGAACATGCCGGCCGACGCGCATGACGGGTCAGTACGCGCAGCAGCAGAAGCTGCTGCTCTACATCCTCCCGATCGTGTTCGCGGTCGGCGGCGTGGCGTTCCCGCTGGGCGTCCTCTTCTACTGGACCACGTCGAACTTCTGGACCATGGGTCAGCAGTTCTACGTCATCCGCAACAACCCGGCCCCCGGCACCCCGGCGTTCAAGGCCAAGCAGGAGCGCGACGCGAAGCACGGCAAGACCGTCGCAGAGGATCCGCTGAAGCCGGTCGAGGAAGAGGCGCCGAAGCCACCCCCGCGGCAGCAGCCCAAGAACCAGGCGCGTAGCCAGCGCAAGAAGAAGCCGCCGAGCCCGCCCAAGCGGAAGCCTGACATCACGAGCAAGAACGACGACGAGAAGGACGGCACCAAGTGAGTGACCTGGCGAAGAAGTTGGAGAAGGAGGGCGACATCGCCGCGGACTTCCTCGAGGGGCTGCTGGACATCGCCGACCTCGATGGCGACATCGACATGGACGTCGACGGCGACCGCGCCGCTGTCGAGATCGTCGGCGGCAACCTCGACCACCTCGTCGGTCGTGACGGCGAGGTGCTCGACGCGCTGCAGGAGCTGACCCGTCTGGCGGTCTACCGCGAGACCGGTGAGCGCAGCCGGCTGATGCTCGACGTCGCCGGCTTCCGCGCCGCCCGCCGCACCGAGCTCGTCGCCATCGCCGCAGGGTGCGATCGAGAAGGTCAAGGCCGGTGAGGCGTCGGTGTCGCTCGACGCGATGACGCCGTTCGAGCGCAAGGTCGTCCACGACGCGGTGGCCGACGCCGGGCTCGTCAGCTCGTCGGACGGCGTCGAGCCGCACCGCTACGTCGTCGTGCACACGGCGGCCGAGTAGTGCCTCGATGACAGGGCCTGAATCCGATCCCGGCGTCGCAGCCGCCGGATGTTTCACGTGAAACACCCCCGCCGCACGCGGCGGGGGTGTTCGCTTCCCGGCTCCCGCTGGCCGAGGAGTACGCGCACATCCTGGCCACCGACGGGGTGCGTGAAGGGACTGATCGGTCCGCGCGAGGTCCCCCGCATCTGGGACCGGCACATCATGAACTCGGCCGTCGTGGTGCCTCGCGTCCCTGCATGGTGCGTCGGTGGCTGACATCGGCACGGGCGCCGGCCTGCCCGGGCTGGTCTGGGCCATCGCCCGTCCGGACCTTCACGTGACGCTGGTCGAGCCGCTGCTGCGTCGCACCAGGTTCCTCGAGGAAGCCGTCGTCGACCTCGGTCTCGACAACGTCACGGTGCTGCGCGCGCGGGCCGAGGACGTGCACGAGACGTACGACGTGGTGACGGCGCGCGCCGTCGCCGCGCTCGACAAGCTGGGCCGCTGGTGCCTGCCCCTGGTCGACGACGGGCGGCGTGCTGCTGGCCCTCAAGGGGCGGACGGCGCAGGAGGAGGTCACCGCGGCAACCGCGACCCTTCACCGGCTCGGCGCGACGACTATCGTGGTGACGACGTACGAGAACGGCGACGTTCCGACGACTGTCGTGGAGGTCAGCACAGTGAACGTCCCGACACCCCGCCATCTGCATGTTTCACGTGAAACCAACGAGGGGAATCCATGAGCGAGCGCGAGTCGAGGTTGACCGCATGAGCAGCACCTCACCCCCACCGGGTCCCAGCACCGCATCCAACTACCGCGTTCCGGTGCCGTCGCACGACGACTCGACACCTCTCGCCTCCGAGGTCGAGCAGCACATCGCGCTGGTGCAACGAGCCACCGCGACGCCGCGCTTCGACCCGCCGGCCGAGACCCGGGTGTTCGTCGTCGCCAACCAGAAGGGTGGCGTCGGCAAGACCACGACCACCGTCAACATCGCCGCGGCGCTCGCGATGAAGGGCCTGCGCGTCCTGGTGATCGACCTCGATCCGCAGGGCAACGCCTCGACCGCGCTCAACGTGCCGCACGCCGAGGGCACGCCAGGCGTCTACGAGGCGATCGTCGACGGCACCGACCTCGATGAGCTGGTCAAGCCGTGCCCCGACATCGAAGGGCTCACGGTGCTGCCGGCATCGATCGACCTGGCCGGCGCCGAGATCGAGCTGGTGTCGCTGGTGGCGCGCGAGTCACGGCTCGACCGCGCGCTGCAGACCTACCTGACGGACTGCGCGGACGCGGGCGACCGCATCGACTACGTGCTGATCGACTGCCCACCGTCACTCGGCCTGTTGACGGTCAACGCGATGGTCGCCGGGCGCGAGGTCCTGATCCCGATCCAGTGCGAGTACTACGCGCTGGAGGGGCTGGGCCAGCTGGTCCGCAACATCGAGCTGATCCGATCGCACCTCAACCCCAAGCTCGAGATCTCGACGATCCTGCTGACGATGTACGACGCGCGCACCCGGCTCTCGGCCGGCGTGGCCGAGGAGGTGCGCAGCCACTTCGACGACAAGGTGCTCAGGACCGCGATCCCGCGATCGGTGCGCATCTCTGAGGCGCCGAGCTATCAGCAGTCCGTCATCACGTACGACGGCGCGTCATCCGGCGCGCTGTCCTATCTCGAGGCCGCGCGGGAGATCGCCGTGGCCGGTCGGCAGGGGGCACACCGCATGAGCCAACGACGTGGGCTGGGACGTGGGCTGGAGTCGCTCATCCCGTCGAGCCCGGCCGAGGCGCAGGCCTCCGGGCTGCAGGAGATCGAGGGCGCCCGGTTCGCCGAGATCCCCCTCGACCAGATCGTCGCGAACCCGCGGCAGCCCCGCCAGGTGTTCGACGAGGACCACATGGCCGAGCTGGTCCACTCCATCAAGGAGGTCGGACTGCTCCAGCCCATCGTCGTGCGTGAGGTCGCCAAGGACCGCTACGAGCTCATCATGGGGGAGCGGCGCTGGCGGGCCAGCGGCAAGGCCGGCCTCGACACGATCGGCGCGATCGTCCGGGACACCTCGGACGAGGACCTGCTGCGCGACGCGCTCCTGGAGAACCTGCACCGATCCAGCTCAACCCGCTGGAAGAGGCGTCGGCGTACCAGCAGCTGCTGGAGGACTTCGGCTGCACGCACGAGGAGCTGGCCGACCGCATCGGCCGCTCGCGTCCGCAGATCAGCAACACGCTGCGGCTGCTCAAGCTGACGCCGGCCGTCCAGCGGCGGGTCGCCGCCGGGGTGCTCTCGGCCGGCCACGCCCGTGCCCTGGTCAGTGTCGCGCAACCCGGAGATCCAGGACCGGCTCGCGACGCCGGGTCGTCGCCGAGGGCCTGTCGGTGCGGGCCCTCGAGGAGATCGTGACGGTCGGCCCGGAGGCGACCAAGCGACCGGCTGCCCGGCAGTCGCCCAAGATGTCGGCGCCCCGGCTGGCCGATCTCGCGGCCCGGCTCTCCGAGCGCTACGACACCCGGGTCAAGGTCGACCTCGGCCGGTCCAAGGGCAAGGTCACGGTCGAGTTCGCGACGCTCGACGACCTGGAGCGCATCGTCGAGCTGATGGACCCCAAGAAGCAGCTAAAGCGACTAAGTCGACAAATGTGATAAAGCAACTAAGAAGGCCCCGGTGAGCTGATCACCGGGGCTTCTTCGTGTCTGCAGATGCTGCTGACTAGCTGGCGTGCTCCTCGAGCTCGCTGAGGATCGCGCTCTTGGGACGCACGCCCACGATCGACCGGACGACCTCGCCCTTGTAGTACAGGTTCATCGTCGGCAGGCCGGTGACGCGGTACTGGGCCGGCGTGACGGGGTTGGCGTCGGCGTCCATCTTGACGATGGTCAGCTTCTCGCCCTTCTCCTTGGCGATCTCCTCGAGGATCGGAGCGAGCTGGCGGCACGGGCCGCACCAGCTGGCCCAGAAGTCGACGAGCACGGGGCCGTCGGCCTTGAGCACCTTCTCGTCGAAGTCGGCGTCGGTGACGGCGGTGATGTCTGCCATGGGTTCTCCTTCAGGTCTGTGCTGGGTTCAACGTCGTGGGGCGGTGGTTATTCCACCAGCGCCGCGGCCGGGCGCGGGCGCACCGGCGTGCTCGAGGTCGGCGAGGTAGCGCTCGGCGTCGAGCGAGGCGGCGCAGCCGGTGCCGGCCGCCGTGATGGCCTGGCGGTAGGTGTGGTCGACCAGGTCGCCGGCGGCGAAGACGCCGGGCAGGTTGGTCGCGGTCGAGCCGGGCTGGACCAGGACGTAGCCCTCGTCGTCGAGCTCGACCTGGCCCTTGAGCAGCTCCGAGCGGGGGTCGTGGCCGATCGCGATGAACAGGCCGGTCGCGTCGATGCGGCGCAGCTCACCGGTGACGGTGTCGCGCAGCGTGATGCCCTCGAGCTTGTCCTCACCGTGCATCTCGGCGACCTCGGCGTTCCACGCGAACTCGATCTTGTCGTTGGCGAACGCGCGGTCCTGCATGATCTTGGAGCCGCGCAGCTCGTCGCGGCGGTGGACCATCGTGACCTTGGACGCGAAGCGGGTCAGGAACGTCGCCTCCTCGAGAGCGGAGTCGCCACCACCGACCACGACGATGTTCTGCTCGCGGAAGAAGAAGCCGTCGCACGTGGCACACCAGGACGACGCCGTGGCCGGACAGCCGGTCCTCGCCCTCGACCTCGAGCTTGCGGTAGCCCGAGCCCATCGCGAGCACGACGGCGCGAGCGCTGGTAGGTCGTGCCGTCGGCGAGCGTGACGGTCTTGATGTCGCCGGTCGAGGTCGACCGCCGTGACGTCGTCGCTGATGAGCTCGGCGCCGAACCGCTCGGACTGCGCGCGGAGCTTGTCCATCAGGTCGGGGCCCATGATGCCGTCGGGGAAGCCCGGGAAGTTCTCGACGTCGGTCGTGTTCATCAGCGCACCGCCGGCGGTCACCGAGCCCTCGAAGACCAGCGGCTCGAGGTTGGCGCGCGCGGCGTAGACGGCCGCGGTGTAGCCGGAGGGTCCCGAACCGATGATGATGAGATTGCGGACTGAGTCGCTCATGAAATGCCTTCTGATCGTGGTACGGGTATCAACGAATAGTAGGTGTTGGGCATTCCCGCGCGGCACACCGTCCCGGCACGTCAGGACCGCCCGCGGATGACGACCTCGCGGATCTCGCCGCGGAAGCCGTCTTCGTCGACCTTGGGCAGTGATCGCAGCCACACGACGACGTATCGCGTCAGGATGCCGGACCCCAGCGACACCGTGGCGTCGGTGCCTGCGTCGTTGAGCACGGCGACGCGACGCAGGCCGCGCAGCGTCGTGGGGACCTTGGCCGTCGCCGAGGACGCTGCATAGATCGAGAAGCTCGTCGGATCGCCGGCCAGGCGTACGCGCAAGGAGTCGACCTCACGAGGACCGCCGAGGTCGAGCACGATGCCGACGCCGTCCTTGAGACCGCCCAGCTCCGGAGAGCCGAGGTACGTCGACGTCTGCCAGCCGGTCGACAGCTTGTCGTCGATGGCGAGCCTGCGCCTGCTTCGGGGTTCTCGCTGGCGTCGTCGCCCTGCGGGTCGAAGTCGCCCGCACGCTGGATCGGCAGCACCCGCAGCGGGCTGGCCTGTCCGATGGGATCGGCGCCCTTGTCGTTGGTTGACCGGCCGACAAGGAACGCGAGCACCGAAGCGATCACGAGCGCGCCGACGATGCCGAGCAGCACCAGGCCGCGGTCACCCTTGGCGGCGCGCCGGGCCCGGAGCTTGCCGCGCTCGAGCGTCGTCGGGGGCGCCGGTTCGTACGCCTTGGGGCGGCGCCGCGGCGGCTCGAGCCCGGGCGGTGGTCCATCCGGGACGATCACCGGGTCGAGGCGCAGCAGGTCGGGCGACGACATGCTCGCGAGGCTGGGCTGGTCGTCGTGCAGGTCGTCGTCCTCGCCGGAAAGCCGGAGCGTACGAGCGATGTCGGCGGCCTTGCGCAGCGGCGTCGCATGGTTGCGGGGCGGCGTGCCGAGGATGCGGTCGCACGTGGTGTCGACGTCACGGGAGACACCGGCCCGCACCTGACGGGGACGCAGCAGCCGGCCGTGCTCGGTCGGCGCGGCGTTGAGACCGTCGACGTGCGCGCCGGGCCAGCGGCTCGTCAGGCAGGCGTACAGCAGCTTGCCGATCGCCTGGACGTCGAGCTGCTCGTAGGCCTGCAGGTCGGCGAGCGAGTCCTGCCGCCCGACGGGCGACAGGGCGGTCGCGACGCCGAGGCCGACGACTCGCACCGCGCCGGACTGCTTGAGCAGGACCTGGTGCGGCGTCAGCCGGCGGTGATAGACGCCGTGCTCGTGAGCGTGCGACAACGCCTCGGCGACCTCGGCGACGACCGTGGCGGCGCGGCGGTTGGGCAGCGGCGACTGGGCCAGCAGCTGGTCGAGCGGGAACGCGCGCGCCCACTCGCGGACCACGAGGTGGTGGTGCTGCTCGTCCTCGATCAGGTCGAGGACCCGCAGGAAGCGCGGATCGGTGACGGAGGTCGACTCGCGAGCGGCCTGCAGGAAGTGGTCGGCGCGGGGGTCGGAGCTCGACAGCATCTCGATGCCGACGTTGCGGTTGAGCACCTGGTCGTGCGCCCGCCACGTCGTGGACCCGAGCTTCTCGCTGACGAGGTCCTGGAGTTCGTAGCGGTGCGCGAGCACATCACCGGAGGCCAGCAGCCGCCTCTCGCTCATCAACACCCTTTCCCGGACTCGACTCTCATGCTAGTCCGCGTGTGGATGCGACACAGGCGATTCAGCCGCGCCGACGCAGGGTGTCGACGACGTACGTCAGCTGGTCCATGCCGAGGGCGCGAGCCGAGATGACGTACGTGACGGCGCCGGCGAGCCCGGCGCACCACGGTCGTGATCGGCGCCGCCGACTGCGCGGGCCGGTTCGATGCCGACGGTGTCGAGGCCGTGCGCGAAGCCCATGATGACGAAGGCAGCCAGGGCGCAGGCGACGATCAGCCTGGCGAAGAAGACGAACATCTCCCAGTCGAAGACGTTGCCGACGGCGAAGGCCAGCAGCGACGCCGACAGGATCGAGCCGACGAGGTAGGCGATGCCGTACGACAGTGCCAGCATCATGGCGACCCGGTCCGGCTCGACGCTGAACGCCAGCTTGTAGGCGAGCGCCGATGTTGACCACCGCGATGACGACCTGGATGAAGAACGGCGTGCGGTTGTCCTCGTTGGCGTAGAAGCCGCGCAGCATCAGGTAGTGCACCGTGAACGTCACCATGGCCAGCGAGAACGCCTGGATCGTGTGGCCGATCGGAACGGTCTGCCCGCCGAGGGAGCCGACGCCGCCGGCGATCGCTGTGGCGGGCTGGCCCAGGCACAGCAGCGCAACAGCGACCGGGGCGACGATCGACAGGGCGATGCGTACGGTGCGGCCGAGCTCGACGCGGAACCGTCGATAGTGCCGATCCGCGGCGAGGCCGGCGAGGGTCGGGATCACCGCGGTCGCGAGGGACACCGTGATGACGCCGTGGGGGAGCTGGCTGATGAGGAAGCCGAGGCCGTAGACCGTGGAGCCTGCGGCCGACTCGCCGTCGAGGGCACCCTCTGATCGTCGCACTGGTGGCGATCTTGTTGATCGTGATGAAGGCGACCTGGTTGGCGATGATGAACGCGAGGGTCCAGGCGCCGAGCTTGAGGGTCTTGCCAAGACCGACGCCGCGGAAGTCGAAGCGCGGCCCGATAGCGGAACCCAGCGGCCCGGAGATACGGCACCAGCACGAGCGGCCTGCAGCGCGATCGCAGCGGTCGAACCGAGGCCCAGCACCAACGCTTCCGACGTCGAGAATCCGTCGACGCCGTTGCTCGGCCCGAACACGACGGCGTACGTGAGAATCACGGCACACGCGACGACGTTGTTGACGATCGGCGCCCACATCATCGGCCCGAAACGGCCACGCGCGTTGAGCACCTGGCCGGTGAGCACGAACGCACCGTAGAAGAACACCTGCGGCAAGCACAGCAGCATCAACAGGCGCGCCGACTCGCGCTGGTGGCCGAGTCCCTTGGTGAAAAGGTTCTCATCGAAGACGACATGCAGGAGCTGTGGCACGAGCGCGATCAGCACCAGCGTGCCGATGCCGAGGACCAGCAAGCCCAGGGTGATGACCCGGTTGGCGTACGCCTCTCCGCCGTCCTCGTCGTTCTTCATGGCCCGGACGAGCTGCGGGACCAGCACCACGTTGAAGACGCCGCCGGCGAGGAGGATGTAGAGCGAGTTGGGGATCGTGTTGGCGATGTCGAACAAGTCGGCGTTGAACTGGGTGCCGATGACGATGGCCAAGAAGTGCGGCTCTGAGGAAGCCAGTGGCCCTCGAGACGATCGTGCCCGAACGCCATCCAGGCGCTGGCGCGGGCGATCGTCTGGTCAGTCATCGTCGTCCGCCAGCCGTTCGGACGCGACCCGGGAGTGCGTGCGGCGCCGGCTGAAGCGGCGGACGAGCGCGGCAAGGACCAGCAACGCGGCGAGGCCCATCGCGACCCAGAGCACCACGCCGATCTTGCTGGACCGGACGTTGAACTCCTCCGCCTGGCCGATCGCCTTGCCGTCGGTCGACTTCAGGCGGGCCGTGAGTGACGTCGTGTTCTGGCGCCCGAGGTCGATGTCGACCGTCAGGGTGCGGCGTTCGCCCGCGCCGATGTCAACGGGCTTGACGTCAGGCACCGTCAGCGCGGGGTTGCTCGAGTCGAGGGACACACCGACCCGGATCGCCTCGTCGGTGTCGTTGCGGATCGTGATGGGGAAGCCGCCCTTGGAGCTGGACAGCGTGACGGAAGATGGCACCTTGATCTTGATCTTGCCGAGCTCCGCACCGGCCTCACGGGCGAGCTTCCGGGCGATCGCGGTGCCGGTGGAGGGGTTCGTCCGCCAGCGGATCCCGAGCACACTCGCCACGTTCTGCGCGAGCGCGTCATCGACCGAGTCGCTCTGCGGGATCACCGAGGTCAACGCGCTGCCTCTGGCCACGATCCGCGCCGCCGCCTTGAGCTGCGCCCGACTCAAGGGCCGATCCGTGGCCGCGGCGATCTTGCCACCGTACGTCGTCAGCGGGCGGGTCAGCAGGGACTCGAGGCTCGTCCCGGTCGTGAACGGTGCCTCGAACGCGTCGGACAGACGCCCCGAGGCCCATCGCGCGCCGGGGTTCCAGCGCGGGTCGACCATCGTGATGGCATCGGCGCGGGACTTGGGGTCGATCGCCCGCTGCAGCGTCGCCAGAGCCGCCTCGCTCAGGATGCGCTGGCGCAGCGTCACCACCGAGTCCTGTCCGGGCACCCCGGCATCCAGGACATCGGTGACCAGCAGCGGCATCGGCCCGTTCGGCGTCGCGTACTGCACGACCGAACCCTGACGACGGTCCCAGCCCGGCAACGAGGCGGACGAGACGATCGCGGGGCTGTCGCCGGTGCCGCGCAGGTCGCGGAGGAGCCGCGGCGTGACGCCGTGCAGGCTGGGCCACGCGACCTTGCGCCCGGAGAGCTGGAACTTGGTCAGGGCGGCGCCCGTGGCGCGGTTGATCGCCGCCGTCAGCTGTGGAGCAAGGTCGGCGTTCTGCGACAGCGCGAGAACGTCCGGACGGTCGAAGCCCAGGATCCAGCTGCCCTGCTGCCGGGCGAACGCGAGCAAGTCGTCGAGGAAGCGCTCGGCCTCGGCCTTCTGCTCATCGGTGAGCTCGAAGCCCTTCGGCGTACGCCGACCGTTGACGATGTCGTCGACGCCAACGAGCAGCGCGGGGTCGATCAACGCGGTCGAGGCATTGTCATTGGTGTTGGACGCGAGGTCGAGCAGGTTGCGGAGACGCCCGCCGGTGGACACGGCCTTGAGCAGCCCGGAGGCATCGGTGTAGTCGCCGTCGTAGCCGCGATCGTCCGGCATGAGGAACGGCCAGACGACCGTCGCGGGCACCCGCTTGTGGCCCGGCGAGATCAGCGGCAGGAACGTCGTCGCCCGGGCGATCGCGTCGCCGCTGCGCTCGCCATCGGTGTCGGTGCCGAGGATCTGCACGCCGACCGGATAGACCCCTTCGGCCCCACTGATGCCGAGCTGCCCGTAGGGGACCTTGATCGAGAAGCGCCGGGTCTGCTTGGGCGCGAGATCACCCACGTCGTCGAACGAGCCCGGCTCGATGACCCGCTCGCCGGTGTAGGCGTCACCGTTGTCGATGGCGTCCTCGACCTGCGAGCGGGTCGTGAACGGGACCGGAGGGATCACGAGATAGGCCTGGACCTTGGCCCAGGCGTGGGCATCGTGGTTGGTCACGAGCCCGGTCATCGTGACGGTGGAGCCGGGGCCGAGGCGGCTGGGGTTGAGCGATTGGATGCTGACCGACAGGTCGGGATTCTTGTCGGCCGCGTGAGCCGGCGCGCCGGCCACAAGTGCCGGCACGAGGACCGCTGCGACGATTGTCGCGAGCAGCGCGACGAGGATGGGACGACGACGGCTGCTCACCCGAACATGCTAGGGCGTGCCTCGCAGTTCCGGTCCGGGGCGCGCGACCCCACGTCGCGTCGACACGCTCCAGGAGCGCCGACGATCGCCGATAGAGTATGTCCTCGTGCCCACGTCCACGCTGAACCCGGATCGCCGGGCCAGGATCGACGCCACGCTCGAGGCCAACCCGTTCCTGGCCGAGCTCGGCGCGCTGTTCGAGGCAGCGGGTCACGAGCTGGCCATCGTCGGTGGTCCCGTACGCGACGCGGTCCTCGGCCGGCCCGGCAACGACTGGGACTTCTCGACCTCCGCGCGCCCCGCCGACATCGAGCGGATCGCCGGCTCATGGGCCGATGCGATGTGGGATGTCGGCCGCGAGTTCGGCACGATCGGGCTCCGCAAGGGTCAGCACGACCTGGAGATCACGACCTACCGCAGCGACGAGTACGACGCCGGCTCCCGCAAGCCCGAGGTGCAGTTCGGCGACACGATCGAGGGTGACCTGTCGCGGCGCGACTTCGCGGTCAATGCCATGGCGATCCGGTTGCCGTCTGCGGAGTTCGTCGACCTTTTCGGTGGCCAGGCCGATCTTGACGACCGCCTGCTGCGTACGCCGGTGACGCCCGAGCAGTCCTTCAGCGACGATCCCCTGCGGATGATGCGCGCTGCCCGCTTCGTGTCGCAGCTGGGCTTCGCCGCGGCGCCGGACGTGGTGGCGGCGATGACCGACATGGCGGGCCGGCTCGAGATCGTGTCGGCCGAGCGCATCCGCGACGAGCTCAACAAGCTGATCACGGGTGCGTACCCCGTCGCCGGCCTGAGGCTGCTGGTCGAGACCGGGCTGGCGGCGCAGATGCTCCCCGAGCTGCCGGCACTGATCCTCGAACGCGACGAGCACCACCGGCACAAGGACGTCTACGAGCACTCGCTGACGGTGCTCGAGCAGGCGATCGAGCTCGAGGGCCGGCTCGAGACGCAACCTGACCTGGTGATCCGCCTCGCCGCGCTGCTGCACGACATCGGCAAGCCCAAGACCCGCAGGTTCGCCGAGGGTGGCACCGTCACGTTCCACCACCACGACGTCGTCGGCGCCAAGCTCGTGCGCAAGCGCATGCGGGCCCTTCGCTACAGCAATGACCTCACGGACCAGGTCGCGAAGCTCGTCGAGCTGCACCTGCGGTTCCACGGCTACGGCTCCGGTGAGTGGACCGACTCGGCCGTACGCCGTTATGTCCGCGATGCCGGCGACCAGCTCGAGAGGCTGCACATCCTGACCCGGGCGGACTCCACGACCCGCAACCAGAAGAAGGCCGTGCGCCTCCAGCGAACGTACGACGAGCTGGAGGAGCGGATCGCGGTGCTGGCCGAGCAGGAGGAGCTCAGCTCGATCCGGCCCGACCTCGACGGTGCGCAGATCATGAAGATCCTGGGCATCGCGCCCGGGCCTGAGGTGGGCGAGGCCTACCGGTTCCTGCTCGACCTGCGGATGGATCGCGGGCCGCTGAGCGAGGCCGACGCCACCGAGGCCCTCAAGGCATTCTGGGCAGCGCGCAGCTGACGGTCGCAGTCCGAGGAACGAGGGCGTGAGCGGAGCGAAGGGGGCAAACGTGGGCCGAGGTGCTCGAGTGAGTGGGATCTCGCGTCATGCCCCTTCGCTTCGCTCACGTTCGGCCGCGGGCGGCCTCACTAGGGGCCGGGGGCGCTCACGTTCGGCCGCGGGCGGCCTCACCGGGGCCGACGGGTCGTCATACTGATGTGGTGACTGAAGAGACCGTGCAGCGTCACAGTGATGGGCGGATCGCGCGCGGTGAGCGTACGCGTGAGGCGATCGTCGAGGCGCACGCCGAGGCTCCTGCGCGAAGGTGTGCTCAAGCCGACCGCGAAGGTCATCGCCGAGCGTGCCGGGGTGTCGCTGCGCACGCTGTGGCTCAACTTCAAGGATCTCGAGACGCTGCTCGAGGCCACGACGGCCTACTGGCTGGACGCGGACTCCGCCCTGCGCCGGCCCGATCGACCCGGGCATCGCCCTGACGGAGCGGATCGAGCTCTACTGTGCACAGCGGCGTCCGCCGGCTCGAGCACATCGCACCGGCCGCCCGCTCCTCGGCACTGGGTGAGCCGTTCTCGGCTGCGCTGCAGCGCAGCCGGCACGAGCACGTCGAGCGGGCCCTGCAGGACCTCGAGCCACGTTCGGGCGTGAGCTCGACGCGGCCGGTCGCCGATCGTGCGCTCCTGGCCGACGCGCTGTATCGCCGCGTCGAGCTGGCCGGCGTGGTCCAGCCTGCGGACGACCTCGGGCTCGACGTCGACGCCGCGGCGGCGATCCTGCGCCGACAGCTCGGCCGGTTGCTCGGGGCATGACGAAGGGCCGGCCCCAATGGGACCGGCCCTCTCGTTTTTCCTTGAGCCTGTCGAAAGGATCTTCGACAGGCTCAGAGCTCGTCAACGCTCTACTTCACCCGCGATGTACTTCTCCAGCATCTCGCGACCGAGGTCGTCGGGACGCTGCTCCGGGGGCGACTTCATCAGGTAGGACGAGGCCGACAGCAGGGCGCCGCCGATGCCGCGGTCCTTGGCGATCTTCGCCGCACGGATGGCGTCGATGATGATGCCGGCGGAGTTGGGCGAGTCCCAGACCTCGAGCTTGTACTCCAGGTTGAGGGGAACGTCGCCGAACGCGCGACCCTCGAGGCGTACGTACGCCCACTTGCGGTCGTCGAGCCACTGGACGTAGTCGCTCGGGCCGATGTGCACGTTCTTGGCACCGAGGTCGTGGTCGATGTTGGACGTCACGGCCTGCGTCTTGGAGATCTTCTTGGACTCGAGGCGGTCACGCTCGAGCATGTTCTTGAAGTCCATGTTGCCGCCGACGTTGAGCTGGTACGTCCGGTCGAGGACGACGCCGCGATCCTGGAACAGCTTGGCCATGACGCGGTGCGTGATGGTCGCGCCGACCTGGCTCTTGATGTCGTCGCCGATGATCGGGACGCCGGCGTCCTCGAACTTCTTGGCCCACTCGGGGTCGGAGGCGATGAACACGGGCAGCGCGTTGACGAACGCGACCTTGGCGTCGATGGCGCACTGCGCGTAGAACTTGTCGGCCTCTTCGGAGCCCACCGGGAGGTAGGAGACGAGGACGTCGGCCTGCGTGTCCTTGAGGACCTGCACGACGTCGACGGCCGGGGCGTCCGACTCCTCGATCGTCTCGCGGTAGTACTTGCCGAGTCCGTCGAGCGTGTTGCCCTTCTGGACGATGACGCCGGTCGGCGCCACGTCGGCGATCTTGATCGTGTTGTTCTCGCTGGCCTGCGTCGCCTCGGAGAGGTCGAAGCCGACCTTCTTGGCGTCGACGTCGAACGCGGCGACGAACTCGATGTCCTTGACGTGGTACTCGCCGAACTCGACGTGCATGAGCCCGGGGACGTTGCCGTCGGGGTCAGCGTCCTTGTAGTACTCGACGCCCTGGATCAGGGACGTGGCGCAGTTGCCCACACCCACAATTGCTACGCGTACCGAACCCATGGGTTCTCCTTCGTTGTGTTGTTCACTTCTCGGTCGTGTTGAGGTCTGTGCTGGTCGTGCCGTCTGCATCGGGATAGCCGCCGGAGCGTTCGCGGTCGATCAGCTCGGTCAGCCACGTGACCTCGCGCTCGACCGACTCCAGCCCATGCCGCTGCAGCTCCAACGTGTAGGAGTCGACCCGATCTCGCTTCCGCTGTCCTGCCTTGCGGACGTTGTCGAGGCGCTCCTCCAGCCGGCTTCGTCGTCCCTCGAGGATGCGAACCCTCGAGGCGGCGTCGGTGCGCGCGAAGAACGCGAACCGTACGCCGAACGTCTCGTCGTCCCACGTCGACGGACCGGAGTCCTCGAGCGCCTGGGCGAAGTGCTCCTTGCCCTCGGCCGTGAGCTTGTAGACGATCTTGGCCCGCCGGCCCCGCGCCTCGGGCACCACGGTTTCGTCGGCCACGATGTAGCCGTCCTTGCCGAGTGCCTTCAGAGCGGGATAGAGCGTGCCGTAGGACAGGATGCGACCCCAGCCGAGCAGGGCGTTGACCTGCTTGCGCAGCTCATAGCCATGCATCGGGGCATCGTGGAGCAGTCCAAGGACCGCCACCTCGAGTGCCGCGCCGCGTCGTGTCATCTACCCGTCCTGACAAAGTCCGTCATTTGTTTGTATATCGGAACGATACATCTATTCGGTGTATCGGCAACATCCACCTCTTCGTGACCCAGCACACCCGAGGCGTCGGGCGATTAACCATTCCTCAGGTAGGTTCGGCACACTTGGTCGTTGACGGATCCGAATCCGGATCCCCGATGGAGGTAGACGGACCCTTGGCAGCACAGCGAAAACAATCGCACCGCGCCGCAGACGCAGACGGCGGACGGCTCAAAGCCATCGCCCGAAAGATCGGCGGCCGCGGTCCTTGGTGGCTCAAGACGATCCGCTGGGTAGCCGTGCTCGGCGTGCTCGGCGTCGCTGGCTGCGGCCGGCGACGTTCTTCATCCTCTACCAGTCCATCAGCATCCCGAGCGAGAACGCGGCGTTCAAGACCCAGACGACCAAGGTCTACTACTCCGACGGCAAGCACGAGCTCGGCACGTTCGCGACGCAGGACCGCGAGAGCATCTCGATCGACAAGATCCCGGCCTCGATGCAGGCCGCCGCGATCGCCGCCGAGGACCGCTCGTTCTACACCAACCGCGGCATCGACATCAAGGGCATCATCCGCGCCGCGCGCAACAACGCGACCAGCGGCCAGATCCAGGGCGGCGGCTCCACGATCACCCAGCAGTACGTCAAGATCCTCTACCTGACGCAGGAGCAGTCCTACAAGCGCAAGGTCAAGGAAGCGATCCTGTCGATCAAGATCCACAACCAGCTGAGCAAGAAGGAGATCCTCGAGGGCTACCTCAACACGATCTACTTCGGCAACGGCGCCTACGGCATCGAGGTCGCGTCCAAGACGTACTTCGACAAGCCTGCGTCCGAGCTCAACTACGCCCAGTCGGCGATGCTCGCGACGATCATCAACAGCCCGACCTACTACGACCCGTACGCCGAGGGCGCCAAGGACCGGATCGGCCCGCGCTTCCACTACGTGCTCGACGGCATGGTCAAGGCCGGCGCGATCACGGCCGACGCAGGCGGCGAAGTTCGCCGACAGGATCCCCAAGGTCGAGCCAAGAAGCGCGAGATCAACCGGTTCAGCGGCTCGAAGGGCTATCTGCTCGCAGCTCGTCAAGAAGCAGATGCGATACCGGCTCGAGTTCTCCGACCAGCACATCGACGGCGGCGGTCTGCGGATCGTCACGACGTTCAACTACAAGAAGCAGAAGGACGCGATCGCGGCGATCAAGGCGCATCGCCCGTCGGGCCACAAGGAGCTGCACCAGGCGCTGGTCTCGATCAAGCCGGGGACGGGTGCCGTGCAGGCGATGTACGGCGGGCGCGACTACCTCAAGAACCAGTTCAACTGGGCGACCGAGGGGACGCAGCCCGGCTCGACGTTCAAGGCGTTCGCCGTCGTCGCCGCGCTCGAGAACGGCTACAGCCTCAAGACCAAGCTCAACGGCTCCTCGCCGCTCATGATCGACGGCAAGGCAGGTCACCGAGAACCAGGGCGACAGCGGTGGTGAGTCGTTCGGCAGCGTCCCGCTGGCGTTCGCGGCCCAGAAGTCGATCAACACCGCGTTCGTCGACCTGATGGACCAGATGAAGGACGGGCCGACCAAGACCCTGGAGGCAGCGGAGCAGGCCGGCATCCCGACCTCGATCATCGACCCGATCCAGGACCAGGCGGGCGGACCACCGCTGGTGACCCCGCTCGGCTACTTCCCGGTCGCGCCGGTCGACATGGCCAACGCCTACGCGACGCTCGCGGCCGACGGCAAGCGCGCCGACTGGTACGTCGTCGAGTCGGTCAAGGACTTCCGCGGCAAGACGCAGTACAAGCACAAGGTCAAGAGCGAGCAGTCGATCCCCAAGGACGTCGCGGCCGACACGATCTCGGCGATGCAGAAGGTCGTCAACTCGGGCGCGGCCGGCACCGGCGTCGAACGCCAGGACGATCTGCCCGACCGCCGGCAAGACCGGCACCGCGACGTTCGGGCCCGACGACGACCAGCACGTGTCGTCGTCATGGTTCGCCGGCTACACGCCCAAGCTGGCGACTGCCGTGATGTACAACCGTGGCAAGTTCGGCAACGGTGACCTCGAGGGCTACATGGTGCCCGTTCTTCGGCGGCCAGATCCCGGCGAAGACCTTCCAGACGTACATGAACGCAGCGCTCGAGGGCTCGGAGTGCGGCACGTTCCCGCCGCCGGCGAACATCAAGGGCACAAGGGCACGACCTACAGGAAGCCCGCGCCCAAGTGCGCCAGCGACCAGCACCTCAACGGCAGCAAGACCGCGTGCGTCGACGATCCCAAGCCGAAGCAGAAGCCGTGCAAGTCCAACCAGCAGCCTGACGGCAACCTCGGCTGCGAGCCGAAGCCGACTCAGCCGAAGCCGACTCAGCCGACGCCGACGCAGCCGACCCTCACGCCGTGCAAGCCGTTCGAGGACCCGGGCGACCCGCCGACCTGCCAGGAGCGAGAGCCGCGCGTCGTCGGCTCACGTCGGTTGCGTCAAGCTGACGCCTCCGCTCAACCTGTCTTCGGGCCGCTCGCAGGGGTCGCTTGCCTCAGGCCTGGTTGATGGCGTCGAACGTGGCGGTGGTGAATCGCACCGCCACGTCGACGCGGTCGCCGACCTGCGGCGCCTGCGCCGAGGCCGGCAGGAAGATCATGCTGGCCTGCATGTGGGGCGGCTCGGCGAACCAGCGCTGCTTGCCGTCGATCGTGTAGGGCGACAGCGAGAAGCCAGCAGCCTCGAGCCCGCCCTTGGCGAGCGACTTGCCGCGCTGCACCACGCCGGCAGAGGCCTTGGGCGCCTCGAGACCGATGCCGTTGCTGGTCCCGCCGGCGACGATCAGCAGATAGCCGTCGCGGGGCATGGGTCGCTGCCGGTAGCCGACCCGCTCGCCGCGCGCGACGAGGTGACTGTCGAGGACTGTCGCGCGTACGGTCAGGGCGCCGAGGTCGCCGAGCCACAGCGCCGTGCCGATGCGTGGGCGGATGTCGAGCTGCGGGCGACGCTCACGCAGGATCGTCACCTCCGCCGGGGTCAGGTGGGATGCGTAGAACGTGGTGGTCTCGACCTGCGAGGCCTCGAGCGCGGCGGCCCAGTTCTCGGCCTCGCGGAGGTTGCCGCCGGCCATCGGCAGGTGGATCGCGAAGCCCTCGACCCGCAGGTCGCCGAGGGCTGCGACCGCCGCGGCGAGCTCGTGCCGGTCGAGTCCGTGCCGCGCCATCGATGTCTCGCCCTCGACGAGAACCCGGGCCGTGCGCGTCCGGGCCCGAGGCGAGCGCCGCGATGTCCTCGACCCGGCCGACCGTGTGGATGACGCGCTCGTCGTGGATGACGTCGGTGAAGAACGGGCGCCACGGCGTCAGCACCATGACGTCACCACCGAACGCCGCAAGGGCGCCCGGCACCTCGGCGTACGTGCCGACAGCGATCACATCGATGCCGAGCTTCTTGGCCTCGGCGGCGAGCAGGTCGCGGCCGAGCCCGTAGCCGTTGCCCTTGATGACCGGGACGATGCCGGGCGTGCTCTCGACGACGGCACGGACCCCGCGGCGCCAGCGGGCGGCATCGATGTCCAGCTCGAAGGTCACGTCATCGCCTCTTCATATATTGGGTGAAGCCGAGGTGCAGGGCGCGGTTGAGTGGCAGGTCCCACTCGCCGAGGTACTCGACTGCCTCGCCGCCGGTGCCGACCTTGAACTGGATCAGGCCGACGTGCGCGTCGTCGGGGTCCAGCGTCTCGGTGATGCCGCGCATGTCGTAGGCCGTGGCGCCGGCCGCCATGGCGTCGCGGATCATCTGCCACTGGATCGCGTTGGAGCCGCGCACGTCGCGCTCTGGCCGTGGTTGAGGCTCCGTAGGAGTACCACGCGTGCTCGCCGACGCGCACCATCGTGGTCGACGCGACGAGGTCACCCTCGTGACGGGCCAGGTAGAGCACGAGACGGTCGGGCTCCTCGGCGGTCAGGGCGTCCCACATGCGCTCGAAGTACGACAACGGTCGCGGGGTGAAGTGATCGCGCTCGGCGGTCTCGGCATACACGCGATGGAACTCCGCCAGGTCGCCGCGCTCGCCGCGGACGACCTCGACGCCGGCCTTGGCGGCCTTCTTGATGTTGCGGCGCCACTGCTGGTTCATGCCGGCGAGGATGTCGGCTTCCGAGCGGCCGACGAGCGGGATCTGGAAGTTGAACTTCGGCTGCCCGGCGGAGAACCCGTTCTCGGTGGGGATCTCCTTCCAGCCGAGGCTGCTGAGGGTCGTCGCCACGGTGAGGGCGCCGTCGTCGCGTACGTCGGCGGGTACGTCCGACAACGTCGTGAGCACCGGGTCGGCGATCGCCTGCTTGATGGTCGCGGCGTGCCAGCGGCGGGTGATGACGGGCGGGCCCATGCGGATGCCGAACGCGCCCTGCTTCTTGAGGTGGGCGGCGAGCGGCGTCAGCCAACGACCGAGATCTGGATCCGCCCAGTCGATGTCCGGACCCTCGGGCAGGTAGGCGAGGTAGCGCTTGACCCGCGGGAGCTGGCGATAGAGCACGAGCGCCGCGCCGACCAGGGTCGCACCGTCGAACCAGCCGACGGACTCGCCCCGCCACTCGTTCTTGACCGTCGCCCAGGCCGGGGTCTGCAGGAAGCTCACCGACGCCCGACTGCGTACGAAGTCGAGGTGCTCCGATGCGCTGATGGGCCGGACAGTGAGGGGCCCTGAGCGGGAAGGTGACGTCACCGGGCCACGCTACCAACCGGGGGTAAGTTAGGCTGACCTAAGTTCTGACCACGAGACGAGGGGAACCCGACAGTGAAGACCTACGCCGCCACGGTGCTGGGACGCCGCCGGCTCTCGGCCCATCTGGTCACGGTGACGCTCGGTGAGCTTGAGGGGTTCGGGTCGACCGGGATCCCCGACGAGTACGTACGCGTGCTGATCCCGCCCGCCGGCGCGGAGCTCGCGATCCCGGAGATCGACGACGACTGGAACATCACCTGTCCCGAGGGTGCGGCTGCGCCGGAGCCGCGCGTCTACACGGTCTCGGACCACCGGGTCGTCGAGGGTGACTCCGTGATCGACCTCGACATCGCTCTGCACGACGAGGGCCTCGGGTCCGACTGGGCGCGCACGTGCCGCCCGGGCGACCGGGTCGGGCTGATCGAGCCCCGTGGCCTGTACGCCGCCCCCGCCGGCGTGGGCTGGCAGCTGTTGGTCGCCGACATCACCGGCGTACCGGCCGTCGCGCGGATCCTGCGAGGCCTCGAGCCGGGCCAGGAGGTCGAGGTCGTCGTCGTGCTGACCGACCCCGCCGACGAGATCTCACTGCCCAGCCCGGCAGACGTCGACATCACCTGGCAGGTCGTCGCCAGGGACACCGACATCTGCGACGCGCTGGCCGAGGCCGTGACGTCGCGCGACCTGCCCGCCGAGGACCGGTACGTCTGGCTGGCCGGCGAGGCCAGGGCGAGCCGGGCGGTTCGGCGTCACCTGCGCCGCGAGCTGGGCTGGCCGCAAGCGGACTTCTACACGTGCGGCTACTGGCAGATCGAGGCTGAGACGTGGAACGCGCGCTACGAGCAGGTCGCCGACGAGGTGACCGCGAAGGCCAAGGAGGTCGAGGCGAAGGTCGGCGACGATCAGGGGGCCTACCTCGACGCTCTTGACGACATCTACGAAAGCGTGGGTCTGTAGCGACCTACGCGACGACGACGAACTGGGGTTGTCCTGGGGTGATCAGCAAGGTCATGCCGGCTTCGGCAGGCGTGCGATCGGCCTTGCGGTGGTTGCACCGCACGCACGCGGCGACCGCGTTGTCCCAGGTGAGCGTGCCGCCGCGGCTGCGCGGCACGATGTGGTCGACAGTCTCGGCCCGTCCACCGCAGTAGGCGCACATCTTGTCGCGGGCCTTGATCGCACTCTTGGTGCAGAGGTTGGAGCGCCGATGCATCCAGCGGGTGACGACGTAGCGGACGAGTCGCAGCACCTTGGGCACCGGGAACGGCCCGAACGAGCCGCCGGCCTCTTCCTCGATGACCGCGACCTCGCGCACGAGCATCTTGATCGCGTGCCGCATCGAGACGCGCTGCAGGGGCTCGTAGCTCGCGTTGAGCACCAGGACGTATGCATCCGCCATCGGCCGGCCCCTTTCTGAGCGAAAGCGTATCCGTCGTCACCGGCAAATGCCCCAAAAGACGTCGAATCTCAACCCATGTCGGATCCCGGAATGGGCGCGGCGCCGCGATGGGTTGGCCGCAGATGTACGTCGACAGAAAAAAATGTCCGACCTGTATGTCGAAATAGTGCCTACGCGTTCGTCGTACAGATGAGGGTGGTCGACAGGCCCCCGGCACACCGAACCAGAGGACCAGCCATGACCGCGCACAGCGACAACGCTCCCGAAGCGTCGACACCTGCCGAGCTCGACGAGTTCGAGGCCGAATTCACCCCAGCTCCAGATCAGCCGGTTGACACGGGCAAGACCCCGCTCGTCATCACGCTCCTGGTCGCCGCGACATTCGTCGTGATCCTCAACGAGACGATCATGATCAACGCGATGCCGCGCCTCATGGCCGACTTCGACGTGACGGCGCGCACCGCGCAGTGGATCTCGTCGATCTTCATGTTGACGATGGCCGCGGTCATCCCGGTGACTGGCTGGTTCCTGCAGCGCGTGACCACGCGCGCCGCCTACACGATCGCGATGACGACGTTCGGGCTCGGCACGATCATCTGCGGCACGGCGCCGATCTTCGAGATGCTGCTCGTCGGTCGCGCCGTCCAGGCCGCGGGCACCGCGGTGATGATGCCGCTGCTGATGACCACCGTCATGACGGTCGTGCCCGAGCAGGCCAGGGGCCGCGTCATGGGCAACATGATGCTCGCGATCTCGGTCGCGCCGGCCATGGGTCCGGCTCTTTCCGGACTCATCCTGCAGCTCGGCTCGTGGAGACTGATCTTCGCCTTCGTGCTGCCCGTGGCGGCTGTCGTCTCGGTGCTCAGCCTGCGCCATCTCGTGAACGTCGGCGAGACCAACACGGCACCGGTCAGCTGGTTCAGCGTCGTCATTGCTGCACTCGGCTTCGGCGCGTTGGTCTACGGTCTGAGCGAGGTCGGCGCCCGCAGCACCGGCCAGCTGACACTGCTGATCGGCGTCGGCGCCGCACTGGTGGCACTGTTCACGTTCTGGCAGCTGCGCCTGCAGCGGGTCGGCAGCCCGCTCCTCGACCTGCGGGCGTTCACGCACCGCACGTTCACGGTGACCTTGGTGCTGATGTCGACCGCGTTCATGGCGTTCCTCGGCTCGATGATCCTGCTGCCGCTCTACCTGCAGGACCTGCGCGGACTGTCGGCGATCCAGACCGGACTGCTCGTGATGCCGGGAGGACTGGCGATGGGACTGCTCGGCCCGCGTGTCGGCGCGCTCTACGACAAGGTCGGCGCACGACCGTTGGTGATCCCCGGCTCGGTCCTCATGGTCGTCGCGTTGTTCACGATGAGCCGCGTCATCGACGCCGACACCCCGTACGCGCTGCTCCTCGGCCTGCACATCTTGCTGATGGTCAGCCTTGCGTCGATCTTCACCCCGGTGTTCACCCTGGGACTGGGTGCGCTGCCGCCCGAGCTCTACTCGCACGGCAGCTCGATCCTCGGCACCCTGCAGCAGGTGGCCGGTGCAGTCGGGACTGCCGCCCTCGTCGTGATCCTCGAGAACCGCTCGGAGAGCCTGGTTTCCGGCGGATCGACGGCGAACGAAGCCTTCATCGGCGGCCTGCAGTGGGCCTTCGTCGCCGGCTCGGTGTTCGGGGCGGTCGTCATCGCACTCTCGTTGCTCCTGCCGGCCAAGGCCGACCAGCCTGCGGGTCCGGCGCACTAGGACGAGGGGGCCCCAGCCGGGCGAGCGGCGGGGCCGAAACACGCCGTTAGCAAATCTGTCCTACGGTGGAACGCGTGGACATCCCCGAGCTCTTCGACGGCTACGGACCTGTCGTGGGCTTCGACGAGATGTTCGCGGATGCCGAGGTCGCGTCTCGACGTACGCGCCGGTGCACGAGTCGTTCCAGAAGATGGGCGCCGACGAGATCCGGCTGCGGGCGGACTCCCTCGCGTCGTCCTATCTCGAGCAGGGCGTCACGTTCGGGGTCGCCGGCGAGGAGCGCCCGTTCCCGCTCGACATCGTCCCCCGCCTGATCGAGGCCGCGGACTGGGATCACGTCGAGCGAGGCGTACGCCAGCGGGTGCTCGCGCTCGAGGCATTCCTCGCCGATGCGTACGGGTCGGGCGAGCTGTTCGCCGACGGCGTCGTGCCGCGCGACACGGTCATGACGTCCCCGCACTTCCACCGCGTCGTCGCGGGGCTCGAGCCCGCCAACGGCGTACGCGTGCACGTCGCGGGCGTCGACCTGATCCGTGACGGCAACGGTGACTTCCGCGTGCTCGAGGACAACGTGCGGGTGCCGTCCGGCGTCTCGTACGTCATGACCAACCGCCGGGCCCTGTCCGCCGCGCTGCCCGAGGTGTTCGCCGACCACCGCATCCGGCCGGTGTCCCAGTACTCCCAGCAGCTGCTCGCCGCGCTGCGCAAGGCCGCCCCGGCCGGCGTCAGCGACCCCACCGTCGTCGTGCTGACCCCGGGCGTCTACAACTCGGCCTACTTCGAGCACACCCTGCTGGCCCGCACGATGGGCGTCGAGCTCGTCGAGGGCCGCGACCTCGTGTGCCGGTCGGGCCGCGTCATGATGCGGACGACCAACGGCCTCGAGCCGGTCGACGTCATCTATCGCCGGATCGACGACGACTTCCTCGACCCGGTGCAGTTCCGTTCCGACTCCGCGCTCGGCGTGCCCGGCATCATCAACGCCGCCCGCGCCGGCCACGTGACGATCGCCAACGCCGTCGGCAACGGGGTGGCCGACGACAAGCTGCTCTACACCTACGTGCCCGACCTCATCCGCTACTACCTGTCGGAGGAGCCGATCCTGCGCAACGTCGACACCTGGCGCATGGGCGAGCCGGAGCAGCGCGAAGAGGTGCTCGACCGGCTCGACGAGCTCGTCCTCAAGCCGGTCGACGGATCGGGCGGCAAGGGCATCGTGATCGGCCCGGCCGCCTCACGCGAGGAGCTCGACGAGCTGCGCGGCAAGATCCTGCTCGACCCGCGGGCGTGGATCGCGCAGCCGGTCGTCTCGCTGTCGACCGTGCCGACCTTGGTCGAGGACGGCGTCCGTCCGCGGCACGTCGACCTGCGACCGTTCGCGGTGCACGACGGCGACGACGTGTTCGTCCTGCCCGGCGGGCTGACCCGCGTCGCGCTCCCCGAGGGCGAGCTGATCGTCAACTCCAGCCGCGGCGGCGGGTCCAAGGACACCTGGGTCCTGGCCAGCCCGACCGACCCGGAGGACGAGGGCGAGGGCGCACCTGCTGCCAGCCGCGTCGCCGGCACGCCGCAGTCCGCCGGCCCGGCGATCGACGGCGCAGACCACGGATGTCCACGTGCAGGAGCAAGAGCAGCAACAACAGCAGGGACGCGAAGCCGAGGAGGCGCCATGCTGAGCCGCATCGCGCAGTCGCTGTTCTGGATCGGCCGCTACCTCGAGCGCGCCGACGACACCGCCCGCATCCTCGACGTCCAGATGCAGGTCCTGATCGAGGACCCCGGCATGGACGAGCGCACGTCGTGCGAGCAGCTGCTGTCGGTCATGGGCGTCGAGGACTACACCGGCAACCCCAACCGCTGGATGATCCTCGACCTGCTGGCCCACAACCCCGACTCGCCGGTCTCGATCGCCGCCGCGATCGGCGCCGCCCGCGAGAGCGCCCGCCGCGCCCGCGAGACCCTCTCGACCGACATCTGGGCCGCGATCAACACGACGTGGCGCGGCCTGCCGACGGCCCGGGCGATGCGGTCCGCCGGACATGTTCGCGTGGGTCCGCAACCGCACCGCGATGATCTCCGGCATCGCCGACTCGACCATGACCCGCGACGAGGGCTGGCAGTTCTACATGCTCGGGCCGCAGCATCGAGCGCGTCGACATGACCGCCCGACTGCTGTCGACCGCGGCGCTGGCGTCGGGACCGCAGGTCGCCTGGCCCACGACGCTGCGGGCCTGCGGCGCGTACGAGAGCTTCATCCGCGCCTATCGCGGCATCGAGGCCGACCGCCAGGCCGCCGAGTTCCTGCTGCTCGACCGCTGGTTCCCGCGCTCGATCGTGTCGTCGCTCGCCGAGGCCGAGAAGGCGCTGACCAAGCTCGAGCGCAGCGGCCAACGTACGGGCTTCAGCGACGAGGCCCAGCGCCTGCTCGGCCGGGCCCGCACCGAGCTGGAGTACCGGCCGCTCGCCGACATCGTGTTCGACCTGCCGGTCGAGATGGAGCGCCTGCAGCGCAGCTGCGCCGCCGCGAGCGACGCGGTGACGGCGCGCTACTTCGCCGAGTCCGAGGAGCACACCTGGCGCGGAGGGGTGCTGCTGTGAGCGACACTCCAGAGGAACATGCAGCTGCGGATCAGGCACACGACCGGCTACCACTACGAGCGGGGCGCGGCGGCCTCGTTCAACGAGGCCCGCATGACGCCGATGACGACGTCGGAGCAGTACGTCCTGCGCTCGCGCCTCGAGATCACGCCCGACGCCGTGGAGCTATGAGTACCGCGACTACTGGGGCACGACCGTCACGTCGTTCGAGGTGCACGACCCGCACGCCGACCTGACGGTCGTCGCGACCTCGACGGTCGAGACGCAGGACGTACCGGTCCGGCCGCACTCAGCCGCGTGGGACGACCTGCTCGCGGTGCAGGACGAGTACTGCGAGTTCCTCGAGCTGTCCTCGTGGGTCGCACCGTCGCCGTCGCTGCTGGCCGAGCTCGCGCCGATCCGGGCCGACGCCGCGACCCCGGGCGACGTACGCCCTCGCGGCGGCCGCTTCCTGCACGACCGGGTCCAGTACCTGCCCGGCAGCACCGAGGTCACCACGACCGCCGCCGACGCCTGGGACAGCAGGAACGGCGTCTGCCAGGACTTCGCGCACCTGACGCTCGGCGCGCTGCGCGAGGCCCGCATCCCGGCGCGGTACGTGTCGGGCTACCTCCACCCGTCGCCGCGATCCGGTCATCGGCGAGGCGGTCGAGGGCGAGTCGCACGCGTGGATCGAGTGGTGGGACGGCGAGTGGGTCGGCTGGGACCCGACCAACGGGATCGCCCCGGGCCCGCGCCACGTCGTGGTGGCCAAGGGCCGCGACTACGGCGACAGCCCGCCGCTGCGCGGCATCTTCTCGACGTCGGGCGGCTCCGAGCTGTTCGTCGAGGTCGAGATCACCCGCCTGCGCTGAGCTGAGTCCAGCACGCGCATCGGCGCACCGGCTCGCCAGGCCGCGATGTCCTCGACCACCTCGCGGAAGAACAGGTCGTAGCCGTCGTCGGTGACGTAGCCGAGGTGCGGCGTCAGCACCGTGCGCGGCGCAGAGCGCAACGGATGGTCGGCCGGCAGCGGCTCGGTGTCGTAGACGTCGATCGCGGCGCCGGCGATGCGCCCGGCGTGCAGAGCGTCGAGCAGGGCTGCGGTGTCGACGATCGGTCCGCGTGAGGTGTTGACCAGGTATGCGGTGGGGCGCATCGCTGCGATCTCGGCCTCGCCGACGAGGTGATGCGTGCGGGCGCTCGAGACCAGGTGGATCGTCACGATGTCGGAGTCGGCCATCAGCTCGGACCTTGGACACCGGGCGTACGCCGAGGGACGTGGCGTGCTCGGGGTCGAGGTTCTGCGACCAGGCGGCAACGTCCATCCCGAACGCCTGGCCGATCGCCGCGACCTGCGAGCCGAGTCGGCCGAGGCCCATGACACCGAGGGTGCGACCGGCGAGTCCGGTGCCGACGGTCGTCTGCCAGCCACCGTCGCGGACTGAACGGTCCTCGGCCGGGATGTGCCGCACGGCCGCGAGGATCAGCGCCCACGTGTGCTCGACGGTCGCCGCGGCGAGTCCGCCGGTGCCGCACACGGGGATGCCACGCTCGCGGGCCGCGGCGACGTCGATCGACGCGTTGCGCCGGCCGGTCGTCACGATGAGGCGCAGCTCGGGCAGCTGCGCCATGAGATCGGCCGTCGATCGGCGTACGTTCGCGCATCGCGACGATCACCTGGGCGTGCTCGAGCGCAGCGAGCAGCTCCGCGCCCTCGAGATGCCGGTCGAGGAACGTCACGTCCTCCTCGAGGGAGTCCCAGTCGGCATGCGCGGCAGCGACCTGTTGGTAGTCATCGAGCACCACGATCTGCATGGGGCCATGCGTGTCAGACGGCTCCGCTAGGTTCGGGTCATGGCCATTCTGCACGCCGACGCTGACATCACGCCCACCAAGCCCGAGCTGCTGGCGGCCTGGGTGCCGACCCAGCCGTGGTTCGTCGGCGACGCGACCGCGCTCGAGCACCTCGGCGCCTATCGATTCGACGACCCGGACGGTGAGGTCGGCATCGAGACGCATCTCGTACGCGCCGGCGACGGCCCGGTCCTGCAGGTGCCGTGGACCTATCGCGGTGCGCCGCTCGACGGCGCCGAGTCGCTGCTGGTCGGCACGATGGAGCACACCGTGCTCGGACCTCGCTGGATCTATGACGCCGTGGGCGACCCGGTCTACCAGGCGGTTCTCACGTCCGCGATCCTGACGGGCAGCGCCCAGGCCGAGCTGGTGCGCGAGTTCGCCGACGGTCGCACCGAGATCATCGAGCAGAGTGTCCAGGTCACGGGCAGCGGCAGCGCGTCACATGCGGCGCCGGCCGATCTCGAGGTTGTTCGCGTTCTCGACGGCACCCTCCCCGAGGGCGATGACGTGCTGACCGGCACGTGGGCTGGTGTCAGTGAGCCGGTCGTGCTGGCCGTCGCGCGTCTGCTCTGATCAGCGCAACACCGACCGCGGCGTCGGAGCGAGCCGCAGGCGCTGGAGCTCGCCGCCCGGCAATCCGTCACCACCGAGCGCCACCACGACGCGGTCATCGCGGACCGGCAGCCGGAAGTTGTTGGGACCGGCATGGGTCAGCAGCACGTCGCCACCGCCTGCATCGATCGCGGACACGAGGGTCGACTCGTCGGTGTCGGAGCTGACGACCCACACCCTGACGGCGAGCTCACCGTAGACCGACACCGGCATGGCCGGCTTGCCTTGGCGCGGCCGCAGCATCAGCACGTCGTCGGAGTCGATCAGGTCGGCGTTGGTCTGCTCGCCCCACGAGGCCCACGCCGGTCCGCCGTAGAACGCCGCGAGAGCAATGGCTCGCTCCTCGAGCGTGGCGAAGCTGCGGAACCACACGAACCGGTCGGCGTCGTCGAGGTCGAGGAACGTGCCGAGGACATGGATGTCGACAGCCTCCTGGGTGTCCTGGAACTCGCGCTCGAAGCGTTCGATGAAGCCGTCGCGGGTGCCGGGCTTGAGGGTGTACTGCCGGAGCTCGATGACCTGATCGTCCATGCGCCGAACGTACGCCGGAGGTCCGACAGTTGCTCGAGCGTTCTGGGGTCGACGCCGCGCTGGCCGAGGCGATCGCGCAGCGGGACGCCGGGTTGTGATGTGCGGGCTGACGACTAGCGTGGAGGCATGACCGACAGCGCCTCGTACGCCGACCCCGTACCCGAGATCCACCGTCCATACGTCGCCGCGGAGGATCGTTACACGCATTGGGACTATCGCCGGGTCGGCCGGTCGGGCCTGTTTCTGCCGCCGCTGTCGCTGGGCCTGTGGTGGAACTTCGGCGACAACTTCCCGTTCGACAACCAGCGGGCCGTCCTTCGCCACGCGTTCGACAACGGCATCACCCACTTCGACCTCGCCAACAACTACGGCCCGCCCTACGGCTCGGCCGAGGAGAACTTCGGACGCATGATGCGCACCGACTTCAAGGCGTACCGCAACGAGCTGATCCTCTCGACCAAGGCCGGCTACGACATGTGGCCCGGGCCCTACGGCAACTTCGGCTCGCGGAAGTACCTCTTCGCCAGCCTCGACGAGTCACTCGCGCGGATGTCGGTCGACCACGTCGACATCTTCTACTCGCACCGCGCCGATCCGGGCACGCCGCTCGAAGAGACGATCGGCGCGCTCGATGCCATCGTGCGCCAGGGCAAGGCCCGTTATGCGGGCATCTCGTCGTACTCACCGGAGCGCACGTCCGAGGCGGTCGCGATCGCCAACAGCCTCGGCACGCCGATCGTGATCCACCAACCGTCGTACTCGCTGATCAATCGGTGGATCGAGCAAGGACTCACGACGGTGCTCGACGAGCACGGCGTCGGCTCGATCGGCTTCGGCTCGCTGGCACAGGGCCTGCTGTCCGACCGGTATGTCGAGAGCGCCGATCCCGAGCGGTCGCAGAAGCGCGGCTCGTTCGACGAGTCGATGGCCAACGAGGACAACCGCAAGCGGCTCAAGGGGCTCGCCGCGATCGCCAAGAAGCGCGGCCAGACGTTGGCGCAGATGGCGATCTCCTGGACGCTGCGACCCGGCGGTGTCACCTCGGCGCTGATCGGCGTCTCGTCGGTCGAGCAGCTCGACGAGAACCTCAAGGCCGCCCAGCGCATCGACTTCACCGACGACGAGCTCGCCGAGATCGACTCGTACGCAGGCGAGGCCGGCATCAACATCTGGGCCGCCAGCTCCGAGGTCTAGGCGGTCGGCACCCGGGCGTGCGCGCGAATGGCATCGAGTGCCTCATGCACGCGCACGCCGTCCGCGAACCTCGGGGCGCGCCGGCCGCCATCACGCAGGTCCTCGAGCACGCGGCGGTAGGTCTCCAGGACGTTTTGCGACTCTGCGGCGAGCCGGCCGACCGGGCCCTGCAACGTACGTCGTCCGGCTGGCGTCACGACCTCGGCCACGTACGGCGCCATCTGCGGCTGCTGCGGGTACGGGTGCGGCGTCGGTTCGGTCCGCAAGGTCACTTTGCCGTCAGTGCCGAGCACGACGATCTCGGTTCCCGGGTCAGGGTCGGCGTACCACGCCTGGATGCTGCCGATCCCTCGCTCGCCGACCTCCACCCCGGCCCGGAAGACGTCCGGGGCTGTGGCGTGGTGCACCGCGTCACTGCCCGCGACGCGGTAGGTCGGCCGGGTGACGGCGGTCATGCCATCGACCACCCGGATCCCGCCGACTCCGGACAGCAAGTGATCGACGGCGTCGAGCAGGTGGCCGCCATGGATCTCGATGATGCCGGCGCGACTGGCAGCGTCGACCGTGTAGGCCCATGCAGAGGTGATCGCCTGGCCGAGACCCTTGGTCGTCGAGGTTCGGGCAGTGACGGTCATGACCGTCCCGATCTCGCCGCGGGCCAGGATGTCTCGGACCGCCCCGAGCACGGCATCCGCCCGGGCCTGCAGTCCGACGAAACCGCTCACACCGGACCGATCAGCCAGCGCCGTCACGGCGTACGCCTCCTCGGTCGTCTGTGTGAGGGGCCACTCGCAGTAGATGTGCTTGCCGGCAACGGCGGCGGTCTGGATGAGCTCGAGGTGGTGCGGAACCTTGACCGCGATGACGACGAGATCAACGTCCGGATCTGCGGCGAGGGCGACCGGGTCGGTGTACCAGTGTGCCGCGCCGACGAGCTCGCCCGCTTTGCGTGCGGACGACTCGCGCGTCGTGGCGACTGCCGAGATCGTCAGGCCGGGCAGATGGGCTATCGCGGGCACGTGAGAGCGGAACGCCCATCCTTGATCGGGGTTCGCACCAATGATGCCGACGCGCAGTGGCCGTGTCATCGCCACACTCCTTGTTCGATCTAAATAGAACAAGAATCACGTTAGCATAGGTACGAGATACATCGAACAAGGACGGTGAGCGCATGGCGGAGGTGGCGACGGTGACGCTCGAGGCTGTCCTGCAGGCGCTGGCCGACCCGGTCCGGCTCGAGATGGTGCGGCGTTTGGCTGCCGCCGAGCTCGCTCTGCCGTGCGGTGGCCTGTACGACGACGTCGCAAAGTCCACCGCGTCCTATCACTTCGCGATGCTGCGTGAGTCGGGACTCATCGAGCAGTACGTTGAGGGCAATCGCAAGATGAACCGCCTGCGCGTGGCCGAGGTCGAGACGGCACTTCCGGGCGTTCTGACGAGCATTCTGGCTGCCACGCCGCGCAATTAGCTCGTCGGTCGAGCAGCTCGACGAGAACCTCAAGGCGGCGCAGCGCGTCGACTTCACCGACGACGAGCTCGCCGAGATCGACTCGTACGCCGGTGAGGCCGGCATCAACATCTGGGCCGCCAGCTCCGAGGTCTAGCGCCAGGGTCACGTGCGGGGCGCGACACTGGGAGCGTGCACCCCGATCCGATCCAGCGCCTGCTGGACAGCCCACCCGACCTGCCGATCCTGGGTGGGCTGCCGGCACTGGCCGCCGCGCTGCGCGACCGCGGGGTCGCGGTCGTGCAGGCGCCTCCGGGCACTGGCAAGACGACGTTGGTGCCGCCGACGGTGGCCGCGATGGTCGCCGGCGACGGTCTGGTCGTGGTGACCCAGCCGCGCCGCATCGCTGCACGGGCGGCGGCGCGGAGGCTCGCGGGTCTGTTGGGTGAGCGGGTCGGGGAAACCGTGGGCCACACGGTACGTGGCGATCGGGCTGTCGGGCCCGGTACGCGGATCGAGTTCGTGACGACCGGCGTCCTGCTGCGGCGGCTCCAACGCGATCCCGAGCTGCCGGGGGTAGCGGCGGTCATCCTCGACGAGGTGCACGAGCGCCAGCTCGACGCCGACCTGACGCTCGCCTTCTTGGCGGACGTGCGCGCCACGGTGCGCGAGGACCTGTTGCTGGTCGCGATGTCGGCGACGATCGAGGCCGAGCGCACCGCCGTGACGATCGACGAGGAGCCCGCCCCGATCATCGACGTCCCGGGCGCCCTTCACTCAGTGAGCGAGCACTGGGCGCCCCCGCCGCCGGGCGTGCTGCCGACCGACGAGCGCGGGGTCCCGCCGCGCTTCCTCGACCATGTCGCCGCCAGGGTCCGCCACGCCTTGTCGGTCGACCCCGGCGACGTGCTGGTGTTCGTGCCCGGTGTCGGCGAGGTGGACGGGGTCATGCGGCGGTTGTCCGGTCTCACGGACGTCGACGTGCTGGCGCTCCACGGCCGACTTCCTGCCCGCGAGCAGGACCTCGCCCTCGCGCTGGGTCCTCGACGACGTGTCGTGGTGTCGACCGCGGTGGCCGAGTCGTCGCTGACGGTCCCGGGCGTACGCGTCGTGGTCGACGCCGGACTGTCCCGTGAGCCCCGCACCGATCAGGTGCGTGGGCTCCCCGCGCTAGTGACGGTGCGGGTCAGCCGGTCAGCGGCCGAGCAACGGGCCGGTCGTGCGGGACGCGAGGCTCCCGGCGCGGTGCACCGATGTTGGTCCCGCGCCGATCACGGTCACCTGGACGCGCACTCGGCCCCGGAGATCGCGGTCGCCGACCTCACCGGCTTCTGTCTCGAGCTCGCCGCGTGGGGTGACGTCGAAGGTGGGAGACTGGCGCTGCTCGACCGGCCACCCGTGGCGGCGGTCGAGACGGCTCGGCACACCTTGGTCGAGCTCGGTGCGATCGACGAGACCGGCGCGATCACCGACCGGGGCCGCGCGATGATGCAGGTTCCGGCCGACCCGCGGTTGGCCCGCGCGTTGCTGGACGGCGCTGAAGCGGTGGGCGCTCGCCGCGCCGCAGAGGTCGTCGCCCTGCTCGCCGACGACGTACGCGTCCCGGGCGGCGACCTGGTGGCGGCGCTGCGCACGCTGCGGCGGGGCGGTCCGGCCACCCGGTCGTGGTCGGACACCGCGAAGCGGTTGGAGTCACTGTTGCCCGAACGCCCACCCCGGACCGGGCTGACCGACGACCTCGCGGTGGGTACGGTCGTGGCCCTCGCGCACCCTGGACGCATCGCGCGGCGACGGGCGGGCGGCACGTCATACCTCATGGTGTCGGGGACGGGCGCATCGTTCCGCGCCGCCGATCCGGCCCTCGCGGGCATCCGGTGGATCGCGATCGCCGACGCGGAGCGACGGCCAGGCGCGCGTGATGCCACGATCCGCTCGGCCGCGCCTGTCGACGAAGACATCGCCCTCGATGCGGCGTCTGGCTCGTGGCACGAAGCCGACGAGGTCACCTGGACGGGCGGTCGGATCGTGGCCCGCAGGATCACCCGTCTCGGTGCGATCGAGCTGTCCGCCGTCCCGCTGTCCGATCCCTCCCGGGAGGCTGTCGCAGCAGCGGTTGCCCAAGGACTCTCCCGTGACGGCCTGGCTCTGCTGCCGTGGAGCGAATCGGCCGTGGCTCTGCGCCGCCGGCTGGCCTTCCTCCACCACACGCTCGGCGACCCGTGGCCCGACGTCAGCGACGACGCGCTGGTGACCGGCATCGATGCCTGGCTCGGATCCGACCTCGCCCGCGTGCGCGGCGGCTGGGACCTCGCCCGCCTCGACGTCCTGGGAGCGTTGCGCCGGCTGTTCCCGTGGCCCGCCGCGGGCCGCCTCGACGAGCTGGCACCCGAACGGGTGACAGTGCCGGCCGGCGCGGCAGTGCGCGTCGAGTACGGGCCGTCCGGCACGGAGCAGCCCGTCCTCGCGCTGCGGCTGCAGGATGCGTTCGGCTGGACCACGACGCCACGGATCGCCGACGGCCGGGTGCCGTTGTTGCTGCACCTGCTGACCCCGGCCCGCCGGCCGGCCGCCGTCACCGCCGACCTCGAGTCGTTCTGGGCCGGCCCCTATCGCCAGGTGCGCGCCGAGCTGCGCGGCCGCTATCCCAAGCACGCGTGGCCCGAGGACCCGCTCAGCTCGTCGGCGCGGCCTTGATGCGCCGGGTCAGCTCCTCGGGCGGGATCGGCGTGATGTCGGTGATCGTCGCCGACCCGACCGACAGCTCGCCGTCGTCGAGCGGCTCGCACCGGATCCCGCCGTGCCCGCGCAGCGCCTGGTGCGCCCCGGGGGCATAGACGGTGTTCATCCATGCGCACGGATTGGCCGGTGTCATCGACCGGAAGCGAATCGGACCGTGCCCGGCGTCGAGCGTGAAGGTTGTACGCGCGAGGGCATCGACGTCGAGTCCCCGGGTGACGAGGTTGCGCCGGGCGAGCGCCGGATCGAACGGCACATTGGCGGCCGGGAACAGCCCGTCCCCGGCGATCTCCTGTTCGAGCTGCTCGATGCTCTCCGCGGCGATCAGCGTCATCGTGGCGAAGGCGAATCGCGAGCCGAAGTAGCGATCGCCGACCAGGCCCTTGTGCGCCCGCACGCGTACGGAGTCGACCAGCTCGTCGCGGATGTCGTACGGCGCGGTCCCGTCGGACGGCCGGCCTTCATAGCGGCGTACGCGCGACACCAGCAGCGACACGATCTCGAACTCCACGCCCACGACGGTACTGGCTCAGCCCTCAACCGAACCCCCGCGACCGGCGCACTGTGGTCGGGTCGAGCCCGCTGGATCGCGCCACACTGCGCCAGTCGCGGGTTTTCCGCAGGATGCACCGCTGGCGTCTGTGTCCACAGCTCCCGTTTTGCCACGCCCTGCTGTGACCGCGGACCGCTTGGCTCGCGGTATGCCCGCACATCTGCACCGCGTTGGCAAAGGTGACCTGCCACGACACCGGCTGCGCTCCAAGGACTTCATGTCGCCGACCCGGGCGGTCTTCATGAGCCACTCGGATGCCGGTGATCTACACGCCACGTGCGAGGCCATCCAGCTGGCACTGTCCGACGATGGCGTGTTCAGTCACCTGACCGCCGCCGCCCTGCGGGACTGGCGGATGCCCGCGCTGCCGAGCGTCCCGATCGTTGCCGCAACCAGTGCCGAGGCGCCACACCACAACCGACGAGGCGTGTACGTGCGACGTACCGACGTGGCCCCGGGTCATCGGCAGGTCGTCGGTGGGATTCGGGTCGCCTCGCCGGAATGGACCATCGTGGAGCTGGCCGAAGACCTCTCGTTGATCGACCTGGTCGCGGTGATCGACGGCGTGGTGCACTGTGGCGAGACGACCATCGACAGGCTGCTCGGCTCGATCGTGCCGGGCCGTCGAGGGGCCAAGAAGCTGCGCCATGCACTGCCGCTGGTCGACCCTCGGAGTGAGTCGTGGTGGGAGTCGGTTCTCCGCCTGGCCCACCAGCTCGCAAGGATCCCCATCGAGAGCCAGGTCGAGGTCCGCGACGAGCGCGGAGGGTTTGTCGCTCGCACAGACCTGCACATCGTCGGGACGTTGCGCCATCCGGAGTACGACGGTGGCGAGCACCGGTCGGTGCAGCGGCATCGCAAGGACCTACGACGGGACAAGGCGTTGTCGAGGCTCGATCGCGAACGCTACGGCTACACCTCCGAGGAGCTGGTCGGCAACCCGACACAGGTCCTGCGTGATGCCGAGGACGCCCTCGGCTGGCCGCACGATCCGCAGCGTTGGAAACGTTGGCTCGAGGAGCTGGACCAGTCGTCCATCACCAAGACCGGCTGGATTCGCCTGCAGCGCAGGCTCCGCCGGTTTGATCGCGAGAGCAGCCCCCGCTCCCGCCTCCGCTCCCGTGACTGCTCCCGTGACTGCTCCCCGTGACCGGCGCAATGTGGTCAAATCCGGACCAACCAATCCAGCCACATTGCGCCGCTCGCGGGGGTTCGTCAGCGCAGCTCGGCGAGCCGGCGTGCGATGAATCGTCGTTCGGCGGCGGGCGGGTGGCACGCAGCCGCACGCTCGTATGCCTCGACCGCCCCGGCCGGGTTGTTGAGACGGGCGAGCAGCTCGGCGCGGCAGGCGTGCCACAGGTGGAACCGTCCGAGGCCGGAGAGCTGGTCGAGCCCGGCCAGTCCGGCGAGCGGTCCGTCCCGCTCGCCGATCGCGACGGCGCGGTTGAGCCGCACGACGTCGGTCGGCGCCACCTCGAGCAGCCGGTCGTAGAGGGCGATGATGTCGGTCCAGTCGGTCTCCGCGTACGTCTTCGCCGTCGCGTGGCACGCCGCGATCGCCGCCTCGAGCTCGAACCGCCCTGCGCGGTGGCGCGACCGGCGGAGCGCACCCTCGACCAGTGCGGCACCCTCGGCGACCAGCGCGGGGTCCCACCGCGACCGGTCCTGGTCGACGATCAGCACGAGCTCACCCTCCGCGTCGGCGCGGGTCTCCCGCCGGGCATCGGTGAGCAGCATCAAGGCGAGCAGGCCCTGCAGCGATGACTCGTCCGGCATGAGGTCGACGAGGAGTCGGCCGAGCCGGATCGCCTCGTCGCAGAGTTGAGGGCGTACGGGCTCGTCACCTCCTGTCACCCCGGCGGTGAACAGGAGGTAGACAGTGGTCGCGACGGCGCCGAGGCGTTCGGGCAGCTCGGAGTCGGACGGGATGCGGTAGGGGATGCCGGCCACCGCGATCTTGTGCTTGGCCCGGGTGAGCCGCCGTGCCATCGCGGTCTCACTCGTCAGCATCAGGCGCGCCGCGTCCGCAACGCTGAGCCCGCAGAGCGTCGTCAGGCTCAGGGTGGTCTGGGAGGCCAGCGAGAGGGCTGGGTGGCAGCACGTGAACACCAGCCGGAGCTCGTCGTCGCGCACGACCGAGTCGGGTACGTCGGCCGTGCCGCCCGTCGGGTCCATGGCCCGCACCTCCTTGTCACCGCGTGCCGCCTCGCGCCGGACGGCGTCGACCGCCTTGCGACGGGCGACCGTGGTCAGCCAGGCGCGGGGGTTGTCAGGTATGCCGTCGCGAGGCCAGTGCTCCAGCGCGGAGATGGCCGCCTCCTGCACGGCGTCCTCGGCGATCGTCATGCTGCCGGTCGTACGGATGAGGGTCGCCAGGACGCGACGACCCTCATCTCGTACGAGGTCGGCCAGGACCGCCGACGCGTCGGGCACGCTCAGCCGAACTGGATGACGGGGCGCAGCTCGACGGCGCCGTCCCACGCGCCGGGGATCTGGGCGGCGATGGCCACCGCACCGTCGAGGTCGTCGGCTTCGATCAGGTAGAAGCCGGCGAAGACCTCGCGGGCCTCGACGAACGGGCCGTCGGTTGTCACGACGTCACCGCCGCGGCCGCCCTCGACCTTGACGACGGTCGCGGTGGACGTCGGGTGGAGAGCTGCGCCGCCGCGGATGGTCTCGGCCTGGTTCTCGGTGAACTCGGCGTACGCCTTGGTCGTCTCGGCCTCCTCGGGGGACGTCCAGTCGCCATCGTGTGAGTAGATGAGTGCTGCGTACTGAGTCATGTCGTGCCCTCTCGGTTTCGTACGTTCCCTGTGAACGTCTCACCCAGGGGACGACCGAAACAGCCCCGATCGGACATCGGCCAGTGTGATCCACATCACAACTTCTGGATGATGTTCTCCGCGTACTGCTCGAGGTGCTTGATCTTGGTCTCGAGCGGCTCGGTGTCGGGGCCCTTGATGTAGGGGATGCGGAAGCCGACGATGCAGTCGGTGACGCCCTTGTCCTCCAGCCGCTTGATGCCGTCCAGGTCGTACGCGTCGTAGGAGATGACGTGCACTTCGAAGTCGTCGCGGGTGTCACCCTCCTCCTTGCGGATCTCCGCGAGCCGGCCGAGCAGTCGGTCGAGCTCCTCGCCGTCGCCGCCGGCATGCATCCAGCCGTCGCCCTTGACCACGGCCCTTCGCAGCGCCTTGTCGACGTGGCCGCCCACGAGCAGCGGGATCGTCTCGGTGGGTGCCGGGCTCTGCTTGATCTCGTCGATGTCGTAGAACTCGCCGTGATAGCCGAAGAACTCCCCGGTCGTCAGCCCGCGCAGGATGTCCATGCACTCGTCCATCCGCTTGCCACGACGAGCCCAGTCGACCTGCAGGTTGGCGAAGTCCTCGGGCCACGGCGAGATGCCGACGCCGAGCCCGAGGCGGTTGCCCGACAGGAAGGCCAGCGACGATGCCTGTTTAGCGACCAGCACGGGCGGGCGTACGGGCAGCTTGAGCACGAACGGGGTCAGGCGCAGCGTCGTGGTCAGGGCGAACAGGTGCGCGCACAGCACCATCGCCTCGACGAACTCCTTGCCCTCGAGGAACTCGCGGTCGCCCGTGTCGGTGTAGGGATACCTCGAGTCCGACTCCTTGGGATAGATCAGGGAGTCGGCGACCGTCATCGAGGTGTAGCCGGCCGCCTCCGCGGCCTGGGCCAGTGGTGCGTAGAAGCTTGCCTGGGTCATTGCCTCGGCGTAGGTGAAGCGCATGGGGGACAGACTAGAACGTGTTCCAGTTTCCTGCCAGAGTGGCGACATGAACCTGCCAGAGATCAGTGACCGCATCGAGATCAGCGACGTGCTCACCCGTTACACGCGCGCCATCGACTCGCACGAGTGGGACCGGCTCGACACGGTCTTCACGCCCGACGCCCGGATCGACTACACCGAGTCCGGCGGCATCGCCGGAACGTTCGCGGAGGTCAAGCCCTGGCTCGCCGAGGTGCTGCCAGCGTTCTTCCGGACGATGATGCACACGCTTGGCCAGATCGAGGTGGAGATGCGGGGCGACGAGGCCGATGTGACGGCGTACTTCCACAATCCGATGACGATGGACGACGGGCAGGGCGGCGAGAAGATCGTCGAGATCGGCGGCCTCTACCGGCACACCATGATCCGTACGCCTGACGGCTGGCGTAGCCGCAAGCTCCACGAGCACGTCGTCTGGAAGCGCGGCTTCTGAGCCGTCAGCCGCTCCAAGAAAACCCCAAGTGGAGCTGGAGTGGTCCTGTTCAAACTGGTGTCCCCACCGAGCAGGAGGACACCCATGACCACCACGCCCAGCACGATCTGGCCGCAGCAGATGCGGCTCCCCGGCCAGGCCGCGGCACCTGACGGGCCGATCGACATGATGATGATGTATCTCATGCACCACGGATTTCGGCGCGATCTCGCTGCCTTCGTGGCCGCTGCGAGGGCCACACCGGCCTCCGACCGCGCCACCTGGGGCGCCCTGGCGGAGCGGTGGAGTCGGTTCTCGGCCATCCTGCATCACCACCACAGCGGTGAGGACGCCGCGGTCTGGCCGGCACTGATGTCGCGCACCGACGCGGACGGCAGGCGGACGCTCCAGGCGATGCAGGACGAGCACGACGAGATCGACCCGCTGCTGTCTTCGTGCTCGCAGGGGTTCGGCAGGCTCGCCACGCACGCTGACGACGATGCTCGTTCGGCTCTCGCGGTTCGCCTCGTGGCCACCCAGGAGCGCCTGGGACAGCACCTCGCCCACGAGGAGGCCAACGCGATTGAGCTGATCCAGGCGCTGGTGCCGCCGGACGAGTGGGCTGTGATCGAGAAGACCTTCTCGGAGGACTTGACGCTGCGCAAGCTCATGTTCGAGATCCCGTGGGCCACCAAGGGTCTCACTGCGCAGCAACGCGCCCAGGTCTTCGGGGTCACCGGCAAACCGTTCGAGGTCATCTGGTGGATGACGCGGGGCCGGTTCGAGCGGAGAGAGCGAAAAGCGTTCCGTCACGTCGGTTAGAAGCCGAAGGCGTCCCTCTGGCCCTGCAGCCACGCAGCGACCAGAGGGACGTCCCACTCGCGACAAAGGTCGAGGGCGTCGTCGGCATGGACGGCCGCGACCTCGGCGGCCCCGCTGGCGGCTGCGGCCAGCGCGAGGAAGGCGTCCACGGGACCCATCGCGACGGCCGAGTTGGCGCAGCACGCTCGGCCGGCAAAGGGTGCGAGCAGCTCGTACGCCTGCGCGCCGAGGTCGCCGTCGCCGAGGGCCAGCGCCACCTCGGCGGCCGCGCCCCAGGTGAACAACGAGAACCAGGTGTCCCCCGACAGGTCGATGGGATGGTCGTCGACGTACGTGCGAGCCTGAGTGTCCTGACCCGCACGGATCATGAACATCGCCACCACGGCCGACAGCGGCAATCCTGATCGCTGCGCCATCTCGACGATGCCGGGCACGGCCTCCGCGGCCCGGCCGCGCCACAGGAGCAGGAACATCCGGGCACCGCCCAGCGCATCCTCGTACTGCGTGAGCGTCAACCGTTCCCCCAGTGCCTGGAGGTGGTCGGCCCGTTCGGCGGCCTCGGCATGCCGACCGGACATGGCCAACCAGGGGACTTCCAGCGTGTCGAGCACCATCTGCGCGTAGAAGTGCCGCTGCCGATCTGCCAGGCGCCGTGCCCGTTGCGCCGCTGCTGCACCGGCCGCGACGTCCCCGATCTCGTAGGCGAGCCCGGCTTGCAACGTCAGAGCAGTGGCCAGGGCCCTCTCGTCATCCCCTCGCTCGGCGATCTCGAGTGCTTCCTCGACCAGGCGCAACCGGTCATCGGCGGTGGCCGGCCGGCTGACGGCGACGACGGTCATGCGGATGGCGGTCACGAGCAGGGCGGGATCGCCGAGCCTGCGCGCCATCTCGATGCCCTCGCTTGCCAGCGCCTCGCGCTCTTGTGTGGTGGTGCCGTAGTAGATCTCGAAGGCCAGCGCCAGCATCACCCGGCACCGGAGCTCCCCGTCGCCGGGCTCAAGGTCCTCGAGCGCCTGTCGGAGGCCGGCTGCGACGATCGGGTCGACTGTCCCGTGAGCGACGGCCTGCCACAGTGCGTCCGTGGTGATCGAGGTCGCGGCCCGCGCGACGAGCCGGATGTCGCCGCAGGTCCGACCCACGTCAATGGCGCGGTGGACGATCGTTCGCGACTCGGCCCAGTCACCGGTTCTGCGCAGCGCCTCGGCGAGCACCATCAACACCTCGTGCTGGTCTTGCGCGCTGGCAGCAGGGTCAGCCAGCTGCGCCTCATGGGCCGATTGCGACATGACGACGGCCTCCTCATACGCGTGTACGGCACTCGCCGCCGCCGTTGCCGCGAGCGCCGCCCGCCAACCCTGTGCGGCGCGCAACGGCCCGGCCGCGAGCCAGTGTCGCGCCACCTCGGACTCGCGCCCGGGCAACGCCTGGTGGTGCTCGGCGATGCGAGCATGCAGGCTCGCTCTGCGCGGGGCGGGGACTGTGGCGTACGCCGTGTCCCGCACGAGGGCGTGCGTGAAGCGGAATCTGCCGGCCCCGTCGTCGCGCAGCAGGCCGGCGGCCGTCGCCTGGATGAGCGGCTCGAGCAGATCGTCGGCGCCCGTCGCCGTGACGGCGCACAAGGCGGCCATGTCGAACGATCGGCCAATCACCGCGGCGGCGCGCAGGGCCTCGGCTGACGCCGCGGGGAGGGCCGCCAGTCGCCGGCTGAGGACCTCGTGGATCGCGCTCGGTGGAGCGGCGTCGTCGAGCAACGTTCTCAGGTCGCCACGATCGGCGGCCAGCCGCGCGTACTCGATGACGAAGAACGGATTGCCATCGCTTCGCGAACGGAGCTCCTCGGCATCGTGCCTCGATGGCGGCGACCTGGTGATGGCCGCAACGAGCTGGCCGGCATGCTCGGCCGTGAGTCCCTCGAGCTCAAGGCGAAGCGCGTGGCGCCGGGCGAACGATTCGGCGACGGAGCCGAGAAGTGCCGACGGGGAAGGATCGTCGCGCCAGGTCGCGACGACGAGGAGGTGACCGGCACGGGCGGTGTCGACGAGCAGTCTCAGGACCCGCAAGGACGAAGGATCCGCCCATTGAAGGTCGTCGAGGATGACCACGAGGGGCCGCAGTGAAGCCTGGGTCAGGACCGACCTCGCGATGCTGTCCCAGAACCGAAAGCGCGTGCCGCCGTCCACCTCGCCGGACTCGATGGGCAGGTCGAGGCCGAGGGAGCGAAGAATGTCGGACCAGGCCCACAGGGGTGGAGCGCCGTCGTCCTGCGAGCAGCGCCCGACCAGCACGTCGACTCCGGCGCTCTGTGCGAGCTGGGCGAACTCGTCGACCAGCCTGCTCTTGCCGATCCCGGGTACGCCGACCACGGTGGTGAAACGAGGGGCACCGGCGATCGCCTCGTCCAGCAGTGAGGTGAGTGCGGACAGGGCGTCGTCGCGACCGAGCAAGGGCCACGGCGCCGCGTCCACCATCGGTCGGACCGGGGCAGTCCGGGTGTGAAGAGCCGATCCGGTGCTGACCGAGAGATCCTGGCGCAGGACCGCCGCCTGGACGGCCCGGAGCTCGGCCCCCGGTTCGATCCCCAACTCGTCGGCGAGCAGGGTACGCACCTGCCGCAGGGTGTCGAGGGCATCTGCTTGCCGGCCGGATCGGGCCAGGGCGACAGCGCGGAGCGCCCAGAGCCGTTCGTGCAGAGGGTGGTCGGCCGTCAGGACCTCCAGGTCCGCGGCGACGGTCGCGTGACGGCCGAGTGCCAGGCCCGTCAGGGCGCGATCCTCGTGGGCCATCAGTCGCAACCGTTCGAGCCGCCCGCGCTCGGCGGCAGCGGCTGGCACGTCGGCCAGCTCGAGGTACGGCGTCCCGCGCCACCACGCCAGGGCCTCGTCGAGCGAGTCGAGCACGCGTGAGAGCCGATCGACGGGAATGTCGTGGCCCTCGCCCAGCACCTGGATCGGCGCGACCTCGTGGTTCGCCGCGGTCACGGCGTCGTGGAATCGCGTTGCGTCGAGATCGGGGTCAGGGACTTTCAGCGCGTAGCCACCCCCCGACGTCACGAGCATGGATGCTGTCGCCCGGACGGGGCGATCCGGCTCGAGCGCCCGGCGAAGACCGGCGACGTACGTCTGCAGAGTGCCGACCACTCCGGGGGGCGGGGCCTCGGGCCACAGCAGGTCGATGATCGCGTCGACCGACACGATGCGGCCGCGGTGCAGAGCCAGAGCAGCCAGCAGTGCCCGCTGCTTGCGCGGGCCGAGATCGACCACGGCGCCGCCGGATGAGGCCTGGGCAGGACCCAGCACGCCCAACTGCATGATCTGAGCATAGGCGTGCGATTGGCTTCGAATGGCGGTGTTCCCGTAGACTTCTGCGGTTGCCAGTTGGCAGCCCACTCCTGCTACGGAGTCCCCGTAGCCGTTTAGTCCGAAGGAGACTGAATGTCATTGCGCCCGTACGAAGTCATGATCATCCTCGATCCTGATCTCGAAGAACGTACCGTCGCCCCCAGCCTGGACACGTACCTCAACGTCGTGCGCCAGGACGGCGGCTCCGTCGACAACGTCGACGTGTGGGGCAAGCGTCGCCTCGCCTACGAGATCAACAAGAAGAACGAGGGCATCTACGCCGTCGTCCAGCTCCAGGCGGAGCCGGCCACGGTCAAGGAGCTCGATCGCCAGCTCACGCTCAACGAGTCCGTTGTGCGTACGAAGGTCACACGTCCCGACGTGAAGTAGGCCCGACCCTCGGACAGAGATGTCCACAAGGACCGCAGGCGACCCTCGCGAGGTGTCGCACCACTGCGGTTCACTGGAGTCAGACACCCACACACCCGAAAGGCTGCGCCCATGGCAGGCGAAACCATCATCACCGTCATCGGCAACCTCACCGACGACCCGGAGCTCAAGTTCACTCCTTCGGGCGCCGCAGTTGCCAACTTCACCGTCGCGTCGACGCCTCGTACGTTCGACCGTCAGACCAACGAGTGGAAGGACGGCGATGCGCTGTTCATCCGCTGCGCCGCATGGCGCCAGCTCGCCGAGAACGTCGCCGAGTCGTTGCAGAAGGGTCAGCGCGTCATCGTGACGGGCGCCCTGCAGCATCCGCAACTTCGAGCGCCAGGACGGATCGAAGGGCACGAGCGTCGAGATCAACGTCGACGAGATCGGCCCTTCGCTGCGCTACGCCACGGCCAAGGTCACCAAGCGCCAACCGCTCCGGCGGCGGCGACTTCGGTGGCGGCCAGGGTGGCGGCGGCAACGCCGGCAACGCTGGTGGCGGCGGAGCTGCGCAGCAGCAACCCGTGGTCGACGCAGCCCGCGGCACAGGGTGGGTCTGACGCCTGGGGCGGCAACGCCGGCACGACCGACGAGCCCCCCTTCTAAACACACGTCAGCATCAAGTTCAGGAGCAACATGGCAAAGCCAGTCGTCCGGAAGCCGAAGAAGAAGAGCAACCCGCTCACTGCGGCCAAGGTCACCGAAATCAACTACAAGGACACCGCGCTGCTGCGCAAGTTCATCTCGGACCGCGGCAAGATCCGCGCGCGCCGGGTCACGGGTGTCACCGTCCAGGAGCAGCGTCTCATCGCCAAGGCCATCAAGAACGCCCGCGAGATGGCACTGCTGCCCTACACCTCCACCAGCCGCTAAAGGGGTCTCTGATGAAGCTCATCCTCACCCACGAGGTCACCAACCTCGGAACCCCCGGCGACATCGTCGACGTCAAGGACGGCTACGGCCGCAACTTCCTGCTGCCGCGCAACTTCGCCATCCGTTGGTCGAAGGGCGCTGCCAAGCAGGTCGAGTCGATCCAGGCCGCGCGTGAGGCGCACGCCGTGCACGACCTCGAGGAGGCCCAGAGCATCAAGGGCAACCTCGAGGCCAACGCCGATCAACGTGCCGGTTCGCGCCGGCGCCGGCGGCCGCCTGTTCGGCGCCGTCACGGTCTCCGACATCGCCGACGCCCTCGGCGTCGTCGGTGCCAAGGTCGACAAGCGTCGCATCGAGGTCGGCAACCCGATCAAGTCGCTCGGGGCCCACACGGTCTCCGTTCGCGTCCACCCCGACGTGAGCGCGCAGGTCAAGCTCAACGTGGTCGCCTCCAAGTAGTCCACCTCTGGCGGGTCAGGCCGGGGGTTCCCTGGCCCGCCACGGGTGGTCGGCTCCTCGACCATGCGTACATTCGCAGCCCCCGCTGCACTACTCCTCGCCGGAAGCCTGGTGCTCTCCGGTTGTTCGTTGGTGTCCGGCGACGACGACAGCCGTCGCCGACCAGCACCAGCTCGCCCCGCCACCAAGCTCAAGAACACGTCGTGGACCAAGGCCGGTCGTGCCGACGTCGCCCAGGGCGGCACCCTGCGCCTCGGCGCCACCGCGATCCCCAGCAACTTCAATCCGGCGCATCCCGACGCGGTCAACAGCGACGCCGCGCGCATCCTCGCCCCGACCGGTGGCGGAGCCGATCCGGATCACCTCGACCGGCGGTTGGCGGGTCGATCACGACTACGCCGAGTCCGTCGAGGTCGCCGACACCGACCCGTTGAAGATCGAGGTCAAGCTCAACCCTCGAGCGGTCTGGCAGGGCGGCACGTCGATCACGGCCGCCGACATGGTGGCCTACTGGAAGGCCCAGAACGGGTCCGACGACGACTACGAGGTCGCCTCGACCGACGGCTACGACGACATCGAGTCGGTCGAGCAGGGCGAGCACGAAGTTCGACTACACCGTCACGTTCAAGACGCCCAACGCCGAGTGGCCGCTCTACGTCTATCCGCACCTCGCCGCCAACGTCTCGAAGTCGCCCAAGCTGTTCAACCGCGGCTTCCGGACGCGGGCGATCTCGTCCAACGGCCCGTTCATCGTCACGTCGATCGACGCCCGCAGGGGCACCGTCATCGAGCAGCCCAACCCCCGATGGTGGGGTGAGAAGCCCAAGCTGTCCAGGATCACGTTCCAGGTCGCCACGCCGGAGGTGCTGGCCAAGGCGCTCGCCGCCGGTGAGCTCGACGCGGTCGACCTCGAGGCCAACACCTACAAGATCGCCAAGAACGTCAAGGGCGCAGAGGTCCAGCGGGCGGCCGGCATCGAGTGGTCACAGGTCACGCTCAACGGCGCCCGCGGACCGCTCAGAGGATGCGGATGTCCGCCGGGCCATCGCCCATGCGATCGACCGCAAGTCCATCGCGGCGCAGGCGTCGTCCGCGCTGGGCGCACCTCCCAGCCCACTCGGCAGCGTCATGCGGTTGCCCGGCCAGCAGGGCTACGTCGACTCCTCGGCCAAGGTCGACTACGACCTGGACACCGCCAAGAAGCTGCTGACCAAGGCCGGCTGGGTCGTCGGCCCGGACGGCAAACGTTCGCGCAAGGGCAAGCGGTTGACGCTGTCGATGCCGATTCCGTCCAACACCCCGACCAACCGGCGCCGGGCGTCACGGATCGTGCAGGACCTCAGCGAGATCGGCGTCCAGGTGAAGATCCGCAGCGTTCCCGCCGAGCGGTTCTTCAGCCTCTACGTCATCCCGCTCGACTTCGACATCGTGACCTTCGTACGTCGGGGCTCGCCGTTCCCGATCGGTGCGGCGGAGCCGCTGTTCTACCCGGTGGACTCGGCGCAGAACTACACCGGCGTCGACCGAGGACCGGTTCGGCAAGGGCTGGGACGTCACGATGCGCACGCTCGACGACAAGCTCCGCGACAAGCGGGTGGCCAAGCTCGACGAGTGGGTCCTCGAAGACCCGACGATCGTGCCGCTCGCCGTGACCCCGATCGCCGTGGTGGTCCGCAAGGGCCTGGTCAACTACGGCGCTGCCCAGTTCGAGCAGCCCGACTGGACGACGGTCGGCTTCAAGACGAAGAAGTGACGACGAGCTCGGCGACCCGCCGGCCGGCCGCAGTGGTGCTCTCGTCATGCGGCCGGCACGAAGCGGTCGAGCTCGGCGTCGTAGCGGGTCATCGCGATGGACCCGTGGTCGGCATCGATCTCTGTCCAGGTGATCGGCCAGCCCGCCGCTTCGAGGCGGGCTGCCAGTCCGCGTACGAGCTGGGGTGTGGCGATCTCGTCCCGGATCGCGCAGACGACGTGGACCGGGCAGGCGTTCGCGACTTCCGGGATCGGGGCCGGCAAGGGCTCGCCCGTGAAAGGGTCCAGCGCCCGCGGGCCGTCGCCGGGAGAGAGCAGCACGACTGCTGCGATGCTCGACGCCGAGCCGCCGGCGCCTGCATGACCAGGCCGACGGCAGCCGTGCCGCCGAGCGACCAGCCGACCACCGTCAAGCCGGTCGGGATCGAGACCCAGGCCCTCGGCGACCCCTCGGGCGTGCTCGAGTGACGCGAGCAGGTCCGATCGTCCGCCGTCGGGCGCGTCCGACCTCCAGTCGGGCACGACGACCCGGACCCCGTGCCGCGCGATCTCGCTGAGCGAGGTCGGCGACGACGGTGCGGGAGTCGGCGCCACGTCCGTGCCACAGCAGGACGACCCGCTTCGTCCCGTCACCATGGACATCAGCGAGACGACCGGGTGCGTACTCCTCGGTGATCATGACCTCAGTCTGCCGAACGGGTCGCGCCCAGGACCATCCACGCGGTACCCCTCTGGCGTTGCCACAGCGTCACGAGACGGGCCGCGATGAACCCGCCGTACGCGACCCACAGCCAGGTGAAGCCGCCATCCGTCCACCCGACGGCCAGGACCAGCGGCGCGTACGCCGCGAGGACCAGCGACGCCTGCCTTGGCCAGATAGGCACCGTCGCCGGCGCCGATCAGCACGCCGTCGAGCACGAAGACGACGCCCGGAGAGCGGCTGGATCGCGGCGACCACGAGCAGGGCCGGCACGAGGGCGTCCTGCACCGCCGGGTCGGAGCTGAACAGTCGCGGCAGCCAGGGCGCGGCGACCGCCAGCACGACGGCAGCCGACGACACCGGTCGCGATGCCCCAGGCGACCATCCGGTTGGTCAGCGCCCGGGTGCCGTCGGCGTCACCAGCGCCCAGGGTGCGGCCGGTCAGCGTCTGCCCGGCGATCGCGATGGCGTCGAGACCGAACGCCAGGAACGTCACGACGGCGGCCGCCACCTGGTTGGCCGCGAGGGGGACGTCGCCGAGCTGCGCCGCGACGAGGGTCGCCAGCACGAGCGAGGCGCGCAGCGTGATCGTCCGGACCAGCAGCGGGACGCCGAGGCGGGCCGCGCCGACGATCTCGGCCGTACGCGGGCGGGTCGACGCGCGTACGCTTCTGGCCCGGCGTACGACGACCGTCACGAGCCATGCGGCGGCGAACCACTGGGCGATCACCGTGCCTGCTGCGGCCCCGCGCACGCCCCAGTCGAACCCGTAGACGAAGGTCAGGTTGAGCACGACGTTGAGGACGTTCGCCACGATCGTCGCGATCAGCGGCGTGCGCAGGTCGAGGACTCCCCGCATCGCGCCGGTCGCGGCCAGGATCAGCAGCATCGCCGGCAGCGCCAGCGCGGAGACGAGGAGGTAGTCCTGCGCGAACCCGGCGACGACAGGGCCGAGCTCGACAACGCGTCGGTGAGCGCACCGCTGGTGACGGCGGTGATCACCGTCGAGGACGACCCCGAGGCCGGCGGCGAGCCACAGGCTGCTGACCGCGAGGCTCAGCGCGGCGCGTTCGTCGCCCGCGCCGTGGTGCCGTGAGACGGTCGCGGTGCTGCCGTACGCGAGGAAGATGCACAGCCCGACGGCGGTGCCGAGGACGACCGATGCGGCGGCGAGGCCGCCCAGCTCCGGGGTGCCGAGGTGGCCGATGATCGCGGTGTCGGCGAGCAGCATGAGCGGCTCGGTGATCGAGCGCGAAGAATGCCGGGACCGCGACGCGGAAGATCTGCCGGTCGACGTCACGCAGGAGGCGCATCGCGAGCCCTTCTCGAACGTGACGGGACGGTGTCGTGGGGGCAAAGTGACGGGTTTTGTCGACAAGTGTATGAACAGGCACCCGTGGATGACGAACCGGCCCGAACTATTTTGTCTCCACACGGGTGCACACGCGTTTGCGCAGGTCAGAGGCCTGTGTGACGTACGACGCGGACGTTTGTCCACACCTTCGTCCACGGGCTGTGCACATGGTTGTCGGCGTTTTCCACACGTTCGGCGAGGTTGCGCACACCCCCTGTGGGGCGCTGTCTGTGATTGCGCTCCGGACAGGCCTACTGTGACGGGTCGGCACCACGTGCTCCCAGGAATTGGCAGTGCTGACCGTTAACGTGAAGTAGGGCGAAAGGGGAACAGTTCTGTGAGCGTGACGGACCTCTACGAGGCTGCGCCAGGGCCCAGCGAGGACCCCGGCTCCGGACGCGTTCCGCCACAGGACCTGGCCGCCGAGCAGAGCGTGCTCGGCGCGATGCTGATCAGCAAGCAGGCCATCGACCCGGCGTCCGACATCCTGCAGGGCCGCGACTTCTACCGACCCGCCCACGAGCTGATCTTCGACACGATCGTCGACCTGGCCAACCGCGGCGAGCCGGCCGACGCCATCACGGTCGCCGCCGAGCTGCAGCGTCGCGGCGAGGTCGGCCGCATCGGCGGAGCCCCCTATCTCCACACGCTGGTCGCAGGCGTACCGATCGCCTCCAACGTCGACTTCTATGCCGACATCGTCCGCGAGAAGGCCGTGCTGCGCCGCCTCGTCGAGGTCGGTCAGCGCATCGCCCAGCTCGGCCAGGCCGGGCAGGGCGACGTCGCCGAGATCGTCGATCGCGCGCAGGCCGAGGTCCTCGACGTCGACGGCACGAGCCAGGCCGAGGACTATCAGTCCGTCGCCGACTCATGAGCCTCACGATCGACGAGATCGAGGAGATCCAGGGTCGCGACGGTCAGATGACTGGCGTGCCGTCCGGCTTCCCCGACCTCGACAAGCTCACCACAGGATTCCGGTCCGGCCAGATGATCGTCGTCGCGGCCCGGCCCGGTGTCGGCAAGTCGACGCTCGGCCTCGACTTCTGCCGCTCGGCGTCGATCCGCCACGGCATCCCGAGCGCGATCTTCTCGCTCGAGATGACCGGCGCCGAGATCGCGATGCGCATGCTCTCGGCCGAGGCGCGCGTCAGCATCTCCCACATGCGCGGTGGCGGCATGCACCAGCGTGACTGGGATGCCATCAGCAAGGCGATGCCCCGGGTGCAGAGCGCGCCGATCGTCATCGACGACAGCCCCAACATGACGATGCCCGAGATCCGGTCCAAGGCGCGCCGCATCAAGAAGCAGTACGGCCTCGGCATGATCGTGATCGACTACCTGCAGCTCATGACGTCGGGCAAGCGGGTCGAGAACCGTCAGGTCGAGGTCTCGGAGTTCTCCCGACAGATCAAGCTGCTGGCCAAGGAGCTCGAGCTCCCGGTCGTCGCGATCAGCCAGCTCAACCGTGGGTCGGAGCAGCGCACCGACAAGACCCCGCAGCTGTCCGACCTCCGTGAGTCCGGATCGATCGAGCAGGACGCCGACATCGTGCTCCTGCTCAACCGTCCCGACGCGCACGGCGCCGGCGAGTCCGAGCGCCCCGGTGAGGCCGACATCATCATCGCCAAGAACCGTTCCGGCCCGGTCAACAAGGTCGCGGTCAGCTTCCAGGGCCACTACTCGCGCTTCACCCCGATGGCCCGAGACGCTGAACCCCCGGGAGCAGCCGCCGGCGACTTCTTTGGTTGAGCGAGTGAGCGCAGCGAACGTACGCGAAACCAGGTTGAGCCGAAGCGCGGCGAAGCCCAGACCTACCGCGTTTGCGTCGTCGGCGTGCGATACGTAGGCGTCACCAGCGCTCACGAGTCAGTTATCGCCCATCGACAAGCGCCGTTGCGCCGTCGGCGTGCGTTGCGTCGCCCGCTCGTCGACGGGCCATAACGGACTCCTGAGCTCGGCGCCCTGCCGCGGTGGGTTCTCCCGGCGAGCTCGGCGCCCTGCCGCTGAGAGCCTCCGGCCTCACGGCGAGTTCCAGCGTCAACCTGTCGTCACTGGTACGAGATCAGTGAGGGATGGGGCTTGACCCGGCGCCAGGTCTCCTGGGCCGTCAACATGTGCGGGTCCTCGTCGACGAAGTTCTTCCAGCCCCAGTAGACGCCGTCCGGAGCGTTGCGGCGCAGCGTCTTCCACGTTCCGCGCTTGGCGCCCTGCGGGCCGGAACCGTCGACGTGGATCACCGTCGCGAGCTCGGGGTGCCTCGTCTCCAGCCGGCCTCGGTGCTTGATCATCGAGAGCGAGAACTGGTGCAGCACGAAGAGCTTCTGCGGCAGCGCCTTCTGCCGGGTCAGCCGAGCCAGCCAGTCGCTGACCCGGTTGATCTCGCCGACCTTGACCGAGCCGATCTGTCGCAAGTGCTTCTGCTTCTTCTTGAGCCGCCACTCGGGATCGAGGGCCAGTCCAACATTGGGCCGCTCGAGCAGGGAGCGATAGCGCTTGGCCTGCGTGAGGAAGTCCGTACGTCCCGGCTGCAGGTCGAGGATCACGTAGATGCCCGCCTTCCGGGCGGCATCGACCAGCGGCGTCAGGGTCTTGATCGACACCTCGTGCGAGTAGTTCTTGTCCTTGCCCGCCGATCCCGACGCGACGGTCGCGATGATCTCGAACGTCGGGACGAACTCGGCCTTGCTGACGCGGCGATACTTCCGGGCCAACCGCTCGACCCGCTTGACCGACGCCTTGACGCCCTGCTCGCCCAGGACACCCAGGGACGGCGCGCCCGGGTGGCCGTACATCGCGGTGTAGTGCTTCCCGGGAAGCGCGAGGTACCCGCCGGTCGGCTGGACGATGTGCTGGCGTACGACGGCGAGTGAGTAGGCGAAGCCGCGCGCGAACGGCGTGCCGAGCGCGATGACCGGGGTGTCTGGCCGCGCTGCCAGCGCCTTCGCCACTGTGGGCGTACGACGAGGGTCGGCGGTCCGGACCTGGAACACGTCGGCGCCGGCATTGCGGGCCGTGGCGACGGCGGCGGCGTTGGCCGTGCGTGACCGGGTCACCACGATCGCGTCGAGGCGTCGTGCGCTCCGGGGAGCCACATCGCTGCGGAGCTTGGCGACCGCTTTGTCCGCTGACGCTGCGTCGACGGGCACCGGCTGCGCGCCCGGGACGTCGCGGGTCTTGCCGAACGTCAGCACCCGTCGGGCACCGAGGCGCTGGAGCTCGGCCGGGACGGCGGGGCCGTCGATCAGCACCGGCACGCCCAGGCTCTTCGCCGACGCGATCGCGATCCGCTGCGCCTTCGGGTCCTGAGCCGCGGTGAGCGACCGCGATCGGCGAGGCGTCGTACAAGCGCCGTGAGACGCCGAGCGCGGATGCGGCCGGATTCGCCGACCGGACGATGTCGAGGGACTTCGTCGGGGTGTGGATCCGCGTACCCGCCGCCGTGGCAGGCTGCGGCGGATCGTCAGCCGCGTAGGCGATCACCCCGGCGACGAGAGCCACAGCCACTGCACAGCCGATCACCACGAGTGGGTTGAGCCTTGCCGATACGCTCATGCCCGTGACCCTACTGACCACCCTGATGACCGAGTCGTCGAGCATCCCCGACTCCGGACTGGCGGGGCTGGTCGCCGACATCATGGGCTCGATCGGCCTGTTGGGCGTCGGCCTGGTGCTCGCGATCGAGACGATCCTGCCGTTCCTGCCGAGCGAGGTCGCGCTGCCGCTCGCGGGGTTCAGCGCCGAGCGCGGCGACTTCGGGCTGGTCGCGGTCATCATCGCGGCGACGATCGGCTCGGTCGGCGGGGCGCTGATCCTCTACTGGATCTCGCGCGTCTTCGGCCTCGAACGCACGCGCCACGTGCTGGCCAAGATTCCGCTCGTGACCGCCCGAGACATCGACAAGGGAGTGGCCTGGTTCGCCCGCAACGACGCGTGCGGCGGTGTTCTTCGGCCGGATGGTGCCGGCGATCCGCAGCCTGGTGTCGATCCCCGCGGGCGTCGAGCAGATGTCGGTCCCGCGATTCCTTCTCTACACGACCGCCGGCAGCCTGATCTGGAACACGATCTGGATCGTCGCCGGCTACCAGCTCGGCAACAACTGGGAAAGCGTCGAGAAGTACGGCAACTACCTCAAGTACGCGCTGGTGGTGGCCGTCGTCGCGGGGCTGGCCTGGTTCGTCATCTACAAGCTCCGCAGCCGCCGCGTCGCCTGAGCGGCGGGGGCTGGACCACCGTCATACGCTGGCTGCATGAGCGAGCGAAGCGAGCGAAACAACAAGCACGTCATGCCGGCATCCACATATCGTGGGTTCTTCGTGGGGGTGACGGCATGACTGAGTCACGCGAGAAGGAAGTCGTCGCCGCGGTCCACCCGCAGCTGTTCATCGGCGGTGAGTGGCGCGCCGCGGAGGGTGGCAAGACGTTCGCCGTCGAGGATCCGTCCAACGGACAGACCCTCGTCGAGGTGGCCGACGCGAGCGTCGCCGACGGCAACGCCGCCCTCGACGCCGCTGTCGCCGCGCAGGCCGACTGGGCCGCGACGCCGCCCCGCGATCGCGGGGAGATCCTGCGCAAGGCATTCGAGATCATCACCGAGCGCGCCGACGAGCTCGCCCTGCTGATGACGCTCGAGATGGGCAAGCCGATCAAGGAGGCCAAGGCCGAGATCGCGTACGGCTCGGAGTTCTTCCGCTGGTTCTCCGAGGAGGCCGTACGCATCGCCGGCCGCTACTGCGTCGCGCCCAACGGGGCGACGCGGCTCCTGACGCTCAAGCAGCCCGTCGGCCCGTGCCTCATGATCACGCCGTGGAACTTCCCGCTGGCGATGGGCACCCGCAAGATCGGCCCGGCGATCGCCGCCGGCTGCACCATGGTGGTCAAGCCCGCCGCGCTCACGCCGCTGTCGATGCTGCGGCTCGGCGACATCCTCACCGAGGCCGGGCTGCCCGACGGCGTCCTCAACATCGTGACGACCAAGAGCACCGGCGAGGTCATGGAGCCGATGATCCGCGACCCGCGGCTGCGCAAGCTCACGTTCACCGGGTCGACCGAGGTCGGCCGTTCGCTGGTCGAGCAGAGCGCCGAGGGGCTGCTGCGCGTGTCGATGGAGCTGGGTGGCAACGCGCCGTTCCTGGTCTTCGACGACGCCGACATCGACAAGGCGGTCGAGGGCGCGATGCTCGCCAAGATGCGCAACATCGGTGAGGCGTGCACGGCCGCCAACCGGTTCATCGTGCACGAGTCGGTCGCCGAGGAGTTCGGCACGAAGCTCACCGAGAAGATGCAGGCGCTGTCGGTCGGTCGTGGCACCGAGGACGGCATCGACGTCGGTCCCGCTCGTCGAGGCCAAGCAGCGTGACAAGGTCGCCGAGCTCGTCGACGACGCGGTCGGCAAGGGCGCGACGGTCCTGACGGGCGGCTCGGCGCCTGACGGCGAGGGCTACTACTACTCGCCGACCGTGCTGTCGGACGTACCGCTGGGTGCACGGCTCGCGAAGGAGGAGATCTTCGGCCCGGTCGCGCCGATCTTCACGTTCACCGAGGAGGCGGACGCCCTGCGGATGGCGAACGACACCGAGTTCGGCCTCGTCGCGTACGCGTTCACGTCCGACCTCTCGCGCGCCGTGCGGGTCTACGAAGGGCTCGAGACCGGCATGGTCGGGATCAACCAGGGCATCGTGTCCAACCCCGCGGCCCCGTTCGGCGGGGTCAAGGCGTCTGGCTTCGGCCGCGAAGGTGGAGCCGAGGGCATCGAGGAGTATCTCGAGACCAAGTACGTCGGCCTCGCCCTGTGATGCTGCGGACGCTGGCGATCACGGTTGTTGCCGGGCTCTCCCTGACGGCGTGCGGTGGTGGCAGCGACGGCAAGAGTGCCGCCCCGGCACCCAGCCCATCGGCGTCGCAGCCGACCGTCGATCCCAAGGAGCCGGCCTGCTCGTTCCTGACCGCTGGCGAGCGCAAGGAGCTCGCTGGCTCGGCGATCGACACCGTGGTGGCGACCAACGGCACCGACCTCAGCAGCCAGTGTCGGTGGCAGGACAGCACAGGGCTGATCCAGGTCACGACCCTGCCGGCGCAAGCCTGGGCCAAGACCTTGCCGCCGGTCGTGAAGCAGCTGGAGTCCTCAGGCGGGGCCAAGACGGCTGCCGACGAGAAGGAGCTCGCGCGGGCCAAGAAGCTGCTGACGGGCGCCTCGTCGTTCACCGGCAAGCAGGCGTGCGCCGCCTTCACGACGCTGGCCGAGATCAACGGGGCCAAGAGGGGCGCGACCACGACGATCTCGCTGGTGCCGATCACCGAGACCGCGTCCGGGGTCTCGGCACAGATGTGCACCTCGGGCGAGATGACGTCGCTCATCTTCTCGGTGCCGGACCTCAAGCAGACGAAAACCGTCGATGCCGCAGTGACCAAGGCCCTGACTGCTGTCCAACAGCGAGCGGTGGCGACGCGCTGACGCTTAGAGTTGCCCGATGCGATTGATTGTCGGGGGCATCGCTCTCGTCCTGCTGGGAACCCTCACGGCGTGCGGTGGTGGTGACGATGACGGGGAGGACAAGACCACGAAGTCGGCACCGCGTACGCCAGAGCGCTTCATTGCCTGCGATCTGCTGACCCAGAAGCAGCGTGATGTGGTGGTTGGTGCCAAGGTCGACGTTCAGGGCAGACCCGAGAACGACTTCCCGACTTGGGCCTGCACGTTCGGTGACACTCCGGAGCCATCGGCGCCGAACCAAGTGACCTACCGAGGAATGCGTGCCCGGGCCTGGGCGCAGAAGGTTCCAGAGCTCGTTGCGAGGGAGCCGGCGAGCCCTGAGGCGAGGAAGTTCCTGGCCGAGGTCCTGAAGCGCGCTGGGCTGACCGAGAGGGATCTCGCCTCGATAGAGGACAACGCCGCATGCGATCTTTGGAATGTTCTGCAGGAGGCCGTGGGTGCGACCGTTGCCGACCACACGACGTCGGAAACGGAGACTGTTGACCAGATCGATGCACAGATCGCGCGGGCGTCGACCTGCTCCCAAGGCGTCTACGCCGACGTGCTGGCGATCGGTCCTGACGCCGACTCGGCTGCCGGTCGCAAGCGCGCGGAGACGGCCCTGTCGACGATCTACGCGAACGCCGCCAAGCGTCTGCCGCGCTGACCTTAAGGTGGTCCGATGCGATTGATTTTCGGGGCCATCGCCTTCGTTCTACTGGGGACCCTTACGGCGTGCGGTGGTGGGGACGATGACGGCGCCGACGAGTCTGGCCCTTCGCCCGATTGCCGGCTGCTGAATGCCAAGGATCGGCTGGCGTTGGCAGGCGTGGTGACCGACGAGGAAGCGCCCGTCGGGATGAAGACGGCCGGCAAACAGTGTCGGTGGATCGCCTCGAAGTCTCGGGTCATCATCGAGACCACGACCGCCGAGTCGCCGGAGTGGGCCGAGAAGGTGCCGGGTGTGATCGATCAGATGGAGTCCTCAGGGCTGTTGTCAGACGAGGACCTCCGGGAGATTGCAGAGTCACGAAAGATCCTGGATGGACCCGAACCTGTGGATCCGGTCGAGGCGTGCGAGTTGTTCACCACGTTGGCCGAGATCGGGGGCGCTCCGAGCGAGTCCGACATGATCGTCAACTACCTGCCGTTCGGGACGGATCGGATGGCCATCACCGCTCAGACGTGCACGAGTGGTCGATTCACGTCAATTTCTCTCGCTAAACCCAAGATCGCCGAGTCGGCTCAGATCGAGGATGCGATGCGCAAGGCGCTTGAGACCGCACACCAACGCGCACTCGCGACGAGCAAGAAGTAGTCACTCGAGCGAGCACGGTGGCAAGCTACGGACGCGGCTAGAACGAGACGTCGGCTCGGCGCTCGTCGGCGCCGGGCTTGTCGCAGTACGTCTGACCGTCGGTGAACCGGACGCCGTCGGTGAACCGGGCCTCGATCTGACCCGAGCCGAACTGCTCGACGTACAGGCGTGAGTAGAGGCCGCCGAGCGCGAGGAGCTCGTCGTGCGTGCCCTGCTCGACGAGACGACCTTCTTCGAGGCCGAAGATCACGTCGGCGTTGTGGATCGTGGAGAGCCGGTGCGCGATCGCGATCGTCGTACGGTTGTGGGTCGCCCGCTCCAGCGCATCCTGCACGAGCCGCTCGGTCTCGGTGTCGAGCGCCGAGGTCGCCTCGTCGAGGATCAGGATGCGGGGATCCATCAGCAGGACGCGGGCGATCGCGAGCCGCTGCTTCTCGCCGCCGCTGAGCCGGTAGCCGCGTTCGCCGGTGATGGTCTCGTAGCCGTCGGCGAACGACAGGATGCGGTCGTGGATGTTGGCGTCGCGCGCCGCCTGCTCGATCTCGTCGGCGGTGGCGTCGGGCTTGGCGTACGCGATGTTGTCGCGGATCGTGCCGTGGAAGAGGTAGGGCTCCTGCGTGACCATGCCGACCGCCTCGGCGACCGAACCCATCGTCAGGTCGCGCACGTCGGTGCCGTCGATCAGGACGGCGCCGGCGCTGACGTCGTAGAACCGCGGGACGAGGTAGGTCATGGTCGTCTTGCCCGAGCCCGACGGGCCCGACGATCGCGGCGAGCTGACCGGGCTGCGACCCGCAGCGAGACGCCGTCGAGCGCCCAGCCCTGCTCGGGTGCCGGCTCGGCACGGTCGATGCGTACGCCGCTCTCGCCGAACCGGTCGCCGCGACGACCCGCCCGATGAGGCTGCGCGGCTCGGGGTAGCGGAAGTGCACGTCGCGGAACTCGATCTCGCCGCGCAGGTCCTTGGGGTCGAGCGCCACGGCGCCCGGCCGCTCGGTGATGGCCGGCTCGAGGTCGAGGTACTCGAACAGCCGGCGGAACAGCGCGAGCGAGGTCTGCACGTCGAGCGACACCCGCATGAGCTGCAGCAGCGGCATCTGCAGCCGGGCCTGCAGCGTCGTGAACGCGACGAGCGTGCCGGCGGTCAACGCGGTGCCGCCGTTGAGCATGTAGCCCGCGACGAGGTAGATCAGCGCGGGGGTGATCGCGAAGAACGTCTGCACCGTCGCGAAGAACGCCCGTCCGGTCATGGCCTGCTCGACCTGGAGGCGGGTCTGGTTGCGGTTGGCCTCGCGATAGCGCTCGACCTCGGAGTCGGCCCGGTTGAACACCTTGGACAGCAGGATGCCCGAGACGCTGAGCGCTTCTTCGGTGATCGCGGTCATCTCCGACAGCGACTCCTGCGTCTTGCGCGCGAGCCGCTGGCGGCGTTTGCCGACCTGCAGCTGGATCCAGACGAACAGCGGCATCACGATCAACGTCAGCACCGTCAGCTGCCACGACAGGATCACCATCGAGATGAATGCCGCGGTGACGGTCACGCTGTTCTGCAGGATCGAGGTCGCGGTGTCGGTGAGCACCGTGCGCACGCCGGCGACGTCGTTGGCCAGGCGCGACTGGATCGCACCGGTCTTGGTCGCGGTGAAGAACGCGAGCTCCATCTTCTGCAGGTGCGCGAACAGGTCGCTGCGCAGGTCGGCCATCGCCGAGTTGCCGATCGTGGACGTCAGCCAGTTCTGCACGATGCCGATCAGCGCCGTCACGACGGGGATCGCGCACAGGGCACCGACGAGCCAGCCCAGCAGGCCGAGGTCGACGTCACCGCCGTCGGTCGGGAACAGCGCCTTGTCGAACACCGCCTTGGTGAAGAACGGAGCGACCGACGCCAGCGCCGCAGACGCGACGACGGCGACCGCGACGTACGCCATCTTGGTGCGGTACGGCTTGAGCATCCGGGCGATGCGCTCGAGGATCGGCCGGCCGCCGCCGATCTCGTCATCGCTCAGGTGCGTGATGTTCGGGCCCGGGGCGCATCATTCATCGATCTTGGTCAGCAGAACTGCCGTGGAGTCACCGGCGACCGGGACGAGCTCGGTCGTGCCCCAGACCCCGACCTCCGTGCGCGAGCATCGCCCAGATCAGGAGCTTGTCGGGATCGGCGACCAGGGTCGGATCGACGCTGAGCGAGAACTCGGCAGGTACGCCGGGCGCATCGATGGCGGTCGCGGCCAGGACCTCGCCCTCGGTGTCGACAAGCTTGACCGTGGCGACGGCGCCCGGCGGCACGGCGATGCGCTCGCGGAAGAAGACGGTGCCGGTGACGGTGAGAACGTGTTCGGAGGCCATGTCCTGAATGCTATGCCTCGTCCACTGGCACCCGGCTGCGTGCCGCGATCTCGGACAGCCTGACATTTTTTTGCCGGTTTCTTCGTTGGATCGGCCTGTCGACGTTTAGCCTTGCAGGGGCCGACGAGGGCCACTCACCAAAAAAACGTCTGAGGGAGCTTCCCCACCCATGAACCTTGCGTCGCCGTGGTCAGTCCGCCGTTCCCGCGAGGCCGGGTCGCCCCGGCGGCGTGGGACGAGGTGGGGGCTGGCGGTGCTGATGATCGCCGTTGCGGTGATGAGTGGCGCGTTCGCGTCCTCGGCCGGCGCCGCTGACGAGGCGTTCGGCACCTCGGTGTCGATCTCGGCGAGCTCCCCGACGACGCAGAAGTCCGGCAGCCTGTTCACGTACGAGATCGAGTACACCTGCTCGGCCCTCGACGTGGGCGGCGAGTGCGAGGACTACGAGATCACGATTCCGCTCGACGACCTGACGGGCACGTACTCCGACGCGGAGCTCGAATCGATGTTCGCGGTCACGCCGGGCGGCAGCACTCTCGACGTCGACAACGGCGTGCTCACGATCTCCCTCGGCACGGTGCCGCTCGGCAACCACAGCCTGCAGCTGAAGTTCACCCCGCCCAACTTCACGACGCCTGACGGTACGCATTGGGAGTTCGCCCCCACGTCCACGGCCGCCGACGCCACGTCGGACACCGCCGACCCCGCGCAGGGCACGGCGACCGCGACGGTCAACCACACGATCAACAAGTCCGTGGTCGGCAGCGCGTTCAAGAAGCCCGGCGAGATCGTGACCTACAAGGTTCAGGTCGCTTGCACGCAGCCCGGGACCGGCACGATCCTGGCCGAGTCGATGAAGGTCGTCGACGCCCTCCCGGCCGGGCTCGAGTTCGTGTCCGCCGATCACGGTGCGACCGAATCGGGCGGCACGATCACCTGGAACTTCCCCGGCACCGGCGAACCCATGCCGACGAGCTGCTCCGACAAAGGTGGCTCCGGCACCGTGTCGCTCGAGGTCAAGGCGAAGGTCAAGGCGGCACCCGACGCGGACGCGACAGCGCCGGGCAACGCGATCGTGAACGTCGCCTCGGTGACCTCGGTCGACACCGACGGGAAGCCTGTCCCCGCGAAGAACGACGACGCCAGCATCACGATCCTCGATCCGGACGATCCGACGCCGCCGGGCAAGCTGGGCTTCAAGAAGGATTCGTTCGGTCAGCTGCGCGACCTCTGCGATCCCGAGACCCAGTCCTGCACGCCGGGGACCCAGGCCGAGGACCAGTCGCACACGACCTACGCGGGCAACTGGATGGGCGTACGCGCCGACCAGCCTCAGAATGTGCTGAGCGGCTACCGGCCCAACCAGGCGACCGGCATGCGCCAGGCCGGCTACAAGATGCAGTTCACGAGCGGCGTGACCGACGGCTCGGGCTGGGAGGCAGCGCTGCGTGACCCGGTCCCGTGCCTGACCAACACCAGCGAGGGCACCCAGGTCTTCTCCTCGAACGCGCCGTGGGACACCGGCGACCCCGTCAGTGACCTGTGCCAGGACCCGGCCTTCCACGTCACCACAGTCTCGGTCTGGACCGACAGCGCCGGCGAGACGCCGAATCTCGACGCCGGCTATGTCCCGCTCGTGCGCTACAGCGACGGCACGTCAGCGCCGATGGTGCTGGACCGCAACAGCGCACACGACGCCAACTACTCGGTGCCCGGTGGCGGCAAGACGATCTCGCAGATCGAGTTCCCGCGCACCGCGGGTCTCTCGGGTCCCACGACCCGCTGGGGTGTCTTCGGGTATGTCGACGGCGACGTCGCGGATGCGACCAACACCGTGATCCGCGACCGCGCGGAGGTCAAGGCGTACTGGAAGGAAGACGATTCCGACGCGTCACCGCGGCGCACGATGACCGAGGACGCCGACCTGTTCGTCATCAGCGCTCCTCAGATCGGTGTGGAGAAGTCGTTCGGCCCGCGCAACAATCCGGCGCCGGGCCAGTCCAAGCTCACGCTGACGGGGCGGTTGCTGACTCCCACGATGACCGAGGACCTCGAGCTGACCGACCTGTTGCCGACCGGCATGACCGTGCCGGGCGCGCTGCCGAGCGTCACGGCAACGGTCTACTACGTCGCGGACGGCGATGACACGACCAAGACGACAACCGTGCCGGCGACGGTCGAGCGGCTCGACAACTTCCGCGGGACCGGGCGCCAGCTCATCCGGGTCACGGTGCCGGAGTCGGAGCTCGCCGGTCTGCAGATCGGCAAGGTCGAGCTGAGCCAGGTCTTCACGGTTGCGTACGTCGACGAGCCGACGACGTACTCCAACACGGCCCAGGCGTTCTACTCCGATCCCTCGTTGTTCAGCACCTGCCAGCAGGTGCCCTCGAACCTCCAGGAGCCGAGCGACCCGCTGGACCTGAACGACAACGGCGACGCCGACGAGAACAACTGCGTCGCCTCGGCCTCGTTGACGATCCCTCCGGTCTCGGGTCCGGCGAAGTACGCCGTCACCAAGACCGTTCAGGGTGATCTCGACGCCGCACCACGCCCGTTCCCCGGCGTCGGCGTCGTCAGTGAGGACGGCGGCTCCGCGGAGTTCGGCCTCGGTTGGAAGAACACCGGCGGCACGACGCTCAAGGGCGCGGTGCTCTACGACATCTTCCCCCGCGTCGGTGACTTCGGCGTCGGGGCGGACTTCGCCAAGAAGCCGCGCAACAGCAAGTTCACCCCGACGTACGCCGGCTTCGACAACCCCGACCCGACGCACCTGACGATCGCGTTCACCCGCTCCACCAACCCGTGCCGCGCGGAGGTGTACGCCGACAACCCGGACTGTGTCGACGACTGGACGACCACGCAGCCCACCCCGGCGGAGTATCCCGACATCACCGGTGTGCGCATCGTCTCCGACAAGGACTACACGCCCGGCCAGGGCTTCCTGGTCAAGGTGGAGATGAAGGTCCCACACCTGGGCAACGACCCGGGTGATGTGGCCCCGGCGAACTCGATCGCCTGGAACTCCATCGCAGGTCGCGCGTCGAACGCTGACGGCTCACCGCGGCTGGCGATCTCACCGCCCAAGGTCGGCATCACCGCGACGAGTGACCCGGTCCCGCTGCTGCTGTCCAAGGAGCTCGACGACTCGATCGACGCCGCGTCGATCGAGCCTGGCGACCAGGTGGTCTATCGCGTGTCGGTGACGAACCCGAACGCCGTGGCCAGCACGATCGACGCCGTCGACAAGCTACCCAGCGGCCTCAACTTCGACAGCATCACCGGCGACACAGCTGGGACACCGGCGACGAGCCCGGTCGTGACGTACGACGACGCCACCAACTCGATCGTCTGGGACGAGCTGGACGTTCCCGCGGGTGCCACCTATTCCTGGACGGTCACCGCGACCGTACGGCCGGGGGTGTCCGGGACCCAGGTCAACCGCTTCACGTCGCCCGGCGGCACGAGCACGACCAACCCGTGCACCGACGATCCTGACGGCGAGTGCGTCTCGATCGCCGTCGACGCGGCGGAGCTGACGGTCAAGAAGATCGTCGACGGTCCGGGCGCCGCCTTTGCGGCCGGTCCGTTCACGGTCAACGTCACCTGCGTGGTCGACGACGACACGGTCGTGGACAAGAACATCGAGCTGGCCGGTGACGGCTCCAAGGAATCGGTCGCGGTGCCTTACGGCTCGACCTGCTCGGTGGACGAGACTGACGACGGCGGTGCGACGATCTCGAGCATCTCGCCGGGCACTCCGGTCGCGATCACCAGCGGCACGCCGACATACACGGTTGATGTCACCAACTCCTACTACGTGGGCGGGGTGGTCATCAACAAGCAGCTCACCGGAGCGGGCGCCGACCAGCTCGGTGACGGACCGTTCGTGTTCGGCGTGGAGTGCGAGTTCGAGGGCAAGAAGGTGTACGACGACTCCGTGACCCTCGAACGCGAGGGCAAGGAGACGGCTCTGACGTCAGCCCCGATCGACGGCCTGCCCATCGGCGCCGAGTGCGTCATCACGGAGACCGACAACGGCGGCGCGGATGCGACCCCGCCGCCCGTGACGGTCACGATCGTGCAGGACATCGAGTCGACGCCGCTCAACACGGTGGTGGCCGAGTTCAGCAACACGTTCTCGGCCGGGACGATCGCGGTCGACAAGAAGCTCGCCGGCGATGAAGCCGACTCCGACAAGGTGCGTGACCTCGAGTTCACGGTTCTGGTCACGTGCCAGATCGACTCGGTCGACGAGCAGGACAACCCGGTCCGGGCCACGGTCTTCTCCGGCGAGGCGACCGTCAAGGGCGGCGAGACGGTGACGCTCACGGGTCCTGACGACGAGCCGGTGGCGCTGCCCCTCGGCACGCACTGCTTCGCCGACGAGACTGACGACGGCGGAGCGGACAAGTCCGTCGTGAGTCATGACTCGTTCGACAACTCGGTCGAGGTCACGGCCGGCACGCCGGACGAGCTCCAGAAGCTGACCCTCTCGGTCGTCAACACGTTCCAGTCCGATCCGCCCGCCGTCGGTGACAATGACGACGCGGCCGGGCTTCCCGATACTGGCGGTCCGAGCGCCCTGACCCTGGTGGGCGCCCTGCTGCTGGTCGCCTTCGGGGCGGCGCTCGTGATCGGAGCACGCCGTCGACCCGGCCGCGGAGGATTCGGCCTGGAGTGAACATTCCTGGTGGGCCGTCGAGGGCTGCGGGTCTAGACGATTCGCCCGGCGCCCGGGCGCCGACGCGCGTACCCTTCAAGGATGAACGCGAAGCCGGGAAGACCCCGCACCCTGACGGTCGACCAGATCATCGATGCGGTCGTGGCTGACGGACTCGACACGTTCAGCATGCCGTCGATCGCGGCCCGGCTCGGGGTGGCCCACTCGGGGCTCTACCGCTACTTCACCGATCGGGAGGACCTGGTCGTGCAGGTCCTGGACCGGGTCGCTCGATCGACGACGTGGCCGTCGGTGGACCTGCCGTGGCGGGAGCACCTGGAGCAGCTCGGTGAGGCGTTCTGGACGATCTGCTCCACCTATCCCGGCTATGACCTGACCGCGCTCCGGGCGCGCAACGTGTCGCCGGGTTTCCTGGCGATGATGACGCCTCATGTCGAGTCCCTGCAGCGCGACGGATTCGACGTGGTCGACGCCACCGCGGCCATCGAGTTCGTCCGTTCGCTCGTGCTCACGTCGTCGATGGAGGCTGCACGGCTCGCGACGATCGTCGACCGCACCGACCTGACGGACCACAGCATCCCTGGGTTCGCCGATCCGGAGAAATGGGCTGGCCGAGGCTGGTACCGGCGTCACCTGACCACGTGGCTCGACGGCCTGGCACAACGGGTCGACGCCGACCCGGTCAGCACGGCAAGCCCGGTCTGACCGACTGCCCTTCGCGTGGGGATGCCCCACCCCCGGTGACGCGGGTGGGGCATCGCTGTCAGCGCGCTGTCTGCTCAACGACGCCGACATCCTGTGCCTACCCGCAGGCGCGAAAGCCATTCACAGCAGGGGTCGCCCCTTGTGTCCTACCCCCTAGGGGTATATGGTCGGAATCATCACCACATACCCCCGAGGGGTACAGACGAGGAGTCACCATGGCACACGAGCACGAGGCGCGCGGATACGACGACAAGAAGGACGCCTACCTCAAGCGACTGCGCCGCATCGAGGGCCAGGCGCGGGGCCTGCAGCGGATGGTCGAGGAGGACCAGTACTGCATCGACATCCTGACCCAGGTGTCCGCGATGACCAAGGCGCTGCAGTCGGTGTCGCTCGGCCTGCTCGACGACCACCTCAGCCACTGCGTCGTCGACGCTGCCCGCGCCGGTGGCGCCGAGTCGGAGGCCAAGATCCGCGAGGCCTCCGACGCCATCGCCCGCCTCGTCCGTAGCTGAGCAGAAGTCCCACGAGAGGAATCCACATGAGCACCAGCACCTACACCGTCGTCGGCATGACCTGCGAGCACTGCGTCCGTTCGGTCAGCGAGGAAGTCGGCGCGATCCCCGGCGTCAGCGACCTCAGCGTCGACCTGGCCACGGGCGCCCTGTCCGTCACGACCCAGGCCGAGCCCGTGGCCGACAACGCCGTACGCGACGCCGTCGCCGAGGCCGGCTACTCGGTCGCATGAACAATGCAGCGAGAGTCGGGATCTTCGCGGCGGGGCTGTGCGTCGTGTTCGGCGCCGCCATCGCGATCGGCAACGCCGTCGGCCCGGTCGACAGCGAGCCGGCCGCGATGGAGCACGGCGACGACGAGATGAAGGACATGCCCGGCATGTCCGCAGCAGCCGCGACGATCCCCGGCGGCTTGCAGGTCGCTCAGGACGGCTACCGCCTGGTGCTCGACGCTGCCCGGCAACAGCCCTCGGACGATGCCACGGTGACCTTCAAGATCGTCGGTCCCGACGGCGACCCGCTCACCGACTACGCGATGCTGCACGACAAGCAGCTGCACTTCATCGTCGCCAAGCGCGACCTGACGGGCTTCCAGCACGTGCACCCGACGCTCGACGAGCACGGCACCTGGACCGCCAAGCTCGCGCTCGAGCCCGGCCAGTGGCGTACGTTCGCCGACTTCGACCCGGCCGGCAAGGACCCGCAGCTCACCCTCGGCGCCGACCTCTCCGTTGCCGGCCAGTTCGCGCCCGAGCCGTTGCCGAAGCCGTCGCGCACTGCCACGGTCGGCGACTACACGGTGACACTGGACGGTGATGTCGTGACCGGCGCCGACGCGAAGCTGACCCTGACGGTCGCCAAGGACGGCCGACCTGTCAAGGACCTGCAGCCCTATCTCGCCGCCTATGGCCATCTGGTCGCACTGCGCGAAGGTGACCTCGCCTACCTGCACGTCCACCCCGACGGCGAGCCCGGCGACGGCACGACCAAGGCCGGCCCCGGCGTCACGTTCCACACCGCGTTCCCATCCGAGGGCAGCTACCGGCTCTACCTCGACTTCAAGCACGACGGGGTCGTACGTACGGCCGAGTTCACCGTCGATGCCGCCGGCGCAGCGAGCAACAAGAGCAGCGCCGACAGTCACGACGACTCCGGGCACGAGCACTGAGATGGCACTCATCGACCAGGAGAGCACGGCCGACCGCATCGACCTGACGATCGGCGGGATGACCTGCGCGTCGTGCGCGATGCGCATCGAGAAGCGGCTCAACAAGCTCGATGGGGTGACCGCGTCGGTCAACTACGCGACCGAGAAGGCGCGGGTCGACGCCTCCGGTCCGATCGACCCCGAGCTGCTGATCGCCGAGGTCGAGAAGGCCGGATACACGGCGCAGCTGCCCCAGCCGACGGGGACCGATCAGCCCGACGAGGTCGACGACGATCCGTCGCGCCCCTTGCGGGACCGCCTGCTGATCTCGGTCGTCCTGACCGTGCCGGTCATCGCGATGGCGATGATCCCGGCGCTGCAGTTCACCAACTGGCAGTGGCTGTCGCTGACCCTTGCGGCACCGGTCGTCGTGTGGGCCGCGCTGCCGTTCCACCTCGCGGCGTGGACCAACCTGCGCCACGGTGCCGCGACGATGGACACGCTCATCTCGGTCGGCACGCTCGCCGCATTCGGCTGGTCGATCTATGCGTTGTTCTGGGGCACCGCGGGCGAGCCCGGCATGACGCACCCGTTCGAGCTGACGATCTCCCGTACGGACGGCAGCGGCAACATCTACTTCGAGGCCGCCGCCGGGGTCACCACGTTCATCCTGGCCGGCCGATACTTCGAGGCCCGCGCCAAACGGCGATCCGGCTCGGCCCTGAGGGCGCTGCTCGCGCTCGGCGCCAAGGAGGTGTCGGTCGTACGCGACGGAGTCGAGGTGCGCATCCCCACCGAAGACCTGCACGTCGGCGACCAGTTCGTCGTACGTCCGGGCGAGAAGATCGCCACGGATGGCGTGATCGAGGAGGGTACGTCTGCGGTCGACGCGTCGATGGTGACCGGCGAGTCCGTGCCCGCCGAGGTCGTCGCCGGCGATGCCGTCGTCGGCGGCACCGTCAACGCGAGCGGCCGACTGATCGTGCGGGCGACCCGTGTCGGCGCGGGGACCCAGCTCGCGCAGATGGCCCAGATGGTGGAGGACGCGCAGAGCGGCAAGGCCCAGGCGCAGCGGCTCGCCGACTCGATCTCGGGCATCTTCGTCCCGATCGTCATCGCGCTGGCCGTCGGTACGCTCGGCTTCTGGCTCGGCACGGGTGAGGGCTCTTCGGCGGCCTTCACGGCGGCGGTGGCGGTACTGATCATCGCGTGCCCGTGCGCGTTGGGTCTCGCGACGCCGACTGCGCTGATGGTCGGCACCGGGCGCGGTGCGCAGCTCGGCATCCTGATCAAGGGTCCGGAGGTGCTGGAGTCGACCCGGGCGATCGACACCGTCGTGCTCGACAAGACCGGCACGGTGACGACCGGCCGGATGACGTTGCACGACGTGATCGTCGCCGAGGGCGAGGACCGCGCGACCGTGCTGCGGATAGCCGGTGCGCTCGAGGACGCGTCGGAGCACCCCATCGCCCGGGCCATCGCCGACGCCGCTCGCTCCGAGGTCGGGTCGCTGCCCCCCGTCGAGGGCTTCAGCAACACCGAAGGCCTCGGTGTCCAAGGTGTCGTGGAGGGCCGGGCGGTCGTGATCGGCCGCGAGGCCTTCCTGGCCGACTGGTCGCAACCGCTCGGGGGCCTCGCCGGCCCCAAGGAAGATGCCGAGGCCCAAGGACGTACGCCGGTGGTCGTCGGCTGGGACGGCGCTGTCCGCGGCGTGCTGGTCGTCGCCGACACGATCAAGGAGTCGAGCGCAGAGGCAGTGCGGCAGCTCCGCGACCTCGGTCTGCGCCCAGTCCTGCTCACCGGCGACAACGAGCGCGCTGCCCGGTCCGTAGCCGCTGAAGTGGGCATCGATGAGGTGCATGCCGAGGTGCGCCCCGGCGACAAGGTCGACGTCATCCGCCGCCTGCAGGACGAGGGTCGCACCGTAGCGATGGTCGGCGACGGGGTCAACGACGCTGCCGCGCTGGCGCAGTCCGACCTCGGCCTCGCGATGGGCACCGGCACCGACGCCGCGATCGAGGCGGCCGACCTGACCCTCGTCCGGGGCGACCTGCTCGCCGTGCCCGATGCGATCCGGCTGTCCCGACGGACCCTCGGCACGATCAAGGGCAACCTGTTCTGGGCATTCGCCTACAACGTCGTCGGCATCCCGTTGGCTGCCGCTGGACTGCTCAACCCCATGCTGGCCGGTGCCGCGATGGCGTTCTCGTCGGTCTTCGTCGTCTCCAACAGCCTGCGGCTGCGCGGCTTCACGTCGCTCAACTCCCAAGGAACGTCATGACCGAGCACGAGCACCACGACATGGCGATGACGGGTCGCGAGCTGACCCGCAGCGCGATCTCGGCGACGCTTCACTGTCTCACCGGCTGTGCGATCGGCGAGATCCTCGGCATGGTCATCGGCACAGCCGTCGGGCTTCACCAACACCACGACGATCGTCCTGTCGATCGTGCTCGCGTTCTTCTTCGGCTACTCGCTGACGATCCGGCCGGTCCTCGCTGCGGGCATCCCGTTCGCCGGCGCGATCAAGGTGGCGCTCGCGGCCGACACGCTCTCGATCCTGACGATGGAGATCATCGACAACGCCGTGATCGTCGCGGTGCCCGGCGCGATGGACGCCGGTCTCGGCAGCGTCCTGTTCTGGGCCAGCCTCGCGTTCTCGCTCGTCGTCGCGTTCCTCGTCACCGTCCCGGTCAACCGCTGGCTGATCGGCCGCGGCAAGGGCCACGCCGTCATGCACGACTACCACTGACTTAGGCTCGCCCTATGACCCAGATCCCCGGCCTGGACGGCCTGCTCGGCGTCGAGCACGTCGAGTCCAGCCCCGACAAGTTCGTCGTACGCTTCACGATCGGCGAGCAGCACCTGCAGCCGTTCGGCATCCCGCACGGCGGCGCCTACTGCACGGTGCACGAGTCGACCGCGAGCTGGGCCGGCCAGGTCTGGCTCGGCGACAAGGGCATCGTCGTCGGCACCAACAACTCGACCGACTTCCTGCGCCAGGCCAAGGTCGGCGACACGATCACCACGACCGCGACGCCGATCCACCGTGGTCGCAGCCAGCAGCTGTGGCACGTCGACTCGGTCGACCAGGACGGCCGGCTCATCGCCCAGGGCCAGGTACGCCTCGCCAACCTCGACCAGCAGATGCCGCCTGAGATGCTCGCCAACTTCATCGGGTCGACGTCGCAGGGTTGAGTCCTGGTCAGGACCGGACGAGCGCCATGCGGTCGGCTCGGGCGAGCGCATCGGGCACGGTCAGCCTGATCACCTCGCCACTGTGCTTGTCGACCAGGCGCGGCCCATTGGCGATCGGCCCGTCGGAGCCCAAGGTGCGCCTCGTGTCGAGAACCACCAAGAGGTATGAGCCCGCGTCCTGACGCGCCCGTCTGCGGTCGACCTGCAGGTCCGCGGAGTCCAGGGTCGCTTGGACGGCCGCGACGGCTTCGTCGAGGGTCATGGTGCCCGCCCTTCGTGACGTGTGCCTGCGTCCAACGTCGCGCTGAGCGTCGGCATTCCCCGGCCGGGGGACCGGACTTCAAGTCGAGCCGCGTTCCTTCTTGATCGTGCGCCAGCCGCCGGCGCGGTTGTTGGCGATGATCGCCCGGAACATCTCGGTGAGCGCGGGAGCGTTGATCGGCTCGTCCTCGCGGAATCCGACGGTCCGAGCGGTCTGGTTGTCGTGCCCGGCGGTGATGATGCCGTGGGGATCCGGCACGATCGCACCGTCGTAGACGAACACGTTGACGTGGTCCTTGGCGGCGAGCAGAGCGCAGACATTGCCCTGCAGCACGAAGTACGGCTGCACGGTCCGTTTGATCGTCTCCTGCACCTCGGGATCGGCGGCGTGGACGAGGTCGCGTACCTCGTGACAGATCGCCTGCTGCCACGCCGGCAGCGCATCGATGTAGGCGTCGACGCGTGGGTCCTTCTCGTAGTCCATGGAATGTCCTCCTCGACGGGGCACTGATTCCCACACGGTAGACTCGAGGCAGTCGGTCGCGACTGGCGTTGAGGTGGGTACCACCGGGGAGCGACTGCAACACCGGACATCGGGACCGTTCGCCTGGGCCCCACGTCAGCCGTGCATTGCTGACTGGAGGCAACAGAGATGATGATGACCATGACGACCACAGATCCATTCCCGACCTCGCTGCTGGGTGACGAGGACGTACGCGTCCTGCTGCTCGAGAACATCCACGTCGACGGTGCGGACTTCCTGCGTGGCAAGGGCTACCAGGTCGAGACCCGTGACGGCGCGCTCGGCGAGGACGAGCTGATCGAGGCGATCCAGGGTGTGCACCTGCTCGGGATCCGCTCGACGACGTACATCACCGAGAAGGTCCTCGACGCTGCCCCCGACCTGATCGCGATCGGCGCGTTCTGCATCGGCACCAACCAGATCGACCTGCCTGCGGCGACCGAGCGCGGCATCGCGGTGTTCAACGCGCCCTACTCCAACACCCGCAGCGTCGTCGAGCTCGCGATCGCCGAGATCATCTCGCTGGCCCGCCGGTTGCACGAGAAGTCGACCGACATGCACAACGGCGTGTGGAACAAGTCCGCCGCCGGCAGCCACGAGGTCCGCGGCCGTACGCTCGGCATCGTCGGCTACGGCAACATCGGCAGCCAGCTCTCGGTGATCGCCGAGGCATTGGGCTTCAAGGTCGTGTTCTACGACATCGACGACAAGCTCGCGCTCGGCAACGCCAAGCGCTGCTCGACGATCGAGGAGCTGCTGCAGATCTCCGACGTCGTCACGCTGCACGTCGACGGTCGCCCCGGCAACGCCGGCCTCTTCGGCGCCGAGGAGATGGCGCAGATGAAGCCGCGCTCGCTGTTCCTCAACCTCTCGCGCGGCATCGCGGTCGACACCGCCGCACTGCGTCAGCACATCGAGTCGGGCCACATCGCCGGCGCCGCCCTCGACGTCTTCCCGGTCGAGCCCAAGCGCCAGGGTGACCCGTTCGAGTCGGACCTGCGTGGCCTGCCCAACGTGATCCTCACGCCGCACGTCGGCGGCTCGACCGAGGAGGCGCAGCAGGACATCGGCCGCTTCGTGGCCTCCAAGCTGCGCTCCTACGCCTCGGCCGGCGGCACCTCGCTCAGCGTCAACCTGCCGGAGATCAACCTGCCGTCCGACGCGACCAAGCACCGGCTCGCACTGGTGCACCGCAACCACCCGGGCGTACTGGCACGGATCAACGGCCTGCTGGGTGAGCACGAGGTCAACATCGAGGCGCAGTCACTGGCGACCCGCGGCGAGCTGGGCTACGTGCTGACCGATGTTGCTGCCGAGGTCGGTCCCGACGTGCTCAAGGAGCTCGCCGGCCTGGCCGAGACCGTACGCCTGCGCCAGCTGAGCTGATCCAGGACGTCGAACGCGACAGATTGTCGATAGGGTGTGACCCGTTCGCGACCAGACCCCAGACATGACGAAGGACCAGACATGACCGAATACTCCCAGGCCGCACCCCAGGGACCAGCAGGCTTCCACGTCGATCCGGCCAGCGGAGTCCAGATCCCCGACGGTGTCGAGCTGGCTTCGCACGGGCGACGTATCGGTGCCTACTTCCTCGCGATCCCGCTGATGCTTGTCACTCTCGTCATCGGTTACCTGATCTGGGGAATCATTGCCTGGACCAAGGGCACGTCGCCGGCACTGCAGGTGCTCGGGATGAAGGTCTACCGCCCGGACCAGCGTGAGGTCGCTGGCTTCGGCACGATGGCGCTGCGCAACATCGTCGGGAGCATCGCTGAAGGGGCCCTGTCCATCATCACGGGGCTGGTGTCGTTCATCCTCTTCCTGACGCGGCCCGACCGAAAGGCGCTGCACGACCTCATCGGCAGCACGGTCGTCCTGCACGACCCCAACAAGGTGCTCGGATAGTCAGCTGACCGCGGGGACGACTCACCACGAGTGTCTCGGCGCAACCCGCGTCGAGCTTGATCGTGGCGAGCTCGTCCCCTCGGGTCGCTCCGCGGTTGATGATCGCGATGGGGATGCCTCGCTTGTGCGCCGCTCGTACGAAGCGCAGCCCGGACATGACCTGCAACGACGAGCCCAGCACGACCAGCGCCTCGGCCTCATCGACCAGCGCGTAGCTGCGGGCAACCCGGTCCTTCGGCACGTTCTCGCCGAAGAACACGACGTCGGGCTTGAGGTCGCCGCCGCACGCGGTGCACTCGGCGACGCGGAAGTCGGCGGTCTCGTCCAGCACGACGTCGCCGTCCGGCGCCACCTCGCCGACCCGCGCCTCGTAGCCGGGATTGAGCAGCGAGAGCCGGGCGTGCAGGGCCGATCGTCGCGTCAGCTCGCGGCACTGCAGGCAGATCACCCGGTCGATGCGGCCGTGCAGGTCGATCAGGTCACGATGGCCCGCCCGCTCGTGCAACCCGTCGACGTTCTGGGTGATCAGACCGGTCAGCCGTCCGTCGCGCTCCAGCTCGGCCAGCGCGTGATGCGTCGCGTTGGGTTGCGCTGTGCGCATGCGGCTCCAGCCGACATGCGCTCGCGCCCAGTAGCGCTGCCGACCTTCGGGCGTACGCACGAAGTCCTGGTAGGTCATCGGCATCCGCACCGGCGAGCCGGGACCGCGGTAGTCGGGGATACCCGAGTCGGTCGACACACCGGCGCCCGTGAGCACGAGCCAGCGCCGATCGCCGAGGACGCTCTGGATCGACGTTCTGCTCACGCCTGCAAGCCTACGTTCAGTCGCCGACCGGCAGGGAGCGTTGGGCGCCGAAGAATGCGGAGAACTCCTCGACGCTTCAAAAGCTGTCGAACGGGTATGTCCAGAGGTGAGACGGGTCGGCCTCCGCCGGCTCATGGGAGATAGGAACTGCTGTGATCATTCTTGGAGTCATCCTGCTGATCCTGGGTGCAGTCCTCAACGTCGCCATCCTCTACACGATCGGCATCATCTTGATCGTGGTCGGTGCGGTCTTGTGGATCTTGGGCTCGATGGACCGCGGCATCGGCGGTCGAAGACATTACTTCTGAACATGGCGGGGCCGTCACCTCCGGGTGGCGGCCCCGTCCCATGTCTGGGCTCAGCCCGCCAGCTCGATCAGCTTCTTGACGGTGTTGAGGTTGCGGGCTGTGCCGGGCACCTTGAGCGCGCGGCCGATCGAGTCGGCCTTCATCTGCGGCTTGCCGGCACCATTGGCGTACCGGATGTGCAGCTCGCTGCCGATGACCTTCCACTCGTCGTCACCGGTCTCGAACGTCCCTGCCTTGGTGATCGCCGCTGCCGTGGGCTTGCCGGCGAGGAAGGAGACGTACGAGTACTTCGGCTCGCTGACCTCGAACGGGTGCGCGTCCAGCGCCTTGCGGACCTGGGCAGGCGTACGGGAGATGACGTCTCGGAACCAGCCGTATCGCTGCTTGAGCGCCTTCTCGAGGGCGCGGTCGAAGTCGGCACCCTTGCCGGGCACGTCGGCGATGAGGTTGCCGGAGGCGATGTACGTCTGCACGTCGGTCGCGCCCAGCTCGGTTGCGATCTCCCGCAGCTCGGCCATGGGCAGCTGGGTGCCGCCGACGTTGACGGCACGGAGGAGGACGATCCGGGTGCTCACCGATCCAGTATGTCGCTCAGCGACTGGCCAGAGCAGGCGGTTCGTCGCGGTCGTGCCGATCAAGGGTGTGCACCTGCCAGGGATCCGCTCGACGACGCGGCTCAGAGCCGGGCGGCGAGCTCCGTGGCCTGCTTGATGGCCCGCTTGGCGTCGAGCTCGGCGGCAACGTCGGCACCGCCGATGACGTGCACCGGCTTGCCGAGCGCCTCGAGGGGCTCGATGAGATCGCGTACGGACTCCTGCCCGGTGCACAGCACGATCGTGTCGACGTCGAGGACCCGCGACTCCGTCGTGTCCCCGGTGGCGACCGTGATGTGCAGGCCCTCGTCGTCGATGCGGTCGTACGTGACGCCCTTGACCATCTCGACGGCCGAGTCCTTGAGGGTCTGGCGGTGCACCCAGCCCGTCGTCTTGCCGAGGCCCTTGCCGAGCTCGGTGGTCTTGCGCTGCAGCAGCACGACCTCACGCCTGGGCGGTGCCTTGAGCTTGGTCGCGAGGCCGCCGCGTTCGAGCTCGGGATCGGTCACGCCCCAGCGCTTCATCCAGTGCTCGACCGACTCGTCGGGGTCGTGCAGCAAGAACTCCGACACGTCGAACCCGATGCCACCGGCACCCATGACGGCGACGCGGCGACCGACGGGGGCGCGGTGCCGGATGACGTCCTGGTAGTTGACGACCGTCGGGTGGTCGACGCCCGGGAGCGACGGGATGCGCGGCTCGACTCCCGTGGCGACGACGACCTCGTCGAAGCTCGCCAGGTCGTCGACCGAGGCCCGGGTGTCCAGGTGGATCTTGACGCCGGCCAGCTCCAGGCGCCGCGAGTAGTAGCGGATCGTCTCCTGGAACTCCTCCTTGCCGGGGATCTGCATGGCGAGGCGGAACTGGCCGCCGACCTCGGGCAACGCCTCGAACAGCTCGACGGTGTGACCGCGGCCCGACAGCTCGGTCGCCGCGGCGAGCCCGGCCGGACCCGCGCCGACGACGGCGATCCGTTTGGACGTACGCGTGGGGGACAGCACCAGCGAGGTCTCGTGGCCGGCTCGCGGGTTGATCATGCAGCTCGCCCGCTGGTTCTTGAACGTGTGGTCGAGGCATGCCTGGTTGCAGGCGATGCAGGTGTTGATCTCGTCGGCCCGGCCCTCGGCGGCCTTGGCGACGAAGTGCGGGTCGGACAGCAGCGGGCGCGCCATCGACACCAGGTCGGCCTGTCCGGACGCGATGATCTCCTCGGCGATCTCGGGGGTGTTGATGCGGTTGGACGCGACGACCGGCACCGAGACCTCGGGCCGCAGCTTGCCGGTGACCCACGAGAACGCGCCCCGCGGCACCGAGGTGACGATCGTCGGGATCCGGGCCTCGTGCCAGCCGATGCCGGTGTTGATGATCGAGACGCCGGCCGCATCGATCTTCTTGGCCAGCGCGACGGTCTCGTCCCAGCTCTGCGCGTCGTCGACGAGGTCGAGCAGCGACATCCGGTACATCACGATGAAGTCGTCGCCCACCGCCTCGCGTACGCGCTCGACGATCCCGACGGGGAAGCGCATGCGGTTCTCGGCGCTGCCGCCCCACCGGTCCGTACGGTCGTTGGTCCGCGCCGTCAGGAACTGGTTGATCAGGTAGCCCTCGGACCCCATGATCTCAACGCCGTCGTAGCCGGCCCGCCGGGCGAGCATGGCGGAGTTCGCGAAGTCCGTGATGGTCCGGTCGACCTCTTTGGTCGACATCGCCTTGGGCTTGCCGAACGGGGTGATCGGCGACGGCTTGGTCGACGCGGACCGCTTGAACGGGTGGTAGCCGTAGCGCCCGGCGTGCAGCAGCTGCATCACGATCTTGCCGTCGTGCTCGTGCACTGCGTCGGTGACGATGCGGTGCTTGTCGGCGAACCGCTTCGACGTCATGACCGAGCCGAACGGCGACAGCCAGCCGTGCCAGTTGGGCGCGTAGCCACCGGTCACCGACAGCGCGACGCCGCCCTTGGCGCGCTCGGCGAAGTAGGCCGCGAGCTCCGGCAGGTGCTTGGCCCGGTCCTCCATGCCGGTGTGCATCGAGCCCATGATCACGCGGTTGCGCAGCGTCGTGTGGCCGAGGTCGAGGGGCTCGAGCAGATGCGGATAGGGACTGGTCATGAGCTGGCTCCTGAGGCTTCGGTGACGATCTGGTCGAACTGTGCTGCCATCGCGGTGGCGAGGGCTTTGGCGGCTGAGAGTGGGCGGACCATCACGGTGAGCTCGCTGATCAGGCCGTCGCCATTGATGCGGATCAGGTCGATGCCGTTCACGCTGACCCCGTCGACGACGGTCTCGAAGACGAGGACGCCGCCGTCGTCGTCGGAGAGCTCGCGGACGTACCGGAACTCGGTGAAGACCCTGCCAACACCGCGCAGGATCGCGGCGACGATCGGCTTGCCCTCGTAGGGCTTGAAGGCCACGGGACTGCGGAACACGACATCCTCGGCGAGCAGGTCCCCGAGCGCATCGAAGTCACCGGCCTCGACGGCAGCGCGGAACTCTTTCATCAGGACTCCTGTGATGGGATGGTCATATGCTCTCGACGCTCGCTGCCCGGTTCCTCATCGTCGCGGGCGTGTTCAACGTCGTGATCTGGCCACGGTTCGCCAAGGCGATCGTCGACGACGACCGGGCGTGGGACGGCGAGCGGTGGCACAGCGCTCCGACGGCGTTCTTCTGGGTGCACGCGGTGCTCATCACGACGGCGATCGTGATCGGCCTCGGCGTGCTGCTGGTCGGCGTACGCGCTCATCGGTCTGCCGCCCCGAAGGCCTGAAGGATCTCGTCGCACCATTCGATGCCGCCCTGCTCCTGGATGAAGCCGCCGCGCAGCACCAGAAAGGCACCGAGCTCGTCCTCCGCGACCGCTGAAGGATCGGGGTAGTGCTTGGCAGCGCTGGCCTCGTAGTAGGCCAGCTGCGCCACGTGCGCCGCGCGACGGGTGCGTACGTCTGACAGCACCGCCTCGCGATCACCGAAGGGCAGGCCGCGCACCTTGACGGCGAACTCGCTGCGATATGCCTCGATCGGCGTCGGTGTCGATGACCAGCGCATGAGCTCGTCGCGGCCCTCGGACGTGATGGCGTAGACCTTCTTGTCCGGCCGGCCGCTCTGCTCGACGAGGTGCGCCTCGACCCACGTGTCCGACTCCATGCGGCCCAGCACCTTGTAGATCTGCTGGTGGCTCGCCTTCCAGAAGTGCCCGATCGAGGCGTCGAAGCGGCGCGCAAGGTCGTAGCCCGACGCGGACTTCTCCGCGAGGGACACCAAGATCGCGTGCTCGAGAGCCATGCCCGCGACCGTACTATGCAACTAGTTGCAGTGCAACATGGTGCGTATCACCTGGTCTCCGCGAACCTCGTCGCAGTCGCGACCGGAGCCGACTGGCGCGTCCGCGTGATCCACGAGAGGGTGTGACCATTCGATCACCGGTGACCAGCAGGGGGCGCCGGGCACACAGGGGATGACCGATGATCACTCGCGCACGCACTCTCACTCTCGTCGTCGCTTCCGCACTTGTCCTGGTCGGTTGCGGCTCGGGCAGTGATTCGGACGACGGGATCGCCGACCTCTCGGCCGACAAGATCCTCGCCAGGGCCGAGAAGCAGCTGGCCCAGGAGGAGTTCATCACCGTCAAGGGGCAAGGGCAAGGACGAGAGTCGAAGCGCCGAGATCGAGGTCGACATGTCATTCGCGGGCAAGACGGCAGCGGGCACTGTCGGGGTCAGCGGGATGACGCTCAAGGTGCTCAAGGCCGAGGGCAAGACGTACTTCAAGGCCGACAAGGAGTTCTTCGAGTCGAGCGGTGCCCCGGCTGACGATCATGGACCTCATCGGCGGCAAATGGGTCGCTGATCGATCCGAGCAACCAGAACTTCGCCGAGATCGGCAGCTTCGCGTCGAAGAAGGAGTTCTTCGGCGAGCTGCTCGATCCGGAGCAGCAAGGTCACGAAGGGCAAGGACAGGAAGGTCAATGGCGTCGACTGCGTGGCGCTCAAGGACAAGCAGGGCACCTTCTACTTCGACAAGAGCGACGCCAGGCCGATCAGCCTCGTCGCGACGGATGACGGCGAAGGGACGCTCAACTTCTCGTACGACAAGGTCGACGAGGCGCAGGCGCCGTCCGCTGACGAGGTGCTCGACCTCGCCAACCTGCCCTCCTAGGGCTCACGGGTTGATGCTGCTGCAGAGTGCCTTGAAGTCGGCACCCTCGGCCTTGCTGAACGCGCTCTTGTCGAACCAGCCCTGGTCCTGCACGTAGAACTCGTCGGGGTGGTCGGCCGACTCGTCCTTCAGCGTCTTGGTGCTGAGGTAGGTGGCGGCCTGGCCGCGTGAAGTCTTCACGAGCAGGCGGACCGTGCGGTAGTCCCGCCAGTCGAATCCCTCGGGGAGCGGCGATGTTGCCTGCAGGCCCTCCGGCGTCGTGCCGACGCTCAGCTCGTCGAGTGACCGAATGCCCGACCCGGGCTCGGGCGGCTTGGCAGGCAGTTCCGCCGAGGGCGTGAAACCGGGTGCCCGCAACACCAGCTGGAGCGGGGCCTTGTCGCCCTCGTCCTTGACGAATCCCAGCTCGATCTCCACGACATCGCGGCACGGCCCGCCGAACCAGATGTCCAGGTCGCCCTCCGCGGACTGCTGGAACCCGGCACCTCGCGGGGTGATCGGATCGCTCTTGGGATCGCAGGCCGTGGTGAAGGCGAGCAGTGCCGCCATGGCGGCGACGGTGCCGGTGGCGCGGACGAGAGGTCGCGGTGTCGACACTCAGTAGCCGCCGTCGGTGAGGCCGGCGTCGGCCTCGTACGCGTTGTCCTTGCCGTCGGCGGTGTGCGGGATGGGCGCCTGGAAGGGGCCCCACCCCTTCATGTCCCAGTCGACCGACTCGTTGAGGTAGCTCGCGATGAATCCGGCGTATCCCTCGCGTGCCCACTGCTGGGAGTGTCGCTCCTCGTGGTGCAGCAGGCGGTCGAGGTCGAGTCTGCTGTCGGAGTACGGCTCGCCGTCGCTGTCCGCGTAGTTGGCCAGGCCGGACTGGATGACCGACCGGAGGGCCTCATGGCTGTCGTCGGGGTCGTCGATGTTCAGCATGAAGATGTCGCCGAACGTCGTCCCACCGTTGGAGCTGTAGACGTCCTGCAGGCCATTGCCACCCAGCCCCATCAGCATGCCGTTGGGTGTCGTGGCGAGCCGGCCGCCGTTGCCGTTGACGAAGCCGACGTCCTGGCCGTAGCTGAACCAGTTGTTCTCGTCCTGGCGGTCCTTGATGCGTTGGATCTCGTCGGAGGAGTACGGCGTCTCGGGGAAGTCGCGCGAGCTGTCGGCAGTGCCGTAGTCGGTGCCGGCGTTGAGGACGTACGTCATGAGCACGGCCTTGCGGGCGTCGTCGCCGCTGATGTCGGTCGGCAGGATGAAGAACGACTTGCCGTCGCGATCCTTGACCTCCTCGAGCCCGTCCAGCACCTCGAAGTCGTCAGGCCGGATGTCGTGCTCGCGGGCAATCTCGACGATGTCGTCGATCGAGATGCCTCGCGCCGTCGCGTTCTGCAGCCACTTCAGGTAGTAGCCGTCAGGGTCCGGCCCGGTGAGCAGCCCTTCCTCGCGCAACCGGGCGATCGTGTCCTTGACGATGAACACGTACGCGGCCTGCTTGTCGGACTCCGTGAGCACGAGGGTCGGGAAGAACGACGCGGCGGCCAGCGGCATGAGGCCCTGCCGGATGAACTGCCGCACCTCCTCGTCGGTCGGCCCGGTCTTGAGCTTGGCGGCGACCTCGTCGGCTGCCGTGTCGAGGGCCTCCTCGGCCTGGGCATAGCGCGGCTGCAGGTTGGCCTTGAACCCCGACTGCAGATCGGACAGCTTGATGTCGCCGCTGCGTACGTCGGGGTCGTGCTGTGCGGCGAAGACCGACGACCGGTAGGACTCGTTGATCTCGTTGACCGCGGCGTCGAACGCGTCGACGTCGCCGGCGAACTCGCGCGTGCACGCCGCGGCGAACTGCGCCTTGCCGCCGAGCCGGATCGCCACCTCGTACGGGACGTGCGGGCTGGCGGCGATGTCGGTCGTGATGTCGCCCTCGGTCGACTCGAGGATCTGCTTCTCATCGCCCTTGAGGTCCTCGGCCAGGACGCCGAGCTGTGACGCGTGGGTGTCGACGGGGTCGACCGCAGCGCGGATCGAGTCGCCGGTGACCCCGCCGTAGGTGTCGCCGTAGTACGCAAAGGGTCCTGGCGTACGAGCCACCATGTCTTCGCCCCCTCAGACGCCGTGCCGGTGACGACACGATAGCCCGAAAAGGCGTGCGTACGCTGGGACGATGCCCTACTTTCCCACCGTCTACCGCTACACCGAGGACGATGCAGCTCGCGACCGGGTGCGGCCGGCCCACCGCGACTATCTGCTCGAGCTTTCCGAGCAGGGACGCCTGGCGGTCTCCGGCCCATACGTCGGCGGCGACCGCGGCGGCGCGCTGCTGATCTTCGTCGCCGACGACGAGGCCGCGGCGCTCGAGCTCTCCGCCAACGACCCGTTCATGCTGGCGGGACTCGTCGAGGAGCGCACCGTGCGGGAGTGGCAGCCGGTGTCAGGCGGTCTGCTCGACCACTTCTGACGCCAGCCACGCCGCGACGCCTCGCGCGGCAGATCGCCCGGCGCGATTGGCGCCGATCGTGCTCGCGGACGGCCCGTAGCCGACCATCTGGATGCGGGGGTCGGCGACCGCGGTGGTCCCGTCGAGCTGGATGCCGCCGCGTGGGCTGCGCAGCTGGAGCGGCCCGAGGTGCTCGATCGCCGGCCGGAACCCGGTCGCCCAGAGGATCACGTCGACATGCTCGAAGCTGCCATCCCCCAGCGCACGCCGTCGGGCTCGATGCCGCTGAACATCGGCCGGCGCTCGTACGCCCCGAGGCGCTCGGCCTCGCGCTCCTGCGGACGGAGCATCAGCCCGGTCACGCTCACGACGCTGCGCGGCGGCAGCCCCAGGCGTACGCGCTCCTCGACCCGCGCGACGACCTCGCGGCCGATCTCGGGGGTGAACTCGTCGGTCCGCCACACCGGCTCGCGGCGGGTGACCCAGATCGTGTCGGTCAGCGGCCGCAGCGCACCGAGGAACTGCACCGCCGATGCGCCACCGCCGACGACGAGCACCCGCTTGCCGCGGAAATGCTCCGGCCCGGGGTAGTCCACGGTGTGCAGCTGCTCGCCGGCGAAGGTCTCGGCGCCCGGGTAGTAGGGGATGAACGGGCGCGTCCAGGTGCCGGTCGCGTTGACCAGGGTCCGGCTGAGCCACGTGCCGTTGTCGCTGTCGATGCGCAGCAGTCCGTCGTGGTCCTCGACCGAGCGCACCCTGACCGGGCGGACGACGGGCAGGTCGTGCGTACGTTCGTAGTCCGCGAAGTACGCCGGCACGAACGTGTTGGCCCGCTCGGTGTCGGCCGCGTCGGGGATCGGGTCGTCCGGCAGGTCCGAGACGCGGTGCACGTCGCTCATCGTGAGGGCGTCCCAGCGGTGCTGCCATGCGCCACCCGGCTGCGCGTTGGAGTCGAGCAGCACATGCGCGATGCCGCGCTTCTTGAGGTGGTACGACGACGACAGGCCGGCCTGCCCGCCACCGATCACCACCGAGTCGAAGATCTCCACACGAAGAAGAACGCCCGGGAGCCGACCGCTATTTCGAGCGTCCTACGCGGCTTGTTCGGCGGACTCCGACGCCTCGTCGATCGTGTTGTCGATGATGCGGACGATCAGCTCGGGATCGTCGACCATCGGCACGTGACCACAGTGCGGCAAGCGCGACGTGGCGAGCTTCGGGGAGGCGTTCCTGCGCGAGACCGGACTGCCCGAACACCAGCACCTGGTCGCGGGTCGCCCACGCGATCGTCGTCGGGACGTCGACCTTGCGTGTGAACTGATAGGTGAAGCCGGCCTTGAACGTCGGGAAGAACGCCGAGCCGTTGCGTAGCGCGAGCGCGTCGCCGACGAAGTCCTCGACCGCGATCCGGTCACCGTTGACGTACAAGGTGCGTCCGATGAGGCGACGGCCTGCCGCGCTGCGCAGCGCCGGGCGCACGACCGCGAGCGGCAGGTAGGACGACAGCTTGAGCAGGATCAGGGCGAACAGGGCGATGAGCCGGTCGGCGACGTTGCGGAAGAACCCCGCGGGACTGAGCGCCGTGACCGAACGGGCCATCCCGCGCGCACCCATCTCGAGCGCGATCGCGCCGCCGAGCGAGTTGCCGACGACGTGTGGCTCGGAGACGCCCCATTCCTGGAGGTTCTCGCCGATGATGCGGCACGCGTTGTCCATGGTGTACGCAGTGCCGTCCGGGTAGGGCTCGGACTCGCCGAATCCGGCGAGGTCGATCGCGATGACGTCGTACGACTCGGCGAGGCGGTCGATGACCGGGTCCCAGGCCTGTCGCCGGTGTCCGATGCCGTGGATCAGCAGAAGGGGCTCACCGGTGCCCTTGCGGGTGTACGCGAGACGAGTCGTCATGCAGCAGTCCTTTCACGAACGTGACATTGATGATGACACATATCCATACCTTCGGTATGTAACGGGGGTCACTTGCAACCGTGACAGTGCCACTGTCACAATCGGCCGTGTGACCAAACCACGCTCCGGCCCGCTGCACGGCGTACGCGTCGTCGAGCTCGTCGGCATCGGTCCCGGACCGTTCGCCGGCATGCTGCTCGCCGACCTGGGCGCTGAGGTGATCCGCATCGACCGGCCCGGTGGTGCCGGCCTCGTGGTGCCGACCGCGCAGGACGTGCTGAGTCGCGGGCGGCCGTCTGTCGCGCTCAACCTCAAGGACCGCCGCGCAGGGGAGGTCGTGCTCGAGCTGGTCGAACGGGCCGACATCCTGATCGAGGGATTCCGGCCGGGGGTCACCGAACGCCTTGGGCTCGGACCGGAGGCCTGCCACGCCCGCAACCCCCAGCTGGTCTACGGGCGCATCACCGGCTGGGGCCAGGACGGGCCGCTGTCACAGACCGCCGGCCACGACGTCAACTACATCTCCGTCGCCGGCGCGCTGGACCCGATCGGCCGCGCCGGCGGACCCCCGCAGATCCCGCTCAACCTCCTGGGCGACTTCGCCGGCGGGTCGATGTATCTCGTCACCGGAGTCCTCGCCGCGCTGACCCACGCGCGTACGACGGGCGAGGGGCAGGTTGTCGATGCGGCCATCACCGACGGGGCGGCGCACCTGCTGGCGATGCAGCTGTCGATGCAGGCTGCAGGCCTGTGGACCACCGAGCGCGGCACCAACCTGCTCGACACTGGCGCGCCCTACTACGACGTCTACGAGACGTCGGACGGCCGGTGGATGTCGGTGGGCGCACTCGAGCCGCGGTTCTACGAGGTGCTCATCGCCGTCCTCGGACTCGATGACCCGCCCGACCGCAACGACATCGGGCAGTGGCCCGAGCTCCGCAAGGTGTTGGCCGAGACGTTCGCGACCAGGACGCAGGCCGAGTGGGCAGCGCTGTTCGACGGGACCGACGCGTGCGTCGCCCCGGTCATCCCGATGCACGAGGCCGCGCAGCACCCGCACAACGCCGCCCGCGGGACGTACGTCGAGGAGGGCGGCGTGACCCAGCCCGCTCCGGCGCCCCGGTTCTCGGCGACTCCCACGGCCCTGACAACGCCCCCGGCCAAGCCGGGCGCCAACACCGCCGAGGCGCTCGCCGCCTGGGGCATCACCGACATCGACCAGCTCATCGCCGACGGCGTAGCCGTCCAGGCCGACTGACCGGAGGCAATCATGCAACGAGACATATTCGAGGCCGACCACGACGCGTTCCGCGAGACCGTGCGGACGTTCTGCGAGAAGGAGGTCGCCCCACACCACGATGAGTGGGAGAAGGACGGCATCGTGCCGCGCGAGCTGTGGACCAAGGCCGGCGAGCTGGGCCTGCTGGGCTTCATGATGCCCGAGGAGTACGGCGGTGGCGGCATCAACGACTTCCGGTTCAACACCGTGCTCGACGAGGAGATGATCCGCATCGGCGCCAGCGGTGTCGGCTTCGTGCTGCACACCGACCTCGTCTCGGGCTACCTGCTGTCGTACGCGACGCAGGAGCAGAAGCAGCGCTGGCTGCCGAAGTTCTGCACCGGCGAGATGATCACCGCGATCGCGATGACCGAGCCCGGCACCGGCTCGGACCTGCAGAACATCCAGACCACCGCCGTGCGCGACGGCGACCACTACGTCGTCAACGGCGCCAAGACGTTCATCTCCAACGGCATCCTCGCCGACCTCGTGATCGTCGCGGTCAAGACCGATCCCGAGGCCGGCGCGATGGGCGTCTCCCTGATCGTCCTCGAGCGCGGCATGGCGGGCTTCGAACGCGGTCGCAACCTCGACAAGATGGGCCTCAAGGCGCAGGACACCGCCGAGCTGTTCTTCGACGACGTACGTGTGCCGGTGACCAACCTGCTCGGCGAGGAGGGCCAGGGCTTCATCTACCTGATGGAGAAGCTGCCGCAGGAGCGGCTCGCGATCTCCGTCGGCGCGATGGCGGCGACCCGCGCGATCCTCGACATGACGCTCGACTACGTCAAGGAGCGCAAGGCGTTCGGCAAGCCCATCGGATCGTTCCAGAACTCGCGCTTCGTGCTCGCCGAGCTCGAGACCGAGATGCAGATCGGTCAGGCATTCGTCGACAAGAGCATCGTCGCGCTGGGCAAGGGCGAGCTGACGATCGAGGAAGCCGCGATGGGCAAGTGGTGGACCACGGAGCTGCAGAACAAGGCCGCGGCGAAGTGCCTGCAGCTGCACGGCGGCTATGGCTACATGACCGAGTACCCGATCTCCAAGGCGTACACCGACAGCCGGATCCAGACGATCTACGGCGGCACGACCGAGATCATGAAGGAGATCATCGGCCGCACGATGGGGCTCTGACCTTCTCCGCAGCGGTGACTTGGCGACCCATCCGAGCAGCGGATACGTCGCACCTGCACCGCAGGACGAGACGATAGGTCGCTAACTCACCGCCGGGTCAGCTGGGCTCGGTCCTGCGGCGGATCGTCTCGCGCTTGGCCTCGTCGACCGCGGTCTCGTACGCCGTGACGAGCGCCTGGATCGTGAGCGGCTTGAACCGCTCGACGAGGGCCGTGATGTCCTCGGCCGTACGTCCGGAGGACCGCAGCTGCGGCCACCACAGGGTGCGGAAGACCTCGGTGATCTCCTCGGCCACGGCCTTGCCGGCGGCGTCGAAGATGCGCCGCGAGGCGTGTGCGACCTCGATCGGCATGTCGGTCTCGATGAACTGGATACCGACCGCGAGGTGGGCCGGTGCGACCCGGAAGACGTCCTCGGTCGGCGTCGGCTCGAGCACGCCGAGGGCGATCAGCATCTCGAGCGCGTGGTCGTCGAGCTCGCGGCCCGCCCGCAGCTCGAGAGCTTCGCGACTGAGCTCCTCGGGCCGATCGGCCATCCACGGCGCGAGCAGAGTGCGGTGCAGGGCCACCTGCTCGGGGGTCGCGTCCGACGGGATGTTCTCGAGGTAGCCCTCGATCGCCGAGAGGGTGAATCCGTGCGCCTGAAGCTCGCGGACGAGCTCGAGCCGGGCGAGGTGGTCGGGGCCGTAGTAGCCGTTGCGACCCTCGCGACGGGGCGGTGGGATGAGCCCGCGGCCGGCATAGAAACGTACGGTCCGCACCGACATGCCCACCCGTGACGAGAGCTGCTCGACGCTCATCTCGGCGGGTGCGGTGTCCATGGTGCAGAGACTATGCCACGGAAACTGCACGTGATGCGGGCCACAGGGCCGCCGCTAGAACTTTGACAGTGCTGGTGTCACAATCGAGGTTGTCACGCTGCTGACACGTCTTTCACCTGAATTCTGCGAGGACCCCGCTATGACCGAGGCATATGTCTACGACGCCATCCGCACCCCGCGAGGGCGCGGCAAGAAGACCGGATCGCTGCACGAGGTCAAGCCGATCTCGCTGATCACGGGCCTGATCGAGGAGATCCCGAAGCGCAACCCTTCGTTGGATCCCCAGGGCGTCGACGACGTCGTGCTGGGTGTCGTGTCGCCGGTCGGCGACCAGGGCGCTGACATCGCGAAGACCGCCGCGCTCGCCGCAGGCCTGCCCGACACCGTCGCCGGTGTCCAGCTCAACCGCTTCTGCGCGTCGGGCCTCGAGGCCGTCAACCAGGCCGCCGGCCGCATGCGCTCCGGCTGGGAGGACCTGATCTTCGCCGGTGGCGTCGAGTCGATGAGCCGCGTGCCGATGGGCACCGACGGCGGCGCCTGGGCGATGGACCCGCGGACGGCGTTCGACACCGCGTTCGTGCCGCAGGGCATCGGCGCCGACCTGATCGCCACGATCGAGGGCTACAGCCGTACGGACGTCGACACGTTCGCCGCCGAGTCGCAGGCGCGGGCCGCCAAGGCGATCGCCAACGGCTACTTCGCCAAGTCGGTCATCCCGGTCACGGACGCCAACGGCCTCACGATCCTCGACCACGACGAGTTCGTGCGCGAGGGCACGACGGCCGAGAGCCTCGCCGGGCTGCCCGCCTCGTTCGCGCAGATCGGCGACATGGGTGGCTTCGACTCCGTCGCGCTGGAGAAGTACCACGACATCGAGCGCATCAACCACGTCCACCACGCCGGCAACTCCTCGGGCATCGTCGACGGCGCGGCGCTCGTCGCGATCGGCAGCGAGGCGGCCGGCACGCGCCACGGCCTGACGCCGCGGGCGCGCATCGTCTCGGCCGCCGTCTCCGGCGCCGACCCGACGATCATGCTCACCGGCCCCGCGCCGGCGTGCCGCAAGGCGCTCGACAAGGCCGGCCTCACGGTCGACGACATCGACCTGCTCGAGATCAACGAGGCGTTCGCCGCCGTCGCGATGCGCCTCATGAAGGACCTCGACTTCCCGCACGAACGCACCAACGTCAACGGCGGCTCGATCGCGATGGGCCACCCGCTCGGCGCGACCGGCGCCATGATCCTCGGCACCCTCATCGACGAGCTCGAGCGCCGCGACCTGCGCTACGGCCTCGCCACGCTCTGCGTCGGCGGCGGCATGGGCATCGCGACCGTCGTCGAACGAATCTGAAACGGACTAGGACACCTACATGACCAGCACCACTGAAGCCGTCCGCTACGAGCTCGCCGACGGGATCGTCAACCTGATCCTCGACGACCCCAGCCAGAGCGCCAACACGATGAACCAGGCGTACGCCGACTCGATGGCCAAGGCCGTCGACCAGCTCGCCGCGGACATCGCCGCCGACCCCGACGCGATCAAGGGCGTCATCGTGTCCTCGGCGAAGAAGACCTTCTTCGCCGGCGGCGACCTCAAGCTCATGACGCAGGCCAAGCCCGAGGACGCCCCGGCGCTGTTCGAGAACGTCGAGCGCATCAAGGCGACGCTGCGCAAGCTCGAGACGATCGGCAAGCCCGTCGTCGCGGCGATCAACGGCGCGGCCCTCGGTGGCGGACTCGAGATCGCCCTCGCGACGCACCACCGCATCGCGGTCGACGGCGGCTACGAGATCGGCCTGCCCGAGGTGACCCTCGGCCTGCTGCCCGGCGGCGGCGGCGTCACGCGTACCGTCCGCATGTTCGGCATCCAGGACGCGCTGATGGGCATCCTGCTCCAGGGTCCGCGCATGAAGCCGGCGCAGGCCAAGGACAAGGGCCTCGTCGACGAGATCGTGGCGACGCAGGACGAGCTCATCCCGGCCGCGAAGGCGTGGATCGAGGCCAACGCCGGCGACGAAGAGGCTGCCACGCAGCCGTGGGACCGCAAGGGCTACCGCCTGCCCGGCGGCACCCCGTCGACGCCCAAGCTCGCGGCGTTCCTGCCGGCGTTCCCCGCCAACCTGCGCAAGCAGATCAAGGGCGCCGACTACAAGGCTCCGCGCAACATCATGAGCGCCGCGGTCGAGGGCGCGCAGGTCGACTTCGACACGGCATCGCGCATCGAGTCGCGCTACCTCGTCGAGCTCGTCGTCGGCCAGCAGTTCAAGAACATGACGCAGGCGTTCTTCTTCGACCTCGGCGCGATCAACGCCGGCGGCTCGCGCCCTGACGGGCATCGAGAAGAAGAAGTTCACCAAGGTCGCCGTGCTCGGCGCCGGCATGATGGGCGCCGGCATCGCGTACGTCTCGGCCAAGGCCGGCATCGAGGTCGTCCTCAAGGACGTCAGCCTCGAGGCCGCCGAGAAGGGCAAGGCCTACAGCGAGAAGCTCCTCGACAAGCAGCTCGAGAAGGGCCGCATCACGCAGGAGAAGGGGGACGCGTTCCTGGCGCGCATCACGCCGACCGCCGACTACGCCGACCTCAAGGGCTGCGACCTCGTCGTCGAGGCGGTCTTCGAGTCGGTCGAGCTCAAGCACTCGGTGTTCGCCGAGCTCGAGCCGGTCGTCAACCCCGACGCGCTGCTCGGCTCCAACACCTCGACGCTGCCGATCACCGGCCTCGCCGAGGGCGTCACGCGTCCCGAGGACTTCATCGGCATCCACTTCTTCTCGCCGGTCGACAAGATGCCGCTGGTCGAGATCATCGCCGGCGCCAAGACCAACGACGAGACGATCGCGCACGCGCTCGACTACGTCCAGGCGATCAAGAAGACGCCGATCGTCGTCAACGACAGCCGCGGCTTCTTCACGAGCCGGGTGATCGGGCACTACATCAACGAGGGCCTCGGCATGCTCGCCGAGGGCGTCAACCCGGTCTCGATCGACCGCGCCGCGACCCAGTCGGGTTACCCGACCGGCCCGATCCAGATCAGCGACGAGCTCAACCTCGAGCTGATGAAGAAGATCCGTGTCGCGTCGCAGAAGGCCGTCGAGGACGAGGGCGGCACCTGGGTCCGCACGGCATCCGAGGACGTCATCGACACGATGATCGAGCTGGGCCGCACGAGCCGGCTCGTCGGCAAGGGCTTCTTCGAGTACGACGAGAACGGCAAGCGCGCGGCCCTGTGGCCGGGCCTCGCCGAGCACTTCCCCGTCGCCGCCGAGCAGCCCGACTTCCAGGACCTCAAGGACCGCCTGGTGTTCGTCATGTCGCTCGACACGGTGCGCTGCCTCGAGGAGGGCGTGCTGCGTACGGTCGCGGACGCCAACATCGGCTCGATCTTCGGCATCGGCTTCCCGCCCCTGCTGGGTGGCGCGCTGCAGTACATCAACGGCTACGAGGCCCCTGACGGCCGCATCGGCATCGAGGCGTTCACCGAGCGGGCGCAGGAGCTGGCTGCGAAGTACGGCGAGCGGTTCGAGCCCCCGGCCCTGCTGCTCGACAAGGCCAAGAACGGCGAGCTGTTTGCCTGAGGTCGAGCGAGCTCTGCGAGCGAGCGCCGAAGGCAGGTTGAGCGATCGCGGCGAAGCCGCCTGATGACGAAACCTCGTGAGCTGAGCTCGCAAAGCTGGAAGGTACCCCAGAACACCCCGGTCACCGACCGGGGTGTTCTGCTGTGTGCGGACGAGGTTTGACATCAACCGCAATTGAGGTTGGAGCATGGTCGGGCCGGCGCGGCAGGAAGTCGACGAAAAGTGTCGGTCGTCCCTGCTATTCCTAGTAGGAACAACGCGATAGGCTCGAACCTTACATTTCTGTGGAAGGAACACCATGTCTGCTCCGGCAGTCGAGGCAATAGACCTCGTCAAGCGCTTCGGCGACAACGCCGCCGTCGACGGCGTCAGCTTCGTCGTGCCCGAGGGCACCGTGCTCGGCCTGCTCGGCCCCAACGGTGCCGGCAAGACCACGACGGTCCGCATGCTGACGACGCTGAGCGTCCCCACGAGCGGCACGGGTCGTGTCGCCGGGCACGACATCCGCAAGGAGCCCGATGCGGTGCGCCGCAGCATGGGCCTGACGGGGCAGGCCGCGACGGTCGATGAGTTCCTGACCGCCCGCGAGAACCTCAAGCTGATCGGCAGTCTCTACGGCCTGCCGAAGAAGTACATCGCCGAGACCTCCGAGGAGCTGCTCGAGCGCTTCGGTCTGGGCGACGCCGCCAACCGCACGGCCAAGACCTATTCGGGCGGTATGCGCCGCCGGCTCGACCTCGCGGTGAGTCTCATCGCTGCGCCGCCGGTGCTGTTCCTCGACGAGCCGACGACCGGTCTCGACCCGCGCAGCCGGTCCGAGCTGTGGGAGGTCCTGCGCGGCCTGGTCCGGGACGGGACGACGCTGCTCCTGACGACGCAATACCTCGAGGAGGCCGACAACCTCGCCGACGAGATCATCGTGATCGACAAGGGCAAGGTCATCGCGGCCGGCACGCCGACGCAGCTGAAGGACCAGGCCGGAGCGGCCAGCGTCGTCGTGACGTTGACGCAATGCCTCCGACCTGCGACGCGGCCGAACGCCTCATTCGCACGTGTTCGGACGAGGTCCACGTCGATCCGATCGCGCGGCGTCTGACGGCCAAGGCGGCCGGCCTCGGCGACATGTCACGGATCGGCCAGGTCTTCGAGGAGAGTGGCATTCCCGTCGACGACCTGGGACTGAAGAGGCCGAGCCTCGACGACGTGTTCCTGCACCTCACCGGCCACAAGGCCGAACCCACCGACGAGACCGAGACCTTGGAAGAGGCGCGCTCATGACGACCCAGACGGTCCGGCCGACCATCAATCCGCCTTCGCTCGTCCGGGCCTCGATGGTCGTGGTCTGGCGCAACCTCATCCACATCAAGCGCATGCCCGAGATGCTGATGGACGTCACCGTCCAGCCGATCATGTTCGTCCTGCTCTTCGCCTATGTCTTCGGAGCCTCGATCGCGATTCCGGGTTCCAACTACCGCGAGTTCCTGCTGCCAGGCATCATGGCGCAGACGATCGTGTTCTCGGCGATGATCGTGGCGATCGGCCTGACGAACGACCTCGAGAAGGGCATCGTCGACCGGTTCAAGTCGTTGCCGATCTCACGGGCGTCGGTGCTGATCGGCCGGAGCATCGCGAGCCTCATTCACTCGAGCATCGGCATCGCGGTCATGGCGGTCACCGGCCTGTTGATCGGCTGGCGCATCCGCGACGGCGTGGTCAACGGCGTCCTGGCCTTCCTGCTGATCCTCCTGTTCGGCTTCGCGATGATCTGGCTCGGCATCTTGGTCGGCTCGGTGCTCAAGACGACGGAGGCTGTTCAAGGGGTCATGTTCACGGTCATGTTCCCGTTGACGTTCCTCGCCAACACGTTCGCACCCACCGCCAAGATGCCGACGTGGCTGCGGTTCATCGCCGAATGGAATCCCATCTCTTCGTTGACGCAGGCCTGCCGCAATCTGTGGGGCAACGGCGATCCTGCCGCGGCGAGCGCGGCGTGGCCGCTGCACCACCCGGTGGGAGTCTCGATCGCCTGGTCGATTGTCCTCACGGCGATCTTCGCGCCGCTGGCTCTGCGGGCGTTCAAGCAGCGGTCCAAGGACTGATCGCGATCCGTGACCTTGCCCACGTGGCAAGGTAAGCCATGCCTAAGTTAGGGTGACCTGAGGTCCCCCGACGAAAGGCCTGTCCGTGTCCTACGTACGTCGTGTGGCGGGCGGAGCGATCGCCGCTCTGCTCGCTGCCACCGTCGTCGCCGCCTGCGGCTCGAGCGAGCCGCGTGACGCCGCCGCGAAGCGTGGGCCCTGGTCCTTCACGTCCGGCAACGGCAAGACCGTCCAGCTCGACTCCACGCCCAAGCGCATCATCGCGAGCGGCGCCGAGGCGGCGGCACTGATCTCCTTCGGCATCAAGCCGGTCGGCGTCTATGCGACGGGGCCGATCCAGGACGATCCCAACCTCAAGAATCTCGACCTGTCAGGCATCACGATCCTGGGCCAGACGTGGGGTCAGATCGACGTGGAGAAGGCCGCGTCGCTCAAGCCCGACCTGATCGTCGCCGACTGGTGGCCGGCCGAGAAGGCCTACAGCGGACTCGAGTCGGGTGTGAAGGCATCGAGCAAGAAGCTGCTCGGCCTCGCGCCGGTCGTGGGCATCGCCCAGGGCGACTCGATCGAGAAGCTGGCGCGAAGGCTACGAGAAGCTCGCGGTGTCGCTCGGCGCCGATGTCGACGATCCCAAGATCGCCGCCGACAAGAAGTCCTTCGAGTCCGCGCTCGCCAGCCTTCAGGAAGGCCGTCAAGGCCAAGCCCGGGCTGACGGTCCTGGCCGTGTCGCCGTCCGATGACGTGCTCTACGTCGCCAACCCGACGTACGCGCCCGAGCTGCTCGACTTCCAGCGCTGGGGCCTGGACGTCATCACCCCCGACAAGCCGGACAAGGGCTTCCCCTACTGGGAGAACCTCAGCTGGGAGAACGCCGACAAGTACCAGCCCGATCTGCTGCTGATCGACGACCGCACCTACACGTCGACCCTCAAGCAGGGCGAGAAGCAGCCGACCTGGTCCAACATCAAGGCGGCCAAGGCCAAGGCCTACGCGCCGTGGCCGGCCTACTGGATGCACACCTATGGCGAGTACGCCAAGCAGCTGACCCAGCTCACGGCGGCGATCCAGAAGGCCGACCCCGACCTGACATGACGCTGCTCGAGACGCCGGCGCCACGGCTGGAGACCGCGCCCCGACACCGCTCCGGTGCCGGGCTCATCGCAGGACTGATCGTGCTGTTCTGTGTCCTGGTGCTGGTGTGCTTCTTCAGCATCACGCTGGGTTCGCGGGGCGTTGGGGTCCCGACGATCTGGAAGGCGTTCACCGACTTCGATCCGTCCTCGGCGTCCGAGACGGTCATCCGCGACATGCGGGTGCCGCGCACGCTGATCGGGATCTTCGCCGGCGCAGCGCTGGGCATCAGCGGAGCGATCCTCCAGGGCGTGACCCGCAACCCGCTCGCCGATCCCGGCATCATGGGCATCAACGCCGGGGCCGCGGCGTTCATCGTGTTCGGCATCATGGTCGTCGGCGTGCAGGGCATCGGCGGGTACGTCTGGCTGGCGTTTCTCGGCGCGGGCGTCGCGACCGTCACGGTCTACGGCATCGCATCGTTCGGGCGTGAAGGAGCGACGCCGGTCAAGCTGGCCCTCGCCGGCGCTGCGGTCACGGCGATCCTGTCGTCGCTCACCTCGGCGATTGTGATGACCAACGTCGACGCGCTCAACGAGCTGCGGTTCTGGCAGGTCGGCTCACTGGCCGGCCGTTACCTGCCGGTGTTCTGGCAGACCGCCCCCTTCATCGCGCTCGGGACTCTTCGTCGCGATGTTCACCGGGCGCGCGCTCAACGGGCTCGCGCTGGGCGAGGATCTCGCGCTGGCGCTCGGGCAGCGGCTCCGGCGTACGCGATTCGTCATGTTCGTGACGGTTGCGGTGCTGTGCGGAGCAGCGACCGCGGCGTGCGGCCCGATCGTGTTCGTCGGCCTCGTGGTGCCGCACGTCGCCCGATTCATCTGCGGCCCCGACTATCGCTGGATCCTGCCCTACTCGTTGGTGCTGACGCCGATCGTGCTGCTCGGCGCCGACATCATCGGCCGTCTCGTGGTCTCGCCCGGCGAGCTGCAGGTCGGCGTCGTGCTGGGTGTTCTCGGCGCCCCGGCCTTCATCGTCCTCGTGCGATACCGAAGCCTGGCGGAACTGTGACGGCGGTCGTTGCCGGACGTCGTTCGCGCGGGCGACGCGCTGGCACGGTGACGGGCGCGCTCGCGGTCGTCACGTTCGCGCTCTTCGTCCTCACGATGATGGTCGGCAGCTTCTACGTGTCGGCGTGGGACGTCATCACCTCGGCGTTCCACCTGCGCGACGAGCCGTCGGTCGACTTCATCGTGCGCGACCTGCGGCTGCCCACCGCGACGGCTGCGCTGGCGGTTGGGTTCGCGCTCGGGGTGTCGGGGATGCTGTTCCAGAGGCTGCTGGGCAATCCCCTCGCGTCGCCGGACTTCGTGGGCATCTCGTCGGGCGCAAGCCTGTTCGCGGTGTCTTCGATCATCCTGTTCGGTGCCGGCAGCTCGATGATCTCCGCGTCGGCGCTTGCCGGCGCGCTGCTCACGGCCCTGCTGATCTATGTGCTGGCGTGGCGCGACGGCATCTCCGGCTACCGGTTCATCCTGATCGGCATCGGCATCTCGGAGTTCATGCCCGGCGATCATCGGCTACATCGTCGCGCACGCCGAGCTGTACGAGGCGCGGCAGGCGATGACCTGGCTGGTCGGCACGGTCGGCCAGTCCGGCTCGACCGAGCTGCGTACGCTGCTCGTCGCGCTGGTGGTGCTCGTGCCGGTCGCGCTGCTGTTGCAACGACCGCTGCGCGTCCTCGAGCTGGGTGACGACACCGCCCATGCCCTCGGGCGCCCGCGTCGAGCTGAGCCGACTGGCGCTGATCGCGGTCTCGATCGTCCTGATCGGCTTGGCCACCGCGGTGGCCGGCCCGATCATGTTCGTCGCCCTCATCGCCGGCCCGATCGCCCAACGGATCGTCGGCCACAGCGGCGGCGGCATCATGGCGGCCGGCCTTGTCGGCTCGATCATCGTGCTCGGCGCCGACCTGGTGGCCCAGCACGTCGTACCGGTGGCGCTGCCCACGGGTGTCATCACGGGCATCATCGGTGCCCCCTATCTGATCTGGCTCCTCGCCACCGTCAACCGGGAAGGACGCGGCGGATGACCTCACGACCTGCGCGCCAACAACCTCACGCTCGGCTATTCGGACGTCGACATCGTCCGCGACCTCGACGTCGCCGATCCCCGACGGCCGGATCACGGTCATCGTCGGGGCCAACGCCTGCGGCAAGTCAACGCTGCTGCGCGGCCTGGCGCGGCTGCTGCGCCCGCGCGGCGGCCAGGTGATCCTCGACGGCACGTCCGTGCACGACCTGCAGGAGCATCGACGTCGCCAAGGTGCTCGGCCTGCTGCCGCAGTCGCCGGTCGCCCCGGACGGCATCACGGTCGGCGACCTCGTCGGCCGCGGTCGCTATCCGCATCAGGGCTGGTTCCGTCAGTGGAGCGCCGAGGACGACCGCGCGGTCGCCGCCGCGCTGGAGGCCACCGGCACGGCTGACCTGGCGGACCGCAACATCGCCGAGCTCTCCGGCGGGCAGCGCCAGCGGGTGTGGGTCGCGATGGCCCTGGCGCAGGACACCGACCTGCTGCTGCTGGACGAGCCGACGACATTCCTCGACATCAATCACCAGGTCGAGCTGCTCGACCTGCTGACCGACCTCAACCGCGAGTCGGGCAAGACGATCGTCATCGTGCTGCACGACCTCAACCTGGCCTGCCGCTACGCCGACCACATCATCGCGATGAAGCAGGGCGCGATCCTCGCTGAGGGCCCGCCCATCGACGTCATCGACTCGGCCGTGGTGACCGAGGTGTTCGGGCTGGCCTGCGAGGTCGTGCCCGATCCGGTCAGCGGCACGCCGATGATCGTCCCGCGCGGTCGCCATCACGTAGTCCGGGAGACAGTCTCAGCGGCTTCGTGAGCTGACTAGTGCGACGTCAGGATGTCGATGATGTGGTCGAGCTTGGCGCCATGATCGGACAGCGTGGCGGTGTGCTGATCAAGGATCGTGGTGTGTTGCTCGAGGGTCGTGGTGTGTTGCTCGAGGGTCACGGTGTGTTGCTCGAGGGTCACGGTGTGTTGCTCGAGGGTCACGTTGATGCTGCCGAGCATGTCGTAGATGTCGTCGACATCGTTGCGTAGCTGTGCGACCTTGCGGCCATCTCCACGATCCGTACCCATGCGTCGAGCGTACGTCGACCGGCGACGTGAGACGAGAGGGTCTTCGACGCCTGTGGACAGGGTCAGCGAGTGCTGACGGTGGGACGGCTCACTCCACCGACGGTACGGTGCCACCGTCGGTGGGCGCTTGCTTGAGCCCCCGGCCGAGTCGAGAGCTGCGATAGCCGTACACGAAGTAGACGACGAACCCGATCAGCAGCCAGACGACGAATCGCACCCAGGTCTCGATCGACAGGTTCACCATGAGCCACGCGCACGACAGGATCGACAGGGCCGGGACCCACGGGACCGCCGGCACGCGGAACGGGCGGTGCAGGTCGCCGCGCGTACGACGCAGGATGATGACGCCGGCGGACACCAGGACGAACGCGAACAGGGTGCCGATGCTGACGAGCTTCGACAGCTCCGACAGCGGGACGACTCCGGCGAGCACGGCCACGAAGAGGCCAGTGATGATCGTGATCCGGTACGGCGTGCCGAACCGGGGGTGCACCTTGGCGAGGCCGACCGGCAGCAGGCCGTCGCGGGACATCGCGAACAGCACCCGAGCCTGACCCAGCATCAGCACGAGGACCACGGTCGTGAGGCCGGCGACGGCACCGGTCGAGATGATCTTGGACGCCCAGCCCGCGCCGTTGGCGTCGAACGCCTCGGCCAACGGTGCGGCGGTGTTCATGCGCTTGTCGCTGTACTTCAGCATCCCGGTGATGACGAACGACACCGCGACGTAGAGCGCGGTGCAGATCGCAAGCGACCCGAGGATGCCGCGCGGGACGTCACGCTGCGGGTTCTTGGTCTCCTCGGCCGACGTCGCGACGATGTCGAAGCCGATGTAGGCGAAGAACACGACCGACGCCGCGGCGATGATGCCGTACGCGCCGAAGGCCGTGGGGTCGACGCCGAAGATTCCCTGCAGCAGGGTCTGGTCCGCGCCCTTGCCACCGGCGGCGGGCTCGGAGTCGGGGACGAACGGCTTGTAGTTGGACCACTTGATGAAGAACAGGCCGGCGATCGACCACGAACGAGACGACGGCGACCTTGACGATCACCAGCGACGCCGGTGAACCGGCCCGACAGCTTGGTGCCCAGCACGCCCGATGACCGTCAGCGCCAGCACGATCGCGATCGCACCGATGTCGGGCTTGGCGTCGTCACCCGCCAGCCAGGTCGGCAGGTCGAAGAGATCCTGCAGGTAGGCCGACCAGCCTCGGGCCACGACGGCGGCGCCCAGTGCGAGCTCGAGCACCAGGTCCCAGCCGATGATCCACGCGATGAGCTCGCCGAGCGTCGCATAGGAGAACGTGTAGGCGCTGCCGGCCACCGGCACGGTCGAGGCGAACTCGGCGTAGCAGAGCCCGGCGAGCCCGCACGCGATGCCGGCCACGATGAACGAGATGACGATCGACGGACCGGCGTTGAGGTGTGCCTGCTGGCCGGTCAGCACGAAGATGCCGGTGCCGATCACCACGCCGACGCCGAAGAACGTCAGGTCCCAGGCCGAGAGCTCCTTCTTGCAGCCGGTGCTCTGGCTCGTCGGTCTCCTCGATCGAGCGTTCGACGGACTTGGTGCGGAAGAGGTCCATGGGTCCCATCCTGTTGTCGCCGGTTGCGTTGCGCAAACGCGGCGGGTGCTCAGCGCGTACGCACGTACCGGGCCCAGGCGAAGCAGAACAGGCCGAACGCCGCGAAGCCGATGGCGACCAGCGTCAGCAGGTAGGGCCCGAAGGGCTGGTCGCGTACGGTCTTGAGCGCGTCGTCGAGTCCGCCGGCCTTGTCCGGGTCGTACGAGAGCGCGGCCCAGCCGAACAGCACCCCGACGACGCCGATCGCGGCGCCCTTGCCGACGTACCCGACACGGCCGAACAGGAGCACGGCCGACCCCGTCGATCCGGTCGTGGCCGAGCTCTCGAGGTCGTGCGTGAAGTTGTCGCTGACGCCGCGATGCACGTGCCGGACGGCGATCACCAGGATCGTGATCCCGATCGCCGCGACGAGGAACCGGCCGGCCGGCGCTGACAGGAGGTCGGCCGTGAAGCCCTCACCCTTGGCATCCTGGCTCGTGCCGCCACCTGAGCCGCCGGCGGTGCGTGCCGCGGAGAAGCCGAGGGCGGCGTAGACGACGGCCCGGCCGAGGGCAGCGAGGCGCTTGACGGCCCGCTTCTTGTCGTCGGACTCGGTGCGATGCCCCCACATCGCGGTCATGACCTGCCAGATCGTCAGTGCCACCAGTCCGGCGGCGACGACCCAGAGCAGGGCCTCGACCGAACGGCTGCTTGGCGACCGTCCTGCAGCGCGCCGCGGCTGCTCGGCGTTGCCGCCGCCGCTCCAGGCGACCTGCAGCGCGAGCCATGCGATCAGCAGGTGAACCAGACCGAATGACGACGAGCCCGACCCGGGCCGCAGCACGCATCGCATCGCTGTGCCGAGCCTGCTCGCCGGCAGCTTCGACGTCTCCCATCCCACACTCCCTCTCCCCGAGGTGATCGTCTCAGAGGTCCTGAGGATCCGCGCGTTGAGCGGCGTCGTCATGCTCGAGCGCCTCGGCCGCCTTGGCGATGTTCTTCTGCATCGAGCCGAAGATGATGCCGTGGAACGGATAGATCGACCACCAGTAGAGGTGGCCCAGCAGGCCCTTGGGATGGAACAGGGCCCGGTGGTGGAACGTCGTCGTGCCGCCGTCGGTCGACCCGACCTGGAGCTCGAGCCAGGCGAGTCCCGGCAGCTTCATCTCGGCTCGCAGGCGCAGGAACGTACGGTCGTCGGTCTCCTCGACCCGCCAGAAGTCGAGCGCGTCGCCGACCACGAGGTCCCGGTCGTTGCGCCGTCCGCGGCGCAGGCCCGGCCCGCCGACGGCCCGGTCGAGGAGGCCGCGGATCCACCAGGCGAGCGCCCACGAGTACCAGCCGTTGCGGCCGCCGATGCCCTCGATGATCGTCCAGAGGTGCTCCGGGCTGGCGTGGACCTCGCGGGTGCGCTCGTCGGTGTAGAGCGACCCGCCGGCCCAGTCCGGATCGGTCGGCAGCCCCTCGGCCGGAGCGCCGGCGGTCGCGGCAGAGGACCAGCGGGTCGGCACGTCGAGGTCCTGGATCTTGGTGAGCGCGAGCTCGACCGACCGGTCGAAGCCGATGAGGCCCTCCGGCGGGTCCGGCACGTACGTCTTGATGTCGGTCTCGGCCGCGACGACGGTGTTGCGAAGCGACTCGACGAGCGGCCGGGCGAGGCCCGCCGGGACGGGCGTGATGAGCCCGACCCAGTGGCTCGAGAGTCCCGGCGACAGCACCGGCACCGGCAGCACGCGGCGCCTCGGCAGGCCGGCGACCGCGGCGTACCGCTGCATCATGTCGAAGTACGTCAGCACGTCCGGCCCGCCGATGTCGAAGCGCCGATTGACGTCGGCGGGCAGGTCGGCGCACGCGACGAGGTAGCGCAGGACGTCACGGATCGCGATGGGCTGGATGCGGGTGTGCACCCACTTCGGCGTCACCATGACCGGCAGCCGTTCGGTGAGGTAGCGGAGCATCTCGAACGACGCGGAGCCCGAGCCGATGACGACACCGGCCTGCAGCACGGCTGTCGGCACGCCGGACCCGAGCAGGATCTCGCCGACCTCCTCGCGGGATCGCAGGTGCTCGGACAGCTCCTCGTCCTTGGGCGACATGCCGCCGAGGAAGACGATGCGGCGAACGCCGGCGCGCTTGGCCTCGGTGGCGAACGTCTGCGCCATCCGGCTCTCGGTCGCGGCGAAGTCGCCGCCAGTCCCGATCGAGTGCAGCAGGTAGTAGGCGACGTCCACGCCTTCCATGGCTGATCGAACCTGTTGTGCTTGCGATGCGTCGGCCGTGGCGATCTCGACGTCGGCCGCCCACTCGTGCGCCTGGGCCTTGCGCTCGTCGCGGACCATCACGCGTACGTCATGACCTGCCTCGAGGAGCTGCGGGACCAGGCGGCCGCCGACATAGCCGGTGGCTCCGGTGACGAGACTGCGGGTGGCGGACACCCCACCAGTCTTCGGGGCATGGCGTGATGCCGCACGCCGAAAGCAACTAGGTCAGGAGGTGGATGCCGGCATCTTCGTACGCGAACCGGTTGGGAAACGCGTGCGGTGCCAGCGGGCGTCCGGTCGGTTGGGCCTCGCCAGGATCGCTGGCGCTGGCCGAGCAGGGGCGCTCGTACCAGTCGTTGCGCCGCACCAGGCGGTCGTCGACGACCGTGCCGAGGTAGCGACCGTCACGGTCGACCGCGTCGTGGTCGTCCCACGGAAACCAGCCGATCCAGTGGCCGCGGAGGTCGAAGAGATAGGGATCTGTCCAGGTTCGCCTGAACGCGATGGCCCCGCCGTCCATGTCGAACAGATAGACGCTCATCCGAGAAAGTCCTTCCAGTGCTTCTCCTTCGACCGTACGACTGCGGGCCTGCCATTGCGGGGATTTGTTGCGTGCCGAGAAAAAATGGCTCGAAAGGACTAGGCGCCCGAACGCACGTGTCGCCGTCCCGATGGACAACGTTCACCGGTGCGGGGTAGGACTTGGACATGAAGCTCAGCCGCGTGCTCGGTGGGGTCGGCCTTGCTGTCGGGGCGGTCGCAGTGCGCGACCTGACCCAGAAACGACACGCCTTGCTGCGCAACTATCCCGTGGTGGCGCACGCGCGCTACCTGCTCGAGACGATCGGCCCGGAGCTGCGCCAGTACATCGTCACCGGCAACGACGAGGAGCGGCCGTTCAGCCGCGACCAGCGAACGTGGATCTATGCGTCGTCGAAGCGGGAGAACAACTACTCCGGCTTCGGCACCGACAACGACATCGAGCACACGCCGGGCTACGCGATCATCAAGCACCGCACGTTCGCCGACTCGCTTCCGCATGACCATGCGGAGCAGGTCGGCCTGCCCAGCGCCAAGGTGATCGGTGGTCCGCGCGGGCGGGCCAAGGCATTCCGGCCCGAGTCGTTGATCAACGTCTCGGGGATGAGCTTCGGCTCGATGTCGGGCAACGCGATCCAGGCGCTCAACCAGGGCGCCAAGCTCGCCGGCTGCCTGCACAACACCGGCGAGGGTGGCCTGTCGAAGCATCACCGACAAGGCGGCGACATCGTGCTGCAGGTCGGCACGGCGTACTTCGGCTGCCGCACCGATGCTGGTGAGTTCTCGCTCGAACGGCTCATGGACGTCGTCGACTCGGCGCCGGTCAAGGCGATCGAGATCAAGCTCTCGCAGGGCGCCAAGCCCGGGCTCGGCGGGCTGCTGCCGGCGGCCAAGGTGACCAAGGAGATCAGCGAGATCCGGGGCATCCCGATGGGCAAGGACTGCGCGAGCCCTTCCCGCCACACCGCGTTCACCGACGTCGACAGCCTCCTGGACTTCGTCGAGCTCATCGCGACCGAGACGGGCGTGCCGGTCGGCATCAAGAGCGCCGTGGGGGAGATGGAGTTCTGGTACGAGCTGGTCGAGCTCATGGCGAAGGGCGACCGTGGCATCGACTTCGTGACGGTCGACGGTGGCGAGGGCGGCACCGGTGCGTCGCCGCCGATCTTCGCCGACTCGATCGCGTTGCCGTTCCGCATGGGCTTCTCGCGCGTCTACGGGACGTTCGCCGAGGCCGGGCTCACCGACGATGTCACGTTCATCGGCTCCGGCAAGCTCGGACTGATCGACAACGCGATCGTCGCGTTCGCCCTGGGCGCCGACATGGTCAACGTCGCGCGCGAGGCGATGATGTCGATCGGCTGCATCCAGTCGCAGAAGTGCCACACCGACAGGTGCCCCACCGGCGTGGCGACCCAGGACCCGTGGCTGGCGCACGGTCTCGACCCGACGCTGAAGTCGGAGCGGTGCGCGCAATACATTCGTACGTTCCGCAAGGAGACGGTCAAGGTCTCGGAGTCCGTCGGCGTCGCGCACCCCGGGCTGATCACCGCCGACGACGTGGACATCATGTGCGGCGACTACGAGGCCCGATCGCTGCGCTCGGTCTACGGCTACAAGGACGGCTGGGGCGAGCTCGGCGGCTCGCTCGCCGACCAGATCACCGAGCTGATGGCGCCGGGCGGTTCGCGTCCCGAGACCCGCTCGATCGAGGAGGGCGAGGGCGAGAAGCCACAAGGCCAGGACCTGACGACCGGCATCACCTGACGATCCGGCGCAGCCCTGCGGAGCGCCCAGAGTCGTCACGCGCGCATTGAGGGAATCGACCGCAACCTGGCTGGGAACGACGACCTTGGTAGACAGGCTTGTGCAGGTTCTGTCCTTCTGGACCGACGTCAGGCCGAGCTTGGTCACGCAGAGCGTGGTGGAACTTGATGAGGAGCTGGCCAGCGCCGCACCGCCAGCAAGCACGAGCACGACCAACCAGACGGGACGTTCGAGAGCACACTGCCGGGATACTGCTCCACCGTCGACCGTCACGAAGTCGATGCCACGGTCGTCGATCCACCGCCGGGCCCGCGAGATAGCGTCGTCGTATGGCTACTGACACCGAGCGATCCGTTGAGCTGACCCGCACCGGCAAGGCCCGATTCCGGGCGACCAACGTCCGAGGCAAGACCTTGGACTTCGGCGAGGGCAACGACGACCGACTTCACCCCGATCGAGCTGCTGCTGGCGGCATCGCCGGGTGCAGCGCGATCGACGTCGACTACCTCGTCGGCAAGCGGGTCGACCCGGAGTCGTTCGACGTCGTCGATCCGCGCCGACAAGATCCGCGACGACCTCGGCAACCGGCTGACCAACATCCGGGTGTCGTTCGACGTGACGTTCCCCGACGGCGACGACGGCGACCGGGCCAAGGAGAGCCTGCCGCGTGCCGTCGCCCAGTCGCACGACCGGCTGTGCACCGTCACGCGTACGGTCATCGTCGGTACGCCCGTGGAGTCAGAGGTCGTCGCGCACTGAGCTCACGGCCGACATCCACGACGGCCGGCGGATCAGGCAGAACGGGTGACCGGCCGGATCGGCGTACACGTCACCCTCGAGGTGCCGGGCGCCCAGTGCCACGACCTCCGGGCCGGAGGCTGAGGGATCGTCGACCGCCACGTCGACGTGCACCTGCTGGCCGACGATCGGGTCGGGCCAGGTCGGCTCGACGTGGTCGGGCGCCCGCTGGAACGCGATGCCGGACGTCGTGTCGTCGACCGACACCACGACGAAGTCACCGTCGTCGTACGTGACCGGCTGACCCAGCAGCGCAGACCAGAACGCCGCCGATCCCCTGCGGGTCGGCGGCGTCCAGGATGATGTGGTGGAGCCGGCCGATCATGCGGCCAGCGTACGACTCAGCTGCCGTCGAAGGCATCCTGGAGCGCCTGCAGGTCGAGGCGCTTCATCTGCATCATGGCGGCCTGCGTGCCGGCCGGCCTTCTCGCGGTCGGGATCGCTCAGGAGCCGCATCAGCAGGGTCGGGACGATCTGCCACGAGAGGCCGAAGGCGTCGACGAGCCAGCCGCACGGGCCCTGCTCGCCGCCACCGTCGATCAGCGCGTCGGAGATCGTGTCGACCTCCTCCTGGGTCTCGACGCTGACCGCCAACGAGAACGCGTCGGAGAGCTTGTGCGTCGGGACCACCGTTCATCAGCGTCAAGGTCTGCCCCTGGAGGCGGATCGTCGCGATGAACAGGTTGCCGTCGTGCAGCCGGTTCTCCTCGACGAGCTCGGCGTCGTCGAACACCTTGAGGTAGCGCTCGATGGCCTGTTCGGCGTTGTCGTCGAACCAGAGGAACGGGGTGATCGTGGTCATGACGCGTCTCCATCGGTCGGGGCTGTTGCGGAACTTGCGCGGGCGTGGCGAGCAGGGCGTCAAGCTTGTAGAACGACTGGTTCCAGCCGACCGCGCTCATCTCGCGCGTCTCCTCGGGGAACGGGCCTTGGCGAAGCTCGAGCCGGGTGCCGTCGCCTTCGGGGATGAACTCGATCGACAGCGACATCTTCGTGCCGTCCTCGATGCCCGGGACCGACTCGGCGGTCTCGTAGCCGACGAGCAGCTGGTTCTCGACGACCTCGGTGAACGTCGCGTTGATCGGCGCCCGCCACTCGGGGTTGTCCTTGCCGACCATCGTCATCTTCCAGTGGCCGCCCGGCCGGACGTCGACGTCGACGGTGTCGATCGGGACGACGAACATCAGCGGCCCGAACCACTGGGCGAGCTGCTCGGGGTCGGTGAATGCGCGGTAGACGAGCTCGGGTGCGGCGTCGAAGTAGCGCGAGATGTTCACCTCGTAAGTCGTTTCAGTCATCGGTCGATTCCTCTTCCTTGTCGGTGTCCCGTGGAGTTGTCCTGCAGTGCCTTCATGGCGGCGAGATGTGCGTCGAGACGGGAGAAGCGGTCGTCCCACAGGTGGCTGAGATGTTCCATCCACGTCGTCGCCTCCTTGAGCGGCGCGGCCTCGAGGCTGTTCGTCCGCCACTGCGCTCGCTTGTCCCGGCTGATCAGGCCGGCGGTCTCGAGCACCTTGAGGTGCCGCGAGATCGCCGGGAGGCTGATCGGGAACGGGTCGGCGAGCTCGGTGACGGTGGCATCGCCCTGACCCAGCCGCGTGAGGATGTCACGCCGCGTCGGGTCGGCGAGTGCCGAGAACACCTTGCTGAGCTGATCGGTTGCCATGCATTTAACGTAGTCGTTAATTAACCACTACGTCAAGTACGCGCGCAGAGAAATCGCGAGACGTGATGGTGGGCGGACTCAGTGCAGCGTGAGCTCGGGGTTGTGCGGGCCCTTGGGCTCGACCCAGAAGTCGAGCGCGAGCTCCTCCTCGGTGCCGCCGTTGAGGTAGATCGAGAAGTCCGTGACGCCGGCGTCCTCGAGCACGTCGTCGTCGATCACGAACTGGCCGGTGAACTCCCGGCTCGGCTTGATGAGGATCTCGTATGCCGCGTCGGCCATGATCGCGGGCGTGCGCGAGTGGCTGGCGAGGCCGGCACCGACGACGTTGCGGACCGCCGCGGTGTCGATCGCGGTGCGGGGCCACAGCGAGTTGGCCGCGATGCCGAACGGGCGCAGCTCCTCGCTCAGGCCGAGCGTCACGAGGCTCATGCCGTACTTCGCGATCGTGTAGGCCGTGTGCTTGTTGAACCACTTGGGGTCGAGGCTCATGGGCGGCGACAGGGTCAGGATGTGCGCGTTGTCGGACTGCTTGAGCCACTCGATCGAGGACTTGGCGAGCAGGAACGAGCCGCGCGTGTTGATGTCGTTCATGAGGTCGTACTTCTTCATCGACACGTCCGCCGTGTCGGTCAGGTCGATCGCGCTCGCGTTGTTGACGACGATGTCGATGCCGCCGAACGCCTCCGCGGTCCTGGCGACGGCGTCGACCACGAAGTCGTCGTCGCGGATGTCACCGACGAGCGGCAGCGCCTTGCCGCCGGCCTCCTCGATCGCGGCCGCGGCGGTGTAGATCGTGCCGGGCAGCTTGGGGTGCGGCTCGGTCGTCTTGGCCAGCAGCGCGACGTTGGCGCCGTCCTTGGCCGCGCGGAGCGCGATCGCCTCGCCGATCCCGCGGGATCCGCCGGACATGATGATGGTCTTTCCTGCAAGTGACATGGTCACACCTTAGGTAGTCGTGCGATGGGCTGAGACGGTGAAGCGAGGTTGGGGTTGCGCAGCGCCGGCGACGAGGTCGGCGACCATGCGCCCGACGAGCGGCACGAACTTGAAGCCGTGACCGGAGAATCCGGCGGCGACGGTGAGCCGGTCCGCGCGGTCGATGATGAAGTCGTCCTCGGCCAGCCCGCCATAGAGGCAGGTGCCCGGGTCGAGGGTCGCCGGGTCGAGACCGGGCAGCCACTGGCCGACGTACGCCCGCAGGTCGGCGACCTCGTCGTCGACGACGGCGAAGTCGCGGTCGTCGGGATCGACGAGCTTGCCGCCTCCGTGGAAGCCGACCTTGATGCCATCGGGTGACGGCAGTCCGTATGCCTCGGGCAGCTCGCGGCCCTCGGCGTCGGTGCGGCGATGGATGAACGTCGGCCAGTGCGCCTCGGGATCGACCGGCACGAAGTGCGCGGGCTGCACCTGGATCGCGTCGTCGGCCGGCAGGTCCGCGAGGCGATGGCTCCACACGCCGGCGGTGACGACGACCTGGTCCGCGGTGAACGTACGATCGCCGGCCACGACGCTCACGCCGTCGGCGGACTCGTCGATGTCGTCCACCCGGGTGTGCGGATGCCAGTCGGCACCCTGAGCCATGGCGTCGCGCTGCAGGATCGCGAGGGTGTTGTCGGGGTGGGCGACACCGGCATCGGGCTGGAAGAGGACCGCCTCGTCGAAGCGCAGCCCGGGCCACCGGCGGCTCGCCTCGTCCGGGGTGAGCCACTCGTACGCGGCGCCGGCCTCGTCCATGGCGGCGGCGAACGGCTCGAGCAGCTCCCGGGGGCCGTGGTCGACGCCGCCGGTGCGGCGGAACACCTCGACGTCGTTGTGCCGCTGCAGCTCGTCCCAGTCGGGACGCGCCGTCATCGCCAGGCGTACGTAGAACGGGTCGGCGTATGCGAGTCGCACGATGCGCGACGTGCCGTGGGAGCTGCCGTGAGCGTGCATCATGTCGTGCTGCTCGAGGACCGTGACCGGGTGCCCGCGCCGGGCCAGCTCGCAGGCGACGCTGGACCCCATGGCTCCCCCGCCGACCACGATCACGCTCGGAGGGGCCATCGTCCGATCCTGCCGCCCGCTTCACTTACGGTCAAGACTGACCGTAAGTGACCTCGCCCTCAGTAAGTCGTGACCTTCTTGGAGTAGCCCGAGCACGTGCGGCGCGGGGCGTACCCATCGCGGCTGGCGGTCACGCAGGTCTTCAGGCGGTGGCCGACGTCGGCGCGTGAGAGATCGTACTCAGAGGAGCCGGACCTTGTCTTGACGACGACGCCGTCGCGCACCCAGTCGAAGTTGTAGCGGCTCGGCTTCGGCGACCACTCGCCTCGTGAGCTCTTCGCATAGGTCCTGTGGATCGAGACGACGGGTCGTCTGGTGTTGGCCAGCAAGCGGTAGTGGAACGTGAGGATGCGCTGGGTCGTGACCCCGGACTGGACCCGGACCGGGTTGGCGGTCGAGAACGAGTACTTGTGGGAAAGCCATTCGGAGTAGCCCAGAACCGTTCGTGCCTCTGCCCGCACCTTGTACGAGCCGGGGTGGAGCCCGTAGATCGTGTGCTTGCTCGTTCCGTAGCCCGTCACCAGGTTGTAGAGGAGTCGCCCGTCGGCGTCGTAGAACTCGACCGAGCCGCCGATCGGGGTGCCGGTCGGCTTCAAGAGCTGCACCGTGATGGAACCGGGGGCCGTGAGCGGGAAGTTGCGATTCGAGAGGTGCTGCCCTGTCGTGACGGTGAGGATCTCGGCGCCCGACGCGACGGGTGAGTCGGGATACCACTGGCCTGCCCACACAGGAGGGCCACTGCCGTCGACGCTCTGCAGCCGGTAGCGGCCGGCAGGTAGCTTGGAGACCTCGAAGTAACCCCCGGAAGTCGTGTTCGAGAACGCGGTGTAGGACGCGGCGGTTCTGCCCTTGGAGTCGACTCGGAAGGCGTGCACTGCCATGTCGCCGTGGCCCGGACCGCCACCGCCGGGAGCCTGGAGGTAGCCGGTGATCTTGGCGCCGCGCACCATCGCGAAGTTGGCGGTGCGGGTGGCTCCGGAGGTCACGGTGTACGTCCGCAGCTCGTGATAGTCCTGCTGGACCCAGTCCCCATACAGGTACTGCTCCTCTGCCCGGAACGAGTAGGTGCCGACCGGGAGCGTCATCGAGTAGCGACCGTCGGCGCCCGTCTGCTCACAGGTCTCGGTGCCGAAGCCGCCGGTGGAGCTTCGCTTGATGGCGCAGACCGTGATGCCTTGGATCGGCGTGCCGTCGTCGGCAGCCGTGACCAGGCCGGCCACGGTGCCTGGCGATGCGGCGGTCGCCGGTGCCAGCGTCACCAAGCTCCCGAGCAGCGCACCGGCTGCGACAAGACCGACAAACGATGACGCGCGCGCGCGGCGCGGACCCCAGGTACTCACCGGAACATCGTGCCCGGCGGGCAGGCGCGCGTCCGCGAATTGGGACATCCTGCCGCAATGGCCGCCATACCTGAATGCGGTTCGGCTGATGCGGTCGCCTAAAGTCCAAGTACCTGTGACGGACGAGGAGGGGTGCGATGAGCCAAGAGATCCCGGCGTGGTTCGCCGACGCGCTCGGCCAGTCGTACGACCCCGGTGACGTCGAGGTCGACGGCGTACGCGTCGTCTACCGCGCGTGGGGCAAGGGCGGCGATCCGGTGGCGATCCTCGTGCACGGCGGGGCTGCCCACGCCGGCTGGTGGGATCACGTCGCGCCGCACCTCGCCGCCGGTCATCGCGTCATCGCGATCGACCTGAGCGGCCACGGTGACAGCGGGCACCGTCAGGCGTACTCCCTCGAGACCTGGGCGGACGAGGTCATGGCCGTCGCGGCGGCGGAGTCCGATCAGCCTCCGGTCCTGCTGGGTCACAGCATGGGCGGGTTCGTCGTGCTGACGGCCGCGCAGCGCTACGGCCACGCGATCCGCGGAGCTGCGGCGATCGACTCGCCGGTCCGGGAGATGTCGCCGGAGGCGCGAGCCTGGGTCGCGAAGAAGCACGTGCCCGGCAACTGGGTCTATCCCGACCGCGAGACGATCCTCGGTCGGTTCCGTACGCTGCCGGCCGACGACGCCTCGCTCCCGTACGTGCACCGGCACCTCGCCGAGGGATCGATCCGTGAGGTCGACGGCGGCTGGACGTGGAAGTTCGACCCCCGCATCTTCCTGCGGGCCCGGATGGAGCCCGAGGACCTGGCCGAGGCGACCTGCGAAATCGCCCTGATCCGTGGCGAGCGCGGGATGGCGACAACCGACATCACCGACGTCGTGGCCCAACGGCTCGGGCGCAACGTCCCGGTCACGGTCATCCGCGACGCGGGCCACCACATCATGCTCGACCAGCCCATCGCACTCATCGCGGTGCTGCAGACCCTGCTCGGCCAATGGAGGAACCCATGAGTGAGCCCCAGCGAACGATCAGATACCGCACGTCGACCTCCGTGCTGGTCGACACGACCGATGGCGTGCTGACGATCACCTGGAACGAGCCCGACCGGCTCAACGCCTTCGACGCCGACATGCTCAACGATGCCGCCGCCGCGATCGAGGAGGCGTCGGACGTACGCCTGATCGTCATCACGGGCAGCGGGCGCGCGTTCAGCTCAGGCGCCGCGCTCGGTCCCGACTTCGACGGCGCCGCGACGATCGATGGCGCGAACCGCCTGATCCGCGCCATCACGCGTGCTCGCGTCCCTGTCGTCAGCGCGGTCAACGGCATCGCCGCGGGTGTCGGCGTCTCGATCGCGATCGCGGCCGACATCACGATCGCGAAGAGCTCGAGCTACTTCCTGCTGGCGTTCGTCAACGTCGGCCTGATGCCCGACGGCGGCGCGACCGAGCTCGTCGCCGCATCGATCGGCCGGGCGCGGGCCAACCGCATGGCGATGCTGGGCGAGCGACTCCCGGCAGATGTCGCGGCCGAGATCGGCCTGATCCACACGTCCCTCGACGACGAGGCGTACGACGCCGAGCTCGCGACGTTGATCGACAAGCTCGGCAACGGGCCGACCGTCGCCCTCGCGACCATGAAGGCCGCGATCACCGCCACCACGCTGAGCCATCTCGACGAGGCGCTGGACCGCGAGCGCGAGGGTCAGGTCGCCCTGTTCTCGACGGCCGACTTCGCCGAGGGCGGCCAGGCATTCGTCGAGAAGCGCAGGGCGAACTTCGGGGGGCGCTGACCAGTTGTCAGCCCCGGAGTGCGCCGATGCCGAGGACGGCGGCGAGACCCAGGGCGCTGCGTGGGTGATAGGCCGTGGTCCAGAGTCCGCCATGCGCGGCGTTGACGGCCTCGTCCTGCCACGGCTCGGCCTGCGGCTGCGCTCCTGAGCGCAGGTCGTACGCCATGAGGGCGGCCATCAACGTGTTGCTCGTGGCCGGCTCGAAGACCTCGACGCCGAACCGGTGCGCACCCGCATACGCGGCGGCGAGGGCCTTGTTCTTGACGACCGAGCGGGTTCGCGTCGCGGGCGCGACGTTGAGGGACACCGTCGTGCCCTCGTGGCGGGCGGCGGTCGCGCGCCAGCGCTGGAGCCGCTTGGCGAGTGCGTAGTTGGGACCCTGCTGCGGCACCAGCGCGTCGCACACGCCGGGGTCGGCGCCGGGCGGGTAGTTGCGCTGCAGCAGGCGGCCACCGCTGATCATCCGCAGGGGCGCCCTGAGCATCGTGGACGACTCGGCGTAGGCCCGGTTGGCGTACGCCACCTCGGCCGCCGGCACGGCGAACGTGTCGGTCGGCGTCGCGAGGAACGCCAGCGCCGTGTCGTGGCGCTGCCGTGTCAGGTGCGCGGCCAGGGCGTCGGCCGCCATCGACACGCGTACGTGTGACGAGCCGTCGGCGTAGCAGTAGTTGCCGAGGACCAGCCGGCCCTCGAAGCCGTCGAGCCAGTGCGCCACGGCCGACAGCTCCGTGACGAGGTCGGCACCGGAGTCGTCGTCGCCGTTGGTCACGATGCGGGCCGGCACGTGCACCCGGCTGGCCGACTGCTCGGCGTACGTGCGCACGCGCTCCTGCACGTCAGGCCGCGGGAGGTCGATGGCGACAACTTCTGCACCCCAGCGCAGGAGGGCCCGGTAGGGCGCCATCTCGGCGCCGGCGCCGAGCACCACGATCGTGTCGCCCTCGAGCCGTAGCCACTCGGGGTTCTCCTGGACGGTCTGGATCGCCTCGGAGCACGACTGCGTGATGACCCCGCCCTCGACCCACGTGTCGAGCTGGTCCAGCAGCGCCTTGCCGCGGAGTCGCTCGCCGCGATAGGGCACCGAGAGCTCGGTCTCCGGATCGGCGTCGCCGGTGACCGTACGGGTGTGGAACACCTGCGAGAGCGCCGTGCCGGTGATCGCGTCATCGAGCGGCACGTCGCCGTACCGCATCAGCTCGTGCGCGCTGCGCAACCCGTCGGCTGCGATCGACTGGGCGGCGGTCGCCTCGCCGATGCCGGCCTCGAGTGCCCGGCGGAAGTGGTCGAGATAGTGGCGTCGCCAGTTGGTCTCGTTCTCGACCGCGCGGGCGCCCACCGGATCGGCCTTGCGCAACGCGTCGGACAGGATCGTGCGTGCGGCTGCGGACGTGCTCTCGGACGGAAACGACACTCCCTCAGGTCCCATCGGCTCAGACTAGGAGCGAATTTCGGTTACTGACGAGTTATGTGACCGAATCTTTCCAGCCGCACCCACCAGCGCGCCCGAGCCTGGCGAGTCAGGTGACCCGGACTTCACGTACGTGTGCGCCGATCAGATGACGTAGATCGTCTTGCCGCTGCTGGTCCCGGGGTTCACGTTCGACGAGCCCCCGTACATCACGTCCATCCTGAATATCCCCCGCTTCGTGAAGGGCGGCAGTGTCACGGAGCGCGTGCCCATGTCGCTCGACGAGATCGTCATGCTCTGGATCGTCGTGCCGTTCAGCCGGATGTAGACGATGCCGGAAGGCCTGACCGACGATCCCGCGATGCGGAGGTTGACGGTGACCTCGACGCTGGTCGAGTTGACCCTGGGCCTGGACGTGCTCAGCGAGAACGTCACCTCCGGCGTGGCCTTCTTGACCGTCACGGTCTTCACAGTTGAGACGCCCGGGCTGGTAGCGGCGTCACCTCCGTAGCTCGCCGTGATCGTGCGCGTACCGGCCTCGAGGGTGGACGACAGGGAGATCGCAGCCTTGCCGCCGGTCAACTGCATCGACCCGATGGCCGTGGTGCCGTCCATGATCGTGACAGTGCCGGTCGGGGTCGGCCGGCCGGCGGGCACCGTGACCGTGACGGTCGCCGTGTTCGCCTTGCCGTAGGTCAGGCTCGATCCCAGGCTGAGGGTGACGGTGGGCTTCGACTTGTCGTCCGGTGCCGCCGGGACGGTCAATGTCTCGATCGCCGACGCGTTGCCGGCCTTGTCGGTCGCCCGGAACTCAAGCTCGGCGGAGTCGCGGCCCAGGACCTCTGGTCCCGTGACGGGGGTCCAGGCCGTGGTGCCGGCCGCGCGCCGTTCGATCAAGGCGATGCCCGAGCCGTTGGTGTCGGTCGCGGTCACGGTGAGCGTGCGGGTCGTGTCGTTGAACGACGGGGCGACGACCGGCGGCGTCGTGTCGACGTTGAGGTCGAGCGTGCGGGTGGCCTCGACGAGTGAGCCAGCTTTGGACCGGTAGCTCACCTTCTGGCCGTCCGGTGCGTCGAACGGAGCCGTGTAGGGCTGCCACGTCGCACCGTCGTCGACGGAGTACTCAGTCGTGGCGGCCGCGCTGCCCAGGTCCACGGTCAGGGTCACCACGGGACGCGTCCGGTACCAGCCGGCTGCGCCATCGGGCGCCGTCGGGGCGACTGTGGCGGACGTCTTGGGGACCGAGTCGGTCGCGGAGAGCGAGAAGTCGTCGACCGTGAGGGTGCCGGTGGTGGCCAGGTTGAGCCCGAAGCTGATGGCGGTGGTGTTGGCCGGGACCGCAGGGGTGGTCCACACCGCGCGGTTGTAGGTCGACGAGGGCGAGAAGGCCAGGTTCGAGGTGGTCCAGTAGGACCACGTGCCTGCCGTGTCCCGCCGGTGCACGACGAACCGGGTCGTGGCGGTCGACGTGTACCAGCCGCGCAGGACGTACGTCTTGCCCGGCGTCACCGAGGGCGCGCACGTGCCGAGGTCACGGGTGGTGACGAGCCTGGCGTCGCCGTCGGTGAAGCTCGAGACCGTCACCCGACCGGCGACCTGCCCCGTACGCCCGGGGGTGACGGTGTCAATGGTTGAGGTGTTCGTGCCCCCACTCCCTACCTGCCAGCACGTGGGCAGCCCCGTGCTGGTCGCGAGGCTCTCGAGGCTCGGGTTGTTGAGGCCGCTCTCGTCCTGGATCGGCGTAGGGTCGACCGTCACGACGGGCTTGGTGTCGCCGCCGATGACGTCGCCGACGGTCTTGACGACGGTGTTGTTCGACGCTGCGCGGGGCCCCAGCCAGTCGAGGAACTGCGTGAAGATCTCCGTGTTGACCGCCAGCGCACCGCACTGGGCCCCGCAGAAGGTGTGGAACGTGAGCTGCACCCAGCCGCCTCCGGACGACTCTGCGTTGGTCACGGCGTCCTTGTAGTCCTGGAGGGTCCAGGCGCCGTCCATGTTGTGCGACCTGGTCCCATACTGCTGGACGGGTGGGATCGACTCGGAGTAGCTGCAGCCGTTGCAGCCGAAGCGCGACCTGAGTCCACCGACGCCGCGGCCGCTGTTGTAGCCGCAGTCCCGTACCAGGTCGCTGACCGTTGCCGTGTTCTCCGCGAACGGGTACGCGAAGCTGCGCACGTTGAAGCCCCATGCGGTCAGGTTGGCCCGGTCCAGGCAGATCTGCCGCTTGGCCTCGTCTGGGGGCAGGGTGGGGAGGTTCGCGTGGTTGAGGGTGTGGCCGCCGATCTCGTGGCCGTCCGCGGCGAGCTGGTCGAGCTGAGTCCGGGTGACGTAGCCGGTCTTGCCGACAGTGCCGGAGTTGGTGTAGAACGTGCCCGCCATGCCGCGGTCCTTCATGAGCGCGGCGGCCGTCAGCTGGCTGGCGCTGGCGTCGTCGAACGTCAGGCTCACGACCGTCGGCGGGTCGTCTGCCGCCGCCTGCCCGGGGGACATGACGAAGGCACTGGGCAGGACAGCCAGAACCATCGCGACGCACCACGCAATCCGAGTTTGGACCCCTTTCGGGGACTGGTGGCCGTTCGGTGCTGCTGCCTGTGTGTTCATCTCACACCTCTGGAAGACTTCCGCCCCTGCGGCGGATCGCACGTCAACCCTCGTGCTCCGAGCGGGGACCGGTGGCCGAATAGAGACGGAATGTGGAGGGCTGCACTGATCCTGCGGGATCCCGCCACGGCCGCAAGGACCCGCCTCGAGCGCATCGCTAGGCTCCGGACATGGGATCCATCCACCTCATCCGTCACGGCCAGGCGTCGTTCGGGTCCGACGACTACGACCAGCTCTCGACGATCGGTATGCAGCAGTCGACGGCCCTCGGTGTCTCGTGGGAGGCGTCCGGCTGGGCGCCAACCGCCGCGGTCGCCGGGTCGATGAAGCGGCACGCCCAGACCGCGATCGGGGCGATCGACGCGTGCGGGCAGGGCGACGGTTATGACGTCGACGACGGCTGGAACGAGTACGACCATCTGGCGATCGCCCGTGCGCACGACCCGACCTCGCTGACGCTCGATCCCAAGGCGTTCCAGCAACATCTCAACGCCGCACTCGACGGGTGGATCGCCGGCGAGGGCGAGCACACGGAGACATACCGGGACTTCGTCGACCGAGTCATGACGTCGTTCGGCACGGTCGCGGCGGATGCCGGACCGGGCCAGTCGATCGCGGTGTTCACCTCAGGCGGGCCGATCGCGATGGTCGCGTCCCACCTGCTGACCGGTGGCGACTCGGCGTTCCAGCGGATCAACGATGTCATGATCAATGCCGCGGTCACGACGGTCATCGCCGGCTCGACCGGGCCTCGCCTGCTGGCGCTCAACGAGAGCACCCACCTCCCGCGCGACCTCATCACGTACCGCTGAATCGCTTGCAGCCGACCCGATTCAGCGGACGTAGATCGTCTTGCTGCTGCTGGTCCGGGAGTAGACGTTCGATGAGCCCTGGTATCTCACGCTGATCTTGAACGTTCCCTTCTTCTTGAACACGGGCAGGGTCACGCTGCGCGTGCCCTGGTAGCTGGACGAGATGTTCATGCTCTTGATCGTCTTGCCGTTCAGCCGGACGTACGCGTAGTTGGCCGGCCTGATCGACGATCCCGCGATCCGCAGGTTGACCGTCACCTTGACCTTGGTCGAGTTCACCCGGGGTTTGTACGTGCTCAGCGTGAACGTCACGGTCGGCGTGGCCTTCTTGACCGTTACGGTCTTGATGACCGACGTGCCGGTCTTGGTCCGGCTGTCGCCTGAATAGCTCGCCGTGAGTCCGTGGCTGCCCGCGCCAAGCGTGGACAGCGGGATCGCAGCCGTGCCGCCCGACAGCGGCGCCGTCGCGATGACCTTGGTGCCGTCCTTGATCGTGACAGTGCCGGTCGGAGGGGGCCAGCCGGGAGGCGCCGTGACCGCGACGGTCGCCGTGTTCGCCTTGCCGTAGGTCAGGCTCGAACCGACACTGAGGGTGACGCCCGCCTCGGCCCTCGCCAGGACGTGCACCGTCTTGGTCGACTCGTGGCCGGCGTTGTCGGTGGCGCGCAGCTCCAAGTGCACGGCGTCATCGCTCAACGGCTCGGGTCCCGCGACGGGCGTCCAGTCGGGGCTGCCGACATCGCGCTTCTCGACCGAGGCGATGCCTGATCCGTTGTCGGTCGCATTCACGCTGAGCGTGCGGGTCGAGGCGTCGAGTGTCGGGGACATCGCGGGCGCGGTCGTGTCGACCTTGAGGTCGAGGGTGCGGGTGGGCTCGCCGATCGAGCCGACCTTGGACCGATAGCTCAGTCTGTGGCTGTCCGGCGCGTCGAACGGACCCGTGTAGGAGCGCCACGTCGCGCCGTCGTCGACGGAGTACTCAGTCATCGCGGCGGGACTGCCACGGTCCACGGTCAAGGTCACCTTGGGGGGCGTCCTGTACCAGCCGGCCGCACCGTCGGGCGGGGTTGGAGCGACCGTGGCGTTCGTCCTGGGGACCGAGTCGGTCGCCGACAGGGTGAAGTCATCGACCGTGAGGGTGCCGATGGCGACCAGGTTGAGGCCGTAGCTGATGCCGGTGGTGCCGGCAGGCACCGGTCCGGTCGTCCAGGTCGCCGGTGCATACGTCGGCGAGGCAACGAAGAACGGGCTCGAGGTCCAGTAGGACCAGGTGCCTGCCGCGTTCCGCCGATGCACGACGAACTGCGTCGTGGCGGTCGACGTGTACCAGCCGCGCAGGACGTACGTCTTGCCCGGCGTCACCGAGGGCGCGCACGTGCCGAGGTCGCGGACGGTGACGAGCTTGGCATCGCCGCTGGTGAAGCTCGAGACCGTCACCCGACCGGCGACCTGCCCCGTACGACCGGGGCTGACAGTGTCGACGGCCGCGGTGATCACACCCTGGGTCCCGGCCTGCCAACACGTGGGCATTCCCGAGGGCGCGATGCTTTCGAAGCCCGGGTTGTTGAGACCGCTCTCGTCCTGGACCGGCACGGCGTCGACCGACACGACAGGCTGGCTGACGCCGCCGACGACATCGCCGACGGTCTTGACGAGCGTGTTGTTCGATGCCGCTCGGGGTTCGAGCCAGGCGAGGAACTGCTCGAAGAGCGCCGTGTCGGTCGACAACGGACCGCACACGCCCTCGCAGAAGTTGTGAAAGGTCAGCGGCACCCAGCCTCCTCCGTCCGACTCGGCGTTGGTCACGGCGTCCTGGAGGTCCTGGAGGGTCCACTCGTTGACGACGTCGTGCGCCTTGAGTGAGTACGGCTGGCCGGGCGGGATCGACTCGGTGTAGGTGCAGTCGTCGCAGCCGAAGCGTGACCTGATGTCACCGACGTTCCGAGCGCTGTTGTAGCCGCAGTCACGCACCAGCTCGCCGATCGCGGTCGATCCCTCCGCGAACGGGAACGCAAAGCTGCGCACGCTGAATCCCCACTCCGTGAGGTTGGCCCGGTCGAGGCAGATCTGCCTCTTGGCCTCGGTAGGCGGAAGGGTCGTGAGGTTCGCATGATTGACCGTGTGGCCGCCGATCTCATGGCCGTCCGCGGCGAGCTGGGTGAGCTCGGTCCTGGTCGCGTAACCGTTCTTGCCGACATTGCCCGAGTTGACGTAGAACGTGCCGGGCATGTTGTGGTCCGTCATGAGCCGAGCGGCAGCCAGCTGACTGGCACTGCCGTCGTCGAACGTGAGGCTCACGACAGTCTGCGGACCCTCCGCGGCCTGGCTGGGAGACATCACGAACACGCCGGGCACCAGCGCCACGATCATCCCGATGCGCCACGACACCCGTGCTCGGATCCGTCTCGAGCGTTGGTGGTGCTCGGTCTGCGTTGTCTGCGTGCTCATCTCATACCCCTGGTGCGTTTCCCGCGAGAAATCCACATTCGGCTTTCTCGAGAGGGCGCGTGGGCCGAATCGAAGCGGAATGCGGAGAGCTGCACCGACCCTGCGGAATTCCACAGAAGCGCCCACGACCCGCCTCGATCGGGTCGCTGGACTCGCGCACCGCTGAGCACGAGGAGAGACAACGCCGCAAGGCGACATTGAGATACCGCTAGTATCTGAACATGCCCATCGCCCCGAAGTCCCGCGTCCTCGTCACCGGAGCAGCCTCCGGGCTCGGGCTCGCGCTCGTACGCCGGCTCGTCGACCGCCGCTGCCGTGTGCTCGCCACCGATGTGCACGCCGAGCTGCCCGACGCCTTGCGTGACCTCGACGGTGTCTCCTACCTGAGGCTCGACGTCACCCAGGACGTCGACTGGGCCACGGCCCGCGACTGGGTCGTCGAGCAGTGGGACGGTCTCGACTACCTGTTCAACAACGCCGGCGTCGCCGCCGGCGGTCGCATCGAGCTGTCCGAGATGGACCAGTGGCAGTGGATCGTCGACATCAACCTGCTCGGCGTCGCACGCGGCTGCCGTACGTTCGCGCCGATGCTCAAGGAGCAGAGCAGCGGCCACATCGTCAACACCGCCTCGGCCGCCGGCCTCGTCCACCCGCCCCGGATGAGCGAGTACAACGCGGTCAAGGCCGGCGTCGTGGCGTTGAGCGAGACGCTGCTCCACGAGCTCAAGCCGTACGGGGTCAAGGTCTCGGTGATCTGCCCGACGTTCTTCAAGACCAACCTCACCGAGTCGCTGCGCGGCAAGGACGAGGCGGCCAACAAGTCGGCGGCCAAGCTGATCGACGGCTCCAAGGTCAGCGCGGATGTCATCGCGGGCCGGGTGATCGCGGGCGTCGAGAAGGGCAAGCACATCATCCTGACCGACCGGGACGGCAAGATCGCGTACGCCGCCAAGCGCTTCGTCCGCCCGCTCTACTACTCGATGATGGCCAAGGCCTCCGTCCAGATGTCGAAGAAGGACTGACATGCGCAAGAACGTTCTCATCACTGGCGCCAGCTCCGGGCTCGGCGCCGGCATGGCCCGCATCCTGGCCGCCAAGGGTCACCACCTCGCACTCACCGCCCGCCGGCTCGACCGGCTCGAGGCGCTGCGCGACGAGCTGCTCGCCGCCCACCCCGGGATCGAGGTCGTCGTCCACGAGCTCGACGTCAACGACCACGAGCGGGTCTTCGAGGTGTTCAAGCAGGCGATCACGGACCTCGGCGGACTCGACCGGGTCATCGTCAACGCCGGCCTTGGCAAGGGTGGTCGCATCGGCACGGGCAAGTTCCACGCCAACAAGCAGACCGCCGAGACCAACTTCATCGCCGCGATCGCGCAGTGCGAGGCGGCGATGGAGCACTTCTACGAGCGCAAGGCCGGGCACCTCGTCGTGATCTCCTCGATGTCGGCGATGCGGGGCATGCCGTCATCCATGACGACGTATGCGGCGACCAAGGCCGGCATCGCCGCGATCGCCGAGGGCATCCGCTCGGACCTGATCGGCCGCAAGGGGCTCGACATCAAGGTCACGACGCTCTACCCCGGCTACATCGCCTCGGAGATGAATGAGGGCGTCCAGCAAGAGGCCAAGATGATGGTCGACACCGAGACCGGTTGCAGAGCACTGGTCAAGAACATCGAGAAGGAAGTCGTCGATGCGGCGGTGCCGGCCTGGCCGTGGGCGCCGCTCGGCCAGGTCATGAAGCACGCACCGCTCAGCATCGTGCGCCGGATGGTCTGACTAGGACCTCGGGCTGAACTGCTTCTGCTTGGGCCGGCCGGAGAACACGATCCGGCTGACGACGAACGCGACGGCCGCGGCATGCGCCGCCAGCACGGCGCCGCCCAGCACCACGATTCCGATCAGGATCCACTCCAGCATGCCGCCACTTTACGTGGGCGGCGTACGTATCGCGGCGGGTCCGGCGAAGGCCACGTCGATGGCAGGGATGCGACAGGGTGTGTCTTCATGACACGGTGGATCCGAACACACGCGAGAACAGGGAGATTTCATGAGCAGCACACCACCGCCCGACGGCTCGATCGGTCCGGACGGCTATCCCATCCATCCCGGCACACCGGCTGAGCAGCCCGGGTCCTCCGCAGTCGTCGCACAGCCTTCGTCGATTCGCCGTGCCGTCACGTTGATGTGGGCCGGTGCCGCGCTCAGCGCCGTGGGGCTCCTCGTCAGCGTTCCTGACGCTCGACTCGCTGAAGTCGCAGCTGCGCGACTCCCTGGAGAAGAGTGACCCCAGCTACACGCAGTCCGACTTCGATGCCCTCTACGGGATCTCGGTCGGCATCGCGGTCGTCGCGGCGCTCATCGGCGTGAGCCTGTGGGCCTGGATGGCGTGGAAGAACGGTCAGGGTCGGCCGTGGGCACGCATCGTGGCCACCGTGCTCGGCGGGCTCAACCTCCTGTCGACCCTTTCGGCTGTCTCGCTGGGCAACGTGACCGGCGCCTCGATCGCCGTCTCCGTGGTGGGCCTCGTGCTGGCCCTCGTGATCCTGGCGATGCTGTGGCGCAAGGAGTCGAGCGAGTTCTACGCAGCTCGCTCCCGCCCCCAGTGGGCTTGACCGAGCCCGCCCCGTTCGCCGGCATCGAGGGGCGTGCGGAACGTCTCGAGCACCTGAGGAGCGCTCAACCGCGTACGGTCGTGGCGATCAGCGGGGAATGCCGGACGTCTGATCCTTGTTGACATTCATTGTCAATCAAGGAGAGGTGGCCACCATGGCTCGTCATGCCGATCTCAGGCCCATCATCAAGCTGCGCTCGACGGCCGGCACGGGATACACGTACGTGACCCGCAAGAGCCGCCGGAACGATCCCGATCGCATGGGGCTGCGCAAGTACGACCCCGTGGCGCGGCGCCACGTGGAGTTCCGCGAAGAGCGCTGAGCTCAGCCGCGGCGCACGGCACGCAGCACGGCATCGACCGCGGCCGCAGGACGCCCGTCGCGGTCGATCCATTCTCGCTCGGGTCGCAGCGCATCGATCGTGTCCCACTCCGCCGGGTCCAGCGTCGAGGCAACCTCCTCGGCGGTGAAGCGGATGTCCTCGAACGTCGTGCCCTCGGGCGCGTGGCCGGTGTCATCGGGATGGTGGCCGACGATCAGCAATGTGCCGCCGGGCGCGACCGATGCGGCCAGCTCGCGGTGGAGCCGGACGAACGCCAGTCGTGGCAGGTGCATGAACTGGGCTGACACCAGGTCGTACGTCGACTCGGCGGACCACGTGAACGCATCGGCCTGCCGGCAGGTCAGCGTGAGGTCCAGCTCCGAGGCGCGGGCGGCGACTCCTTCGAGCGCCACCGTGGAGATGTCGACCGCGGTGACCTGCCAGCCCTGCTGAGCGAGCCAGACCGCGTCGGCCCCCTCGCCACTGCCGAAGTCGAGCGCGGTGCCGGGCCGGAGCTCTGATCCGTACGTCACGAGGTGCGGGTTGGGGTTGCCGCTCCACACCTGCTCGCCGGCATAGCGCTCGTCCCAGAACTCGCGGGTGAAGTGATCCTCTGGCTGCTCCGTGTGCTGATGCGTCATGGACCCATCGTGCGCCTCGGGACCACCTTTGACAAATGATCTTGCCGGTTCGGCAACGTCAGCCCTGGCGCCCCTTGAACCGCGGGTTCTGCTTGTTGATCACGAACGTGCGACCTCGCCGGCGCACGACCTGCGCGCCCGGTTGCTTCTTGAGCGAGCGGAGTGAGTTGCGGACCTTCATGAGTGCTCCTTGGGGACGTGGAGACCGCGCTGGACCGCGCGGACGAGTCGGCGGGGCACGCGGTGCTCCACTCCGTCGATCGTGATGGGGACGAGCTGGACCGGGTGGGCCTTCCAGCTCGACCGTCGGTGGCGGGTGTTGCTGCGGGACGTCTTGCGCTTGGGTACGGCCATGGGGGGTTCTCCTTGTTCAGGCGGCGAGACGGACAGGGCCGAGCCAGGGCTCGAATCCGTCGTGGTCGGACTCCCAGATGACGCCCCGGGTGGCGAGCTCGTCGTCTGTCAGCAGGCACCGCTCGAACAGCGCCTGGAGCGAGTGGCGGCCGTCATCGATGCCGGTCACGAGGATGCGGGTGTGTGGCTCGAGAGTGTCGTGGTCGCACGGGCCGACGCTGAGCTGTCCTCCTGCGCCGTCCCACTGGCAGATCGTGTCGGGTCGGGTCGGCAGCCAGAAGCAGCCGCGTGACCGCCGCGCGCCCCCGCCGAGCCCTTCGATGTTGGCCATGAGCCGATCAGGATGGAACGGCCGGTCCGACCTCAGCTCGACGGTCCACACCTCACCGATCTCGACCAGGCCGACGGGCTCCGCGTGTGCCGGGTCGACCCATGCCTCGGCCTGGTCGTGCAGCCGCCGGCCCGCGACCAGGTCCACGACGTCGATCGCGAGGTGGTCGTCGAAGACCTCGGCGCCGGGTCGGAGCATCGCGGTGGCGAGGGCGTGGTCGGTTTGGTCGATGTCGTCGACGATGACGACGGCGTCGGCGTACTCGATCATCGCGGCATGCGTCTCGGCGACGCCGCGACCGTCCTCCGCCGAGGTGTGCAGGTGGCGCTCGCGCAACAGGTCGTCGCCGAGCAGGTCGGCGCGTGCGGTCGGGCCGTTGACGACGGCCAGGACGGCGGCGACATGCAGCACCGAGCCGATCGCGTGGTCGCTCGAAAGGATGCGACAGACCTGGGTCGCCTCGGCGGCGACCGGGAGGTGGGCGATGATCGATCCCCAGCGCCCGTCGCGAGCGAGCCGCTCGAGGGTCGGCATGACGTCCTCGCGCAGCGCGCAGCCGACACACGCGTGGTCGAGATCGACGTGCGTACGTTCGACGACTCCCGCGGCGTCGCTGACGATGCGGGTCAGGACCTGGCGGTCGACGTCGATCGTGTGGCGCACCGTGACGGCGTTGGGCGCGTCCCATTGAAGGCCGATCATGGTGCTGGCCATCGCGTCGGCGTCGATCCCGGTGATCAAGACCAGGGGCGTCGTCATGCCTTCGCTCCGTAGCGCCGGTTGAACTTCTCCACGCGGCCTTCGGCATCGAGCACACGACCCTTGCCGGTCCAGAACGGGTGGCTGGCCGTCGAGATCTCGACGTCGATGACGGGGTAGGTCACGCCGTCGATGTCCACGGTCTCGGTGCTCGTCAGCGTCGAGGACGAGATGAAGGTGAGACCGCCCGACTTGTCCCGGAACGCGACGGGCGCGTAGGGCGGGTGGATGCCGTGCTTCATGGGCCGAATCTTTCCGATAGACTTAATGGGAATGATTGTCAGTCTACATAAGGAGTCGGGAATGTCGCGCGTGTGTCAGGTCACTGGGGCCGAGGTGGGGTTCGGGCGCAACGTCTCGTTCTCCCACCGACGGACCAATCGGAGGTTCGACGCCAACATCCAGCGCAAGCGCTACTGGGTGCCGAGCCTGGGCCGGCACGTCACCCTGCGGGTCAGCGCCCGCGGCATCAAGACGATCGACGTGCGCGGGATCGACGCGGTCGTCGCCGCGATCCTGGCCCGGGGCGGGCGGGTCTGATGCGCAAGGGCAGCGAGCTGCGCCCGATCGTCCGGCTGCGCTCGACGGCGGGCACCGGCTACACGTACGTCACCCGCAAGAACCGTCGCAACGACCCGGACCGGATGGTCATCCGCAAGTTCGACCCGGTCGTGCGCCGGCACGTCGAGTTCCGTGAGGAGCGCTGATGGCCAAGCACAGCTTGGTCGTCGCCAACGAGCGGCGCAAACGTACGGTCGAGAGGCTCGCGGAGCGACGATCAGAGCTCCGGACTGCAAGTCGTGACACGAGGCTGAGCCTCGAGGACCGGATGGGCGCGAGTCGGGCACTGGCCCGGCTCCCTCGTGACTCCTCGGCCGTACGTGTGCGCAACCGTGACCAGGTGGACGGCCGTCCACGGGGCTACCTGCGGGTCGCGGGGCTGTCGCGCATCCGGTTCAGGTCGGCAGCGCATCGCGGCGAGCTGCCGGGTGTCACCACGTCCAGCTGGTAGACCTCAGTCCTTGGACCGAGGCTTCGCGCGTACGTGCATCCGTTCGCCCTGCGGCCCGAACAGTGACAAGACCTCTGCCGCGCCCTTGCCGGCAGAGCCCAGCCAGTGCGGCAGCCGGGTGTCGAACTCGGCCGCCTCGCCCGGCCCCAGCACGAGGTCGTGCTCGCCGATCACGAGCCTCAGGCGCCCGGACAGGACGTAGAGCCACTCGTAGCCCTCGTGCGTCTTCAAGCCGCCGGTGTCCTCGGGCGTCTGGCCGGGCGGCATGACGACCTTGTAGGCCTGAGGGCCGCCGGCCGACCGGGTCAGCGGCACGTACGTGCGGCCGTGTCGGTGGATGGGTTCGGCCTGGACGCGCGGATCTTCGCTGGGAGGCGCCTCGACGAGCTCGTCGAGGGTGACGCCGTGCGCCTTGGCCAATGGCAGCAAGAGCTCCAGCGTCGGCTTGCGCTGCCCGGCCTCGAGGCGCGAGAGCGTGCTGACGGAGATGCCGGTGCTGGCGGAGAGCTGGGCGAGAGTCGCCTCGCCGCGCTGGCGCAGGGCTCGCAGACGCGGCCCGACAGAGGTGAGTGCTTCAGCGAGATCGTCGGTCATACGAGCATCTTGCCATAGTGGCAATGATGTTTGCGGATCTGCGGATCCCGACGAACACTGAGGGCATGAACTCAGACGCGTACGACGCCATCGTCATCGGAGCCGGTGCAGCCGGCCTGTCCGCCGCCCTCGTGCTCGGTCGCGCACGCCGCCGCGTGCTGGTGCTGGACGGCGGGCCCCCGCGCAACGCTGCGGCAGCCCACGTGAACGGCTACCTCGGCATCGACGGGCTCAGCCCGCTCGAGCTGCTCGCGATCGGACGCACGCAGGTCGAGAAGCTCGGGATCGAGGTCCGTGAGGACATCGCCTCACGCGTGGATGCCGCCGACGGCGGGTTCGTCGTGCGGGCCGGGCATGACGTCCTCCGCGCGAAGCACCTGGTCATCGCCGCCGGCATCACCGATTCGCTGCCGGACATCCCCGGACTCAGCGAGGGATTCGGCGTCGACATCTTCCACTGCCCGTACTGCCACGGCTACGAGGTCGCCGGCCGACGTCTCGCCGTCGTCGCGACGCAGCCGATGTCGAACCACCAGGTCCGCATGGTGCGGCAGTGGTCCGATGACGTGGTGTTCTTCCTCAACGACACCGTCGAGCTCGATGCCGATGACCGCCGGGTGTTCGCCGCCCGTGGCGTGGAGGTCGTCGACGGTCCGGTCGCCGAGATCGTCCGGCGCGACGGCGCACTGCGAGGCGTACGGGCGGGGGACACCCTGCACGAGGTCGACGCGGTGTTCGTGGCCCCCACGATGGTGCTCAACCTCGATGCGCTCGCCGAGTTCGACCTGGAGATGACCGAGACGCCGATGGGACCTGTCGTGGCGACGGACCCGGTGGGTGCGACCAACGTGTCCGGACTCTGGGCTGCCGGCAACGTGGCCGATGCGGGCTCGCAGGTCATCTCCGCCGCAGCCCAGGGGGCCAAGGTCGGCGCAATGATCAACGGCACCCTCGTCGAGCAGGAGTGGTCTGAGGCGGAGTGAGCGCCGGTGGGAACGGTGGGCCGGCGACGTATCGGCTCTCCTGACCGGTCGCTGATCCACCGTCCGGCGTTCGTCGACTTCGAGACGGTACGTCGGTCATGCGGGTCCGCACGAGTCCTACGGCTCACCGCAGACTCCGCATGCGGGGGTTCCGATAGTCCTGCTGCGGAGTTACCGTCCGATGGTCAAGCGGAAGAGACACGAACGGCTGCCCTAGCAACGTTCAGAGGGACTCTCGGGTGCGCAGACGTGATGCCTCTCCACACATCACGATGCACGAGGGAGCCCCCATGAAACGCTCAGCTGTACGCCGCTGTGCTCGCTCTGGGGAGTCATCTCACGTGACCTCGCAGCTGGCGGCTTCGCCGCGAACGCTCACGATCGCTCCGCTCCCTGGCCTGCTTCGGCGCTCGCTCGCAGAGCTCACTCGGCCTCAGCACATCGAGAAGGGTTGCGCGGTGCTTTCGAGGACGGAGAGCCACAGGTCGCCATCAGGGGAGACGCTGTGCGAGCCCGAGGTGACGAACGGGATCGGCACGTGCACGAAGCGGTGGCGGCGACGGCCGACGACCATGTCCGTACGCCCGGCCATCGCCGCGTGCACGGCGGTCTGGGCGAGGCGCGCGCAGTAGACCGAGTCCGATGCATCGGCCGGCACCGAGCGAATCGCGTAGCCGGGGTTGAAGTAGCGCATCGTCAGCGGCTGGTTGCGGTTGGCGAAGTCCTTGGTGATCTGTTCGCGCAGGAAGCCCGCGATGTCGCCGAGGACGGCGTTGCCACTGGCATCGCGACGGTCGCTGGCCGGGATGAGGTCCTGGCCGGCACCTTCGGCGAGCACGATGACGGCACTGCCGCGCTCGGCGACGCGGCGCTCCAGCAGGGCCAGCAGACCGTTTTCCCCGTCGAGCGAGAACCCGACCTCAGGGATCAGTACGAAGTCAGCGTCGTGGTTGGCGAGGGCGGCGTAGCACGCGATGAACCCTGCGTGGCGGCCCATGACCTTGACGATGCCGACGCCGCCGACGGCTGCCTCGACCTCGACTCGTGCGGCCTTGATCGACTCGGCGGCCTTGGCGAACGCCGTGGAGAACCCGAAGCTCTGGCCGATGTGCGGGATGTCGTTGTCGATCGTCTTGGGGACGCCCACGACGCCGATCGTGAGGCCTCGCGAGGCGATCTCGGCGCCGATGTTGTGGGCGCCGCGCATCGAGCCGTCGCCGCCGATGACCATGAGGATGTCGATGTCGAGCTCGACCAGGCGGTCGACGATCGCGACCGGGTCCTGGGCGCCGCGCGACGAGCCGAGAATCGTGCCGCCGCGCTCGGTGATGCGTGACACGAACTCCGGCGTCAGCTGCACGACGTCATGACCGTTGGACTCGATGAGGCCCGCGTAGCCGTGCTGGAACCCGACCACGTCGCGTACGCCGTAGTGCGTGTTGAGCTCGAGCACGATCGCGCGGATGACGTCGTTGAGGCCGGGGCACAGGCCGCCACAGGTGACGACGCCGACCTTGGTGTTGGCGGGGTCGAAGAAGATCTTCTGACGTGGTCCGCCGGACTCGAAGGTCGGCAGCTCCTCGAGCGGCACGCCGCGCGACGCGATCAGCTCGAGCGTGTCGTCGTAGAGGATGCGATCGGTCTCGCCGACGTAGTACTCGTTGGTCGTACGCCCCTCGACATAGAGCGCGAGCGGCGAGTCGACGGCGCATGCGCCGAGCGAGCGGACCTGGAGGTCGGAAAGAGAAACCACCCGACAATGGTATCCGAGGAAATCCTCACGTTTGACCGCAATGGCGGTCGTATCAGGGAGTGAACACCAGACAGGTTGACGTCGCGGTGGCCAGCACACGCCCCGCCGCATCCTTGATGTCCGCCTCGACGAATGCCGCCCGCGATCCTGGCTTGGTGACCCGGCCCTGTGCTCTGACGCGGCCGGTCTCGCTGGTCATCCCGCGCAGGAAGCTGACGGTGAGGTCGAGGGATGTGTAGGCCTGGCCGGCCGGCAGCGTCGTCTGGACCGCGCAGCCGCACACCGAGTCGAGCAGCGTCGCGGCGAAGCCGCCGTGCACCGACCCGATCGGGTTGTAGTGCGATTCGTCGGGAGTGGCTGCCATGTCGGCGACGCCGGGCGAGACGCTCACCAGCTCGAGGTTGATGTGGCTCGCGATCGGCGGCGCGGGAAACGTCCCGTCGATCATCGCCTGCAGGTAGTCGAGACCGGACATCGTCAGGGCTGCGGTGGCTTGCGGCCGCGGGTCGGTCCACGTGATGGTCTTGTGCTGGGCCTGATCGAGCTCGGTCATGTCGCGCCTCTTCTCGTGCGAAGGAGATGAGCGTAGCATCTGGGTTGGGAATCCAAACTCAGCATCGGAGAAACGTATGCCGCTGACCGACTACGACTCGGCCACCTGCTCGATCGCCAGGACCGCGCAGATCCTCGGCGATCGCTGGTCCGTCCTGGTGGTCCGCAACCTGTTCAACGGCGTACGCCGCTTCGATGCGCTGCAGCAACACCTCGGCATCGCCCGCGACGTGCTGACCAAGCGTCTCGCGCTGCTGGTCGACGAGGGGATCGTCGAGCGCCGGCCATACCGCCCAGAAATCGGGCGGCTGCGGCACGAGTACGTCCTCACGCCCGCGGGGCGCGACCTGCGCACCGTCATGGTCGCGCTGATGGACTGGGGCGACGCTCACCGCCCGGGCCAGGACGGTCCGCCGATGTCACTGCGGCACCGTGACTGCGGCGCCGAGATCCACGCCCAGCTCACCTGCGCCACGGGCCATGAGATCGAGACATCGACCCGTGCCGAGCTCGTCCCGCTGGCGGGCGCCAAGCTCGTTGGGTGAAAGGACCCAGATCACTCAGGCGTACGCGTAGTGGTCGAGGGGGAAGCTCCCGGCCTCGCGGAACGCGTTGAGCGTCGACGTGGGCCGCAGCAGAGTCGCCATGCCGTGCTGGTTGAAGTAGTACGACCGCGAGGTCGCGCAGCTGCCGTTGACGAACACCGAGTCCTCGACGAGGTCGGTCATCCGGCCGAGGAACTCGGCGTTGGCCTCCTCGGTGACCTCGAACGTCGACGCCCGGCGCTTCTTGACCTCGCCGAGCAGGCGCTTCATGTGCCGCATCTGCGACTCGATCGTCGTGAAGTACGACAGGCCCGAGTAGGAGTAGGGGCTGTTGAGCGAGATGAAGTTGGGGAACCCTGGCACCGTGACTCCCTCGTACGCCTGGAACTGCTGGGCGCGCCAGAACTTGCCGAGATCCTTGCCGTCCCGCCCGATGACCTCGAACGCCGGGAAGTTGGTGTCCCAGAGGTTGAAGCCGGTGGCGAGCACGAGGGTGTCGATCTGGGTCTTGGTGCCGTCGGCAGTCACGACGCCGTCGGACTCGATGCGCGCGATCGGCGTCGTCTCGAGGCGCACGTTGTCGCGGTTGAAGGTGCGGAAGTACGTGTTGGAGAACGTGGGGCGCTTGCAGCCGAACGTGTAGTCGGGCGTGAGCTTCTGGCGCGTCTCCGGATCCTCGACCTGTCGCTCCAGGTGCCGCAGAGCCATCTTCTCCACAGCCCGGTTGAGCAGCTTGGTGCGGCGGTACTTGAGCACGCCGGCGACCATGATGAGCTCGAGGATGCCGTTGCCGACGGTGCGGACGGCGCGCTGGGCCAGGGGCACTCGGGCGTACAGCTTCTGCACGCGTTCGGGCACCGCGCCGTCCCACTTCGGGGTCACCCAGATCGCGGTGCGCTGATAGACCGTGAGCTCCGCGAGCCGGGGCGCGATCTCGGGGATCAGCTGCACGGCCGTCGCGCCCGTGCCGATGACGGCAGCGCGTCGCCCGGCCAGGTCGACCGAGTCGTCCCACCGCGTCGTGTGGATGACGGTGCCGGCGAACGAGTCGATGCCGTCGATGTCGGGGAATGCGGGCTGCGACAGGAATCCGGTCGCGGTCAGCAGCAGGCGGGCATGCAGGCGCTCGCCGCCGGCGATGTTGACGGTCCAGTGCTGCCCGTCCTCGTCCCACACCGCCCCCTCGACGACGGTGTCGAACCGCATGTGCCGGCGCACGTCGTACTTCGTGGCGACGTGCGCGGCGTACGCCTTGAGCTCCGCGCCGGGCGCGTAGAGCCGCGACCAGTAGGGGTTGGGCTCGAACGAGTAGGAGTAGGTCGATGACGGGATGTCGACGGCGAGCCCGGGATAGCGGTTGACGTGCCAGGTGCCGCCCAGGTCGCTCTCGCGCTCGAGGATCACGAGGTCGTCGTGGCCGAGCTGCCGGAGCTGGATGGCCGCACCGATGCCGCCGAAGCCGGCGCCGATGATCGCGGCGTCGTGGATGGTCTGGGCCATGGATCTCCCGATCAGATTTCAGATAATGAAACTATCTGAAACCAGTAAAGCAGGGACCGGACCAGGTGACAACCCCGGTGTCATCGTCGGCGGCCGGGCGCGGCGGCACGGGGGCGCGACCGCGGCCTTGAAGAAGATCTCCGACTACTGGTTCGAGACCTGCGCGAGCTGATCCACGCCGCGACTGCTTCGATGCGGCAAGATGCCAGCATGACGCTCGACATCACCGTACGCGGCTCCGCCGAGCAGCATTATCAAGCCGAACGCGCCATCGTGTCGCTCGCGGCAGCTGTTGAAGGTTCGGATCGCAAGCAGGTCTTCCAGGACGCCGTCGCGATCCATGACCCGCTGACCTCGCAGCTCCGCGAGCTGGTCGGGCTTCGCGCCGTCGGCCCGTGGTCGAGCGATCAGGTGCGGGTCTTCAGCCATCACCCGTGGGACGCCGAGGGCAAGCGCGGCGCCATGGTGCATGTCGCCCGCGTGCAGGTCGGCGCAGAGTTCACCGACTTCGAACGACTCAGCGGTTTCCTCGACTTCTGGTCCGGCACCGAGGGCGTCGAGGTCGTCGGCATCGCCTGGGACGTCGGCGTCAAGAGCCGTCGGGCGTACGAGGCCGAGGTCCGCAAGGCCGCAGTCGACGACGCTGTTGCCAAGGCGCAGGCGTACGCGAACGCGGTCCGCCGGGGCAAGGTCGTGGCAGTTCAGCTCGCCGATCCGGGCATGCTGACGCATCACATCGAGAGTGCCGGGAGCCTGCCGATGCTGGCCAAGTCCGGATTCGCCGACATGTCCGACGGTGGCCCGATGCTCGACCTCACCCCGGCCGAGATCGTGATCCATGTCGACGTGGACGCCAGCTTCGTCGCGGAATGATCCCGAGCGCCCTGCGGGCACGCCTCAGTCGAAGAACAGGATCTTGACGAGCGCGAGGGCGCCGATCACCAGGATCACCGTGCGCAGCACCGCCGGCGGGAGACGCCGGCCGATGCGGGCGCCGAACTGACCGCCGATGAGGCTCCCGCCACCGATCAGCGCCACGATCTTCCAGTCGATGCGGTCCCACGCGACCACCATGAACGCCATGGCCGCCACCGCGTTGACGATCGTCGCCAGGACATTCTTGACGCCGTTGATGTCCTGGAGGCCGATCGTCAGGAAGACGCCCATGAGCCCGACCAGGATCACTCCCTGCGCCGCCCCGAAGTAGCCGCCGTACGCGCCGGCGAAGAAGACGCCGAGCGGCAGCGCCCACTGCGCCGAACGTGGCTCGCTGTCGAGCGTGGCATGCCGCCGGGCCGTACGACGCTGCATCGCCGGGCCGATCATGACCATGACGAGGCCGATCGTGATGAGGACCGGGACGACGGACTTGAACGAGTCGGCCGGCAGGACCAGCAGCAAGATGGCGCCGGTCAGCGCACCCAGGACCGACGCCGGGGCGAGTCGGAGCAGGAGCGCGCGATGGCGAAGGGCCTCCTTGCGGTAGCCGTGAACGCCGGACAGCCCGCCGGCCACCAGCCCGATGTTGTTGGAGACGTTGGCGGTGAGCGCCGGATAGCCGAACAACAGCAGCGTGGGGAACGTGATGAGGGTGCCCGAGCCGACGATGACGTTGATCATGCCGGCCCACATGCCGGCGGCGAAGATGGCGATGGCCTCCAGCATCTGATCGTCCCTCCCGTCGACGTGCTGCCCGTTCGAGTGTCACCCATCGCCTCGGCCTGCTGTCACCCGCTCCGGCAAACCGCCTCTGACCTGCGCAAACGTGAGCGACCGATTTGAGTGGCCGACATACCGAGCGTACGCTCGAGGTATGTGGACCTCGTTCTTCGACCGGCTGACGGCGCTCAGGAGTGCCGCGAAGGTCCCGCGCCGGAGGGTCCGTCTGGTGCTGCCCGGCCGCGGTCCGATGCGGGTCGTCTACGACAAGGCCGTCGTCCACGAGACCTACAGCTTTAGGTCGCGGGTGCTGCAGCGCAGCATCCGCCTGGTGTTCAAGCCGGTGCTCCGCTTCACCCCGATCACCGAGCGGACGTTCGCCGCGATCCGTGCGATCGACGGCCTCCAGGTCCATCGCAAGAGATCACCTCACATTGCCTTCGAGGCCACCGAGCTCGGCGGCGTCGGGGTCGAGCGCATGCGGCACCGCCACGGTCCCGCCAGCGAGATGACGTTGCTCTACCTCCACGGCGGCGGATTCTTCTCCGGCAGCGTCGCGACGCATCGCCGCATCTGCGAGCGGCTGGCACTCAAGACCGGCGCCGAGGTCATCTCGGTCGACTACGTGCAGCTGCCTGAGGGCACGATCGCCGAGTCGGTCGACGACGCCATCTCGGCGTACGCAGCCCTGGTCGCGGTGAGCGACCATCCCGACAAGATCGTCGTCGCAGGCGACTCAGCCGGCGGCTACCTCACGATGAAGGTCGCCGAGCTCGCCACCCGCCGCGGCCTGCAGGCGCCGGCCGCACTGCTCGGGTTCTCACCTCTGCTGAGCGTTGACCCGGACCGCGAGGACAAGGCGGTCGAGCGGATCGCGCCGGCCCGTGACGCCTACCTGCCGATCCAGCGGATCGCCCGCATCCGGGAGCGCTGGCTCCCTGAGGACGGGGCCCCCATCGAGGGGTACGCCTCACCGCTGCACGCCGCGGCCTACATCACGTCGCCCACGTTCTTCGTCGCAGTCGAGGACGAGCTGCTGCGGCCCGAGGTCGAGGCCATGGCGCTGTCACTGTCCGAGCGTGGCGTCGAGGTCGAGACCCACCTGTGGCGCAAGCAGGTGCATGCCTTCCCGGTCCTGGTCGATGTCGTGCCCGAGAGCGAGATGGCGATCCAGCTGGCCGCCGACTTCGCCCGCCGCGTGATCGGCGAGCTCGACCGCGCCCCGGTCGAGGACCCGAACAGCCACGAAGAGGTCATGACCGGCGAGCTCGTGCCGGACCAGGACGACTCCGCCGCCTGAGTGTCTACTTGGAGAAGGCGACCCGCAGGCTGAAGACCGTGTGCTTGCCCTCCTTGCCGTACGAGATGCCGACTGCCTTGACCGCCTTGGCCTGATCGATGTCCTTCGCGATGTCGTCCGGCGGATCGGCGTCGCTGAGCTTGTCGAGGACCGTGCCGACGTCCACGAACAGGCCGTAGAGCGTCTGGTCCCCGTACGCCATGACGGACGTGAAGGTGCTGTCGTCGCCCAGCTTCCCCGAGCCGTCGATCGCGTCGGCGGCGTCCTGGTTGGTCGCGATGACCGCACCGTCGGCGGTCTGCGCGGTGGACAGATCGAGGCCGGCCTGGGTCGCGAGACTCGCCAGGCGCTTGGCCAGGTCGAACGCCTTGTCAGGATCTGTCGTCATCTTGAGTGCCACGTCGAGGCTCGCGAGATCGGCAGGACCGGACATCGTGGGCAGCTTGTCGAGGTTGCTCGAGCCGACCGCGACCGTGAGCCCGTCGCCGAACAGCGTCTCGAGGTCGGCCGGGACCCTGAGACCGGTCGCCTGCTCGAACTGGGCGACGTAGTCCTTGGGGTCGGGCGTGTGTTCCTTGATGTACGCGTCGTAGGCGTCCTTCTGCTCCGGCGTCATGCCCTCGGTGTTGGAGGGGTCGCTCACGCCGAGCTGGAAGCTTCGGTTGAACTCCTTGATGAACGTGTCGTACTGCGCCGCGACCTGGTCGCCGAACCCGCCGACCGAGAGCGCCGCGACGGTGTTCTTGGGCAGCTTGTCCAGGGGTGCCGGCTTCAGCTTGTCGACCGAGTCCGTGAGTCCGGTGAGCCCGGCCAGCTCGAGCGTCGAGCCGTCCGCGCGGAGTGTGAGCGCCGAGGTGCCGGCCTGCTCGAGCTCCTTGAGCGTGGACGTCGGGGCGTCGGCCACGAGCGCCTTGAACTCCGGGAAGGCGTCGATGATCTTCTTGGTGTCGGCCCAGGCCGAGGCCACGCCCTGCTCGCCCAGGTCGTCGAGATCCTTGGCGAACGCCTTGTTGTCGGCCAGCGGCTTTGTCTTGGCTGCCTTGACGGCCGCGTCGGCCTGCTTCTGGGTCTCGGCGACGATCGCGTAGCCGTCGAGGAATGCGACGGAGGCCTTCTCGTCGCCGCAGGCGAACAGTGCCTTGATGCCGGTCCTGGCCTTCTTCTCGTTCGAGACCTGGATCGCGACCAGCGGCGTCTGCTCCTTGTCGAGCGCGACTCCGATGCGGCTGCCCAGCCACGCCTTGACGTCCTTGTCGTACGTCAGGTCGCAGCCGGCCTCGTTGAGGGCGCCATCGACCAGCAGCTTGCGCACGTCCTGGTCGGCGCTCTTGATGCCGATCTGGTCGGCCGCTTCGGGGAACTTGCGGATCAGCTTGAACAGCGCGATCTTCTGGCTCGCCGACGGGTCGACGTCGACGCGGGCGTACGCGATGACCGAGGCCGGCAGCACGTCGTGTGGCTGGGGGCCGCCGCCGTCGAGCTTCTTGATCACGGCGAACGCCCCACCGGCCAGGGCCAGGACCACGACGACAGCGATCGCCGCGACGACCAGCGCCTTGGTGTTGCGGCCGCCGGCGGGTGGCTCGTCCGGTGTCGACAGCTCGTACGTGATCGGGGGCTGCTCGGTCATGCGTGTCCTTCAGGAAACGATCGGGGAGTCAGAGGAGACTACCGGAATATCCGCTGTCCCGAACCCGAATCCGGGCCAATTCAGTACGCCCTGTCTCGTGGTGTCGAGCACACGACAGGCCGGCGTGAGGCCGACGGGGTCATCGCCGCGCTAGGAGCGGCCGACGGCCTTGGCGTACGCGATGACCGTGGTCTCGAACCGGGCGCCGTTCCAGTCGCCGCACGTCATCAGGACGAGGCCGCTGGCGCCGGTCTCGCGATAGATCTGGTCGGACTCGGCGGCGAAGTCCGCCACCTTGATCTCCTTCTCGGAGGTGATCTGGTAGGTCAATGTGCCGTCCTGGCCCTTCACGGTGAGCCGGTCGCCCTTGGCGAGGTCGGAGAGCTCGTCGAACACGCCGTCGGCCTTCGAGGCGGTGTGGCCCACGATGACGGCATTGCCGGGCTGCCCGGGCTGCTGGCCGTCCTTCCACCAGCCGGTCTCATGCAGGCTCGCGGGGACCTCTTGCGCACCCTTGGCGGTGGTGCCGACCGGGAGCACCTTCGCGTTGACGCCGATGTCGCCGATGACCAGCTGCGTCGGCTCACCGATGGGCTTGACGGCCTTGGGAGCTGTGGTGCTGGGCCATGCGGTCGGGGTCGTCCTCGTCGCAGTCGGCCGGGCCATCGGCTCGGGCTGATCTTCGTTCGGCCGCAGTACGACGTACGCCGCAACCGCGATGACTACGACAACGGCCACCGTCAGGACGTACGCGAGTCTCCGGACCTTGCGGGGGGCTCGCCTGGTGCCGCGTGACACCTACAGCCCAGCGGCGGGAGCCACGGTCGGATGGCCCGAACCGCCGGTGTCGTCACCGCAGCCCTGGCGGACCTTGATGGTGTCGAACTGCACGTCCGTGTCGTCCGTGAAGGCGATGAACAGCAGGTCGTGGCGCTTGGTCTTCACGGTGCGCGAGTCGCCGGCCTCGAGGGTGATCTGGCCGTCGGGCTCGTCGTTGCCCTCGCTCCCGTAGAGGACGGTGACCGTGTTGTCGGACACGTTGTTGAACGTCACCTTGCCGCACGACGCGCTGGTCCTGACGAGAATCACGTCGTCGCCGAAGCAGCTCTCGGGAGCTGTGTACTCCCACTCAGTGACAGCGCCGTCGGCCAGCGAGAAGCCCGGATCGGCCTCGGCATAGAACCTCACCGGGAAGTCGGGCTCGGAGAAGTCCGTGCCGTCGTAGGTGTCGGCGTCTACCGCCTCGAAGTCGTCGTCACCGTAGTCGACGTAGTAGGTGACGTGGAGCGTCTCGGGGACCACGACCGTGCACGGGTCCGGGAACGTCACGGGGTTGGGAGTGATGCCCGCAGGCGCTGCCGGGTCGACGGTGACCGTGACCGAGTCGGCGGCTTCGCGGCCGTTCTCATCGGTGGCGGTCAGGGTGTAGGTGATGTCACCGGTGGTGGTCGGCGTGACGACCTCATTGCCCGCTGGGCTGGTCTTGTTGCCTGACCATCCGTCGGACGCGACGAGGTCGATCGCATCGGTGCTGGTCCAGCTCAGCGTGACGCTCTCGCCCTCGGTGATCGTCGTGTCGTTGGCATTCAGGTCGACGCCGACGGCGGCCTGTGCGGGACTGGCGAAGGCGAGACCGCTCACGGTGAGTGCGAGCGTGGCGGCGAACGCGCTGAGGCGCCGTGTGGTGAGCGTGGGCATGGGAGTGACCCTCCGATGAGTGAGACGCGCTGTTCGCACGAATCGCCCACTCTAGGGCATGCGCTGGGATGCTAGGGCGGAATCACGAGTCACAAACAATCAGGCTTGACTGTTTGTGGGAATGTCCCCATGCTGGGTGCGTGACGACGGACTCGGGCACCACGATGCGTACGCCCCAGGGTGAGCGCACCCGCGCGATGCGACTGCGGCTGATGGAGGCGACGGTCGACTGCCTCGTCGAGCTCGGCTGGGCCGGCACCACGACGACCGTCGTGAGCAGGCGTGCGGGCGTCAGCCGGGGCGCGCAGCTGCACCACTTTCCCAGCAAGCAGGACCTCGTCGTCGCGGCCGTCGGCCACCTGACCGAGCGCCGCCGCGACGACATGCGCAGCTCTGCGGCTGCGTTGCCGGCGAACGATCGCACTCGCGCAGTGCTGGAGATTCTTGCCACGCAGTTTGTGTCGCCCGTGTTCTTCGCGGCCCTCGAGCTGTGGGTCGCCGCCCGCACCGACGCGGGCCTGCGGGCGGAGGTCGCACCGCTCGAGCGCCGGGTTGGTCGCGAGACCCATGCGTACGCCGTCGAGCTGCTCGCGATCGACGAGGCCCGCGGTGACAACCGCCGGCTCGTGCAGGCGACTCTCGACCTGTTGCGCGGGCTGGGTCTCGCGGCTTCGCTCAGCAACGATGCCAAGCGCCGGGCCGACGTGCTCGACTCCTGGGCTGTCGTCCTCGACAACGAGCTGGAGTTCGCATGAGCGAGCGCCAGCGCATGACGACCCTCGAAGGACTGCTGTCGGACCTGGCGGACGAGAGCCTGCAGCTCGACACCTGGGTTGCGGGTCTGCCCGCCGATGGCTGGGCGACCGTGACGACGCCCGAGGGATGGACCGTGGCGCACCAGATCGGCCACCTGCACTGGACCGACGTGGCGTCGCTGGCGGCGATCACCGACCAGGACGAGTTCGGCCGCGGCCTGAAGCGCGCGGCCGCCGACCCCGACGGCTATGTCGACGACGGCGCCGACGAGATGGCGATGCTGCCGCCCGAGGAGCTGCTCGCGACCTGGCGTGAGGGCCGCGTCGCCCTCGACGCCGCGCTGCGGAGCGTCCCCGACGGCGAGAAGATCCCGTGGTTCGGCCCGCCCATGAGCCCGGCCTCGATGGCGACGGCGCGGGTCATGGAGACCTGGGCCCACAGCCATGACGTCGGCGAAGCGCTCGGACTGGCGATCCCCCAGACCGCGCGGGCCAAGCACGTGTGCCACATCGGCGTACGCGCCCGGGGTTATGCCTACCTCGTGCGGGGCGAGCCGGTGCCGGACGTCGACGTACGCGTGGAGCTGACCGGCCCGGACGGCGACGTGTGGACCTGGGGACCTGAGGACGCTCCGGAGAGGGTGTCCGGCTCGGGCTACGACTTCGCGTTGCTGGCGACCCGGCGGCGACACGCCGACGACGTCGACGTACGCGCGGAGGGTGAGCACGCGGCGCACTGGCTGAGGATCGTGCAGGCGTTCGCCGGGCTTCCCGGCAACGACCCGGTCAGGCTGGCCGACCGATGACGGACTCAACCATCAGGATCGGCAACTGCTCGGGCTACTACGGCGACCGGCTCTCGGCGATGCGCGAGATGCTCGCGGGCGGCGAGCTCGACTACCTGACCGGCGACTACCTCGCCGAGCTGACGATGCTGATCCTCGGCCGCGATCGCATGAAGGACGAGTCACTGGGCTACGCGAAGACGTTCGTCAGGCAGATGACCGACTCGATGGCGCTCGCCAAGGAGCGCGGCGTCAGGATCGTCGCGAACGCGGGCGGGCTCAACCCCGCGAGTCTTGCTGCCAAGCTGCGCGAGATCGCCGAGTCGCAAGGCCTCCAGATCGCGATCGCCCACGTCGAGGGCGACGACCTGCTGGCTCGCGCTGACGAGTTCTCGTTCGGTGAGGTGATGACCGCGAACGCCTACCTCGGTGCATTCGGCATCGCGGCGGCGTTGGCGGGAGGCGCCGACGTGGTGGTGACCGGCCGAGTCACCGATGCGTCGGTCGTCGTCGGCACGGCGATCGCGCACTTCGGCTGGGGGCGGGACGACCTCGACCAGCTCGCCGGCGCGGTCGTGGCAGGCCATGTCATCGAGTGCGGCACGCAGGCGACCGGTGGCAACTTCTCCGGCTTCCGCGACGTCGACACGTCCCGTCCGCTGGGCTTCCCCATCGCGGAGATCGCGGAGGACGGGTCGGTCGTCATCACCAAGCACGACGGCACCGGCGGTGCGGTCACGGTCGACACCGTCACGGCGCAGCTCGTCTACGAGATCGGCGGACCCACCTATCTCGGCCCCGATGTGTCGACCCGGCTCGACACCATGACGGTGACCCAGGAGGGGCCTGATCGGGTCGCCATCTCCGGCGTCGTCGGGGAGCCGCCACCGGCGACGACGAAGGTCTGCCTCAACGCGTTCGGTGGGTTCCGCAACAGCGTCGAGTTCCTGCTGACGGGGCTCGACATCCCGCAGAAGGCCGAGCTGATCCAGCGCCAGATGGAGACCGCGCTCGCCGCCGGCACGGTGCCCGAAACGGTCGAGTGGCAGCTCGATCGCACCGACACGCCTGACCCCGCGACCCAGGCGCAGGCCACCTCGTTGCTGCGATGCCACGTCAGGAGTGCGTCGCCGGAACCGGTCGGCCGGGCGTTCAGCGACGCCGCGATCCAGCTGGCACTCGCGTCGTACCCCGGCTTCAGCGTCACCCGACCGCCGGCGGCCGGTACGCCCTACGGGGTCTACCGTCCCGCGTACGTCCCACAGACCGAGGTACCGCACGTCGTCGTCCACGCCAACGGCCGCCGCGAGGAGGTCGCACCGCCGCGAGTGGTGCAGAGTGGTCAGGTCGAGGATGCAGATTCCGGTCACACTGCGCCACTCGGGGGACGGGGTTTGGAGCTGCCGCTCGGCGACTGGGTGGCCGAGACCGTGCGAGTTCCGCTGGGCCGGCTCGCCCACGCGCGATCCGGCGACAAGGGTGGCGACGCCAACGTCGGCGTCTGGATCCCCGCCGGCCATCCGGCTCGCGACGAGGCGTACGCCTGGCTGGCCGGGTTCCTCGACGAGGCGACCGTGCGCGAGCTCATCCGCGAGGCGGCGACGCTCGACATCGAGATCCACCCGCTGCCCAATCTCGCCGCGGTCAACATCGTGATCCACGGACTGCTCGGCGAAGGTGTCGCCTCATCCACCCGCCTCGACCCCCAGGCCAAGGGCGTCGGTGAGTGGCTGCGGGCCCGCGACTGCGCGATCCCGGCGTCGTTGCTGCCGGACGCGATCGCCGAGGCTGCACTGTGAGCGCCTGGGACACGCCGGAACGCCGGGCGCTGCGGGAGATGGTCACCTCGTTCACCGAGAAGGAGGTCGTCCCGCACCTGCCGGCATGGGAGGACGCCTGCGAGGTGCCGCGCGAACTGCACCAGAAGGCGGCCGAAGCCGGGCTGCTCGGCGTCGCGTTCCCCGAGGAGGTCGGCGGGCAGGGCGGTGACCTGATCGACTCGGCGATCGTGAGCGAAGCGGTGCTCGAGGCCGGTGGATCGACCGGTCTCATCGCCGCGTTGTTCACGCACGGCATCGCGCTGCCGCACATCGTGGCTTCCGGCAACGCTGCCCTGATCGACCGCTACGTACGCCCGACGCTCGCGGGTGAGCTGATCGGCTCGCTCGGGATCACCGAGCCCGGCGGCGGCTCGGACGTCGCCAACATCACGACGCGGGCCGTGCGCGATGGCGATGCCTTCGTGGTCAACGGCGCCAAGACCTTCATCACCTCAGGCGTGCGCGCCGACTTCGTGACGACTGCCGTGCGTACCGGCGGCGAGGGCTACGGCGGCATCAGCCTGCTGGTCATCGACAAGGGCACACCTGGGTTCAGCGTCGCCCGGCCGCTCAGGAAGATGGGCTGGCACTGCTCCGACACCGCCGAGCTCAGCTTCGACGACGTACGCGTGCCGGCCGGCAACATCGTGGGTGAGGTCGACGGCGGTTTTGTGCTCGTGATGCAGCAGTTCGTCAGCGAGCGCCTCAGCCTGGCGGTGCAGGCGTACTCGACCGCGCAGCGCTCACTCGACCTCGCCGTGGCGTACGCCCGCGAGCGCGAGACGTTCGGCAAGCCACTGATCTCGCGCCAGGTGATCCGCCACAAGCTTGTCGACATGCACCGGCGTACGGCTGCTGCCCGGGCCCTGACACGGCAGGCCGTGGAGCGTGCCGTCGCAGGGGATCCGACCGATCCGGCCGTGATCCTGGACGCGGTGCTCGCCAAGAACCAGTCGGTCGAGGCGTGCGAGTGGGTCGTCTCCGAGGCCGTGCAGATCTTCGGCGGCATGGGCTACATGCGCGAGTCCGAGATCGACCGGCACTACCGCGATGCCCGCATCCTCGGCATCGGCGGCGGCGCCACCGAAGTCCTGAACGATCTGGCCGCCAAGCTCCTGGGGTACTCATGAAGACGACTGTCGACCCGACCACCGAGTCGTACGAGACCAATCGGGAGCTGATGCTCGAACGCCTCGCCGACCTCGCCGAGCAACACGCCCAAGCCCTGGCCGGCGGCGGCGAGCGATACGTCCAGCGCCACCACGAGCGCGGCAAGCTCACCGCCCGCGAGCGCATCGAGCTGCTGATCGACCCCGACTCGCCGTTCCTCGAGCTGTCGACGCTCGCGGCGTGGGGGACCGACTTCGCTGTCGGGGCGTCCCTCGTGACGGGCATCGGCGTGGTCGAGGGCGTCGAGTGCATGATCGTTGCCAACGACCCCACGGTGAAGGGTGGCTCGTCCAACCCGAGCACGCTCAAGAAGGGGCACCGGGCGGCGCAGATCGCCGCCGAGTGCGGTCTGCCCACGATCAACCTCGTCGAGTCCGGCGGCGCTGACCTGCCGACGCAGAAGGACATCTTCATCCCCGGTGGCGGCTCGTTCCGCAGCATCACCAGGGCCAGCGCGGATCGGCGGCCGACCGTCGCGTTGGTGTTCGGCAACTCGACGGCCGGAGGCGCGTACATCCCTGGCATGAGCGACTACGTCGTGATGGTCAAGGGCGGCGCCAAGGTGTTCCTCGGCGGACCGCCCCTGGTCAAGATGGCGACCGGGGAGGAGTCCGACGACGAGTCGCTCGGTGGCGCCGAGATGCACGCGCGTACGTCGGGACTCGCTGACTACCTCGCGGTCGACGAGCAGGACGCCATCCGCATCGGCCGGTCGATCGTCCGGCGGCTCAACTGGCGCAAGCACGGCCTGGTGCCCGAGCCGACGTACGCGGAGCCGGTGCTCGACCCGGAGGAGCTGCTCGGCATCGTGCCGACCGATCTCAAGATCCCGTTCGACCCCCGCGAGGTCATCGCGCGGCTCGTCGACGCGTCGGAGTTCGACGAGTTCAAGCCCCTCTACGGCTCGTCGCTCGTCACCGGCTTCGCACAGCTGCACGGCTACCCGATCGGCATCCTCGCCAATGCCCAGGGCGTGCTGTTCAGCGAGGAGGCGCAGAAGGCGACGCAGTTCATCCAGCTCGCCAACCAGACCGACACGCCGCTGCTGTTCCTGCACAACACGACCGGCTACATGGTCGGTGCGGAGTACGAGCAGGGCGGCATCATCAAATACGGCGCGCAGATGATCAACGCGGTGTCGAACTCGACCGTTCCGCACCTCTCGGTCGTGATCGGCGCGTCGTACGGAGCGGGTCACTACGGCATGAGCGGTCGTGCGTACGACCCGCGGTTCATGTTCAGCTGGCCCAACGCGAAGTCGGCGGTCATGGGCCCCGCCCAGCTCGCCGGCGTCATCTCGATCGTCGCGCGAGGCGCCGCCGAGGCGAAGGGTCAGCCGTACGACGAGGAGGGTGACAAGGCCATGCGGGCCTACGTCGAGGAGCAGATCGAGAAGGAGTCGTTGGCCTACTTCACCTCGGGGATGCTCTACGACGACGGGGTGATCGATCCCCGGGACACCCGCACGATTCTCGGCATCTGCCTGAGCGCCATCAACACGAGAGCCGTCGAAGGCGCCAGGAGCTACGGAGTGTTCCGAACGTGAGCGATCCACAAACCCATCCCCAGTTTTCGGGCACTTCCGTACGCCCAGATGCCCCAGAACTCTCCACAAGTGCCCAAAAACTGGTGGGCAGCGTCCTGGTCGCCAACCGTGGCGAGATTGCTCGGCGCATCTTCTGGACGTGCCGCGAGCTCGGCATCCGCACCGTCGCGGTGCACTCCGACGCCGACGCAGGTGCGCCCTTCGTCCGGGAGGCCGACCTCGCCGTACGTCTCCCGGGCAATGCCCCGTCGGACACCTACCTGCGCGGTGACCTGGTCATCGCCGCCGCGCTCAAGGCCGGCGCCGACGCGATCCACCCCGGCTACGGCTTCCTGTCCGAGAACGCCGGCTTCGCCCGCGCCGTTGTCGAGGCCGGTCTGACCTGGATCGGTCCGGCACCCGAGACGATCGACGCGATGGGTTCGAAGATCCGCGCCAAGGAGCTCATGGCTGCCGGTGGCGTGCCGATCCTGTCGGTCGACGCGTCGACTGCGAAAGCAGAAGACTTCCCGCTGCTGGTCAAGGCATCAGCCGGTGGTGGTGGTCGTGGCATGCGCGTCGTCACCGATGCAGCAGACCTGCAGGGCGAGCTCGAGGCAGCCGGCGCCGAGGCGTTGTCGGCGTTCGGCGACGCCACGGTCTTCGTCGAGCCCTACCTGCCGACCGCGCGGCACATCGAGGTCCAGGTCATGGCCGACACCCACGGCACGTGCTGGGTCGTGGGCGACCGCGACTGCTCGATCCAGCGCCGGCACCAAAAGGTCGTCGAGGAGGCACCCGCGCCTGCCGTCAGCGATCCCGTACGCACCACGCTCCACGACGCGGCGCGTGCGGCGGTCAAGGCCGTGGACTACGTCGGCGCCGGCACCGTCGAGTTCCTCGTCGCCGACGCGCACCTCGACACCGGCAAGGCGTACTTCCTGGAGATGAACACCCGGCTCCAGGTGGAGCACCCCGTCACTGAGGAGGTGTTCGGCGTCGATCTGGTCGCCGAGCAGATCGCAGTGGCCGAGGGTGCCCGCCTCGGGCGAGAGCCGAACGGGCCCGGCGGGCATGCGATCGAGGTGCGCCTCTACGCCGAGGATCCTGCGGACGCCTGGCAGCCGCAAACCGGCACCGTCCGCACGTTCGAGGTCCCTGACGGCGTGCGGGTCGACTCCGGCGTCGAGTCGGGCTCGGTCGTCGGCATCCACTACGACGCGATGCTGGCGAAGATCGTGGCCCACGGCGCCGACCGGGCCACGGCGCTGCGCAAGCTCCGTGACGCCCTCCGGCGCACCCGCATCCATGGCGTCTCGACCAACCTCGAACTCCTCCGGTCGATCCTCGCCGACGAGGAGTTCGCCGCCGCCCGCGTTCACACGGCGCTGCTCGATGAACGGCTCGACGCCTGGACTCAGCCGTCGCTCGACGTAAGGGCTGTGCACCTGTCGGCGCTGGCTGCTGCGCTGGCCGAGGCCACGACCGCAACCGCGAACGCCACGGTGCTCGGCCGGATCCCCACGGCGTACCGCAACGTCCAGAGCCAGCCCCGCACGCGGACGTACGAGGCCTCGACGAGCTCAACCGACTTGGTGGAGGTGTCCTACTCAGCCGGGTTCGTGCAGCACGACCTCGACGGTGTCTCGGTCGTCGAGGCGTCGCCGACGCGCGTCGTCCTCGCCGACGACGGCATCGCCAAGACGTACGAGGTCGCGGTCGGCGCCGGCTGGGTCGACGTCGACGGACCGCACGGCTCGATCACGCTGACTCCCGTGCCGCGATTCGTCGACCCGGCAGACGTCGTCGCCGAGGGCTCTCTCCTCGCGCCGATGCCCGCAGCCGTCATCAGCGTCGCCGTCGCCGATGGGCAGCACGTGACGAAGGGCGACGTCGTGGTCGTCCTCGAGGCCATGAAGATGCAGCACACCATCGCCGCACCGACCGACGGCGTCGTGTCCGGGCTCTCGGTCGCGCCGGGCAGCCAGGTCGAGTCCGGCGCCGTACTCGCAGTCATCCAAGGAGAAGAGTCATGAACAACTTCACCGAGTCCGACGAGCGCCTGGCGCTCCGCAAGGCGGTGGCCGATCTCGGCGCGAAGTACGGACGCGACTACTTCGAGCAGGCCGCGAAGGAGGGCCGCAAGACGACCGAGCTGTGGGACGAGGCCGGCAAGCTCGGCTATCTCGGCGTCGCCGTGCCGGAGGAGTTCGGCGGAGGAGGCGGTGACATCGGCGACCTCGCGGCGGTGTGCGAGGAGCTCGCCGCGGCAGGCAGCCCATTGCTGCTGATGGTCGTCTCCCCGGCGATCGTCGGCACGATCATCGCCCAGTACGGCACGCAGGAGCAGAAGGAGCGCTGGCTGCCCGGTCTCGCCGACGGCACCTCGACGTTCGCGTTCTCGATTACCGAGCCGGATGCGGGATCCAACTCGCACCAGATCATCACCACGGCCTACAGGGAGGATGGCGGCTGGCGACTCAAGGGCACCAAGACGTACATCTCCGGCGTCGACGAGGCCAGCCACGTGCTCGTCGTCGCGCGCACGGAGGACGCCAGGACCGGCAACCTCAAGCCTGCGCTGTTCCTCGTGCCGACCGACGCCGAGGGCTTCACCCACCAGCAGATCGACATGGGCATCACGTCGCCGGAGAAGCAGTTCACGCTGTTCTTCGACGACGTACGCGTGCCCGCCGACACCCTGATCGGCAGCGAGGATGCCGGCATCGACCAGTTGTTCGCCGGGCTCAACCCCGAGCGAATCATGGGCGCGGCCTTTGCGACCGGCACCGCCCGGCTCGCGCTGGCCAAGGCGTGCGAGTACGCCAAGCAGCGCCAGGTCTGGAAGGCGCCGATCGGCTCGCACCAGGCGATCGCGCACCCCCTCGCGCAGACGTTCATCGAGATCGAGATGGCCCGGCTCATGACGCAGAAGGCGGCGGCGCTGTATGTCGCCGGCGACCTCATGGCGGCGGGCGAGGCGGCCAACATGGCGAAGTACGCCGCTGGCGAGGCCGTGTGCAACGCCGTCGACCGGGCGATCCAGACACATGGCGGCAACGGCCTGGCCAACGAGTACGGTCTGGTGCAGATGCTCGCGGGCTCGCGCCTGTCACGCATCGCACCGGTCAGCAAGGAGATGGTGCTCAACTTCATCGCCCAGTTCTCGCTGGGCCTCCCCAAGTCGTACTGGATCGAAAGGTGGAACATGACCGAGCTGGTGCACCTCGAGGTGGCCGACCAGGTCGCGACGATCACGCTCGACAGCGACCGCAACCGCAACGCCCTGAGCAAGCAGCTCGTCACCGAGCTCGCGGCGCACCTCGCCACGGCCGACGCCGATGCTCAGGTCAAGGCGATCCTGATCCGCTCGGCCGGCACGGTCTTCTGCTCCGGTGCCGACATGACCGAGGCCGTCGCCGGCGGCATGGCCGAGGGGGCCAAGGCCATCGTGGCGCTGCAGCGGCAGATCGCGACCGCGGCCAAGCCGGTCGTCGTCGAGCTGGGCGGTCCGGTACGAGCCGGGGGCCTCGGCATCGTCGGTGCGGCCGACATCGTCATCGCGGCCGAGTCGGTGTCGTTCCAGCTGACCGAGGTACGTCTCGGACTGGCGGCGGCGATCATCTCGCTGAGCCTGATCCCGCGGTTCAGCGACCGCGCGGCCGGCGACCTGTTCCTGACCGCCCGTACGTTCGACGCCGCCGAGGCGGCCGAGGTCGGCCTGATCACGCGGGCCGTCCCCGACACCGAGCTTGCCGGCGAGATCGCTCGAGTCCTGACCGACCTCTGCAAGGCGTACCCCCAGGGTCTTCGCGAGAGCAAACGGATCCTCAACCACGACCTGGTCGCCCGCATCGACGCCCACGGCGACGAGGTCGCCGCGAAGTCGGCCGAGCTGTTCGCGAGCGACGAGGCGCGCGAAGCGATGCGCGCCTTCCTCGCCAGGGCAAAGTAGTCCGGCCGGCGAGACTTCGGCAGGGCGCCGATTTGAGGGCTAGTGTCGCCTCTATCGGGGAAACCCTCGGTGGTTCACCACAGAGGAGACGCAATGCGCCATGCCGTGAGGCTGCTCGTCCTGGCGTTCGTGGGGTTGGTCGTGCTGCCCGCAGGCAGCGCCGCCGCGACCACGACACATCTGGCCCAGGCCGACGACCGTCCCGTCGTGCGCGTCGGCACCGAGGGCGTCTACCCGCCGTTCTCGTTCCACGACGCCAAGTCCAACAAGCTCACGGGCTTCGACATCGAGGTCATCAAGGCCGTCGCCAAGAAGGCCGGCTGGAGGCTGGAGTTCGTCGAGACGCAGTTCGACGCGATCTTCGCCGCACTCGAGGCCAAGCGCATCGACGTCATCGCCAACCAGGTCACCTTCAACCCTGAACGCGACGCCAAGTACGGCCTCGGCACGACGTACACGTACTCGCGTGGCGTCATCGTGGTCAAGAAGGGCACCAAGGGCATCAAGACCCTCAAGGACATCAAGGGCAAGACCGCTGCCGAGTCCACCACGACGAGCTGGGCCGATGTCGCGCGCAAGGCCGGCGCCAAGATCCAGGCCGTCGAAGGCTTCTCCCAGGCAGCTGCGTTGGTGGTCCAGGGTCGTGCGGACCTGCTGATCAATGACAACATCGCCGCCCTGGACTACCTCAACACCACGGGCCGCGACGACATCCAGATCGTCGGCAACGCGGGAGACGAGGTCAGCAAGCAGGTGCTGGCGTTCCGCAAGGGAGATCCCCGGCTCGAGGAGTCCAACAAGGCGCTGGCAGCGCTCGAAGGCCGACGGCACCCTCAAGAAGATCTCGGAGAAGTACTTCAAGACCGACGTCACGGTGGAAAACGCCGGCAAGGTCGACGTGTCCGGCGGACGCGAGGTCCGCAGCGACACCCAGGTCGTCAAGGATGCCGCGTGGCCGATGCTCAAGAAGCTGCTGATCGTGACGATCCCGCTGACCATCGTCAGCTTCGCCATCGGCCTCGTGCTGGCGATCGCGGCCGCTTTGGCGCGAATCTCCGGCAGTCGAGTGCTCAGCGCCATCGCCCGGGCTTACATCTCGATCATCCGCGGCACACCACTGCTGCTGCAGTTGTTCATCGTGTTCTACGGGCTCCCGGAGATCGGGATCGACCTCAACCCGTGGCCATCGGCGATCCTCGCCCTGAGCTTCAACGTCGGCGGGTACGCAGCAGAGGTCGTGCGGTCCGCCATCCTGTCGGTTCCCAAGGGTCAGTTCGAGGCCGCCTCAACCATCGGCATGGGCTACTGGCAGTCGCTGCGCCGGATCGTCTTCCCGCAGGCCGCGCGCACGGCCGTGCCGCCGCTGTCCAACACCGCGATCTCGCTGCTCAAGGACACGTCGCTGGTTTCTGTGGTGCTGCTGACCGACATGTTCCGGCAGGCCCAGCTCGCCGGCGCCAACGCCCAGATCTATCTCCCGATCTACGTGGTCGCGGGCTTCTACTACTGGGTCGTGTGCGTGGGTATGGCGACCTTCCAAGGCAGACTCGAGACCCGACTGAACAGGTTCGTGGCCAGATGACCGACATCCAGCAGACCGGCAACGACATGGGCGACCTCCGCGTACGCGTGCGAGGGCTCGACAAGTCCTTCGGCGGCAACCATGTCCTGCGTGGCATCGACCTCGATGTCGCGGCCGGCACGACGTCGGTGCTGATCGGGCCGTCGGGCTCGGGCAAGACGACGATCCTGCGCTCGCTGAACGTCCTGGAGCGCCCGGACTCCGGCACGATCCGTATCGACCACGTCGAGGTCGACTTCGCCACGCTGCCGGCCAAGGGCACCTCGGCGCGCCAGCAGATCGCGGCGCTGCGGGCGCAGAGCGGCATGGTGTTCCAGGCGCACAACCTCTTCCCGCACAAGACCGTGCTCGAGAACGTCATCGAGGGCCCGGTCCAGGTGCAGAAGCGCCCACTCGACGAGGTGGTCGACGAGGCCACGGCGCTCCTCGACCAGGTCGGTCTGAGCGACAAGGCCGACCAGCACCCGTTCGAGCTGTCAGGCGGCCAGCAGCAGCGGGTCGGCATCGCCCGCGCGCTGGCCCTCAAGCCGCGGGTCATGCTGTTCGACGAGCCGACCTCCGCGCTTGATCCCGAGCTCGTCGGTGAGGTGCTCTCGGTCATCAAGGACCTGGCCGCCGAAGGTTGGACCACGGTGCTCGTCACCCATGAGATCCGTTTCGCCGAGCACGTCGCCGATCAGGTGCTGTTCCTCGATGAGGGAGTCGTCGTCGAGCGTGGCCCCAGCGCACAGGTCATCGCCGACCCGCGCGAGGAGCGTACGCGACAGTTCCTCCAGCGGATCCTCGACCCGGCGTGAGGAACGTCAGCGGAGCCTGACCGTCGCCGACCCGGGCAGGACGTGCCGGGTGCCGCGGTAGTCGACCTTGACCTTCTTGGCCAACCTCGGTGAGCCGTCGGCCGAGCCGATCAGCGTGACCACCGTGCGGCCCTTCGACAACGGCAGCTCGGCAGCAAAGCGCTTGGTAGCCACGCGGACCGAGCCCTTGGCTCGTATGCCGGTGGCGCGCTCGGTGACGGTGACCTCGACGACGGCCTTCTTCTTGCGGACCTCGACGGCGAGGCTGACCACGGAGGCCGCGACCAGGGTGACCCCGGCGTTGCGGCGGGTCTTGGCCTGCTTGACCTTGATGGGGTCGGCGACCGGGTCCGGTCCCATGGCGAAGTCGCCTCGGGACTCGTCGCTCGCGGTCAGTCGATAGGCGCCGGCGGGCAGGTCTTCGACGACGAACGCGCCACCTGCTCCGGAAACTGCCGTCCCGACGACGTGGTCCTGGTCGTCCAGCGCGGTGACCTGTATGCCGCGCAGGCCACGGCCACGGGAGCTCTGGACCGTGCCGCTGATTGCGCTGGTGCGACGGCGGTGCTTGCCCTTGGTGTCATCATCGGACTTCTGGCGCTTGGCCTTGCCGGGCTTCGCGAATGCCGAACCGCGAGCTCGCGGGCTCGAACACGGCCGGTTCGGGAACGGCCGCGAGCGGCTCGACGGGCTCCTCGGCGGCGGGTGCCGGCTCGGGGCTGACTGGTGCGTGCTCGATGGGTGGATCGGTCAGCCGCAGGGAGCGTACGGGTGCAGGCTCTGGCTCCGCGGCGGGCTCTTCCGCGAGCTCTTCGACCGGCTCGTCGACCGGCTCTTCGGCGACGGGTTCCACCACCGGTTCGTCCGCGACCGGCTCCGGGAAAGCTTCGGCCACGTCCTCTGCCACGGGTTCTGCCTCCGCGTCGGTCAGCGGCGTCGGCGCGTCATCCGATGCGTCGACCGGCGGCTCGCCGTCGTCGTCGGAGTCATCGCGATCCTGCACGAATGCAGCGGCCGTGGGTACGGACGTGGGCATGATGACCGGTGCGGCCGGTGCCACGTCCCTTCGTCCACCTGGCTCCTCGCTCGGCGGCCGCGAGATGACGGGCATCTCACTGGCAGGTTCCCGGTGCCGCGGCTCGGAGCGGAAGCCGATGCCGTGTGATGGCGCGACGAGCGGGATGGGGCCGAACTCATGGGGCGGGATCGCCTGGGCCGCGATGACGCGATCCTCACTCGAGGGTGCGGGGTGCAAACCCGCCGTCGCCGTCAGGTGGGCGACGGGCGGGTAGTGCTCAGGAGCCGCAGGGGCAGCCAGCTCGGGCTGCGGGGCGGCCTCGGCGATCAGCTTGCGTACGGATTCGGCGGCGCGGGTCACCGCCTTGGCCGCAACGGCCGTGGCCACCATTCGAGCCGTCACGCGCCAGCCGCCAGCCATCGTCATTCCTCACGCTGTGTGTTGGCCCTCAGTATGGCCTGTCGCACGAGCGCAAGGTGCGGAATGGGCGCGTGTCGGTCAACGAGCCCTGAGGGGCAACTGCCTGCGGAATATTTCTCGTACGGAATAGACTTGTGAGTTCTCTAGGACGAAAAGGGGTCTGGTGAGCTCAGACAACGCGGAACAGCGCGAGATCGACTCGGAGCAGGCGTACGTCGACGCCGTCTACGAGCGCCTCGACGCGTCCGCCAAGGTCGCCCAGTCCCTGGTCGTCGAGGGGATGGCGCGCGGTCACGTCGGCAACGAGGGCGGACTCGTCGAGCGCGACGCGATGGTCTACCAGGCGTCGCTGCGGCTCTCGGCCCTCAACGCCGCGCACGACGGGCTCGTGTTCGGCCGGCTCAACATGCTCGACGGCGAATCGCGTTACATCGGCCGCATCGGCGTACGCGATGCCGACCGCGAGATCCTGCTCATCGACTGGCGCGCCCCTGCCGCCGCGATCTTCTACCAGGCGACGGCCCAGGAGCCCGCCGGAGTCGTACGTCGCCGGGTCCTGCGTTGCGCCAACGACAAGGTCATCGGCATCGAGGACGACCTGCTCGACGCCGACCATGCGCCCGACGACCTGGTCATCATCGGCGAGGGCGCCCTGCTGGCGAGCCTGACCCGCGCGCGTGACAGCTCGATGCACTCCGTCGTCGCGACGATCCAGAAGGAGCAGGACGAGGCGATCCGCGCACCGAGTCGCGGCGCCACCACGATCGGTGGCGGACCGGGCACCGGCAAGACCGTCGTCGCCCTGCACCGCGCGGCCTACCTGCTCTACACCGATCGGCGCCGGTTCGAGTCCGGCGGCGTGCTGGTCGTCGGACCCTCGACGGTCTTCATGAACTACATCGAGCGGGTGCTGCCGAGCCTCGGCGAGACGAGCGTGACGCTGCGCTCGCTCGGCGAGGTCGTCGACGGCCTGCGCGCCATGCGGCACGACGAGCCGGTCGCCGCGGCGGCCAAGGGCTCGTCGCGGATGACGACGTTCCTCGGCCGCGCGGCTGCGGCACCGATGCCAGGATCGCCGACAGAGTTCCGCTACTTCTACAAGGACGACGTGCTGCGGCTCGACGCCGAGCGGCTCGAGCGCATTCGTCGCAACCTGCTGTCTGGCGGCAAGCGCAACCGCGCCTACCTCAAGGCTCCGGAGGCGATCGTCTCGGCTCTGTGGGCCCAGGTCGCCGGTGAGCGTGCGCTGGAGAAGGGCGAGGAGGAGTTCGTCGAGACCATCACGACGGACGACCGCTTCGTCGACTTCGTCGAGGACTGGTGGCCCCCCGTCGAGCCGATCGACGTCTGGCGAACCCTGCCCGACGTGATCGACTCGCTCGCGCGAGGGGCCTTCAACAGCGAGGAGCTCGCCGCGCTCAAGGCGTCGTGGACCGTCGGCGAGCCGAGCATCGAGGACGTGCCGCTCATCGACGAGCTCCGTTACGTGATCGGCGAGGTGCCGGCGACGGGCGGCGATGACGACGATGCGCCCAAGCAGCTCATGAGCTTCGAGCGGCGTGAACGAGAGGACCGCAACGACCGGTTCCGCTCGACCCAGAGCATTGAGGACGACGGCTTCGCCCACGTGCTGGTCGACGAGGCGCAGGACCTCTCGCCGATGCAGTGGCGCATGCTGGGCCGTCGCGGTCGTTACGCGAGCTGGACCATCGTCGGCGACGAGGCGCAGTCGTCGTGGCCACACCCCCAGGAGTCGGCGGCTGCGCGCAAGACCGCGCTCGAGGGCAAGCCCGAGCACGCGTTCCGGCTGTCGACCAACTACCGCAACTCCGCCGAGATCTACGACCTCGCCGCCAAGGTCGCGGCGATCGGCGTGCCGCACCCGGACCTCGCCGACGCGGTTCGCCGCACAGGCGAACAGCCCGGTCACCTCACTGTCGGTGCCGATGCGCTCGTCGAGACGGTGAGCCGCAGCGCCGAAGAGACCCTCGACCGGGTCGACGGCACCGTCGCGATCGTCGCGCCGACCGCACAGCTGGCCGAGCTCGGTGAGCAGCTCGCCGGCCTGCTCGAGCGGCATCCCGACCGGCTCCGGCTCCTCGATGGCCTGGACACCAAGGGCCTGGAGTTCGACGGCGTCGTCGTGGTCGAGCCCGACGCGATCACGACCGAGTCCAGCGCCGGCTGGCGCACCCTTTACGTCGTGCTGACCCGCGCGACGCAGCTGCTGACGACCGTCGGCACGACCGACCGCTGGTTGAGCCGAACCGCATGAGGCGGGCCGTCGAAGTCCTGCTGCTCGTTCTCCTTGCTGTGGGCGTGGCGCTGCCGACGGCGTACTCGACGTTCATCCACAGCGAGCGTGAGATTGCGATCGGTGCGCACGATGCGACGGTGCAGCCCAGCTTCACCGGGCACGCCCGGATCGAGTTCGGCCCGTTGATTCCGGACATCCGCGTGCCCGCAGAGGCCCCGCTGGGCCTCGGTGTGACCATCCGCCTCGGCGGAAGCGATGTCACCGATCTCGACCAGCTGATCGCACGCGACGCTGTGATCGCCTCGCAACCGCAAGGAGAGATCGAGGCGGTGCGGGACACCATGATCTCGATGCTCACCGACGCGGCCCTGCGAGGCCTGGGGGCGGCGTTGCTGGCGGTGCTGGTCGCGGTGCTCGCGTGGCGGGCGATCGGGCAGCCCCGGCGCCGGTCGATCTGGGCTGCGGCCCGCCGACCGCGTCGACGCCAGGTGCTCGGCGCGCTGGCGGTCGTGATCACGACCATCGGAGCACTGGTGCTCGTGGCAGCCCCCGAGCGTCCGCGGGACAGGGCCACGGCATGGCAACCCATCGGCGCGGTGTTCCCCGAGCTGCCTTCCGACAAGATCCTCGACAAGGTCGAGATCGCGGAGGGTGCCTCGACCCGCGGCAGCCGGGCTGTCATCGAGGGGGCGCTGGCGACCTACCGCACCTCGGTGGCGTTCTATGGGCGGCTCGCCGAGAAGGCGAAGGCGGCCGACGTACGCCGGCCGCTGGAGGGCCAGACGACCGCGCTGGTCGTGACCGATCGGCACGACAACATCGGCATGGATCCGGTGGCCCGCGCCATCGCCGACCGGGCCGAGGCGAACATGCTGATCGACCTCGGCGACGACACGTCCAACGGCGGCAGCTGGGAGACGTTCAGCATCAATTCCCTGGCCCGCGAGTTCGAGGGATTCGACGTGGTGTCGGTGGCGGGCAACCACGACACCGGCGAGACCGTGGCCCGGCAGATGGTCGACAAGGGCTTTCACCTCCTTGAGGGCGAACCGATCACAGTTGGCGGGATCCGGTTCCTCGGAAGCAGCGATCCGCGCAGCTCCGGCCTGACGTCGGGCTACAGCGGCGACCCGTCGGACAACAGCACCGCGATTCGGGCACAGGACGAGGAGCTGACGAAGACCGCCTGCGACGACGGCGACGTCAGCGTCATCGCCGTGCACAGCCCCTCGTCGGCCAAGCGGGCGGCAGCGTCGGGGTGCGTCGACCTGGTGCTGACGGGGCACCTGCACCGCCAGGTCGGCCCTTTGGTCCTCAACGGCGCCAACGGTCGATCCACGACGACCCTCACGACCGGGACCACGGGTGGTGCGGTCTACGCGTTTGCGCTGGGAAGCAAGTTGCGGCGACCGGCGGAGGTGACGATCGTGACGTTTGCCGACGGCAAACCGGTCGGGCTGCAACCGGTCACGTTCAACACCGGCGGGATCATCGAGCCGGGTGCCTACACACCGGTGAGCACGAGTCCCCGCTAGCGACAGCGAGCGAGGATCAGCTCGGCGTACGCCCGCGCGCACGTGACCACTTCAGAGATCGCGACCTGCTCGTCGACGGCGTGCGCGTTCGCGATGCGCCCCGGGCCGTACTGCACGGTCGGGATGTCGGCCGTCGCATACTGCCGCAGGTCCGAGCCATAGGGCGCACCCGTCAGGTGGGGGCGGGGATCGCCTGCGGCCATGACGGCGTCGACGACCTGGACCCCGAAGGGATCGCCCTCGGGCAGGCGGCCAGCGGCGAAGTGCCCGCCGGGCCAGGTGACGGTCGGCGGATTGTCCGCGAGCCACGAGTCCCGAGCTGCTGCCCGGGCGAGCGCATTCTCGAACGCGGCCTTGGCCTCGGCGAACGACTCTCCGGGCATCACGCCGTACCGGCCCTCGGCGACGAGGAGATCCGGGACCGTGCTGGCCCAGTCGCCGGCGTGGACGATGCCGACGCTGATGGGCCACGGCAGCTCGCCGAACGGGAAGGGTGGAGCCGCGTTGCGTACGACCTCCAGCTCCGCCAGGGCGTGGTGCAGGAGCTCGAACGCGGTGATCGCGCTCCGGCCGGTGGCCCGCATCGACCCGTGTGTCGCCCGGCCGACGACCTCGATCCGGAACGTCAACGAGCCGGCGTTGGCTGCCACGACCTGACCATCGGTCGGCTCGGCGATGACGCAGGCGTCGCCGACGTGCCCGCGGCGCAGGGTCGCGTACGTCCCCAGACCGCCGTCCTCCTCGCCGATCACGGTGTGCACGGCGAACGGGCGACTGAGCTCGATGCCGCTGACGGCCCGGGCCGCCGCGATGATCGCGACGACGCCCCCCTTCATGTCGCAGACTCCCCGGCCGTACCAGGTGTCGTCCTCTTCGCGGATCAGCCATGGGTCGGCGTTGCTCCAGGTCTCGGGGTCACCCGGTGGCACGACGTCGACGTGTCCGTTGAGGATCAACGCCGGGGTCCCCGAGCCGGAGACGCCGACGCAGCCGAGAGCCTCCTCGCGCTCGACCTCCTCACCCGGGTAGTCGGCGGACGCGCGGAGCTCGTCGAGATCGAGCGTCCACTGGTCGACCTCGAGGCCGAGGCCCGTCAGTGTCGCGGCGCACCAGCGCTGGACCGCGACCTCGGCATCAGAGCCGCCGACGCTGGGGATGTTGACGATCTGCGCAAGGTCGCGCCGGATCAGGTCGACGTCGATGTCCATGCGGCCAGTCTCGCAGCCGACTGCTGGTAGGTCATCGCTCCGGTTGCCACCTCGTCTGAGGACGGTGCGCAGCCGAATCAAGCAGACCCAGATCGCGCACCGCTTGGAGGCGATAGCGCTCGACGATCGTAAGTAGGTCCTCGAGCGAGAGGTAGTCGATCACTCCGCGAGGCGGTCAAGGAGTGGTGCGTAGCGCTTGACGATGTCGTCGCTCGGACAAGGTCGCTGAGTACGCCGAGGCCTGCGCTAGGCTTTCGTCATGACAGTTCAGCCCTCACGCTGGTGGCTCCACCTGTAGGTGGACTGTCGACTCGTGCCCAGACCGCCTCATGGCCGGCTCTGGGCATTTCTTGTCTCGGCCGGTCGAGACTTCTTCAAGGAACCTTCATGACCCAGCTCGATGATCTCCTCGCTCAGCCGGCATTCGCGCTGATCCGCGTACGCGACTCCGACACCGTCACGCTCATCGGCGGTCCGCGCACGGACCTCGACACGCTCTCGGAGATCCCGTTGGTGCCCGGCAGCGAACGGGCCTGGGATCACGTGGTGCTCGTGCCGTACGCGCAGGTGCGCGAGCGCGGGTTCGAGGCACACCAGGACGGAACACCGCTGTCGGCGATCGCGGCGGCATTCAGCGCCGACGTGCCGATCGCTGACCTGCTCGACCTCTTGCCGGATGTGCCGATCGAGTTCGCCGATCGCGGCGGCTTCGAGTCGAGCGAT
>CAVXBS010000042.1:0-46337 GCA_963759975.1 uncultured Actinomycetota bacterium
GGAGCCCGAACTCCTGCCCTCCTCGACCGCGCGCATGAACTCGTCGTTGACGCGGATCGAGTTGTTGGCGTTCTGGTACTGGACGCTGTGATGTCGGCGCCGCCGAGGTCCATGTCGTAGCCGGCGTCGCGGAGGACGCGGATCTTGTCCTCCTCCTTGGCCTTGGTCTCGACGAACTCCTGGATGTCGGGGTGGTCGACGTCGAGCACGACCATCTTGGCCGCGCGACGCGTGGCGCCACCGGACTTGATCGTGCCGGCGGACGCGTCGGCGCCGCGCATGAACGAGACCGGGCCCGAAGCGGTGCCGCCCGAGGAGCGGAGCAGCTCCTTGGACGAGCGGATGCGGCTCAGGTTGAGGCCGGCACCGGAGCCACCCTTGAAGATCAGGCCCTCTTCCTTGTACCAGTTGAGGATCGAGTCCATCGAGTCATCCACCGCGAGGATGAAGCAGGCGCTGACCTGCTGCGGGCTCGACGTGCCCACGTTGAACCACACCGGGCTGTTGAAGCTGAAGACCTGGTGCAGGAGCATGTGCGTCAGCTCGTGCTCGAAGATCGTCGCGTCTTCCTCGGAGGCGAAGTAGCCGTGGTCGCGGCCGGCCTGCGTGTAGGTCAGCACGACGCGGTCGAGGAGCTGCTTGAGGCCCGGTCTCACGATCGGGGGCGCCGACGGCTCCGCGGAAGTACTTGGTCGTGACGATCGTGGAGGCGTTGACGCTCCAGAAGTCGGGGAACTCCACACCGCGCTGCTCGAAGACGTTCTCGCCGGTCTTCCAGTTGGTCTGCACGACGTCGCGACGTTCCCAGGTGACGGCGTCGTACGGGTGCACCCCCTCGGTCGTGTAGACGCGCTGGATCTTGAGGGCGGCGTTGCCCTTCTTGCCAGCAGTCTTGCGAGAGGACCCCGAGGGTCCGCTGACCGTTTCCGTCATGAGCGTGCTCCTATATGTGTGGCGCGGTGAGGGTGGGTGCTTCGGTGTTACGAAGATTTGTTGTCGTGCTGTTGTGCGGTGTGCTCGGCGAGCTCGCCGTCGGCGCCGGCCGCCATGAGGCTGGCGATCTCGTCGGCGAAGTCGTCGGCGGACTCGAACTGCTTGTAGACGCTGGCGAATCGCAGGTAGGCGACCTCGTCGAGGCTCTTGAGGGGCTCGAGGATGGCGAGGCCGACCTCGTGGGCCGGGACCTCCGCGCATCCGGAGTCGCGAAGCGTGTCCTCGACCTGCTGGCCGAGTCGCGCCAGGTCGTCGTCGTCGACCGGTCGGCCCTTGCAGGCCTTGCGGACGCCGGCGATGGCCTTGTCACGGACGAAGGGCTCGGTGGCGCCGGAGCGCTTGACGACCGTGAGCTGCATCTGCTCGATCGTGGTGAACCGCTTCTCGCAGGAGGAGCAGACCCGGCGACGGCGGATGGCTCCACCTTCGTCGGCGACACGGCTGTCGAGAACCCGGGTGTCGGTGTTCTTGCAGAACGGACAATGCATGTCGCTACTCCTCCCATACCGAAGGTGTCAAAGTTGTCCCCATCTATGGGGACAAGCGTGTGGAAACCGTGTGGACTTCGCGGGATTTCGGTGCGTAACCCCGGCCAGCCTGTGCAACTAGATGTGGAGAACCACATCGGTGTAACTACTAGATCTAGTGCCACTGTACGCCGGTGGAATGGCCCGTGCAACACGATTCCAGTAAGCGGCGACACTTTTTCTGGGCATGCCTGTCATCGCAGGTCAGAGGCCATTTGTGAGAGAAGTCACGGCGTGTCGCAACCCCTCTGGACACACCTGTATCAACGCTTTCCGGCTCTCCGGTATGCCCGGGAGCCGGCGTCCACCACTAGTGCTGGTGGGCCCAGCGGAGGAAGGCTGCGGCGTGGTGGAGGTCGTCGAATCCGTCGCCCAGCAGCTCGATCAGCAGGTCGTTGCTCCACACCCCGACGCGGCCGATCGTCAGCGCCGTCAGGTCGGTGTCGGGCAGCTCGAGGCCGTACACCGTGCTCGCGATGGCGCGCTTGTCGGCGTACGTGGCGATCGGCAGGAACCGGTCGGGATCGGCGACGGCGAGGGTCTTGGTCAGCAGCGCCTCGCCCCAGCCGGGCATCGAGAACCCGAAGCCCTGGTCGACGAGGTTGCTCAGCCGGTCCTCGAGCTCGCCCGGCCCGCGCAGCAGGTGGTTGGTCACCGCGCGTACGCGGCGGGCGCCCTCGAGCTCGCCGAGCAGGACCCACGCCTTGTCGAACTCGGTCGAGTCCCCCGTGCTCACGCCGGTCGGGTCGTCGGCGAACAGCTTGAGGTCGTAGATCGTCGCCTTGTCGAGGCCGTCGGCGGAGAAGACCCACTTGAACTTCGCCCAGTGCCGGGCGACCAGCGGGTCAGCCTCGTACGGCGTCGCCAGGAACTCCTGCTTGAGCGCCTCGGCGCGCTCGAGTGCGTCCGGCTCGACAGCGGCGGCCTTGGGGAACTGCTGCACGGCGTACGCGATGGGGCGCGGCGCGACGACCGTGCTGGCGGCTCGCTTCGGGGCGCTTCGCGGCGTGCTCCTGCGGGCCGGCGCCGCCTTGGGCTCCGGCGTCGGCGAGCCGAACGGGAACGTGAACTTGCAGTCGGTGCACTCGGCCTCCTTGCGCCCGTCGGGCAGGGTGCGCAGCACGACGACGTCGTCCTCGCGGACACACAGAGGACACACGATCAAAGCCATGTCGCAACCGTATGCCGACGTGCCGCGCGGGCCGGCAGGGGCGTACGGGTCAGATCTTCTCGAGCTCCTGCTGCATCCGCTCCGCGGCGTCGTCGCCGAGCTTCTTGAGCGGCAGTCCGGCGAACGGCTCGGCCGAGCTTGGCCAGGCCGTGGAAGTCGAACTCCGCGACGTACGTGACCCGCGCCTCGGTCTCGGAGCCCGTCGACGGTGATGGTGTCGGTCGAGGTGAACGAGCTTGCTCTCGCCCACGAGCGTGATGGAGCTGCCGGGCGTGACCTCGGTGACCGGTGTAGGTGATCTCGACCTCGTGGCCGGCGAACTCCGAGACGTTCTTGTAGACCGTGCCGACTCCCCCGTCGCCGGACTCGCGGGTCGTCTGCTTGGTGCCGGGATCCCAGTCGTTGGTGCTGCGGAAGTCCGAGAGGTAGTCCCACACGAGGCGGGCCGGCTTGGCGACGGCGAGGTGGCGTTCGATGCTCTTCATACGTTCAACGCTAAGCACGGTGCGTCGTTCGTGCAGGACGAAATCCGTGCTCACGGGACGTGGCGTATGCCTCGTGTAGCCGCCGGGGAGGTGGGTACGGGACGCACATGCCTACCTCACCCAAGTACACGATTCCCGGACTCACCACCGCCGAGGGCGAGAAGCTCGCCGGCATCCTGCAGGAGCGCCTCAACGCGCTGATCGACCTGCACCTGACGCTCAAGCACGTGCACTGGAACGTCGTCGGCCCGCACTTCATCGCGGTGCACGAGATGATCGACCCGCACGTCGACGAGGTCATCGCGATGGTCGACGAGACCGCCGAGCGCATCGCCACCCTCGGCTCCTCGCCGCAGGGCACGCCGGGCGCTGTGGTGAGCGGCCGCAGCTGGGACGACTACTCGCTGGGTCGCGCCACCACCAACGAGCACCTCGGCGCGCTCGACGAGGTGTACGTCCGGCTGATCGCGGACCACCGCAAGGCGCAGGAAGCCGTCTCGGACATCGACCCGGTGACCGAGGACATGGTCATCGGCCAGATCAAGCAGCTCGAGCTGTTCCACTGGTTCGTCCGCGCGCACCTGGAGAACTCCGGCGGCGCGCTGTCGACCGAGGGCGCGCTGTCGGAGGCCGAAGCGGCGATCCAGGCCAGCGACGCCGCCGACGTCACCGAGTAGCCCCACAGACCGGAGCCCCGGCGAATCCCAGGTCCGCCGGGCCTTCGTGACGCTCGACCTATCGCCGGTCGAGTAGCAAGCTCGCTCGAGCTGAGGGGTCCCCCCACGAGCTCTGCGAGTAGGGGGCGCGGCGTATCGAGACCCCTGTGGATGACCGCTCACGCAATGGGCGCCATCTCGACATGCTCGTCGTATGGGCGGCTACATGTACATCCTCAGATGCGCCGACGGCAGCTATTACGTCGGCAGCACGCGGGACATCATCACGCGACTCCGACAGCATCAAGCCGGAGAGGGCGCGGAGTACACCCGCAGGCGGTTGCCGGTCGAGCTGGTCTTCGTCCAGCCGTGCGAGTCGATCGTCCAGGCGTACTGGTTCGAGAAGAAGGTCCAGAACTGGTCGCGGGCCAAGCGCGAAGCGCTCATCAACGGCGAGCTACATCTGCTGCCGGAACTGTCGAAGAAGGCGTTCAAGCGCCTGGCCGGGTAAGTGAGTGAACTCGCGAGGTCTCGATACGCCGGCTCGCAGAGCTAGCGGGCTACTCGACCGGCGAGGTGGAAGAGCGAGCCTCTCGGCTCACGAGGTCTCGATACGCCGGCTCGCAGAGCTCGCGGGCTACTCGACCGGCGAGGTGGACGAGCGAGCCTCTCGGCTCACGGGGTCTCGATACGCCGGCTCGCAGAGCGCGCGGGCTACTCGACCGGCGAGGTGGAAGAGCGAGCATCTCGGCTCACGGGGTCTCGATACGCCGGCTCGCAGAGCTTGCTACTCGACCGAGCTGACAACTCGGAGGTCGAGTCTGATACGCCGGCTCGAGAGCTCGCGGACTACTCGACCGGCGAGCATCTCGAGCTCAGCGGGGTCTCGATACGCCGGCTCGCTGAGCTCGCTTGCTACTCGACCGGCGAAGTGGATGAGCGAGCATCTCGGCTCGCGGGGTCTCGATACGCCCTCGCTGAGCGAACTTGCTACTCGACCGGCGAATAGTGTCGATTTCCTTGCTGAGCCGTTCGTGTAGGTGGTGAGAGGCTGGCAACAGGTCGGCCGCACACAGGAGGCACCACCATGACGCAGTACGTGACTCAACGTCATCGAGCCCGTGATGGAGCCGGGGTTCACTCCCCCTCCGGAGTTCCTCGAGCCGATCATGGCGCAAGCTCGCGATCATCAACGACGAGCTGCAGGCAGTCCGGCCAGTGGGTGTTCGCCGGCGGGCTCAACGGCCCCGACACGACCACCGTCGTACGCCGTCAGGACGGCGAGACGCTGCTGACCGACGGGCCGTACGTCGAGGGCAAGGAGCATGTCGGCGGGTTCACGATCGTCGACTCCCCCGACCTCGACGCGGCGCTGGAGTGGGCCGGCAAGTACGCCGAGGCGACCGGGCTGCCGATCGAAGTACGCCCGTTCCGCCACTGACGTGACGACCGACGACGCCGACATCGCGCGCGTGTTCCGCGAGGAGCACGGCCGCGCGGTGGCGGTCCTGGCCCGCGTCTTCGGCGACCTCGACATCGCCGAGGACGCGGTCCAGGAGGCGTTCGCCGCCGCCGTCGAACGCTGGCCGGCCGACGGCATACCGCCCAGCCCCAGCGGCTGGATCATCACCACCGCGCGGCGCCGAGCCATCGACCGGCTCCGCCGCGAGGCGAACCGCGACGACAAGCACGCCCAGGCAGCGCTGCTGCTCGAGCAGGACGAACCGAAGGAGGAGGGTCCCGTGTCCGACGACCGGCTCCGCCTCATCTTCACGTGCTGCCACCCCGCCCTCTCCCCCGCCGCCCGGTCGCGTTGACGCTGCGGATGCTCGGCGGCCTGACGACGCCCGAGATCGCCCGCGCGTTCCTCGTGCCCGAGCCGACGATGGCGCAGCGGATCGTGCGCGCGAAGGGCAAGATCCGCGCGGCGCACATCCCCTACCGGGTGCCCCGCGACGCCGGACCTGCCCGATCGGCTGCGCGGCGTGCTGGCGGTGGTCTACCTGGTCTTCAACGAGGGCTACACCGCGAGCTCCGGCGACGACCTCGTGCGCGAGGACCTCTGCGCCGAGGCGATCCGGCTCGGCCGCCTGCTGGTCGCGCTGATGCCGGACGAGCCCGAAGCCGTCGGCCTGCTCGCGCTGATGCTGCTCAACGACTCGCGGCGAGCAGCCCGTACGTCCGACGGCCGGCTCGTGCTGCTCGCCGACCAGGACCGGTCGCTGTGGGACCGCGAGCTGATCGCGGAGGGCCAGGACCTCGTACGCCGTTGCATCCGGCGCGGCCAGCCCGGGCCCTACCAGCTGCAGGCCGCGATCGCCGCCGTGCACAGCGACGCCGGCGACGGCGGCCGACACGGACTGGGGTCAGATCGTGCAGCTCTACGACCACCTGATGCAGCTCGCGCCGAGCCCGGTCGCTGCGCTCAACCGTGCGATCGCGGTGCGGAGGTCGAGGGCCCGGAGGCTGGGCTCGACCTGGTCGATGCGTTGGACCTCGACGGCTTCAGCCTCTTCCACGCGATCCGGGCAGACCTGCTGCGGCGCGCCGGCCGTACGGACGAGGCCGCGCACGCATACGAGCGCGCGATCGACCTGACGGAGAACGCCGCCGAGCAGGATTTCCTGAGGCGTCGACTTGCCGAGCTGAACGTGCCGGACGCCCTAGACATCGCGCGCGCGTTCCGCGAGGAGCACGGGCGCGCGGTCGCCGTCCTGGCCCGCGTCTTCGGCGACCTCGACATCGCCGAGGACGCGGTCCAGGAAGCGTTCACCGCCGCCGTCGAACGCTGGCCGGCCGACGGCATACCGCCCAGCCCCAGCGGCTGGATCATCACCACCGCGCGCCGGCGAGCCATCGACCGGCTCCGCCGCGAGGCGAACCGCGACGACAAGCACGCCCAGGCAGCGCTGCTGCTCGAGCAGGACGAACCGAAGGAGGAGGGTCCCGTGTCCGACGACCGGCTCCGCCTCATCTTCACGTGCTGCCACCCGGCCCTCTCCCCCGCCGCCCGCGTCGCGTTGACCCTGCGGATGCTCGGCGGTCTGACGACGCCCGAGATCGCCCGCGCGTTCCTCGTGCCGGAGCCGACGATGGCGCAGCGGATCGTCCGCGCGAAGGGCAAGATCCGCGCGGCGCACATCCCCTACCGGGTGCCCCGGGACGCGGACCTGCCCGATCGGCTGCGCGGCGTGCTGGCGGTGGTCTACCTGGTCTTCAACGAGGGCTACACCGCGAGCTCCGGCGACGACCTCGTGCGCGAGGACCTCTGCGCCGAGGCGATCCGGCTCGGCCGCCTGCTGGTCGCGCTGATGCCGGACGAGCCCGAAGCCGTCGGCCTGCTCGCGCTGATGCTGCTCAACGACTCGCGGCGGTCGGCCCGTACGTCCGACGGCCGGCTCGTGCTGCTCGCCGACCAGGACCGGTCGCTGTGGGACCGCGAGCTGATCGCGGAGGGCCAGGACCTCGTACGCCGTTGCATCCGGCGCGGCCGGCCCGGGCCGTACCAGCTGCAGGCCGCGATCGCCGCCGTGCACAGCGACGCCGGCGACGGCGTCCGACACGGACTGGGGTCAGATCGTGCAGATCTACGACCACCTGATGCAGCTCGCGCCGAGCCCGGTCGCCGCGCTCAACCGTGCGGTCGCGGTCGCCGAGGTCGACGGGCCTGAGGCTGGGCTCGACCTGGTCGATGCGTTGGACCTCGACGGCTTCGGCCTGTTCCACGCGATCCGCGCAGACCTGCTGCGACGCGCCGGGCGTACGGACGAGGCCGCGCAGGCGTACGAGCGCGCGATCGACCTGACCGAGAACGCCGCCGAGCAGGAGTTCCTGCGCGGCCGGCTGGCCGAGCTCAGACGACGATGACGTCGACCAGCTTGCGCGCCGCGTTGGCGAGTCGCCGGTCACGGGTGACCAGAGGACAGTCGAGCGACTCGGCCAGCACGACATAGGCGGCGTCGTAGGCCGTGATCGTGTGCCGCAGGTCGAAGGCCCGAACCCGCAGATCGTCCGCGGAGCCCCACCGGGTGATCGGCAGCTGGTCGAAGTCGTGCAGAAGATCGCGCGCACGATGCTCCGAGATGTGACCGCCCAGAGTCAGGCCCCTGACGGCCGAGACCACCTCGAAGTCGATGAGAGTCGGCGCCACCAAGCGGTCAGCGAGCGACTCGCCCAGGAGGTCGGCATCGCTGCCGACCAACGAGTCCACCACGACCGAGCAGTCGGCCACGATCACGGCCTGTTGTCGCGATCGGCTCTGATGATGTCGACGGACGAGACCGGGGATCGCTCCGAACGGGAGCGTGCCCGTGCGAGGACTTCAGCGACCGTCGGCCGGGATGCCTCCTCGACCAGCAGCGCCCGCAGGTATTCGTTGAGTGACACCCCGCGGGCAGCAGCGCGCGCCTTGAGCGCCTGCCGAGCGTCGTCCGGGACATCGCGAATCTGCACCAAGCCAGCCATGCATCCACATTATCACTGTCTTCATACACTCTGTATGTCTTGACCCCGCCCCTAGCATGACGACATGAGCAAGCCCCGGATCTTTCTCGGTTCCTCCGGCAAGCAGGCCAAGCTGCTGCAGTCCCTGACCCGCGGCCTCGAGGAGGTCGCCGATGTCGAGCCGTGGACGACGACGTTCAACCCCGGCATCTCGACCCTGGAGCGACTCGTCGAGCTGACGCACGAGGTCGACTTCGCGGCGTTCGTGTTCGCCCAGGACGACTGGACCACCGACGACATCTCAGCCGATGCGGCTGCCGCCCAGGCTTCGCCGCGCGACAACGTGGTGTTCGAGGCCGGACTCTTCGGCGGCGTCGCTCGGCATGCGGCGGACGTTCATCCTGCACGCGAACGGCGCCAAGCTGCCCAGCGACCTGCTCGGCCTGACGAGCGTCCGGTACGACGTGCCGACCACGCCCGCGGGACCAAGGAGATCAACCAGAAGCTCCGCAAGGCGATCGAGGCCGAGGGACGCCTCGCCGCGATCGAGGGCTTGTGGTGGCAGTACTCCTTGACCGCCCGCAGCGAGCTGGAGCCATCGGCCATCAGCCTCCTGCGGATCACCCGCGATCGCAGCGGCGGCCTGGAGGTCAAGGGCGACTCGTGGCAGGAGGACGGCACGCTCTCGGCGCGCTATCGCAGCGAGGCGTCGAAGGAGAAGACCGATCCGTCCGGTGTGCGCTACTTCTGGACGGGTGAGCGTCCGCGCGACCCCAACGCGCCGCAGCTCGAGGGCGCCGGCGAGATCCACCTGGAGAGTGCCGACCGTGCGGCCGGGTTCTGGACGACCCGGTCCAGCACCGACGCGACGCTCAACATGCGTACGTCCGGCATCTACGTACGGGCCGACCGCGCCGACCTGGCCGTGCTCGACGGCAGCGACACGGCGCAGCGCGCAGCCCTCATCGCCCAGCGACTCGACGACTGGAAGGCGATCGCCAACAGCTGAGGGGCGTACGCGTCAGCGGTTGCGGGGGTGCTGCTTGGCCGTGCGTTCGTTGCCGCGCTTGTAGTTGCCGGTGAGCCGCGCCATCAGCAGCTGCGGGTCACTCGTCTCGGCATCGCGTACGAACTGGTGGGCCTTCGCGCCCCGCAGCACCGCCGCCTCACGGCCGTGGTGCGAGATGACGACCTCCTTGCCCCGCACGACCCACTCGAACCCGCTCGGCCGGCCCTTCATGCGCTGACCCGCAGGTAGTCGAGCGCCGCGTCGACCAGCGCGTGCGCGCGGTTGCGGGTCGGGGCGGCGTTAGCGCGGGCCTGCCGCACCAGGTCCTTGGTGTCGATGCCGGCATCGCCGTAGTAGCCCTCGTGGACCCAGCGCTCGTACGTCGCCGCGGTGACCTCGGGGTGGAACTGCCACGCGATCGCGCGCGCACCATGCGCCTCGTCGACGAAGCACTGCGGGCCGCGCCACGACGTGCCGATGACCTTCGACGTCGGCCCGGGCGCGAACACGTCGCTGTGCATCTGCGCCCACGGCCCCTCCGGGCACAGGATCGGGTCGGTCGTGTCGACGCGCTGCCAGCCCAGCTCGGGGGCGTCGGCACGCCACGACGTGCCGCCGAGCGCGCGAGCCATCAGCTGCGCGCCGTAGCAGATGCCCATCACCGGCGTGCCGGCTCGCAGCGCCACGCGTACGAACCGCGACTCGGCCTCGACGACGTCCTTCCACTTCGGCTCGTGGGCGCCCTTGTCGGAGCCGAGCAGGAGGATCAGGTCCGTCTCGCCGATGCTCCCGTACGCCGGAAGGTCGTCGCGGTCGAGCTCGATCAGCTCGGCGCCGAGCTCGAGCAGGCGCTCGTGGAAGTAGCCGCCGTCCTTGTCAGCCTCATCGGCGACCACGTGAATGCGCATGACCTCATTGTGCCGGTTGATCCGGCATCGTCATCACGCGCTCCGCAGGAACTCCTCGAGCAGCGGTCCGGCGGTCTGCGAGCCGGACTCGCCGTCGTCGACGAACACCGCGACCGCGAGGTCACCCTGGGTCGCGATCATCCAGGCATGCGTACGCGGCGGGGTGTCGTTGCCGTACTCGGCGGTGCCGGTCTTGGCCGACACGGGCTTGCCGGGCACGTCCGACAGGAACGCGCCGCTGCCGCCGGTCACCACGCCGCGGAACATCTCCTGCAGCTGCTTGGCCTCGGCCGCCGGTCAACGGGTCAGCGGGCTTCGCGGCAGCCTTGGTCGGCGAGTCTGCCAGCAACGTCGGCGTGACCCGGGAGCCGTTGGCGATCGAGGCGGCGACCACGGCCATCGCGAGCGGCGAGGCCTCGATCTTGCCCTGGCCGATCATCGAGGCGGCGTGCTCGGTGCCCTTGGCCCGCGTCGGCACCGAGCCGAGGTAGGCCGGGTAGCCGAGGTCGAGGTCCGGCCCGAGCCCCAGCGCGGCGGCGGCCTGGGCCAGCTTGTCCTGGGGCGCCTTGCCGCGCGTCGCGATCATCGCGGTGTTGCACGAGTGGGCGATCGCCGAGCTCAGCGGGATCTTGCCGATCGCACTGCCCGGGTAGTCGGAGTAGTTCTTGAACGTACGCCCGTCGACCGTGACGGTCGGCGTGCACGGCACGGTGGTCGACGGCTTGAGGCCCGGAGCGCAGGAACGTCAGCGCCGTGACCAGCTTGAACGTCGAGCCCGGGGCGTAGTGACCCGCCGCTGCGGTGTCGGCACCCTTGCCGCCCGGGCCGCTCGCCAGGGCGACGATCTTGCCCGACGAGGGCCGCATCGCGACGATCGCGCTCGCGGGCTTCACGTCGGCGAGGATCTTGTCGGCCGATCCCTGCAGCTTGAGGTCGATCGTCGTGCGCAGGTTCTTGCCGGCGCGCGCGTCGCTGGAGAACAGGTCGCGCGCCTTCGACCCGGCCACCGCCTCGACCGTCACGCCGGGCGCACCACGCAGCTGGCTGTCGTAGCGCTGCTCGAGTCCGGTCAGCCCGACCAGGTCGCCGGCGGTGACCGAGCCCTTGGACTTCGCGATCACCTCGGCGGTCGCCTCACCGACGGCCCCGAGGAGCGGCTGCCCGAACGTCTTGGTGGGCGCAAGCGGCAGCTCGGCACCCAGCTGGACCGCGCCGGGGATCGACGCGACCTGGGCGTCGCTGAGGGTGTCGTCGGAGTCCGCGCGCACCACGAGGGCCACGACGAACGCCTGGGGACCGGCCGCCTTGACCGCCTTCGCGTAGCGGTCGGCGTTGATGTCGACCAGCTGCGCCAGTGCCCGCGCCGAGCCTTCGGCCTCGGCGGCCTTGATGCGTGACTTGTCGATGCCGATGCGCTCGACCCGCCGCTCGATGACGAGTCCCTCGCCCCGCGCGCCCACGATGTCGCCACGGTCGGCCGGCGACGTGCGCAGGCGCAGCTCCTCGTCGGCCGTCAGCTTGGGCGCGACGATGGCCGGGCTCCACTTGACGCGCCACTCGTCGTCCTCGTACGCCAGCGTGGCGGGCGTCGTGTAGTTCCAGTCGCTGCCCTTGAACGTCCAGCTCGTCTTGAGCGTGACGGTCGCGGTCTCGTCGTCCTGGTAGTCGACCTTGCTGACGCTGACCTTGGCCCGTGCCGAGCCCATGCCCTCGACGATCCGCTCGAGGTCGGCCTGCGGGATGCGGCCGCCCTTGGTCACCGGTACGCCCTTGAGCTGCTGCTTCGTCAGAGGCGCTCGCGAGTGCATCGGCCGCCTTGTCGGGATCGGCGAGGCCGCCGGTGCAGGCGCTCAGCAGCGCCGCCAGCATCGTGGCGCCGCACAGTGCGGCGATGGTCCGTCGGCCGGGCACAGCAGGTGACGTCACGTGGTTCCCCTCGAAATCGTGTCAGGCTTTCGCGCACAGGCGAAGGAGCAGTCAAACAGGTGCGGCGTCCGGGGTCAACGGACGCCTCGCGAGCTGCGCGAGTCGTTCATCTCACGTGGTCTCGATACGCCAGTCGCAAGCGGGCTACTATCGACCGGCGGAGGTGGTCCAGGGATTGGAATCTCCGACAGCGTCTCGGCGAACAGCCGTAGTACGAGTTGAGCGCACGTCGTCAGGTTCGTGCTCTCACGGGTCGAGTCGCTGCGCCTCCTTGGGCACCTCGACGAGCTGGCGACTGCGGGCTGTCGCGAGACCGAGGTGGTGCCGACGCCAGACGCTCGCCGGCCAGGGAGTCCGAGCAGTCGTCCTTGTCGACGTCGAACTCCGGCATCCGTGCGAGTAGGCCGTCATGACCGGGAAGACGAGCGCGAGAGCTTCTGTCACCCGTGCGGGTGTAGAGCCGCCAGGTCTCGTACACGTGCAGCGGTCAGCGTTGAGCTGGCGTAGCGAGGGCACCGGTCGTACAGGTCCGCGCGTGGTCAACGCGGTCGCCGGGTCAACGCTCGCTGCTGTGAGCCGTCCAACCTGAGTCCCAGCCTGAAGATGTCGTCGCCACCGCCGCGGAGGGGGAATGAGAACACGAACGTCCGCGGCACCCCTTCCCCAAGGTGCACCGCGGACGTCGGTGGATCGTGCAGCGCTGGCCTAGTGGTAGACCGGCACCGCGATCTCCGAGCCCAGCTGCAGCGCTGAGGCGTTCGGAAGCGAGTTGAGCCGGACGATCTCGTCGACCGTCTTGCGGATGTCACCGTTGGGGTTGGCCTCGGTGGCGATCTGCCACAACGTCTGGCCGGGCAGGACACGAACCGACGTGGTCTCGGGCGCCACTGCGGCCTGGTCGCCGGCGAACGACGACGAGCCGAACATCACGACGAGCAAAGCCACGACCGCGACCGCGGCGGCGAGGACGACGGCCTTGCCGCGTCGGGTCAGCCGGACCCGCGGGGCGGGCTTGACGGTCGGCACCACACGCAGGTGGCGGACGGGGCGAATGTTGTGGTCGTGACGACCGATGGCGATGGTGCTCATGATGGCCTCCAAGGGGGAAGTGAGGGCTGAACTGAGGTTGTGGTGTGGTCGATCAAACGCTGTTCTCGATGTCATTCGATGGTGCGAACAGGCGTTCGATCGAACACATGTACGACGATAGGGGACGCCTCTGACAAAAGGAAGCACCTGTCGAACACAATTTCGAGCAGGCTCACGTTTGCACTGTCATAGCAGGCAGAAATCTCCTCGAAAATTTGCCGACCACCCGCGGTTGCGTCGGCCTCGACAGGCGAAGCCGACAGCGCCGCACTACCGTCGAGACATGGCCTCAGCCCGAGCAAGCGTCATCACCGCCTGGAAGCAGGCGTCCGCCCGGCAGGCCCCGTTGCTGGCGGCCGGCGTGGCCTTCTACGCGTTCCTCTCGCTGTTCCCGGCGATGATCGCGGCCGTCATGGCGTACGGGCTGGTGGCTTCCCCCGAGACCGTCGCGAAGCAGTCGCGGGACGTGGCCGACGCCCTGCCCGCAGACGCCGCGTCGGTCGTCACCGGTCAGATGGACTCACTGATCTCGACCTCCGACAACTCGCTTGGGCATCGGCCTGGCGATCGCCCTCGTGCTCGCGATCTACGGCGCCGCAGGCGGGGTCGGCAACCTCGTCACCGCGATCAACTCGATGTTCGGCCTCGCGGAGACCCGCCACTTCATCAAGCGCAAGCTGCTGGCGTTCGCGCTGACGCTCGGCGCACTCGTGTTCGTCGTCCTGGTCGTCGCCCTGGTGGCCGTCGCGCCGGCGGTGCTCGACGCGGTCGACATCGTGCCGGGCGTACGAGCGGCGTTCGAGGCAGGCCGTTGGCTCCTGCTGCTGCTCGCCGTCACGGTCGCCATCGGCGTGCTGTTCCGCCTCGCGCCCAACCGCTCCGCCGGCGACAAGCTGATCACCAAGGGCGTGCTCGTCGCGACCGCCCTGTGGCTGCTGGTGTCGGTCGGCTTCTCGCTGTACGTCGACAACTTCGGCAGCTACGGCAAGACGTACGGCGCTCTCGCCGGTGTCGTCGTGCTGCTGCTGTGGCTCTGGATCGGCATCTACGCGATCCTGCTCGGCGCGTGCGTCGAAGCGGTGCGCGAAGAGGTGGTGACAGCCGAGACGGTCGAGGAGGACAACGAGATCGCCGAGTGGCGTACGGCCGAGGCCGCCGGTGAGACCGTGCCAGTCGAGGTGGTCGAGGAGCCCGAACCGGAGCCGGAGAAGGAGCCGGAGAAGAGGTCGCGCTTCGCCTCGCTCTTCAGGCGCAAGCAGCACCAGGGTCAGTAGGGATAGACCGGCACGCCCAGCTTCCGGGCCTTGCGACGGTCCTCCTCCGGAGGCGTGATCCCGCAGACGAAGCCGTGCCGCTTCGCCGAGATCGCCAGTTGCACGGTCTTGTCGTGCCGATGCTTCGAGCCGTCCACCCTGATCGAGATGCGCGCCTCGGTCCCGTTCACCACCACCCGCGGCAGCTCGTTCGCACCCTTCGCGTACGCGCGCTTGACCGCCGCGCAGATCTCGTACGCTGCCAGCCACGACGACTTGCGATCCGGCGCGTAGTCAGTCGTGACGGTGATGCCGGGCCGCGGCTTCGAGTCCGTGACGTGCTTCATCCACGGCTCTTTCCGGTTGTCATGCTCGAACTTCGTGAGCACTTTCTCGTTGGCCGAGTCGCTGACGGGGTTGCCGAGGTGGGGGCCGATGAGCAGCAGCACCACGGCCACCACGAAAACGCCCGCCGCCACCCACCATGCTCGGTGGGTGGGGGGCCTGTCGTCCACCCACCGTCCTCGGCGCATGTTCGGACGCTAACACCGCGCGGGGTCACGGCTCAGTCGGCGATAACTGCTGCAATTCTGCACCCGCAGGCATCTGTCCCATGGTCAGAAGTGGACGGTCAGCGCATGCCGGCCCTCTTGAGCTTCCGGGCGCCGAGCCTGCGCACCCACGGGTCGACGTGGACCGCAGCGCGCGGGGCGAGCGACGCCGTACGCGCGACGGCTCCGCGCCACGCCGGCAGCGTCTTGTAGACGCGGCCCGTGCCGAACATGTCGACCAGCTCACGCGCGACCTGCGGCGGCGTCAGCAGCACACCGGCGGCGAGCGCAGCGCGTACGTCGCCCTGCGCGTCCATCCCCGCCACCATCGCGGTGTCGACACCGTCGGGACACACCGCGTGCACCCGGATCTTGTCGGGCCGCAGCTCCGATGCCAGTGAGGTCGTCAGCGACAGCACGGCGGCCTTTGACGCGGCGTAGACGCTCAGGCCCGGCACCGGGGCGTGGGCACTCAGCGAGGCGATGATGCCGATGTCGCCGCCCTTGGCGTCGTGCTGGTCACGGAATGCGTCGGCTGCCGCGCGTACGCCCCACATCACGCCGAGCACATTGACCTCGACCGTCGTGCGTACCTGTCGCACCGACAACGCCGTGAGGTCGCCCTCCATGAGCACGCCGGCGTTGCAGACCCACGCCCCGAGTGGTGCGATCTCACGGGCACGCGCGGCGATCTCGCGGTTGGCGTCGGGGTCGGTCACGTCGAGGCCGAGTCCGAGAGCCGCACCGATCTCATGTGCGGTCGTCGCGGCGGCGTCGGCGTCCAGATCGGTCACGATGACCTGGTAGCCACGACCGACCAGCTCGACGGCGATGGCCCGTCCGATGCCCCTCCCGGCCCCGGTCACGACGGCGGATCGAGGTGTTCCTGGCTTCACGAGAGGCTTCGGCACCTCGCCAACCTAGACGCCACGGCTCGCGACACGCCATCGAACATATGTTTGAACTGAGCCTGTGTTCCGGGCTACTCTGCCAGCATGACCGACGACCGCAATGCCGATGTCACCGAGCTTCCCGACGGACCCGCGGACTCCTCAGGGCTGACCGCGCGGCAGCGCAAGGTGCTCGAGTTCCTGCGCGACGAGATCGAGAAGCGCGGCTATCCGCCGAGCATGCGCGAGATCGGTGCGGCGGTCGGCCTCACCAGCACGTCGTCGGTCGCGCACCAGCTCCGCGCCCTCGAGGCGCTCGGCTACGTCAAGCGCGACCCCAACCGTCCGCGCGCCCTCGAGATCTTCCTGCCCGACGTCATGGCCGCGCGCCGCTCGATGAGCAGCGCTGTCGGAGAGCACATTCGACGAGACCGGCATCGGCGACGCGCTCCCCCAGGCCACCAATGTCCCGCTCGTCGGCCGCATCGCTGCCGGTGGGCCGATCCTGGCCACCGAGCAGGTCGAGGAGATCTTCCCGCTGCCCAAGTCGCTCGTCGGCGACGGCACGCTGTTCCTGCTCGAGGTCTCCGGCGACTCGATGATCGACGCCGCGATCTGCAACGGCGACTACGTCGTCATCCGTCAGGAGCAGACCGCCAACAACGGCGACATCGTCGCTGCACTGCTCGACGGCGAAGCCACGGTCAAGACGTTCCAGCGCAAGGACGGCCAGGTCTGGCTGCTCCCGCACAACGAGGCGTACGACCCGATCGACGGCACCCACGCCTCGATCCTCGGCATCGTCACCGCAGTCCTCCGCAAGGTCTGACCCCCTCGCGCGCGATTTGTGACGAAAGGAGCCATTCCCGGTCCCGGGAGTGGCTCTTTTCGTCACAAATCGTCGTGGTTCAGGCTCGCCGGACGGGTTCGAGAAGAGTAGCGTCGTTGCGTCTGGCAACCGCATCGTCCTTGGGGGACTCATGATCTCGATTCGTACGCTCGTGGCCGTTACCGCGACCACCTCGCTCGTCCTCGCCGGTGGCCCCGCGCAGGCCAAGGGCCACGGCCACGACACGAATCTGGCGCCGCGCACGCACTTCGTCATGAAGCCCGACGGCACCAGCGGGCTCAAGGCCGATGGCGCCGGCATCCCCAACATCGACTCGGTCAAGAAGACCATCGCTGCCTACTACGGCGACCCGGGCACCGGCATCGCCGACAAGACCAGCTCGCCCTACATCTCCGAGATGGACCGCATCGTCAAGCGGGCGACCAAGAACCTCAAGGCGACGTACGACCGCGAGATCCGGCGTGGCAAGAAGCCCGCCATCGTCTTCGACGCCGACGACACGACCCTGTGGACGTACGACATGGAGGTCGCCGGGATGCACTTCACGTTCGATCCGGCCCTCCAGGACGTCTACGTGCAGGGCCAGAAGTTCCCCGCCACCCCAGCGATGACCCGATTCGTCGACAGGGCTGCCGACATCGGCTACACGATCTTCGGCCTCACCGGCCGCAACGACAACCAGAAGGCCGCGACGCTCGCCAACCTCGACAAGGTCGGCTACGACGACTTCACCGCCGATCGGTTCTACACCAAGTGGACCGGCACGGGCAGCTCGCAGCAGCCGTCCTACATCACCTGCGCCTCCGCCAAGTGCACGACCGTCGAGTACAAGGCCGGCACCCGCAAGCACATCGAGTCGCTCGGCTACGACATCACGCTCAACGTCGGCGACCAGTGGTCTGACCTGCAGGGCGGCTACGCCGACCGCGTGCTCAAGCTGCCCAACCCGACGTACTACCTGCCGTCGGCCGACCTGCCGGGCGTGCACGAGCCGTGGCTGTCACCGCGTACGCACTTCACGATGCGGCCCGACGGTTCCAGCGGGCTCAGGGGTGACGGCGAGGGCATCCCCAACATCGACTCGGTCAAGAGCACGATCTACGCCTACTACGGCGATCCCGGCACCGGCATCGCCGACAAGACGGGCTCGCCCTACATCCGCGAGATGAGCAAGCTGACCCGCTCCTTCGGCCCGTCGGTGCTCGCGAAGTGCCGCAGCGGCGCCAAGCACCACACCAGGCCGGCGATCGTGCTCGATGCCGACGACACGACGCTGTGGACGTACGACATGGAGGTCGCCGGGATGCACTTCACGTTCGATCCGGCCCTCCAGGACGTCTACGTGCAGGAGCAGAGGTTCCCCGCGACACCCTCGATGGTCGGCTTCGTCAACGCGGCAGGCAAGGCCGGCTGCACCATCATCGGGCTGACCGGACGCAACGACAACCAGAAGGCCGCCACGATCGCCAACCTGCAGAAGGTCGGCTACCAGGGCTTCACCGCGGCCAACTACTACACCAAGTGGACCGGGGTCGGATCGTCACAGCAGCCGCCCTACGTCACGTGTGCGGCCGCGAAGTGCACGACGATCGAGTACAAGTCGCAGACCCGGGCGCACGTCGAGTCACCAGGTGGTGGCGGCTACGACATCGTCGCGAACTTCGGCGACCAGTTCAGCGACCTGATCGGCGGGCACGGCCAGCCGTACAAGCTGCCCAACCCCACCTACTACCTGCCGTAGGCCCTTCGCTCGCTCGGTCAGACCGGATGGTTCTGGCGGGCCTTCCAGGCGCTGCTGACCATGTCGATCAGGGAGTGCCGCATCGCCCAGCCGAGGTCGCGCGTCGCCAGCTCACCTGATGCGACGATCCGCGCCGGGTCTCCGGGTCGCCGATCAGCCACCTCGGGCTCGAAATCGATGCCGGTCGCCTCGGCCACGGCCGTCATGATCTCCCGCACCGAGACGCCGTCGCCGCTGCCGAGGTTGTAGACCGGCTCGAGGTCCTGCCCGGCAAGCAGCTTCTGCGCGGCGACGACGTGCGCGTCGGCGAGGTCGGCGACGTGGATGTAGTCGCGCACGCAGGTGCCGTCGGGCGTCGGGTAGTCATCGCCGAAGATCCGTGGCGTACGACCCTCCAGCAGCGCCTCGATCACGAGCGGGAAGAGGTTGTGCGGGCTGGTGTCGTAGAGGTCGGGCACCGCCGAGCCGACCACGTTGAAATAGCGCAGCGACGTGTGATGCATCGGGAACGCGCGGGCCGCGTCGCGCAGCAGCCACTCGCCGATCAGCTTGCTCTCACCGTAGGGCGACTCAGGCGACGTGGCCGTTGTCTCGGTCACCAGGTCGACGTCGGGCGTGCCGTAGACCGCGGCGCTGGACGAGAAGACGATCTTGTCGACGTCCGACTCGTGCATCGCCTGCAGCAGGCTGACGGTGCCCTGCACGTTCTGCTCGTACGTGTGCAGGGGGCGCTGGACGGACACGCCTGCGTACTTGAACCCGGCAAGGTGCACGACGGCGTCGACCTCGTGCTCCACCATCGCCTTGGCCACGAGGGTCGAGTCAAGGATGTTGGTGTCGATCAGCTCGACATCGGCCGGTACGAACTCCCGGTGACCGCTCGAGAGGTCGTCGACGACGACGCACTCCAGACCGGCGAGCCGGAAGGCCCGGACGATGTGCGAACCGATGTATCCGGCACCGCCGGTGACGAGGACTGTCATGCCGACCAGCCTGTCAGACTCATCCGGAGAACTTCAGAGTGCCTGCGTTGTAGACGTGTCCCGCGGTGACCCTGATCGTGTGCTTGCCCGAGAAGGAGCGGCCGATGCCACGCCACGAGTCGGGGTTCACCGAGATCGACCAGTTGCCTGACGGGAGCCCAGCGACGTAGAAGTATCCCTTGCTGTCCGTGAGGTCGGTGCGGATGACTCGCTTGCCGTCGATCGACGACAGGCGCACCATCATCTCCTTGTTGGTGCGACCGCCCGAACGGGTGACCCGGCCCTTGACGATCGCCCCTTTGGTGTTGATGCTCGTCGTCTTCTTGACCGAAGCGCCCCATCCCCTGAGCGACGACTCGGAGTTGACCGTGCCCTGACCGAGAGCCTTGCAGTGCGAGCGATACATCCATCCCTGGTAGCCACGGGGCACGGACCCTTGTCGCGCGTACGTCGCCCCGTGCGCGATGGCCACACGTTCCAGGCCTTGGTGGGCGGAGCCGGGCAGGGAGGACAGCTTCGTGAATGCCTTCCACGCCTCGGCCCCGCGGTCGGCACCGTTGAAGTACGCCTTGTTGTTGGGATAGACGCTCGGGTACCAGGTCGAGCACCCGGTGCGGCGGCCGACCTCGACCCAGTACTGCCCAGGCGGCACGTCCCGGAACGTCTTGGTGGCCGACTTGCCTGACGAGCTCAGCACGCCACCACCCTGCGCGACGATCGGTGCATCCAGGATCTTGAGTCCGGGCACCATCTCGCGGACCGTGATCCACCGGTCGGACGACTGCGGGCTGAACCCGGAGAACCTCGCGGTCACCGTGAAATCGTTTCCCTCGGGGAACGTGATCGGCTGACGGGCGTAGACCGCGGTCCCCAGGGGGATGAGATTGTCGTCATCGAGTCGATGGTTGAGCACGTCGTGGCAGCTGCCGAACAGCTGCGTGCCGTTCTCACCTGCCCACACCGTCCTGCCGTCGTCGGCGACCGAGACCAGGTAGCGCTTGTCGGCGGCGCTGTCATCGACCGGCAGGAAGTCGACGCGGTAGCTGCCGTTGCTGGTCGTGCGGCCGTAGTAGTTGGCGCAGCTGGGGATGTCGAGCTCACGTCGATAGGCGGAGTCGGAGGGGAACGAGGTCGGGGTGGCAGCGACGCGTACCGTGGCGCCGCTGGGTGCGGTGCCCGTGATCGAGCTGTAGGTGAAGTCGGCGACGAAGTCACCGGCCTTGGTGGCACGCACGGAGCTCGCGTCGCGGAGATAACGACCGCCCCCGTCACCGTTGCCGTCGACACCACGCCAGAACCACGATCGCAGGGTGCCGGCCTGGTCCCGACCGCTGATCCGCAGCACGTACGGGCTGCCGGGAGCGTTGTTGGTGCCCAGCCGGGACGTGAACGAGTAGCTTCCCCCGTTGGTGACGGGCCGACTGCCCATGACCTGGATGTTGCCACCACGCAGTCGCCGGATGAGCTCGACCTTCATGTCGGTCACGGCGCCCTGGCCGTGCACCTCGCCCTGGATCCTCCGGGACCCGATCGAGGTCTCCGTCGTGACCGGGTAGACATGGGTGATGTTCTTGGGCGAATCCTCGTTGACGTAGAGGTCCTGGTTGCGATTGGCCCAGTATCCGTTGGCGTTGACGCCGTGGTGCGGATCGGCACGGTCACCGGGACTGATGCTGACCGTCACGGTTCGCGACCCTCTCGCCGGGACACTGAACGATCGCTTGCGATCGACACTCCCGCCGAAGTAGACCGATCCGCGACACGTCTGGGAGGAGTGGCAGCTCATGCTGATCACGCCGGTGCCTGAGCTGGAGATCGACACGTACTTGGTGGAGACGAAGGCGTAGTAGGGCACCGCCGACTGCGACGGTGACGCGACCAGCAACGCGACCACCACACCGACGATCGCCGCGAGCGCGACAGCAAACCTTGATTTCACGATTCCCCCGAATCAGACGTCAGATGTCGCCACACACGCTAACAAACCGCCTCACCCTGCCGGGTGAGGCGACGGTCAGCCCTTGAACCTGAGGGTGCCCGCGTTGTAGACGTGGCCGCGCTTGACCGTGATCGAGTGCTTGCCGGTGAACGTGCGGCCGATGCCGCGCCACGAGTCGGAGTTGACCGAGATCGTGTAGGTGCCCGACGCCAGGCCGGCGACGTAGAAGTTGCCGCTGCCGTCGGTGTAGTCGGTGCGCAGGACGAGCGTGCCGCCGGAGTTGGACAGCCGCACCATCATCTCCTTGTTGGTCTTGCCACCCGCACGGGAGACGTGACCCTTGACGATGGCGCCCTTGTCGTTGATGCTCGTCGTCTTCGTCGCGGGCGACGCCGAGCTGACGGTCAGGCTGTTGACGGTGCCCTCGCCGTACGCCTTGCAGTAGCTGCGGTACATCCAGCCGGCCTTGCCGCTCGGCACTTGCCCTGCTTGGCGTAGGTCGCGCCGTACGCGATCGCGACGCGCTCGAGCCCGCTGGTCGCGTTGCCGGGCAGCGACGCGAGGGTCGACGGAAGGACTTCCATGTCTCGGCACCACGGTCGGCGCCGTTGAAGTAGGCCTTGTTGTTGGAGTAGACGGCTGGGGTACCAGCTCGAGCAGCCCGTGCGCCGGCCGACCTCGACCCAGTACTGGCCGTAGGGCAGGCTGAACGCCTTCTCGTGGTCGCTGCCGGTGCCGCCCTGGGCGACGACCGGCGTGTCGAGCACAGCCAGGCCCGGGACCTTCTCACGGATGCGGACGTACTCGTCGAAGACCGTCGGGTTGTAGCCGCTGAAGCGTGCCTTGACGTTGGTGGTCTCGTGCGGCGCCGGGGCCGTGAGGTTCTGGTTGGGCAGGTTGCCGTTGAGCGCGATCAGGTTGCTGCGGCTGAACCGGTAGTCGAGCACGGCGTGGCAGCTGCCGAATCGCTCTGCCCCGTTGCCGAGCCACACCTGGTCGTCGCCGACCTTGGTCATGACCGTGTAGTTCTTGACGCCGGAGTCGTAGGGCAGGAACGGGATCGAGTAGGCGCCGAGCGAGTTGGCCTCGTCCTCGCCGAAGACGTTGGCACAGCTGGGCACGTCGAGCTCACGCCGCACCGCGGTGCCACCACTGAACGATGACGGCGGTGCGTAGACGCGAACGTCCCGGCCGGCCTGAACGGTTCCGCTGATCGTGCCCCAGTTGATGGGCGCGACGAAGCCGTCCTTGGTGGAGTAGACCGAGTTGGCCTCGCGGAGGTAGCGGCTGCCGCCGGCCGTGTTGTTGCTTGTGCCGCGCCACCACCACTCGAGATGACGGTTGTTGGAGTCGACGGCGCGCAGCTTCATCTTGTAGTACGGGCCGGGGGTGTTGTTGCTGCCGAGCGAAGAGCTGAAGTAGGAGTGCGTCGCTGCCGGTGATCGCGCGGCTGGCCACGAGGGCGGTGTTGCCGCCGCGCAGTCCACGCGGTGCAGCTCGAGCCTGCATGTCGCTGAGCCCCGATGCCTCGCCGTTGACGTCGTAGTAGATCCGGCCCGGCGAGCGGGTCTCGGTCTGCACCCGGTAGTAGAACGGGGCGAGGTTCTTGGGCGAGGACTCGTTGACCATGAGCTTGACGTTGGGGACGACCTTGTACTGGTCGTCGCGTCCCGCAACAGTGCCGTTGGCCGGGTTCGACCCGCTCGACTTGTTCATCGTGACCGAGATCGTCGCCTTGGAGTTGCCCTTGAGGCTGTACGAACGTGCGCGTTTCTCGCTGCCCTCGAAGTAGAGGGTTCCGCGGCACCGGCTCGAGCCGTGGCACGACACGGTCACCTTGCCGCCCACCCCGGTGTCGGAGATCGACGTCATCGTCACGTACTTGGTGGTGATGTACGTGTAGTGCGTCAACGCCTCGGCCGGCGAGAACACCAACAACCCGGCGACAAGCGCCGGGAGGGCGACGAGCATGGCAATGAGGCGCGATTTCATGGGTTCCCCGGGACGTCGACGGAAGGAGAGAGACTGCGACAGGTTATCAAACCTCAGCCGTTGTAGCGGCATTCGCTGCTTCGTCGAGGCGGCGCAGGGCGGCCAGAGCGACCTCTCGGTCCGTCGTTCGCCACATGTCCGGCAGCGAGGCTGCGAGGAACGAGCCGTAGCGCGCCGTGACGATGCGGGGGTCGAGGATCGCCACGACTCCCTTGTCGGTCGCGCGGCGGATCAGGCGGCCGGTGCCTTGCGCAAGCAGCAGCGCCGCATGGCTCGCCGCCACGCTCATGAAGCCGTTGCCGCCGCGCTTCTCGACGAGTCGCTGGCGGGCGCTCATCAGCGGGTCGTCCGGGCGCGGGAACGGCACCCGGTCGATGATGACCAGCTGACAGGTGTCGCCCGGCAGATCGACGCCCTGCCAGAGGCTCAAGGTGCCGAACAGGCAGGTGCTCGGCGTCTCGGCGAAGCGGCGGGCCAGCTCGGGCAGCTGCGCGTCGCCCTGGCACCAGATGTCGATGTCGGGCAGCCTCGTGCGTACCTCTTCGGCGGCCTTCTCGGCGGCGCGGCGCGACGAGAACAGCCCGAGCGTACGCCCGCCGGCGGCTTCGACGAGTGCCGTGATCTCGGCAAGCTGCGCCTCCTCGAGGCCGTCGCGGCCCGGCAGTGGGAGGTCGCGGGCGACGTAGAGCATGCCCTGCTTGCGATAGTCGAACGGCGACCCGACGTCGAGGGAGCTCCACGAGTCGTCGCCGGGCTCGAGCCCCAGCGAGCGCGCCACAGGGTCGAAACCGCCACCCAGCTTGAGCGTCGCGCTGGTCAGCACCACGGTCTTGTCGCCGAAGAGCTTGTCGCGCAGGCTCGCCGACACGTCGATCGGCGCGATGTGGAGCTGCTTGTTGCCGCGGTTGTCGCTCATCCAGAGCACCTCGGTCTCGCCCTTGGCGGCCATGCGCTCGGCGATCTTGCGGACGTCGTCGACCATGCCCCGTGACTGCTGCCGCGCGGCGTCGGGCTCGCCCTTGTCCTTGTCCTTGGGGAACGCCGAGAGGCATGCACGAGCCGCATCGCGTACGAAGGCCAGCACCTCGCGCAGCGGCTGCGGCGGGTCGTCGATGCGGCCTTCGTCGGTGCGGGCCAGCACGTCGGCGAGTGCGTCGGAGGCGTCCGTCAGGTCGTCCGCCTCCTTGCCCTCGACCTGGACACGCGCTCGCCGGGCAGCGCGCTCGACGACGACGGGGTCGAGCTCGTCGGTCGATGCCTGCGTCACCCGAGCGGCGAGCTCGTGCGCCTCGTCGACGATCACCGCGTCGTACTCCGGGAGCATCGGCACGCCGTCGATCGCGTCGATCGCCAGCAGGGCGTGGTTGGTCACCACGAGCTGGGCCGTGTGGGCGTCCTCGCGCGCTCGCTCGGCGAAGCATTCGAGCGCATGGGCGCAGCGTGAGGCGCCGAGGCATTCGCGGTGGTTGACGCTGACCTGTCGCCAGGCACGCTCGGTGTGTGCGGGCGCGGAGTCGCGGTCGGCCATGTGCCCGCCCTCGGCCTGCTCCTCGGCCCACTCGCGCAGCTCGAGCACCTCGGCGCCGAGCGAGCCCTCGGGTACGTCGACGAGCGTGCCCTGGTCGTCGGGTGCGCCTTCGCGGATGCGGTGCAGGCACGCGTAGTTGCCGCGGCCCTTGACGACGGCGTGGTGCGGGACGACGTCGAGGGTCGCCCGGGCGGCATCCTTGAGCGCCGGGATGTCGCGCTCGACGAGCTGGTGCTGCAGGTTGAGCGTGGCGGTCGCGACGACGACGCGCTTGCCGTGCAGGAGGCTCGGCACGAGATAGCCCAGCGACTTGCCGGTGCCGGTGCCCGCCTGGACCAGCAGGTGCTCCCCGCTCTCGAGGGCGTGCTGCACCGCCTCGGCCATCTCGATCTGGCCCGGCCGGTCCTCTCCTCCGACGGCCTCGACGGCGGCATGGAGGACCGCGCGTACGTCAGGCGTGGAGGGCATGTCGCAAGGCTAGTCGTCGGGGCGCCTCGCACCGTGGTCGCGTCCACAGGCAACGTCGCCTTGCGTCGTGGAGCTGCTTTGCGATGCACTCACCAGCGCTCACGAGTCAGTTGTCGCCCATCGACAGGCGCCGTCGCGTCGTCGGCTCGCGCAGTACTTCCCGCTCGTCGACGGGCCATGACGGACTCCTGAGCTCGGCCCGGCTACTTCACGTTGTACTCGGACAGTTCCGCAGCCAGCTGGCCGTGGACCCGTGCGACCACGTGAGTGCCGTCGGACTCGTGGTCGAGCGACTCGATCTCGCCCTGCGTGTGGATCTGGTTGAGCAGGTCGCCGCGCGCGTACGGCAGCAGGACGTCGACGTGGGTCGCCGGCTGCGGCAGGTCGGCCTCGATCGCGCTGAGCAGCTCGTCGATGCCTTCGCCGGTGCGGGCGCTGACCACGACGGCGTGGGGCTCGCGGGCGAGGAGGTTCTTGATGACGAGCGGATCGGCGGCATCTGCCTTGTTGATCACGATGATCTCGGGAACGTCGAGCGCGTCGACGTCAGCGAGCACGCTGCGCACGGCCGCGATCTGGCCCTCGGGATCGGGGTGCGAGCCGTCGACGACGTGCAGGATCAGGTCGGACTCGGCGATCTCCTCGAGCGTCGAGCGGAACGCCTCGACGAGCTGGTGCGGCAGGTTGCGTACGAGGCCGACCGTGTCGGACATCGTGTAGACGCGGCCGTCGGAGGTCTGCGTACGCCGCGTGGTCGGGTCGAGCGTCGCGAACAGCGCATCCTCGACCAGCACCCCGGCGTCGGTCAGCCGGTTGAGCAGGCTGGACTTGCCGGCGTTGGTGTAGCCCGCGATCGACACCGACGGGATCTCGTGACGCTTGCGGTTGGCCTTCTTGGTCTCGCGAGCCTTGCCGAGCTCCTTGAGCTCGCGACGCAGCTTCGTCATCTTCATCTGGATGCGACGGCGGTCGGTCTCGAGCTTGGTCTCACCGGGGCCACGGCCACCGATGCCCTCGCCGCCCGCAGCCTGGCCACCGGCCTGGCGCGAGAGGTTGCCACCCCAGCCGCGGAGGCGCTGGGTCTGGTACTGCAGCTGGGCGAGCTCGACCTGCGCCTTGCCCTCCTTGGACTTGGCGTGCTGGGCGAAGATGTCGAGGATCAGCGCGGTGCGGTCGACGACCTTGACCTTGCAGCGATCCTCGAGGTTGCGCAGCTGGCTGGGCGCGAGGGCGCCGTCGCAGATGATCGTGTCGGCGCCGGTCGCGACGACGGCGGCGCGGAGGTCCTCGACCTTGCCGCTGCCGATGTAGGTCGCGGGGTCGGGCTTCTGGCGTCGCTGGATCAGCGCGTCGAGCACCTCGGAGCCTGCCGTCTCGGCGAGCAGCTTGAGCTCAGCGAGTCGAGTTGTCGGCGTCCTCGGCGGTGCCCTCGGTCCAAACGCCGACGAGGACGACGCGCTCGAGTCGGAGCTGGCGGTACTCGACCTCGGTGATGTCCTCGAGCTCGGTGCGCAATCCGGCAATTCGCCGCAGCGAGTTTCGCTCTTCCAGCTCCAGTCCATCGACGTCGCTGTTCGTTACTTCGGTCATGCAATCCAATCCATGGTGCCCCGCGCGACGATCTCGGCGGGGCCGGTGAGAACGATGTGGTTGTCGGCGTTCCAGCTGACGTGCAGCGTGCCGCCGGGTACGTCGACCCGGTACGTCGTGGGTCGATCGGCCCCGTCGGCCACGGCAGTCGCCACGGCCACGGCGCAGGCACCGGTGCCGCACGAACGCGTCTCCCCCGAACCTCGCTCGTGCACACGCATCGCGACGTGGCGCTCGCCCTCGCGGACGACGAACTCGATGTTGACGCCTTCGGGATAGACCGACTCGTCATAGTCGGGCTGCGTCAGCAGGCTGCCGGCGTCGCCCAGGTGGTCGACGAAGGCGACAGCGTGGGGGTTACCTGTTCTAACATCCTGCGCCTCCCAAGTGTTCCCGGCGGCGCTGACCTTGGAGACGCCCAGCACCTCGGGCGTGCCCATGTCGACGCTGAAGAGGTCGCCGGCGATCGTGATCGATCTTGTCGCCGCCGCGGGTGCCGACCACGATCGGCTCGGCCGGATCGACGAGCGCCTGCTGCACGAGGTGCAGGGCGAAGACCCGGATGCCGTTGCCGCACATCTCACTGACCGAGCCGTCGGCGTTGCGGTAGTCCATGAACCACTTGCCGGCCGAGGTCTCGCCCAGAGCCTCGGTGCGGATGACACGGATGACGCCGTCGGCGCCGATGCCACGCCGACGGTCGCAGAGAGCGGCCACGAAGGCACCCTCCAGCTCACCGTGGATCGTGCCGTCATGGTCCGGAAGCAGCACGAAGTCGTTCTCCGTGCCGTGCCCCTTGAGCCATGGAAAAGTCATACATCCCAGTCTAGTGGGCCGTGGTGCCGGGCCGTGCCGTTGACGCTGCCCTGCTTCAGTGCCACGGTGCGGATCATGGATGTCGTTCTCGCGACTCTCGATGCCGGCGGCAACGTGCCCCCGATGCTGGGCGTCGGCCTCGAGCTCGCTCGCCGGGGCCACGACGTCCGCGTTGTCGGCCACGCGCAGCAAAGAAGGGTGTTCGAGTCGGCCGGCCTCGACTTCCATGCGTACGCCCATGCGACCCCGTGGGACCCGATCGCGCCGAAGTCCACCTTGAGCGGCCTCCGGGGGTTCACCCATCAGTTCACCGAACGCGCCAAGGGCGATGACGTCGTGGACCTCGCGCAAGGCGCGTCGGTGGTGGTCGCCGACTGCATGTTGCTCAGCGTTCTCGACGCTGCCAAGACCGCGTCTCTGCCGCACGTCGCCCTCGTCCACACGTTCCACGCCTACTTCGCTGGACCGTGGCGTCGCGGTCCGGTGGGTATGGCCTCCCGCCTCAAAGGGTTGAGTCCTCGCGGCGTGTGGAACGACTGCGACGCCGTGGTCATCTGCAGCGATGAGCTCCTCGACCCAGCGGGAGCACGCGACTGGCCACCCACGTTCGTGTGGACCGGCCCGGTGCAGCCGCGCACGGAACCGGCATCCGCCGCACCCCTGCCGCGCGTGCTCGTGAGCCTCAGCACCACCTCGTTCCCGGGGCAGCTCGAGGCGATGCAACGCGTCCTGGACGGCCTTGCCGGCGCACCGATCGAGCTGATCGTGACCACGGGGCCGGCGATCAATCCGCGCGACCTGCACGCATCATCGAATGCCACCATCCACCGCTTCCTCCCCCACGATGAGGTCATGGCCGGATGCTCGGCAGTCATCAGTCACGGCGGACACTCGACGGCGATGCGAGCACTGGCTCACGACCTGCCACTCGTCATCATCCCGATGCACCCCATGCTGGACCAGCCGATGATCGGCAAGGCCGTCGAGGCCGCCGGAGCCGGCGTCACGATCAAGAAGTCGTCGAATCCCGTAGCGATCCGGGCGGCGGTGGACACGGTGCTCGATGAGAGCCACCGCGATGCCGCGGCTGCTGTCGGCACCCGCATACGCTCTGCCGACGGCGCGGTGCTCGCCGCGGACCGAATCCTCGAGGTTGCGCGTCGCTAAGGCTTCAGGAGCCGGACGGCCCGGTCGGCGAGGTCTTCGGCGTCGTACGGGAGCCAGTGGATCCGTGGGTCCTTGCGGAACAGCCGGTCCTGCCGCCGGGCGAACTTGCGCGTGCCGGTGATGGTGGCTTCATGCGCCTCGTCCTCAGTCATCTCGCCGCGCAGGAACGCCAGGATCTGCTGATAGCCCAGCGCGCGGCTGGCGGTGAGCCCGCCCTCCAGGCCCGCCTCCCGCAAGGCCCGCACCTCGTCGACGAACCCCGCCGCCCACATCTGGTCGACCCGCGCAGCCAGGCGTACGTCGAGGACATCGCGCGGCACATCGAGGCCGAACATCGTCAGCCCCTCGAACACCGACTCGTACGCCGGCATCGTCGCGACGAACGGCTCCCCCGTCATCTCGATGACCTCCAGAGCCCGCACGACGCGACGGTCGTTGGTCGGCAGGATCTGCGCCGCCGCAGCAGGATCGCGGCGGGCGAGCTCGGCGTGCAGGGCATCGGGACCGCGGGCAGCGAGCTCGTCCTTCCACCGGTCGCGTACGGCCGGGTCCGTGCCGGGGAAGTCGAGCCGGTCGAGCACCGCGCGGACGTACAGTGCCGATCCCCCGACGAGGATCGGCGTGACGCCACGCGCGTGACAGTCCGCGATCGCGGCCCGGGCCATGGTCTGGAACTCCGCGACCGTGGCCGTCTCCTCGACACCCAGCACGTCGAAGAGGTGGTGCGGTACGCCGCCACGCTCCTCGACCGAGGGCTTGGCGGTGCCGATGTCCATACCGCGGTAGAGCTGCATCGAGTCGGCGTTGACGATCTCGGCCCGGCCCAGCCGGTGAGCCAGCGCAACCGCCAAGGATGTCTTGCCGGACGCGGTCGGACCGACGATTGTCACGACTCGGACGGACACAGACATGCTGCCAGTCTCGCAGTAGTCTGTGGAGCCATACGGGGGCGGTTCGCCCCACTTCTCATGAATCAAGGAGGGAAGCCATGGGTTTCCTCGACAAGTTCAAGAAGCAAGCACCTGAGCTCAAGAAGAAGGCCGCGGACCTCGCCGCGAGCCAGAACGACAAGATCGATGCCGGCATCGACAAGGCCGCCGATGCAGCCAACAAGGCGACCAAGGGCAAGTACGAGGACAAGATCGACGGCGCCGCCGACAAGGCTCAAGAGAGCGTCGACAAGCTCGCCGAAGACGGCAACAAGTAGCTAGCCGAGCACCCAGTCGGCCACCCAGTAGCCGACGCCGAAGGGCGCCACATCCACGCGAAGGTTCGCGGTGATGTCGGCGCCCTTCGTCAGCTTCTCCGAGCGTACGCAGCGGCTGCGCGCCGGCGACCCACAGCTCGACACCCAGGTCGAGGTCGAGAGACGCCAGGGCTGCGGAGTCACCGTTGCGCAAGGCCGTCGCGATCGACGCGTCGTACGCCTCCGCCCGGTCGTCGAAGAAGCCCGGCGCCGAGGTCGACCGCTTGGCGCTGCCGTCAGCCATCACCAGCAGGCCCACCCGCCCGTCGACGTCTGGCACACCAGTCGAGTACGTCCGAGGGCCGGCCCAGCCCGCGCGATCCAGCAGCCACGCGCCGACAGTGAGGCTCAGCGGGAGGCCGGACTCAGGTCCTCCGGCGTGCAGGTCCAGTCCGTACGGCGCGAACGTCCCGCCGGCCGACTCGTCACGGTCCTCGCCGCGGTTCGCCCGCGCCGATCACGACGACGCGCTCCGGATCCGTCGCCAGGATCGTCGAAACTGCCGCGTCGCAGGCAGAACGCAGCGTCGCCAGATCGTCGACCGCCCCTGACGCGATCTCGGGGATGATCATCGGCGGATGGGGGCACACGGCCGCTGCGAGGATCACGGGTCAGAGGCTACCCGGCCGTGACACGATGGACCCGTGTTCGACTCCCGGGGGCTGCCCAGCTATCCACCAGCGCAGAATGCCTGGCAGTTTCCCCCGCCGCCGGTCTCGTCGCGGTGGAAGTGGGTGGCGATCGCGGCGATGGTCTTCAGCCTGATCGCCGGATCGACCATGCTGACGATCGCCATCGCCGCCGGGTCCGGCAGCGCGCCGGGCCTGATCGACGACACCGAGTTGATCTCCGTCATCGAGAGTGAGTGCGACCAGATGACGACGACGGTCGAGTCGCTGCCGATTCACGGGAGTGCTGGACGTCAGGCGCAGTCCATCCTCGAGCAGAACGCCGCGGTGGTGGACATGGTGCGCGACATTCGCGAAGAGGCCCGGAACCTGCTGACGAGCGATCCGCCGAGCAATGACTGGCTGACGGACTGGGACCGGCTCGTCGAGGCCCGCAAGGCGTACGCCCAGGAGATCCTCCTCGGCGGGACGGCGGCCAGCTTCGACATCCCGACAGACGAGCACGGCAACGACATCGACCTGCGGATGAACGACGCCTTCCTCGGCGCGTCTGCGTGCGAGGTGCCCTCGGTGCTGCTCGAGCCGTACTCCGACGACGGATCGGACGCCTGAGCCGGGCTCAGGCTCGAGCTGCGGCCTTCTTCTCCTGCTTGAACGCGCGCACCTTGGCCAACGAGTCCGGGTCGACGACGTCGGCGACCGAGCGGTAGCCCTTCTTGCCGTAGTCGCCCACGACCGTGGTCCACCCGGCAGGCTTGACGCCGAGCTGCTTGGCCACCAGCGCCGTGAAGATCTTGGCCTTCTGCTCCCCGAATCCGGGCAGCGCCCGCAGTCGCTTCATCAGCGCCTCTCCCGTGCGGGCCTCGGTCCAGATGCGTGACGCGTCGCCGTCGTACTCGTCGGCGACCACCTTGGCCAGCGCCTGCATGCGCGCGGCCATCGAACGGCCATAGCGATGGATCGCCGGTGGCGTCGCGCACAGGTCGGCGAACGCCTCGGGTTCGGCCGCCGCGATGGCCGAGGGGTCGAGCGTCCCGAACCGGTCGAGCACCTTCGCCGGCCCGGCGAAAGCGCGCTCCATCGGGAACTGCTGGTCGAGCAGCATCCCGGCCAGCAGGGCGAACGAGTCGTTGGTCAGGACTTCATCGGCGTGCGGGTCCTGGGCGATGCGGATGGCCATGCCCTCATCCTGCCACCCCCGCGCTCAGTCGGCGAAGGTGTCTGCCGCCGCCTGGATGCGATCCACGTAGGTCGACCAGTCCGTGCTGCTCGTCGCTGTGTCGGACCCCGTACGCCCGTCGATCAGCTCGCGGCAGATGTCGGCGTGGCCAGCGTGGTGCGCGGTGTCTTCGAGCACCCACACCAGCAGATAGCCCAAGGTCGTGTCGGGCGAAGGCCAGTGCGGCACCCGACCCGGGGTGTCGAGGTCGAGCCCGTCGATCGTTGCGTCGCTGTGGGCACAGGCCCGCGCGTACAGACCGAGAATGTCGTCACTCGACTCGTCGGCCGTGGCCCACATGTCGGCACCCTCCCAGACCGAGCCGTCCTCGTTCCACGGGAGGGTGTCGGGCGGGGGGCGATCGAACGAGTCACCGAAGTAGACCTGCTCGACACCGACCAGATGCTTGATCATCCCGAGCAGGTTGGTGCCGGTCGGCGTCACCGGGCGACGCATGTCGTACTCGCTGAGCCCCTCGACCCTCGCCAGCATCACGGCTCGGCTCGCTTTGAGCTTGGCGTGCAGGTCGTCCTTGATCGTCATGGTGTCCATCCTTGCGCCCTCAGGGGACAACAACGCCGAATGGGCCGCCCCGAGTGATCGGGGCGGCCCATCGTCGTACGGCTAGCGGACCAGCGACTCCTTCTGCAGGTCCAACCGGGTGATGCCGGCCGGAGCGGCGGACCGCTCCTGCGCCTGCATCTTCGCTGCGGCCTCGGGCTCGGGCTGCGGGAGCGCCGCGCAGTTGAGGTCGGGACGGTTGCCGGACTTGCGGGCCGGCTTGGCACCGGTCAGCAGGTAGTCGGCGATCGCGTCGTCGACGCACGCGTTGCCGTTGAGCGAGTTGGAGTGCGTCGTGCCACCGGGCACGGCGATCAGGCTCGCGGCCGGGAAGCGCTTGCGGACCTCGAGGCTGCCCGGGAACGGGGTCGCCGCGTCCAGGGTCTCGTTGATCATCAGCAGGCTCTTGACGTGCTTGCCGGTGACCTTGACCGGGTTGTGCGCCTTGGCCGGCCAGTGGCGGCACGGCTCGTTGTACCAGGCGTTCGACCAGGTCTCGAACGGTGCGATCGCGTGGATGGCCCAGTTGTCGCGGGTCCACGTGCGCCAGCTCTGCGGCCACGACACGTCGGTGCACTGCACGCCGAGGTAGACCGCATAGCCGTTGTCGTCGCCGAAGCCGCTCGCGTCGAGGTAGGACGCCTCGAGCGCATCGACGTCGTTGTCGTTGATGAACGCCGAGAACGTGTCAGCGAGGTCCAGCCACGTCGACTGGTAGTAGCCGGCGTACAGGAAGGCGTCGGTCCACTCGCTGCCGCCGAGCTTGCCGCCCGAGGCCTGGACCGGGTTGGCGTAGAGCTTCTTCTGCGTCGCGTAGAACAGCTTGTTGACCTTGGCCCGGGTGTCGCCGAGGTGATAGGTGCCGTCGTGCTTGGCGAGCCAGCCGAACCAGATGTTGATGTTGCGGTCGAACGCGACGTCCTGGCTGAGGTTGGCCTTGTACCAGACTCCGCGGGGGTCGACCGTGCCGTCGAACACCACCCGGCGCAGCTTGTCGGGGTAGAGCGTCGCGAAGACCTGGCCGAGGTAGGTGCCGTAGGAGAACCCGTAGTAGTTGATCTTGGCGTGCACCGAGAGCCTTGCGGATCGAGTTCATGTCCTTGGCGGACTCGATCGTGGTCAGGTGGTCGAGGATCTTGCCGTTCTTGGCGTCGCAGGCCTTGGTGTACGCGTTGGTCTTCTTGAACCACGCGCGCTCGATGCTGCGAGTCGTCGGGACGTACGGCGGACGGTTGTAGCCCGCGTAGTCAGGGTCGCAGGAGACAGCAGGCTCGCTCGAGCCCACTCCGCGCGGGTCGAATCCGATCCAGTCGTAGGCCTTGCCGGCGTCCTTGGGGACGTACTCTCCCAGCACCGACAACGTCAGTCCCGAACCGCCGGGGCCGCCGGGGTTGACGAGCATGACGCCTTGGTACTGGTTGTCGGGCACCGTGTGCTTGATCCGTGAGATCGCGATCTTGATCTTGGTGCCGTTCGGCTTCTTGTAGTCGAGCGGCACCGGGATCTTGGCGCACTGGGCACCACGGCGCTGGAGCCCGGCGCTGGCACACGTCCCCCAGTCGATCGTGGTGTGGGCGGCCGGCGAGGTTGTCTTCGCCTGTGCCACCGATGGCACCGAGAGCGCCAATGCGGTCAGCGAGATCGTCGCTGCCGCAGAGAGCAAAGTCTTGCGCATGTGTCCCTCCAAATAGAGTTGCTGCTCGGTCGAGCAGAAGCCTCCTCATCCTGCTCCCAGATCGTTGACATGCGCAACGGTCCGCAGGTGACGATTTCGTCGACGCCGCCCCGTCTCGGCGGGTTACCGCAGCACGTCAGTTCCCCGCCACCCCAGATCCGCGAACCTGCCGACCAGGGTCAGATCGCGCAGGCTTCGGCGGGCGGCAGCGGCGCCGGCACGCCCAGTGTCGGCATGCCGAGTCCGACCGATCGCACCTCGGTCCTGCCTTGGCGCGACTCCCAGGCGTCACCGGCAGGCGTACGCCTGAAGGAGATCGGCTCGTCGTCGCTGACCAGGTGATGCGGCGCCGCGTACGTGATGCGCACCTCGACCATGTCCCCCGGGCGTACGGCGTGGTCGCCGGGCACGAAGTGCACGAGCCGGTTGTCGCGGGCGCGGCCGGTGAGGCGGTGTGTGGCGCCGTCCTTCTTGCCCTCGTGGTCGGCGACGAGCAGCTCGACAGTGGTTCCAGTCAGCTTCCTGCTCTCGTCCCACGCGACTTCGTTGACGACCTCGATGAGTCGGTCGTATCGCTCCTGCACGACAGCCTTGGGCAGCTGGTCCGGGAGGTCTGCGGCGGGCGTGCCGGGCCGCTGGGAGTACTGGAACGTGAACGCGCTCGTGAACCGCGCCTTGCGCACGACCTCCATCGTCTCGACGAAGTCCTCCTCGGTCTCGCCCGGGAAGCCCACGATGATGTCGGTCGTGATCGCGGCGTCGGGCATCGCGGCACGTACGCGGTCGATGATGCCGAGGAACTTCTCCTGCCGGTATGACCGGCGCATGGCTCGCAATACACGGTCTGAGCCTGATTGCAGCGGCATGTGCAGCTGGGGCATGACGTTGGGCGTCTCGGCCATCGCAGCGATGACGTCGTCGGTGAAGTCCTTGGGGTGCGGGCTGGTGAAACGGACGCGCTCGAGGCCCTCGATGTCGCCGCATGCCCGCAGCAGCTTGCCGAACGCCTGCCGGTCGCCGAACTCCACGCCGTACGAGTTGACGTTCTGGCCCAGCAGGGTGACCTCGACGACACCGTCGGCGACGAGCGCCTCGATCTCGGCGAGGATCTCGCCGGGGCGGCGGTCCTTCTCCTTGCCGCGCAGGCTCGGGACGATGCAGAACGTGCAGGTGTTGTTGCAGCCGACGCTGATCGACACCCACGCGGCGAACACCGAGTCGCGCTTGGTCGGGAGCGTTGACGGGAAGACCTCGAGCGACTCGAGGATCTCGACCTGCGACTCCTCGGCGATGCGGGCACGCTCGAGCAGGACCGGCAGCGAGCCGATGTTGTGCGTGCCGAAGACGACGTCGACGTACGGAGCGCGCTTCGTGATCGTGTCGCGATCCTTCTGCGCGAGGCAGCCGCCGACGGCGATCTGCATGCCGGGGTTCTGCTCCTTGACCGAGGCGATGTGGCCCAGGTTGCCGTAGAGCTTGTTGTCGGCGTTCTCCCGCACGGCGCAGGTGTTGAACACGACAAGGTCGGGCGTGCCTTCCTCGGCTCTGGCGTAGCCCGCGGTCTCCAGCAGTCCCGACAGCCGCTCGCTGTCGTGCACGTTCATCTGGCAGCCGTAGGTGCGCACTTCATAGGTCTTGGTCATGACTGGTCAATCGTACGCGGGGATTGCTCGGCACTGTTTTGCGCGGCACGGCTCGGGTACACCCCCTGACGGCTCGCCGAGTCCCGGCGCAACCCCGCTTTGAAAGAGGTGCACGATGCCCGCCAACGAACCGCTCGACCCACATCGCCGCGACGATGACGAGAGTGACACCCGCGACCTCGGGGACCTGCAGGTCTCCACCGGCTCGCAGTCCGCGTACCTCACGATCGAGATGATCTTGTACGTCCTGGCGGTGCTCGGTGTCTTCATCACGTCGGCGATCATTGACGAGGACGGTCCCGGTCCCGGCTTCAGCGCCGCGCAGGCGTGGTTCTACGTCACGCTGCTGACCGTCGGATTCCTCATCAGCCGCGGGCTCGCCAAGCTCAATTGGCGCGGGGGCAACCACAACCGCACGTTCTGACGCCGCTGGTCACACGTTGAAAGGGTTGCAGCCCTTCTTCTCGCACAGTGCCACGCCCATCTGAATGTTCGTGGTGCACGCGTGACCGTCCACGACGTAGTGCACGGTGAAGTCGCTCGCCCACGCATCCCGCCGGTCCGGCTTGTAGAACTCGAGCGCGAGCTCTTCGAGCGGCCCTTTCTTGCAGACGCTGCCGACAGTCTGGCCACCGAAGTAGTCGGGCATGTCTCCCAGTCGGTCTCCTGGCTCATCGCCGACCGGGTGGTCCGAAGGGCGCCGGAAGACCGAGAATGCGGACACCTCGAGCCCGCCGTGCGCATCACGCGGCTCGATCGAGGTGATGGTCGCCAGGCGGGTGTGCTCGATGCACAGGCCCCCGGCATACGCGACGTGGAACCGATCGCGGCCAGGCAGATGGGGACCCTCTGTGCTGGAGGGCCCGTCGGATCCCTCGGTGTCAGTGACAAGGCGAGCAGGATCCGCCGTGACGAGCCGCAGCAGCAAGACCGCCGCGACCACCAGGACGAGTGCACCGAATCCGAGGACAATCAATCGGCGCCGTGGAGCGGCGACAGGTTGTGGCACGCGCTCGAACCTATCGGTGAAGAGCGGGCTGCGTGCGCGTTTCGCCCAACTCGGCGAAGGATCAGGCGGGCTCTGGCAGTTCCTCGGCCGGCATCAAGTTGCTCGGGTCCTGTGCCGGCAACGCGCGGGTCTCGACGAGCTGGTGACACAGCGCCTTGAGCTTGATGTTGTGGTGCTGCGAGTAACGGCGGAGGGTCGAGAACGCCCGATCGGCGTCGATCTCGAACCGCTCCATGAGCAGCCCCTGCGCCTGGCCGATGACCGTACGCGTCTGGAGCGCCTCGCGCAGGCCCTCCTCGCTGCGGGCATACCCCAGGCAAGCGCTCCTTGACGTGCGAACAGGCCGCCAGTGCAATGTCCTCGGGGGTGAACGTCGCCTCGGACGTGCCGTAGAGGTTCAAGGCTCCGATTCGTCGACCGCGCGCGTGCAGCTCCGCCGAGAGGACGCTGTTGAACCCCAGACGCGCTGGCCTTGGGCCCCCACTCCGGCCAGCGTTCGTCGGTCGCCAGGTAGTGCCGACACGACGATCTTGGACTCAGCGGCCGCATCGACGCACGGACCCTGGCGGAGCTCGTACTGGATCCGGTCAGCCTCGACCACGGACTGGTGGGTCGCTCCGACAGTCGTGTAGCTCCGGCCGCCTGACTTGATCAGAGTGATGCCGCCGTATGTCGGTGTCGATCTCGTGGACGGCGAAGCTCACGATCTGGTCGATCGTCTCGGTCACGCCCTCGACGTCGGCCAAGGAGTCAGCGAGGCTCGCAAGGACGGTCGGATCGTCGATCGGCATGCCGTCCACCTCCGCTCGCGCGCCGCGGCAGCGGTACACCCGTCGAAGCATACGCCCGCAGGGGTCCGCTGGACGCCGGAACGATGATCCTCGGGCTAGCCGACGATCCGCTGCACCAGGCCCTTGTGGACCTCGGAGGCTCGCTCCTGCTCGCCGGCGAACGCACTGATGACGACGAGTGCTCCGGTGACGGCCGGCACCGCCCACTGCAGCAAGCGAAGCTGGCGTTGGGCATCGGCGACCTCTGGGGGCGTCGATGCGGCCGGCTCGGTGCCCGACTCGGCCGGTACGCGGGTCTGTTCGGAGACCTTGCGGCCGAGGACGCGACTGTACGCCGTGACGCCCAGCGCCGCAGCTGTGAGTCCGGTCTTGAGCAGCGCCATCGACGCGACGCCCTTCTGCGCGTGGATACGCCCCTTGTTGCCCTGGATCTGGCCGAGGCTGCCGACGATGTGGGCGCCGATGGCCGCGGCGTTGACCGGTGTCCATCGATCCCAGCCGACATTCGCGACGGCTCCGGTGTCGGTGGCAACCTGCGCGGCTCGAGGCGGCCGGGTTCAGCGAGACGGCGTTGGCCAGGGTCCCGCCGAACCAGGCGGCGAGTCCGAGGTCGTGAAGAGAGCGGGAAACGGTGTCGCGGGTCATGGATGCTCCTTGGGTCGGGAGCCGGCGACATACCCGTGGTACGCCCGCGCCAAACACCAGGCATGTGTCGGATGTCGGATGACTGCCTGTCTCTTTCACCCTGGGCCAGGGCGCTCGACGGCGCGATCCAGACCGACCTGTGCCTCAAACGGATGAAGAGGCTCCGTACAGGCCAGGTTGGCCTCATGGTGCAACCAGTTCTGCCGAACTAGTTCTTTCGGGCTAGGTTGATCTGCATGGTTGATCAGACACCCATGGTTTCGATGCATGGCGTTCAGAAGTGGTTCGGCGATCTCCACGTGCTGCAGGACATCGAGCTCGACGTGGCTGAAGGCGAGGTCGTCGTCGTGATCGGCCCCTCCGGATCGGGCAAGTCCACACTCTGCCGCGCCATCAACCGGCTCGAGACGATCGAGGATGGCGAGATCAGGGTCGACGGCAAGACACTCCCCGAGGAGGGCAAGGGGCTGGCTCAGCTCCGCGCCGACGTGGGGATGGTGTTCCAGTCGTTCAACCTGTTCGCCCACAAGACGATCCTGGAGAACGTCACGCTCGGCCCGATCAAGGTCCGTGGCGTCAAGAAGGCGGCGGCCGACAGCCGTGGGCACGAGCTGCTCACACGCGTTGGCATCGACGAGCAGTCGGCGAAATATCCGGCCCAGCTGTCCGGAGGCCAGCAACAACGCGTCGCAATTGCCCGTGCGCTGGCCATGGATCCCAAGGTCATGCTCTTCGACGAGCCGACATCGGCGCTCGACCCGGAGATGATCAAGGAGGTGCTCGACACGATGATCGACCTCGCCAAGGGCGGGATGACGATGGTCGTGGTCACTCACGAGATGGGGTTTGCCCGCACAGCGGCAGATCGGGTCGTGTTCATGTCCGACGGACGCATCATCGAGGAGAACACCCCAGACGAATTCTTCACCAACCCGCAATCGGATCGCGCCAAGGACTTCCTCGGCAAGATCCTGAAAAACTGATGAAGGGGACACACATGAATCACTCACGCATTGCCGTGATCGCAGCGGCCGCTGCCCTGATGTTGGGGGCCTGCGGCAGCGCGGGCGACGACAGCAAGAATCCGGTCGACAACGATGTCAACAAGGACGCGGCCAGCCAGTTCGACGATGGGACAGCCATGAAGGCGTTGGCCGACGCCGGCAAGGTCAAGATCGGTGTCAAGTTCGACCAGCCCGGCATCGGATTCAAGAAGGCCGGCTCCGGCATCCCCGCGGGTTTTGACGTCGAGATGGGCAAGATCATCGCCGCGAAGCTCGGCATCAAGGCGGCCGACGTCGACTGGATCGAGACGGTGTCCGCCAACCGTGAGCCGTTCCTGCAGAAGGGCACCGTGGACTTCGTCATTGCGTCCTACTCAATCACCGACGAGCGGCGCCAAGTCGTCGGCCAGGCTGGTCCCTACTACGTCACCGGCCAGCAGATCCTGACCAAGAAGGGCAGCGGCATCGAGAGCGTCGGCGACATCAAGGGCAAGGAAGTGTGCTCGGTGACCGGGTCGACGTCCCTCGACCAGGTCAAGGCCAAGGGCGCCAAGCCCCGAGGCTTCGCAACGTATTCTGAGTGCCGCGATCAGGTGCTCGACGGCTCGGTCGACGCCATGACTACCGACGGCGCGATCCTGCTGGGCTATGCCGCCGAGAACCCCGACCAGCTCGAGGTCGTCGGTGACGCATTCTCCGAGGAGCGTTACGGCATCGGCTACAGCAAGGACAAGCCCGAGCTGTGCCAGTTCATCACCGACACCATCCAGAAGGCCGAGACCGACGGCGACTGGGCCAAGGCCTTCGAAGCCACCCTGGGCAAGTCGGGCGTCGACACGCCCGAGCCGCCCAAGATGGACGCTTGCGCCTGATCCGTCCGGTGGTGCAGGCCTGCCGCACGGCGGGCCCGCACCACCGCCCGCTTCCCACCTAGGAGCTCAATGGACGTACTCGTCGATCGCGCCGGTGACATCGCCACCGGATTTCGCTACACCCTTGCCTTGCTGGCGGTCTCGGGACTCTTCGCCCTCGTCGTGGGCACCATCCTTGCTGCCATGCGGGTGAGCCCGATCTCGGTGCTGCGAGGTACGGCGACGGTCTACGTCAACTTCTTTCGCAACACGCCGCTGCTCGTCCTGTTGATCCTCGTGGTCTTCGGCCTCCCCCGCATCGGCTTGCAGACCAGCTTCTTCAACAAGAACTGTCTGGCGTTGGGGCTCTACACCGCGGCGTTCGTGTGCGAGGTGCTTCGATCGGGCATCAACTCCGTCCCCGTCGGGCAAGCCGAGGCCGCCCGCTCGATCGGGCTGGGCTTCAGCGGCACCATGCGAGCAGTGATCCTGCCGCAGTCGCTCCGAGCTGTCGTGGCTCCGGTGGCGAGCGTGCTCATCGCGCTCACCAAGAACACCTCATTGGCCTCCGTGTTCGGCATCACCGAGCTGACCTTCTTCGAAGCTGACATGCTGCGCACCAACCCTGGTCAGCTGTGGTGGGTCTTCATCGGCATTGCCGTGTGCTACATCGCGATAGTCGAGCTCATCTCGTTGATCGCCACCACTCTCGAGCGTCGATGGAGGATTGCCTGATGAGTGCCGTTCTGTTCGACGCACCCGGGCCGCGCGCGCGTGCCCGCCATCGTGCCTACGCCATCATTTCGGCGATCGCGATCCTCGGACTGGTATTCCTGGCATATCGCCAGCTCGACCGGCGAGGACAGTTCGCGTACGACCTCTGGGAACCGTTCCTCACCCCCCGGATCATCAACTTCCTTCTGAAGGGCCTCGTGCAGACACTGCTCGCCGCGGTCCTGGCGATCACGTTCTCGGTGATCTTCGGACTCGTCTTCGGAGTCGGCAAGTTGTCGGAGCACCGCCTGCTGCGCTGGCCGTCGTGGTTGGTCGTCGAGTTCTTTCGGGCCGTCCCACTGCTGATGCTGATCTTCGCCACGTGGTACTTCTTCGGCGCGAAGCCGGATGCCGTGGCGTTCTGGGCTCTGGTCACCGGGCTGACGCTCTACAACGGCGCCGTGCTCGCCGAGGTGTTCCGTGCCGGGATCAACGCGCTGCCAAAGGGCCAGTCCGAAGCCGCATACGCAATCGGAATGCGAAAGTCCCAGGTGATGCGGATCATCCTGATCCCCCAGGCGGTCAAGATCATGCTCCCGGCCATCATCAACCAGGCGGTCACGGCGCTCAAGGACACCGCGCTCGGCTACGCCATCTTGGCACCTGGCATCGTGGTCAACGGCAAGATCGTCTATGGCGAGTTCCGCAACATCCTGCAGACAGCTGTCGTCCTGGCGATCGTCTTCGTCGCGATCAACCTGATCCTCGCGTGGATAGCGCGACGGCTCGAGGCCAGGCTGGGCGGCGGCAAGAGGATCGACCCGATCGCGGCTGCGTCCGTCGGTTCGGTCAACATGTGAGCCGAGCCGCGCGAGTCAGCGACTTGGGCGTGACCCAGAGGTGGATCGTGCCCTCGACGGTCACGGTGCCGTCGGTCGTGACGGCCTTGACCTTGATCGGCACGTCGGGGCCGTTGGCCCAGTCGGCCTCGGTGCTCTCGGCCGTGCACGTCAGCGCCGTCGTCGACTTGGCGAGATAGCTGACCTCCATGCCCTTGGGCAGCCAGCGCATGTCGGGCGGGCAGGTCGCCTCGGCGAGCAGACCCATCGCCGCCTCGAGGCCGTTGCACGCCGCGATCGCGTGGATCGTGCCGATGTGGTTCTTGACCGAGCGGCGCTTGGGGATCTTGATCTGGCCGAAGTGCGGCTTCATCTCCTGCACCTCGAGGTGGATCGAGGCGAAGTACGGCGCCTTCTGGCCGAACGCGATCGAGAACAGTCGCTTGCCCTGGGGCAGCGCGGTCAGCTTCTTGTACAGCTCGAGAGTCGAGGGCATACGTCGAGGTTACCAGCGAGTAACGTCTCGACGCAGCGTACGAGTCTCAGATCACGGCGGCGCGTACGCAGAGCACGTCGGGCAGGTTGGTGCGGATCTCGGCCCACGTGCCGCCCTCGTCGTTGCTGGCCCAGATCGCGCCGTGCCGCGTGCCGAGGTAGAGACCGAGCGGATCGGCCTGGTCCGACACGAACGCGTCGCGCAGCACAGCCGTGTGCGCCTCGGCGGGCAGGCCGGGACCGGTCTCCTGCCACGTCTCGCCGGCGTCATCCGACCGCCAGACCGCCGGCTTGCCGGACGGCGGGAACCGCTCGATGTCGGCGACGAGCGGGAACACGAAGACCGTGCCCGGACGATGCGGGTGCGCCACGATCGGGAAGCCGAAGTCGGCCGGCAGCCCGTCGGCGATCGACTGCCAGGACCGGCCCGCGTCGTCCGATCGGAAGACCCCGCCGTGGTTCTGCGCGTACATCCGATCGGGGTCGCCGGCGTCGATCGCGACCTTGTGGACGCACTGCCCGTACTCGGGCGTCTCGCCGGGGATGAACTCAGCGCCGATGCCCCGGTTGTACGGAGTCCACGACTCCCCCGCGTCCTCGGTGCGATAGACACCTCCGGTCGACATCGCGATCGTCACGATGTCGGGGTCCGTCGGGTGCGGCAGCACCGTGTGGATCGCCTGGCCGCCGCCACCGGGCTGCCAGGTGGGCCGGTGGGGGTGGTCCCACAGGCTGCGGACGATCTCGAAGGTCTCACCGCGATCGGTCGAGCGGAACAGCGCGGACGGCTCAGTGCCGGCATAGACGACGTCGTCCTGACCGTCCGGTGCCGGACGCAGCTGCCACACGCGTTCGAGCGCGGCACCGGTGTCCTCCGGGAACCTGACCGCTCCGCCCTTGGTCTCGTCCCAGGTGCGGCCGAGATCGTCGGAGCGGAACACCTGCGGGCCCCAGTGCGGGCTCGTCGCCCCCGCCAGCAGGCGTGGCGTCGACGCCGCGGGTGTCGATCGCGGCGGAGTAGATCTCCTCCATCGGGAAACCGGGCTTGTCCCAGGTCCACGACGACCGATCGGCGTCGGCGCGACCGATGAAAAGTCCCTTGCGGGTTCCGGCCAGCAGGACCGTGTCGGACATCTCGCTCCGCCTCCAGACGTGTTCCTAATTGGAACAGTACGCTAGAGTCTGTGACCGCGAGCCTGTCAACGACGTCGTACGCCCTGCTGGGTCTGCTGGTGTTCGACAGCGAGACGTCGGAGCACGGCCTGACCGGATACGAGCTGAAGCAGCGCGCCGACCGCACGCTTCGCTTCTACTGGGTCTCCCCCGCGATGAGCCAGATCTACACCGAGCTCGACCGGCTCAGTGGCAGCGGCTATGTCCAGGGCGTCGACGACACGTCCGGCAAGCGGACCACCCGACGGTTCCGCATCACCCCCGCGGGACGGTCGAGTCGCTCGAGACCTGGCTGCACACGTCCGAGCACGAGTTCCCGATCCTCAAGCACCCCATCGCCCTGCGCCTCATGCTGGGCAGCCTGATGGGCCCGGGCGAGGTCGAGGCGATGCTCGACGGCTACGTCGCCGCCGTCGCGGAGCGGCGCAAGGAGCTCGAGGCCGTACGCGAGATGCTCGGCGACAACGAGGCGGTCGCCTATCCAGCCCGGGTCGCGGACTGGGGGCTGGCCTACTACGACGCCGAGGTCGAGATCGTCGAGAAGCTGCGCCGGACGCTCTGAGCGCGCCACGATCACTCGAACAGCATGCGCGGCGCCGTGCAGACGATCTCGGGATAGTGCACGGACTCGGGCTGGATCCACAGCCCCGGGGTGAAGCCGCACTTCTCGAGCACGCGGATCGAACGCTTGTTGCGGACGTCGGGGCTGGCCACGAATCGCGGCGCGTCCGGGAAGTCCCGGCAGAGCACGTCGCGGCAGTAGGCCGTGATCATGCGCGTGCCGATGCCACGATCGACCAGGTCAGGCTCGCCGATGAGGTAGTCGAACGCGATCGCCTCGAGGTCCTGGACGCGTACGGCGTAGTCGTCGTAGGCCTTCACCGGATAGTCCTGGACGTAGCCGATCGGGCGGCCGTCGAGGAGGACGAGCCACATCCGTGTGGGGCTCGTGCCGGCGAGCTCCTTGGCGTAGATGCCTGCGAGCACCCTCGACGGATCGCGGCTCGTCCCAGAACCAGGGCTGGGCGTGCTCGGCGGCCATCCAGCGCACCAGGTCGTCGAGATCGGCGTCGACGAGGCGGCGGAACTCGAACTCCTGCATGGCTCAGAAGCGTAGGAACAGGTCACATGCTGTCGAGTGCCTGCGCCTCGGCGCCGAGCTCCTGACGGACCACGTCGAACGCCAGCTGGGGCGAATAGCCCTTGCGGGCCAGCATGCCGGTGAGCCGCCGGATCTTGGTCGTGTCGTCGAAGCGCGACATCGAGCGGAGCTTGGTCTGCACCAGCCGGTGGGCCGCCTGGAGCTCGGCCTCGGGGTCGATCTCGGCGAGCACCTCCTTGGAGATCTCGTCGTCGACGCCCTTGCGGCGCAGCTCCATCGCCAGGGCCCGCGACGAGAGACCCTTGCCGCGCTGGCGGGCCTGCACCCACGACCGGGCGAACTCCTCGTCGTCGATCAGCCCGGCCGCCTCGAACTTGGCGAGGGTCGCCTCGACGACCCCCTCAGGCACCTGCTTCTTGGCAAGTGCCTGAGCGAGGTCGCTTCGGCTGTGTGCTCGTTCGCTGAGCTTGCGCACCACGATCTCCTTGGCGAAGCTCGCGAGCTCCTCCGGAGTCATCTCCTCGACCGGCGTGCGCGGCATCTCAGAACTCGATGTCGGTCGGGGGCTCCTCGACGACCTCGAGCGCCGGCTTGTCGGCCTGTGCGCCGATGCCCGTGGTGCTCCATGATGCGCTTCTCGAGCTCCTCGGCGAGGTCGGGGTTGTCCTGAGGAACTGGCGCGACTTCTCCTTGCCCTGGCCGAGCTGGTCGCCGTCGTAGGTGTACCAGGCGCCGGCCTTGCGGACGAAGCCCGCCTCGACGCCGACGTCGATCAGGCTGCCCTCGCGGCTGATGCCCTGGCCGTACATGATGTCGAACTCGGCCTGCTTGAACGGCGGGGCCAGCTTGTTCTTGACGACCTTGATGCGGGTGCGGTTGCCGACCATGTCGGTGCCGTCCTTGAGCGTCTCGATGCGGCGGACGTCCATGCGGACCGAGGCGTAGAACTTCAGCGCCTTGCCGCCCGTCGTGGTCTCGGGCGAACCGAACATGACGCCGATCTTCTCGCGCAGCTGGTTGATGAAGATCGCGGTGGTGCCCGAGCCGTTGATCGCGCCGGTCATCTTGCGCAGCGCCTGGCTCATGAGCCGGGCCTGCAGACCGACGTGGCTGTCGCCCATCTCGCCGTCGATCTCGGCACGGGGCACGAGCGCCGCGACGGAGTCGATGACGATGATGTCGAGCGCGCCGGAGCGGATCAGCATGTCGGCGATCTCGAGCGCCTGCTCACCGCTGTCGGGCTGCGAGATCAGCAGCGCGTCGGTGTCGACACCCAGCTGCTTGGCGTACTCAGGGTCGAGCGCGTGCTCGGCGTCGATGAAGGCCGCGACGCCGCCGGCGTTCTGGGCGTTGGCCACCGCGTGGAGGGCGACCGTCGTCTTGCCGGAGGACTCCGGACCGTAGATCTCGACGACCCGGCCACGCGGCAGACCGCCGATGCCGAGCGCGATGTCGAGCGTCGTGGCGCCGGTGGGGATGACCTCGATCGGTGCGCGGGCCTGGTCGCCCAGGCGCATGACGGCGCCCTTGCCGTGGGCACGGTCGATCTGGGCCATCGCGTTCTCGAGGGACTTGTCCTTGTCCTTCGCGGTGGCGAGGGAGCTGTTGGGCTGTGCCATGGTGGGAATCCGTTTCTGCTCGTGGGCGGCCGGTCATCGACGACGTTAGAAGGACCCTCAGACATAAGTGGGCCTCGTCGACCCGTCTGTGGATGTCGTCCTTCGGGCGTCCAACCTGTGCACGAGATTACATCGAACGCCTGTTCG
>CAVXBS010000043.1:0-10728 GCA_963759975.1 uncultured Actinomycetota bacterium
CAAAGGCCCTTGTCAGTGCTGTGGCAGGTGCAGGGTTCGAACCTGCGTAGGCTGAGCCGTCTGATTTACAGTCAGATCCCTTTGGCCACTCGGGCAACCTGCCGGGGTGTTGCCGGGGCAACGACAAGCAAGACTATCGCAGCCGATTAGGGTGAGAGAAATCAGATCCCCGCGGCGCACCACCAGGAGCACTCATGGCCGACTCTTCCTTCGACATCGTCAACAAGATCGACCGCCAGGAGGTCGACAACGCGCTCAACCAGGCCGCCAAGGAGATCGCGACGCGGTACGACTTCAAGAACACCGGCGCAGCGATCGACTGGAGCGGCGAGTTCGGCATCGAGATCAAGGCGAACGCCGACGAGCGCGCCCTGGCGATCCTCGACGTCTTCAAGGACAAGCTGATCAAGCGCGGCATCTCGCTCAAGACCCTCGAGGAGGGTGAGCCCCGTCAGTCCGGCAAGGAGGTCCGCCTGACGTCGACGATCACCGAGGGCATCAGCCAGGAGCAGGCCAAGAAGGTCTCCAAGTTGATCCGCGACGAGGGCCCCAAGGGCGTCAAGGTCCAGATCCAGGGCGACGAGCTCCGGGTCAGCAGCAAGAAGCGCGACGACCTGCAGGAGGTCATCGCGCTCGTCAAGGGCGCCGACCTCGACTTCGCCGTGCAGTTCGTCAACTACCGCTGAGGAACCTCAGGGCAGGTGGGTCAGCAGGAGGTCGGGCCAGGCGCTCAGGGCGACAAGGCCGGCCGTGCCGATGAGCACGGCGGCCTTGGAGATGCGGATCGAGACCGGCGGTGAAGGGCTGCGGTACGGGTCGTCGATCGCGGGCCGGTCGACGAGCACCACGACGAACTTGAGGTAGTACGCGAGTCCGAGCATCACGTTGACCGCCATGACGACCGCGAGCCACGTCTCGCCGGCCTCGATGACGGGCCGGATCACGACGTACTTCGTGACCAGGCCGATCACCGCGGGCGGGAAGCCGGCAAGTGTCAGGGCCGCCATCACGAGCGGTACGCCGGTCGGCGGGTCCGTACGGGCGAGGCCCTTGAGCTCGCTGTAGTCGGTGCTGCCGCGCAACCGCAGCACGACCGCGAGCGCGGCGAAAGCGACGAGGTTGGCAAGCACGTAGACGGCGAGGTACTGCACCACTGCCTCCGGGCCGAACCGGGTGACCACGGCGACCGGCGCGATCAGGAAGCCGGCCTGCGCGATCGACGACCACGCCAGCATCGAGATCGCATTCGTCTGCCGCAGCGCCCCGAGGTTGCCGACCGTCATCGTCACGGCGGCGACCACCGCGAGGATCGTCGTCCAGGTGTCGAACGCCTCGGGCAGCGCGACGACCAGGAGCGTGTAGACCGCGCCGAGCGACGCGGCCTTGGACACCGACGACAGGAAGCCCGCGACCATGGCCGGCGCACCGGTGTAGGTGTCGGGGATCCACACGTGGAACGGCACCGCGCCGAGCTTGAACAGCAGCCCGATGATCGTCAGGATGACCGCGACCGCGACGACCTCGTCAGGCAGGTCGGTCTCGCGCAGACCGCGGCTGAGGCCTTCGTAGTCGAGCGTTCCCGCGACGCCGTAGAGCAACGAGACGCCCATCAACGTGATCGCGGTCGACACGACCGAGGCGAGGAAGAACGTCCATGCCGACTTGATCGCGCGCTGGTCACCCTGTCGGAGCCCGACGAGCGCGATCGAGGGCAGCGACAACAGCTCGAGCGCGACGATCAACGTCACGAGGTCGCGCGCCGCGACCATCATCAACGCGCCTCCAGCGGCAGCGAGCAGCAGGAAGTGATACTCCCCCGGCGGCATCGCGTTCTCGAAGTTCATGACGTTCGACGCCACCACGACGACGAGCGTGCCGACGAGGATGATCAGCGACAGTGCGAAGGTGAAGGGGACGATGTCGTCGTGCAGGCGGAGCAGCTCTGATGCCGGCCCAGATGAGTGCGACGCTGGCCGGCAGCCCCGAGCCGAGCCACGTACGTCGGGAGTAGAACGCGTCGACCAGCAGCGCGACCAGCGCACCGATCGCGACGATGACGGCGGGGCCGACGACGGCCCAGTCCACGGGGATGTTCACGGCGTCACCGACTGACCGTTGAGGATGGTCGGGAAGTCGTACAGACCGACGACCAGGCCCGGAGCCAGGCCGAGCACGAGGATCGACACGACGAGGGCGATGCTGACGACCGACTCCCGCACGGCGAGGTCGCGATCGGCCTCCTGCGCGACCGGCTCACCCTGGGCCAGCAGCCGGATCGCCCGGACGAAGTACGCCGTGGTGAGCGCGACACCCAGCACCGCTAGCCCGAGGGCCGTCCACGCGTACGGCTTGTCGAGCACCCCGACCTCGTATGCCGCGCGCAACGACAGCAGCTCGCCCCAGAATCCAGCGAGGCCGGGCAGGCCGAGGCTCGCGACCGCGGCGAACACGAACGCCACCGCGAGCCACGGTGTACGCGCGTAGAGCCCGCGACCGATCGCCCGCATCGACGCAGTGCCGAAGCGGTCCTTGAGCGAGCCGGAGAGGAAGAACAGCAGCCCCGTGACCAGCCCATGAGCCACTGATCCAAACACTGCGGCAGCAACACCGACGACGCTTTGCGTCGAGATGGCAAGCGCCACGAAACCCATGTGGCCGATGCTGGAGTAGGCGATCAGGCGCTTGAGGTCGTCCTGGGCGTAGCAGGCCAGGGCCGACCAGATGATGCCGACGACACCGGCACCGGCGACGTACGGGGCGACATCGGCGAAGGAGCCGGACAGCAGGCCCGAGGCGATGATCAGGCCGTACGTGCCGAGCTTGAGGAACACTGCCGCGAGCAGCACCGAGCCAACCGTCGGGCGCCTTGCTGTGCGCGTCGGGCAGCCACGTGTGCAGCGGCACGAGCGGGGTCTTGACGGCGAAACCGAGGACGATCAGCACCGCCGCCACGAGGGGGCCGCCATGGATCTCGGTGAACTGCAGCGATCCGCTGTCGCGGGCGACCAGCACGATGCCGACCAGCAGCAGCGCCGAGCCGGTGACGGTGAAGAGCAGGAACCGCGTGGCCGCGCGTGTGCGCCCGGACGAGTCGTGTGGGTCGCCCCACCAGGCGATGACGAACCACATGGGGATCAGCGCGAGCTCGAAGAACACGAAGAACAGCAGGAAGTCGAGTGACGCGAACACGCCGAGCGACGACGCGCTGATGATCAGCACGAGTCCGACCAGCGCCGGTGCGGTGTCGTCGGCGATGAGCCACACGCAGCAGAGCAGGCCGATGAATGCCGTCATCAGCAGGAACGGCCAGGAGATGGCGGTGGCGCCCAGGTGCAGGCGAGCGCCCAGCGGCTCGATCCACTCCGTGTCGACCTCTCCGGAGATCGTGTCCTTGCCCTCCCACACGAGCGCGAACAGCACGAGCGAGGTCGCCATCGCGGCCGCTCCGAGTCCGGCAGCGGCACGTCCGGAGACCAGCTTGCGGAGGAACAGCAGGCCGAGCCCGACGGTGAACGGGATCGTGAGCGCAGCGGTGATCATGCCCAGATCACCGCCGCTGCCGTGAAGACGATGACGCCAACGGCGATGACCGTCGCGTATCGCTGGACGTTGCCGGACTGCACCAGCGCGAGCACGCGCGAGACGCGGTGGGCGACGAACGCCGAGCCGTAGGAGTACGCATCTACGCCGTCGCGGTCGACGTCGACGACCGCCTGCGCCGAGGAACGCAGGGTCGCCGGGATCCACGACGCGTACGGCCGGTCGAGCCCGAGCTCTGCGGTCAGCCACGGCGCGTAGAGGTTGAGCGAGCGGCCGTTGCGCCAGGCCAGGAAGACCGTGGCGATACCTGCCGCAGCAACGACCGTCGAGAGCAGTCCGATGCCGAGGTGGAACGGCTGACCGATCGACAGGGCGAGGGTCGCAACGGCGAGGACGGTGATCGGGCCGGTCATGGCGCGCGGCGCCTCGTGGGCCTCGGCGCGATCAGCGGGAGCCGGCGCGAGGAACGTCAGCAGCCAGAGCCGCGTGGCGTACGCCGCCGTGACGAACGAGGTCAGCAGAGCAACGCCGAAGACCGCGAGCGCGACGCCGCCGGGCAGCGGACCTTCGTCGCGGCCGTGCTCGAGAGCGTGCAGCACCGAGTCCTTGGTGAAGAAGCCGACCGTCGGGATGACACCGGCAAGGGCCGCGAAGCCGATCGTCATGGTCCAGAACGTGACCGGCATACGCAGGCGCAGGCCGCCCATCGCCGACAGCGCGCTCGACCCGACCGCGTGCATGACGCAGCCGCAACCGAGGAAGAGCAGGGCCTTGAACGCACCGTGCGACAGCAGATGGTCGGTGCCGGCGTCACCGTCGCCCGCAGACAGCGCCGCGAACATGAACGCGAGCTGGCTGACGGTCGACCACGCGAGCGCCCGCTTGAGGTCGGTCTGCACGAGGGCGAAGAGTGCGCCGAGCAGCATCGTGATCGCGGCGATGATCGCCAGCAGCGTCATGACGAGCTCGGAGTCGGCGAAGATCGGCAGCAGGCGGGCGACGAGGTAGACGCCGGCGGCGACCATGGTGGCGGCGTGGATCAGGGCCGTGATGGGCGTCGGGCCCGGCATCGCGTCGGGCAACCAGGTGTGCAGCGGGAACTGCGCCGACTTGCCCACCACGGCGACGAGCAGCAGCAGCCCGATGGCCGTGGCGTTCTTGGGCTGCTGCGCGAGCACCTCGCTGATGCGATAGGTCCCGTACGTCTGACCGATCACCAGGATCCCGACGAGCAGTCCGAGGTCGGCGATGCGGGTCATGAGGAACGCCTTCGCGGCACCTGCGCGGGCGACCGGCGTCTGCCACTCGTGACCGATCAGCAGGTAGGAGCACAGCCCCATGACCTCCCAGCCGATCAGCAGGACGAACAGGTCGTCCGCCGCGACGACGGCGATCATGCCGAGCAGGAACAAGATGATGACCAGGGCGTACGAGCGATAGCGCGGGTGATGGCCGAGGTAGGCCGTGGAGTAGATCTGCACCAGCAGGCCGACGCCGACGGCGAGCAGCAGGACCTGGGCGGCGAGGCTGTCGATGTGCGTCGCCAGCGAAACCGCGAGCAGGTCGTTGCCCTCGACCCAGACCTTGGTCGTCGGATCGCCGTCGAGGTGCGGGATCGCCCACTGGGCGACCGCCACGGCGAGCGCAGCGGTCAGGACGACATACAGCCAGCGGCGGTACCTAGGGAGGCCGCCCGCGGCCGACCGTGAGCGAGCTCTGCGAGTGAAGGTCACTTCGCACCGACCTGATCGACGTCGACCGTACGCACGGCGCGGAACAGCGCGAGGACGATCGCGAGCCCGAGGCCGATCTCCGCGGCCGCGAGGGTGATCGTGAACAGCGTGAGGACCTGACCCGTGTGGAGCTGGTCCGCGAACCACGCGTCGAACGCGACGAGGTTGAGGTTGACCGCATTGAGCATGAGCTCGACGCCGAGCAGCATCAGCACGGCGTTGCGGCGGGCGAGCACGCCATAGAGTCCGATGCCGAACAGCGCGGCCGACAGCACCAGCGGATAGAGCAGCGGCATCAGCGCTCGGTTCCCGACCGGGAGATGACGATGGCGCCGATGAGGGCGGCGAGCAGGACCCCGCTGAGGATCTCGAACGGGAGCACCCAGTCGTTGAACAGCGCATCGCCGATCGACGTGGCGCTGCCGATGCGATGCCCCTCGATGCGCTCACCGTGGAAGCCGCTGATGACGGTCGCGCCGAGGCCGACCGCGGCGACGAGTCCGAGCACCGCGGCGGTCCAGCGGTTGCCGGTGACCTCTGCTGAGATCGTCGACTGCTGGCGGGTCAGCATGAGCGCGAAGATCACCAGCACGACGACCGAGCCGACATACACGAGCACCTGGACCCAGGCGACGAACTCGGCGGTCATCAGCACGAAGCAGCCGGCGACCGCGCCGAGGGTCACGACGAGCCACAGCGCCGAGTGCACGAGCTGCTTGGTCGTCATCGCGAGCAGCGCCGACCCGACGGCGAGGGCGGCGAACAGCAGGAAGACGATCTCAGTCGCGCTCACTCGGCCTCCTCCGCGGCAGCCTTGGCTTCCCATGCGGTGAGCTCCTTGGCCGGCTCGGCTCCGGGGTCGAGCGCCTGCGGCGGCGGGACGGTCCACATCCACTCGCGCAGCCGATTCATGTCATGCGTGAGGTCGACGATGTCGCCCTCGGCGTACGCGAACTCCGGCGACCAGTGCAAGGCGTCGAACGGGCAGACCTCGATGCAGATGCTGCAGTACATGCAGAGCGAGTAGTCGATGTCGAACGTGTCGAGCACGTTCTGGCTGCGGTCGCGGCCACCCTCGGTCGTCGCCGGGATCGTCTCCTTGTGCGAGTCGATCGTGATGCACCACGAGGGACATTCGCGGGCGCACAGCATGCAGGACGTGCAGTTCTCCTCCTGCAGCGCGATGACGCCGCGACTGCGGGGCGGGAGGTCGGGCTGCACGTCGGGGTAGTGGGCCGTGACGGATCGCCGCGTGAGGTTGCGCCAGGTGACCGCGAGCCCCTGCAGCAGGCCCTTGCCGTACGTCATGCGACCACCTCCCGGCGCGAGTCGGGACCGATCTTCATGCATTCGCGTCGCGGGGACGGCACGAACGCATGAAGATCGGTCGTCCAGCCGCGAGCCATCGACGTACGTCCATGCGTTCGCGGTGTCGGGACGACACGAACGCATGAAGATCCGTCCACCGGCAACATGCTCATGCGACCACCAGCACCGTTGTCAGGGTGATCTGCGCCAGCGCGACCGGGACGAGGACCTTCCAGGCCAGCGAGTTGACCTGGTCCTCACGCAGCCGTGGGTAGGCCACACGAGCCCAGATCACGAGGAACGACACCGCCATGACCTTGACCAACGTCCACAGCCAGCCGATGTCATCAGAGAACGGGCCGGCCCAGCCGCCGAGGTAGAGCACCGTCGTCAGGGCCGCCAGCACGACGATGCCGGCGTACTCCGCGAGCAGGAACATCGCGAAGCGCATCCCGCCGTACTCCGTCAGTGGCCCCATGACGAGCTCCGCGTCGGCGAGTGGCGCGTCGAACGGCGGCCGCTGCAGCTCGGCGAGCCCGGCGACGAAGAAGACGACCATGCCCGGCAGCTGCGCGAGGAGCCACCACGGCTCCCACTCGTCAGCGATGCCGACCAGCGAGAGGGTGCCTGCCGCCATCGCGACGCTCGCGGCGGCGAGCACCATCGGCAGCTCGTACGACATGAGCTGCGCCGCGACGCGCATACCGCCGATGTAGGAGTACTTGTTGCCGCTGCCGAGACCGCCCATCAGCGTGCCGAGCACGCCGACGCTCATCGCGGCGAGCACGAAGAACAGGCCGAGGTCGAGGTCCTGGCCGATCAGGTTGCCCTGGCCGAAGAACGGCCCGAGCGGGATCGCCAGCATCGCCACGAGGTACGGCACGAGGGCGACGGCGGGGGCCAGCTCGAACACCTTGCGGTCAGCGGCGGCCGGGACGATGGACTCCTTCTGGACGAACTTGACTCCGTCGGCGACGAGCTGGGCCCAGCCATGGAAGCCACCGGCCTTCATCGGGCCGACCCTGCTCTGCATGTGCGCCATGGCCTTGTGCTCCATCTGACCCACGACCAGCGGGAAGACCATGAACACCGCGAGCACGACGACGCAGCGCAGAACCGCATCGATGACATCAGCCATCGGTGTCCCCCTCGGTCGTTGAGCCCGTCGAAAGGACGTCATCCGTTGCCGCCTTTCCCGGGCCCCAGTCCTCGGGGTCGGGGACGCCCGGGGGCTTGATCCGCCGGCGGCTCGGCGAGTGCGTCGACTCGGCGTCGCTCTCGCCCGGTTCCTTGGCGCCCGGCCACGGCTTGGCGACGCGCGACGCGAGCACGAACTCCTTGCGCAGCGGATGCCCCTCGAAGCCGTCCGGCAGCAGCAGCGGATCCAGGTCGAGGCCGAAGTCGATGCCGAACATCTCGTGCGTCTCCCGCTCGTGCCACGCAGCGCCGGCGAAGACGTCAGCGATCGATGCGACTGCGGGAGCGTCGCGGTCGACGTACGTGATGAGCAGCAGGTGGTCCAGCGGCTTGACCCGGGCGACGTGCAGCACGAGCCGGAAGCCCTCGGGGTGCTCGTCGACGGCGGAGAGCCAGTCGAAGTACGTGTAACCGTCGCGCTTGAGCTGTGCTGCGGAGTCGTGCCACTCGGCTGCCTCGACGACGCGGTGCGGCGGGCCGAACCCGTTGTCTTCGAGAGTCATTGCGGCGCCTCGATACGAGGTGAGAGCAATGACGTCGCTGGGCGCTTGTAGCGGTCCGCGAGGTTCTCGCCGCCGATCTTGTCCTGATGGGGATGGCGATGTCAGAGAAAAAGAAACTTGAATTTTGAGACGGTGTGCTTAAATATGGTGTCTTGTGCCTGAACATGCGAACATGCTCCAAATGCAATCTATTGAAAGAGGATGACTGCTATTATAGAACAAAGGGCCATGCAAGGAGTGCATTCTCCAAAAAACAAGGTTCCGATTGTGCAAGGAGTGCAGCCAGACCAAGCCACACACATCATTCGATAGGCATGCGCGTGTGTGCAAGGCATGTGCTTCCCCACAAGGAATTCCCGAGGATGAAGAAGAGCAGGACCTAGAGACCGAGCCGGAGGAGGATGCGGTGGACGATTTGCATGGGATCCCTTTGAGATGGCTGAGAAAGCTTGTGCGGGACTCGAGAGGCAGAGCGTATGTGTTGAATGATAGAAAATTTCACTCGGATGGGTATGCATTCGATATCGATTTGTCCACTTGCATAAACATGTGGCGGCGCCAAGATGGGAAATGCGCACTGTCGGGGCTTCGAATGGGCGGCTCGCTGGCGGACCGGGACAGGGGTGTCCGGTTACAAAATGCGAGCATGGACCGCATCGATTCCTCCCTGAATTACAGCAAACAGAATGTCCAGCTGGTGTGCGTTGCGGTCAACATGATGAAGTCGACTTTCATGACAGAGGAATACAGGATGTACTGCCGGCTGGTCACCGAACACGCACCTTCCATCAGCTCCTCCGAGGGAACAGCTTGAATTCGCCCTTTTTGGTAGTGAATCCTGCCTTCTGTAACCTTTTTTCCGACCTCGCACGCTCACTTGCCTTCTTCGAAACTATGCGACCCGCCTTGTTCATCATGAGTGCTGTCTTGGTGAGACCGCCAGTGGTGTGGTGCGGCCAAACCATGCCACACCTGGGCCCGGGACCCGACTGCACGCACATGCTTGCTCTCGAGCATCTGTCTTGTGAGGGGTTGCACATTTTGTTTCGGCTTTGACACACCAATTCCTGCTCCGATTTCGTGCCCAGCTGCGTCGCGTTAAGATAAGTAGGTTCTCCGGCGCGAAACCCGATACCCTAGGTCGGATGACCGAGATTCTATTTTGGGCGTAGTAGCGTTACGCATTTCACCATTCTATTTGCGTTGCACAGGCAACTAATTTCTTCTTCTTCTTCAGAACACTTTCAGAACCCATACCCAAGATGGCAGAGGTATCGAAGCCATACAAGTGGAGCGATGTGCCCTCGGACAGCGTGCAGTTCAAGACCGCCAGCCGGCAGAACACCGGCAGCGTGAGGGTGGAGCTGGAGTTGGACAGGACGCAGACGGGCACCTGGGAGTCCGAGGTCGCGAAGGATCCGGACCAGCCGACGGTGCAGAAAGTGCGCATCCAGACGCCCCGATTCAAGAAGTTCACCGTGAAGGAGTGGCCGGCGAAGCAGGGGGGCCAGGTCAGCTACAGTGGGTCCTTCACCCTGGGGGACCTATCGGGTCCGGGGCTGCCGGCCAAGTTTGCGAACGAATGGGTGGAGCCCATGGAGAGAAGGGTGATCGAGAGTGCGGCCAGCAAGAGCATCGAGTGGTTCAAGAAGTCCAAGTCCATCGGCGAGCTGGAGCAGCTGTTCTCTTCGGCCATCAACAGGGGGGGCGTGAGCGAGATGGGGCGGGAGTACGGGCCCCTCATGAAATGCAAGCTCCCATTCCAGCGCGGCAAGTTCAGGTGCCAGTTCTACAAGGGCGATGCCAGCAAGCCGAGCAGCCTGGCCGAGTACCTCCGGGTGACGCAGGATGGCCGGGAGCCTGCCGAGTGCATCGCCATCATCGACTTCGAGAGCGTGTGGTTCATGGGGCGCAACTTCGGGGTCACCCCCGTGCTCAGCTCCCTTTTATATTTCCAGCCAGACCGTTTGACCGACTTTTCGTTCATCGAGGAAACGCCGGAGGAGGCAGAGAAGAGGGGCCCGGCGGACGCGTTTTTGGATGATGGCCCCATCGCCAAGCGGCCGAAGCTGACTGCACCGGACAATGATGATTCATAGATCAGAACCATCGGCCCGTCATCTTGTGCTTCTTGTACCGCTTGTAGGCATAGACCAGTAGCAGGACGAAGAGGATGGCGCACACGACTGAGGGCACTGCCCAGTGAAGGTGTCTCTTGAAAATCTGGATGTCGATACCTAGTGGGGTGGTCCTGGTGGAACCTGATGCCTCGGTGATAGCAGACCATGTCGGCAAGATGGGAAGGTTGTCCCCCGAGTTCATAGTCTTTCTCATCCTTCACAAAATAATTTTCGAGCAGTGGTTCCCGCCATTTCCAAGAACCAGTGAAAAAAGTACACGCTAAGAGGGTTTGATACTATGTATTACATGAGATCACGCCGCATCGG
>CAVXBS010000044.1:0-29318 GCA_963759975.1 uncultured Actinomycetota bacterium
GATTCCCGACGGAGGAGGCTGGCGAGCCAAGGGCCAGACCGTCCGAAACCACCAGGCCAGGGCCGACAAGAAGCCGATCGGCTACGACTATGTTCACTCGTTGGTCGATGACCACTCGCGGCTGGCCTACTCCGAGATCCTGCCCGACGAGAAGGGCACCACGTGCGCGGCGTTCCTGAGACGAGCTGCGGCCTACTTGGCCACCATGGCATCACCCGGATCGAGCGGCTCATGACCGACAACGCGTTCGCCTACCGATACTCCGCGGATGTGAAGCAGGCGTGCGCCGATCTGGGCATCACCCAGAAGTTCATCCGCCCCCATTGCCCGTGGCAGAACGGGAAAGTCGAGAGACTCAACCGGATCCTGGCGACCGAGTGGGCATACCGCCAACCGTTCACCAGCAATGCCGAGCGGCAAGCGGCCCTTGCACCATGGCTCGAGCACTACAACAATGAGCGACGCCACAGCGCGCTCGGAGGCAAACCACCGATCAGCCGACTGCAACCAACCTGATGGCCGAGTACACCTAGGCGCGCCGGCGAGCCGAACCGGGCGGTCAGCTCGGCGGCCTGACGGTCGAACTTTGCCTCGTCGAAGCCCAGACGCCCGGCGAGAACGAGGAACTTCTCGCGTTCGCGTGCCGCGGCGTCAGCGGCCTTCAGCTCGGCGGCCTGTTCACGGGTGAACAGCTGCGTCTGACCGGCTCTCTTGCGGACGACGATGGCCATACCGCACTCCGGACAGGTGGTGGTCTTGACCGGGCGCTCATCGAGAAGGACGCCACACCCGGGGCACGCGGATGGTGCGTTGGCAGCCTGGGCCGCCTCGACAAGCTCGGTGATCTTGCGCAGGCGTGCTGCCATCTTGGGTTCGCCGGAACCAGGTGCGGCGGGCTGCTTGGTGTATCGCTGGAGGATGGCTAGCTCGCCGGCCAGGTCGGACTGCTTGCGGCAGATGATGGCTATCTGCTCGTAGTACCAGGGCGCGACACCCAGCTCTTGGCCTTGGCCTCGCTCTCGACTGCGCCCACCAGTCCTTGCAGCAGGGTCATTGCTTCGTCGAGCTGCCCGTTGCGTTTGAGGTCTTTGACCGTCTCGACCACTCTGTGTAGTGCTTGCCACGGTAGTTGCCAGCTGTCATGGGTGTCTCCTGCGTCTGGATGTGTGTGGCCCGAACAGAATCGGGGATGGGGTTGTCTTTCGCAGGCTGGTGCTTGGGCGCTCACGTAGAGGCCATTCTGAAGAGTAAGGCAGGGTGGCGTCAGCCCGGTAGTCTTTGCGGCGGAGTGACGCTCCTGTCGAGCCGCTACTGACGAGCTTGATCAGTGGGTTTGGTCGTCTGTTCGCGCGCGGTGGTGCATCCGTTCGCCGTGGCGGCCGAAGAGGCTGAGCACCTCGGCTGGCTCGTCGCCGGTGCTGCCGAACCAGTGCGGTTCCTTGGTGTCGAACTCGGCGACCTCGCCCGGCCCGAGGATGAGGTCGTGCTCGCCGAGGATCGAGGCGCATCTTGCCGGCGATGACGTAGAGCCACTCGTAGCCCTCGTGGGTGCGTAGCTCGGGGACGTTCTTGGTGACCGGGATGACGATCTTCCAGGCCTGCATGCCGCCGGCGTGCCGGGTGAGCGGGACGACGGTGCGGCCGTTGACGCGCTTGGGCTTGAGCCGGATGCGGGGGTCGCCGACCTCGGGTGCGCCGACGAGGTCGTCGAGCGGGACCCGGTAGGCCTGGGCCAGGGGTAGGAGCAGTTCGAGGCTGGGGCGGCGCTCGCCGTTCTCGAGCCGCGACAGGGTGCTCTTGGAGATCCCGGTTGTCTGCGCAGCCGCGGTGAGGGTGAGTCCGCGTTGCGTTGCGGATGGTCTTGCAGCCGGGGGCCGACCTGGTCGAGGGCTGCCGCGATGACTTCGTCGCTGGTGTTCATGCGGCCATCGTCTGCGCAGATTTCCCAGATTCCGCAACAATCGTTGTCGATACCGGGACGAGGCCGCACGCTCGATCGCATGAACACATACGACGTAGCGGTGATCGGCGGCGGCGCCGCCGGACTGTCCGCAGCCTTGGTCCTGACCCGCGCCCGCCGCCGGGTCGCTCGTCATCGACGCCGGCCAGCCCCGCAACGCCCCGGCCGCTCACATGCAGGGCTTCCTGTCCCGCGACGGCATGCCGCCGGCCGAACTGCTCGCGGCTCGGCCGCGATGAGGTCGCCTCCTACGGCGGTGACCTGGTCGACGACTCCGTGACACGGCATCGTCGCGCCACGCCGGCGGCACGTTCGGCGTCCTGCTCGCCGCCGGCACGCCGATGCCGCCCGGCGCCTCCTGGTCGCGACCGGCCTGCGCGACGAGGTCGTCGACATCGCCGGCGTCGCCGAGCGGTGGGGCAGCGACGTCCTGCACTGCCCCTACTGCCACGGCCACGAGGTCCGCGACCAGACGCTCGGCGTGCTCGGCGGCAACCCGATGCCGGTCCAGCACGCGCTGCTGATCCGGCAGTGGAGCCGACGACGTCGTGTTCTTCGCCCACACCACCGCGCTCACCGACGAGCAGCGCGAGCAGCTGACCGCCCGCGCCATCGGCATCGTCGAAGGCCCCGTCGCCCGGGTCGTCGTCGAGGACGACCGCCTGACCGGCGTCGAGCTGAGCGACGGGCGCTTGGTGCCGCGCGACGGCGGTGTTCGTGCGCCCGTCGTTCGTCGGCAACAACGACTTCCTGACCGGCCTCGGCGCCGAGATCGACCCACAGGGCTGGGCCGTCGTCGACGCCGACGGCCGGACCACCGTCCCGGGCGTGTGGGCGGCCGGGAACGCGGTGAACCCGCGCGCCCAGGTCATCACCGCCGCCGGCGAGGGGTCCGCCGCCGCGATCGCGATCAACAACGACCTCACCGATGAAGACGTCCGGAACGCAGTCCAGGCGTTCCGCGCACGGCCTCCCGGCCTGAACTCGCACCGAGAGAGAAGAGAACCGACATGTCCGACCAACCCGATCCCGCCCCGTAGGACCGCCGACCAAGCACCAGCTCGCGCTGATGATCTGGCTCTGCGTCTTCCCGACCCTGACCGTCATCAACCTGACGCTCTCGGACTGGCTGCGCCCCGATGTCCCCGGTGCTGCGCACCTTCGTGCTCGCCACCATCGCCGTCCCGATCGTCATCTACGGACTCATGCCGCAGCTGCACAAGGCCCGCGTCCGCATCCTCACCGCAAGGAGCAAGCCATGAACAACAACGCCCGCCGCGTCGCCCTCTTGGGCGGCATCGCCTACCTCGCCACCTTCATCTTCTCCATGCCCGCTGTCGGCCTGCTGGACCCGGTCACCGACCACGCCGACTTCGTCCTCGGCGGCGGCGGCAACGACAACCAAGTCCTCCTCGGCGGCGTCTTCGAGCTCGATCACCGCCTTCGCCTGCGTCGCCACGGCCCTCGCGCTCTACCCAGTCACCCGCCGGGTCAGCAAGACCGCCGCGCTCGGGTTCGTCTCCTCCCGCATCGTCGAGGCCGGCGCTGATCCTCGGTCGGCGTCGTCAGCATCCTGTCCGTCGTCACCCTGCGCCAGGACCTCGGCGGCGCCCACGACGCGCCGGGCGGGCTGGTCCCGGTCGCCCACGCCTTGGTCGCACGTGCGCGACTGGACGTTCCTGTTCGGCCCCGGCGTCATGCCGGCGTTCAACGCGCTGTTCCTCGCCACCGTGCTCTACAAGGCCGGGCTGGTTCCGCGGATCCTGCCCATCCTCGGACTCATCGGCGCACCGCTGCTGATCACCAAGACGATGATCGTCACGTTCGGCGGCATGGACGACATGTCCGTCGCGGCGATGCCGTTCGCCCTGCCGATCGCCGCATGGGAGCTCGGCCTCGGCCTGTGGCTCACCTTCAAGGGCTTCCGAAGTGCACCTGTGCTGACCCAGCAACCCGTCCTGGTCTGAGAGGAATGCGGCCGTTCTCGGGCGGCCAGCAGGTCCCGAATCCGGGCGCGGGTTCAGGCTCGGGTCCGCCCAACGGGAGAGTCCGATCCGCAAGTCAGCGGCGTCGAAGATCATTTCTGCCGAGTGGACCGAGCGTGGAGTAAGTATGTGAAGCGCTGACATCTCTGGTCGAGGTTCTGCAGATCCCCTGCAGCAGTGCCAAAGTCGGCGATGCGGGCGAGACGCGGCGCTATGACGCGGCTGCGAAGCGGCAGTCAGGCTGCGAACAGGCGGGGCGGGCTGCTTTTCGCCGCCCGCCCCGTGTGCCGCCCACACCGCGTCCATGTCGACGCCGGCGTCGAGTGCGTCGCGCATCTTGGTGAACGCGTTGTCCGAATACCGTGGATGCTTTTGAGAGCCGAACGTGAACGTGTAGGTGCAGTCCGGGTCGGCGTCGATGCCGAGATGCTCACGGAGGGCGGTTGCCTTCGGTCGGGTGAGCCCAACCTTGTCGGCGAGGTCGAACGCGCCGAGGTAGTACTTCTTCTGCAGGGGAACCATGCGAAACGCAGCAGCGTCAACTTCCTCATCGTCCTTCACGAGACGAACCGGGGACACCTTCGACCTTGACGAACCGGACCTCGACGGAGACTCCGGAACCCTCGACCGAAGTGCTGACGCTGGAGAGGCTCGGAAAGACAGCTGCACGGGGCTTGCCGTCCTGAATTCCCTTGATGACGCGGCGTACGTCGGCGTCGCTGACTGCGGCGTCCGGATCCACCTGGGCTTCCATCGCAAGCAAGGTCCGAACGCGCGCGTCCGCCTCGGCGCGCGCACGCCGTCCAGGAGTAAGGAGCTTTGCGATGTTCGCGTACTCACGATCGACCAGGGTCTGGAAGTCCTGGGGCGGCTCCGTCCCGATCGGAAGAACCCGGACAGGTAGATGGTCGGCCAGTCTCTCGTCGAAGACGCGGTGCAGGAGATCATCGAACAGGGTGACGGCGGCGCGCGTGTACAGGAACAGCAGGCCTTCATCTACGAGGTTGAACCAATGCTGCTCGTCGTCGCGCATCGCGTCGATGACGTTGAGGGTGCCGGCTTCCTCTTCAGTGAGGGCGATCGGCGCGGCGGCTCCGTAGTTCACGCACTTCTGGAACCCGATGGACCTGCCCGTCTTCTTGTCGAACACAGCTTGCTTGTCCTGGACGAGTGCCGCCTTGAGAAGCATCTCGAAGGAGTGCTGTAGGTGGAGCAGGACGCGCGTCACGCGTCCGTCGTCATCGTGGCTATTGAACGCCGCCATCGCCGAACGCATCGAGGACGTCGCCTTGTCCTTCAGGTGACGGGTCTCGTTACGGAGCTTCACGGTGTCCCCACTCCTCTCCGGCGGTAGAGAGCAACCGTACTGGGTCGCCGGTGCCAACCGGCGCCCTGCGGCTGCAGGGCGTACGCGCGCGCGAGGCGTCGAGTGGGCCGAAATGTGTGGTCATCGGCCGAAAAATGTGTGATGGAAGACCCTGGGGTCAAAATCTCATGCCGCTGACCTGCGGTTTTGAGTTGTGTAAGTACCCCGCACGATGAAGACCCCCGATTTTCACTGGAATCACAGCGATATCGGGGGTTTTCACTTTCTCACAATGTCGGTTTTGGGCACATTTTGGGCACACTTTTTTGACGATGCAACAAATTCCGAGGGCTCAAACGTGATCTGGAGAGGCCTCGATCGAAGATCGGCGCGACTGTCAACGGACGCGTCGAGGTGACCATCTGGGTTGCGTCCTATCGCCGCGACAACTGCAGTCGCGCCGACAACCGGTGGCTGAGCACTCAGGGTCTCTCAGCGTGGGGACGACGCCAAGAGGAACGCCCGACTTCGTTTTCGAAGGCAGGGCGGACTTCGACCGTGTCGTAGATGATGTGGAGTTCCTTGAATTTCCCGTCGGGAGCAAGAATGGCTACATCCACGACATCGAATGGAGCTGCGGTGCCCGAAGGCAGGCGCCAGTCGAAGTGAAACCAGAAGCTCACCGTCGTCTGGCCGGTCTGATCTTGGCCACGCATCACTGACTTCAACGTCAGGTTCGCCTGGCTCGTGTCGGCGAACAGCGCCGGGTAGAACTCCCTGGCCGGTCGGGCTCCGTAGAGCGGGGAGTGGACGATGCCATCTTCAGTGAAGAGGCTGACTGCGAGGCCGCTGTCCGCGGTGCTGAGAGCACGAAGGTAGGCGGAAACGAGGTCATCCGGCGAGGTGGGCACGGTTTAACTCTATCTCGGTCCACGTCGACATCTGCGGCGAGCGCTCGCTCGAGCGCCTTACCATGGGTGCGTCATAGCGCCGCGTTGTCGCGTGGTCAGCCTCAACGAATCATGACCTCAGTTGAGCAAGATGATCGTTGACCCATACTGCGCTCAACACCCATCGCGATCAGCCGTGGCTTGAATGATGTCTCGGGAGCTCGGCGCAGCATCACGTCTCTGAAGTTGCTCGCTGCTTCCATACGACATCAACGGTTGGCATCGCAGTGCGTCCAGACCGACAGGTGGGTAAGGTCGAGCCAGGGGCCACGAGGTAGAGGGGCACCATGTTCGTCAAGAGTCGCGCTGTGGCGCGCGGTGTTGCCATCGTGCTGACGATGGGGTCCGCCGTCCTGCTCGGAGCGGTGCCGCAGGCTTCTGCGGTCGTCAGCCACAAGCCGCTCAACGACACGCGCGCGGTCGGGTCCGCGCCGATCAGGGTCGCGTTTCCGATCGAGTACTTCGGTCTTGTCGCTGATCTGCCGTCGTCAAGCGGCCTCGTGTCGAAGCGCGGAGAGACGCACTTCGGTGAGGCGCGGTTCTTCGTTCGCGGCAAGTGGACGAAGTGGCGGTCGTTGGGTCAGGACGGAGCCCAACAAGCCGGGCACTTCACCGGGGCGCTAGTCAGCGTCGACCAAGCGACCGCTTATCAGGTTCGGAGGCTGCCGACCGGGGCTCGCCACTGGCGTGCCGCGGCGATCAACACAACGGACGGTCCGAGCGCCGTCGTGGCTCGCGGTCGCACAGGGGGCGCCCAAGCGTCCGCACCCTGCAGGTCGCGCGCCGACTGGGGCGCTGACGAGTCGCTCACGGGTTGGTCGAAGGGCTCTGACACCCAGGCCTTCTATCCGGTGCAGGCCCTGACCGTTCATCACACAGCGGGCTCGAACGACGCGTCGCAGGACTACGCCGCGACCGTCCGCGCGATCTACAGCTATCACGTCCAGACCAATGGCTGGTCCGACATCGGCTACCAGTACCTCGTCGACGGCCGAGGCGTCGTCTATGAGGGTCGCAATTCTGGGCACACGAGTGTTTCGTGCCTCTCCGCGGGCGGGGACGGCTCGGACTTCGCCCACCAGACCGGGACGAACAGCGTGGTCAACGGCGCGCATGTGGCCGGCTACAATGCTGGAAACGCCGGTGTCGCCCTGATGGGGTGCTACGAGGCCACGTCCGCATGCTCGGGCGACACGACACCGCCATCCGCTGCCGTCGAAGGACTGACAGGTTTGCTCGCGTCACTAGCGACCCGCCACCACCTCGACCCGGAAGGCAGCGTTCACTATGTCAACCCGGTCAACGGGACAGCCAAGGACGTCAAGGTCATCTCCGGGCACCGCGACTGGGAGGCGACGGCCTGCCCCGGTGGAGTTCTTTATGCGCGACTACCGACGATCCGGACCGACGTAGCCAGCCGCGTGGCCGGGACCACGACGGTGCCCGGAGCCCCGGCGTCGCTCACTGCGACCGTCTCGGCCTCGGCAGTGTCGTTGGCATGGGCACCGCCCAGCGCCGGCGGGTCGCCGACATCCAGCTACGAAGTCTTTCGTGACACGTCGTCCAGCGTCTCGCTCTCGAACCCAGCTCTCTACGCCGGCAGCGCAACGAGCGCCAGCGACAGGCCAGCTGCTGGTACGTACTACTACGCTGTCCGGGCCTGCAACAGCGTCGGCTGCGGACCGCTCACAACCTCTGGGCAGGTCACGGTGCCACCGCGTGCCAGCATCACATCGGGATCGTGCAGTGCCTCCAGCTGTACCTTCACAGGGAGTGGCACGGGTCAGCTGACCTGGAGTTTCGGCAACGGGAAGAGCGGCACCGGCTCGCCGGTGTCCACCACGTATGTGGCGAAGGGCTCCTACACCGTGCGACTCAGCGACGGCCAGACCCCGGCGACGCAGACCACCAGGATCGTGACCTGCAGCATCGTCAAACGCACGCTGCGCTGCACAACCTAGCCAGCCGGCCGGCTCTCAGCTGCCAGCTCGGTCAGCCAGCGACTCCACCGGCATACCCTGTCTGAGTATGCGATCGGGGTATTCGCCAGCGACACCAGGGTCCCGAGAACCAGGGGCTGTCGCAACGGCAGGAACGATCCCGGGCGAACACAGGCGCGCACAGCGTCCAGATGGCGACAAGCGCGAGCATGATGTCCCTCGCGGCTGCTGTGCGTCGTTCCGCCGTTCGCGAACCCGTGCACCTTCGTCGGACTAGCCATGACGAAGCGACTGCGGCTTGAAAGGCTGCGTTCTCGCTGCCGTTGGTGCTCACGCACGGAGTGGACCCGCGTCATTCCGGCTCCCCTTTGTTGTCAACCCGTGGTCTGGGGTGCCTTCCTCGATCGGGGTCTTCCTGACGGTCCTTGACGGTTGTAGCGTCTGGTGTGCGGGTCCGGGAAGTGGCTGATCCGAAGTGTCGATATGCGGGGGCAGGTCGACCGCGCTGGATTCTTGAGACGCCCCGCAGTGCCCTCCCGGACCCGTGCCACCGTCATCGCCGGCGGTGGCCAGAGCTGCTCGTTCGGCGTCGGCGAGGAGCTGCCGGTAGATGGCGTCAGAAATCCTGCCGTTTGAGGCAGCGCAGTGCCTCGAGCTTGGTCTTGCCGGCGGCGAGTTTGCGCCGGTAGTAGGCCCGGCCTTCGGTGTCGAGGCGGATCTGGCTGATCGCGGCGATGTGGATCATGTGGTTCATCCGCCGGTTCCCGGCCCGCGACAGCCGGTGCCGGTTCTGCTCACCGGAGGAGGCGTCCAGGGGTGCGGTGCCGTTCCAGGACGCGAACCTGTTGCGGTCGGCGAACCGGGCGACGTCGCCGACGTCGGCCAGAGTGCGGGCAGCAACGACTGGTCCGACACCGTGCAGGTCCATCAGCCGTGACCCGCGGGCCTTGACCAGGACCTTGAGCTCGGCGGTGGCTTTAGTCATCTTCTTCTCGACCGCGATCAGATCGGCGAGCTCGTCGGCCGCGATCTTGCGGCGGGTCTTCCCAGCGACGTCACGTGGACGCACCGACGCGAGGATTGCCTTGGCTTGCAGGGCTGTGAGGTCCTTCTTGGTCGTGCCGGGGACCAGCTCTGCCAGCAGCCGTTGGAGCCGGTTGACGGTCTGGACCCGGAGCCGGGTCAGTTCCTCGCGGCGGTCGCACAGCATCCGCAAGGCTTCGAGCTCACCGTCGGCGCGCAGCATCCGCAAGGTCTTGGTCCGGACCGCGACGATCAGCGATGGAGTGCGCGTCGCGGGCGTCGGTCTTGCGGTTGTGGCCGGTGTCGAAGAGTCGGACTCGGGCGGCGAGCTTGGCTGGCACGTCCACGACGTGCTCGCCGGCCTCGAGCAGCCGTTGCGCCAACGGTCGGCCGGCGCCGTTGGATCCCTCGATCGCCCAGGTCCGGTCGGGCCAGGTCTTCGCGTAGGTCCGCATCGCGGTATAGCCGGCCTGGTCGGTGCGGAACCGGCCAGAACCCAGCAGCTTCTCGTGTCGGTCGACGACCTCGATGGTCGCCGACAGCTTGTGGGGATCGACCCCGATGATCACCTTCGTCATGGCGTTCTCCTGCCTGCCTCGTGCCGATAGGGACGGCGAGGTGGGCAGTGCTACTACGAGCTGGGCAGTCCCCTTTCGAGCCACGCCTCGTCACGGTGCCCGACAGGCTGCAGACCGGAAGAGAGCCACACCAGCACTTGGTGGGCAGCCGCGATGAGAGCCTCCCGCCGGACACCTGAACCGAGTCTGGCCAGACGCCGGTCCTACCGCAATCGTCTAGTAGCCGCGATCTCATTGCGGCCAGCTAGGGAGCGGTCACGAATGACTGAGCGTTGGAGGAGATGGCTGCTGATCTGCATAGAGGCGTTCAAGCGGCTTCCAGTCAACGGGCGCGTTGCGTATCACCAGGGCGCAGTCGAGGTTCGCCGACCCTCGAGGTGGACATGTGACCAGCGGCTGTCAAGGTTGCCTTTACAGCAATCGGGGTGTAAAGGTAGTCTTTACGTGTGGAGATGGTCCAGTCGGCCCGTAAGCACGGGGTCGATGACGCGGACATTGTCCATGCCTACGAGAACGCGATCCGAATCGTCGAGTACGAGCACAGCGGTGAAGACCGTGTGCTCGTGATCGGCGCGGATCGAACTGGCCGCCTGCTCGAGCTGGTCGCCGTTCCGGTAGGCGAGCCCAACCGGATCATCCACGCTGATGCACTCCGGCCCAAGTTCTACGAATATCTGAGGTGATGACGATGGCGAAGCTGATGCACAAAGACGACACGGGTCTCGATTCGCTCGATCCGTCCACCACGAGCGCGCGTGACGCCTCGCATTTTCGGGCGATCATCGCTGCGCGCAAGGCTGTCGATCAGGCGGATGATGACCTGCGTGCCGCCGTCAAAGCGGCCCGCGATGCGGGGGACACGTGGACGACGATTGGTTTGGCTCTCGACACCACGCGTCAGGCTGCCTATCAGCGGTTCGGTCAGACCGAGAGCTGACTTCGAGCTGGCCAATCCGTGGGCACATTTTGGGCACACTTTGTTGTGATCTAGCGGGATTCGGACACATCACTATGATGCGAATCCGTTGGAATGGCAGCGAATTCGGGCGTCACCACAGGTCGTAAAAGGCCGATTTTCGAGGCGATGACAGTTTGAGCCGAACCGATTTGCCAGTCACTTCTTGTCGGAGATGATCCTCTTACGGATACAAACTTTCGCCGACGAGCACTTGGTGCTGGTCGCCAACGACTCGTTGAAGGGCATCGATATCGTCCGCCCTCCGGTAGTGACCCCCAGAAGCCCGTAGACAGAACGACCGTCACCTCTCGGTATTGGGACGATGAAGGTTGCAGTTCTTGTCTCGTCGTCTTGCGCGCCCCTGCCGGTGAGCTTGGTGGTGGGCCACCTGGATGGCTTGCACGCGGCACGAATCATGAAGATGCTCACCTCGTCGCTTCCCCACGCCTGCGCTGCAGGATCAACCGTGAGCCGGTCGACACTTCCACCAAACTCCTTGAGCTTGCCCTCCAGCACCAGATATACGCCCGGCCCGGGCACCTGCCGTCCATCGACCTTTCTGTTCTTGGGCGTGGAGCAGCTGTTCTGGAGGGTGTCTGCCGGATACGGGTCCGTGGCGTCAGCAAGCCGGATGTTGGGCACGTCGACGCTCAACACGTCAGCCTTGTATCCGGTGCGCACTGACGGACGGTTCAACGGAATCTGGTTCACGGCATAAGAGAACGCGGGGGGTTGCGCCGCCTCAGCCCACCCGGCGGTCAAAACTAGAGGTCCGGCGTTCAGCACCCCGGACTTGCTGTAGTCGCTCAGATCCTCGCGCTTGGTTCCCGGTGTCTTTGCGGCATCTGATTTGTTCTCGTCAGTCCTTGCATCGGCGATCCATTCCTTGATCTTGTCGCGGGCTGTGCCCGTATCCTGCCGAAACTTCGGCGACGACTGATACAGCAACGCGCCGGCCCCCAACACGACAATCACCAATGCGAGCGCAGCCCACAGCACAGAGCGGAGTCGGTCCGTGGCCGATCGGCGGGTGACCATCGACTCAACAACCTCAGCGATCCTTTCATCGGAGAGGCGGCTCGCGGTCGGACCTTTCTGAACGACCGCCTCCTCCCCGTCGTAAGCGGCTGCGGCTGCGGACAGGGCGGCTCTCATCTCGCTCGCCGACTGATAACGATCCTCAGGCTCCCGCTGCAACGCCTTCTTCACGACGACGTCAAACGGCCTGAGACTCGCGTCCGACTCAGACGGCAAAGGGATGCTGTCCCAGCCGGCGTGTTCCGACGCTGCGCGGCGCCCGGTCAGGAGCTCGAACAACAGACCACCGACCGCGTACACATCGGTTGCCGGACTGATTGCTCCGCGGCCCCAGGCCTGCTCCGGTGCTTGGTACGCGGGCGTGCCAACTGCCGTTGCCGTCGTGGTGGTGGCGATCCGAGCGATACCGAAGTCCAGAACCTTGACACGACCGTCACGACGGAGCATCACGTTCTCCGGCTTGATGTCACGGTGAATGATGGGCTCATCCGCCGAGTGGGCAACATTCAAGGCACCGAGGACCTCTTGGGTCACCGGCACCGACCACGTCAACGGGTCAGCATCAAGACGCGCGGACTTCGGTCGCTTCCGCAGCAGTGACGACAGCGTCGCACCGTCGACGTACTCCAGGATCAACGACGGTCGTGCATCGAAACCTTTTGGCCGTTGAAGCGCTGGCACGTATTCGTAAACCTTCACGATCCGCTCATCGTCAAGACGTCGCAACAGGTCGACCTCACGCTCGAGCCGGGTGATCACGTCGGGGTTGCTGGCCTTGGACGCTCGGAGCCGCTTGATCGCCACATAGCGGTCGTTCGCAACGTCGTACGCCCGGTAGACCTTGCCGAAGTTGCCTTCGTCGACGAAGGTCCAGTCGACGTACGCGTCCACCGTCGTTACCTCACTCATCGTCGACACGTACCCGTACGACTGCATCACCGAGCTGCACGATTGCCCTGCTGACGGGGACTCTGCCCCCGCGCGGCAGCCTAGTGCCGTCGACGGAGGTTCCGTTGCGGCTTTGCAGATCTCGCACGAACCACTGCCCGTCAAGGAACTCCAGCATCGCGTGCTTCCATGAGACTGTGGGCTCGGCCAACGCGAACATCCCGTTGGAGTTTCGCCCCAGGCCCAGCCGGGCCTCCCGGACGCGGTAGTCGTCAGCTCCGTATGACACCACAAGCGGCTTGATCCGTGGAGCCGGCGCCGGGGCGGCCCTGGTGGAAGTCATGGCTGCCGTACCTGCCATTTCGGTGCCAGAGTCCCTGCCGTCTGGATCAGCGATCGGCGGAGTGGCGGCAGCGGTCGGAGGAAGTTGGGACACGATTTGAGCTGGAGGGATCCACCCAGGTCGCAATCGCTCGTCGAGGACGATGCTGACGGCAACCGGCCCATGCAGCGTCCAACCCTCGCGCTGAGCATGGTTTGTGTAAAGAACCGCGGCGTCCGTCTCCAACGACAGTGTCGTCCCGTGCGGCGCCAGACGTGACACATCCTCGGGAGCCATCCGCAACATCAGAAAGCGGCCGGCAAGCACGTCACCCGACGGCATCAGCACCCGCTGGCTCGTAAGAGCGCTGATGAAGGCCCGCCGAACGGAGCGCACGTTGAGAAACGGACGGGGCACGAGACGCCCAGGAATCTCCACCAACAAATCGGCATACGACTCGACACCAAGCCACATCTTTGCCGCTGTCGCAGCCACGAACATGATCGTGACCACCGAAGTCAGGAACAGGAAGATCTCGAAAGTCATCATCTTGAGCACGCCCTTCGCGGTATAGGTTGTGCACGCAGTGTGGGCCGCACTCAGAGTCCTGGTCCAACATGACCAGAAAGGTTTCTGGCGATGGGTGACACCGTGTTGACGTGGCGCACTGGCAATCACGCCGGCACGGTAAGACTCGGCCCGTCGTCGTCGTGGCAGTTTGGAAGCCGTCCCAAGGTCCGCGAGCACGACCTGTGCTTTCAACACCCGTCCATCAGCGCCCTCGCATTAGTGGTCCGGACCGACGAGCTGGGCACGCAGCTTGAAAGACTTCAGGGCGCGTATGGGGCAACTGTGTGGATCGACAACGGCAGAACTGACCCCCGGCCGCTCACCAAGCAGAGCATGTACCGGTTCGAGCGCGGTGAGACCGCGATACGGTTCGCTGTCGACGACTTCGAGCTGCTCCTGGTGGTAGATGTTCCCCGGTCTCCGGAACCAGGGGGGCGGACCCGCGCTCCAACGCCGAAGGAGCTCGAACACAACGACGATCTACTGATGAGCACCCTGGCTGCAGCACTGTCGGCGCGCGGCAAGGTGACTGGTCCCTCTCTTTGTCTCGCGTGGGCGAATTGGAAAGGCAAGACCGCGACTCCTCCCACCGAAACGCAGGGATCTCTGCTGCGTGAAGCGTTGGCATCGCGCGGACGGCCCAAAATCGCGCGAGGTACCAACAAGGTGGATCTGCTGGTAGCCACCGTGTCAGGAGACTTCGATGACGCGTACCTCGACGACATCTACGCGGAGCTGGAGCAGCGACGTCGGGCGTTGAGGACTGAAGATGTCGCCGAGATCGGAGAGGGCGACGAGTGAAGTACGTCTCGAAGAGCATCGTGCACGCCCACGGCGGCACGTTGACGCTCGCACCTCGCGACGAGCGGGGGCCTCAGCGTCACGGTGACGGCTGCCCGTCGCGGAGTGAGCCTCGGCGGGACGGGCCCTCGGCTCGTCAGTCGTGAGCGGGCTTGCGGCTGCCGTCGTCCTCGAACTCGATGTCGCCGAAGTCGATCGGCCGGGCGGCGTTGGCCAGCGCGGTGACCATGGCGGTGCCCAGCGGTCCGGCCCGGTCGAAGACCTCGACCGTGCCGACCGCGATGCCGTCGTGCTCGACCCGGTCGGTCGCCGACAGACCGATCTCGCGGCTGACCGGGCGCCGGGCGAGGGCCAGGGTGATGTCGGTGTTGATGAACTTCACGCCCTCACTGCCCCAGTTGACGACCATGCTGGTGCCGTCGGCGATGCTCGCGACCGACTGGAACGGCGTACCTTCCTCGCCCTCGACGACGGGGAGGCCGGCCTGCCAGGTCTGCTTGCGGCCGGCGTTCTGGTGGTCGGGGAACGACTGCGACCACGAGGAGTCGCTGGTGAAGTGCGGCACCCGGGGCTCGTCGCTCGGCGGCACGAGATCCTCCGGCGGCGGCTGGGGGTGGTCGACCGGTGTCCACACGTCGCCCGCGGGCGTCTCGGTCGCCAGCAGAAAGATGCAGCTGGCGCGGGCCACCCGCTCGCCCTCCTGGAGCAGGATGGCGTCGATGAGGCAGATGCGGCGGCCCTCGCGCACGACCTCGGTCTCGACCGTGCAGGGCGCCATCCGGGCCGGCTGGAACAGGTCGACGGTGTAGCGGGCCGGGCGCAGGTCATCACGTCCGAGCTCGGCGAGTCGGAGCTCGAGGGCCCGGGCGAGGGCTCCGCTCACCGCGACGCCATGCATCTGGTCGTGCTTCCACATGCTGCGGGCGATCTCGGCGGGGACGAGTCGGTCGTCCTCGAGGGTGAACATGGCCAGGGTCATGGGTTCAGCCTGTCAGGTGCGCCAGGCAACCAATCCGCCCGGTTGCCCAAAGACTAGAACGTGTTCCAGTTTTGCGCTACTGTCCCCGCCATGGTGCTCGAAAGATTCCGCCTCGACGACCGGGTTGCCGTCGTCACCGGTGCCGGCCGTGGGATCGGGGCCGCCAGCGCCCTCGCGCTCGCCGAGGCCGGCGCCGACATCGTCCTCGCCGCGCGCACGGAGGATCAGCTGCGGGAGGTCGCCGCGCAGGTCGAGGCGTTGGGTCGCAAGGCGCTCGTCGTGCCTGCCGACCTGTCCGACCTCGACCAGGTCGCGGCGCTCGCACAGACCGCCGTCGATGCGTTCGGCCGGCTCGACGTGGTGGTCAACAACGTCGGTGGCTCGATGCCCAAGGAGTTCGTACGCACGAACGTGGCCGCGCTGGAGGGCGCGTTCCACTTCAATGTCTCGACGGCACACGCTCTCACCCGCGCCTCGCTGCCGCACCTGTTGAAGGGTGACGGTGGAGCCGTCGTCAACATCTCGTCCGTGATGGGCCGGGTCAGCGGACGCGGCTACCTCGCGTACGGCACCGCCAAGGCTGCGCTGGCGCACTGGACCCGGCTGGCCGCGCGAGACCTCGCGCCCCGGGTGCGCGTGAACGCGATCGCCGTCGGCTCGGTCGCGACGTCCGCCCTCGAGATCGTCACCGGCGACGAGGGACTGACGGCGCAGATGGAGGCCAACACCCCGCTGCGTCGCATCGGCGACCCCGACGACATCGCCGCCACTGTGCTGTTCCTCGCCAGTCCGGCCGGCGGCTACCTCACCGGCAAGGTGCTGGAGGTCGACGGCGGCATCGACCAGCCCAACCTCGACATGGCACTGCCTGACCTGGGAGAAGAGCTATGAACGTTCGCGTCGTTGCATGGAGCACCGGCAACGTCGGCCGGCACGTGCTGGCCGGCATCGACGCCCGGCCGGACCTCGACCTCGTCGGCCTCTGGGTGTCCAACCCCGAAAAGGTCGGCAAGGACGCCGGCCGGCTCGCCGGGCTCGACCGCGACCTCGGCGTCCTCGCCACCAACGACGTCGAGGAGATCATCGCGCTCAAGCCCGACTGCGTGATCCACTCGGCGATGGCCGATGACCGACTGTTCGAGGCGATGGCGGACCTCGAGCGACTGCTGCGGGCCGGGATCAACGTGGTCTCGAGCGGCCCCGTGTTCCTCCAGTTCCCCTCCGGCCCGGTCGTCGACATGGCCGCAGGCGTCAAGCAGGCGGCGATGGACGGCGCCGTCTCGCTGTACGTCAATGGCATCGACCCTGGCTTCGCGAACGACTGGCTGCCCCTGTCGCTGACGAGCATCAGCGAGCGGATCGACCAGGTGCGCTGCTCGGAGGTGCTCAACTACAACACGTACGACCAGGGGATGATCGTCTTCGACGTGATGGGCTTCGGCAAGCCCATGGACCACGTCCCGATGCTGCTCGAGCCGGGCATCCTCACGATGGCGTGGGGCAGCGTGGTCCACCAGATCGCCGCCGGGCTCGGAGTCGAGCTCGACGACGTCGAGGAGTTCTATGAGCGACTCCCGGCGACCGAGTCGTTCGACATCGACAGCGGACGCATCGAGAAGGGCACCGTCGCTGGCCTGCACTTCGAGGTACGCGGCAAGGTCGGCGACAAGGCCGTCGTCGTGCTCGAGCACGTGACGCGGGTGCACGACGACATCGGCCCGGACTGGCCGCAGCCGGCCGGCCACGGCTGCTATCGCGTCGAGATCAAGGGCGAGCCCAACTACACGCTCGACCTGCAGCTGCTCGGCACCGACGGCGACCACAACACCGCAGGCCTCAAGGCCACCGCGATGCGGCTCGTCAATGCCGTCCCGGCGGTCGTCGGCGCCAAGCCTGGACTGGTCACCGCCCTGGACCTGCCGCTCGTCACGGGCCGGGGCCTGGTGGTCTCATGAACGTACGCATGGGTCGTCTGGTCGCCGCGGCGCTGGTCGCCGGCAGCCTCGTCGCGACCGCCCCGACGGCCGCCGACGCGGCGACCGGCTGCTCGCAGGCCGCCTCCCAGACGGCCTCGCAGAAGTACCTCGACGCGCTGATCGACCGCAACGCCGCCTGGTCGATCCCGCTCGACCCGTTCGTGCTCCGCGTCGAGAACGGTCTGCCGACCGCGGTGTCGGCGCTCGACCTGAAGCTCGATCTCTACCTGCACGTGCAGTACTCGGTGTTCACCTCGATCGAGAACGTCGTGTGGACGTGGCAGCCCGATGGCCGGCAGGACGTCATCAACGCGCACTACGACATACCGGTCGGACTGGGCGGCCTCCCGCTCGCGAGCTCGACCGTCGATGAGGACTTCACGCTGAACGCCGACTGCACGATCAAGCGGATCGACGCGACGTTCACGATCGAACCGGCCGCTTGAACGACTCAGCGCAGCAGGAGCTTGACCGCGACGTCCATGGACTTGGTGACGTCGTCCGCGGACGTACGACCGGTGACCCAGCCCATCAGGGCCGACAGCCATACGTCGCCGATGACCCGGACGATCGCCATGTCCTCCGCGGTGGGCTCGCGCGCCTCGTCGGTGCCGTCGATCGCGTGCGTGATCATGGCCGTCAGCTTGACGCCGACGAGGTGGATCTCGTCGGCCACCGAAGCGTCGGCGAACATGAACGCGCGGGTCAGGGCCTCGGTCAGCTGGGGCTGCTTCTGCAGTGCGGTCGTGGTCACGCCGAGGACGTGCATGACGCGTTCGTGGGGCGTGTCGCCGGGCACGGCACGCGTGCGCGACTGCGCCTCGGCGCGCTCGAACTCGCGGCCGAGGGCGGTGACCAGGAGATGGATCTTGGACGGGAAGTAGCGGTAGAGCGTGCCGAGGGCGACATCGGCGTTGTCGGCGACGGCGCGCATCTGCACGGCATCGAAGCCGCCGGAGTCGGCCAGGGCGATCGTGGCATCGAGGATGCGGCGCCGGCGCTCGCGCTGAGCGTTGGAGCCTGCCGTCTCGGTGGTGGTCGCCATCGCGCATCGTCTCCTGTCCGGGTCGCTGAGCTCAGAGTGACTGCGCCGACCCTCGGTATGATTGAAACACGTTCTAGATTTGGAGGCGACACTGATGCCGGTCGGCGTGACTCGTGATCATCTAGAACTGAGTACCAGTTTACGGGCCTGGGCCGTTGGGCTGAGCGGGGCATCCGCGGCGCGAGAAGCCGAGACCGTTGCCGCTGCCGGGTTCGCCAAGAGCTGGCAGTCCGTCGTCGAGGCGGGCCTGACGGGCATCGCGATCGACGAGCGGCACGGTGGCGGTGGCGGCGACCTGCTCGACCAGATGGTCGCGCTCGAGTCGGCCGCGTACGCCATGCTGCCCGGGCCGCTGCTGGGCACGGTGCTCGTCGGCCAGCTCGCGATCGACGACGACCTGCTCGCCGGGATCGCCCAAGGCGACAGCGCCGCGATCGCCCTGCAGGGCGCGGTCACGGTCGGTGCCGATGGCGCTCGAGGAGACCTCACCCTCGTGCTGGACGTGGTCGGCGCGCGCTGGCTCGTGGCGCGTACGACCGATGACTCGTGGGTGCTGATCGCTGCTGACGGCTTCACGGCCCAGCCAGCGGAAGGGCTCGACCTGTCCCGCCGAGGAGGGTCCGTACGCGTTGCGGCAACGAGTGACCAGGTCGTGCAGCTGCCAGGAGTGAGCACCGAGTCGGTCCGCAGGATCCTCGTCGCGCTGGCGGCGGCAGAGGCGGCGGGCGTCGCGCAGTGGTGCCTCGACACGGCGGTGGCGCATGCCAAGGTGCGGGAGCAGTTCGGCGCGCCGATCGGGTCGTTCCAGGCGATCAAGCACCTCTGCTCCGAGATGCTCGAGACCACCGAGTCGGTGGCGGCCGTCGCCTGGGATGCCGGGGCCAGCGCGCGGCCGGACGTCCCTGATGGCGAGGCTGCGTACGCTGCTGACGTCGCCGCGACCGTGGCGTTCGACGGTGCCGTGTCGGTCGCCCAGGACTGCGTGCAGGTGCTCGGCGGGATCGGCTTCACGTTCGAGCACGATGCGCACCTCTACCTCCGCCGGGCGATCGCCCTGAACCTCACCGTCGCCTCGCTGACCGGAGGCGCCGAGCAGTCGGCCGCCCGCTTGGCGCGGCGCGCGGCCGGCGGTCAGCGGCGCGGGCCCGAGATCGACTTCGGCGACACCGATGCGGAGCTCCGGGACGCGACCCGCCAGCAGATGGCGGCCATCGCCGCGTTGCCCGCGGACGAACATCGAGCCGCGCTCGCCCGGGCCGGCTACCTGACACCGCACTGGCCGCGACCGTACGGCCTGGACGCCGGGCCGGTGGAGCAGCTGATCGTCGATGAGGAGCTGACCCGCGCGGGTCTGAGCCGACCCGACATCGCCATCGGCGGCTGGGCCGTGCCGACGATCATCGGGCACGGCACCGCCGAGCAGGCCGAGCGGTTCGTCATGCCGACGTTGCTCGGCGACCTCAGGTGGTGCCAGCTGTTCAGCGAGCCCGGGGCGGGCTCCGACCTCGCCTCGCTGAGCACACGTGCCGTACGTGCTGAGGGCGGCTGGCGGCTCACCGGCCAGAAGGTCTGGACCTCGCGCGCCCGCGAGGCCGACTGGGCGATCTGCCTCGCGCGAACGGACCGGGATGCCCCGCCGCATCGAGGCATCACCTACTTCCTGGTCGACATGACGTCAGCGGGCATCGACATCCGGCCGCTGCGTGAGCTGACCGGCGACGCGATGTTCAACGAGGTGTTCCTCGACGAGGTCTTCGTGCCCGACGAGTGCATCGTCGGTGAGGTCAACGAGGGCTGGAAGCTTGCCCGTACGACCCTGGCCAACGAACGTGTGGCGATGGCCGGCAGCAAGCTCGGGATGAGCACCGAGCGCGCGGTCGAGCTGCTGGCCGGGCGCGAGTCCGAGACCGACGCAGCACTGGTCGGTCATCAGGTCGCGCTGGCCTCGGTGTGCCAGCTGCTCGGCGTACGTTCGACGCTGCGATCGATCGCCGGGCGTGGACCGGGGCCTGAGTCGAGCGTCGCGAAGCTGTTGGGCGTACGCAATCGGCAGGATGCCTCGGAGCTGGTGGTGCGCATGCTCGGGCCGGCCGCGCTGCTCGGATCCGACGAGCAGGTCGCGGCGGACGTGCACGAGATGCTGCTGACGCGCTGCCTGTCGATCGCCGGCGGGACGACCCAGATCCTGCGCAACGTCGTCGCCGAACGCGTGCTGGGGCTCCCTCGCAGCTGAGATCAGGCGACCACGACGGGCTCAGTCGGCGGGCGACGTCATGACTTTTCGGAGGTGTCGACGTGAGGCAATATGCCCATGCGTGCGCACTCCCAGACGAGGTTTGCCCTGTTCGAGGCTGAGATCTTGCGCATCATTCCGCTGATGACATGAGCGACATGGTCCTCGGACAGGTTGACTGTCCGAGAGATCTGGCGATTGGTCGCTCCATCCGCCACGAGCTGCGCCATGTGGCGTTCGCGGTGGTCAAGAGGACAGCTCGCCCAGCTGTGGTTCTGCAGCACGTCATCCCTCCCTGAACGGCGGCTGGTGTGACTCTCAGTCCGGGACTTGGAAGCCGGTTCCCCGGATCTCGTGCGGGATCTCAGACCGTTCGAGGATCTGAACGACCGTCTGCGTGGCTGCCTCGATGTCAGCCATCGACGGCTTCCGATCGAAGGGAATCGACGCCTGGACCAGCTGCTCATCCTCTGCGAAATCGAAGCTCCCGACCGTGCTCTGCACGCCGGATGCCTGAAGCGCGTTGATGCAGCTTCCCGGGTCGGTCGAGGGTGAGACGAGGACGGTCAGCTGACCGCCCTGAAAGCGATTCGCGTCGTCCATGTGAGTAGTCATGCATGCCACGCTGCCATCCGAGCTCGTGCTTGTGAACCCCCACAAGACGGAATGTCACGATTCGGATAACCGCTGCTCAGACACATCTCACGCCCGGTCTGAGGAGTCAACAGCCAGCGCAGTCTCGACAAGTATCTGCGGTCATCGCCTCGCCCTCTTTCATCGCCACCCCTTCGCGGGGAAAGGTGGCTGGTGCAAGTTTCAGACAATCTGACACCTGGAGGGTGACCATGGCGACACTCACACGAGCTGGGCGATTGATACCGGTCGCGATCTTGACCATGGCTGGATTCTTGGCAGCTGCGGCACCTGCGACCGCGGAGGGCCCAGCAGCTCAGACACATTCGGCTGCCACACGTTCAACGGTCGCAGCGGACGCGATGTATCCGTACGGCTACTACACGACGTCAAGCAAGTGTCACGACAAAGGGCTGGAGCTGATCGATTCCGGCGACATCACTCGCTACATCTGCTTCTACGAACGATCCGGGCCCAAAGCGGGCTGGTACCACCTGTACACCAACTGAGAGGGAAGAAAGTGAAGCGACTTGTCTTGTCAGGATGCGCCGTGTTGCTTGCAGGAGGTTCACTCCTCGCCAGCGCTGGATCCGCCCAGGCTTCCTACACCGTTCACAGCAAGTACGACACGCTCCGGGCCTGCGTCAACGCCGGACAGGTCGTCGGCGGGAGCTATTGGACCTGCCAGGGACCCAAGAAGGATGGCAAGTACTGGCTCTACACCGATGACGGTGTGACCGACTAGGGAGAGGCCGCGCGCAGGCGCGGCGATGCTCAAGCACTGCGGAGGACCGGTGGTCCTCCGCAGTGCTGTGTGCCAGCGGCGCACGAGATGCTCGCCGCCTCCTCAACGAGGGGGTTGGTTCCTCGCGCGGTGCCACTGCAGCCAGCGCTGCACGGCGGCGATCGTGTGCTGGCTGCGGATCGACGAGAAGACGTCGAACGCGTGCTGGGCGCCGGGCAGCTCGGCATACGTGACGGAGGCATCCGACTTCTCGCGGAGGGCGGCGACGAAGGCGCGGGCCTGGTTGACCGAGACGACGGTGTCGTTGCTGCCGTGGATCACGAAGAAGTCGGGCGCATGGGCGCCGACCTGGGCCAACGGCGATGCCTGGACGAAGTGGTCCAGGTGCGTACGTGGATCCTTGCCGAACACTCGCGGGCCGAGGAACCGGTCGCGCATGTCGACCGCCGAGCGGTGCTCGGTGATGCCGCCGAGGTCGTAGACGCCGTAGAAGGGGACGCACCCGGACACGGAGGTGTCGGAGTCCTCGAAGCCCGGTTGGTAGTCCGCGAGCCCCGGCGTCAGGGCCGCGAGGGAGGCGAGGTGGCCGCCGGCGGAGCCACCGGTGATGACGACGTACGAGGGGTCGCCTCCGAACTCGGCGATGTTCTCGTGCACCCAGGCGATCGCGCGCTTGACGTCGACGATCTGGGTCGGAAAGAGGTGCTTCGGTGCGAGCCGGTAGTTCGCCGACACGCACACCCAGCCTTGCTGTGCCATGCGGTTCATCAGCAGCAGGCCCTGCTGCTCCTTGTTGCCGATCGTCCAGCCGCCGCCGTGGATCTGGATCAGCACGGGCGCCTTGCCCAGGTCGCGATCCTTCGGCCGCCGGATGTCGAGGTGGGCCCGGCGACCGCCCTCGGTGTAGGGCACGTCGCGCAGCACCTCGATGTCGCGGGCGCCGAAGTTGAACGGCCGGACGACCGAACCGCGGGGGAGCCGCAGGTCGATGGGTCCGGGCAGATCGATCTCGTCCAGGTAGCCGTCGCCGATGCCGTCGCGCAGCGCCTCGTCGAGCTGGGTCCCAGTACGCCGTGCGCCGGCGATCGTGTGGCCGAGCAGCCCTGCGGCTGCAACGGCCGCGACGAGGCCCAGCCGTGACGGCTTGCTCCGCCGTACGGTCAGCTCGGCCGCGGTGTCGAGCGCGGCAGCGCCCAGCAGGTGCGGCGCCAGCTCGCTGACCGGCCAGCCGAGGGCGAAGCTGGGGATCGCCGACCAGCCACGGCGCGCCGGACGTACGGCGTTGAGGGCCAAAGTCGCGAGGGCGAGCTGGCGTCGGGTGTACCCGGCTGACATGGGCGATCTCCTCAGGCGGGTAGAACATGTTCTATGCAGGTCTAGGATACGGCCATGGATCGACTCAGTGGACTCGACGCCAGCTTCCTGTACCTGGAGAGCGGTACGCAGCTGATGCACGTGTGCGGAGTGATCGTCGTCGACCCGGCGACGATCCCCGGCGGCTACGACTTCGCCAGGTTCAAGGAGGAGCTGTCGCAGCGGGTCTCGGGCATCCCGATGTTCAACCGCAAGCTCAAGTTCGTACCTGGTCGCATCGACTTCCCCATCTGGGTGACCGACGACGAGTTCGACATCGACCGGCACGTCCACCGCATGGCGGCACCTGCCCCGGGCAGCGAGCGTGAGCTGACCGAGGTCGCCGGCCACCTCGCCGGCATCCCGCTCGACCGGTCGCGGCCGCTCTGGGAGATGCATGTCATCGAAGGGCTGGCGAACGGCAAGATCGCGGTGTTCTCCAAGATGCACCACGCCTCGGTCGACGGGGTCTCGGGATCCAACATGATCTCGTACCTGTGCAGCCTCGAGGCCGATGCGCCGCCGCTGGACTCCGGTGACGGGGCCGGCGACCATCAGCGCGCACCGTCCGACCTGGAGCTGGTCGGCCGTGGACTGCTCGCCACGGCGACCAAGCCGTGGCAGCTCGCGAGGCTCGTGACGCCGACCGTACGTACGCTCGTGGAGACGGCCAGCAGGGCGCGGCAGGGCACCGCGATGGCGGCGCCGCTGACCGCTCCGCGTACGTCCTTCAACGGCACGATCACGGGTCACCGCTCGATCGCCCTCACGGATGTCTCGTTGGACGACATCAAGGAGATCAAGCACGCGGTCCCCGGTGCGACCGTCAACGACGTCGTGCTCGCGCTCAGCGGCGGTGCGCTCCGACGCTACCTGCAGGACCGCGGCGAGCTGCCCGACACGTCGCTGCTCGCCAGCGTGCCGGTGTCGGTGCGCAACGAGTCGATCAGGACCGGCGGTCGCAACAAGGTCTCGACGATCTTCTGCCGGCTCGGCACCGACGTCGAGGACCCCCTCGAGCGCATCACCGAGATGTCGGTGGCCAACGCGCACGCCAAGGACCACCACACCGCCGTACCGGCCGACACCCTGCAGGAGTGGGCCGAGTTCGCCGCCCCGCGTACGTTCGGGCTGGCCGTGCGCATGGTGTCGGACCTCCGGCTCGCCGAGAAGACCCCGGTCATCCACAACCTGGTGATCTCCAATGTGCCCGGCCCGCCGGTGCCGCTGTACTTCGTCGGCGCGCGGATCGATGCGCTCTATCCGCTCGGCCCGATCTTCCACGGTGCGGGCCTCAACATCACGGTGATGAGCAACAACGGGCAGATGCACATCGGCGCGATCGCCTGCCGCGAGCTGATGCCGAACGTCTGGGACCTGGTCGACCAGTTCCCGGTCGAGCTGGAAGCCATGAAGACGTCCGTCCTGGGCTGAAAGTTCCCTCTTCGCCGGTCGAGTAGGAGGCCGCCAGCGGCCGACGTATCGAGACCTCGTGAGCCGGGATGCTCGAGCGAGCCCGTCAGCTACTCGACCGGCGAGGGGCGGCGGAGGTCAGGCGGGTTGGCGCTTCTTCATACGGGCCGAGGTCGCTTGGGCGGCCTCGAGCAGGGCCGGTACGAAGGCCTGATGCTCCAGCACGCAGCCGGCATGCCCGCACGCCGCCTCATGGACCGTCGCACCAGGGATCCGAGCGGCCAGGTCGCGCTGCCGGTCGGGCGGAATCACGTGGTCATTCGTGGTCACGACGACCGCCGTCGGCACGTCCACGCGCTCGAGCCAGAGCGTCGAGTGATGACGCCCGAGCGACGCGACCGCCTGGCCGACGGCCCACGGGCTGCTGGACCGCCACTGCTTCATGGCCCACCCTGCAGTGTCGGAGCTGCCGGCCTCGATCTCCTCGGCAGCCGCCGTGCTGGCCCGCCGCACCACGCGTGAGCGTGACAGTGTCGCGGTCAGCCCCATGCCCAGCGCCATGCCGGTGTGGAAGACCCGCTCGCGCCCGTTCGTACGAAAGTGCGCCGTGCTGGCGGCCAGGACCAATCCGCCGACGACGTCGGGATGCTGCCGCCACACGCGCTGCGCGATGACCGACCCCATCGAGTAGCCGGCGATGATCGGCCGGCCGAGGTCGAGCGCGTCGATCACGGCCGCCACGTCGTCGGCGCAGTCGGAGATCAGGAACCGCTCGGACGTGATGCCCCGGCCGTGCCAGCGCTGGTCGAACGTGATGACGCGGTAGTGCTCGGCGAGCCGGGGGATCGCAGGGAACCAGGTCAGCTGGCCGGTGCAGCCGACCGCGTGCAGCAGCACGATCGCCGGGGCATCCGGGGTGGGGCCGGGTACGTCGGTCAGCCACGTACGGCCGCGCCGGGGCAGGTCGAGCCAGCGGCCCTCGGGCAGGTCGACCGGTGGCAGGTCGAACAGGTCCCAGGTGGACGGGTCGGGCAGCAGGTGCCGTACGACTGACAGCGGCAGCTTCAGCGGGTTCCGCACACGTCCTCCTCTGGATCGACCTCGACGGATTAGAACACGTTATAGTTTTGCACGGGAAGTCTGCCACTCGAAGGATGGGGAATCTGCGTGGACTCGGTGCGAGGTGTGGTGCGTTCGGTCATCGGCGATGTGCTCGACCGAGGTGACGGGTCGTGGCGCGCCCTCCAGGAGTCCGGACTGCTCGCGCTGGTCGCCCCCAAGGAGCTTGGCGGTGAAGGCCTGGGCATGGCCGAGGTCGCCGTGCTGCTGCACGAGGTCGGCCGCCGCGCCGCCGACCTCCCGGTGTGGGAGACCGTCGCCTGCGGACTGCTGCCGCTGGTGCGATCGGGCAGTGATGCGTTGCAGGCAGACCTCGCCCCCCGGGTGCTGGCCGGCGAGCTGCTGCTGGCACCCGCGCTCGGCGAGCCCGGGTCCGCGTTGCCGCGCGACCCCGCCACGACGTACGACGGCGGCAGCGTGACCGGCACCAAGATCGGCGTGCCGGTGCTGGGCGGGACGACCTTGCTGCTCGTGTCGACGACCGGTGGCGGTCGTCCATCGTCGACCCTGAGGGTTCCGGCGTGAGCCGGGTCGACACCCCGACCTCACGCGGAGCGGCCGAGGCGACGTACGTCTTCGAGTCGGCCCCTGCACTCGGCGTGCTCGACGCCGATGTGGTGCGCAGCCACGCGGTCGCCGGACTGGCCGCGCTCGGTGCCGGGCTGGTCGAAGGCGCCCGCGACCTCACCGCCGGCTACATCCGCGATCGTCGGCAGTTCGGCCGCGCCCTGGCCGAGTTCCAGGCCGTTGCCCAGCAGATCGCCGACGTCTACATCGCATCGCGCACGTTCACGCTGACCGCCGGTGAGCTCGCCCGGCGCCTCGACGCGGGCGACCCGGCTGCCGACGACCTGGCCGTTGCCGCGCACTGGTTCGCCGACCGCGCGCCGGCCGTGCTGCAGACCTGCCAGCACCTGCACGGCGGCATGGGCGTCGACATCACCTATCCACTCAACCGCTACTTCTCGGGCGTACGCGATGCCGCCCGGCACCTCGGCGGTCCGGCCGCGCTGGCAGACGTGCCGGTCACCGAGACCGACGGCAAGAACGCCGAGCTGACTGCCGAGGAGCGGGCGTTCAAGCAGGAGGCGCGTGCCTATCTGTCCGGGCTGACCAGCGATGCGGATCGCGACGAGATGCGGACCGATCGCCACGGTCCGGCGTACCACCGCATCATCAAGCAGATGGGCGCCGACGGCTGGATGGGAGTCGGCTGGCCCAAGGAGTACGGCGGCCAGGGCCGCGGCGTCATCGAGCAGCAGGTGTTCGTCAACGAGGCATCGCGAGCGGACGTGCACCTGCCGTCGGTGACCCTGCAGACGGTCGGGCCGACCCTGCAGGCGTACGGGACGCAGAAGCAGAAGGACATGTTCCTCCCCGACATCGTGACGGGTGACGTGCACTTCGCGATCGGCTACAGCGAGCCCGACGCCGGCACCGACCTGGCGTCGATGCGCACCAGCGCGCGACGAGACGGCGACCACTACGTCGTCAACGGGCAGAAGATGTGGACGACCGGCGGTCACGTGGCCGACTACGTATGGCTCGCCGTGCGCACCGATCCCGACGCGCCACCGCACCGCGGCATCTCGGTGCTGATCGTCGACACCCGCGATCCCGGCTTCTCGTCGACGCCGATCGTCACGAGCGACCACTCGCACCACACCAACGCGACGTACTACAACGACGTACGCGTGCCGGTCGACATGCTCGTCGGCGAAGAGAACCGCGGCTGGCAGCTCATCACGACGCAGCTCAACCACGAGCGCGTCATGCTCGGGCCAGCCGGCCGCATCGAGGGCCTGCGCGACATCGTGCGCGAGTGGGCGCAGGACCGGGTGGACCGGGACGGCGCACCGCTGCTCGAGGTGCCGTTGGTCCGCGACACGCTCGCGCGCGCCACCGCCTCGTTCCGCGTCAACGAGCTGCTCAACTGGGCCGTCGCGCGCGGCGGGTCGTCCGAGCGCGCGACCGTGGCCGATGCGTCGACGTCGAAGGTGCTGGCGAGCGACGAGGTGCAGCGTCTCGGGCTGGCGCTGATGGACGTCGTCACGACGTACGGCGATCCGGCCGATCCCGGGACCGGGCGGCTGGTGGAGTACCTCGACGCGACGAGCAAGCGCAACCTCGTGCTGAGCTTCGGTGGCGGGGTCAATGAGGTGCAGCGTGAGCTGATCGCGATGTTCGGGCTCGACCTGCCCCGGGTGCCGCGATGACTGAGCAGGAGATCCTCGAGCGGGTCGCGGAGATCAAGGCCCGCGGCAGTAGTGCGGCCCGTCGGGCGCCGGACCCGGTGAACGTGCCGATGATCCGGCACTGGGCCGAGGCGATCGGCGACGCCAACCCGCGATGGGCACCCGGACCCGACACCGAGGCGCCGCCGGCGATGGCGCAGGTGTGGACGATGTACGGCCTCAACCCCGAGCGCATGCCCGGCGACCCGCTGCCCGACACCATGAGCATCTTCGACGAGGCGGGCTACACGCGGTGCTCGGCACCAACTGCGACCAGACGTACGCCCGAACGCTGCGACCTGGGGAGGTGCCGAGCATCAGCACGCACCTTGCGGATGTCGCCGGCCCCAAGGTGACGGGTGTCGGCGAGGGGTGGTTCATCACGACGAAGAGCGTCTGGACCGTCGGCGACGAGGAGGTCGCGACGATGACGTTCCGCGTCCTCAAGTTCAAGCCCGGCACCGGTCGGACCTCGGTCGACAAGACGAAGTCGGCGCGGCCGATGATCAACCGCGACACCGAATTCTTCTGGGCCGGCACGGCCGCGGGCGAGCTGCGCATCCAGACGTGCAACGCGTGCGGCGAGCTGCGTCACCCGCCCGGCCCGGTGTGCCCGTCTTGCCACGCGATGGATCGTGGGTACGTCGTGGCGTCCGGCCGTGGCACGGTGCACTCGTTCCTCGTCCACCACGCCCCGGCGGTGCCGGGCAAGCAGCTGCCGCTGACCCTGGCCCTGGTCGAGCTCGAGGAGGGGGTCCGGATGATCGGCGAGGTCAAGGGCGACGTCGCGATCGGCGACGCCGTCGAGGTCTGGTTCGACTCGATCGACGACGAGGTCACGCTGGCCAAGTGGCGGCCTGCCGGCACGCAGGTGCCCGAGCCGGAGCCGGAGCCTCCTTCAGACATACCGGTCTGGGAGCTGCCGATCACCCCGACGCTCGTGGTGTCGACGGCGCTGGCGACCCGCGACTTCCAGGACGTGCACCATGACCGCGACCGCTCGATCGGCCACGGCAGCAAGGACATCTTCATCAACATCCTCAGCACGACCGGGCTCGTACAGCGTTACGTCACCGACTGGGCCGGCCCGCAGACGAAGATCCTGTCGTGCGCCTTGCGACTCGGCGCGCCCGCGCATCCGTACGACACGCTGCGCTTCACCGGGACGATCGTGTCGGAGCAGGACGGGGTGACCACGATCGACGTCGCTGCTGCGGTGTCGATCGGCATGCATGCCAACGCGCGGCTGGAGGTGCGGCTCCCATGAGC
>CAVXBS010000045.1:0-3838 GCA_963759975.1 uncultured Actinomycetota bacterium
GCACAACGCCGAGGTCGGAGAGAACGCGCTCGCCGGGCTCGACGCGAAGTCGATGGCGGCAAAGGCTCGGGGCGATGAGGGCAGCGAGAGACGTGAACCTCGACTTCTCCCCACAAGAGCTCGCGTTCCGCGACGAGGCCCGCGCCTGGTTGGCGGCGAACGTACCGGCTGAGGCGTTGCCGTCGATGGACACCGCCGACGGCTTCGTCGCACACCAGCAGTGGGAACGCCGGCTCGCCGACGCACGCTGGTCGGTGGTCTCGTGGCCCGAGGAGTTCGGCGGCCGCGGCGCGTCGCTCGTCGAATGGGTCATCTTCGAGGAGGAGTACTACCGCGCAGGGGCTCCTGGTCGCGTCTCACAGAACGGCATCTTCCTGCTCGCGCCGATCATCTTCGACCACGGCACCGCGGAGCAGCAGCGACGTTGGCTGCCGTCGATGGCGACCGGCGAGAAGATCTGGGCGCAGGCCTGGTCCGAGCCCGAGGCCGGTTCCGACCTCGCCTCCCTGCGGTCCACTGCCACGGCGGTCGACGGTGGCTGGCTGCTGAACGGACAGAAGACCTGGTCGTCGCGCGCCGCGTACGCGCACCAGGGGTTCGGCCTGTTCCGCTCCGACCCCGAGGCCGAGCGGCATCGCGGGCTGACCTACTTCTGCTTCCCGCTCGACGCGGACGGCGTGACCGTACGCCCGATCGCTCAGCTCGACGGCGAGGCCGGCTTCGCCGAGCTGTTCTTCGACGACGTCTTCGTGCCGGACGCCGACGTGCTCGGTGATCCCGGTGACGGCTGGCGCGTGGCGATGAGCACCGCGGGCAATGAGCGCGGCCTGTCGCTGCGCTCGCCGGGTCGTTTCTGCGCCTCCGCCGAACGACTCCTCGACCTGTACGCCGACAGCCCGGACCAGTCGCTGTCGACTGACGTCGTCGACGCGTGGGTCCGCGCCGAGGCATACCGGCTCTTCACCTGGGGCACGGTCACCCGACTCGCCGACGGCGGCGACATCGGGGCCGCCGGCTCGGTCAACAAGGTCTGGTGGAGCGAGCTCGACGTCGCCCTCCACGAGACCGCGCTCGACCTGCTGGGGCCCGAGGCAGAGGTCGCCTCCGCCTGGACAGACGGCTACCTCTTCTCACTGTCTGGGCCGATCTATGCGGGCACCAACGAGATCCAGCGCAACATCATCGCCGAGCGCATCCTTGGCCTGCCCAAGGAGCCACGCGGATGAGGTTCGAGCTGACCTCCGAGCAGACCGGCTTCGCCCGGTCCCTCGACGACCTGCTGTCCCGGTCCGACACCCCGGCAGTGAACCGTGCGTGGGCTGCTGGCGACCACGAGTCGGGCCTCAAGCTCTGGTCGCGGCTGGCCGAGGTAGGAGTGACGTCGCTCGCCGCCGAGGCGACGCCGGTCGAGGTGTGCATCGGTTTCGAGGCGATCGGTCGCCACGTCGTGCCCGGCCCCTGGGTCGAGTCTGCGGCCTACCTCCCGGTCGCGCTGCCTCATGTCGACATCGCCGAGTCGCGCGCGACGGTCGCGAACCCATACGCCCTCGACGCCGACATTGCGCACGACGTGTTCGTGCTCGCCGACGGTGGGCTGCACCTCGCGACCGCGAGCACCCCCGTCGCGTCGGTCGACCCCAGCCGCCACCTCTTCAACGTCACGGCCGGCGCACCGATGGAGCACGGTGACCTCGATGCGGCCTTCGACCTCGCCGTCCTCGCGACCGCCGCAGAGCTGCTCGGTGCGGGTGAGCGGGTGCTGGCCGACTCCGTGACCTACGTGAAGCAGCGCACCCAGTTCGGTCGCGCCATCGGCTCGTACCAGGCCATCAAGCACCAGCTCGCGGACGTCCGCATCGCGCTCGACTTCGCCAGGCCGCTCATCCTCGGCGCGGCCGTGGAGCCGACCCCCCGCTCGGTCTCGGCGGCGAAGATCCAGGCGGCGAGTGCCGCCAGGCTCGCGGCCCGAGTCGGCCTGCAGGTCCATGGCGCCATCGGCTACACCGAGGAGTACGACCTCAGCCTGTGGCTGCTCCGCATCCGGGCGCTGCAGTCGGCGTGGGGCTCGTCGGCGTACCACCGCGACCGCCTGCTCACCGCACTACTCGGTCCCCAGGGAGGCCGCCCGCGGCCGAGCGGGAGCGGAGCGAGGGGACACCAATCCGAGGACTCGTCGTGACCGAGCTGGCGCCCACCCGGGAACACACCGAGCTCGCCTCGTCCGTACGCAACCTGCTCGAGCGAAGGTCCGACAGCCAGGGGGTTCGGCGTGCGATGGCGCAGCCATCCGGATTCGATCCCGACCTGTGGGCGACGCTGTGCGACCAGATCGGGGTCGCCGCGCTGGCCATCCCGGAGGAACACGGCGGAGCCGGCTTCAGCCTCGTCGAGACGTACGTCGTGCTCGAGGAGCTCGGCCGCGTCCTCACGCCGTCCCCGTTGCTCCCTTTGCTGGTCACCGCTGCGGCGCTCGACGGAGGTCCGCTGCTCGAGCGCATCGCCGAAGGTGCGATCGCCACCCTCGCCTGGTCCGGCATCACGGGACCGGCCAGTGCACCCGTGGACGTCACCTTCGGGGACGGCGCACTCACCGGATCGGTGTTTCCCGTCCTGTACGGCGACACCGCCGAGATCCTGCTCGTCGCCGGTCAGCACGACGGCGGAGTCGGTCTGTTCGGAGTCGACCCGACCGCTTCGGGCCTGACACGTACGCGCGTCGCCGGCCTCGACCCGACGATCGCCTTCGCCCGCCTCGACCTCGATGGTGTCCCGGCCGAGACCATCACCCTCGACGCCGCGACGGCGCTGACCCGGGCGCATCGCGTCGGCACCCTCGCCACCGCTGCCCTGCAGGTCGGCTGCGCCCAGCGTGGGCTCGACATGACGGTCGCCCACACCAAGCAGCGCGAGCAGTTCGGCCGCCCGATCGGCTCGTTCCAGGCGCTCAAGCACCGGATGGCCGACCTGCTCGTCCAGGTGCAGATGTCGCGGTCGGGGGCCTGGGCCGCCGCTCAGGCGCACGTCGCGGGCGCCGCCAACGCCGACCGAATGGCCGCCGCTGTTGGTTCGTACTGCGCGGAAGCGGCGATGGCGGTGGCCGCCGAGACGGTTCAGCTCCATGGCGGCATTGCGATCACGTGGGAGCACGATGCGCACCTCGTGCTCAAGCGTGCGCAGGCGCTCAACCAGCTCTTCGGGCTCCCCACCAGCAGCGCGCATCGCTGATCTCGTGAGAAGGCGCACGACGCTCAGCTGCAGCTGACGCTCAGGACGACCTTGCCGCGCTTGCCGCGCTGTTCGAGACGCGCGAACGCCGCCTCGAAGTCCTCGAGCGCGAACACGCTGTCGACCTGCGACGGATCCGAACCCTCCTCGTTGCCGTGATGCGCTCCGACGCCATCGCGGATCTGGGCCACACGGTGTTGCGCGGCACTGCCGGCTCGCGCGAGAGCTCATCACTCGGTCAAGGACGAGGGGTAAACATCGTCGCCCATGAAGCGTAGGTTGTGGCGTGGATCACAGTTCCAGGACGGGTCGCCTGCATCCGATGCGAGCGAACCGGCAATCCACGGGGGGCAGAACATGAAGAAGTTCGTGGTGGTGGCGGTCGCCGGACCGTTGGTGGCCGGCAGCCTGATGGCCGGCAGTGTGCTGGCGAACGACGGAGGGGCGGCCGACGAGCGGGCTCTGACTGCCGACCGAGGGGCACCCAGTCGCTCGGTCGAGCAGCGGGTCGACCGGTTGTTGGCCAAGATGACGACCGAGGAGAAGCTTCAGCAGGTGCAGCTGCTCTCCGACGGACAGATCACCGACAAGGACGCCAAGGCCGGGGTCGGAG
>CAVXBS010000046.1:0-8674 GCA_963759975.1 uncultured Actinomycetota bacterium
TCGATGCGGGGTCGTCGAGATAGCCCTGCATGACCTGCGACCCGCGCAGCAACAGCTCGCCCTCGGTGCCGGGTGGCAGGTGCTCGCCAGTCTCCGGGTCGGCGATCGCCGTCTCCATCCCGTCGATGGCCCGGCCACATGTCGTCGCGACGGTCTCGTCGCTGTCGCCGCGACGGCACATCGTGGCGACGACGCACTCGGTCATCCCGAACGCGGTGATCACGAGATCGAAGCTGAGCTCACGCTGCAGCCGCTCGACGAGGGTCACCGGCACGTTCGCGGCGCCGGTGTTGGCGAAACGCAGCGATGACGTGTCGGTGTCCGGGAACGCCGGCGACTCGAGCAGGCCGAGGAAGATCGCCGGGGCGCCGGGCACCATCGTGATCTGCTTTGACTCGATCAGGCCCAGTGCCGCATCGGGGTCGAACGTCGCCATGGGGAAGAGTGCGCAGCCGTGCAGCAGGCCGACGAGGATGCCGACCTTGTAGCCGTAGGAGTGGAAGAACGGACTGATCACGAGGTAGCGATCGGCCCTGGTCACCTCGCCGACAGCACTCCACGCGGCGGCCGCGGCGACGGTCTGGCGATGTGCGCTGAGCACACCCTTGGGGCGGCCGCTCGTGCCGGATGTGAAGAGGATATCGGCGATGTCGTCGGGCGCCACGGCGTCGGCCACCGCCTCGACCGTCGCCAGATCCAGCTCGTCGACGTCGGCTGCGAGGATGCCGATCTCGGCGAGGTCCAGGATCCGCGCCGTGGGGGAGAGTGACCGTAGGTCGGTGATCTGGGTACGCCCGAGGAACCCGTCCGCGACGATCACCAGGGCTGCGCCCGTGCGGTCGACGATGTCAGAGACTTCGTGAGCCGTGTAGCGCGAGTTGGCCGGCACGAGGGTGCCGCCGGCGTACGTCACCGCGAGTGCCGCGACGATCCAGTCGATGCTGTTGGGTGCCCAGAGGACCACGCGACCGCCCGGCATCCGCTGCTTCAGATAGGCCGCGGCGGTGCGACGAACGAGGTCGTGCAGCTCGGTGAAGGTCACGGTGCGACCGTCCATGGCGCAGGCCACGGCGTCGCGATGCTCCTCAGCAGCGCGACGCACGAGGCCCGGGAGGGTGTCGGTCACGCGATCCTCCTTCGTACGTACGCCAGCCAAGCAAGTGCTTGGTAGGCTACCTCATATGAGCCCCGACGACGAAGCCTTCCGCGAGGAGGTGCGCGCCTGGCTGGCCGACCACCTCACGGGTGCATGGGCCGCGCTGCGGGGCCTCGGTGGCTCCGGCAGCGGTCATGAGGCGTACGAGGAACGACTGGCCTGGAACCGGCTCCTGGCCGAGCACGGCTGGACCTGTCTCGGCTGGCCGCAGGAGCATGGCGGCCGTGGGTTGAGCCTGGCGCAGCAGGCCATCTTCCATGAGGAGTACGCCCGCGCAGACGCCCCGGGCACGGTCAACCACCTCGGCGAGCAGCTGCTGGGTCCGACGCTGCTCGAGTTCGGCACAGATGAGCAGAAGGCCCGGTTCCTGCCGGGCATCAGGTCCGTCGACGAGCTGTGGTGCCAGGGCTACTCCGAGCCAGGGGCCGGCTCCGACCTCGCGGCCGTGAGCACCCGCGCGGTGCTGGACGAGGCTGCCGGCGAGTGGGTGATCGACGGTCAGAAGGTGTGGACATCGTGGGCCCATGAGGCTGATTGGATCTTCGTCATCGCCCGCACCGAGCCGGGATCGACACGTCATCACGGGCTGTCGTTCCTGTTGGTGCCGCTCGACCAGGCCGCCGTCGAGATCAGGCCCATCGAGCAGATCACGGGCGGCTCGGAGTTCAACGAGGTCTTCTTCTCCGGCGCGCGGACGCCCGCTGGGATGATCGTCGGCGCAGCCGGTGACGGGTGGCGCGTCGCGATGGCCCTGCTGGGTTTCGAGCGGGGGGTGTCGGTGCTCGGCCAGCAGGTGGCCTTCGAGCGCGAGCTCAACGACCTGATCGACCTGGCGCGCAGCAACGGCACGATCGACGACCCCGTGATCCGCGACCGGCTGGCCGCGCAGAGCGCGGAGTTCGAGGTCATGCGCGTCAACGCCGTGCGGTCGCTGACCGAGGCGACACCGGGCGCGGACAACGTCGCGAAGCTCGTGTGGGCCGGCTGGCACCGCCGGCTCGGCGAGCTGGCCATGGAGGTCTGCGGAGCCGGCTCCCTCACCGCCACCGGCGAGGCGTACGACCTGGATCGTTGGCAGCGGCTCTTCCTCTTCTCTCGCGCGGACACGCTCTACGGCGGCAGCGACGAGATCCAACGCAACATCCTCGCCGAGCGCGTGCTCGGCCTTCCGAAAGAGGCCCGCGGATGACTGCCCAAGAAACCAACACAGGCAGACCCGAGCAACCAACACCCGACTACGTACCCGGCCACGGCCTGCTGGCCGGCAAGGTCGTCGTGGTGACCGCGGCCGCCGGCGCCGGGATCGGCGTGGCCGTGGCGCGGCGTGCGCTGGAGGAGTCCGCCGGCGCGGTGGTCATCAGTGACACGCACGAGCGGCGGCTCGGTGAGGCGCGTGACACGCTCGCGGCGGAGTTCGGTGATGACCGCGTACGCGCGCTGGCCGTCGACGTCACCGACGAGGCCCAGGTGCAGGCGTTGCTCGACCTCGCCGACGAGCACGGCGGCGTCGACATCATGATCAACAACGCCGGCCTCGGCGGCACCGCCGACGTGCTGGAGATGACCGACGACGAGTGGTCGAAGGTCCTCGACATCACCCTGACCGGCACCTTCCGGTGCGTACGTGCGGCAGGCAACCGCATGCGAGCCGCCGGCAAGGGCGGTGTGATCGTCAACAACGCCTCGGTGATCGGCTGGCGCGCTCAGGAGGGGCAGGCGCACTACGCCGCCGCAAAGGCCGGGGTGATGGCCTTGACCCGGTGCGCTGCGCTCGATGTCGCGCCGTACGGTATCCGGGTGAATGCGGTGGCACCATCGCTGGCGATGCACCCGTTCCTGGCCAAGGTCACAACTGACGACCTGCTGGCCGAGCTCAAGCAGCGAGAGGCGTTCGGCCGGGCGGCCGAACCATGGGAAGTGGCGAACGTGATGGTGTTCCTGGCGTCGGACTACTCCTCGTACCTGACCGGCGAGGTCATCTCCGTGTCGAGTCAGAGGGCATGAGATGACAGAGAAGCAGACCCGACGCGAGGAGCTGCTGCAGATCGCGGCCGAGCTGTTCGCGACCAAGGGCTTCAAGAACACGACGGTGCGCGACATCGCCGACGCGGCCGGCATCCTGAGCGGCTCGCTCTACCACCACTTCGACTCCAAGGAGTCGATGGTCGACGAGATCCTGTCGTCGTTCCAGGAAGATCTGTTCGGCGCATACGCCGGCATCCTGGCCGGCACCGACGACCCGCGCGCGAAGCTCGAGGCGGCCGTCCGGGTGTCGTTCGAGGCGATCGACCACCACCCCGACGAGGTGGCGATCTTCCAGAACGAGGCCGACTATCTCGGCACGTTCGACCGGTTCTCCTACCTGGCGGAGCGCAACCAGCAGTCGCGCGACGTGTGGTTGACGCTGCTCGGCGAGGGGGTCAGCTCCGGCGCGCTGCGCCAGGACCTCGACGTCGAGCTGGTCTACCGGTTCATCCGCGACACCGTTTGGGTCGCGGTGCGGTGGTATCGCCCCGGCGGCAAGCTGAGCCACCACGACGTGGCCGACCAGTACCTCACCATCCTGCTCGACGGGATCACGACATGAGCGAGCGCAGCGAGCGAACCATCACATTTCTTCTCGTCCCCTTCGTGCCCTTTTGAGGGGGCGACGTACATGACTTCCACCGCGTACATCGTCGACGCCGTCCGTACGCCGGTCGGCAGGCGCGGCGGATCGCTCGCCGGCGTGCACTCGGCCGACCTCGGCGGTCACGTCCTGCGTGCCCTGATGGACCGCACCGGCATCGACCCGGGCGCGGTCGACGACGTGATCATGGGTTGCTGCGACACGATCGGCTCGCAGGCCGGCGATGTCGCGCGTACGGCGTGGCTGGTCGCGGGACTGCCCGACCACGTGCCGGGTGTGACGATCGACCGGCAGTGCGGCTCGTCGCAGCAGGCCGTGCACTTCGCCGCTCAGGGTGTGATGTCCGGAACTCAGGACCTCGTCGTCGCCGGCGGCCTGCAGAACATGAGCGCGATCCCGATCTCGGCGGCGATGCTCGTGGCGGACCAGTACGGCTTCACGACCCCGTTCGCGGAGTCGCCCGGCTGGCTGGCGCGCTACGGCGACCAGGAGGTCAGCCAGTTCAAGTCCGCCGAGATGATCGCCGAGAAGTGGGGCATCACCCGCGAGCAGATGGAGGAGTTCGCCCTCGCATCGCACGACCGTGCACGTACGGCGATCGCCGAGGGCCGGTTCGCGGGGGAGATCGCCCCGGTCGGCGACTTCGTCGACGACGAGTGCCCCCGCGAGACGTCGCTGGAGAAGATGGCGGCGCTGCAGCCGCTGGCGCCCGGTGGCCGGATCACTGCTGCCGTGGCGTCGCAGATCAGCGATGCCGCGAGCGCGATGCTCATCGCCTCGGAGCAGGCGGTCGCGGACCACCAGCTCACCCCGCGAGCGCGTGTGCACCACCTGTCCGTGCGCGCGGACGATCCGATCTGGATGCTGACGGGTCCGATCGGCGCGACGAAGCACGCCCTGGACAAGGCGGGAATGACGGTCTCCGACATCGACCTGTTCGAGTGCAACGAGGCATTCGCCTCGGTCGTCCTGGCGTGGATGCAGGAGCTCGACGTGCCGCACGACAAGGTCAACGTCAACGGCGGCGGCATCGCCCTGGGGCACCCGATCGGCGCGACCGGCACCCGCCTGATGACAACACTGCTGGGCGAGCTCGAGCGTACGAGCGGCCGTTACGGCCTGCAGGTCATGTGCGAGGGCGGCGGCCAGGCCAACGTCACGATCATCGAACGCCTCTGAACCTCGCCAGCTTTAGCCATTCGCCGGTCGAGTAGCCGACCGAGCTCTGCGAGGGAGCCGTATCGAGACCTCGTGAGCCGATCGGCTCGCTCAACCCGGGACGGCGTCGCCGGGGAATCCCGCACCTGGGTGCACCTCGACGCGGATCATGCCGGCCTGCACGCACGGGTCGCCGGCCATGACTTCCTCGGCTTCCTCAGGCGACACCGTCATGACGGCGACCCCGGCGAGCGTGTCGTCGCCTCCAGGGCAGAGCACCGCGATGGTCCCGTCGACGCGCAGCGACACCATCCGCCGCTGGTGCTCCAGCTCGATCGTCGCGGCGCCGTCCTGGTGCCGCTCGGCTCCCCACCACAGCAGCGCCAGACTGAAGGGCCTGGCCGTCGCCGCCAGCTCCTGGATCTGCTCGTCAGTGATGGCTGCCCCCATGATGCGGTCCCCTCGATCGTCGAAACGTCCTGTGGCGCCGGGCCGGAACGGCTACTGTTCCGCGCATGGCTGTCTCCGGCACGACTGAGTTCGACGTCGATGCTACGCCCGAGCAGGTCTTCGATGCCGTGGCTGCGATCGAGGACCTCCCGCAGCGTTCGAGCGCGCACAGGTCCGCCACGGTCGAGTCCCGCCACGACGACGGCCGGCCCAAGCGCGTACGCGCCAAGGTCGCTGCGGCCGGGTTCACCGACGAGGAGGTCACCGACTACACGTGGGACGAGCCGCACTCCGTGACGTGGACCCTGGCCGAGAGCTCGGTGCAGTCCAAGCAGGTCGCGACCTACACGCTGACGCCGACCGACGAGGGCACGCACGTGCGACTCGACCTCGAGATCGGCGTCAAGGTGCCGATGCCCGGCTTCGTGCTGAAGCGGGTGCTCAAGAGCGCCCTCGACACCGGCAGCACGAGCTTCAAGGCGTACGTCGAAAGTCGCTGAGCGCGCCGCTCAACGACGACCCCGTTCCTCGATGTCGCGAGGGTGCCGGTCTCGCCGCGGCCTGGGGCTCTCGTGAGGCCTTGACACGCGGTTCATGGTACTGCAGTGTCGTTATGGGACTGGAGTCCCATAAGGCATCGGAAAGAGGCCATCATGAATCTATTGACAGCTCACCAGCCGCTCACACGCAGCCGCGAGCGCGACGAAGACCCCAGGATTCTGGGATGGGCGATGGCGGACACGCTGCCTAGCGTCGATGAGAACCACCATCACGACGCAGGAGCAGCCATGACCACCCTTCACATCGAACATGCCATCGTCGACTTCGATCTCTGGAGCTCGGCATTCGACCGGTTCGCCGAGCTCCGCGCGAAGGCCGGGGTGACGGGGCAGCGAGTCCAGCAACCGGTCGACGATCCCCACTACGTGGTCATCGACCTCGACTTCGACACCGTCGACGAGGCGGAGACGTTCCTGACGTTCCTGCGGGAGAAGGTCTGGTCGTCGCCGGACGACTCACCGGCGCTGGTGGGCGAGCCGCAGACCAAGATCCTTGAGCCGGCCCGCGCATGAGGCCGATCGCAGCCGTCATGTTTGCGATGGCGCTCGCCGTGACCGCGTGCGGAGGCGGCGGCTCCGAGCCGTCGTCGAGCGACTCGGCACCTGCCGCGAAGGCAGCACCTGGGGGCGCTGACTTCACCGCCGCGCCGGTGCAGCTGACGGCCGACCCCTGCACGCTGATCACACGGGATGAAGCCGAGTCGGTGGTCGGCGCAGTGAACGACACCCCAGGCGTCGGTACCGACGGACGTACGTGCGTGTACGTCTCCGCACAGCACACCGGCGGGCAGGTCGCCGTGACCGAGCAGTCACCGGACCTGTGCAAGCTGCTGTTCCTCGCACTCGACAAGGACATGTTCGGCGGGGCGCAGGTGCGCATCAACGACATCGCCTCCGGCGGCATGCTCGTCAAGGGCAACGGCAACGTGCAGGTGGTCGTCGACCGGGGCTGCCTCGAGGTCGCCGGCACCATGACGTACGACAAGAAGGTCGACGACGACACGATGCTGGGCCTGGCCAAGACCGCGGTTGGGCGAGTCTCATGAACGCAGTCCGTGGACTCGCCACGGCGTTCCTGCTCACCGCGGGCATCGGAGTCGCAGGTTGCGGCGGGGGCTCGAGTGCCGACGATGCACAGCCGAAACCTGGCAGTGCCAGCTCGAGCACCCCGGCATCGGCCACTACCGACGACGAGCCGGCGACGGATGGAGACGCCTGCGACATGGTCTCGGACGATGCGGTTGTCGGCGTGCTGGGTGTCGAGGTCGTCCGTCGAGAACCTCACGGGAAGCCAGGGGCTGCGAGCGTCAGCTGCATCAAGGGCCTGAAGCGGGCTGCCGATCCCAGTGGTTACACCTACGTGAGCGTCGCCGTGGTGGCCGGTGGCGGCACGACCCTGCTCGACCAGCTCGGCAACGAGGAGGGCAGCAGTCCAGTCGAAGGCCTGGGTGACCAGGCGGTCTACGTCCCGAGCACGGGCGGGGTGTTCATCGCCGACGGCGACGATGCGGTGCAGGTCCAGGTGGTCAAGGCCGGGAAGCCCGGCAGCCAGAAGGACTGCGTGACGATCGCCGAGGACGTGATGAGCCGACGGTCTTGAGAGTCCGAGCCGGCGTCAGGTGCCGAGAGCGCGGGACAGCAGGGTGGGCCGGTTGTGCGTTGCGGTCTTGGCGAAGATCGACTTGAGGTGGTCCTGCACGGTGTGCTCGGAGAGGAACATCAGGCCAGCGATCTGGCGGGTGTCGGTCCCGGTCATGAGGTGGCTCAACAGCTCGCGCTCGCGGGCACTGAACCCGAACGCGCTGGCGAACAGGTCCGCCCGCTCGGTCGGCGAGGTCTCCTCGATCGTGATGGCGATGTCACGACCACCTACGGCTGCCGCCTCTCCGATGCGGGCGGCGCGCAGCGTGACCCACCGGCCGTCGGACACGTGCACCCGGGCAGACGGCGGATTCCGGTCGATGCTCTGCTCAACGGCGAGCAGCTGCGCGGCGACGTTGTATGCGCCCGCCGGAATCGGCGCCTGACCCTCGGCGGGCGGCACGAGCGCCCGTAGATACTCCTGCGTATCGCCGGTCTGCTGGAGCACCTCGAGATCCGGGGACAACAGCATCACGACCGGACCGATCCGCCGCGCCGCTCCGGACGTCGGCATCACGAAGGTGTTCGCCTGGCACCGACGCAACGCCGTGGTCACCGACGGGATGATGCTGGTCAGGAAACCGAGCTCGTCGTGGGTGAACCGCGGCCTGTGGCGCGACCGCCACAGGTCGAGGAACCCCCAGCAGCCGTACCGGTCGCGCTGGACGAGCGTCGCCACGTCGCCGATGTCGTAACGGCACAGCAGGTCGCGCCACAGGCGGCTCCGGGACAGGTCACCGTCGGTCGCGTCGTGGAGTGAGGCGACGGGGTGGTCGGTCAACGCCGTCCACCGGTTGACGTCGGTGACGTACTTGAGGCGGACCAGGAGTGGGAGCTCGGGGAGGCATGGGACGTCCGCCAGGGGAGAAGATCCCACCGACGTCCCGGGATCGGTCAACAGCCAGGCGTACGCGTCGAAGTCGACGACCTGGCGGATCTCATCGACCAGCCGGAGTCGTAGCGTCCTGGCATCCGTGGCGGTCTCGCAGAGCCTGGCGACGCGGGCGTGCGAACGCGCGTACGCCACCGGGTCGGCCATGTGCCGAGGCTACGCCGCGGAGCTCGTGAAGGTGCCGGACT
>CAVXBS010000047.1:0-5979 GCA_963759975.1 uncultured Actinomycetota bacterium
CAATGGCACCGACCATCGCTGCTTCGGCACCGGCGTTGACGTAGCCGAGCCAGCCGTCCTGGTTGCGGGTCACGACGTAGATTGCGGCGGCCAGGAGCAGCAGGGACAGCGCGAGCGCACGCATTCGTCGCAGGCCGCTGAGACGCGCGGTGTCGCCGGCCGAAAGGCCCTCGGGCATCTGGAAGCTCGCACTCGCATCTGTCGAGGTCACGGCACGACACTAGCCGCGAGCACTTCGCTCCGCTCTGCGTAGACTTCCGGGCATGACGTTCAACGAGGGCGCCGATCTGGACACGAGCCAGGTCACCGGCGGAGGCGGCGGAGTTCGCGGCGGTGCCGTGATTGGTGGCGGAGCGGGAACCATCATCCTGCTGATCCTCGGGCTCATCTTCGGCGGCGACATCACGGGCGGCGGCACCGGTGCCAACCCGTTCGATCCCGGCCAGGTCCAGGCCGGCGGCGACACCTCGACCACCGACTTCTCGCAGTGCAAGACCGGCGCCGACGCGAACCGCGATGACACCTGCCGGATCATCGGCACGGTCAACAGCGTCCAGGCCTACTGGCGCGACGCCCTCCCTGCTGACGTCAAGCGGCAGTACCAGGATGCCAAGACCGTCATCTACTCCGGATCGGCGCAGTCGGCGTGCGGCGTGGCCTCGAACGCGACCGGACCGTTCTACTGCCCGTCGGACCAGCGGATCTACATCGACGCGAGCTTCTTCGGCGAGCTCACGAGCCGGTTCGGCGCCGATGACGGCGCGCTGGCCCAGGAGTACGTCGTGGCGCACGAGTACGGCCATCACGTCGAGAACCTGCTCGGCATCCTCGCCAAGGGGCAGGACGGCAAGACCGGCCCGCTCAGCGGCGGCGTGCGCATCGAGCTGATGGCCGACTGCATGGCCGGCGTGTGGGCCAACCACGCCGCCACGACCAAGGACGCCGACGGCAACACGCTCCTGAAGAAGCTCACCGATGCGGACGTCAAGTCGGCGCTGTCGGCCGCCGCCGCCGTGGGTGACGACCACATCCAGGAGTCGTCGACGGGCCGGGTCAACCAGGAGTCGTGGACCCATGGCTCGAGCGAGTCGCGGCAGAAGTGGTTCATGGCCGGCTACAACGGCGGCACCGTCAACCGGTGCGACACGTTCGCCACCGACGACCTCTGACGGTGGCCGATCGATCGGTGTCCGACCACAGGCCCAGCTCCCGACGACTCAGCGCTGAGATCTGGATCGTCCTGGGCCTGTCACTCGGGGCGTCAGCGGTCTATGCGGTCGTCAGCCTCACTGCCAAGCTGACCCAGCCCGGCGGGCTCAGGAAGTCGACCGCGACGCTCAACGGCAACCAGAGCCCACGTGAGTGGCTCGACCTGACGTATCAGCTACTCGGTATCGGGTTCGCGATCGTCCCCGTCGCACTGGCGATCTACCTGATGACGCTGGACAAGGATCAGCCACCCGTACGCGAGCGGCTCGGCCTGAATCGCGGAGGCGTCTGGGACAACGTTCTGTGGGGCTCGCTCTTGGCCGCCGTGATCGGGCTGCCCGGCATCGGTGTCTACTTCGCGGGCCGTGCCATGGGCATCACCGCCGAGATCGTCACCAGCCCCCTGGACACGTACTGGTGGACGGTCCCGGTCCTGGTCCTGGCCGCGGTCAAGAACGCCGTCATCGAGGAGTTTATCGTCGTCGGCTACCTGACGAGCCGGCTCCGGCAGCTCAGCTGGAGCTGGCCGAAGTCGATCGTCGTCAGCGCCGCCCTGCGGGGCAGCTATCACCTCTACCAGGGCGTGGGCCAGGCGTTCGGCAACTTCGTGATGGGGTTGGTGTTCGGCTACTGGTTCAGCCGGACGAAACGCGTGATGCCGCTCGTCATCGCCCACACGATCCTCGACGTCATCTCGTTCGTCGGCTACGGATTCCTGCGCGCCCACGTGAGCTGGTTGTGACGTCATGAAGATCGCGTACGACGAGGCGCTGCCGATCACGGCGCGCCATGACGACATCGCTGCGGCGATCCGCGACCACCAGGTCGTCGTGGTTGCCGGCGAGACCGGATCGGGCAAGACGACGCAGCTGCCCAAGATCGCCTACGAGCTGGGCCGCCGCACCATCGCGCACACGCAGCCGCGCCGCATCGCCGCGCGCTCGGTCGCCAAGCGCATCGCCGACGAGTGCGAGGTCGATCTGGGGGCCGAGGTCGGTTACGCGGTGCGGTTCGACGACCAGACGAGTGACGCCACGGCGATCCGGCTCGTCACCGACGGGTTGCTGCTCGCCGAGCTCCAGCGGGACCGCCGCCTGTCGCGCTACGACACGATCATCATCGACGAGGCGCACGAACGATCGCTGTCGATCGACTTCCTGCTGGGCTATCTCAAGCAGCTGCTCCCACGCCGGCCCGACCTCAAGGTCATCATCACCTCGGCAACGATCGACGTCGAACGCTTCGCGGAGATGTTCGACGCGCCCGTCATCGAGGTCAGCGGGCGTACGTATCCCGTCGAGGTCCGCTATCGGCCCCTCGCGGAGTCCGATGCCGCTGACATGCTCGACGGCATCGCGGACGCGATCACGGAGCTGCCGTCTGACGGCGACATCCTGGTGTTCCTGTCCGGTGAGCGGAGATCCGCGACGCAGCGGAGTTCCTGGCGGGCAAGAAGTACCCACGCACCGAGATCCTGCCGCTATACGGTCGTCTGGCTGCCGGTGACCAGCAGAAGATCTTCAGCGACCACCCCGGCCGGCGCATCGTGCTTGCGACGAACGTCGCCGAGACGTCGCTCACCGTGCCAGGCATCCGCTTCGTGATCGACCCCGGGTTCGCCCGGATCTCCAGGTTCAGCCAGCGACTCAAGGTCCAGCGTCTGCCGATCGAGCCCATCTCCCAGGCCAGCGCAGCGCAGCGCGCCGGGCGGTGCGGTCGTGTGGCCGACGGCATCTGCATCCGCCTCTACTCCGAGGAGGACTTCGACGGGCGGCCGGAGTTCACCGACCCGGAGATCCAACGCACCAACCTCGCGTCGGTGCTGCTGCAGATGGCCTCGCTCGACCTGGGCGACATCAAGGACTTCCCGTTCCTCGACCCGCCGGACTCGCGGGCGGTGACTGACGGGCTCAACCTGCTGTACGAGCTGGGTGCGCTCGGGACGCAGCCGTCCGGTGGCCACCGGCTGACCACGATCGGCCGGTCGATGTCGACGCTGCCGACCGATCCGCGCCTGGGCCGTATGTTGTTGGCCGCCGACCGGCTCGGCTGCGTCGCCGACGTCCTCGTGATCGTCTCGGCGATGTCGATCCAGGATCCCCGTGAGCGTCCGCTTGACCATCAGCAGGCGGCGGACGAGAAGCACCGCCGATTCGTCGAGCCCGACTCGGACTTCCTGTCGTGGTTGACGCTGTGGAGGTACATCCGTGAGCAGCGGGACAACCTCTCGAGCTCGGCCTTCCGGCGGATGTGCCGCGAGGAGTACCTGCACTACCTGCGCATCCGGGAGTGGCACGACGTGCACTCGCAGCTACGCCGCACGGCCAAGGACCTCAAGCTCAAACCCGGCAACCCCGGCGCCGATCCCGACCTGGTCCACCAGGCGCTGCTGACCGGGCTGTTGTCGCACGTCGGCCTTCGAGAGCTCGACGGCCGGGAGTTCCTCGGCGCCCGGCAGGCGAAGTTCATGATCTTCCCCGGGTCGGGCCTCGCCAAGAAGCCGCCACGGATGGCGATGGTCGGCGAGCTCGTCGAGACCAGCCGGCTGTGGGGCCGTACGGCGGCCAAGATCCAGCCGGAGTGGGTCGAGGAGGCCGGCGCGCACCTGGTCAACCGTTCGTACAGCGAACCGCACTGGTCGCGGAAGCGCGGAGCGGTCATGGCCCGGGAGAAGGTCCTGCTCTACGGCATCCCGATCATCGCCGACCGGCTGGCTCAGTACGGCCGTGTCGATCCCGTCGTGTCGCGGGAGCTGTTCATCCGGCACGCCTTGGTGCAGGGCGAGTGGCGCACGCACCACAAGTTCTGGGCCCGCAACCAGGCGATGGTCCAGCAGGTCGAGGAGCTCGAGGAGCGCCTACGCCGCCGCGACCTCCGGGTCGACGACGAGACGCTCTACGCGTTCTACGACGAGCGAGTCCCTGAGCACGTCGTCTCGACCCGTCACTTCGACTCGTGGTGGAAGAAGACCCGGATCGACCAGCCAGACCTCCTGACGTTCGACCCCGCGATGCTCGGGCGCAGTGCCGAGGATGCCGACGAGGAGTTCCCGCGGGAGTGGCACTCCGACGGTGAGGCGTACCCACTGACGTATGCGTTCGAGCCCGGCATGGAGGACGACGGCGTCACGGTGGACCTGCCGATCGACCGGCTGCTGACCGTCGACGACCGGGCGTTCGACTGGCACGTGCCGGGGCACCGGGTCGAGCTGGTGACCGAGCTGATCCGGTCGTTGCCCAAGTCGCTGCGGCGCGAGTTCGTCCCGGCTGGCCAGTTCGCCCCTCGTCTGGTCGAGGCGATGGATCCCGATGCTCCCGACCTGAGTGAAGAGCTCGCGCGCCAGATGCGGCTGCTCAACGGCACGGTCGTACGTCCGGAGAACTTCGACTTCACGGCGCTCCCCGGACACCTGAGGGTGACGTTCCGCGTCGTCGAGAACGGCGTCGAGCTGTCCCGCGGCAAGGATCTGGGAGCCCTGCGCAGCGAGCTCGCGACCCACGTACGGGCAGACCTGACCGAGGCAGCACGCCAGGAGGAGCGTTCAGGACTGCTGGCGTGGACGGTCGGTGACATCGACCGGACGATCTCGGCCGGCCAGGTCACCGGCTACCCCACGCTTGTGGACGAGGGCACCGCGGTCGCCCTGCGGGTGCTGGACTCTCCCGCCGAGCAGGCCGCGGCGATGCGGCGCGGCCAGGCCCGGCTGCTGTCGTTCGCGCTCGCAACACCGGTCCCGCAGCTGGGCCGGTCCCTCGACCTGCGCGCGAAGCTGCTGCTGTCGACGGGCCCGCACCAGGACGCAGCGGCCGTGATCGAGGAGTGCTGGTTGGCGGCGCTCGAGGAGCTGCTCGTACGCCACGGTGGCCCGGCCTGGACGGAGGAGTCGTTCGACGCCCTCCGGGAGACCGTACGCGCCGAGGCGTACGACGAGACCGAGCGCGCGGTGCGCACCGTTCTCGACGTGCTGCGCGCCCTCGGCGAGGTCGTGCCCACCCCAGCCACCGAGGCCGGTGAGGACGTTCGCGTGCAGCTGTCGTGGCTCGTCTATCCGGGCTTCATCCGCGACGCCGGGGTTGCCCAGCTGCGCCGCCTGCCGTTGTACCTGCAGGCTGCGCGTCGCCGGCTCGATGCGCCGCTCACCGATGACCTGCTGGCGACGCAGGAGCTCGAGGCGCGGTTCCACGAACGTACGGCTGACCTCGCGGTCTGGGCGCGCCTCTCCCCCGACGTCCAGCACGTGCGCTGGGCGCTGGAGGAGCTGCGGCTCAGCCTGCTGGCCCAGAACCTGCGCACGGCCTTCCCGGTGTCCGTCAAGCGTGTGACGGCGCTGGTGGACGGGCTGTAGGGCTCAGACGCCCAGCAGGTCGATCACGAACACGAGGGTCTTGCCAGAGAGGCGGTGGCCGCCACCGGCAGGCCGTACGCCAGCTCCGGCGGGCACACCAGCTGGCGCCGGCCGCCGACCTTCATGCCCGGGATGCCCTGCTGCCACGCGCCGATGAGCTGCGGGAGGGGGAACTTCGCGGACTGGCCACGGTCCCACGACGAGTCGAACTGCTCGCCGGTGTCGAACTCGACGCCGACGTAGTGCACGTCGACAGTCCACCGGGTACTGCCTCGGGTCCGTCGCCGACGATGAGGTCCTTGATCTGGAGCTCGGTGGGCGCAGGTCCCTCGATGAAGTCAACTTCAGGCTTTTCAGTCATGCGAACGATCCTGTCACACGGCCGTGCCGGCGAACGTCACGGCCTGAACGGTTGCGCGGACACG
>CAVXBS010000048.1:0-8357 GCA_963759975.1 uncultured Actinomycetota bacterium
CGAGCGTCAGCCGGGGGTCCCCCCACGAGCCCTGCGAGCAGGGGAAGTGAATCATGAGTTCTGAGGATCTCGAGCGGTACGAGTCGGAGATGGAGCTCGCTCTCTACCGCGAGTACCGCGACGTCGTCACGATCTTCAAGTACGTCGTCGAGACCGACCGCCGCTTCTACCTGTGCAACCAGGTCGACGTGAAGGTGCGCTCCGAGACCGGCGATGCCTACTTCGAGGTGTCGATGAACGATGCGTGGGTGTGGGACATCTACCGCCCGGCGCGCTTCGCCAAGAACGTCAAGGTGCTGACGTTCAAGGACGTCAATGTCGAGGAGCTGCAGGGTTCGGACTTCAAGGTGCCCGGCGCCGACGACTGAAGGCTCGGTATGCCTGTCGATCCTCGTTGCGATCGTCGCCGGTCGTGTCAGCGGGCGAACGGCGGCGGCCCGAGCAGCACGATGCCGCCGTTGCGCTGGCCTGACGCGGCGATCCGGTCGAAATCTACCTCGCCGGAGTCGACGTCATCGGCGATCGGATCGCTCGCGTCCCAGTAGAACGACTCGATGTTGCCGGGTGTCTGCACGCACAGCAGTCGCGCGAACGGTGACGTGACCATGAAGGCGTGGGGGAGCCCGCGGCTCGCGAGCATGATGCCGCCCTCGGAGACGCGCTGCTCGGCGCCGTCGAGATGCACCACTATCTCGCCCTCGAGCACGACCAGCGTCTCGTCCGTGTCGGGGTGGGTGTGCAGCGGCGTGACCTTGCCTTGGTCCATGCGGTCCTCGAACATCAGGAAGGCGCCGTCGGAATCTTTCGCCCGTACCTTCCACGTGTGCACCCCGCCGCCGGCGAACCAGCGGCGTTCACCCTCGGAAGCCGCTTTGACGGTCGATGTGGGTACGGCGGTTGCGCTCATGACGCTCTCCTTCATCCGTGTCGTGGGACAACAGTCCCATGACGAGACTGCAGTACCATGTCGGGTATGTCAACACCCTATGAGGCCAGTGGCCGTGTCGAGCAGAAGAGTCGTACGCGCACAGCGCTCGTGGCCGCAGCCCGCGAGATGGTCTCTCGCGGTCTCGCTCCGAGCGTTCCTGAGGCCGCTGATGCGGCAGGGATCTCGCGCACCACGGCGTACCGCTACTTCCCCAACCAGAGGACGCTGCTGGCATCCGCGCACCCGGAGACCGGTGCGGAGTCGATGCTGGGGGACAACCCGCCGACAGACCCGGCGAAGCGGCTCGACGAGGTCATTGCCCGCTTCACGAGGGTGATCGTGGAGACCGAGGCCCAGCAGCGGACGATGCTGCGACTCTCGCTCGAGGACGACCCGGACGCGCGCGGCGGTCAACCTCTGCGCCAAGGACGCGCCATCGGCTGGATCACCGAGGCGCTCGAGCCCGTACGCGATCAGTTGTCGGATGACGAGCTGCGCAGGCTGGTGCTGGCGATCCGCAGTGCCACCGGCATCGAGGCGCTGGTCTGGCTCACCGACATCGGCGGCTTGAACCGTGATGCGGCGGTAGAACTGATGCGGTGGTCGGCCCAGTCGATGCTGCAGGCCGCTCTCGGCGCTGCTTCTCGTACAGGTTGACGTGGTACGTGATGATCGCTGAGCCGTCGCGGTTCAGCGGTTCGAACACGCCACCCACGCCGACCGTGAGGTAGCCGATCTTGGTGTTGCCGCCGCCCCTTCAGTGCCGAGGCCGAACGCCTTCAGCGATGCACCCATCACCTTGTGGGCCGTCTCGAACGCACGGTGCGGCTCACTCGTTGAAGTTGGAGCGGTAGCTGATGGTCGTCACGTCTCCGTCGACCGGGTCGTAGGTGCCACCTACCCCGATGTCGAGGTAGCCCAGCACGGTGTTGCCGCCGCCTTCGATGCGTCGGTCGGCCGAGGGGCCACTGGTGGGCCGGTTCTCGATCTTGGTGCGCCACTCGTCCGCCGGCTCAGGGTCCAGTCCGAATGCCTTCAGCGAGTCCGCCATCACGGAGTAGGCATCGTCGAGCGGCATCGGCGCTGTGTGGAGGTCCATGCCGGTGACCACGGTCTTGTCCGTGGTGGCCGGCACCGTGACCCGGTCGAACACGACCAGATAGAGCTTGGTCTCCAGGACCTTGCCCTTCGGGAGCAGGAAGCGGACCGTGCGGGGCTCGTCGGTCTCGTAGGCGACGTAGTCCTTGCTGTCCGGCATGCCCACGTCGTGCGCGGTCGGGCGGGTGCGCAGGTCCCACTCCTCGACCCCTTCGGCGTCGGTCGGCGCCGTGGCGTGGGGTGTCTTCTCGCCGCCGGTGTCCTTGTCGTCGCCGTTGAAGCTCACTGTGCATCCTGTCGTTGTCAGAAGTCCGATCAGCATCATCACGATCACCCGCCTCACCATCCCGCCTTCACCTCGACGTCGACGTGCGTGCCGTCGACGAAGACCTCGGCGAGATCGTCGATTCGATGGTGAATGCGGAACTCGTCGATGCGGTCGCCCATGTCGCGGTCCATGATGTCGGCGAGCTCGTCGCGGCCACCCGGCCGGTCGAGCAGGTCGACATAGGCCGGGAGCGTGTCGTTGGTGAAGTAGTCCCAACGATCCTCCCAGTCGGCGACGTTGCCGGTCGGAATGGGAATCGACACGTCGACCGATGTGGTGACCTTGCCAGGGCCCCACGGGTCGACGGTGAGGGAGGCGCCGAACTCCGTCGGCGAGTACTCGCCCATGGTGTGCGAGCCGGGGACCGAGACCTGACCGACCGTCGAGAACATCTTGGTCACGAGCTCACCGGTGCCGGGCCGGTCCTGCATCGTCTTGTAGTCGTTCTGGATGATGTCGTGCTGCTCGCGATAGGCCATCGAGTAGGCGGCGTCGTGCAGCTCCTGTGGTGTCGAGGTCGGGTCGTCGATGGCGTGCCAGGCGTCGAGCATCCGCTGAGTGGCCCGGGCGTCGGTGGACTTCTCGAAAAGACCGGCGTCTGCCATCTCTTGGATGGCGGGCAGTCCGCCGTCGACGTACGCCTGGTTCATCGAGCCCATGTCGAGGAAGATCTCCTTCTGCATCGACAGGAACTTCTGCTCGAACCACTTCACCTCACCTTCGCCGAGGTTGGCCAGCTGCTCGGCCGCCTCGCGGGTCAGCGGGTACGGGAGCGGCACCCAGTCGGGGATCTTGCCGGAGGCGTCCTGGTACTTCTGCAGGATCTCGCGCATCGTCCCGAGGTCGAGGAACCCGGCTGCGAACGATGGGCCGACGAGGTTGGCGAGACCGGCCCACTCGAGTTTCGGGTTCTTCTTGAACAGCTCCCCGTAGTAGTCGTACACCTTCTCGATGATGTCGCTGAGGGCGGGCGCTCCGCGCGAGATGTCCCACTCGCCGATGTCGATCCCGGCTTCCTCAAGCGCCTTGGACTGCCAGTAGACCTGCAGCAGCTGGGCGTAGTCGCGGGGGTCGAGGCCGAGCGAGCGGGCCAGGTCGAGGCGCAGCTGGAGCACTTCGAGCGGGGTGCCGAGCTCCGGCGCGTCGAAGAGCCTGAGCGCGCGGGTGGCTTCGTCGCGGGTGAGGGTGATCGTGGGATAGAGCACCAACGCCTCGAGCGGCAGCAGGCCGTCGGCGAACATCCGCCGGATGTCGGCATCGGAGGGGTTCTTGAGCAGGTGCGCAGCGTGATGGGCGTCGTCGTCGAGCTTGCGGAGCGCGCGGCGGTAGCGCGGGCGAAGGTCGCTCTCGATCGCGCTGTTCGAGTCCGGTGCGGGACCCGTGTGGTCAGGGTCGTGCCGCTCGGTGTTGGCCGCCGAGACCCGGGTGGCGTACTCGTCGTTGAGGGTCTTGACGGTGGCGTCGAACGCCGTCGCGTCGGCGGCGAATCCACGGATCGCGCCGATGGCGACCAGGCTGTGGCCGGCCAGACGCGCAGCGACTCGCTGCCCTGGCACGACCTGACCGATCACGGCACCGGTGATGCTCCCCTCGGTGTGGGAGCCGGCGCGGCTGCCGTCGGAGTGCAGCTCGGTCGCCAGCGACATCAGGCGGCTGGCGTTGATCGCCGGCGTCTCCATCGAGTCGTCAATGGCCGCCGGCGTCGTGCCGTTGTAGAGCTCGGCGTAGTTCTCGAACGGTCCCCCCATGGGTGACAGTGTGCCTGAATCTGCGGTCGTCCCGCGACCTGAGCCCATTCCACAGGCCTCGCGCGCGCCGCCGGCCGTCCACAGGCGTGGAGCGTGCGACAGCCGGCAGTCGGCCAACCGGTGAGGCTGGCTTGATGACGTACGCGCGCAACAAGGCCCTCGGCACCTATGGCGAGCGGGTGGCCGCCGATCACCTCGAGGCACTCGGCATGGTGGTGCTGGCCCGCAACTGGACGTGCCGGTTTGGCGAGATCGACATCGTCGCCCGTGACGGGTCGACGCTGGTGATCTGCGAGGTCAAGACCCGCACGAGCAACCATCACGGTGGGCCGTTCGAGGCGATCACGGGCCACAAGGCAACGCGGCTGCGTCGTCTCGCGATGCACTGGCTCGAGGTGCATGACATCCAACCGCCCAGCCTGCGCATCGACGTCATCTCGGTGGTCGTCCCGCCCCGCGGCGCGCCAGTCGTCGACCGCATCGCCGGGGTCGCCTGATGGCCGCGGCGACGCACTCGGTCACCCTCGACGGGTTGTCGGGACGGCCGATCGAGGTCGAGGTGGACATCTCGGGCGGGATGCCGGCCACGGTCCTCGTCGGCCTTGCCGACACCATGGTCAACGAGGCGCGCGACCGTTGCCGCTCGGCGGTCTCCAACTCCGGCACGACGTGGCCCGACCAGCGCGTGACGATCAACCTGGCGCCGTCGACGTTGCCCAAGACGGGCTCGCACTACGACCTTGCAATCGCTCTGGCCGTGTTCGCCGCCAAGGCGCTCGTGCCGGCTGAGCGGCTCGCCGATGCGGTGTTCCTCGGCGAGCTCGCGCTCGACGGCAGGCTGCGGGCCATACGCGGGGTGTTGCCGGCGACGCTCGCCGCCCTCGAGGCCGGCTTCGACCGGGTCTTCGTGCCCGAGGTCAACGTGCCCGAGGCCGCGCTCGTCCGGGGCATCTCGGTGGTCGGCGTCCGCTCGTTGCGGCAGACCGTCGCCCTGTTGACGGGTGGCGAAGAACCCGACGACCCGCCCGTGCCGCCACTGGATGAGATCCCCGGCATGTCGTGGACGTCGGCGGACCGGTTGTCCCACCTCGACCTCGCGGACATCGCCGGCCAGGAGGACTCGCGGATGGCGCTCGTCGTGGCCGCCGCCGGCGGTCATCACCTGCTGATGACCGGACCGCCGGGCATCGGCAAGACCATGCTGGCCCAGCGCCTGCCGGGGCTGCTGCCCGACCTCACGCACGAGCAGTCGCTCGCGGTCAGCGCGGTCCATTCGGTTGCCGGCGTGCTGCCGAGCGACGCGCCACTGCTGCGGCGGCCGCCGTTCCTCGACCCGCACCACACCGCGAGCGCGGTGTCGATCGTCGGCGGGGGCAGCAAGGTGATCCGTCCCGGCGCGCTGTCGTTGGCACATCACGGAGTGTTGTTCCTCGACGAGGCACCTGAGTTCGCCAGCAACGTGCTCGAGGCGCTGCGGCAACCGTTGGAGAGTGGTCACGTGGTCGTGTCCCGCGCGGCCCAGACCGCGGCATACCCGGCACGGTTCCAGCTGGTGCTCGCCGCCAACCCCTGCCCGTGTGGGCTCAGCTCCGCCGTCAGCGACCAGTGCCGGTGCACCCCGCTCATGCGACGCCGCTATTCAGATCGCCTCTCCGGGCCGATCCGGGATCGCATCGACATCCACCGCTCGCTCTCTGCCCTGTCGAGGCCCGAGCTGACCAACGCGCTCGCAGGCGGCCGGTCGACAGCAGAGCTCTCGGCCAGCGTCGCCGAGGCACGGGAGCGCCAGGTGCACAGGCTGCGCGAGACGGCGTGGCGGCTCAACAGCGAGGTCCCGGGCGTCGAGCTGCGCAAGCACTGGCCGGTCAGCGACCAGGGCCGTGTCCTGGTCGACCAGCAGCTGCGCACCAACAAGCTCAATGCCCGCTCGGCTGACCGCATCCTGCGGCTGTCGTGGAGCGTCGCAGACCTGCACGGGCACCCGGTCCCGACGGGTGACGACGTCGATACGGCGCTCTCGCTCCGACGCGGCACCCCGCTGGGCAGTGCCCTTCGCGACATGGTGCAGGCGTCATGACCCGGCAGGACCGGCTGGGGCTGAGCCTCGTGGTCGAGCCCGGCGACCCTCGACTGCGCAACCTACTGCTGACGTACGAGCCGGCAGAGATCCTCGCCGCGATCCTGGGCCGGCATCGGCTGAGCGAGATCCGGATCCCTGACGCGTGGACCGAACGAGCGCGCGCGCTCGACCGCACCGCCGAGATGGCCGCCGCGCGGGCCAAGGCCGCAGGGCTGCGATGGGTCACCCCGGGCGACAAGGAGTGGCCGATGGCGTTGTCCGACCTCGACCATGTCGAGCCGCTGCACGGCGCGACCGGAGCGCCCGTCGGACTGTGGTTGCGCGGAGTGGGCCATCTCGCCGAGCTGTGTGAGCAGAGCGTGGCGATCGTCGGCGCTCGCGACTGCACGACATACGGCGCTGAGTGCGCTTCCGACCTGGCCGCCGACTGCGCTGATGCGGGCTGGACCGTGATCAGCGGAGCGGCCTACGGCGTTGACGGGTGCGCACACCGTGGGGCGTTCCTCATGAACGCGCCCACCGCCGGAGTCCTGGCGTGTGGCGCCGATCTCGACTACCCGAAATCTCACGGTGCGCTGATCGCACGGATCTTCGAGATGGGCGTGGTCATCAGCGAGCAGGCGCCGGGGGACAAGCCCCTCAAGAACCGCTTCTTGTCTCGCAACCGCCTCATCGCTGCCCTGACACAGGGGACTGTCGTGATCGAGGCCGCGGAGCGCAGCGGCTCACTCAACACGCTCAACTGGGCCGATCAGCTCGGGCGCACCACGATGGCGCTCCCGGGCCCGGTGACCTCACAGCAGTCGGCCGGGGTACACGCCGCGATCCGGGCCGGCAAGGCAGTTGTTGTGACACGCGGTCGCGAGATCATCGCCGAGCTGTCGGGGTTGGGCGCCGTCGCCGAGGAGCAACCATCCCTGCCGCTCACGGAGTTCGACCGACTGCCACCGGCTGCCCGGTCCACCCTGGACGGCCTCGACTGGGCCGCAGCGCGCACTCTCACCGAGATCGCCTCGACGGTGCGGCTCAGCACGCGAGAGGTCCGGGCCGCGCTCGACCTGCTCGAACGGCGCGGCCTGGTGCTTCGGGCCGGAGCCGAATGGCTGCTCGCCCGCCGTGCCGACGTGGGTTGAGCCTTGGGTCTACCGAGACAGGATCGTTGGTTCGGGCAGCCCGCGCAGAGCCTTCGTGGTCTCGGCGGAGTCGGGGTACGAGTCGTGGGTCCCTGCGACCTGCACCGACCTCGACGCTGCGGCGGTTGCCACGCTCACTGCCTCGCGCAGGCTCGCGCCACCACCCAGCCGAGCGGCGAGGTGACCTATGAACACATCACCGGCACCGGTGGTGTCGCGCACCTCAACGCGCGGAGACGCCTGGACGCCCTGCTCGTCGGACGTCGTCCAGACGGCGCCCTCCGGCCCGAGAGTCGTCACGACGCTGCGCGCGCCGCGATTCACCAGATCGGCCTGCGCTTCGAGCGCATCCGACGGACCCGTGATCGGTTGCCCGCAGAGGAAGGCAAGCTCGTGCTCGTTCACCACGAGGGGGTCGCACAGTCTGAACAGCTCGTCGGAGATTGCGCGAGCCGGTGCGGCGTTGAGCATGAAGCGGGCACCCGCGAGACGTGCGGCTCGCTCGATGATCCGATCTGGCACCTCGAGCTGGCAGATCACGACGTCGGCGGCCGCCAGCAACGCGTCTGACTCGTCATCCGGCTCCCCCCACTGCCAGTTGGCGCCGGAGAGCACGATGATCGTGTTGTCATGCTCTGCGACGGTGATCACCGCGACGCCGCTCTCCGCGCCTTCGACCACACGCAGGTGCCGGCTGCCAACTCCGTATGTCTCGAGACCGCTTCTCAAGATGTCTGCGTTGGCGTCGTCTCCGACTCGACCGACGAACTCCACGTCGGCCCCGGCCAGCTGCGCCGCAACGGCCTGATTGGCGCCCTTTCCTCCGACGTTGCGCCGAACATGTTCAGCGATGATGGTCTCTCCGGGCACCGGGAGGTGAGGGAGCTCCACGACCAGATCGAGGTTGATCGACCCGACGACCACGATCGCGGGTCGCTGCTGGGTGGTCATGAAGATGATCCTCGCATCGTGAATTCGGCGCGCCGACGTGGGTCGGGCGGTCGTACGGCGGAGACTGGAGTGGATGACGGAGTCTGAGGGG
>CAVXBS010000049.1:0-222406 GCA_963759975.1 uncultured Actinomycetota bacterium
GGGGCGGTCGGGTCGAACCCCACGTAGTAGGTGATCGGCCCCGCTGACAGCTCCGCGCGCAAGGCGTCGCGGTCCGTCGAGTGCGCGATGAGTCCTCGCGCGTCGAGGTCGTCGAGTACGTGGGTCACTGGCCAGTCCTTAGGGTCGGGGATGCACCGCGACTTTAGCGCGGCACTCCCCCGTCTCCTCTAAGGCTTGACTGCGACGACGGGCACTGCGGAGTCGAGCAGGATCTGCTGCGCGACGCTGCCCATCAGGATCTTGCCGACCGGACTGCGCGGGCGTACGCCGATCACGACGAGCGAGGCCGCAGCCTGCTCGGCCTCGAACAGCACGGTGCCGGCGACGTTCTCCCCCTCGACCTGGCGCAGCTCGTAGGTCACGTTGTCCTTGGCGAGCGACTCGGTGACGTCCTGCAGGTGGCGACCCTTGGCATGACCGGTGTCGAGGCGCGGCTCCACTCGATGGACATTGATGATGATGAGAGAGTCATCCGTGGCGCGCGCGTGCGCGGCGGCCCATTCGAGGGCGGCCCGTCCGAACTCGTCGGGCCGGTATGCGACAGCGATTGTCATGACATGAGCGTAGCGGTGCGAGACGCCCCGTGGCGAACGGAATATCTCCCGCGAGCCATGGCGTTGCACACGTCGTGAGCGAGACAGTCAAAGTAGACATCTGGTCAGACATCGCGTGCCCGTGGTGCTTCGTCGGCAAGCGCCGGTTCGAGACGGCAGCGGCAGAGTTCGCCGAGGGCGGTGGGTCTCTCGAGGTCGAGTACCACTCCTTCGAGCTGGCCCCGGACACGCCCGTCGACTTCGACGGCACCGAGGTCGACTTCCTGGTCGGCCACAAAGGCATGCCGGCCGCACAGGTCGAGCCGATGCTGGCGCAGATGACCGAGCTCGCGAGCACCGAGGGCCTGTCGTACGACTTCGACGCCCTCCAGCACACCAACACCGTCAAGGCGCACGAGCTGCTGCACTACGCCAAGGCACAGGGAAGACAGCTCGAGATGAAGGAGCGGCTGCTCTCGGCGTACTTCGAGGAGGGCCGGCACGTCGGCCGTGTCGACGATCTTGCCGACCTCGCCGAGGAGATCGGGCTCGACCGGGCGGACGTCGTCGATGCACTGAAGTCCGATCGGTTCCTTGCGGACGTGCAGGCGGACAAGGACCAGGCCATCGCGTATGGCATCAGCGGCGTGCCATTCTTCGTGATCGACCAGAAGTTCGGTGTGTCGGGCGCTCAGGACCCGTCGGTGTTCGTCGACGTGCTGCAGAAGGCGGCATCGGGCGCATGACCGGCCCGCTGGAGATCCTGGGCGCAGACACCGCGCCCGTCTGCGAGGACGGTGTCTGCGCGATTGCGGGACCTGACCCGGTTGACGAGGACTAGGCGTCCCCTGCTCCGTCGGGCTTGACCGCCAGCACGGGGCACGTCGCATCGAGGATGATCCGCTGGGCGACGCTGCCGAGCAGCAGCTTGCCGACCGGCGACCGCGGACGCACGCCGACGACGATCAGACTCGCCGATGACTCGGCGCTGACCTGGAGGACCGCTTCGGCGACGTCCGGGACGACGTCCTGGCGGACCTCGGTCTCGACGTCGAGGCGGCTGAGGTCGGCACGCAAGGCGTCGATCTCCGCGTCGGCGGCGAGCCGCTTGTCGACGTACGCGTCGCCCTTGGTGTCGTTGACGACGATGAGCTTCTCGTCGCGCCGTGACGCCTCGGTGGCGCCGTACGCCAGGGCGGCCTTGCCGTACGCATCTGCGCTGTATGCGACCACGACACTCATGTCGTCACCTTCTTCTCGTTGTTGCGGTTTGCGAGGGTTCGGGCGGCATTGCCGGCGATGAACACCAGCGCAGCAGCGATGACGACGTACACGACGACCGCGACGGGCTCGCTCCACAGCGTGCTGACGTCACCGGAGGAGATCGCGAGCGCCTCGGTCAGCTGAGCCTCGAGCCTGGGACCGAGGATCACGCCGATGATCAAGCGGGAGCACCGGCAGCCCGAACCGTCGCATCGCGACACCCAGCAGGCCGAGGACCAGCAGGATCAGCAGGTCGAACCACTGGAAGTTGACGCTGTAGGCGCCGAGCGAGGCGAAGAACAGGATGCCCGCATAGAGGTACGGCCTCGGGATCTGCAGGAGCTTGGCCCACACCGGCGCCAGCGGCAGGTTCAGGACCAGCAGCAGCGCGTTGCCGATGAACAGGCTCGCCAACAGGGTCCAGACCAGGATCGGCTGGCTGTCGAACAGGCCAGGGCCGGTCTCGATGCCGTAGCTCTGGAACGCCAGCAGGATGACTGCGGCGGTCGCCGTGGTGGGCAGGCCCATGGCCAGCAGCGGGACGAGAGTCCCGGCTGCGGAGGCGTTGTTGGCCGCCTCCGGGCCGGCGACGCCTTCGATCGCGCCGTGGCCGAACTCCTCGGGGTTCTTCGCGAGCTTGCGCTCGGTGATGTACGACAGGAACGTCGGGAGCTCGGCACCACCGGCCGGCAGCGCACCGAACGGGAAGCCGAACGCGGTGCCGCGCAGCCAGGGCTTCCAGGAGCGACCCCAGTCGTCACGACTCATCCAGGGCTGGCCGACGGGAATGATGTCGAGCGGTCGGCGACGCAGGTGGGACGCGACCCACAAGGCCTCGCCGATCGCGAAGATCGCGACCGCGACGACCACGATGTCGATGCCGTCGGCCAGCAGCGGGCTGCCGAAGGTCAGTCGCGGCTGTCCGGTCTGCGTGCCGACCAGACCGATCGCCAGACCGATGAACAGGGCGATGAAACCGCGCAGTCGCGAGGTGCCGAGGACCGCCGTGACGGCGAAGAGTGCCAGCAGCAGCAGCGCGAAGTACGACGGCGCGCCCAGCTTGACGACCTCGGTGGCGAGCTTCGGCGCGAACAGCACCAGCAGCAGCGTGCCGATCGTGCCGGCGATGAACGAGCCGATCGCCGCGGTCGCGAGCGCCTGGGCGGCTCGGCCCGGCCTTGGCCATCTTGTTGCCCTCGATCGCCGTGACGACCGAGGACGACTCCCCCGGTGTGTTGAGCAGGATCGAGGTCGTCGACCCGCCGTACATGCCGCCGTAGTAGATGCCGGCGAACATGATCAGCGCGCTGGCGGGCTCCACGCTGTAGGTGATCGGCAGCAGCAGCGCCAGTGTCATCGCCGGCCCGATGCCCGGGAGCACGCCGACCGCGGTGCCGAGCAGCACGCCGATGCACGGCATAGAGCAGGTTGGTCGGGGTGAAGGCGTTCTCGAAGCCTTGCATCAACAGGTCGAACGATCCCATCAGAGCACTCCGTCCAGGACGCCGGCCGGGATCGCGAGACCCAGGCCGGAGTAGAAGCCGTACCAGGAGCACGACCGACAGGACGACGCCGATCGCGAGCGACCGGACGATCGAGCGGGCGCCGAGCACGTGTGCCGTGCCGGCGAACAGCAGCGCGCCGGTGATGGCCCAGCCGAGCCAGCTGATCAGCGCGAAGTTGAGCGCGAAGACCACGACGAGCTTGCCGACCGTGACCCAGTCGCTGCCCTTGGTGAGGTCGACGTCCTCGCCCTCCTCGGACTCGGCCACGTCACCGCGTGCCGTTGCGAGCGCCAGCAGGCACCGCGAGGACGATCAGCCCCGCGCCGACGACGTACGGGAACGTGTAGGGCTGGACCGGCTGGTCCGCGAAGCCCTTGTGCAGAGTGGTCGCGTCGTAGATGACGTAGGCACCGGCGATGCCGATCCCCGCCGCGAGGACGTACTGGGCCCGGTCGACGACCCGGCCTTCACGGGGTGCTGCTGATGGTTGCTGTGTCGTGGTCATGCGAGTCCCAGCTCCTTGAGCGTCGAGGCGACGCGTTGGTCCTGCTCCTTCAAGAACGTGCCGAACTCATCACCGGTGGCGAACGCGTCGATCCAGCCGTTGCGCTTGAGCTCGGCCTGCCAGCCCTTGGTGGCGTGCATGTCGGTGAAGAGCTTGATGAGGTAGTCCCGGGTCTCGTCGCTGATGCCGGGAGGCGCGAGGACGCCGCGCCAGTTGGTGAACACCATGTCGACGCCGGACTCCTTGAGGGTCGGCGCGTCGACGTTGTCGAGGCGTTCGCCACCCGAGACCGCGAGCACCCGGAGCGAGCCGTCCTTGATCTGTCCCTCGAACTCGCTGGGCCCTGAGGTGCCGACGTCGATCTTCTCGCCCGAGGAGCGCCGTCGTCAGGGGACCGCCACCGTCGTACGGGATGTACTTGACGGCCTTGGGCTCGATGCCCACGGTCTTGGCCAGCTGCATGGGGAAGAGGTGATCGGGGCCGCCGGGCGATGATCCGCCGCCGATCGTGACGCTCTTGGGATCGTTCTTCCACGCGGTCATGAGGTCCTCGACCGGTCTTGAACGGCGAGTCCTTCGGCACGATGAGCGCCTCCTGGTCCTCGATCAGCCGCGCGATCGGCGTCGCCTTGGAGACGCGAGCGTTCGACTCGTTGGTGTAGACCGCACCGACGACGCCCAGGCCCATCGTCATGACGACGTCGTTGGCGCCGCGGGCATTGAGCAGGCGCTGCATCGCGACGGTGCCGCTGGCGCCGAGCACGTTCGTGATCTCGAAACGGCCGGCGAGGTCCTCGTCCTCCAGGACATGAGTGGCGGCGCGGCCCGTGAGGTCGTAACCGCCGCCCGGGCTGTTGGGGATCCACATCTGGAGCCGGCGGTGGCCCTCGTCGTCTGACCCCGCGGGTGACGCCGCAGCTCGCCAGCACCATTGCGGCGGAGACTGCGAGGATGACACCCGCGAGCCTTGCGTGGACACGTCTTCTCGACGTCATGGAACCTCCTGTGGTCGACCCCGAGCATGGCCTCCACGTGTGGCGTGAGTCACTATTGCGGAACCAAAGGAGGTTGTGTTCTTTGTGGTCACCGCGCCGGCAACGGCTGACACTCGCCGGGCAGTTCCTCGCCCTGCAGCTGCTCGTCGTCGCCCTGGTCCTGGCGATCGTCGCGGTGATCTCGGTGCGCCAGTCGACTGCGACGTTCGCGAGCGAACGCGGATCGCAGATGCGTTCGGTGGCCGAGTACCTCGCCAACATCTCGGTCGTACGCTCTGAGATCGACGGCCCGACGCCCGCCAGCACGCTGGCCCCGTCGATCAGCCGGGCACTCAGCCTGTCCGGCGCCACCGAGGTCACGATCGCCGATCCGGACGGCACCGTGCTGTCGTCGTCCGATCCCCGGCTCGTCGGCAAGCGGATCGGCCTGGGCGACAGTCGCGTACGAGAGGGTCGTGGGTGGGTCGGCGACGTCGACGACAACGGTCACGAGGCAGTCGCCGGGCATGCGCCGATCCTCGACGACAGCGGCAGGCTCGTGGGGTTGTCGATCGCTCAGCAGCGCTATCCCTCGACCTGGCAGCGGCTGACCAACGCCGCGCCCGACCTGGCCCTGTTCCTCGGTCTCGGCGCGCTGCTGGGTGTCGCCGGGTCGCTGCTGCTCGCGCGCCTCATCAAGCGGCGTACGCGCGGACTCGAACCGCGCGAGATCGCCACGCTGGCCGATCACCGAGAAGCGCTGCTGCACAGCATCCGCGAAGGCGTCATCGCGGTCGGGACCGACGGCAAGGTCACGATGGTCAACGACGGCGCACGCGAGCTGCTGGAGCTCAGCCCGGACGTGGTCGGCCGGCCGGCCGCCGATCTGGGCCTCGACCCGCAGGTCAGCGAGCTGCTCACCGCCGGTGGCGGCAGCCAGGACGCCGTCGTGCTCGTCGGGGGGCGGGTGCTGGTGTTCAACCAGCGATCGGCGTCGAGCCACGGCGAGGGCATCGGTACCGTCACGACCATGCGCGACCGGACCGAGCTCGTCTCGATGCAGAGCCAGCTGAGCTCGAACCTGTCGATCACCGACACCCTCCGCGCCCAGACCCATGAGTTCGCCAACCAGCTCCACACCATCTCGGGCCTCGTGCAGCTCAAGGAGTACGAGGAGGTGACGGCCCTGGTGGGCACGCTGACCCGGCGCAGGGCGGAGATCACCGACGAGGTCACCAGCAGAGTCGCCGATCCTGCCGTCGCGGCATTGCTCATAGCCAAGTCGAGCGTTGCCGCCGAGGCAGGCGTGTCGCTGACGCTGAGCCCGAGCGCGCGACTCCGAGCGCTGACATCCACGGAGTCCGCTGACCTGACGACGGTCGTCGGCAACCTCGTCGACAACGCCATCGACGCGTGCCGCGGCGAACCGTCGGCTCGCGTCATGGTCGACATGCACGTCCACGACGACCATCTCGTCCTCGAGGTCAAGGACAACGGCCCGGGCATACCGGCGGACCTGCGCCAGGCCATCTTCGTCCGCGGCTTCTCGACCAAGCCGGACGTGCTCGGCGGCCGTGGCATCGGCCTGCCGCTCGTCCAGCTGATCTGCACGCAGCGCGGCGGGAGCGTCACGGTCGACCACCAGGACGGGACGACATTCCGGGTCGAGCTCCCGTTGAGCGGCGGTGCGCCGTGATCGGTGTGCTGGTCGTCGACGACGACTTCATGGTGGCGGGGATCCACGCGAGGTTCGTCGAGAAGACGCAGGGATTCACCGTCGTCGGCACGGCGCGCAACGGAGAAGAGGCGCTGCGGCTCGTCGAGGAGCTCGCGCCCGACCTGATCCTGCTGGACGTCCACCTGCCTGACATGAGTGGGCTCGAGGTCCTGCAGCGACTACGGGCCACCGGCAACGTGGCTGGGGTCGTGATGGTCACGGCGGACCGGGACGCCGATGTCGTACGCCAGGCACTGCACGGAGGTGCGATGCAGTATCTCGTGAAGCCGTTCGAGTATCCCGACCTTGCCACCCGACTGCTTCGCGTACGCGACACGTTGGCCCTGCTGGACGCGGGGGCGGCCGACCAGGAGTCGATCGACCGGGCGTTCGGCACGGCTCAGCCGGCCGACCAGCCGCTGCCCAAGGGCCTCAGCCACGAGACCGCGGGACTGGTCGGCGCGGCATTGCATGATGCCGGCGAGCTGTCGGCGACCGAGTGCGGTGAGCGGGTCGGGATCTCCAGGGTCAGTGCCCGGCGATACCTCGAGCACTTCGTCGATGACGGGCAAGCCGTCGTACGCCTCAACTACGGCAGCGCGGGACGCCCCGAGCGGCGCTACCGCTGGTCAGCGACCGACTGAGACAGCGATCATCGGATGGCGCTCGGAAGACTTCGAGAAAATCTCGAGCTACGCGCGGGGGCTTCGACGATATGCCGACACGGTCGGGTCGCCGGTGATCCAGAAGCGCCACGGGACGTCGGCTGCCTTGGAGACGCCGACGCGAGGACCGCTGCTGATCTCCGGCGGCTGGTCCGGCGCTTCCCCCAGGCGTACGCCGTCAGGTCCCAGCAGGTCCGTGCCGAGGTCGTCCATCGTCAGGCCGAGGGCTCTGGCCAGGTTGCCGGGACCACGGGCGAGGGCGACGTCCTTGGCTGCCGGCCGGCGCTGACGGGCGACCGGGAGACCATCGACCACCTCACCCGCGCGGATCAGGACGGCGGAGGCCTCTTCTGTCGGTCCGGTGACGACGTTGGCGCAGAAGTGCATGCCGTACGACCGGTAGACGTAGAGCCGCCACGGCTCGCCGTACATGATCTCGGAGCGAGGGGTCCGGGTGTAGGCGTGCGACGCCGGGTCGTGGATCCCCCCGTAGGCCTCGACCTCGGTGATGCGCACCGCAACGCCATGGCCGTGCAGCACGCGACCCAGCAGGCCGCGTGCGAGCCCGACAACGGCGCTCTGAGTCACGCTGAGAGGTGCGCGAGCACTTTGTCGAGTGCAACGCGGTCGACGGACTTCTTCCGCACATCAGCGAGCGTGCGGCGCGGTCCGATGAGCGTGCGCATTGTCATGCCGGTGCTCGTACGAAGGGCCACGGTCTCCCCCAGGTCAGCGGTCTCGGTCGGGACCACAGTAGCCATGCGCCGGTGCCGCGTGTCAGTCGGCGAGCCGGGCCCGGAGCTCTGCGAGCTGCTCGGTCACGCGCACGGGTGCCGTGCCGCCGCGGGAGTCGCGGGAGGCCAACGACCCCTCGACCGTCAGCACCTCGCGGACCTGCGGCGTCAGCGCCGGCGAGATCGCCGCGAAGTCATCGTCGGTGAGGTCCCACAGCTCGATGCCGCGCTGCTCGCACGCCTGCACGCATGCCCCAGAGATCTCGTGGGCGTCGCGGAACGGCACCCCTTGGCGCACGAGCCACTCGGCGATGTCGGTCGCCAAGGCAAATCCCTGCGGTGCCAGCGACTCCATGCGCTCGGTGTTGAACGTCAGCGTGGCGATCATGCCGGTGAACGCGGGCAGCAGGACCTCGAGCGTGTCGATCGAGTCGAACACCGGCTCCTTGTCCTCCTGGAGGTCACGGTTGTACGCCAGCGGGAGCGCCTTGAGCGTCGCGAGCAGGCCCGCGAGGTTGCCGATCAGGCGCCCGGACTTGCCGCGCGCAAGCTCGGCGATGTCGGGGTTCTTCTTCTGCGGCATGATGCTCGAGCCCGTGGAGTAGCCGTCGTGCAGCGTGACGAAGCCGAACTCCTTGGTGTTCCAGAGGATGATCTCCTCGGCCAGGCGGGAGACGTCGATGCCGATCTGAGCCGTCACGAAGGCGAACTCGGCGACGAAGTCGCGGGCGGCCGTGCCGTCGATCGAGTTCGCGGTCGACCCGCTGAACCCGAGGTCGGCGGCGACCTTCTCGGGGTCGAGGCCGAGCGATGACCCGGCGAGCGCGCCCGATCCGTACGGGGAGTCGGCTCCGACGCGCGCGTCCCAGTCCGTCGAGTCGCTCGAGGTCGCGGACCAGCGGCCACGCGTGGGCCAGCAGATGGTGCGAGAGCAGCACGGGCTGGGCGTGCTGCAGGTGCGTACGCCCCGGCATCGCCACGCCCATGTGGCGCTCCGCCTGTGTCGCCAGCGCCTCGGCCAGCCCGCGCACCAGGCGGCTGATCGACCTGCCGTGATCACGCAGGTACATCTTGAACAGCGTCGCCACCTGGTCGTTGCGCGAACGGCCGGCGCGCAGCCGGCCACCCAGCACCGGGCCGAGCCGTTCGAGGAGTCCGCGCTCGAGCGCCGTGTGCACGTCCTCGTCGTCGGGCTGGGCGACGAACGCACCCGACTCGACGTCGGCGGCGAGCGCGTCGATGCCGGCGATCAGTGCCGTCAGGTCGTCGCGGCTCAGGAGCCCCGCGGCCTGCAGCACCATGGCGTGGGCGCGGGAGCCGGCGAGGTCGTACGGCGCGAGCCGCCAGTCGAAGTGCGTCGACCTCGACAGCTCGACGAGCTCGGGCGACGGGCCGGAGGCGAAGCGGCCACCCCAGAGGCTCGTCTTCTCGTCGTTCGGGGTCTCGCTCACGTGGGCTCCTTCGGGGTGGATGCGGCGATGGCCGCGAAGCGTTCTGCGACGGCCTGGCCGCCTTCGGGGTCACGGCAGATCAGCATGACGGTGTCGTCGCCGGCGATCGTGCCCAGGAGGTCGTGCTGGGAGGCGTGGTCGATCGCCGACGCCAGATACTGCGCGGCGCCGGGCGGCGTGCGCAGCACCACGAGGTTGGCCGATCCCTCGGCCGTCACCATCAGCTCGCGGAGGATCTTGGCGAGCCGGGCGTGTCCGGACGCGCTGCCGGCAGCGGGTCGCGGCGTACGGTCGCCGCCCTCGGCCGGCACGGCGTAGACCAGACCGCCGTCGGGATGCCTCACGCGTACGGCGTCGAGCTCGACGAGGTCGCGCGAGATCGTCGACGGCGTCGCACTGACGCCGTGCGACTCCAGCAGCTCGGCCAGGTCGCCCTGAGAGCGTACGAGCTGATGGCCGAGCAGCTCGACGATGAGCTGCTGCCGCGCGGCCTTGGTCGGCGGAACGGTCATGCCTGCGGCCTTCGCGAGCAGCCAGACGAGCAGCGCCTTCTGGGCGTGCAGACGGTTCTCCGCCTCGTCCCACACGACGCTCTGCGGGCCGTCGAGCACCTCTGATGCGATCTCGAGACCGCGATAGGCCGGGAGGCAGTGCAGCACGATCGCGTCAGGTGCCGCCAGGGCGAGGGACTCCGCGGTGATCGCGAACTCGCCGAACAGCGCGAGTCGGGCCTCCTTCTCGCTCTCCTGGCCCATCGAGATCCAGGTGTCGGTGATGACGACGTCGGCGCCGGAGATCGCAGCCTTGGGGTCGTCCGTGACCGTGACGGAGCCGCCGGTCTCCCCCGCGATCTTCTCCGCATCGGCGACGATCGCCGGATCGGGCTGATAGCCGGCGGGAGCGCCGATGCGCACGTGCATACCGGCGGTGGCTCCGCCCAGCAGGTAGGAGTGGCCCATGTTGTTGGCCCCGTCGCCGAGGTAGGCGACGGTCAGGCCGGCCAGGTGGCCCTTGTGCTCGATGACGGTCTGCCAGTCCGCGAGGATCTGGCACGGGTGGAAGTCGTCGCTGAGCGCGTTGACGACCGGCACGCCGGCGTTGGCGGCCATCTCGTCGAGGCCCGCCTGGGCGTACGTACGCCAGACGATCGCGCTGGTCATGCGGCCCGAGGACCCGGGCCGTGTCGGCGACCGACTCCCCGCGGGCGCCCTGCGTCGTGGCCTGGTCGATGATCAGCGGATTGCCGCCGAGGTCGGCGACGCCGACGGCGAACGAGACGCGCGTACGGGTCGACGCCTTGTCGAACATGACCGCGACGGTCTGCGGGCCGGCGAGCGGCTTGCGCGCGTACGGATCTGCCTTGATCTCGGCAGCCAGCGCCAGCACCTCGGCCTGCTCGGCGGGACTCAGGTCGTCATCGCGCAGAAAGTGCCTCATGCCGTCACCTCGTCGAGGATCTGCTTGAGCACCGCCACGGCGCCCTCGGCCTGCTCGGCCGTGAGGATCAGCGGCGGCGCGAGACGCAGCCGGTCGGGTGTGGCGTTGTTGAGGATGATGCCGGCGGCGAGGGCTGCCTTCTGCACCTCGGCGGTCACCGGCTCGGCGAGCACGACGCCCACCAGGAGTCCGCGACCCGTGGTCTCGGAGACCAGCGGATGACCGGCGAGCCCGTCACGGAAGACGTCGCCGACCTTGAGTGCGTTGTCGAGCAGGCCATCGGACTCGATCGTGCTGATGACGGCGAGCGCGGCGGCGGTGGCGACGGGGTTGCCGCCGAACGTCGTGCCGTGGTTGCCGGGCTGCAACAGCGTCCCGGCGTCGCCGAGCGCGATGCAGGCGCCGATCGGGATGCCGCCACCGAGGCCCTTGGCGACCGTGATCAGGTCGGGCACGATGCCCGACTCGGCGTGGGCGAACCACGCTCCGGTACGGCCGATGCCGGTCTGGACCTCGTCGAGCCACAGGAGCGCGCCGTGCTGCGACGTGATGTCGCGGGCGGCCTGCAGGTAGCCGTCAGGGGGCACCACGACGCCTGCCTCGCCCTGGATCGGCTCCAGCAGGACGGCCGCGACGGTGTCGTCGACCGCGGCCTCGAGCGCGGCGGCGTCGCCGTACGGGACCCAGCTGACGTCACCCGGCAACGGCTCGAACGGTGCCCGGTACGCCTCCTTGGAGGTCAACGCCAGGGCACCCATCGTGCGGCCGTGGAACGAGCCTTCGGCGACGACGATGCGCGTGCGCCCCGTGCGGCGGGTCGCCTTGAACGCCGCCTCGTTGGCCTCGGTGCCGGAGTTGGTGAAGAAGACCCGCCCCTCCTGGCCGACCAGGTCGAGCAGCTTCTCGGCGAGCTCGACCTGCGGCTTGGAGGTGAAGAAGTTGGAGATGTGGCCCAACGTGCCGAGCTGCTGGCGTCACCGCCGCCAGGATCGCGGGGTGCCCGTGGCCCAGCGCGTTGACCGCGATGCCGCCGAGCAGGTCGAGGTACTTGGTGCCGTCGGCGTCCCAGACGTACGCGCCCTCGCCACGCACGAGCACGCCCTGCGGTGTGCCGAACGTGTTCATGACCGCACCCTGGTAGCGCTCGGTCCAGTCGCTCGACGGTCATGCCTTGTCTCCCTTGGCGTCGCCCTTGGTGTCACCCTTCGCGTCCTTCGTGACGCTCGTGGCGTACAGCGCCGTGCGGATGCGGGTCTCGGCACCGGGTACGACCTGGGTGCCCACGCCCTCGTCGGTGAAGATCTCGAGCAGCACGGCGTGAGGCTCGCGGCCATCGATCACGGTGGCCCGACGGACGCCCTCCTGGACGGCCTTGAGGCACGCGGTCATCTTGGGGATCATGCCGGTCGAGAGCTCGGGGATGATCTCGGCGAGCGACTCGGGGCTGATCTCGCCGATCACGTCGGAGCTGTTGGGCCAGTCGGCATAGAGGCCCTTCGACATCGGTGAGGACCAGGAGCTTCTCGGCGTCGAGGGCCACGGCCAGCGCGGCAGCCGCGGTGTCGGCGTTCACGTTGTGCACCTGGCCGTCAGCATCGGGCGCGACGGTCGACACGACGGGGATCCGGCCGGCCTCGATCAGGTCCAGCACCGCCTCAGGGCGTACGCCGACGACCTCACCGACCAGGCCGATGTCGGTCTCGACCCCGTCGATGACCGGCATGGTCTTCTCAGCGGTGAACAGCCCGCCGTCCTCGCCGGACAGGCCGACCGCCAGGTCACCGTGCTGGTTGAGCAGGCCGACGAGCTCGCGGCCGACCTGGCCGGTCAGCACCATGCGTACGACGTCCATCGTCTCGGGCGTCGTGACCCGCAGGCCGCCGCGGAACTCCGACTCGATGCCCAGCTTGTCGAGCATCGCGCTGATCTGCGGTCCGCCACCGTGCACGACGACGGGCTTGAACCCGGCCATGCGCAGGAACACGATGTCCTCGGCGAACGCGTGCTTGAGCGTGTCGTCGGTCATGGCGTTGCCGCCGTACTTCACCACGACGACCTTGCCGTGGTACTTCTTCAGCCACGGCAGCGCGCGCGCGAGAGTGGCGGCCTTGTCGGTCGCCTTCTTCCAGTCCTCGGGCTGCCACTCGTCGAGAGTGCTGTCTGTCGCTTCGCTCATGATGAATACGCCGAGTTCTCGTGGACGTACGCCTGGGTGAGGTCGTTGGTCCAGATGGTGCCCGTTTCCGAGCCTGACTTGAGGTCGATCGTGACCGTGACGGCCCGCTCGGACAGGTCGATCGCGTCCGGCGACTCCCCCGGCCCGCTGTTGCGGCAGACCCAGACGCCGTTGAGCGCGACATCGAGGTCGGCGGGGTCGAACGCCGCCTGCGTCGTGCCCACCGAGGCCAGGATGCGGCCCCAGTTGGGGTCCTTGCCGTAGATCGCGCACTTGAACAGGTTGCTGCGGGCGACCGAGCGGCCCACCTCGAGGGCATCGTCGAGCGTCGCGGCACCACGCACCTCGATCGCGATCTCGTGGTCAGCCCCCTCGGCGTCGGCGAGCAGCTGCTTGGCGAGGTCCAGGCACACCGTGGTGACGGCATCGGTGAACGCCTCGACGTCAGGCGCGACGCCTGACGCGCCACTCGCCATCAACAGCACGGTGTCGTTGGTCGACTGGCAGCCGTCGGAGTCGAGCCGATCGAACGTCTGGGCCGTCGCGGCGCGCAGAGCCGCATCAGCCGTGGCGGCGTCGACCTCGGCGTCGGTCGTGATGACGACGAGCATCGTCGCGAGCGCGGGCGCCAGCATGCCGGCACCCTTCGCCATGCCGCCAACGGTCCAGCCGTCGCCCTGGGCGACGGCCTCCTTGGACACCGAGTCGGTCGTCATGATCGCGGTCGCGGCGGCATGTCCACCGTCTGGACTCAGCCCGTCGACAGCAGCGCGTACGCCCGACAGCAGTGCGTCGCGATCGTTGAGCAGCCCGATCAGGCCGGTCGAGCACACCTGTACGTCGATCGCGCCCGTGCCGAGGGCCTCGGCGACGAGTCTCGGCGGTCTGGTGTGTCGTGGCGAAACCCTCCGGGCCGGTGTAGCAGTTGGCGCCGCCGGAGTTGATCGCCACAGCAGCGGCTGACCCGCCCTTGATGGCTTCCTCGCTCCAGAGGACCGGATTGGCCTTGCACCGGTTGCTCGTGTAGACCGCGGCGGCAGCCTTGGACGGCCCGGTGTTGACCACCACAGCGATGTCGGGGGCACCGGTCGCCTTGAGCCCGGCCGCCACACCCGCGGCGGTGAATCCCTTGGCTGCGGTCACGCTCATGCCGGGGCCCCCATCGTGGGACGCAACTTCATGCGTTTGCGCCGTCCTGGCGCCGTGAACGCATGGAAATCCGTCCAAACGACCGACGCGGACGACCGATGTCCCTGCGTTCGCGTTGTGCTGGCGTCTCGAACGCATGAAGATGCGTCCCTCGGCGGCAGACTCACGGCGCGACTCCGATCTGGGTCAGGCCCGTCGTCTCGGGAAGGCCGAGGGCGATGTTCATGGACTGGATCGCGCCGCCGGCGGTGCCCTTGGCGAGGTTGTCCATCGCGCCGATCGCGATGACCTTGCGCGCCCGCGGGTCGAGCGTGGCCTGGACGTGCAGCATGTTGGCGCCGAGCACGGCCTTGGTCTGCGGCCAGTGGCCCTCGGGCAGCACATGGATGAACGGCTCGTCGGCGTACGCCTTGAGGTAGGCCGCGCGGACATCCTCGGCGGTGACGCCGTCGAGCGCAGGTGCAGAGACCGTCGCGAGGATGCCGCGCGACATCGGCGCCAGGATCGGCGTGAACGAGACCGTGGGACGCGTGCCGGAGACCAGCTCGAGGTTCTGCTCGATCTCCGGGGTGTGCCGGTGGACGCCGCCGACGCCGTACGCGCTGGCCTGGCCCATCATCTCCGAGCCCAGCAGGTGCGGCTTGAGCGACTTGCCCGCGCCCGAGGCACCCGTCGGCGCGACGACCGTGATGTCGGGCGCGATGAGTCCCGCGGCGAGCGCCGGCATGATCGTGAGCGTCGACGCGGTCGGGAAGCAGCCCGGAACCGCGATGCGCTTGGCACCGGCGAGCACGTCGCGCTGCCCGGGCAGCTCCGGCAGGCCGTACGGCCAGGTGCCGGCGTGGTCACCGCCGTAGAACGTCTCCCAGTCGTCGGCGCTCTGCAGGCGGAAGTCCGCGCCGCAGTCGATGACGAGCGTGTCGTCGCCCAGCTGTGCGGCGATCGCGGCCGACGTGCCGTGCGGCAGCCCGAGGAACACGACGTCGTGACCGGCAAGGATCTCGGCGGTCGTGGGCTGGAGCACGCGGTCGGCGAGTGGCACCAGGTGCGGCTGGTGCTCCCCCAAGGTGCTTCCGGCGCTGGACGCTGCGGTCAGGGCACCGATCTCGACGTTGGGGTGCGCGAGCAGCGTGCGCAGGACCTCGCCGCCGACGTACCCGCTGGCGCCGGCGACGGCTGCGGTGATCGTGGTCATCTCTCCACCTTTGCAGAAGTGTCTTGGGGGGACGTCATGCGTCAGTCGGCGCCGAGCTCCATGGCTGCGGCGTCGAGCGCGAGCTCTTCCTCGCTGTGGACGGCCGGGTTGGCCTCGATTCGCGTGGCGCCACCGGCGGGCAGGTCGCCGAAGAGCGTGCCGTGCTCGACCAGCACCTGGCCCTGATCCAGCGGCTGAGCGGCGTACTGCTCGAGCATGGCGCGCGAGTCGGCGATGTCGAGGTTGCGCATCGTGAGCTGGCCGATGCGGTCGGTCGGCCCGAACACGGCGTTCTCGGTGCGCTCCATCGAGAGCTTCTCGGGGTGATAGGAGAAGTTCGGTGCCCTGCGTGTCGAGGATCGAGTAGTCCTCGCCCCTGCGGAGCCGCAGCGTCACGTCGCCGGACACGACCGACGCGATCCAGCGCTGGACCGACTCGCGCAGCATCATGGCCTGCGGGTCGAGCCAGCGACCCTCGTACATCAGCCGGCCGAGGCGGCGACCGTGCTGGTGGAAGTTGGCGATCGTGTCCTCGTTGTGGATCGCGTTGACGAGCCGTTCGTACGCGATGTGCAGCAGCGCCATGCCGGGCGCCTCGTAGATGCCCCGGCTCTTGGCCTCGATGATGCGGTTCTCGATCTGGTCGGACATGCCCAGGCCGTGCCGTCCACCGATGACGTTGGCCTCGTGCACGAGGGCGACCGCGTCACCGTCGAACCGCGCACCGTTGATCGCCACGGGACGACCGGCCTCGAAGGAGACCGTGACGTCCTCGGTCGCGATCTCGACCTCGGGATCCCAGAACCTGACGCCCATGATCGGGTCGACGGACTCCAGCGACGTGTCGAGGTGCTCGAGGGTCTTGGCCTCGTGGGTCGCACCCCAGATGTTGGCGTCGGTCGAGTACGCCTTCTCCTGGCTGTCCCGGTATGGCAGGTCGCGCTCGGTGAGCCAGGCGCTCATCTCCTTGCGGCCGCCCAGCTCGTGCACGAACGCGGCGTCGAGCCACGGCTTGTAGATCCGCAGCTCGGGGTTCGCGAGGAGCCCGTAGCGGTAGAACCGCTCGATGTCGTTGCCCTTGAACGTCGAGCCGTCGCCCCAGATGTCGACGCCGTCCTCGTGCATCGCGCGCACGAGCAGCGTGCCGGTGACGGCGCGGCCGAGCGGGGTCGTGTTGAAGTACGTCCGGCCGGCCGAGCGGATGTGGAACGCGCCGCACGCCAGCGCCGCGAGCCCTTCCTCGACGAGCGGGCGCTTGCAGTCGATCGAGCGCGCCAGCTCGGCGCCGTACTCCATCGCACGGCCCGGGATCCCGGCGATGTCGGGCTCGTCGTACTGGCCGATGTCGGCGGTGTACGTGCACGGGATCGCGCCCTTGTCGCGCATCCACGCGACGGCTACGGAGGTGTCGAGGCCGCCGGAGAACGCGATTCCGACGCGCTCGCCTGCGGGCAGGGTGGTGAGGACTTTGGACATGCCTCACATTCTTGCACACCTCTGCAATTTCTTGCATCCGGGGGTGGGTCTGTGATTCCGGGCGGCAGGACCGGCATACGCCCCTAGGATGCAAGCCATGCGGATCGTCCTGCGAGCACTGGCGCTCATCGTGACCGCCGGGGTGCTGTTCCTCCCCGCGTTGGTCGCGCTCGCACCGACGACGGCGACCGACTCAGGCCCCGATCCCGTACGCATCTCGGACTACACCGCCAACTATGTCGTGACGGCCGACGGCGACCTGGTGGCGCAGGAGCGCATCACCACCGAGTTCCCTGCAGGTCGGCACGGCATCTTCCGGTTCTGGGACGTCACCGATCCGTCCGACAAGCACGTGCGGCTCGATCCCCAAGAGCATCAAGGTCGGGCTCGACGGCAAGAGCGTGCCGTACGACCTGCAGTGGCAGCAAGGGTCGCCACTTCCGCGTGGCCAAGATCGGCGACCCGGACTCGTACGTGTCGTCGGGCACGCACGTCTACACGATCACCTACCGGATCGACGGCGCACTCGCGCCCAGCACGGCCGGCCCCGGCACGTTCGCCTCGTCGAGCTGGACCGACAAGCAGCCCGCGCAGTCGGTGTTCTACTGGAACGTCGTCGCGCAGGGCTGGCAGATGGACATCGACAAGTCCACGGTCAACATCACCCTGCCGGCCAAGTCGGGCAAGGTGCAGTGCACCTCGAGCTTCGACGGCTCCGGCACGTGCGACATCGGTGGCGCCGGCACCGACAAGGTCACCATCACGACGGGCCATCTGTCGCCCCGCACGCCCGTGACGGTGCGCATCGGGCTGCCGATCGAGACGCCGGACCGCGTCACGGTGCCGTGGCCGGTCGCCGCCGACCGCGCCCTGGGCACGAGCACGAGCAAGCTCGGGATCGTCCTGGCGATCACCCTTGGCCTGTTGGCCGTCGGCTACTACCTCGATCGGCGCTCGCGTGAGCAGGAGCCAGGCACGCCGGTCATGTACGAGCCGCCGCCCGGACTGGGCCCGGTGCAGACGGCGTACGTCATGACCGAGACCGTCCCGAGTCGCGGGTTGGTGTCGACGCTGCTCTACCAGGCCGAGCAGGGGCTCACCACGCTCACCGACAACGGCGGCAAGTCGTGGACCATCACGGGTGTCGGTGACGCAGCCGCGTGGGCCAAGACCGACGACGTCACCCGCTTCGTCGGCGAGTCCCTCGGGGTCACACAGCCCGGTGCGCACTTCAAGTCGAGCCCCGGCTCGGTCACGTCCGGCCAGAAGCTCCAGTCGGTGCGCAACGCGCTCCCTGCGCAGGCCAGCGTGTGGGCCGACGGCGTCGGCGCGCAGCGCAGGGTCGGGTCCGAGACGCTTGCGCGACTGGCCGTGGTCGTTGCCGCGCTGTTGTTCCTGGTCGCCGCCATCTTCCTCCATCCGGCCGTGTCGATGTACGTGCTGCCCATCGCGGGATTCGTCATCGGCGGGATCGGCCTGATGAGTGCAGGCGTCGGCCGTCGTCGGACGACCCTGGGTCGCGACCTGTGGTCGCGCGCCGGCGGCTTCAAGCGGCTGCTGTCGACCGACTCCGCGCAGGACCGATTCGACTTCAGCGGCAAGAAGGACCTCTACACCGCCTTCATCCCGTACGCCGTGGCGTTCGACTGTGCCGACCGCTGGGCCCGCAAGTACCAGCTCGCGACGGGGTCCGAACCGCCCGTGCCCACCTGGTACGGCGGCGGGTCGACCACGAGCACGGGTCACAGCTTCTTCGGCAGCAACGACGCCTTCTCCGGATTTGAATCCTCGCTCGCCTCCTCGATCAGCGCCTACTCGGCCACGCAGTCCTCGTCGTCCTCAGGTGGCGGCGGAGGCGGCGGTGGCGGTGGCGGCGGCGGTGGAGGCGGCGGTGGCGGTTCCTGGTAGCCCCGTTCCACACCCTTCACCCAACGAGGAGAACTCATGCTCTGGATCATCATCCTGGCGGTCGTCGTCGTGCTGGCGCTGTTCGCCGTCTACGCCTTCAACCGGCTGCGGCGGGTCGACATCGGCGCCCAGGAGGCGCTCGGCGGCATCGACGTGCAGCTGACGCGCCGCGCCGACCTCATCCCCAACCTGGTCAACACCGTCAAGGGGTACGCCCAGCACGAGAAGGGTGTGTTCGAAGCAGTGACCGAGGCGCGCGCCGGTGCTGCGGCAGCGGCCAAGGGCGGCTCGGTGCAGGACAAGGCCGAGGCGCAGGCCAAGCTCGACAAGGCGATCATCGACGTGCTCGCGGTCGCCGAGGCATACCCCGACCTCAAGGCGTCGGCCAACTTCCAGTCGCTGCAGGCCGAGCTCGCCGACACCGAGAACAAGATCTCGTTCGCCCGGCAGTACTACAACGATGCCGTGGCCAAGCTCAACAGCCTCGTGCGCACGATCCCGTGGCTGCTGTTCACCGGCATCGCCGGTGTGCACGCACGAGAGTTCTACGACGCACCCGAGGGCCAGCAGACCCCACCCACCGTCACCTTCTGACGCTGACGAATCGGCGGGACCAGAACCCGCACGGGATCAGAGGCAACTTATCCGCATGGGGCGGCATCTCCGTAGGCAGCACGATCCCCTCTGAAGGAGCGACCCATGCGCAAGCTCGTACTCATCGGCACGGCGATCGCCATCGCAATCGCCCCCGCCGCCTTCCTGTCCGAGGCGCAGGCAGCGAGCCGCTACGCGGTCACGCTCAACACGTCCAAGACCGAGATCGCGCAGGGAGATCAGGTCATCTTCTTCGGCAAGGTGTCGCCAACCGCCACGGGCGCGACTGTCAGGGTGCAGTACTTCGACATCGATCAGGGCGGCAACCGGTGGCGCGACGTCAGCAGCACCACGGTGAAGTCCGATGGCACATACGCCACGCTCGTCACGCCACGGGACGGGAGCACGAGCTATCGCGTCTACAAGCCGTCCGGATCCGGTCGGTCCAGTGGAGCCAGCACGGCGGTCATCATGCGGGCGTACGGCTGGTACACGCTGTCGTACAACTCGGAGGTCTCCTCAGGCGCGGAGTACCTCAACCAGTACGGCCCACAGACGGTCGCGGGCGACCCGGTCACTCACTACTGGTCGTCGACCGAGACAGCCGGCGGCAAGACGATGTGGCCAACCCTGCACACCTGCAAGCGGCTGCGCGCCGAGGTCGGCCTCGACGACCGCTCCGATGCCGGAGCAGACGCACAGTTCCGGGTCGGCGCCGGCGCTCAGCTGATCGTCGACCTGCGGGTCACGAAGGGCACGAGCACTTCGGTCGACGTGCCGATTGCGCGAGCCACCAGCGCCACGATCAGGTTCAGCGCCGTGGCCAACAACGCGCTCACACCGACGTACGTCAACGCCTCGAACCCGAGGTACTACTGCGCGTTTCCCGAGGACGACTGACTCCTCTGACGTTGACGAGTCGCACGTGAACTCGCCGGCTTCAGGTGCGGAGGGTGGCGCCGAATGATCCGGCGGCCGACACGGCCGCTTCGCGTGCCGACTTGATCTCGTCGTCGGTCAGGGTGCGGTCCGGGGCACGGAGCCGCAGCGCGAACGCCAGGGACTTCTTGCCGTCGGGCACCTGGTCGCCGGAGTACACGTCGAAGAGCCGGACGGACTCGATCAACGGGCTCGCGGCGGCGAGGGCCTGGTGCACCGAGGCCGCCGCGACCGAGTCGTCGACGATCAGCGCGAGGTCCTCCTTGGCGACCGGGAACGACGAGAAATCGGGCCGCGGACCGATCTCGGGCGATGCGTCGATCAGGGCGTCGAGGTCGACCTCGGCTGCCACGACACGTGCCGGCAGGCCGTACGCCTTGAGCACCCGCGGGTGGAGCTCACCGGCGTGCCCGATCGTGGCGCCGTCGAGGACGACCGCGGCACACCGGCCCGGGTGCCACGGCATGACCTGCGCGGGCTGCACCTCGATCTCGACGTGGAGCTCCTGCGGCGAGGTGCTGGACGATCGCGATCGCGTCGGCCCAGGTGGCCGGACGGCCCGCACCGGCCCAGCCGGTGCGTACGCGCTCCCCACTCATGACCAGCCCGACGTGATGAGGCTGGTCGGGCAACGCTGCCGCGAACGCGGCGATCTCGTCGTCGGTCGGGCGCCGGTCGACGCCATAGATCGGCGCCTCGGCCGCGTCCTGCCTCGGCAGGAAGACCCGGCCGGTCTCGGTGATGTGGACGTCGGCGTGTCCGCGGCCGATGTTGAGCGCGAGGCTCTTGAGCAGGCCGGTGAGCAGCGTCGTCGTCATGCCCGGTTCCTCCGCGGAGAGCGGGTTCTCCAGCAGCACCTGGCGGCGGCGCGCGTCGTCGGCCGGCAGTCCGAGGCGATCGAAGTCTGCCGACCCTGCGAACGGGAACGTCTTGACCTCGACCAGGCCGTCTCCGGCGAGCACCGTTCCGGCGCGCCGGCGCAGCTTCTGCGCCACCGTCAGGCCACGACCGGCCGGGGCAGTCGGCAGGATCGAGGGCACCTGGTCGTATCCGACGACACGCAGCACCTCTTCGACGAGGTCGTTGGGGTCGTTGAGGTCGAACCGCCAGCTCGGCGGCGTCGCCGTCAGCGAGTCGTGGTCCAGCGCGACGTCACACCCGTTGCCCTCCAGAGCCTCGACGACGTCCGAGGCGACGATGTCGACTCCCGACACCCGCGAGGGCAGGTCGATCGTCATCCCCACGGCGGCGCGGGGAGCCGGTGACCCGACGACCGTGAGACCGTCCTCGATCGTGCCGCCACCGAGCTCGGCGAGCAGGTCCGCGACCCGCTGGGTGGCGCGGGCCGGGAGCTCCGGGTCGACTCCGCGCTCGTAGCGCTTCGACGCCTCGGACGGCAGGCTGTGCAGCCGCGCCGTGCGCGCGATCATCGGCGCCTTCCAGTGCGCGGCCTCGATCAGGATGTCGGTCGTCGTCGCGGAGAGCTCGGTCTCCGCGCCGCCCATGACGCCGGCGAGGCTGATCGGCCCGCGATCGTCTGTCACGACGGTGTCGTCGGTCGAGAGCGTTCGCACGACGCCGTCGAGAGTCGTGAGCTTCTCGCCCTCGGTGGCCCGTCGGACGACGATCGGGCCCTGCAGGCTCGACAGGTCGAAGCCATGGATCGGGTGGCCGATCTCGAGCATGACGTAGTTGGTGATGTCGACCGCCAACGAGATCGACCGCATGCCGGCCTGCTCGATGCGCTGCGCCATCCATGCCGGTGTCGGACGAGTCGGGTCGAATCCCGTGACGGCGCGGGCCGCGAAGACGGGGCATGCGTCCGGGTCCTCGACCGTGACGGGATAGCCCTCCCCCGCGCCGGTCACCTCGATGTCGGCCGGGTCGGCGAACTTCAGCCCGTACGCCAGCGCGGTGTCGCGTCCGACTCCGCGCAGCGACAGCGCGTAGGCGCGGTCGGGGTTGACCTCGAGGTCGAGGATCTCATCGCCGAGGCCGAGCAGCGCGATCGCGTCGTCGCCGGGTGCGGCCGAGCCGGCATCGAGCACGATGATGCCGCTGGCGTCGCCGGCAAGGCCGAGCTCGGCGCTCGAGCAGATCATGCCGTCGGACACGTGGCCGTACGTCTTGCGAGCCGTGATCTCAAAGCCCAGCGCCGGGAGCACCGTGCCGGGCAGGGAGACCACGACGAGGTCGCCCTCGACGAAGTTGTGCGCGCCGCAGACGATGCCGCGCGACGGCGCCGTCCTCGTCGGTCGGAGTGTTGTGCTCGGGGCCGACGTCGACGCGGCACCAGTTGATCGTCTTGCCGTTCTTCTGCGGCTCCTTGACGATCGACAGCACCCGACCGACGACCAGCGGACCGCTGATGCCGGACGAGATGATCTCCTCGAGCTTGAGGTCGAACTGCGTCAGGCGCGCCGCGAGCTGCTCGGTCGTGACGTCGTCGGGCAGCTCGACGAGCTCCCGCAGCCAGGTGACGGGTACTTTCACAGCTCTACTCCGAATGGCTGGGTGAAACGGATGTCGCCGTCGAACAGGTCGCGCAGGTCCGCGATGTCGTAGCGGGACGTGATGGTGCGGTCGATGCCGATGCCGAACGCGAAGCCCGAGTAGCGCTCGGGGTCGACGCCGCACGCGATCAGCACGCGCGGGTTGACCACGCCGCAGCCGCCCCACTCGACCCAGCCCTCGCCCTTGCACGTACGGCAGGCGGCGACGGCGTCCGGCTCGTTGTGGCAGACGTAGCAGAGCAGGTCCATCTCGGCGCTCGGCTCGGTGAACGGGAAGTAGGACGGGCGGAACCGCGTCGTCATGCCGTCGCCGTAGATCGCCTGCGCGAAGTGGTCGAGCGTGCCCTTGAGGTGTGCCATCGACAGGCCCTCGTCGATCGCGAGGCCCTCGACCTGGTGGAACACCGGCGAGTGGGTCGCGTCGAGCTCGTCGGTGCGGAAGACCCGTCCGGGGCAGGCGATGTAGATGGGCGGCTGTGCGGGTCAGCATCGTGCGCGCCTGGACGGGAGAGGTGTGCGTGCGCAGCACCATCGCCGCGCGCTCCGGGGTGACCCAGAACGTGTCCTGCATCGTGCGGGCCGGGTGGTCCGGGCCGAGGTTGAGGGCGTCGAAGTTGAGCCACTCGGCCTCGACCTCGGGACCCTCGGCGATCTCCCAGCCCATCGCGACGAAGATGTCGGCGATGTGCTCCGACAGCGTCGTGACGGGGTGGCGCGCACCGACCGGCTGGACGTCCCACGGCAGGGTGACGTCGACGGCCTCGGTGACCAGCGCGCGCTCCTCCTCGGCCGCCTCGACCTCGGCGGTCTTGGCGGCGAGGGCCTGGTTGATCGCTCCCCGGGCCTGGCCGACCCGCTGGCCGGCCTCCTTGCGCGCCTGCGGCGGCAGTGCACCGATCTCGCGGTTGGCCAGGGCCAACGGCGACCGGTCGCCGACGTGGTCGATGCGCACCTGCTTCAGGGCATCGAGCGTGTCAGCAGCGGCGATCGCAGCGAGGGCCTCGTCGCGCATGCGCTCGACCTCTTCGGCGTGCAACGGAGTGACCTCCACCGGGTCGTACGAGGAGTTGGGGGCGGACAACAGCAGACCTGACTCTCGATGACTCGGTCCCGTACGCGTCGGGATCTGGCCCAGTCTAGTGACGCGGATCAGTCGGTCATCGTGTCGGGCTCGTTGATCGGGAACCAGACGCGGATCAGCGCGCCGCCGCCCTCGGCGTCGTCGATCTGGATCGTGCCGCCGTGCTGCTCGACGATGCCGCGCACGATGTACATGCCGAGGCCGCTGCCTGCTCCGGGCCCGGCGCGCCAGAACCGGCTGAACACGCGCTGCCGCATCTCCTCGGGGATGCCGGGCCCGTTGTCGTGCACCTCGAGCGAGACCCCGCCGAGATGTCTGGTGCATCGACGTTCTGGACGACGATCTCGCGCAGCCCGAAGCCGTGGCGCATCGCGTTCTCGACGAGGTTCGTGACGACCTGCGTGATGCGGTCGCTGTCACCCCAGATCAGGTCGAGGTCGTCTCCGATGCTGATCTCGAAGGGTTCGGCGGCGCCGCCCGAGACGTTGGTGAGGACGTGCCGGACGATCTCGTCGAGCTTGACCGGTCCGCGCTTGAGGGTCAGTCGGCCGGCGTCGATGCGGGCGGCGTCGAGCAGCTCGGTGATGAGCCGGCTCAGCCGGTCGGCGTCGGCGTCGACGGTCTCGAGCATGAACTGGCGCTGCTCCTCGGAGAACTTGTCCCACTTGGTCAGCAGCGTCGAGGTGAAGCCCTTGATGCCGGTCAGCGGCGATCGGAGCTCGTGCGCGACGGTGGCGACGAGGTCGGACCGCTCACGGTCGCGCTGGTTGCGGACGCGGGCGTTGCGGACGCTCACCACGACGCGCCGCACAGGACCCGCCGGACGCTCCCGCACGAGCGACGCGGTGATGAGGTACTCGCTGCCCTTGGGCGACCACCACGCCTGCTCCGAGATGCGCTTGCGGGTCGCGATCCCGTCGTACGGACGCGTGCGTGTCGTACCAGGAGTTGCCGTTGAGGTCGTCGAACGGCACGGCTTCGTTGAGGTGCATGCCGATCATCTCGTCACCGTCGGCGCGGGCCATGTCGCGGATGCGCTGGTTGACGTACGACGACCTTGGCGTCGGGCCCGGCAATGATGATGCCGTCCGGGATGTCGTCAAGGTCCACGAGCCTGAATGTAGTACCACAGGACTCGCTGGCACGACCCAGCCCGGCGGGTTTCAGCCGGTCGGCGCGGGCGCGCGCCGAGGCGTAGAGGCACACCGCGGCGGCCGTCGCGAGGTTGAGGCTCTCGGCGCGGCCGTAGATCGGCACCGACACGACGAGGTCGGCAAGCGCCCGCGTCTGGGCCGGCAGGCCCCAGGCCTCGTTGCCCATGAGCCACGCGGTGGGACTCGCGAGGTCGAGGCCGTCGTCGAACAGGCTGAGCTCACCGCCGCCGTCGGCGGCGAGGACCTGCAGGCCCTGTTGCTGCAGGCGGGCGAGCGTGGCGGACGTGTCGCGCTCGGTGACGACGGGCAGGTGGAAGATGCTGCCGACCGTCGCGCGTACGGACTTGGGGTTGTAGGGATCGACGCTGTCACCCACGAACACGACACCGTGCGCCCCGGCGGCGTCGGCGCACCGGATGACGGCGCCGGCGTTGCCAGGATCGCGGATGTCGGCGCAGACCACGAGGAACGTCGGGCTGGTCGCGAGGAGCGCGTCGAGCGAAGCATCGGGCATCCGGCAGCGCGCCACGACGCCCTGCGGCTGGACCGTGTCGGCGACGGACTCGACGACGTCGTCGGCGACGACGTGCCAGTCGACGCCGGCCACCTGCGCTGCGTCGACGAGGTCGCTGTGCTGCGCCGTCGCGGCCGGGGTCGCGAAGACCTCGACAGTCGCAGCCGGAATCGTCAGGGCCTCGCGTACGGCCTGGGGACCTTCGGCGAGGAACTCGCCGGTCTCGGCCCGGAACGCACGAGTGGCGAGCCGCCGGGTGTGCTTCACCCGTCCTGACCGGACGGTGAGCTCACCGGGCGTACTCGCCACGTCGTTGTTGTTCAGCTCGGGCGGTGTCGCGGTCAGGCCGCGGCGCCGTCCTTGGGTGCGTTGACGTCAGCCGGAAGGTTGTCCTTCGCGGTCTGGACGAGCGCGGAGAACGCGGCCGGCTCGTGAACCGCGAGCTCGGCGAGGATCTTGCGATCGACCTCGACACCCGCAGCCTTGAGGCCCTGGATGAAGCGGTTGTAGGTCATGCCCTCGGCGCGGACAGCAGCGTTGATGCGCTGGATCCAGAGACGACGGAAGTCGCCCTTCTTGGCCTTGCGGTCACGGTAGCTGTAGACCAGCGAGTGAGTGACCTGCTCCTTGGCCTTGCGGTAGAGCCGCGAACGCTGACCGCGGTAGCCCGCAGCGCGCTCCAGTGTCTGGCGGCGCTTCTTCTGTGCATTGACAGAGCGCTTGACGCGTGCCATCTCAGTTCTCCTTCAAGTTTTTCGGTAGATCGGGGGGTGTGCTGGCGGTCAGAGACCGAGCATCTTCTTCACGCGCTTGACGTCAGCCTTGGCGACGTCGGTCGTACCATCGAGGCGGCGCTTGCGCGAGGAGGACTTGACCTCGAGCAGGTGGCGACGGTTGGTCTGCTCCCGGCGCAGCTTGCCGCTGCCGGTGACCTTCACGCGCTTCTTCATCCCCGAGTGGGGCTTGAACTTCGGCATTATGCCTCCATGTCTGGGTCGAGGTTCTCAGAACGCCGACGTGGCTTCTTGGGTGTTGCAGTCTTTTGTGCGGCCTCGCGATGTGCCTTGACCTCTGCGGCTTCGGCATCCTTCTCGGCGGCCTTGGCTGCCGTGGTCTTGACCTTCTCGGCCTTGACCTCGGCCTGGGCCTCGGACTTCTTCTTGTGCGGGCCGAGCACCATCGTCATGTTGCGACCGTCCTGACGAGCGTTGGACTCGATGAAACCGAGATCCTCGACGTCAGCGGCCAGACGCTGCAGCAGCCGGTAGCCCAGCTCGGGGCGGTGCTGCTCACGACCGCGGAACATGATGGTGATCTTGACCTTGTCGCCAGCCTTGAGGAATCGGACGACGTGACCCTTTTTGGTGTCGTAGTCGTGCTGGTCGATCTTCGGACGCAACTTCATCTCTTTGATGATGGTGTTGGTCTGGTTGCGGCGGGACTCGCGTGCCTTCTGGGCGGTCTCGTACTTGAACTTGCCGTAGTCCATGAGACGGCAGACGGGCGGGCGAGCGGTCGGAGCCACCTCGACGAGATCGAGATCAGCTTCCGCTGCCAGTCGCAGGGCATCTTCGATACGGACGATGCCCACCTGTTCACCGCCAGGACCGACGAGGCGTACTTCGGGAACGCGGATTCGGTCGTTGACGCGCAGCTCTGTGGTGATGGATCCTCCTGAGATCGTGTGGGAGGCCAAGAAAAAATGGCCCCCGTACAAAACGGAAGCCACCAGTGGCGTATTCCCGCAGGAATGACGCCGTCGGCCGGTTCGTCGTGCTCGGTGAACCGGCGTAACCCCAAGGTCAAGGACCAAGCAGGTGGGAGGTGGACCTCCACTTCGTCCTCCAAGATATCAGCGCAGCCATTTATCCACAAAATCGCAACGTTTCCCTGCCCGAAACACGCGCGACGCCGAGCCGAAAACTGAGCGCGTCAGGCTGGCACCATGTTGTGGCGCATCCGAACGACGCTGGCCGACCGCCCGGGGATCCTGGCCGAGATCGCGCTGGCCTGCGGGCGCTCGGACGTCAACATCCTCGGCATGCAGGTCTTCCCGACGAGCTCGCGGAGTGACCGACGAGTTCATCGTGAGCGCACCCGAGGGATGGGGCGACGTGCAGCTGGCCGAGCTGTTCGAGGAGGCCGGCGGCTCCCACGTCTCGGCGACGCGGGTCAGCGACGACTCCCTGATCGACGCTCCGACCCGCTACCTGCAGGGCGTGCACCGGGTGCTCGAGGAGGGCCGCGACGCCGAGGAGGTGCTCCGCGAGCTGCTCGAGACCGAGCCGCCCGACGTCGCCGACTACCGCGGGCACGACGTCCTCGACCTGACCCGCCGCGACGGACCGTGCTGCGCATCAGCCGCGCGATCCCCTTCACCTCGGTCGAGCGCGCCCGCGCCCAGGCGCTGCTGTCGCTCGTGAGTGACGCCGGCCACGACACCCCGCTGATCTCGCCGTCGACGCACCACCAGGTGCCGATGGTGCGCGAAGCCACGCTGGCCGACATCGAGGCCGTGTCGGCGCTGCACGAGCGCTGCAGCGTCGAGACGCTCTACGACCGCTACCAGGTGCCGCTGCGCATGCCGATGACGACGCGGATGGCCCGGCGCCTCGTCGCGCCGGAGTCCGGTGTCGCGCTCGTCGCACAGGTCGGTCTCGACGTGGTGGGTCATGGCGCGCTGGAGGTGCTCGACACGGTCTGGACGTTCCAGCTCCTCGTCGAGGACGCGTGGCAGGGCCAGGGGCTCGGCACGATGCTGGTCAAGCAGGCCGCGATCCGCGCCAAGTCGCACGGCGCCGCGCGCCTGACGTTCATCACCGAGGGGTCGAACGACAAGCTGCTGCGGACCGTCGGCAACGCGGGCTTCGTCGCCCGGGTCGAGCGGCACGACGGCAACGTCCACATCACCGTGCCGCTGTCGGCCGTACGCTCGTCCGCCGCCGGCTGACCCCGCGGCTCAGGCGAGCCAGGCGGCGCCGGCCTCGCTCTGCACCAGGCGATGGCCCGCGGCGAGGTGGGCGACATCGTCGGTCTCGACCACGGTGAACGTCGGGTTCGCGATGTCGAGCAGCATCGCCGCTGCACCCTCGTCGAGGGTCGCGCGGGCGGCGTCGCGGCCGAGGATCGGCACCGGCCTGGCCTTGGGGTCCCAGTGCGCCATCGACGCGACGCTGCTGAACGCCAGCAGAGCCTGTCGTCCGTCGGCACCGGTCATCAGCACCGCAGCCATGTCGGCGTTCTTGTCGCCCTCGGCCGGCACCTCGCCGAGCAGCGCGATGATCGGCACGAACACCCGGGCATCGGCCAGCGCGGCCAGCACCGCGAGGTCGTCGCCGAAGGCCGCGGCCAGCAGCGGGTCGACGGCTCCGTCGTCGCCGGGGAACTGCGGGCTGGCCAGCGTACGGTCGTGGGTCATGCCGGCAGCCGGCTTCGCAGGTAGGTCGACGGCCTCGCGGGCGTACGCGCCGTCGGAGCCCTGGATGCCGAACAGCATGACCCGCTCGTCGTCGTTCGTGACGAGAGTCGGCCACGGTGCGCCGGTGTTCATCGCGAAGCCCTCGATGTCGGACCACGGGACGCGGTGCCGGCGGTAGCCGTTGAGCACCTCGACGCCCTCGTCGTCGGCACGTACGTAGCTGCGTCCGATGCCGTGCAGCAGCGCCAGCACCACCACGATGATGGCCCACAGCGTCACGTCCTCGGCGGGCGTGAAGTAGATCTCGTCCGGCAGCGCCAGGCCGATCACCACCGTGAGGACGAGCATGATGACGCCGCACGCCGTACGCGACGATGCGGGCGCCACCGGGGCGGAACGTCCTCAGATCCGGCACGCCAGGATGTCCGTCACGAGGATGCCGCGGGCGCCGAGCTCGTAGAGCGCGTCCATGACCTTCTGGGCGGCGTCGCGCGGCACCATCGAGCGCACGGCGACCCACCCTTCGCGATGAAGCGGCGAGACCGTCGGCGACTCGATGCCGGGCGTCAGCTCGACGGCCCGCTCGACCTGGTCGACGCGGATGTCGTAGTCCATCATGATGTACGTCCGGGCGACCAGGACGCTGTCGATGCGGCGCTTGAACACCGCGAAGCCGTCAGGCTCCGGCGCGCCCTGGCGGGTGATCAGCACGGCCTCGGACGACAGGATCGGCTCGCCGAAGACCTCGAGGTCGGCCTGCTCGCAGCGTGCTGCCGGTCTCGACGACGTCGGCGATCGCGTCGGCGACGCCGAGGCGTACGGACGACTCCACGGCACCGTCGAGGCGTACGACGTCGGCGCTGATGCCGCGCTCGGCGAGGTAGCTCTGCGACGATGCCCGGGTAGGACGTCGCGATGCGCGTGCCGGCGAGGTCGGCGACCGCCGACATCGCACCGATCGGCGCCGCGAACCGGAACGTCGAGGCGCCGAAGCCGAGCGAGATGTTCTCCGCGGCGTGCGCGCCGGAGTCGAGCAGCAGGTCACGGCCGGTGATGCCGACGTCGAGCGTGCCCTCCCCCACGTAGATCGCGATGTCGCGCGGGCGCAGGTAGAAGAACTCGACGTCGTTGTCGGGGTCGAGCGTGACGAGGTCCTTGGCGTTGCGGCGCTGGCGGTAGCCGGCCTCGGTCAGCATCTGCGCGGCGGACTCGGCGAGCGCGCCCTTGTTGGGAACGGCGATCTTGAGCATGGGATTCTCTTCTCAGGAGTTCTGTGACGGAAGGCGAAGGCACGGATGGGCGCCGAAGGGCCGATCCGTCACAGATGCGCGTAGACGTCGTCGAGCGTGATGCCGCTGGCGATCATCATGACCTGGGCGTGGTAGAGCAGCTGGCTGAGCTCCTCGGCGGCCCGCTCGGCGCCCTCGTGCTCGGCGGCCATCCACGACTCGGCCGCCTCCTCGACGAGCTTCTTGCCGATCGCGTGCACGCCGGCATCGAGCTCGGCGACGGTGCGCGAGCCCTCGGGGCGGCTGGCTGCCTTGTCGGACAGCTCGGCGAAGAGTTCATCGAAGGTCTTCATCGCGGAGCAGTCTATCGGCGCTCGCTCAGGCGAGCGTGCGCAGGACGTTCCAGGTGGACAGCGCGGCCTCGACGGCCTCGCGACCCTTGTCCTCGCGGCTGTCGGGCAGGCCGGCGCGGTCGAGCGCCTGCGCCTCGTCGTCGCAGGTCAGCAGGCCGAAGCCGATCGGCACGCCGGTGTCGAGGGCGACCCGGTTGAGCCCGTCGGTCGCCGCCGCCGAGACGTACTCGAAGTGCGGGGTGCCGCCGCGGATGATCACGCCGAGCGCGATGACCGCGTCGTAGCCCTGCGCGGGCGTACGCCTGGCAGAGGATCGGCAGCTCGAACGAGCCCGGTGCGCGGACGAGCGTGACGTCGTCGACCTTGGCGTCGGCCAGCGCCGCGCTCGGCGCCGGCGATCAGGCCGTCCATGACCTCGGTGTGCCAGCGCGACGCGACGATCGCGACCCGCGCGCCGCTCCCGTCGACGAACAGCGTCGGTGCTCCCTGCCCGCTCATGCAAGGTCCTCCGAGTCCGGGAAGGTCGTGGCCCATGCGCTCGGCCTTGGTCTGCAGGTAGCGCAGGCTGTCCTCGTTGGGCGCGATACGCAGCGGCAGCCGCTCGCTGATCTTGACGCCGTACGCCTCGAGGGCGATGGTCTTGTCCGGGTTGTTGGTCAGCAGCCGCGCCGACGTGACGCCGAGGTCGCGCAGGATCTGCGCGCCGGCGGCGTAGTCGCGCTCGTCCTCGCCGAAGCCCGAGCTGCAGGTTGGCGTCGACCGTGTCGCTGCCGCTGTCCTGCAGCGCGTACGCCTGCAGCTTGTGCAGCAGGCCGATGCCGCGGCCCTCGTGGCCGCGCAGGTAGACGACGATGCCGGCGCCGGCCGCGGTGATCTCGGTCATCGAGAGCTCGAGCTGCGGACCGCAGTCGCAGCGCCGCGAGCCGAACACGTCGCCGGTGAGGCACTCGGAGTGGATGCGGGTCAGGACGTCCTCGGTGCCGGGATCGCCGTAGACCAGCGCGATGTGCTCCGAGCCCTCGATGCGGTCGCGGTAGCCGTGCGCCGTGAACTCGCCGAACTCGGTCGGCAGCCGGGTCGTCGCGAGCCGCTCGACCTGTGACTCGTGGAGCCGGCGGTAGACCTGCAGGTCCTCGATCGACACCAGCGCGATGCCGTGCTCGTCGGCGAACTCCCGCAGCTCGGGCGCGCGCATCAGCGTGCCGTCGTCGTTGAGCACCTCGCCGATGACGCCGGCCGGCGTGAGCCCGGCGAGGCGGGCGAAGTCGACCGCGGCCTCGGTGTGGCCGGCGCGCTCGAGCACGCCGCCGTCCTTGGCCCGCAGCGGGATGATGTGGCCCGGCTGGACGAGCTCGAACGGCTCGGTCGCCGAGTCCGCGAGCACGCGGCACGTACGCGCGCGGTCGGTCGCCGAGATGCCGGTCGTGATGCCGTCGCGGGCGTCGATCGAGATCGTGTACGCGGTGCGCATCTTCTCGCGGTTGTGCGGCGTCATCAGCGGGATCGCCAGGCGGTCGAGGATGTCGCCGGTGATCGGCGCGCAGACCAGGCCGCTGGAGTAGCGGACCAGGAACGCCATCAGCTCGGGCGTCGCCTTGCTCGCGGCGAAGATGATGTCGCCCTCGTTCTCGCGGTCCTCGTCGTCGACGACGACGATGGCCTTGCCGTCGCGGAAGTCCGCGATCGCCCGTTCGATGCTGTCGAGCCGCACGCTGTCGTGCTCGTCATGCTGTCCTCCTTCTGCTCGGGCGCCCAGCAGGCGCTCGACGTACTTGGCGAGGATGTCCACCTCGAGGTTGACCCGGTCCCCCGGGCCCTTGGTGCCGAGCGTCGTGTCGGCGAGCGTCGTGGGGATCAGCGACACCGAGAACCACGGCTCGGTCGCCGTCGACGACCTCGACGACCGTCAGCGACGTGCCGTCGACCGTGACCGAGCCCTTGGCGACGAGGTACTTGCGCCAGCTCGGCGGCAGCGCGATGCGGACGACCTCCCAGTGCTCGCTCGGCGTGCGGTCGAGGATCGCGGCCGGTGCCGTCGACGTGACCCTGCACGATGTGGCCGCCGAGCCGGCGCCCCGGCCTGGGTCGCGCGCTCGAGGTTGACCTCGTCGCCGACGCGCAGGTCGCCGAGCGACGTCTTGTCGAGCGACTCCTTCATGACGTCGGCCGCGAACGTGTCGGCGCCCTGCTCCATGACGGTCAGGCAGCACGCCGTTGACCGCGATCGAGTCGCCGTGCTGGGCGTCGGAGGTCACGAGCGGGCCGCGGATCGTCAGGCGTACGGAGTCGCCGAGGTCCTCGACCGCGGTGATCGTGCCCTTCTCCTCCACGAGTCCGGTGAACATCAGTCGAAGTCCTCTCGCTGCATGCGACCTGGCGTGCCGATGATGCGGATGTCCGGGCCGATCATCGTCAGGTCGTGCGATGTCGATCGGCCGCAGGTCGGCGAGCGTCGTCGCCTCGCCCTCGAGCGCGGCCCGGCCCGAGCCGAGCATCGCCGGTGCGATGTAGCCGATGATGCGGTCGATCACGCCGGCGTTCCAGAACGCGCCGGCGAGGCGCGGTCCGCCCTCGAGCCAGATGTGCCGGATGTCGTTCTCGACCAGCTTCTGCAGCACGCGTCGCGGGTCGCGCGACTGGATCAGCAGCGTCGGGGCCACCCGGTCGAACACGCGGTAGTAGTTGGGGATCTTGGTCTCGCCGACCACGACGCGCAGCGGCTGCTGGTCGAACGGCAGCGGCATGTCCTTGTCGTCGCGCACCGTCAGGCGGGGGTCGTCGGCGAGGACCGCTCCGGTGCCGGCGACGATCGCGTCGGCCTCGGCCCGGAACGTCTGCACGTCGCGGCGGGCCTCGTCGCTCGGTGATCCACTTGCTCGTGCCGTCGGGGGCGGCGCTGAGGCCGTCGAGCGTCGCGGCGTACTTCCACGTCACGAACGGCCGGCCGGACGTCGACCGCGAACGTCCACTCGACGTTGAGGTCGGTGGCCTCCTCGGCCATGACGCCCGACTCGACGTCGATGCCGGCGGCGCGCAGCGTCTCGGCGCCCCCGGCGGCGGAGCGGTCGGGGTCGATCTGGGCGAACACGACGCGCGCGACGCCGGCGTCGATCAGCGCCTGCGGCACAGGGCCCGGTACGGCCGGTGTGGTTGCACGGCTCGAGCGTCACGACCGCGGTCGCGCCGCGGGCGGCGTCGCCGGCCTGGCGTCAGCGCGTCGACCTCGGCGTGCGGCGTGCCGGCACCGCGGTGGACGCCGGTCGCGATCTCGCGTGCCGTCGGGCGCGAGCAGGACGCAGCCGACGCGCGGATTGGGCAGCGTACGCGCTGACGGTGCGGGCCGCGTCGAGCGCGCGACGCATCGCGCTGATCTCGGTGTCGGTTGCCATGCGTTCCTCCGGGTCGTGATGGCTCACGCGACCCGGGGTCTCGTGGTGACCGCATGGCCACCGTACGTCGGGAGTGCCCACACGGTCCCGACCCTCGGGACACACTGCTCCTCCCATCCGGACTTTCACCGTCGGTGCCGGAATTCCACCGGCTCAACCGTGGTCCCTCACGAGGATGCGGACCGCGGGTCGCGGACTATCACCGCCGGCTCGGAATTACACCGACCCCGGAGCACGCGAGCGATGTGCTGCTCGTTGGGCCAAGTCTAGCCCGGCGCGTTCCAGCTCAGTGGCTGTGACGTCCGGCATGTGAGCGCAGCTGCAGCCGACCATGTCGTCGGGGTCGTCGGCGCCGAAGACCGCCGAGCCGGCGACGAACACGTCGGCCCCGGCCTCGGCGCACCGCTCGATCGTCTCGAGCGAGACTCCCCCGTCGACCTGCAGCCAGATGTCGCCGCCGTGCTTGTCGATCAGCGCGCGGGCGCGCGCGGATCTTGGGCAGGCAGAGGTCGAGGAACTTCTGGCCGCCGAAGCCGGGCTCGACCGTCATGATCAGCACCATGTCGAGCTCGGGGAGCAGGTCCTCGTAGGGCTCGATCGGGCGTGGCGGGCTTGAGCGCCATCGAGGCGCGAGCGCCCTTGGCGCGGATCTCGCGGGCCAGCCGTACGGGCGCCGTGGCGGCCTCGACGTGGAACGTGACGCTGCCGGCGCCGGCCTCGACGTACGCCGGCGCCCAGCGGTCGGGGTCCTCGATCATCAGGTGCGCGTCGATCGGCTGCGCCGCGACCTTGGCCAGCGCCTCGATGACCGGGCGCGCCGAGCGTCAGGTTGGGGACGAAGTGGTTGTCCATGACGTCCATGTGCAGCCAGTCGGCGCCGATGATGCGAGCGGCCTCGGCCTCGAGGTTGGCGAAGTCCGCCGCCAGCATGCTCGGCGTGATCTGGATGCCCATGGCGGCCAGCGTAGTGGTGGCTGCGGGCCGATCAGGAGGTGGCGGAGTCGCGCAGGATGCCGTCGATCACGATGTCGAGCATCGGGGCGGCCTCGTCCGCGGAGATCCCCGCGTGCATCTGCGACGGTCGCGATGCCACTGACGAGGCGCATGACCTGACGTGACTCGACGCCGTCGCGGAGCGCGTGCGTCTCGGCCAGGTGACTGACCACGTGCTCGTTGGCGTCCGCGAGCATCTGGCACTTGCGATAGATCGGCGAGGACGGATCGTCCATGGCGGCGCTGAGCTTGGCGGCGGCGCCACGATGCAGCGTCAGGTGCTTGATCAGCGTCGGCGAACCAGCGCTCGAGCGTCTCGCGCGGCGGGCAGGTCCGCCTCGACGGCCGCCTCGCTGTCGGCGACGACCCGGTGCGGACCAGTCGCGCATCAGCGCGTCGATCAGGTCGTCACGGGTCGGGAAATGCCGGTAGAGCGTGCCCGGGCCGACTCCTGCGCGCTTGGCGATCTCGTCGAGCGAGCCCTCGGCGCCGCGCTCGGCGAACACCTCACGAGCGGCAGCGACGAGCTTGTCGTAGTTGCGCTGGGCGTCGGCGCGCAGCGGCTTGACGCCGCTCGTCGGTGCCGTCGGTCGTCGGCAGGCGTGACAGACGCCACAGCCACACCTCCCTTGCTAACCGGAGACACTCTCCGTATAGTCGTTCGAAGAACCGGAGTCCTTCTCCGTTCTAGTGTACGTCACACCACTTCTAGCGGAACAGGAACCACCACCATGACCTCCCTCACCGCCGCACCACCGGCGCAGCGCCGGGCCACCGTCGGCATCACCCTCGTGCTCACTCGCCCAGCTCATGCTCGTGCTCGACGTCACCGTCGTGAACGTCGCACTCCCCCGCATCCAGACCGACCTCGACTTCTCCCCCGCCGGATCTCTCGTGGGTCCTCAACGCCTACACGCTGGCCTTCGGCGGCCTGCTGCTGCTCGGCGGTCGCCTCGGCGACGTCTTCGGACGCCTGCGGGTCTTCGAGATCGGCCTGGGCCTGTTCGCGCTCGCCTCGTTGCTGGGCGGGCTCGCCCCGATCCCGAGCTGCTCGTCGCAGCACGCGTGCTCCAGGGCGTCGGCGCCGCGATCGCCGCGCCCAGCGTCCTCGCCCTGCTACCACGTCGACCCCGGACGACGCCTCCCGCAACCGGGCACTCGCGCTGTTCACGCGCCGTGTCGTCGGCCGGCGGCTCGATCGGACTGATCCTCGGTGGGCTCCTGACCGATGTCGGCTCGTGGCGCTGGACGCTGATGATCAACGTGCCGATCGGCATCGCGGTGCGTCGCTCTCGTGCGCCGGTTCGTCGACGAGACCCCGCGCCGGCCGGCCGATTCGACGTCGTCGGGGCCGTCACCGCGACGCTCGGCTCGGTCGCCGTGGTCTACGCGTTCATCAACGCCGCCGGACCACGGCTGGACTCGGCCGGCACGATCGGCGGTTCGTCGCTCGCCGCCGTCCTGCTCGGCGACGTTCGTCCGGCACCGAGCGGCGGGCTCGCACCCGCTGCTGCGCCTCGGCCTGCTGCGCAGCCGCCGCTCGCGCGCGGCCTGGTCATCATGTCGCTCGCTGGTCGGCTCGCAGTTCCCGATGTTCTTCCTGCTCGTGCAGTACACCAGCGCGTGCTCGGCTTCGGGCCGCTCGCGTCCGGCGTTCGCCTTCCTGCCGCTGACGCCTGGCGATCTTCGCGGTGTCGCGGGTCTCGCCTCGGCTGGTCGGCGCGGTACGGTCCGCAGCGGCTCATCGCGATCGGCACTGCTCGGTATGGCGTCAGCTTCCTGTGGCTGCGGCAGCTGACAGCACGACCAGCGGGTACTGCGGCCGATCTGCTCGGGCCGATGCTGTTCAGCGGGCCTCGGCCGGTCTGCGTTCATGCCGACGACGGTCGCGATCCTCGCGGACGTCGAGCCGGAGCATGCCGGTGCCGCTTCCGGGCTGCTGCAGACGATGCAGCAGCTCGGTGGAGCGATCGGACTTGCGGTGATCTGTCCGGTTTACGCCTCGCGGCGCCGTGCCCGGGCGAGGTCGTCCCCGGGGCGCGAGGCGGCGTTCCTGACCTCGATGGCGTTCTCGATCGTCGCGTTCGTGATCGCGATGGTCGTCGATGCGGTCGCCGCGCTCGTTCGGCCGAGCCGGTGTCAGTGCCGGCGTAGGACCGCGCAGAACATCGCATCGGTGCCGTCGATGTGGGGCCACCACTGGTGGGTGGTCTCCACATCGACGTCGTCGCGTCCGGCGGTGACGGCGTCGACCACGCCAGTGCGTCTCGCGCAGGTGGGGCGAGCACGTCGCGTAGGCCACGACTCCCCCGGGCCGGTACAGCTCGAGCGCGCGGGTCAGCAGCGCCTCCTGCAGCGGGACCAGGTCGTCGAGGTCGGCCTCGGACTGCGGCGCCACCGCGACTCGGGCCGGCGCCGAAGCGCCCCGAGCCCCGTGCATGGCGCGTCGACGAGGACCCGGTCGAACGAGCCGGGCTCCCACGGGCCGTGCCGGCCGTCGTAGGTCGTCACCTCGACGTTGTCGAGCAGGCGGACGCCCTGGCGTACGAGCTCGGCGCGGTGCTCCTGCACCTCGTTGGCAACGAGGGTCGCGCCGCGCTGCGCCGGCCAAGGCACCGAGCAGGGCCGCCTTGCCGCCGGGCCCGGCGCACAGGTCGAGCCAACGGTCGTCCCGCCCGTCGACCTGCGCCTCGGCGAGGGTGATCGCGACGAGCTGGGAGCCCTCGTCCTGCACGCCGGCCCGGCCGTCACGCACCTCCGGGATGTCGCCGGGGTCGCCGCCCTCGTCGAGGATGCGGGCATACGGCGACAGCTTGCCCGGCGTGCCGGGCAGCGTCGTCGGGCTCGCAGAGCCCGGGACGGGCCACCAGGGTGACGCGCGGCGGCGCGTTGTCGGCGGCCAGCAGCTTGTCGATCTGCGCGCGCATGGCCGCCGAGCGCCTCGCGGAACGCCTGTCACGATCCACAGCGGGTGCGACGCTGCGCACGGCGCGGGCCGCGTCGCCCTCGAGGCCGTCGGTCACGATCGCGAGCCAGCCGTCGAGGTCCTTCTGGCCGATCTTGCGCAGCAGCGCGTTGGCGAAGTGCACGGGCTTGTGCCCGATCTCGCGCCGGACGAGGTCGACCGTCGTCGAGACGGCGGCATGCGCCGGCACCCGCATGCTGAGCAGCTGGTGCGTGCCGAGCCGCAGCGCGTCGAGCACGGGCGGGTCGATCGAGCCGATGCCCTTGCTGGCCACCTGGTCGATGATCGCGTCGTACGTGCCCTGCCGGCGGACCGTGCCGTGCACGAGCTCGGTCGCGAAGGCCGCGTCGCGGCCCTCGATCTGGTGCTCGGCGAGCATCGCCGGCAGGACCAGGTTGACGTACGCGTCGCGCTCCGCGACCGCCCGCAGCACGTGGAACGCGACCGACCTCGACGGATCGGTCATGCGAAAGCCGGCTCGTCGGCGAACGAGGTGCCGCGGGCCCAGTCGGCGGCGGCCATGCGCTTCTTGCCGAACGCCTGCACCTCGCCGAGCACGAGGTCGGTCGTGGTCGTGCCGACCCGGACCTCCTGCTTGCCGATCGACAGCTGCCCGGGCACGAGCGTGCGGTCGTCCGCGATCGTGCGCCGGGCCGATCTTGACCCGTTCGCCGTCCAGCAGCGTCCACGCGCCGGGCGCCGGGGTGCAGCCGCGGATGTGCCGGTCGATCGCGAACGCGGGGCGGTTCCAGTCGATCCGTGCCTCCTCGGTCGTGAGCTTGGGCGCGTACGAGATGTTGTCCTCGGGCTGCGGAACGGCGGCGATGTCGCCGTCCTCGATGTGGTCGACGACGTCGACCAGCAGCTTGCTGCCCCAGTCGGCCAGGCGCGCGAGCAGCTCCGCGGTCGTGTCGTCCTCGCGGATGCGCTCGGTGATCGAGCCGAGGACGGGTCCGGCGTCGAGCTCCTCGACCAGGCTGAACACCGTCGCGCCGGTGACCTCGTCGCCGGCCATGATGGCGCGCTGCACCGGGAGCCGCTCCACGCCAGGCCGGCAGCACCGAGAAGTGCAGGTTGATCCAGCCGAACTGCGGGATGTCGAGCGCCTCGCGGCGGATCAGGGCGCCGTAGGCGACGATCGGGATGCAGTCGGGCGCGATCTCGCGCAGCCGGGCCATGAAGTCGGGGTCGGACGGCTTGGCCGGCTTGAGCACCTCGATGCCGTGGGCGGCGGCGGCCTCGGCCACGGGCGACGGGCCTGAGCGTACGACCGCGGCCGGCCGGGGCGTCGGGACGGGTGATCACGGCGACGACGTCATGGCGGCTCGCGACGAGCGCCTCGAGGGATGGGAGGGCGGTCTCGGGCGTACCAGCGAAGACGACTCTCACGGCGTCGAGTCTAGGCGGTGCCGGCCGTACGCACGTGGCCGCGGTCAGAGCGACAGCGGGTCGACCTGGATGCGCAGGCCGGGCAGCTTGGCGGCACTGCGTTCGGCGGCCAGCGCCGCCAGGGCCGCCGCGAGCTCGGCGCCCTCGCGGCGCGGGGCGCGCAGGATCAGCCGCTCCCCCGCCTCGGCGGACCGCGGATCGACCGGGACGGGGCCCAGCACCTCGGTGTGCGGCGTCCAGGTGCGGGTCGCCAGCTCGGCGAGCACCTCGTCGGGACCCGCGACCGTCGGCGAGCCGGGCGGTCGGGTGGCAGGTGGGTCTCGGCGCGGCTCGCGAGCTCCCGCGCGGCGAATCCGGCGGGATCGGCCCGCACCAGCGCCTGCAGCGTGCTGGGCGTCGCCGACCGCGATCGCCGTGCGCGCCGGGCCGCGCCAGCGCCAGGGCGTTGAACCACCGCCGATGCGACTCCTCCTCGACGCGGACGTCCTCGCGGGCCAGCATGAGCCAGGTGTCGAGCAGGATCACGACGTCGTAGCCGCCCGTCGACGTGGGGCTCGGCGCCCGGCGTCGCGAGCACGAGGCCGGCCGACCGGGCTCGACCTCGTCGAGGATCGTCTGACCGCCCGACGTCACGACCTCGAGGTCGGGGAACGCGCGGGCGAACTCCTCGGCCGTGCGCAGCGCCCCGACGACCGGCGAACGCAGCTCGGTGCCCTGGCAGTGCGGGCAGGTCCACGGCGAGGCCTCGCGGCCGCACCAGCGGCACGCGATCGGCGCCGAGGCGGACGGCTGGCCCAGCGGGCCCTGACACTCGGTGCAGCGGGCCGGCTGGCGGCACGTCTGGCAGGACAGCGACTCGCGATAGCCGCGCCGCGGGACCTGGACCAGCACCGGCCCGTCGGCCGCCCGGATCGCGCGGAACGCCTCCTGCGGGAGCCGCACGGGTGCTGAGCCGGCGGTCGACCCGTCGGTGACCGTCGAGCCGCGGCCAGGCCGCGGCGCCGCTCGCGCTGGTCGGCGGCCAGCTCGAGGCACCAGCCGCTGTCGATCAGCGACTGCCCCTCGGCGGTACGCGCGTGGCCGCCGATCAGCAGCGCGGTCTCCTGGCTGCGCGGCGCGCAGCAGCAGGACCTCGCGGGCGTGCGGGTAGGGCGAGCGCGGCTCGGCGAACAGGTCGTCGCCGTCGTCCCACATCGCCACGAGACCGAGGTCGCGGACCGGCGCGAACGCCGCCGCGCGGGTGCCGAGCACGACCTGCACGTCACCGCGCGAGGCCGCGAGGAACGCCCGGTAGCGATCGGCCGGCTCGTCGGCCGCGGTGAGCGCGACGTGCCGGCCCTCGCCGAGCACCTCGGTGAACACCGCATCCCAGCGCGCGACGTCGCGGACGTCGGGCACGCACACGACCGAGCCGCGGCCCGGAGCCGAGCGTCGCGAGCACGGCCTCGGCGACCAGCCGGGCCGGGTCCTGACCGGGGACCGCGCTCCACCACGCCCGCGGCCGCTCCCCGGCCCGCAGCGCCGCGACGAAGCCGAGCCCGTGGGCGTACGTCTGCCAGCCGGCCGCGCTGCCGACCGGCAGCGCCCGCCTCGAGCCGGGTCGCGCGTGCCGCCTCGGCCCGCGCGTGTCGCGGCGGGATCGCCAGGCGCAGGACGTCGCCGAGGGTGCCGGCGTAGCGGTCGGCCACCGCGCGGGCCAGGGCCAGCACCTCGGGGTGCAGCACCGGCTCGGACGAGACGACCTTGGCCAGGAACGCCAGGCGGCCGTCGTGCTCGGTGTCCTCGACCCGCTCGACCACGAACCCGTCGACCAGCCGGCCGGCGAAGCGCACCTTGACCCGGCAGCCCGGCGACGGTCTTGGCGTCGAGCGTCGCCGGCACGAGATAGTCGAAGAGCCGGTCGAGGTGCGCCAGGCCGCTGTCGACCACGACTCTGGCCACCGGACGGATCGGGGCCGCCTCAGGCGCCGGCTTGGCCGCGGGCTTGCGCGAGCGGGTCGTGGGCGCCGGAGGGACCAGAGCCAGCTGCTCGGGACCCTCGTCTGTCATCACGGTGCTGTTCTATCAGCCGCCGCCCACACAGCCGCATCGTGCAGACGCAGAACAGCCCCCGCCGAGGCGAGGGCTGTTCCGGCGGACGTGACGCTCAGGCGGTGGCGTGCGCCTTGAGCGCCTCGGCGCGGTCCGTCGTCTCCCAGACCACGCCGGGCAGCTCGCGGCCGAAGTGGCCGTATGCAGCGGTCTGCGCGTAGATCGGCTTGAGCAGGTCCAGGTCGCGGATGATCGCGGCCGGACGCAGGTCGAAGACCTCGAGCACGGCGGCGCGGATCTTGTCGACCGGGACGGTCTCGGTGCCGAACGCCTCGACGTAGAAGCCGACCGGGTGGGCCTTGCCGATCGCGTAGGCGACCTGCACCTCGACCTTGGTGGCGAGGCCCGCAGCGACGATGTTCTTGGCAACCCAGCGCATCGCGTAGGCGGCCGAGCGGTCGACCTTGCTCGGGTCCTTGCCGGAGAACGCGCCGCCACCGTGGCGGGCGTAGCCGCCGTAGGTGTCGACGATGATCTTGCGGCCGGTCAGGCCGACGTCGCCCATCGGGCCACCGATGACGAACTTGCCGGTCGGGTTGACCAGCAGGCGGTAGTCGGAGGTGTCGATGTCGAAGTCGGCGAGGATCACGTCGACGACGTGCTTCTTGATGTCGACCGTGAGCTGCGAGTCGAGGTCGATGCCGTCCTCGTGCTGCGTCGACAGGACGACGGTGTCGACCCGGACGGGCTTGTCGTTGTCGTCGTACTCGACCGTGACCTGGGTCTTGCCGTCAGGACGCAGGTAGGGCAGCGTGCCGTCCTTGCGTACGGCGGTCAGCTGCTCGGCGAGGCGGTGCGCGATCGTGATCGGCAGCGGCATGAGCTCGGGGGTCTCGTCGCACGCGAAGCCGAACATCAGGCCCTGGTCGCCGGCGCCCTGGAGGTCGAGCGGGTCGGCCGAGCCCTCGGTGCGGCCCTCGAATGCGGTGTTGACGCCCTGCGCGATGTCGGGCGACTGCGCGTCGAGCGTGATCTGGACACCACAGGAGGCGCCGTCGAAGCCCTTGACCGACGAGTCGTAGCCGATCTCGAGCACCCGGTCACGCGCGATCTTGGCGATGTCGGCGTACGCCTCGGTGGTGACCTCGCCACCGACGACGATCAGTCCGGTGGTGATGAAGGTCTCACACGCCACGCGGCTCTTGGGGTCCTGCGCCAGCAGGGCGTCGAGGACGCTGTCGCTGATCTGGTCGGCGATCTTGTCCGGGTGACCTTCGGTCACCGACTCGGACGTGAAGAAGCGGCTCACATTCTCTCCTGGGTTGATGGCGGTACAGCATTCTAACGAGCGAGATGGCTGGTTGTTTCGTCAGTCCAAGCGTTGGACCACAGCATCCCAGATCGCGTGCGCCAGCCGGATCTTGGGACCGTGCGGAATCTCCTCGACCGTCTCGTCGGCGCCGAGGATGACGGCCTCGCTGTCGTCCTGGCCGAAGACCTTGCCGGCGCTGACGTCGTTGACGACGAGCAGGTCGCAGCCCTTGCGGGCGAGCTTGGCGCGGGCGTGCTCGATGACACTCGCCCGGGCATCGCCGGTTTCGGCTGCAAAGCCGACGATGACGGGTCGTTTGCTTGTCCGGGCGGAGACCAGCTCGAGCAGGATGTCGGGGTTCTCGACGAGGTGGATGTCGGGCGCCACGCCGTCGGCGGTCTTCTTGATCTTGGCCTCGACGAACTCGGCGGGCCGGAAGTCGGCCGGGGCGGCCGCCATCACGACGGCATCCGCGTCGGCCGCCGCGAGGTGCATCTGCTGGCGCAGGTCCTCGGTGCTGACGACGCGTACGAGCTCGAGCGCCCGCTGGGTCCGGGAGGGACACGTTGGCGGCGACCACCGTGACGCGTGCCCCGCGTGCCACTGCCGCCTCGGCCAGGGCGTAGCCCTGACGGCCCGACGACCGGTTGCCGAGGTAGCGGACCGGGTCGAGGTATTCGCGGGTGCCTCCGGCCGAGACGACGACGTGCTTGCCGGCGAGGTCCTGCGGGTCGGCCCTCGAGGACCTGGAGCGCCGCGGCGTAGATCTCGCTGGGGTCGGGCAGTCTGCCCTTGCCGGTGTCGACGCCGGTCAGTCGGCCGACGGCAGGTTCGAGGACGACGTATCCGCGCGACCGCAGCGATCGCGACGTTGGCCTGGGTGGCGGCGTTGTTCCCACATCTCGGTGTGCATCGCCGGGGCGAACATCACCGGACAGTGGGCCGTCAGCAGCGTGTTGGTCAGCAGGTCATCGGCCAGGCCGTGCGCCGCCTTGGCCAGGATGTTGGCCGTTGCCGGGGCCACGAGCACGAGGTCCGCGCCCTGCCCGATGCGGACGTGCGCGACCTCGTCGACGTGCTCGAACACGCCGGACTGGACGGGCTTGCCGCTCAGCGCCTCCCACGTCGCGGCGCCCACGAAGTTGAGCGACGAGGCCGTTGGGACGACGCGGACGCTGTGGCCCGACTCGGTGAACAGGCGCAGCAGCTCCGCGGCCTTGTAGGACGCGATGCCACCGGACACGCCAAGAACGATCTCGCTCATGTCGTCACCGCCTCACTCTGGAGGAACTCACGAAAGGGTGAGGATCAGGCCTTGCCGGCTGCGGCTTCGGCTTCGGGATCGATGTCCTCGACGGTCAGCAGGTCGGCGTTGATCTCGCGCAGCGCGATCGACAGGGGCTTCTCCTGGACACCGGTCTCGAGGAGCGGTCCGACGTACTCGAGCAGGCCTTCGCCGAGCTGGGAGTAGTAGGCGTTGATCTGGCGCGCACGCTTGGCGGAGTAGAGGACCAGCTTGTACTTGCTGTCCGCCTTCTCCAGAAGATCGTCCAGCGGCGGGTTGGTGATGCCGATGGCAGTCGAGCGTGTCGTGGACACAGAGAGCCTCACAAAAAGATTAGGAATGCACCCGGCTCGTGCCGGATCTGAACAAGTCTACCAATTCTTGGCAAGCGGTCTCGACATCGGTGTTGACGATCGTCACGTCGAACTCCGGCTCGGCGGCCAGCTCCGTACGGGCCGTCGCCAGGCGTCGCTCACGCTCCTCGGGCCCCTCGGTCCCCCGGCCGACCAGGCGTCGCTCCAGCTCCTCCCAGCTCGGCGGGCGCGAGGAAGCACATCAGGGCGTCCGGCATCCGCTCGCGGACCTGGCGGGCGCCCTGGAGGTCGATCTCCAGAAGCGCCGGGGTGCCGGCGGCGAGCCGCTCCTCGACCGGGTGCGCGTGGGGTGCCGTATCGGGCGGCTCGGTGGACGACGGCCCACTCGAGCAGGCCGTCCTCGGCGACGAGCCGATCGAACTCCTCGTCCGAGATGAAGTGGTAGTGAACGCCGTCGATCTCACCCGGCCGCGCGGGACGCGTCGTGACCGAGACCGAGATCCAGATCTCCGGGTGGCTCCTGCGTACGCAGGCCGCGACCGTGCCCTTGCCGACCGCAGTGGGACCGGCGAGGACGACGAGCCGTGAGGGACGTGTGACGGGTTGCGATGACCCGTCAGGCACGGCCAGAGCGGCCTGTTCTATCAGCGAACTCGGCGATCAGGGCCTTGACCTGGTTGGCGCCCAGGCCACGGAGCCTGCGGCTGTCGGCGATGCCGATGCGCTGCATGATCTCCTGCGCCCGCACCTTGCCGACGCCGGGCATCGACTGCAGGAGGTCGATGACCTTCAGCTTGGCGATGACCTCGTTGGCGCGCGACTCCTGGATGACCTCGGTCAGACTCGCCCGCGAGTTCTTGAGGCGGTTCTTGACCTCGGCCCGCAGCTGCCGGGCGGCCGCTGCCTTCTCGAGTGCAGCCTTGCGCTGCTCCGGCGTCAATATCGGGAGTGCCACTTGCCTCACCTCATCTGTTGAGCGATTGGATCACTTGAGCTTGATGTCGCACTTCTGCAGGACGTTCTTGACCACGGCGTTGCGCTGCTTCTGTCGTGCCGTTGAACGTCTTGTAGGCCGTGTTGAGCTCCTTGAGCTGCGCCTGCGTAGAGCTTCTTGACCTTGGCGCTGTCGGTCATGTCCTCGAGCTTGACGCCGGCCTTCTTCTGGGCGTCGATGATGCCGGTGGTGACCGTGGAGAGCGTCGTCCAGTCCTTCTTGATCGACGCCGGCGCCTTCTTGCCGATCGAGCCGAACACCGTGGCGTACTTGGCGTACGCCGCGTCGGTGCGCTTCTGGCCGAATGTGTTGAGGGTGTTCTTGTTCTTGTCGACCGCGTCGCAGTAGGGATCGCCGCCCCCGCCGCAACCCGACAGCGTCGCGATCCCGACGATCGTCGTGACCAGGATCGCGGCGGTTCTCTTCATGCATGTACTCCTCGTGAAACGGGCAACCCTGAACGCTATGACCCTACAAGTTCAGCGTTGACGCGGGCGACCGAATCGCGGAGCGCCTGGACATCCGGCCCAGCCGACAGCACGCCACGCGATGTCGACGGGATCACGTTGTCGATGACCGAGCCGAAGAGCCTGCGGATGTCGTCGACCGTGCCGCCCTGGGCGCCGAACCCGGGCACCAGCAGCGGGCCGTTGATCGCGAGGTCCTCGGCCGCATCGCCGATCGTCGCGCCGACCACGGCGCCGAACGAGCCCATCGGGCGCGCACCGGCGTTGAGCGCGGCGAGCTGGGCCAGGACACCGCCGGCGACCGTGCGGTCGCCGTTGACGGCGTGCTGCACCTCGGGGCCCTCCTTGTTGGAGGTCAGCGCGAGGACGAACACGCCGGCGTCGTTCTTGGCGGCGACGTCGAAGAACGGCTGCAGGGAGCCGAATCCGAGGAACGGGCTGACCGTGATCGCGTCGGCTGCCATCGGGGCGTCCTCGTCGAGGTAGGCGTCGGCGTAGGCAGCAGCGGTCGAGCCGATGTCGCCGCGCTTGACGTCGAGGACCACGAGCGATCCGGTGTGGCGCAGGTCCTGGATCGTACGCTCGAGGACGACGACGCCACGGGCGCCGAAGCGCTCGAAGAACGCCGACTGCGGCTTGACGAACGCGACCTTGCCCGGCGAACGCCTCGACGCAGGTCGAGGCGAAGCGGTCGAGGCCCTCGACGTCGTCGGGCAGGCCCCACTCGGCGAGCAGCGAGGCGTGCGGGTCGATGCCGACACACGCCGGACCGTACGCCTCCATCGCCGCCCGAGCCCGCGATCCGAAACTCATGCCACAACCTCCGAGGCGGGACCGATCTTCATGCGTTTGCGTCGCCCCAGCAACGCGAACGCATGAAGATGCGTCGACTGGCGCTGACTCATGCTTGACGTCCTTCGGTGACGATGCGGCCCCAGTCCTGCAGGGACTTGACGCCGATCTTGCCCTCGATCAGCGCCTCGATGCCCTGCACCGCCGCTGCAAGACCCTGCACCGTCGTGATGCACGGGATGCCTTCGGCGACCGCCGCGGTGCGGATCTCGTAGCCGTCGATGCGGGGACTGCCGCCCGACGTCACGCCGTGGGGCGTGTTGATGATGAGCTGGACGTCCTGCTCGTGGATCTTGTCGACGATCGTGCTGCGGGCCTGGCCCGGCAGCGGCTCCTCGTTGAGCTTGCGGATGACCGTCGCCGTGACGCCGTTGCGGGCCAGCACGACTGCGGTGCCGCTCGTCGCGAGGATCTCGAAGCCGAGGTCGGCGAGCCGCTTGACCGGGAAGATCATGTGCCGCTTGTCGCGGTTGGCGACCGAGACGAACACCTTGCCGGACGTCGGCAGACCGTTCTGGGCGCCGGCCTGCGACTTGGCGAATGCCGTGCCGAAGCCGGCGTCGAAGCCCATGACCTCGCCGGTCGAGCGCATCTCCGGGCCCAGCAGCGTGTCGACGTAGCGACCCTCGTACGTACGGAAGCGGTTGAAGGGCATGACCGCCTCCTTGACCGCGATGGGCGCGTTGTCGGGCAGCTTGCCGCCGTCGCCGGTCGCCGGCAGGACGCCGGCCGCGCGCAGCTCGGCGATCGACTCCCCCAGCATGAGCCGGGCCGCAGCCTTGGCGAGCGGCGTCGCGGTGGCCTTGGAGACGAACGGGACAGTGCGCGACGCGCGCGGGTTGGCCTCGATGACGTAGAGGATGTCCGAGGACAGCGCGAACTGGATGTTGATGAGTCCTCGGACGCCGACACCCTTGGCGATCGCCTCGGTCGACTCGCGGATGCGCTCGACCTCGGCCTCGCCGAGCGTGATGGGCGGCAGCGCGCACGCCGAGTCGCCGGAGTGCACGCCGGCCTCCTCGATGTGCTCCATCACGCCGCCGAGGAACAGCTCGGTGCCGTCGTAGAGCGCGTCGACGTCGATCTCGATCGCGTCGTCGAGGAACCGGTCGACCAGGACCGGACGCTCCGAGGAGATCTCGGTGGCCCGGCCGATGTAGTCCTTCAGGGTCCCCTCGTCGTAGACGATCTCCATGCCACGGCCACCCAGCACGTACGACGGGCGGACCAGCACGGGATAGCCGATCTCGTCGGCGATCTCGCGGGCGCGGGTGAACGACGTCGCCATGCCGTGCTTGGGCGCCGGCAGGTCGGCATCGGCGAGCACCCTGGCGAACGCACCGCGCTCCTCGGCCAGGTCGATCGCCGACGGCTGCGTGCCGACGATCGGCACGTCGGCCGCCTCGAGGCCGGCGGCCAGCCCGAGCGGCGTCTGCCCGCCGAGCTGCACGATGACGCCGACGACGGGACCGGCCTGCTGCTCGGCGTGCACGATCTCGAGGACGTCCTCGAGCGTCAACGGCTCGAAGTAGAGCCGGTCGGAGGTGTCGTAGTCGGTCGAGACGGTCTCGGGGTTGCAGTTGACCATGATCGTCTCGTAGCCGACCTCGGACAGCGCCAGAGCGGCGTGGACGCACGAGTAGTCGAACTCGATGCCCTGACCGATGCGGTTGGGGCCGCTGCCGAGGATCAGCACGGCCGGCTTGGTGCGCGGCTCCACCTCGGTCTCCTCGTCGTACGACGAGTAGTGGTAGGGCGTCTTGGCCGAGAACTCCGCGGCGCACGTGTCGACGGTCTTGTAGACCGGGCGTACGCCGAGGGCGTGGCGCACGCCGCGCACGACCTCCTCGGTCAGCCCGCGGATCTTGCCGATCTGCGAGTCGGAGAAGCCGTGGCGCTTGGCGCGCCGCAGCAGCGCGGGCGAGAGCTCCTTGGCGGACGTGAGCTCGACGGCGATCTCGTTGATCAGCGCGAGCTGGTCGACGAACCACGGGTCGATCTTGGTCGCGTCGAAGATCTCCTCGGGCGTGGCGCCGGCCCGGATCGCGTCCATGACCTTCTTGAGCCGGCCGTCGTGCGGCACGCTGATCTCCTGCAGCAGCGCGTCCTTGTCGAGGTCGACCCACTCCTTGCGCCAGTCGAATGCCGCGTCGGGTCGCTCGAGCGAGCGCAGCGCCTTCTGCAGCGCCTCGGTGAAGTTGCGGCCGATCGCCATGGCCTCGCCGACCGACTTCATGTGGGTCGTGAGGGTCGCGTCGGCGGCCGGGAACTTCTCGAACGCGAATCGCGGCACCTTGACGACGACGTAGTCGAGCGTCGGCTCGAACGAGGCAGGCGTCTCCTGCGTGACGTCGTTGGGGATCTCGTCGAGCGTGTAGCCGATCGCGACCTTGGCGGCGATCTTGGCGATCGGGAAGCCGGTCGCCTTGGACGCCAGGGCGGACGAGCGGGACACGCGCGGGTTCATCTCGATGACGATGATGCGGCCGTCCTCGGGGTTGACCGCGAACTGGATGTTGCAGCCACCGGTGTCGACGCCGACCTCACGGATGATGCCGATCGAGATGTCGCGCAGCCGCTGGTACTCGACGTCGGTCAGCGTCATCGCCGGGGCGACGGTGATGGAGTCGCCGGTGTGCACGCCCATGGGGTCGAGGTTCTCGATCGAGCACACGATCACGACGTTGTCGGCGGTGTCCCGCATGACCTCGAGCTCGTACTCCTTCCAGCCGAGGATCGACTCCTCGAGGAGCACCTCGGTGGTCGGGCTCAGCGCGAGGCCCGAGCCGGCGATCCGGTGCAGGTCCTCCTCGTCGTAGGCCAGGCCCGAGCCCGACCCGCCCATCGTGAACGACGGGCGTACGACGACGGGATAGCCGCCGAGGCCGTCCACACCGTCGAGGCATTCCTGCATCGTGTGGCAGATGACGGACTTGGCCGACTCGGCGCCCCACTCCTTGGGCAGCGTCTCGACGACCGCCTTGAACGACTCGCGGTTCTCGCCCTTCTGGATCGCGTCGATCGACGCGCCGATGAGCTCGACGCCGTACTTCTCCAGCACGCCGGCCTCGTGCATCTGGATCGCGGCGTTGAGGGCCGTCTGGCCGCCCAGCGTCGCGAGCAGCGCGTCGGGGCGCTCCTGGGCGATGACCTTCTCGACGAACTCCGGCGTGATCGGCTCGATGTAGGTCGCGTCGGCGAACTCCGGGTCGGTCATGATCGTCGCGGGGTTGGAGTTGATCAAGATGACGCGGATGCCCTCCTCGCGGAGGACGCGGCACGCCTGGGTGCCGGAGTAGTCGAACTCGCAGGCCTGGCCGATGACGATCGGTCCTGAGCCGATGACCAGGATGCTCTGGATGTCAGTGCGCTTGGGCATTCAGACACCTGCCTTGCTGGTCGAGCCTGGTCATCAGGTCCACGAATCTGTCGAAGAGGTAGGCGGCGTCGTGCGGTCCGGCCGCGGCCTCGGGGTGGTACTGGACGCTGAAGGCCGGCTGCTCGAGCAGCGCGAGGCCTTCGACGACGTTGTCGTTGAGGCACACGTGGGTGACGCGGCCCGGGCCGTACGGCGTCTCGAACGTGCCCTCGACCGGCGCGTCGACCGCGAAGCCGTGGTTGTGCGCCGTGATCTCGACCTTGCCGGTCGTCAGGTCCTGGACCGGCTGGTTGATGCCGCGGTGGCCGTAGACGAGCTTGTAGGTGCCGAGGTCGAGCGCGCGGCCGAACACCTGGTTGCCGAGGCAGATGCCGAAGTAGGGGATGCGCGCCGCCAGCACCTGCTTGAGCACCGCCGTGACGTGGTCCGTCGTCGCCGGGTCACCCGGGCCGTTGGACATGAACACGCCGTCGGGGCTGATCGCGGTGATCTCCTCGTACGTCGTGGTGGCGGGCATGACGTGCACCTCGATGCCGCGCTCGGCCATGCGGCGCGGGGTCATGCCCTTGATGCCGAGGTCGATCGCGGCGACCGTGAGCCGCTTGTCGCCGACGGCCGGCACGACGTACGTCTCGTCGGTCGTCACGTCGGCGAGGAAGTTGGCGCCCTTCATGCCCGGCGCTGCGGTAACCCTCGCCAGCAGGCCTTCGACATCGGTCGTGGTGCCGAGCTGATGCCGCCGCGCATGGCGCCGCGCTCGCGCAGGTGCCGCGTCAGGGCGCGGGTGTCGATGCCGGAGATGCCTACGACCCCTTGCGCTTCCAGCGTCGTCGCTCGAGCGTTGCGTTGGCGCGCCAGTTGCTCGATCGACTCGCGCTGGATCGCGCACGATGTAGCCGTCGACCCAGATGCGGCGGGACTCGAAGTCCTCGTCGTTGACGCCGGTGTTGCCGATGTGCGGCGCGGTCATGGCGACGATCTGGCCCTTGTAGGACGGATCGGTCAGCGTCTCCTGGTAGCCGGTCATGCCGGTGGAGAACACGATCTCGCCGATCGTCTCGCCGACGGCGCCGAAGGACTCGCCGCGGAACACCCGGCCGTCCTCGAGCACCAGGATCGCCTCGCGGCGCTCATACGGTCACTCCTTCCACGAGCGCGCGGTCACGGACGGTCGGTCTGCCGCGCAGGAACGTCGCGACGACCTCACCGGGCAGCGTCAGTCCGGCGTACGGGTTGTTGCGCGACAGCGAGGCGGTGTCGCGTGCGTCGATGACGCGTGTCGCGGCCGGGTCGACCAGCACGATGTTGGCCGGCTCCCCCACCTCGAGCGGGCGCCCCTGGTCGCGTACGCGGCCGATCGAGGCGGGCTTGGCGGACATCTTGTCGGCGACCTGCGCCCACGTCAGCAGGCCGGTGTCGACCATGGTCTGCTGCACGACCGACAGCGCCGTCTCGAGGCCGAGCATGCCGAACGCGGCAGCGGACCACTCGCACTCCTTGTCCTCCATCGGGTGCGGGGCGTGATCCGTGGCCACGATGTCGATCGTGCCGTCGGCCAGGCCCTCGCGCACGGCAGCGACGTCGTCGTTGGAGCGCAGCGGCGGATTGACCTTGTAGATCGGGTCGTAGCTGCGGACGAGGTCGTCGCTCAGCAGCAGGTGGTGCGGCGTGACCTCGGCGGTGACGTCGATGCCGCGGCCCTTGGCCCAGCGGATGATCTCGACCGAGCCGCGGGTCGACAGGTGGCACACGTGCAGGCGCGAGCCGACGTGCTCGGCGAGCAGGACGTCGCGGGCGATGATCGCCTCCTCCGCCACGGCGGGCCAGCCGGTGAGGCCGAGCTCGCCGGACAACGGACCCTCGTTCATCTGCGCACCCTCGGTCAGGCGCGGCTCCTGGGCGTGCTGCGCGATGACGCCGTCGAATGCCTTGACGTACTCCAGCGCCCTGCGCATGATCACAGCGTCCGAGACGCACTTGCCGTCGTCGGAGAACACCCGGACACCCGCGGCGGAGTCGGCCATCGCACCGAGCTCGGCCAGGCGCGAGCCGCCGAGGCCGATCGTGACGGCGCCGACAGGCTGCACGTCGCAGTAGCCACCCTCGCGGCCGAGCCGCCAGACCTGCTCGACCACGCCGGCGGTGTCGGCGACGGGGTCGGTGTTGGCCATGGCGTGCACGCAGGTGAATCCCCCGCGTGCGGCTGCCTTGGAGCCGGTCAGGACGGTCTCGGCGTCCTCGCGGCCCGGCTCGCGTACGTGGGTGTGCAGGTCGACGAGTCCGGGCAGCGCGACCAGGCCGGTCGCGTCGATCGTCTCGTCGCCGTCGAGTCCGGTGCCGATCGCGGTGATGACGCCGTCCTCGATCGCGATGTCGTTGACGGTCTCGCCGAGGATGTTCGCTCCCCGGATGACGTACGAGGTCATGCAGTCGCCTCCGAGAAACGGGCAGGATATGGAGACGCCGGCATGATTGCCGCCTTGATGATTCGCTCGCTGCGCTCGCTCATGCAGTTCCTTCTTCGCTGGTGGGTTCCCCGGCCGCGCCGCCGAGGAGGAGGTAGAGGACGGCCATGCGTACGGCCACGCCGTTGGTGACCTGCTCGACGATGACCGAGCGCACGTGGTCGGCGACGTCGGCGGTGATCTCCATGCCGCGGTTCATCGGGCCGGGGTGCATGACGATCGCGTGGTCGGGCAGCCGGTTGAGCCGCGGCGTGTCGAGGCCGTAGCGGCGGCTGTACTCGCGCGCGCTGGGGAAGAACGCGGCGTTCATGCGCTCCTGCTGCACCCGGAGCATCATGACCGCGTCGGCCTTCTCGAGCGACGAGTCGAGGTCGTACGACGTGTCGACCGGCCACTTCTCGACGCCGACCGGCAGCAGCGTCGGCGGTGCGACGAGCGTGACGTTGGCGCCGAGCGTGTCGAGCAGCAGCGCGTTGGAACGGGCGACGCGGCTGTGCAGGACGTCGCCGACGATCGTGATGTTCTTGCCCTCGAGGTCGCCCAGGTGCCGACGCATCGTGAACGCGTCGAGCAGTGCCTGCGTCGGGTGCTCGTGGGTGCCGTCGCCGGCGTTGATGACCGCACCGTTGGTCCACTTGGCCTTGGCCAGCCGGTGCGGTGCGCCGGAGTGCTGGTGGCGTACGACAACCGCGTCAGCCCCCATGGCCTGCAGGGTCAGCGCGGTGTCCTTGAGGCTCTCGCCCTTGGAGACGCTCGAGCCCTTGGCGGAGAAGTTGATGACGTCGGCGCTGAGACGCTTGGCCGCGGCCTCGAACGAGATGCGGGTGCGGGTCGAGTCCTCGAAGAACAGGTTGACCACGGTGCGGCCGCGCAGCGTCGGCAGCTTCTTGATCGGCCGGCTCGCCACGCCGAGGAGCTCCTCGGCGGTGTCGAGGATGCGGATCGCGTCCGTTCGGTCGAGGTCGCCCGCGCTGAGCAAGTGCGTGAACGTCATGATGCCGGTCCCCCGGTGTTGCCTTGGATGTCGACGGCGTCGCGCTCGTCAGACTCGGTCAGTGCGACCTTGACCTTCTCGACCAGTGAGGTCGGGAGGTTCTTGCCGACGAAGTCGGCGCGGATCGGCAGCTCGCGGTGACCGCGGTCGATCAGCACGGCGAGCTGTACGGCCTTGGGCCGGCCGAGCTCGTTGAGCGCGTCGAGCGCGGCCCGGATCGTGCGGCCGGAGAACAGCACGTCGTCGACCAGCACGACGATCTTGCCGTCGATGTCGTCGGGGATCTCGGTGTGCTCCAGCGCGCGAGCGGGCTTGAGCCGCAGGTCGTCGCGATACATCGTGATGTCGAGCGCGCCGGCGGTGATGGGCCGGCCCTCGACGTCGGACATGCGCTTCGCGATGCGCCGGGCCAGATGCACGCCCCGCGTCGGGATGCCCAGGAGGACGATGTCGAGACGCGTCGCGGTTGCGCTCGAGGATCTCGTGCGTGATGCGCGTCAACGCGCGGGAGATGTCCTTGTCGTCCAGGACGGTTCGTGCGTGCGAGTTGTCAGCACGGGGGGCGTCATCAGACGCGACCATGTCTGACCTCCTTCTCCGCCTCTCGGGACGGCCGTTAAAGGATGTCGATGTTCGTCGGCCAGCCTAGCAGCGCGTCACTCCCGATCCGGACGCGCCTCGGCGAGCCGTCTGATTGCGGATCGGGCGCTCGAGGTAGTCAGCAGGACCGGGAGGCAACACGTCGTCCCGCGACGCAGACTGTGCCGAGGTGGGCGACACCTGAACCGTCCACGTGACAGGTCCGGCGAGGCGTGACGCCGGGGGCGATGGTGCAGGGAGGGAGTAGGCCCCCGACGCCACGGTATGTGGTGTGGCTCAGACGCGGCTGCGGCGCAGGTAGCTCGGCAGGATGACCTTGAGGAACACCGGCAGGCACTCGATGAAGTAGCGACGGAACAGCCGGCGCGGCTCCTGGGCCAGGCGGTAGAACCACTCGAGCTTGGTGGCCCGCACCCAGCGCGGGGCCATCGTGGCGTTGCCGGTGACCATGTTGACGGCGCCGCCGACGTTGAGCACGACACCGTGGAATCCGGCCCGGCGGACCTCCTCGCCGATCATGTCGCCGAACGGCGGGGTGACGGCGACGATCAGGAGGTCGACGCCGTACTTCTGCAGCTTCTTGGCGAGGCGCTTGGGCTTCCAGTCGCCGCGCTGACCGTGGTCGCGGAACGCGACCTCGAGCCCGGAGTCGTGCAGCTGGCCGCGGAAGTCGTAGCCGGCGTGGCGGTCGGCGCCGAGGATCGCTGCCTTCTTGCCGTGGAACTGGCGCCCCGCGAGCATCCGCTCGATGAACTCCGAACCCGTGACCCGGGCCGGGTCGATGCCGCGCGACCTCATCAGCGAGACGATCGGCCAACCATCAGCCGTGATGAAGTCCGCCTCGTCGATGGTCTTGGCGAAGTCCTTCGACTTCGAGGCGAGTGCCAGGTGGTGCAGGTTGACGGTCTGAATGCGCTTCGGGCGCAGATCGAGCACGGCTGCGTCGAAGTCGTCGTCGTTCAGGATGCACTTTTCCGCCATGCGATCGATGAGTTCGTCGGTGATCACACATTCCCCTGTCTCCACGACGAGGCCTGTGGGCCTCGAATCCCCGATGAAGCCTGTGGGCCTCACACATGGAGAGCGTTGTCTGTCAGGAATATGACGTTCGAGACTACTTATTTTTCAACTAGTTTGCGCCGAGCGCGTGAATCAGGAGGTCAGCGTCGGTTTGAGCTCGACGATCTTGCTCAGCAGCCCGTTGACGAATGACGGCGACTCGTCGGTCGACAGATCGCTCGCGAGGCTCACGGCCTCGCTGACCGCGACCGCGTCGGGGACGTCGTCGACGTAGAGGATCTCGTACGCGCCGATGCGCAGCAGGTTGCGGTCGACGGCCGGCATGCGGTCGAGCGTCCAGTCCTTGGCGTTCTCGGTGATGATCTCGTCGAGCCGGTCACGGTGCGTGACGACGCCCTCGATCAGCAGCACGGCGTAGTCGTTGACGGGGTACTCGGTGTCGGCCCGACGGTCCTCGAGGGTGCCTCCGGGAGGCAGGCTCTGCGCCTCGGACTCGAAGAGGATGTCGAGGGCGCGCTTGCGGGACTTGGTGCGCGCAGACATCAGCTCTGCACGCGACCGAGGTAGCTGCCGTCGCGGGTGTCAACCTTGATCTTCTCGCCGTTGACGATGAACAGCGGGACCTGGATCTCCTTGCCGGTCTCGAGGCGAGCCGGCTTGGTGCCGCCGCTCGAGCGGTCGCCCTGCAGGCCCGGCTCGGTGTACTCGACGAGCAGCTCGACCGACGCCGGGAGCTCGATGTAGAGCGGCACACCCTCGTGCATCGCGACCATCGCGTCCTGGTTGTCGAGCATGTAGTCCTTGGCGTCGCCGACGACGGCCTCGGAGATGTTGACCTGGTCGTACGTCGTCTTGTCCATGAAGACGTAGGAGTCGCCGTCGTGGTAGAGGTACTGGAAGTCGCGCTTGTCGACGTTGGCGGTCTCGATCTTGAGGCCGGCGTTGAACGTCTTGTCGACGGTCTTGCCGCTCATGACGTTCTTGAGCGTCGTCTTGACCATCGCCCCGCCCTTGCCGGGCTTGTGGTGCTGGAACCACACGACGGACCAGAGCTGTCCGTCGAGGTCGAGGACCATGCCGTTCTTGATGTCGTTCGTGGTGGCCATCAGCCAATCTCCAGGAGGTCTTTGGTCATCGTGGTGAGCACCTCGGGGCTGCCCGTGGTCACGAGGACGGTGTCTTCGATACGCACTCCCCCGCGACCCGGGACGTAGATGCCCGGCTCCATCGTGAGGACAGTGCGACTAGCCAGTTTACCTGCCTGCGAAGGCCCGATGAACGGGTCCTCGTGGATCTCGAGCCCGACTCCGTGCCCGAGGCCCGTCGTGAACGCGTGGAGCCACCCCGATGCCTCCAGCGCAGACGTCGCCGCGGCGTACGAATCGGCGACCGCGACACCCTCGCGGAGGGCCTCGAGACCGGCGGCCTGCGACTCCTTGACGGCCGCGTGGATCTCGCGCTGCCAGTCGTCGGCCGGGCCCAGCACGAACGTACGGGTGCAGTCGGCGTGGTAGCCGTCGACGCGGGCGCCGAAGTCGATCTTGACCAGGTCGCCGTCGGCGAGGACCCGATCGGTGGGGCTGTGGTGCGGGATCGCGGAGTTCTCGCCCGCGGCGAGGATCGTCTCGAACGCGATCGCCTCGGCGCCGAGGTCGAGCATCCGGTTCTCCAGGTCGCGGGCGACCGCCCGCTCGGTGCGTCCAGCCAGCGGGCCCTGCAAGCAGCGAGTCCAGCGCCGGGTCGAGATGTCGCACGCGCGGCGCAGCGCGGCGATCTCGGCCTCGTCCTTGACCTGGCGCAACGACTCGACGACCCGGTCGGCGGGCACGAGCGACGTACCGGCCGCCAGCTCGCCGAGCCGGGCGTGGGCGTCGACGCTGAGCAGGTGCGTCTCGACCGCCCAGGTGCCGGCGGTGACGAGCTCGGCGGCCGCGCCGAGCAGGTCGCGGCCGATGCGGTGCTCGACGTCCGGCAGCTCGGCCGCCGCCTGGTCGCGATAGCGCCCGTCGGTCAGGAACACCGCGGCGCCGTCACGGGGCACGACGAGTGCACCGTTGGAGCCGGTGAACCCGGTCAGGTAGCGGACGTTGACCAGCGTCGTGACGACGATCCCGTCGAGCCCGCGCTCGGCGAGCAGTGCGGTGAGGCGGTCGCGGCGTGCGGCGACGCTCACGACGAGATGGCCCGGTAGGCGTCCAGGATCAGCTGCTCGTCGGGGCCGGCGAGGATCGCTGGCCTGGCGAGGCCGTCGAGGACGACGAACCGCAGCTGGTCGCCGCGCGTCTTCTTGTCGAGCCGCATCGTCGCCGACAGCGCCTCCCAGATGCCCGGCCGGTACGTCATCGGGAGCCCGAGCGTGCCGAGGATCGAGCGATGCCGGTCCAGCAGGTCCTGGTCGATCCGGCCGGCCCGGTGCGCCACCTCGGCGACGAAGACCATGCCGATCGAGACCGCCTCGCCGTGCCGGATGCGGTAGTGCTCGAACCGCTCGACCGCGTGACCGAACGTATGACCGTAGTTGAGCGCCTCGCGTCCGATCTGCCCGTCCTCGCCCGTCTCGCGCAGGTCTCCGGCGACGGCGCGGGCCTTGACGGTGATGCCCTTGGCGATCAGCTCCGCGACGATCGGCGACGACGCCTCGGTGACGGCCTCCGGCGCGGCCTCGATCAGGTCGAGGATCGTCGGATCGGCGATGAAGCCGCACTTGGCGACCTCGGCGAGGCCGCTGCGCAGCTCGGCGGCGGGCAGGCCCTGCAGGACATCGAGGTCGCACAGCACCCCGACGGGCTCGTGGAACGCACCGACGAGGTTCTTGCCCTCAGCGGTGTTGACGCCGGTCTTGCCGCCGACCGCGGCGTCGACCATGCCGAGCACCGTCGTCGGGACGTTGACGAAGCGCACGCCGCGCAGCCAGCGTCGCCGCGACGAACCCGGCGAGGTCGGTCGTGGCGCCGCCGCCGAGGCCGACGATGACGTCGGAGCGGGTGAACCCGCTCTCGCCGAGCACCTTCCAGCAGAACGCCAGCACGTCGGAGGTCTTGGCCTGCTCGCCGTCGGGAACCTCGATGAGGTGCACCTCGAGCGCGTCCGACACGAGCGGCTCACGCAGGACCTCTGCCTGCTTGGCCATCGTCGGGGAGTGGATGATCGCGACCCGCAGCACGCCGAGGCCGAATCCGACGAGTCCGCGCAGCTGCTCGTGCACGCCGTTGCCGATCACCACGTCGTACGGTCGATCGGTCGGCACGGTCAGGCGCGTGCGTCATCGGTCCTCCTTGATCAGTGCCAGGGCCCGGTCGGTGACCTGGGCGGCGTCGAGATCGTCGGTGACGATCGTGAAGCGTGCCACCTCGCGTAGAGCGGGCGGCGCTGGTCCATCAGGTTCTTCATCTGCGCGCGGACGTTGCCGAGCAGCAGCGGCCGGTTGCCGTTCATGCCGACGCGCGCCACCGCGGCGGGAAGGCTGACGTCGAGGAAGAGCACCCGGTGCTGCGCGAGCTGCTCGCGCGTCGCCGCGCTGAGCACGGCGCCACCGCCGAGGGCCAGCACGCCGTCGTGATCGGCGAGGGCTGCCGCGACGGCCTTCTCCTCGAGCGCGCGGAAGTGCGCCTCGCCGTGGTCGACGAAGATGTCCTGCACCGACGTCCCCTCGCGCGCCTCGATGTCCTGGTCGGTGTCGCGGAAGCTGACACCGAGCCGGTCGGCCAACGCCTGCGCCACGGTGGTCTTGCCCGCACCGGGCGGACCGACGAGGACGACAACGGGGCTCAACGGTGCCTCAGGTTCGCGAGGTAGCCCTCGACGTTGCGGCGGGTCTCCTCGACGGCGTCGCCGGCGAACTTCTCGAGGATCGCGTCGGCGACGACGAGCGCCACCATGGCCTCGGCGACGATGCCGGCGGCCGGCACGGCGCACACGTCGGAGCGCTGGTGGTGCGCGCGCGCCTCCTCGCCGGTCTCGACGTCGACCGTGCGCAGGGCGCGCGGAACGGTCGCGATGGGCTTCATCGCCGCGCGCACGCGCAGGATCTCGCCCGTCGTCATGCCGCCCTCGGTGCCGCCCGCACGCCCGGAGACACGGCGGATGCCGTCGGCGGTCGGCACGATCTCGTCGTGCGCCAGGGAGCCGCGCGTGCGGGCCAGCTCGAAGCCGTCGCCGAGCTCGACGCCCTTGATCGCCTGGATGCCCATCAGCGCGGCGGCGAGCCGTCCGTCGAGCCGCTTGTCCCAGTGCGTGTGCGAGCCGAGGCCCGGCGGCAGGCCCTCGACGACGACCTCGACGACGCCGCCGAGCGTGTCGCCGTCCTTGTGGGCCTGGTCGATCTCGGCGACCATCGCGGCGCTGGTGTCGGGGTCGAAGCAGCGTACGGGGTCGGCGTCGAGCGCCTCGACGTCGCTGTGGCTCGGGATCACGCCGGCCGGCGCGCGTACGGTGCCGAGCTCGACGACGTGCGACACGATCGTCGCGCCGGTCGTCTGCTGGATGAACTGTGCGGCGATCTCGCCGAGCGCCACGCGGGCAGCGGTCTCGCGGGCACTCGCCCGCTCGAGGATCGGGCGGGCCTCGTCGAAGCCGTACTTCTGCATGCCGGCGAGGTCGGCGTGACCCGGGCGGGGACGCGTCAGCGGCGCATTGCGCTTGAGCCCGTCGAGGACGTCGGCGTCGACCGGATCGGCCGCCATGACCTGCTCCCACTTGGGCCACTCGCTGTTGCCGATGCGCAGCGCGATCGGGCTGCCCATCGTCGATCCGTGCCGCAGCCCGCCGACGATCTCGAGCTCGTCCTGCTCGAACGCCATGCGCGCACCGCGGCCGTATCCGAGCCGGCGTCGGGCCAGCGCGGCCTGGATGTCCTTGCTGGTCACCTGCACTCCGGCGGGCAACCCCTCGAGCACGGCGACAAGAGCGGGGCCGTGCGACTCACCTGCGGTCAACCAACGAAGCATGGGAGCAATTCTCCCACGCCCCATGCGCAACCCGGGACGGCGTCCGCCCTCGACTCAGAAGCCGTAGAGCGAGGGTCCCCACGCGGCGCCGATGACCGCGCCGATGACCATGTAGGGCCCGAAGGCGTACGACTTGGGGTCGACGAGCTTGAGCCGCGAGAGCACGACGCCGAACACGGCGCCGAGGATGAATCCGGCGTACATGCCCACCAGGACCTCGTTGGTGCCGAGCGCGCCGAGCGCCGGGGCCAGCACGCCCGCCAGGCGTACGTCGCCGAAGCCGAACGCCCCGCGCGCGATCACGTGAAGGATCCGGTAGATGACGTAGACGACGACGTTGGCCACCAGCGCGTCGACGAAGACGTGCACGTCACGCAGCAGCAGCGCGCCGAGGCCGACCAGCAACAGGGTGGCGAGATAGGCCGGCGCCACGATGACGTACGGCAGCAGGCGGGTGCGCCAGTCGATGAAGACCAGCCACGAGCCCGACCCCGGTGACCAGGACCCACACGGGCACCAGCTCGGGGTGGTCGATGCGCCACGCCACGACGCCCGCCATGAGCGCAGCCCCCAGCGCTAGCCCGACCGTCAGGCCCTTGGTGTGCGACAGCGCCGCGTAGGTCACCTTGCCCTCGTCGGGCTCGGGAGGCTCGGGGATCCTTCGCATCACGTAGGGCCCGGCAGCGCCGAGGAGAGCCGCCGCGAGGGCAGCAAAGGCGATGGTCACGCCAGCGAACCTAGCGGGTCGAGAGCTCGGCCAGTGCGGATCTGCGCAGCAGCTGTGGAGAAACCTGGCTGCCGGTCATGAGCTCGACCTGGAGCGCGGCCTGGTGCGCCAGCAGGTCGAGGCCCGACACCACGCGTACGTCGGCCTGCTCGGCCGCCTTGGCCAGTGGCGTGGGCCAGGGGTCGTAGACGACGTCGAACACCGCGCGCGAGGACTCGACGAACTCGTGCGACCGTGACCCGACGACGTCGCCGGGGACGGTCGAGATCAGCAGGTCGAGCTTGTCGATCAGTGGCTCGTCGACGGTGTGGATCGTCACCTCGAGGCCGGCCGACTTGGCAACCTGGGCTGCTGCCGAGGCGCGGGACGGCTCGCGCACGACGAACTCGACACGCTCGGCACCCATGATCGAGACGGCGTACGCCATCGAGGCCGCAGTCGCCCCGCCGCCGAGGATGCGCGCCGAGGTGGCCCGCTCGACTCCTCGCTCGAGCAGCGCCGCGATGGCTCCGGGCACGTCGGTGTTGTCAGAGCGGAGCCCGGTGTCCTCGACGAGGATCGTGTTGGCCACCCCGAGGCGGCCGACGATCTCGGTGGCCTCGTCCACCAGCTCCGCCGTACGCCGTTTGAGCGGCGCGGTGACCGAGAAGCCGCGCACGTCGTCGCCGAGCGCCGACAAGAACGCCTCGAGGGCGTCCTCCGCGAGCTCGACGGCTTCGTAGGTCCAGTCGAGCCCGAGCTCGGCATAGGCCGCTCGGTGCATGGCAGGCGAGAGCGAGTGGGTGATCGGCGAGCCCAGGACGGCGCAGCGCATCAGCAGATCTTGTCGTCGGCGGTCTGGCAGTAGGCCTCGAGCTTCTTGACGGCCGCGTCGTGCTCTGCCTTGGTGTTGGAGAACACCGTCTCGCCGGTCTCGAGGTTGACCGCCACGAAGTAGAGCCACGCTCCGTCGGCCGGGTTGAGCGCCGCCTCGATCGTCTTCGCGCCGGGCGAGCCGATCGGTCCCGGCGGCAGACCTGCGGCCTTGTACGTGTTGTAGGGCGAGTCGGAGTTGCGCTCGGCCTCGGTCGTGAAGACGTCGCCCTCGCGACCGCTGGCGTACGACACGGTCGAGTCGAGCTGCAGCAGCATGCCGTCCTTGAGGCGGTTGTAGAGCACGCGCGCGACCTTGGGGTAGTCCGAGGACTTCCTGGCCTCGTACTCGATGATGCTGGCGACCGTGAGCACCTGCTCGCCGTTGAGGCCGAGCGCGCGGGCTCGCGTGCCGATGTCGAGGTCCTTGGCGACCGAGAGCGTCTTGGCGACCATCTGCTTGAGCAGCTGGACCGCCGTCGTCTTGGCACCGACCGAGTACGTCGCCGGGAAGAGATAGCCCTCGGGGTTGCCCTTGGCCACCGCCGGCAGGCCGATCGCTTCGGGATCGGCAAGTGCCTTCTTGACGTCCGCAGCGGAGATCTTGGTCTTGGCGGCAATGATCTTGGTGATGTTCTTGATGCGTGAGCCCTCGGGGATCGTCACCCGTGACTCACCCGGGGCGCCGACGATGTTGCCCTTGTCGACGAGGGCCTTCATCGCGGCCTCGGCGGACATCTGCTTCTTGAGCTTGTAGTAGCCGGCCTGGATCGCCTGGAACCGAGTGTCCTTGAGCGCCAGCTGGTAGAACGCCTCGGCGCTCTTGACGACGTCCTTCTTGGCGAGGATGTCAGCCATCTGCTGGCCGTTGGAGTTCCTGGGGATCTCGACGACCACGCTGCCGGTGCCGCTGCCGGAGTAGTCGGCGGGTCCGCTGAGGTAGCCCGACACCTTGGTCCAGACGAAGTAGCCGCCGAACACGAGCGCCAAGATGACCAACAGGGTCACGATCCGGCGTCCCCAGGGCTTGCTGGGCGGCGAGTCCGCGCGCCTGCGCCCGGGGCCTGAGGACCCGCCCGTCATCAGGTCCAGTCCGCTGTCACTCATCGATCCCTCACACGCTCTCTCCGGGAGCAGACCCTCGGGTCCGTTCTGTGTCCAGTGCTGTCTGCAGGATCACCGTAGCGGCAGCCTGGTCGATCACGGTGCGTCTGGATGCTCCGGACCTGTTGCTGTGTCGCAGCTGGCCTGCAGCCGTCATGGTCGACATGCGCTCGTCGAACAGCCTGATCGGCACGGGGTCGATCGCGGGCAGCAGCTCGGCGCAGAACGTACGCACCTTGGCCGCGGCCGGACCTTCACGTCCCGACAGCCCGACCGGCAGCCCGACGACGCACTCGAGCGCGTCGTACTCGCGGACGAGCTCGGCCAGGCGCCCGATCGCGTCCGGGCCTGCCGGCACGGTCTCGACCGGCGTCGCCAAGATGCCGTCGGGATCGCTCACGGCGACCCCGATGCGTACGTCACCGACATCGACACCGACCCGCCGCCCTCGACGCATCGTCACGCTGACAGTGCCGCCTCGACCGCTGCGAGGGCCGCGGGGATCGCCGAGACGTCGGTGCCACCGCCTTGTGCGACGTCTGCCTTGCCGCCGCCGCGCCCGCCGATCTTGTCGCCGACGACGCCGATGAGCTGGTTGGCCGACAGGCCGCGCTCCTGCGCCGCCTCGTTGAGCGCGACGACGGCTGCGGGCTTGTCACCGGCATCGCCGATCACCACGACGACCGCCGGACGATCACGGAGGCGGCCGCGGATGTCGAGCGCCAGCGTGCGTACGTCTCCCCCGCCGGCGCCGGCCGCGTGGTGGCCGACGTAGGCCACCCCGCCGATGTCCTTGGCGTTGGCTGCGATGTCACCGGCAGCACCCACGAGCTGCGCCGCCTTCATGCGCTCGGCGACCTTCTCGGCAGCCTTGAGCCGCTCGAGCAGGTCCTTGACCCGCGCCGGGACCTCGTCGGGCTGGGTCTTGAGGATGTCGGTGAGCTGACGCACGACGTCGCGCTCGCGGGCGAGGTACTCGAAGCCCTCGATGCCGGTCAGCGCCTCGATCCGGCGGTTGCCCGCGCCGACCGAGCCGTCGGACGTGACGACGAGCGTGCCGATCTGCGACGACCGCTCGACGTGGGTGCCACCGCACAGCTCACGCGACCACGGGCCGCCGATCTCGACGACGCGGACGTCCTCGCCGTACGTCTCGCCGAACAGCGCGAGCGCGCCGAACTCGCGGGCCTCGGGCAGCGACATGATCTGCGCACTGACCGGAAGGTCGGCACGCAGCGCGCGGTTGGACGCCTCCTCGACCCCGTGCAGCTGGTCGGGCGAGAGTGCACCGTTCCAGCCGAAGTCGAGCCGGAGGTAGCCGGGCCGGTTGTAGGAGCCCGACTGCAGCGCCGTGGGGCCGAGCACCTCGCGCAGCGCGGCGTGCACGACGTGCGTGCCGGAGTGGGCCTGACGGGCGCCGAGACGCCATTCGGGATCCACGGCCGCCTCGAGCTGCCGGTCGAGCGTGAGCTCTCCCTCGAGCACCCGGACCTGGTGCACGACGAGACCGCGTACGGGACGCTGGACGTCGAGCACCTCGGCGCGACCGCCGTCCCAGGTCAGGACGCCGGCGTCGGCGTGCTGACCACCGGACTCGGCATAGAACGGGGTGCGGTCGAGCACGACCTCGCCGATCGCGCCGGCGGAGATCGCCGGGACGCTGTCGCCACCGGCGATCAGCGCGATGACGCGCGACTCGGTCGTCAGGTCGGTGTAGGCCAGCCAGTCGGTCGGGCCGTTGGCGTCGAGCGCCGCGCGGTAGACCGTGGTGTCGGCGTGCGCGCCCTTCTTGGACTTCGCATCGGCCTTGGCCCGCGAGCGCTGCTCGGCCATCAGGGACCGGAAGCCCTCCTCGTCGACCGCCGAGGCCCTGCTCGGACGCCATCTCCAGGGTCAGGTCGATCGGGAAGCCGTAGGTGTCGTGCAGGGCGAACGCCTGCTCGCCGGGCAACGTCGTGCCGCCGCCGTCCTTGACCGCGATCGCCGCGCTCTCGAAGATCTGGGTGCCCTTGCCGAGAGTCTGGCGGAACGCGTCCTCCTCGGCGTACGCGATCTGCGAGATGCGCGGGAAGTCGGCCTCCAGCTCGGGGTAGGACGCCTTCATGCGGTCGAGGCTGACGGGGAGCAGCTCGGGCAGGGCCGGGTCGTCGAAGCCCAGCAGGCGCATCGAGCGAACGGCCCGGCGCAGCAGGCGGCGCAGCACGTAGCCGCGAGCCTCGTTGCCCGGCGTGACGCCGTCGCCCATCAGCATCAGGCCGCTGCGGACGTGGTCGGCGACGACGCGGAAGCGTACGTCGTCGGCGTGGTCCTTGCCGTAGGTGCGGCCGGAGATCTCCGAGGCCTTCTCGATGACGGGGTAGACCTCGTCGATCTCGTAGAGGTTGCCCTTGCCCTGCAGCAGGTAGGCGACGCGCTCGAGGCCCATGCCGGTGTCGATGTTCTTGTTGGGCAGGTCACCGAGGACGTCGAACTGGTCCTTGGCGCGGACGTTGGTGATCTCCTCCTGCATGAACACGAGGTTCCAGATCTCGAGGAAGCGGTCCTCGTCGACGACCGGGCCGCCGTCGGGGCCGAACTCGGGGCCGCGGTCGACGTAGATCTCGCTCGCGGGTCCGCCGGGGCCGGCCACGCCCATGTGCCAGTAGTTGTCGAGCAGGCCACGGCTCTGGATGCGCTCGTCGGGCAGGCCGGCGATCTCCTTCCAGAGGCTGCGCGCCTCGTCGTCGGAGTGCAGCACCGTGACCCAGATCGTCTCGGGGTCGAAGCCGAGGCCGCCGTCAGCGACCGAGCTGGTGATGAGGGTCCAGGCGTGCGTGATCGCGCCGGCCTTGAAGTAGTCGCCGAACGAGAAGTTGCCGTTCATCTGGAAGAACGTGCCGTGGCGGGTGGTCTTGCCGACCTCCTCGATGTCCTGCGTGCGTACGCACTTCTGGACGCTCGTGGCGGTGTCCCACGGCGGGGTCTCCTGGCCGAGGAAGTAGGGCTTGAACGGCACCATGCCGGCGTTGACGAACAGCAGGTTGGGGTCGTCGAACAGCAACGGCGCCGAGGGCACGACGGTGTGGCCGGCGTTCTCGAAGTGGGCGAGGAATCGGCGGCGGATCTCCGCGGTCTGCATCAGGTCTGGTCCTTCTGGGTGTGCTCGGCCTCGAGGCGGAGCAGGTCGGTGTGGTCATCGGGGGCGCCGGACAGCTCGCGCGCGATGTCGCGCTCGACGAGTCTCCATGCCGTCTCGCAGCTCTGAGCTGAACGCTCGCCAGCCGAGCCCGAGGGCTGCGGCCTGGTCGACGAGACCCGGCGTGGAGAGCCGGTAGGCGGCTCGACGCGCCTTGACCGAGGCGTAGAGGCCGGCCGCGGAGCCGGCGACGAACCAGACGACTCGCGATCTCATGAGCCCCCCAGCCATTCCTCGGAGGGCGGGGTGGGACGGCCGGCGCGTACGGCGCGACGGCCGGCCTGCAGGCGTTCGCGGCGGCGGCGGCGATACTCGCGACGCATCAGCGCCGTGATGCGGTCGCGGCTCTCGGGCCGCAGTGCGTGCGCGAGCCCGTGGGCGAGGATCGACAGGCGTACGCCGGGACGTCCCAGCGCGGTGTTGACGACCTGCTGCTGGGTCGGCGGGACGACGAGGCGGCCCTCGACGACGCGGGGCTCGAGCTCCTGCGACACACGTGGCCGTCGCCGGGCTCGGCTCGAGCACGGTGATGCGACGAGCGACGGCTCGGTGACGGCGCACGTCGCGACCGGCGGGGGTCTGCCGGAGACCGCAGCGACGCGGCGGGCGGCGCGTACGGCGATGACGGGCAGCGCCGATCGCCACGACCGACCAGGACGGCGGTCGCGACGAGGATCCAGAGCTCCGCGCGACATGCCCACGAGCCTATCTCGGTCAGCGGTCGCGCAGGATCGCCCGGATCACGGCGAGACGCTCGCCCAGCCGCGCCTCGAACCCGTGCTCGGTGGGCTCGTAGTAGGTCGCCCCGTCGACGTCGTCGGGTGCGTACTGCTGCCCGACCACACCGCGGACGTCGTTGTGGGGGTAGCGGTAGTCGTGACCGTGGCCGAGCTTCTTGGCGCCGGAGTAGTGCGCGTCGCGCAGCGCGGGCGGCACGGCGCCGATCTTGCCGGCGTGCACGTCGGCCTGCGCGCGGTTGATCGCCTCGACGACGGCATTCGACTTCGGCGCCGACGCGAGGTGGATCACGGCCTGCGCCAGCGGGATGCGCGCCTCGGGGAAGCCGATCATCGCGACGGCCTGCGCCGTGGCCGTGGCCAGGGGCAGCGCGGTCGGGTCGGCCATGCCGATGTCCTCGCTCGCGTGGATCATCAGCCGGCGGGCGATGAACCGCGGGTCCTCCCCCGCCTCGATCATGCGCGCGAGGTAGTGCAGGGCCGCGTCGACGTCCGAGCCGCGGATCGACTTGATGAACGCGCTGATGACGTCGTAGTGCTGATCGCCCTGCCGGTCGTAGCGCACCGCGGCCTTGTCGACGGCCAGCGCGGCGTCCTCGACGTCGATCTCGGTCTTGCCCTGGCTCGTCGCGGCACCGGCGGCGGCCTCGAGGTAGGTCAGCACGCGGCGGCCGTCGCCGCCGGCGAGGCGTACGAGGTGGTCCTTGGCCTCGTCGGTCAGCGTGACGGCGCCGGCCAGGCCTCGCTCGTCGGTGAGCGCGCGGTCGACCAGCACGCCGATGTCGTCGTCGGTCAGCGACTCGAGGGTCAGCAGCAGGCTGCGGCTCAGCAGCGGCGAGATGACGCTGAAGTGCGGGTTCTCGGTCGTGGCGGCGACGAGCGACACCCAGCGGTTCTCGACGCCGGGCAGCAGGGCGTCCTGCTGGGACTTGCTGAACCGGTGGACCTCGTCGACGAACAGGACGGTCTCGACGCCGCTCTGCGCCAGCGCACGCCGGGCACCCGCGATGGTCTCGCGGACCTCCTTGACGCCGGCCGAGACCGCGGAGACCTCGACGAATCGGCGTCGCGTGTGGGCGCTGAGCAGGCTCGCGATCGTGGTCTTGCCGGTGCCGGGCGGACCCCACAGCAGGATCGTCAGCGGCTGGTTGCCGTCGATCATCTGCCGCAGCGGCGAGCCCGGCGCCAGCAGGTGCTGCTGGCCGACGAGCTCGTCGAGCGACCGCGGCCGCATGCGTACGGCCAACGGCGCGGAGGCGTGCGTGTTGCCCGAGAGGCTGCCGCCGCCCGTGCCGGTCGACGGGGGCGCTTCAGGAAGGTCGAACAGCCCGTCGTCGCTCATGTGGCGAGCCTAGTTGCCGGTCCGGACGCCGACGACAGACTGTCGGCGCTGACGCTCCCGTCGGCGACTCGGGCCTTCTTGGGCTCCGGCTTCCAGTCGACACCGGCGTCCTTGCGCTGCTCCGGCGTGATGGGCGCGGGTGCCGCCGTCAGCGGGTCGAAGCCGCCGCCGGACTTCGGGAACGCGATGACCTCGCGGATCGAGTCCGCGCCGGCGAGCATGGCGCAGATGCGGTCCATGCCGACCGCGATGCCGCCGTGCGGCGGGGCGCCGAAGCTGAAGGCGTCGAGCAGGAAGCCGAACTTCTCCTGCGCCTCCTCCTCGCCGATGCCCATCATCGCGAAGACGCGCTTCTGGATGTCCTCGCGGTGGATTCGGATCGACCCACCACCGAGCTCGCTGCCGTTGCAGACGATGTCGTACGCCCAGGCGAGCGCGTTGCCGGGATCGGTGTCGAACGTGTCGAGGTCCTGGGGCGACGTGAAGGCGTGGTGCACCGCGGTCCAGGCGCCGGCGCCGACGGCGACGTCGCCTGACGCGACGGCGTCGCTCGACGGCTCGAACAGCGGAGCGTCGACGACCCAGACGAACTCCCAGGCGTCCTCGTCGATCAGGTCGCAGCGCTCGCCGATCTCGAGGCGCGCAGCACCGAGCAGGCCACGGGTCGACTTGGTCGTGCCGGCGCCGAAGAAGACGCAGTCGCCCGGCTTGGCGCCGACGTGCTCGGCGAGGCCGGCCCGCTCGGCGTCGGACAGGTTCTTGGCGACCGGCCCGCCGAGCTCGCCGTCCTCGGAGATCGTGACGTAGGCCAGGCCGCGCGCACCGCGCTGCTTGGCCCACTCCTGCCACGCGTCGAACTGCCGGCGGGGCTGCGACGCGCCACCGGGCATCACGACGGCGCCGACGTACTCGGCCTGGAACACCCGGAACGGGGTGTCCTTGAAGAAGTCGGTGCACTCGACGAGCTCCTGGCCCATCCGCAGGTCGGGCTTGTCGGAGCCGAACCGGCGCATCGCCTCGGCGTACGTCATGTGCGGGATCGGCGTCGGGATCTCGTAGCCGATCGAGCGACCACATCTTGACGAGGATCTGCTCCATGAGCTCGAGCACGTCGGCCTGCTCGACGAAGCTCATCTCGATGTCGAGCTGGGTGAACTCCGGCTGGCGGTCGGCGCGGAAGTCCTCGTCGCGGTAGCAGCGCGCGATCTGGTAGTAGCGCTCCATGCCGCCGACCATCAGCAGCTGCTTGAACAGCTGCGGGCTCTGCGGCAGGGCGTACCAGCTGCCGGGCTTGAGGCGGGCCGGCACGAGGAAGTCGCGCGCACCCTCGGGCGTCGAGCGGGTCAGAGTCGGCGTCTCGATCTCGACGAAGTCCTTGGCCGCGAGCACCTCGCGGGCTGCGGCGTTGACCTTGCTGCGCAGCCGGATGGCCGCGGCGGGTCCGGTGCGGCGCAGGTCGAGGTAGCGGTACTTGAGGCGGGCCTCCTCGCCGACAGAGCCCGCACTCGACGATCCGGCGTCGTCGATCGGGAACGGCAGGGGTGCCGCAGCGCTGAGGATCTCGACGTCGTCGGCGATGACCTCGATGTCGCCGGTGGGGATGCCGGCGTTCTCGTTGCCTTCGGGGCGCTGCTGCACCGTCCCGACGATCTTGAGGCAGTACTCGGCCCGCAGCTGGTGCGCGACCTCCTCGCGTACGACCACCTGGACGACGCCTGAGGCCTCGCGCAGGTCGATGAACGCGACGCCGCCGTGATCTCGTCGACGGGCCACCCATCCGGCGAGGGTGACCTGCTGGCCGATGTCTTCGGCGCGCAGGCTTCCGGCGTCGTGGGTGCGGATCACGTGTTCTGCTCCTTGCTAGGCGTTCTGAGGATGTGAGGCTTGAGGTCGTCGGCGGGCGGTGCCCAGGTGCTCGGGTCGGCGTCGATCTGCTCACCCGAGCGGATGTCCCTGCACGGACGACGGCGGGAAACCAGACGTAGGGGATGCCCGCGTCGCTCGGCGTGCTGGATCTGCTTGCCGAACTTGTCGGCCTTGGGCGCGACCTCGGTGGGGATGCCGCGGGCTCGTAGCTGCCGGGCGATCTCGTTGCTGGCGGGGCGGGAGTCCTCGGAGTCGACCGCGACGAGCACGACCGACGGCACGGAGCGCGACGGCGGTGAGCGCCGAGCGGTACGAGCAGGCGCGAGACGCCCAGCGAGATGCCGACGCCCGGGTACGTGGAGCGCTTGTCCTGCGCGAGCTGGTCGTAGCGCCCGCCGGAGCAGATCGAGCCGAGGTGCTCCCAGCCCTCCAGACGGGTCTCGAACACCGTGCCGGTGTAGTAGTCGAGCCCGCGGGCGATGCGCAGGTCGGCGGTGACGACGACCCCGTCGACGCCGGAGGCGCCCTCGACGACCTGGGCGAGCTCCGACGAGGCCCTCGGCGAGCAGCGGGTGCTCGACGCCGAGCGACTCGACTCGCTCGACGAACGACGTGTCGGTCGTGACGATCTCGGCCAGGGCGAGGATCTGTCGGCCTGATCCTCCGTCGAGTCCCTGCTCCATGAGCAGCTCGGCGATCTTCTCGGCCGGCACCTTGTCGAGCTTGTCGACGATCTGCATGACGGCGGTGGGATCGGTGAGACCCAGCCCGAGGTAGAAGCCCTCGAGGATCTTGCGGTTGCTGATCTGCAGCGTGGCCGTCGGGAATGGGCAGACCGGCCAGCGCCTCGGCCATGACACGCGCGACCTCGACGTCGAAGTGGAACGGCAGCACGTCGCGGGCGACGATGTCGATGTCGGCCTGGGTGAACTCGCGGAAGCGGCCCTGCTGTGGGCGCTCTCCCCGCCACACCTTCTGGATCTGCCAGCGGCGGAACGGGAACTCGAGCTTGCCGGCGTTCTCCAGGACGTACCGCGCGAACGGGACGGTCAGGTCGTAGTGCAGTGCCAGCTCGGCGCGCTCGGAATCGGCCGCAGCGAGGCGCTTGACGGCGTAGACCTCCTTGTCGATCTCGCCCTTGCGCAGCAGCACGTCGAGCGGCTCGACAGCGCGGGTCTCGATGTTGGCGAATCCGTGCAGCTCGAACGTCGACGCAGGTGGTCGAGCACCTGCTGCTCGACGCTGCGCTCACGCGGGAGGAACTCCGGGAAGCCGGACAGAGCCTTGGCCATCACATGACCTCCGCCAGGAACGGGTTGGTGGCGCGCTCACGACCGATCGACGTCTGGCCGCCATGGCCCGGCAGCACGACGATGTCGTCGTCGAGCGGCAGCACGCGGTCGCGCAGGCTGTCCTGCATCTGCGGGTGCGAGCCGCCGGTGAGGTCCGTACGCCCGATCGACCCGGCGAACAGGAAGTCGCCGGAGAACATGACCTGCGAGACGTCCTCGGGCCCGTCATAGTCGACGCGGTAGAACACCGTGCCGGGCGTGTGGCCGGGCACGTGGTCGACCAGGAACGTCAGGCCATCGACCTCGATGCGCGCGCCGTCGACCGCATCGCGTACGTCTGCCGGCTCGGTGAACTCCGGAAGGTCGGTCATGCCGAGCTGGCTGCGCAGCATGGCAGCCGACTCGCCCGAGATCGCGGCCATCGGGTCGGCCAGCAGGTGCCTGTCGGCCGGGTGTATCCAGACCGGGCAGCCGTACTCGCTCGCCACGTCCTGGGCGCACCACATGTGGTCGAAGTGGCCGTGCGTGATGAGCACTGCGGTGGGCGTGAGGTTGTGCTCGGCGACGACCGCGCGGACCCCGTCCATCGCGTCCATCCCGGGGTCGACGATGGCGCAGCCGGTGCCGGGTCCGCGCGAGACGAAGTAGCAGTTGGCCTGCAGCGGACCAGCCGGAAATGACGTGAGAAGCACGTGCGACAGGGTACGCGAGACGCACTGGCAACCGACCGACCGGCTGACGCCTACACTGTGGGCCATGAGTTCTGCGCCCACGAACCCTTGGGGTCGTGTCGACGACGAAGGCAATGTCTACGTCAAGACCACTGACGGTGAACGACTGATCGGCCAGTGGCCCGGCGGTGACCCCGCTGAGGCGATGTCGTTGTACGTGCGCCGCTACGAAGGACTCGAGGTCGAGGTCGACCTGCTGGAGAAGCGCCTCGAGGGCGGTGCACTCTCCCCCGACGACGCGGCCAAGGCCGTCACCAAGGTGCGCGCGCAGATCGTCGACGCCCAGGCGCTCGGCGATCTCGACTCGTTGCTCAAGCGGCTCGACGCCCTGCAGCCGGCGATCGACAAGCAGCGCGAGCAGCGCAAGGTCGAGCGCGCAGCCAAGGTCGCCGAGGCGCAGACCGAGAAGACCCGCATCGCCGACGAGGCCGAGAAGATCGCCGCCGGCAACGACTGGAAGGCCGGCGCCGACAAGCTCCGCGCCCTGCTCGATGAGTGGAAGGCGCTCCCCCGGCTCAGCAAGTCCGCCGACGACGAGCTGTGGCACCGCTTCAGCACGGCCCGTACGGCGTACACGCGTCGTCGCAAGACCCACTTCGGCGAGCAGTCGACGCTGCGCGAGCACGCCAAGACGATCAAGGAGAAGCTGATCGTCGAGGCCGAGGCGCTGTCGTCGTCGACCGAGTGGGGGCCGACTGCCGGCAAGTACCGCGATCTGATGACGGAGTGGAAGAAGGCCGGCTCCGCACCCCGCAATGTCGAGGACAAGCTCTGGAAGCGGTTCCGGGCGGCGCAGGACGCGTTCTTCACCGCGCGCGACGAGGCCAATGCCAAGCTCGACGCCGAGTACGAGGTCAACGCCGAGAAGAAGCTCGAGATCCTGGCCGAGGCCGAGAAGCTCCTCCCGATCAAGGACATCGACGCCGCCCGCAAGGCATGGCTCGACATCGCCGATCGCTGGGAGGACGCCGGCAAGGTCCCGCGGGCCAAGATCGGCGAGTTCGAGGCGCGGATCCGCAAGGTCGAGCAGGCCGTGCGCGAGGCGACCGAGAGCAAGTGGAAGAAGACGGATCCGGAGAAGTCCGCTCGCGCCGACGACATGATCGGCAAGCTCCAGCGCGCGATCGACGAGGTCGGCGAGAAGATCGCCGCCGCTGAGGCCAAGGGCGACAACAAGAAGGCCAAGGACCTCGAGGCCGACAAGGCGTCCAAGGAAGCCTTCCTCGACATGGCCAAGAAGGCCCAGGCCGACTACTCCTGACCACCTACCGCTGACGCGCGGGTTGCGAACGCTGACGAGCGGGTTACGCACGCTGACGCGCGGGTTGCCGAACGCTGACGAGCGGGTCGTGGGTGCTCGGGAGTAGGCGATAGCCCGAGCCTGTGGACGAAGCGATCGACTGTTCGATCGAATCACCGTTTGATCCGGCATATGCCAGACCTCATCAACGACGGATACCCGTTCACCGCTCTCCAAGGACTCGATCTGGGTTTCGCACCCGCCGTCCTCAGGCGGATGCGTGCCGACGGCCTGCTGAGACGCGAATTCCGCGGCGTCTACGTGGACGCGCGCGTTCCGGACTCGCGGAGGGGCCGACTTCGAGCCATCAACCTCATCACCCCGGACAACGCCGTGGTCTGTGACGAGACCGCCGCGTGGGTTCGCGGCCTCAATGTCTTCTCGCCAGGCACGCCGGCACAACTTCGAACCGGCCGTGGTCGTGCGCCACGGGACCGCACGGGTCGTGCACCCCCACAGCCGCGGCCGCCAGGCGATCATCTCCGTCGGACGACATCGAATTCGTTGACGGCATTCACGTCACGACGCCCGTTCGCACGGTCTCCGACCTGCTGCGGAAAATGTATCGGCCGTACGCGCTCGCAGCCGCCGATGCGTTCGCTCACGCGGGCCTGATCGATGTGGACGAGGTCGACGAATACGTCGCGCGTCTGAAGGGCTACCGCGGAATCGTTCAGGCTCGCAGCCTCGCGGCGATCATCGAGCCGAAGAGCCAGTCGCCCGGCGAGTCATGGCAACGCCTCAGAATGCTGGACGCCGGGTTCCCTCCCCCGGATCCTCAGTTCGAGGTGATCGACGACTTCGGTCGCTCATACTTCATCGACTTGCCGTATCCGGAACTCATGATCGGTTCGGAGTACGACGGTCGAGAGTTCCACACCGACGAACATCACGTCGTCCACGATCTGCGAGCGGCGTGACTATCTCTCGGAGCTGTACGGCTGGAGGTGGGTGATCGGGACGCGCGAGCGCATCTTCGGGCCCGACGCGGCGTTCGAGAACGAGCTCGGGGCGCTTTTGGGGATTGTTGCCGATCCAACGTTGGTGGGGCCAGACGGTGACCCTCCCTCACCCAGCGCAACCCACTCCTCAGCGTGCGCAACCCACTCGTCAGCGTGCGTAACCCACTCGTCAGCGTTATTGGGTGAGGCGGTAGACGTCGAAGACGCCTTCGACGGTGCGTACGGCCGAGAGGACGTGGCCCAGGTGCTTGGGGTCGGCCATCTCGAAGGTGAACTTCGACTTGGCCACGCGATCGCGGCCGGTCGACAGCGACGCCGACAAGATGTTGACGTGCTGGTCGGAGATGACCCGGGTGATGTCGCTCAGCAGCCGGGGCCGATCGAGCCCCTCGACCTGCACCGCCACCAGGAACGTGCTCTTGCCGGTCGGCGCCCAGTGCACCGACACCAGCCGCTCGGGCTGGCTGCGCAGCGACAGCAGGTTGACGCAGTCCGTGCGGTGCACCGAAACCCCGGCGGTACGCGTCACGAACCCCTCGATCGCGTCACCGGGTACGGGGGTGCAGCACCGGGCCAGCTTGATCATGATGTCGCCGTCGAGCCCTTCGACCACCACGCCGGCATCGCGGCTCTCCGTGCGGGAGCGACGCGTCCCGACGCCGGGCAACAAGGTCGCCTCTGCGAGGTCCTCCTGGGCACCTTCGCGACCGCCGGCGAGATCGATGACCCGCTCGACGACGTTCTGCGCGCCGACGTTGCCCTCACCGACCGACGCGTAGAGCGTCGACACATCTGCGAGGTGCAGCTCCTTGGCGACGGTGTCGAGGGTCTCGTGCCGGAACAGCCGGTGCAGCGGCAGACCCTCCTTGCGCATCTGCTTGGCGATCAGGTCCTTGCCCCGCTCGATCGCCTCGTCGCGGCGCTCCTTGGTGAACCACTGCCGGATCTTGTTGCGGGCTCGCGGGCTGGCGACGAACTCGAGCCAGTCACGACTCGGCCCGGCGTCGGGCGACTTGGAGGTGAAGACCTCGACGACGTCGCCACTCTCGAGCTCGGACTCCAGCGACACGAGCCGGCCATTGACGCGGGCGCCGATGCAGGCGTGCCCGACCTCGGTGTGCACGGCGTACGCGAAGTCGACCGGCGTGGCCTTGGCCGGCAGCTGGATCAGGTCGCCGCGTGGCGTGTAGGCGTAGACGCCGGCGTTGTTGATCTCGAACCGCAGCGAGTCGAGGAAGTCGACGGAGTCGGACGTCTCGGACTGCCAGTCGAGCAGCTCGCGCAGCCACAGCATGTCGTCCTTGTCGGGACCCTTGCCGGACTTGCCCGCGGTGGCGTCCTCCTTGTACTTCCAGTGCGCCGCGACACCGTACTCGGCGCGGCGGTGCATCGCGTTGGTACGGATCTGCAGCTCCACCGGCTTGCCCTGCGGCCCGATCACCGTGGTGTGCAGCGACTGGTACATGTTGAACTTCGGGACCGAGATGTAGTCCTTGAACCGCCCGGGAATCGGGTTCCACCGCGCGTGCAGCACGCCGAGCACGCCATAACAGTCCGCGACGGTGTCAACGAGGATGCGTACGCCGACGAGGTCGAAGATGTCGGAGAACTCGCGGCCGCCGACCAGCATCTTCTGGTAGATCGAGTAGTAGTGCTTGGGCCGGCTGGAGACCTTGGCCTTGAGCTTGACGTGCCGCAGGTCGGACTCGACGTCGTTGACGACGCGCTCGAGGAACTGCTCGCGCGACGGCGCGCGGTCGGCGACGAGCCGCACGATCTCGTCGTAGACCTTGGGGTGCAGGGTCGCGAACGCGAGGTCCTCGAGCTCCCACTTGATCGTGTTCATGCCGAGCCGGTGCGCCAGCGGCGCGAAGATCTCGATGGTCTCGCGCGCGATGCGCTCCTGCTTGTCCTGCCGCAGGTAGCGCAGCGTGCGCATGTTGTGCAGCCGATCGGCCAGCTTGATGACCAGCACGCGGATGTCGCGGCTCATCGCCACGACCATCTTGCGGATCGTCTCGGACTGCGCCGAGTCGCCGTACTTGACCTTGTCGAGCTTGGTCACGCCGTCGACGAGCTGCCGGACCTCGTCGCCGAAGTCGGCGCTCAGCTCCGCGAGCGTGTAGTCGGTGTCCTCGACGGTGTCGTGCAGCAGCGCCGCGCACAGGGTCGGCGCCGTCATGCCGAGCTCGGCGAGGATCGTCGCCACCGCGAGCGGGTGGGTGATGTAGGGATCGCCGCTCTTGCGGGTCTGCCCCTCGTGCATCCGCTCGGCGATCTCGTACGCCTTCTGGATCGACGTGACGTCGCCCTTGGGATGGGTCGTCCGATAGACCTTGATCAGCGGGTCGAGCACCGCGTCGGACGACCCCGACTTGCCGCCGATGCGGGCCAGCCGGTTGCGCACACGCGCAGAAGCCGGTGCCGAGTCGGAATTCTTCGACTCGACCGGCGGCGCCTCGGTGCGTTCAGCCATCGCGTTCCTCACTGTGTCTTTCCATCGTATGCCAGTGAGTCACAGCGCAGGTCAGCTCAGGAGACCGTCGATCAGGGTGGCCGCAGCGGCCAGCACGAGCACGGTGACGAGGATCAGGGCGACGACGCGGATCTGGTGGGGATTCATGGGTCTCGATTCTGGTGTGGGGCCTAGTACGTGCGCAGGCTCGCGCAGCCGAGCGGGGACAGTCGCTCCTGGCCGCCGAGTGCGAGCAGCTCGATCAGGACGAGGTTGCCGGCGACCGCGCCGCCGGCCTGGTGCACGAGGTCCGCGGCCGCGAGCATCGTGCCGCCGGTCGCGAGGACGTCGTCGACGACGAGCACCCGCGCACCTGCGTGGAGCGCGTCGACGTGCATCTCCAGGACGGCCGACCCGTACTCCAGGTCGTACGAGGTGGACAGCGACGTCGCCGGCAGCTTGCCGGCCTTGCGGACCGGCACGAAGCCGGCGCCGAGGCGTAGGGCGATGCTGGGGCCGAACAGGAAGCCGCGCGCCTCGATGCCGAGCACCGCGTCGATCGGTCCGACCTGCTCGGCGAGCTCGACCATCCCGTCGATCACCGCAGCCAGGGCGATCGGGTCGGCGAGCAGGGGCGTGATGTCACGGAACGTGACCCCGGGCTCGGGCCAGTCCTCGATCGGACGGACGAGGCGATCGATCGTCTCGGTCAGGTCGCTCATGTTCTCCCTCTGCGTGGCGAATGACAGCAGGTCCCGCGGGCTGAGCCCACGAGACCTGCCGTCAATGTGAATCAGGAACCGTTGAGGTCGACCTTGCAGGTCTTCTTCGCGTGCGTCTCGATGGCCTTGGACGCCTTGGTGAAGTTCGAGTTGCTGAGCTTGGACATCTCGGTCGCGAGTCCCTGGAGCTTCGACGGGTCGACGTTCTCGGGGAGCTTGCCCTGCTGGACCTCGGCCAGGTCGGAGAACTTCAGGCCGGCGTCCTTGAGGGCCTTCTCGACCGTGTTGAGGGCGGCGTCGAGCTTCTTCCAGTCGGCGTCGATGTCGCTCGGCGCCTCGTCGGCCAGCTTGTGGAACGCCTTGAACGCGGCGTCGAGGTCACCGAGGTCGCCCGACGAGAAGTCGCCGAAGGACGCCTGGGCCTTCTTGAGGTCCTTGCAGTAGTCGCTGCCCGAACCCCCGCTGCCGCCGTCGCCGCCGCCACACGCAGCCAGCGTGCCGGCCAGCAGCACGGCACTCGCAATGGCCATAGGGATCTTCATGGGTTTCTCCTCCAAGATGCGGCGTAGCCCGGACTTTCCCCGCGCCACTGAATCGGTTGGTACAGCATGGCACGGGGCCGTCACGACTAGTGACCCTTGCCGCGCTTGGAGCGCGGCTGCCGGGACGGCTGCGTGCGCTTCGAGGCGCCCGAGGAGGCCACGGGGCGGTGGACCGTGACCGGCGCGGCGGCCTCCACCGGCGCCTCGCCCTGCTTGGCGCGCCTGGCCATGACACGGGCCGCCTGGGCCTTGATCGCCGGCTCCCTCTCCTTGAGCTGCGACGCGAACGGGGTCGCGATGAAGATCGAGGAGTACGTGCCGGCGAGCATGCCGACGAACAGCGCGAGCGCGAGGTCCTTGAGCGGACCGGTGCCCAGGATCGCGGCACCGGCGAACAGGAGCGCGCCCACGGGCAGCAGTGCCGTGATCGACGTGTTGATCGAGCGTACGAGCGTCTGGTTGAGCGCCAGGTTGGCCTGCTCGGCGTACGTCTTGGACGTCGACTTGAGGATGCCCCTGGTGTTCTCCCGCACCTTGTCGAAGACCACCACCGTGTCGTAGAGCGAGTAGCCGAGGATCGTCAGCAAGCCCGTCACCGTGGCCGGCGTGACCTCGAATCCCGACAGCGCATAGACGCCTGCGGTGATGATGAGGTCGTGCGCCAGCGCCACGATGGCCGCGACGGACATCCGCCACTCACGGAAGTACGCCCAGATGAACAGCACCACGATGACCAGGAAGACGATCAGGCCCTTCAGCGCCTTGTTGGCGACCTGCTTGCCGTACGTCGGTCCGATCAGGTTCTGGCTGACCTCGGTGGCCCCGGCCTTGATCATGGAATCCTTGACCGTCGTCGCCTGGTCCTGCGAGAGCGCGCGGGTCTGGATGCGGATCTGCTTGCTTGCCCGACGTCTGGACAGTCGGGTCGCCGGCGTCCGGGACGCCCGAGTCCTGGACGGCCTTGGCCATGTCGTCGGACGTCGCCGCGTTGGCGGTCTTGACCGTCGCGGTGAACTCGACGCCGCCCTTGAACTCCACGCCGTAGTTGAACCCGCGGAGCACGAACGCCGAGGTCGCGACGATCACGATGATGGCCGAGATCGAGTACCAGAGCTTGCGGCGACCGACGAAGTCGAACGAGATGCGCCCTTCGTAGAGGTGCTGTCCGAACGTGCTGATGCGGCCCATCAGTTGACCTCTCCAGTGGTGCGGGCTTCTGTCGACGGGCGATCTGCGAGACCTTGCGCCCCTTGATGCCAAGGTGGGCGGCGTCGAGCCCGGAGAGCTTGTGGCCCTGGCCGAAGAACTTCGTCCGGGCCAGCAGCGAGACCACCGGCTTGGTGAACAAGAACACGACGAACACGTCGATCAGGGTCGTGAGACCCAGCGCGAAGGCGAAGCCCCGGACGACCCCGATCGCGAAGATGAACAGAGTCAGCGCCGCGAGGATCGACACAGCGTCGGCGGCCAGGATCGTGCTCCGTGCGCGGACCCAGCCCGGCCTCGACGGCGAGGCGCAGGGACTTGCCGTCGCGCACCTCGTCTCGGATGCGCTCGAAGAACACGATGAACGAGTCCGCCGTGATGCCGATCGCCACGATCAGGCCGGCGATGCCCGGCAGCGTCAGGGTGAAGCCCACGCCCTTGCCGAGCAGCAGCACCAGCACGTACGTGAGAGCTGCCGCCACCAGCAGCGAGCCGATGATCACGAGCCCGAGACCGCGGTAGTAGAAGAGGCAGTAGACCACGACCAGGATCAGGCCGATGACGCCGGCGAGCAGGCCCGCGTGGAGCTGGGTGCCGGCCAGCGACGGGCCGATCTCCTCACTGCCGTTGACGACTCAACGTCAGGGGCAGAGCACCGAACTTGAGCTGGTTGGCCAGCGTCTTGGACGACGACGCCGTGAAGCTGCCGGTGATCTGCGAGACCCCGTTGGTGATCAATGCCTGTGAGGACGGCGCCGTGATGACCTCGCCGTCGAGCACGATGGCGAAGCGGTTCTGCTGCGGCGTGAGGGCGTGCGTGACGGTCTTGAAGACGCCGGTCCCCTTGCCCTTGAGCTTGATCTCGACGAGCCACTGGGCCTTCTGCGAGTCGTATGCCTGGTTGGCGCTCTTGACATCTGTGCCCTCGATGACCGCCGGGCTCAGGATCTGGACCTCACCGGTCTTGGTGTCGCAGGTGACCAGCGGCTTGTTCGAGACGTCCTCGACCTGCACGCCACCCTTGGCGCACACGAAGCCGGCCGCCTGCTTCTGCAGGGCTGCGATGCCCGGCTGAACGTCCTTGGGCAGTGACTCGATCCCGGTCGTCTCGGCCTTGATCATCTGGTCGAGCGAGAGCTTGCTCCAGTCGATCCCATCGATGATCTTCTGCTCCGCGCTCGTGTCGACGGCCTTGGCGGCACTCGTCAGGTTCTGGGTCCAGACCAGCCGGAATCGCATCTGGGCCGTCTTGCCGACCTGGTCGACGATGCCCGCTTTGCGTTGTCCGGGGATCTCGACGATGACCTGGTTGCCACTTTGGGTCGTCACCTCGGCCTCGCTCACGCCGGTGGCGTTGACGCGCTGATCGATGATGTCCCGTGCCTGGTCGAGCTTGGGCTTGTCGACCTTGCCCTTGGTCGCCTTGGCCTCGAACGTGATGCGGGTGCCGCCCTCGAGGTCGAGGCCGAGCTTGGGCTGCCACGCGCTGGGATCACCCTTCTTGTGGTTGAGGTCGATCAGGGCAACCAGGCCGTACAGCGCGATGATCGCCGCGAGGAAGAGCACCACGGTGCGCCGCGGGCGGGGCAGGTTGCTGGCAGCCTTGGAGCCCCGGTTCTTGGGATTGGTCGCCATCAGTCCTCAGTGCTCGTTTCGGTCTCGGGCGTTGCGTCCGGGATGACGTGGGCGACGGCCTGGCGCTTGACGGTGATGACCGTGTCAGGGGCGATGCGCAGCTCGATCGTCTCGTCGCCGACGGACACGATCTCACCGAAGATGCCGCTCGCGATCATGACGCGCGCGCCGGGGGCCAGCTCACTCTGCACCTTGAGGAACGACTGCTGGCGCGCTCGGGCCGGGCGCAGGACCAGGAAGAAGAACGCAAGGACGATGAGGATGAGGGGCAGGAGTACGCCCAGGTCTTTCACGCTTTGATGCTCCCGTACGAGTATGAGGTTGCCGCTGGTGGGCAGGGATGACCGGAGGCCATCGGGAAGTTTAGCCTCTCTGCGCCAGCATCGTGACCTGGCTCATGCTGCAGGGCTTATCGCGGATCGTCGTCGAGCGGCAATTGGTCGAGCGTCGCCGGGACAGGGAGTCCCAGATGCCGCCAGGCGCGGGGGGTCGCGACGCGTCCGCGAGGCGTGCGGGCCAGGAACCCCAGGCGTACGAGGAAGGGTTCGGCGAGCTCCTCGACGGTCTCGCGCTCCTCGCCGACAGCGACTGCGAGCGTGGACGCACCGACGGGTCCCCCGCCGAAGCTGCGACACAGCGCGTCGAGCACGGCCCGGTCGAGGCGGTCGAGGCCGAGCTCGTCGACCTCGTAGAGGGCCAGGGCGTCGCGCGCCACGTCGTGGTCGACGACTCCCCCGGCCCGCACCTCGGCGAAGTCGCGCACGCGTCGCAGCAGGCGGTTGGCGATGCGTGGTGTGCCACGCGACCGAGAGGCGATCTCGCGCCCGCCGTCGTCGGTCACCTCGAGGTCGAGCAGACCCGACGGAGCGGTCGACGATGCGGTGCAGCTCGCCGGCGGCGTAGTAGTCGAGCTGTGCGGTGAACCCGAACCGGTCACGCAAGGGGCTCGGCAGCAGGCCGGCCCGGGTCGTCGCACCGACGACCGTGAACGGCGGGATCTCCAGCGGGATGGCGGTCGCACCGGGACCCTTGCCGACGATGACGTCGACGCGGAAGTCCTCCATCGCCATGTAGAGGAGCTCTTCGGCCGGCCTCGACATGCGGTGGATCTCGTCGATGAACAGGACGTCGCCCTCGTTGACCCCCGAGAGGATCGCGGCGAGGTCTCCGGCGTGCTGGATCGCCGGGCCGCTCGTGATGCGCAGCGGTGCCGCGAGCTGGTGGGCGATGATCATCGCGATCGTGGTCTTGCCGAGTCCGGGCGGGCCGGACAGCAGCACGTGGTCGGGCGTACGTCCGCGAGCCACGGCCGCCTCGAGCATCAGCGAGAGCTGCTCGCGTACGCGCTCCTGGCCGATCAGCTCGTCGAGCGTGCGAGGACGAAGCGCCGCCTCGAACGCGCGGTCCTCGGGTCCGGCCTCGGCGACGATCGCCTCGCCACCCCCCTCATAGAAATTGGCCTCGCGTTCGTCCATCAGCGCGCCTTCGACAGGGTGCGGAGCGCGTCGCGCAGCACGGTGGAGACGTCGGGGGTCGGCACCGGGCTCGAGGTCGGCGGCGACCCGCTCGAGCGCGGCGTCGGCGTCACGCGCCGACCAGCCGAGCCCGAGCAGCGCCTCGTGGACCTGGTCACGCCACGCCGGCGCACCGGTCGACCGCGAGGTGGCGACGCCGACGCGGTCCTTGAGCTCGACGACGATGCGCTCGGCACCCTTGCGGCCGATGCCGGGCACCGAGGTCAGGGTCGCGAGATCGCTCTGACCGATCGCCTGGCGGAGCCGGTCGGGGTCGAGCACGGCCAGCATCGCCTGGGCGACCTTGGGGCCGACGCCGCTGGCGGTCTGGACGAGCTCGAACATGTCGCGCTCGTCGGTGCTGGCGAAGCCGAAGATCGTCAGCGAGTCCTCGCGCACCACCATCGAGGTCGACAGCTGCACCTCCTGGCCGATGCGCAGCGACGGCGATGGTGCTCGGGCGTGCACATGACCTGCATGCCGACTCCGCCGACGTCGATGACGGCCGAGGTCAGGGTGACGGCGGCGACCGGGCCGCGGACGTGGGCGATCATCGGGCTGCCGTGCCGGAGGCGCGTGATGACTGGGCTTCGACGGCGGCCTGGAGCCGGTCTGGCGCTCCCCCGCGCCAGATGTGGCAGATCGCCAGCGCCAGGGCGTCGGCGGCGTCGGCCGGCTTGGGCGCCTCGGTGAGCCGCAGCAGGCGCGTGACCATCTGCGTGACCTGCGCCTTGTCGGCGCGGCCGCTGCCGGTGACGGCGGCCTTGACCTCGCTGGGGGTGTGCAGGTGCACGGGGATGCCGTGACGTGCCGCGACGACCATCGCGATGCCGCTGGCCTGGGCCGTGCCCATCACGGTGCGGACGTTGTGCTGGCTGAAGACCCGCTCGACCGCGACGACGTCGGGGCGGTGCTCGAGGATGCTCGCCTCGACCTGCTGCTCGAGCTGGTGGAGGCGGCGGGCGATGTCGAGGTCGGCCGGCGTGCGGAACACGCCGACGTGGACCATCGTCAGGGCGCGGCCGACGGAGCCGTCGACGACACCGACGCCACACCGGGTGAGACCGGGGTCGATGCCGAGAACCCTCATGCCTGCACCACGCATACCGAACGCATGTTCGACAGCCTAGACGGCGCCGCCGTCACCACGATGGCGACGCGCCGAGGGCGAACCGGGTCCAGCCTCCTGCGGGTCCTGAGCCTTCACCTGGCTACTGGACCTGCGCCATGACCTCGTCGGAGGCGTCGAAGTTGGCGAACACGTTCTGCACGTCGTCGCTGTCCTCGAGGGCGTCGATGAGGCGCATGACCTTGGTCGCCGCGTCGACGTCGACCTCGACCGTCACGGTCGGCACGAACGACGCGTCGGCCGAGTCGTAGTCGAGCCCGGCCTCCTGCAGCGCCGTGCGTACGGCCACGAGGTCGGTCGGCCTCGCAGATGACCTCGAACGAGCCGTCGAGGTCGTTGACCTCCTCGGCCCCCGCGTCGAGCACCGCCATCAGGACGTCGTCCTCGTTGGTCGCGCCGCCCTCCTGCTCCGCCGGCACCATGATGACGCCCTTGCGGTGGAACATGTAGGACACCGAGCCGGGGTCGGCCATCGTGCCGCCGTTGCGGGTCATCGCGGTGCGGACCTCCATCGCGGCGCGGTTGCGGTTGTCGGTCAGGCACTCGACGAGCAGCGCGACGCCGCCGGGGGCGTAGCCCTCGTACATGATCGTCGATGTAGTCGACCGCGTCGTCGCCGACGCCGCCGCCGCGCTTGACGGCACGGTCGATGTGGTCCTTGGGGACCGAGGACTTCTTGGCCTTCTGGATCGCGTCGTAGAGCGTGGGGTTGCCGTCGGGGTCGGGGCCGCCGATGCGGGCGGCGACCTCGATGTTCTTGACCATCTTGGCGAACATCTTGCCGCGCTTGGCGTCGACGATGGCCTTCTTGTGCTTGGTCGTCGCCCACTTGGAGTGGCCTGACATGAGCTGCCCTTTCTACGACTGCTTGACGAGGTCGACGAAGTAACGATGGATGCGATCGTCACTCCCGACTTCGGGGTGGAACGAGGTCGCCATCAGGTTGCCCTGCCGAACCGCGACGATTCTACCGGCGGCCTCGCCCGATGGGATCGTCGCGAGGGCCTCGACCTCTGGACCGACCTTCTCGACCCACGGTGCGCGGATGAACACGGCGTGCACCGGCTCGCCGAAGCCGTCGAACTCGATGTCGCCCTCGAACGAGTCGACCTGGCGGCCGAAGGCGTTGCGACGGACCGTGATGTCGAGCCCGCCGAGGGTCTCCTGCCCTGCGATGCCGTCCTCGATGCGGTCGGCCAGCATGATCATCCCGGCGCACGTGCCGAAGGTCGGCATGCCGCCGCGGATTCGCTCGACCAGCGGCTCGAACAGCTCGAACGAGCGCGCCAGCTTGTACATCGTCGTCGACTCGCCGCCCGGCAGCACCAGGGCGTCGCAGCGCTCGAGCTCCTCGGGGCGACGCACCGTGAAGGCGGGCACGCCGAGGTCACCCAGGACGCGTACGTGCTCGCGCACGTCGCCCTGGAGGGCGAAGACACCGATCGACGGGGAAGCTGGCACCGGTCAAGCCTACGAGGACCGGGCCAAGGAACGCCCTGCGGGCACCAGCGGCGGCTCAGTTGCAGGCTGGTGCCTTGTTGTTGCCGTTGCCGAACGTGTAGCTGACCGACGCGGAGCTGGGTGACAAAGGACCAGCCCCGATCTGTGCCTGGACGGATGCGCTGCCACTGCTGTTGTTGGTGCCCGTCAGCACGCGACTCGTCGTCGCTGCGTTGGTCGTGGACCCGTCCGTCCGGGTCAGCCTGTAGTTGGTGGCACCAGGAACGGTGTTCCAGCTGATCGTGACCGTGTTGGCGGCCGTCGTGCCTGCCGTACAGGTGACGCCGGTCGGTGCGGGAGGTGTGCCGTAGCTGCCCGCGGTGAACGTGCCGCTCGTGAGGTCGGCCGCATTCGTGAAGTACGCCTGAGTGTTCGTCGACCCACTGACGCCGGTTGAGATGAGTCCGACCGTCAGTGTCGCGACCGAGATCCCGAACAGCTTGCGCGCTCCGGGCTTGCGTTGGTTGCGGGTGCCGGGGCCGAATGCCGTCAGCAGCAAAAGACCGGCCAGGAGGCCGCCGGCGAAAATACCGGTAGGGCCGGACAACCAACTGACCACGTAGCCCGCTTTGGGGATGTCGAACAGGACGCGATCTGCCGACTGCACGACGTAGACATGATCGTCGGGCGTCTTGTTCGCGTCGCCCTTCAGGACCATCGATGCCTTGCCGTCTGTGAAGGTCAGGTCCTTGACGCGATGGGTCACCCGGACGCCGGCATCCGTCTTGACCGTCACGATGTCGCCCACGGCGAGGTCTTTCGCCTCGACCGTCTGCGAGATGGCAAGCGCACCCGTCTGGATCGCCGGCGACATCGAACCCGAGCGGAAGATGATCGGCTTGATGCCGAACGTGAACGAAGCAACGGCGAGCAGGATGCAGAAGACGCCGGCTACCGCGCCGAACGTCAGCAACCCTTCACGCAGACCTTTGATCGAGAACATCCGTCGGATTCGGCTCTGGGGCTTCTCGGCCGTCAGCGCGACCTTCGCTTCGATGGCCTCATGTTTTGCGGCCTGGACCGCACGAGCCTTCGAAGCCCGCCTCGCCTTGGCTTTCGCCAGCTTGCGCCGGGACATTACGGGGCTCCGACCTGCTTGGCGTTGAACGTGAACGACGCTGTCGCGCTCGTGTTCTGGCCAGTGGTGGTCCCGGTGGGCAGGGTCGCCACGACGCAGAACGACTCATTGCCGCCGCTTCCCGCGAGCGGGCGGTTGGCCGTGATCACGTTCTGCGCGGATGCCATCGTCCCGGTGAAGCTGGGAGTTCCGGTGCAGTCGGTGGTGCCGCTCAGTGCGCCACCTGGGACCACCTTGAACGAGAGCAGCGAAGCCAGTGCACCGCCACTCGTCACACCGGTGGCGGTGTAGGTGAACCCGATCGACCCCGAGTTGCGCACGGTGACGATGGCAGCCTTGGAGTCGCCGGGCTGCATGTTCGTCATGGCGAAGTCGGTCGTGAACTGACTGGGGTTGTTGTCGACGCCTGGGGCCGGCGAGCCGAGCTTGATGTCGAGGTTGCCAGAGACGAACGAGCCGCCGTCCAACGTTGCCGAGTCCGTCCAGTAGGCAAGGGTCCCCACTGCGCCGAGGCCGAGCACCATGCCGAGGCTCAACAGCGCGCGTACGCGTGTCGACTTGATGCGCTTCAGGCCGGAGGCCATACGCGGGGGCAGGTGGTTAGACATGGGATTCTCCCTGTTGGGTTTCGCGGCGCCGCGAGACGATCGCGACCCCTGTTCCGAGAAGGACAGAGCCGAGGGCAAGGATCACGAGGTTCGGTGCGCCGGTGTCAGGCAGCGGGCCGTTGCCGTCGTCCTCGCCCGGGACGGTCGAGGTCTGGCTGAGGTTGATGCGGAAAGTCATGTCGGTCGAGCGCAGCTGGGTGTCGTTGGGCGAGGAGTAGGCGAAGCCGACCGAGACCGTGACCGGCACGACCTCGCCGGCCGCAACCTTCGGCAGCGTGATGAGGCGTCGCTGCGCGCCGTCCGTCGCCGAGCCGGACTCGCCGCCAGCCGATGCTGTGATCGTGAGGTCGCCGCTGTCGAGCAGGTCACCGACGTGGTCACCGAGGATGTCGACGCTCATCCGCGCCGGGGTACCGCCCTGGTTCCGTACGTAGAACACGGCGTCTCGCGAGTCGCCGGGCACCCAGCGAAGCGCGCTGTCGAACAACGGCCCGTGGAAGGTCGGCGCGAAGGTGACACCGTCACTGCTGATGCCCAGCTCGTCGGCGGCCGCAGCGGGCGATGCCATCGCGAACGTCGCGATGAGGGTGGCGAGGAGGACAGCGAGGTTCCGTCTCATGCGCTGACCTCCTCCTCCTTCTGCTTGGCCGTGCGACGTTCGCGACCAGACGTCACGAACATGTAGGCGGCGTAGGCCAACAGGCCACCGATGATCACCACGCTGATCGCGTGCCGTTGGGCGTTGTCGATCAGGTTGTTGACCCGGCCCAGGTGCGGCACGGCGTACCAGACCTTGCCCTTGATCTGTGCCGGGAGGACCTTGTCGGCATCAGGAGCGTTGTTGGCATCACCCTGAGTCGTGAACGTCCTCGTCCCGTCACCCGCGAAGCTGATTCCGAGGACCCGATGAGTCACGACCGTGGGCTCACCCGACTTAAGCTGGTAGGTCACAACATTGCCGACCTCGATGTCGTCGGCGGCTGCCGGCTTCACGACCACGAGCGTTCCTGGCGGCAGGTCCGGCCGCATCGATCCGGTGAGGATCGTGTACGGCGTTGCGCCACTGAGTCGGGGAATGACGACACAGATCGCGAGCATGCCCACGACCGCCGCGATGACGAACCAGGCAATCACCTGGCCGAGCCATCCGGCGATGCTGCGTGCGCGAGTCCGCTCACTCATGTGAATCGACTTCCCCGTGTCCCCGTCGGGGCGCCGGCCCGAGCCGGCACCCTGCAACGAATGATCGTTCGCCTTAGTTGTGGACCTGCGTGAAGGTGAGCGTGAAGTTGTCCACGCCGCCGGTCAGCGTCTGCGAGGCGTTCGGCGCACTGCCGTCGAACGTGAGCTTGATCTCGGCCGTGATGACCGACCCGTCCGCAGACTCCGTGATGTCGCCGACGTTGTCCCCGGCGACGGCGGTGCTGTTGGGGCCCGGCGTCTTGTACTTCAACGTCGGGAACGGGGTCGTGAGGTACGGGGTGAGATCGCTGGGCGCTGCACCCTGCGACGCCAGAAGAGTCGCTCGAAGGTGCTCACCCTTGGCGGTGATGGTGTAGTCGCACGACTGCGTCAGCACGTCGCCGGGAACGATCTTGTCGGTTGCTGGCACGTAGGCCTTGTTGGCCGTGACCTCGCTGCCGTCGAACTTCCAGCCGGTACAGGTCGCAGCACTCAGCTTGAGCTCGCCGGCCGCCACGGAGACGCCGTTGACCGTGTCCGTCGCGGACCAGAAGGCGAGTGATCCGGCGCCGCCCAGGAGGAGCACGCCGGCGGCCGCGGCCGCGACGGCGCCTTTGGAGGATTTCTTCATGGTGGGAGTCCATTCGGGTTGGCACGACAGGTGCCGTGCGTTGTCGTGACCCGATAAACGAGACATACGTCTCAAAGACACTGTGACATCGCAAAGATGACCCTGAATGACTACGAGTCCAGCCCGAAGTGATGACATCGGGCCGACGCCGCACCCGTGGGACGGCGGCGGCGGTGTCAGAGACGAATCTCCAGGGGATGCACCGCCGCCGCCGCGTTCCCTCTCGGATATCCCTCCCGATCGGGTTCAACGGAGGCAAGCAGATCGCTGACGACAAGCGTCAAAGCGAATCTCAGCTCCCTCTACTCATCGCCGTCACCTGTGAGGCACTCCCATACCTCGTGACGGCGATGGCCAAATCCTACTCCGGTCGTGCCCAATATCGAATCGTAGGCGTCACCCGTCGGCGCGTCGCGTCCCTCGGAGCCGTCGACGGGGCACGAAGGCAACGATCACCAGGCAGCCGATGAACACGCCCCCGACGACGAGTGCGAGCAGTCCATCGGCGGGCGCGAACACCCAGCCGAGCCACGGAAGCGCCAGCACCACGCGCTTGACCTCGGTGACGTCGTACGTCTCGGCGTCAGGAGCGGGATTGGCGTCGGCCTTCAAGGTGAGGCGGATGCTGCTGCCGTAGGGCTCCACCGAGACGACACGATGCGTCACGCGCCTGCCCTGCCGGTCGTTCACGCTCACGATGTCGCCCTTGGAGACGGCCCCGGCCGAGACCTTCTTCACCAGCACGAGGTCGCTCGTCGACACGGCCGGCGCCATGGAGTCCGAGCGGAGCACGATCGGGCTCACCTTCATGAGCCCACAGGCCGCAGCACTCACCAGGCACAGCACTCCCAGCGCCGCGCCGACGTTGAGCAGTGTCACGCGCCAGAATCCACTGGTGCCCGGACCGGACCTGGCCCTGCGTCGTCCGCCCTGCGGCATCGGCGTCCCTTCGGGTCTCCCACCCGGCGAAGATCCTAGCGGCGAAGACCGGGTGCGCCGTCACGCGCCTTCTGCAGGGTGATCAGCACAGACCCACGAGTCCGACGGCAATGGTGTACGACTTGCTCGACGAGGCGGCTGACGTCCATGTGGTCGATCCGTAGTTGACGTTTGCCACGACCCAGGCTGTCCCGCCCAGCGTCAGGAGCTCGGTGATCCGTTGCGAGGTCCCAGCGACCGGAACTGTCTTGGTGCCGCTCGCGTAGTGGAGCGTGTAGCTCGTGGCGCCTGTGACCGCATTCCAGGTGAAGTTCACGCCGTTTCCCACGCTCCCCGAGCACGCGAACGCGCCGGGGACGGGCACCGTGTACGCCGTCATGGTCGTGCCCGTCGCGACGACCGCGTCGGTCCACTCTGCGGCGGCGGCCGCCGGCGAAGCGATCGCGACGCTGCCGACGGTCGTGGCCACGAAGGCGCTTCGCATGGCGGACCGCGACCTCGTCGACCTGTCGAGGCGCCGCGCTCCCCCGCGCCGCGGACCGTCTCCCGACCCAGGCCCGTCGGACCGGTCGCCTCTCGGGCTGCGCACGATCAGGGTGACCATCCACGCCACGAACAGGCCGAGGACGAAGACACCACCCGGACTCGCGGCGGCGTTCACGACGTAGCCGGCCTTCGGCACGTCGAACAGCACCTTCCGGGCGCGGGTCGCGGTGTACACCTCGGCGTCCGCCGCCTTGTTCGCGTCCCCCTTGAGGACGAGCTGCGTCGCCCCGTCCCGCTCCGTGGAGGCGACCAATCGGTGCGTGACCCGCGAACCGGCGGCATTGACCACCGAGACGATGTCCCCACGCTCGAGCTGTGAGGCATCGACCTCACGGGCGATGGCCAGGTCCCCGGTACGGATCGCAGGCGACATCGACCCGGAGCGGAAGACCAGGGGCTTCACGTCGAACACCGCCGATGCGACCGTGGCCAGGATGCACATGACCCCCAGCACCGCGCCGAGGGTCAGCAGTACGTCTCGCGCGGCGCGCCCCTGCCGTACTCGGATCGTCATGAGAGGTCCGAGGTCCCGGTGAACGTGAAGCCGACGCTGGTCGCCCCGCCCTGCACCGTCGAAGGCGCTGCGGCATCAAGGTTCACCTGAACACAGATCTGCTCCTCGGTGCTGGGCGCCAGGAGGCGTCCCGGCGTGAGGAAGGAGGCACCCGTGAACGACGTGGCGAAGCCGGTGATCGCGGTTCCCCCGCATGTCGCGGTCGGGTATGTCCCCGTCACGGTCGTCGCCGCGGTGACCTTGACCGTCAAGGACCCGCGTACGTTCTTGCCGTCGGCATTCGACGCCGTCGTGATGGCGGTGTACTTCAACGGTGCGGAGCCTTGGTTCCTGATCGTCAGGACTCCGGCGATCGCGTTGCCGGGCACGGCATTGGCCATGTTGAGGGTTGTGTAGGACGGGAGTGAGTCTCCGCCGTTGACCCGGAGGTCGATCGTGCCCGCCGTGAAAGTCGTCCCGCTGATGACCACGTCGTCGGTCCAGAACGCGAACGTGCCCACGGCGCCGATTCCGAGCGCAATGCCGAGGCTCAACAGCGCGCGCACGCGAACCGACGTGAGCCACCCCCGGCGGGCACGAGACGTAGCGCGGTGATCAGACATGAGTGTCTTCCCTCTCTTGACGACGTGACGTCGCGATGATTCCGCCGGCGACGAGCATGATCCCCAGGACCAGGCCCCACGCTCCCGGAGCGCCGGTGTCCGGCAATCCACCCGCGGCCGGGCCAACAACCGAACCCTGCGTCAAGCTGAGGCGGAATCGGAGATCGAGCTGGCGACGCATCGACTCGTTCGACGATGCGGGCGCAAACGCCACCGTGACGTCGATCGGCGTACTGGCGTGCGGTGGCACGGCCACGTCGGACACCAGCCGATGCGTCCCGGGCCGTGTCGTCGCACGCCAGGCGATTTCTTCACCGCGGGCCGAGACAGTCAGGTCGCCCGTGTCGAGCAGGGAGTGCAGCGCGGTGCCGAGCACGTCGACGGACAAGGTGGCCGGGTCACCGGACTGGTTCCGCACGTAGAACGTGGCGCTACGGGTGTCACCCGGCACCCAGCGAATGCCAGAGTCCAACAGCGGCACCGTCAGGCTCGGGGCCCACGTCGCGCCGTCGACGCTCAGCCCGATCTCGGTGTCCGCCGCCGCCGACGACGCGGCGCCCATGACCAGGACCATCAGCGCCACGACGTGCCAGCCAGGCCGTGTCATGACACCGCTCCCATCCGTGTCGACGTCCTGCGGCGTTCCCGGCCGGCGCCGAGGAACATCGCCACGGCGTAGACGACCAGCCCGGTGGCGACAATGGTGACGGCGACCTGCCGTTGCGCCGCTGTCAGCGCACTCGAGACGTGGCCGAGGTACGGGATCGCGTACCAGCGCTCACCCCTGACCTGCACGGGTCTGACCGGCTCGGGATCAGGCGAGTTGTTGGCGTCGCCCTGCGTGCGGAACACGCGTTCACCGTCCCCGTCGAAGCCGATCCCGACGACCCGGTGAGTCACGACGGCCCGCTCGCCGGATTCGAGCTGGTACGTGATGACGGTGCCGATGGCGATGTTCGATGCGTCGACCGGTTTGACCACGACGAGTGTGCCCGGCGGCATGCCGGGCTTCATCGAGCCGGTCAGCACCGTGTAGGGCTCCGCCCCGCCGAGCCGCGGAATCAACACCGCCACGCACAGGACCAGCAGGACGGCGGACATGACGAACCACGAGGCGGCCTGGATCAGCCATCCCCGTGTCGCCTGGCGTTCGATGCGATGAGTCGTCATCGTGAATCCCCGATCCGGTCCACCCTCCCCTGGAGGTGGACCGGAACAGATCAGCTGTGGACCTGCTGGGCGGCGATCGTGACGGCGTTGAGCGTCGCTGCCAGGCCCTGCGTGTTGTTGAGGGACGCCGAGTCGACCGTCACCGCGATCGTCGCGGTGACGGTGTCGCCGTCGTTGGCCTCGGTGAGCTCGGCCGGGATGTCGACGTCGTCGATCTGGTACTTCGCATCGATGGCGAGGTCCGCCGTCAGCGCGTTCGACGCAGCGAACCCTCCGCCCGTCACCCCGAGCGTCGCGCGCAGGTGGTCACCCACCGCGGTGATGTCGAACGTGCAGACCTTGGTGATCACGTCACCGGGGACGACCTTGTCACCCGGAGCATAGGGCTGGTTCGGCGTGTCCTCACCGTCGTCGAGCAGCCATCCGTCACCGCAGTCAGGCGCGGAAAGCTTCAGCTCGCCGCTCGCGATGGCGCCTCCTGGAACGTCGACCGTGGCGTTCCAGAACGCCAGCGACCCAGCCCCGCCGAGCAGCAGGATCCCCGCTGCAGACGCCGCCAGGGCGCCCTTGGTAGACCTCTTCATGAACTACTCCCTCTCCCATCGCTGCGCACCATGTGGGGTCGCGCAGTCGATCTCCCACGATGAGCGTGCACCCTGAGGGGCAGTCTTGGCAGGCAATCGGGAAAAGATGACTCGGACTGACTAGGCAGAGGTCCGGACACCGAGACGGCCGGGACCATGTGGTCCCGGCCGTGTCACGTTGCGTTCAGTGGTTGCGTCTCACCAGCCGCGTTCGGCGAGGCGGTGGGGTTCGGGGATGTCGTCGACGTTGATGCCGACCATCGCCTCCCCGAGACCGCGCGAGACCTTGGCGATCACGTCGGGGTCGTCGAAGAACGTGGTGGCCTTGACGATGGCCTCGGCACGCTGGGCGGGGTTGCCGGACTTGAAGATGCCCGAGCCGACGAACACACCCTCGGCACCGAGCTGCATCATCATCGCGGCGTCGGCCGGGGTGGCGATGCCACCGGCGGTGAACAGCACGACCGGGAGCTTGCCGTTCTCGGCGACCTCCTTGACCAGGTCGTAGGGCGCCTGCAGCTCCTTGGCCGCGACGAAGAGCTCGTCCTCGGACAGCGAGCCGAGACGGCGGATCTGGGCGCGGATCTGACGCATGTGGGTCGTCGCGTTGGACACGTCACCGGTGCCGGCCTCGCCCTTGGAGCGGATCATCGCCGCACCCTCGGTCAGCCGGCGCAGCGCCTCGCCCAGGTTGGTCGCGCCGCACACGAACGGCACGGTGAACTGCCACTTGTCGATGTGGTTGGCGTAGTCGGCCGGGGTCAGCACCTCGGACTCGTCGATGTAGTCCACTCCGAGCGACTGCAGCACCTGCGCCTCGACGAAGTGACCGATGCGGGCCTTGGCCATCACCGGGATCGAGACGGCCTCGATGATGCCGTCGATCAGATCGGGGTCCGACATGCGCGCCACGCCGCCCTGCGAACGGATGTCAGCGGGTACGCGCTCCAGCGCCATCACCGCGACCGCGCCGGCGTCCTCGGCGATCTTGGCCTGCTCGGCGTTGACGACGTCCATGATGACGCCGCCCTTGAGCATTTCTGCCATGCCGCGCTTGACCCGCGACGTACCGACCGTGGTTGCCTCGTTGCTCACTGCTGTGTCCTTTGATGTGCCCAGATGATCGCTTTCAGTCTACTCGGGGCCGGCTCTTGCCCATCCGGCGGACAGATCCACGAGATGCGCTGTGACGCCGGGCCGGATCACGCCAGGTCGTACGTGACTGGTGCGCATCATCAGCGAGCTCGAGCACCTCCGCGACCACTACTCCCTGGCGGTCATCTCACCCGTAGGAGTCGGGGGCAGCTGGAGTCTGACAACTTTTCGCCGATCAGCCTTCGAGGCCCGGTTTGGCCACGGCCTGCTTGTGCACCATCATCATTCGCTGGATCACCGTGATCGTGCTGGCCACTGCGAGGGCCCAGAGGGTGATCTCGCGCAGGAACGGCGCGTCGAACATGCCAGAGAAGCCGGTCATGACGAGGATCGCCACCAGCCGGTCCGAGCGCTCGGCGATGCCACCCTTGGCCGTCATGCCGAGGCTCTCCGCGCGCGCCCTGGCGTACGAGGTCAGCGATCCGAGCACGAGGCAAGCGAGGCTCAGGTAGAGGTACGTCCTGGGGTCGCCCAGGTCGGCCTTGGCGTCAGACGTCGTGTAGTAGAGCAGCAGGCCGCCGAAGATCGCGGCGTCGCCGACCCGGTCGAGCGTCGAGTCGAGGAACGCACCCCATGCCGACGACTGGCCGGACTTGCGGGCCATGTAGCCGTCGATGATGTCGCTGAACACGAACACCGTGATGACCAGGACGCCGATGAGGAACTCGCCGCGCGGGAAGAAGATCAACGCGCCGGCGGTGACGCCGATCGTGCCGACCCAGGTGACCCAGTCGGGCTTGACGCCGAGGCGCAGCAGCAGGTCGCCGACCGGCGCCCACACGTTGGACCAGAACTGTCGGAAGCGTTCGAGCATCGGGACTACTCCTTGGGCCAGGCGGCCGCGAGCATGTCGCGGGTGTCGCCGAGCAGTTGCGGCATGGTCTTGGTCTGGCCGATCACGGGCAGGAAGTTCGAGTCGCCGCCCCACCGCGGGACGACGTGTTGGTGCAGGTGCGCGGCGATGCCGGCGCCGGCGACATGGCCCTGGTTCATACCGAGGTTGAATCCCTGCGGGCTCGTCACCTCGCGCATCGTGCGCATCGCGGTCTTGGTCATCGCGGCGACCTCGAGCGTCTCGTCGTCCGTCAGGTCGGTGTAGTCCGCCACGTGACGGTAAGGGCACACGAGCAGGTGACCGGCGTTGTAGGGATACAGATTGAGCACGGCGTATGCGTGCTCGCCACGGTGCACGATCAGGCCCTCGACGTCGTCCATCAGCGGGATGCGGCAGAACGGGCAGTCGGCCTCGTCCGCCGTGGTCGGCTTGCCCTCACCCTTGATGTAGACGATGCGGTGCGGGGTCCACAGCCGCTCGAACGCGTCGGGCACGCCCGTCCCCTCCTGGTACTCGGTCACAGCAGAACTCTAGTGACCTACCGACGAGCCCGATCGCACGCGGGTCGAGACGCCGCGTGCGATCTGGCTCGGATCGATCAGTCCAGGCCCATGCGCGACCGCATGTGGGACATGACCGCCAGGTGTTCGTCCTGCGGGCTGAACAAGATGACCTCGGCGTCCGCATTGACCCGGACGCTGTGGCCAGCCGGCCAGTGGAACACGTCGCCGGCTGAGCAGGTCTCCTCCGCGCCGTCGGCGTAGGTCACCACGACCTGGCCGTCGAGGAGGTAGCCCCAGTGGGGTGCCTGGCAGAGGTCGCCCTCCAGGCCTTCCAGCAGCGGCGCGATGTCGGTGCCTTCCTTGAGCGAGAAGTACTCCACGCCCAGGGCGCCGTTCGCTACGCCGAAGTCCGAGAGCTGGCGAGCCACTGCGCCGGGTGCGTCGATCCGGACGGGGATGTCGTTCTTGGGGAGTCGCATGTCGGGTCCTTTCGAGGGAACGTTGCTGACACCCATGAGGCGTGACAATCGGTGTCACAATCGGACAGTGGCCGTCGACGAGGCCAGCGCCGCGTTGGATCGCGGGGACTGGCATCGAGCGTTGGAGCTCCTCGCGGAGGAGCAGTCCGACGAGGCACAGCAGATCCGTGCGGCCGCCTGCTACGGGGCAGGTGACCTCGAGGGCGCAGTCGCCGCCTGGGAGTCCCTTCACTCGGCCCGTGCCGCCGCCGGGGACCGGGCCGGTGCGGCCTGGGCGGCGGGCATGGTCGCGCTCTACCTCCTGATCGACACCGGACTGATGTCATCGGTACGTGCATGGGTCAGACGCGCCGAGACGCTCCTGCAGGACGCCGAGAACGATCCGGCCCTGGCGATCGTCGCCATGGTGTCGACCTATGAGCGCTTCTTGTCCGGTGACCCCGAGGCGTCGCGGCACCTGGCCCAGCGGGCGGTCGACCTCGGCCGGCGACTCGACGTGGGCGCCGCCGTCGTCATCGGCCACACAGCGCTCGGTCGTCTGCTGGTCATCGAAGGTGAAGTCGACCGGGGACTCATGCTGCTCCAGGACGTGGCCATGGAGCTGATCGCCGGCGATGTTGACGCGCTGACGACCGGGATGATGTATTGCGAGCTGATCTGTGCCGCACAAGGTCTCGGGCGACACGACCTGGCCCGCGAGTGGACGGAGCTGATGGATCGGTGGCGGCACGGCAGCGCTGTCGGAGGGATCCATGGACGGTGCCGCGTGCACCGCGCCGAGCTGCTGCGCCTGTCCGGCCCCGCTGAGCTGGCCGAGCAGGAGGCTCTCGCTGCGTGCGAGGAGCTGCGACCGTGGCTGCGGCGCGAGCTGGGTTGGCCGCTGGTCGAGCTCGGCACCGTACGGCGCATCCGCGGTGACCTCGACGGCGCCGAACGGGCCTACCTCGAGGCACACCAGCTGGTGTGGTCACCCCAGCCGGGTCTCGCGCTGCTGCGCCTCGAGCAGGGGCATCCCGCCGTCGCGGCGGCACTGATCGCCGACGCGATCGAGCGCCCCGATGCCAACCCCTCGAAGGAGCAGCCGCCGTTCGGGGACCTCAGACTGGCACCCCTGCTGGCCGCCCAGGTCGAGATCGGCGCTGCTTGCGGTGACGTCGCAACCACGCGGCGTGCGGCCGGCGCCCTGGCTGACGTGGCCGCCCGATACGCCTCACCGGCGTTGCGGGCCGAGTCCGCCACCGCACAGGCCCGCCTTGCCCTGCTGGAGAACCGGTCGGCGGACGCCGTCGTCGCTGCCTCGTCGGCGATCGAAGGATGGGTCCGCCTCGATGCGCCGATGAGGACCGGCACGGCTCGCGTCCTCCGCGGTCGGGCGCACGACCAGGCAAACAACGCGGGACTGGCCAAGCTGGACTGGGAGACGGCCCGGCGTGACTTCGAGGCGTTCGGGGCGGTCCGGGCGGCTGCCCACGTCCAGTCGCTCCTCGACGATGTCAGGCCCGACCCAGTTGTCGAGGCACCCGCCGAGGGCGCGAACGACCCGAGCACCATCACCTTCGCCCGGATCGGCGACTGCCGGCGGATCGTTTGGGGGTCCGTGGAGGTGCTCGCCCCCGAGCTCCTGGGATTTCGCTACCTCCAGCACCTGGTCCATCGCGCCGGCGAGGAGGTGCACGTCCTGGACCTCGTGGCCGCCGAGCTCGGGAGCACGGGCGGCTCCGCCTCCACCCAGGGTCTGACCTCCGGGTTCCGGTCGGGGCTCCCGATCCTCGACGACCAGGCTCGTGACTCCTACCGTCGTCGCCTCGCCGAGGTGGAGGAGGAGATCGACGACGCCGACGCGGCTCATGATCTCGGCCGGCTGGAACAGGCGGACTCCGACCGCGAGCACCTGATCGCGGAGCTGACCCGGGCCTTCGGGCTCGACGGCCGGCCGCGGACCGCAGGAGGTGACGTCGAGCGTGCCCGCGGGAGCGTCACCCGCACGCTTCGCTACGCCCTCCGACGCCTGGGTGACCTGCACCCCGAGCTCGGGGAGTATCTCGACCAGCACATCCGCACCGGTACGTACTGCAGCTATCGCCCCGACCCGCTCAACCCACTGACGTGGGACCTCGGCTGAGTCATACCTGCACTCGCGACTCAACCGCCTCGACGATGCGGGCGACGGCGTCATCGACCGCGATGCCGTTCTCCTGCTCACCGCTGCGATAGCGGAACGACACGGCGCCGGCGTCGACGTCGTTGTCGCCCGCGATCACCATGAACGGGACCTTCTGGGTCTGCGCGTTGCGGATCTTCTTCTGCATGCGCTCGTCGGAGTCGTCGACCTCGACTCGGATGCCCTTGGCCTTGAGCTTGGCGGCCAGGTCGTAGAGGTAGTCCGCGTGTCGCTCGGCGACCGGGATGCCGACGACCTGCACGGGTGCGAGCCACGGAGGGAATGCGCCGGCGTAGTGCTCGACCAGAACGCCCATGAACCGCTCGATCGAGCCGAACTTGGCCGAGTGGATCATGACCGGCTGCTGCCGTGTCCCGTCGGCCGCGACGTACTCGAGGTTGAAGCGGTCAGGCGACGGCTGGTTGAAGTCGTACTGGATCGTGCCGAGCTGCCAGGTGCGGCCGATCGCGTCACGGGCCTGCACCGAGACCTTGGGGCCGTAGTAGGCCGCGCCGCCCGGATCGGGCACGAGCTCGAGGCCGCTCTCGACGCAGACGTCCTCGAGCACCTTGGTCGCAATGGCCCAGTCCTCGTCGGACCCGATGAACTTGTCGGGCTTGGAGTCGTCGCGGGTCGACAGCTCGAGGTAGTAGTCGGGCATGCCGAAGTCGCGCAGCAGGCTGAGCATGAAGTCGAGCAGGTGACGGATCTCGTCGGGCGCCTGCTCCGGAGTGACGTATGAGTGCGAGTCGTCCTGGGCGAACCCGCGTACGCGGGTCAGACCGTGGATCACGCCTGACTTCTCGTGGCGGTAGACGTGCCCGAACTCGAACAGCCGCAGCGGCAGCTCACGGTAGGACCGACCACGTGAACGGAAGATCAGGTTGTGCATCGGGCAGTTCATGGCCTTGAGCCGGTAGTCGTTGCCGTCGACGTCGAGCGCCGGGAACATGCCCTCGCCGTAGTAGGGCAGGTGCCCGGAGGTGTAGAACAGCTCCTCCTTGGCGATGTGTGGCGTGCCGACGTACTCGAAGCCCTCCTCGATGTGACGCTGGCGGACGTAGTCCTCCATCTCGCGCTTGATGACGCCACCCTTGGGGTGGAACACCGGCAGGCCGGAGCCGATCTCGTCGGGAAAGCTGTAGAGGTCGAGCTCGGTGCCGAGGCGGCGGTGGTCGCGGCGCTGCGCCTCCTCGATGCGGTGCAGATGGGCATCCAGGGCTTCTTTGGTCTCCCAGGCGGTGCCGTAGATGCGCTGCAGCTGCTTGTTCTTCTCGTCGCCGCGCCAGTATGCGGCGGCGCTGCGCATGAGCTTGAAGGCGGGGATGCGCTTGGTGGTCGGCAGGTGCGGGCCGCGGCACAGGTCCTTCCACGCCAGCGATCCGTCACGCTTGAGGTTGTCGTAGATCGTCAGGCCGCCGTCACCGACCTCGACGCTCGCACCCTCGGCTGCATCTTGAAAGGTTCTGGCCTGCGGTGGACTTGAGACCGATCAGCTCGAGCTTGTAGGGCTCGTCGGCGAGCTCGGCGCGGGCGGCGTCGTCGGCGATCTCACGACGATCGAACTTCTGCCCCTCCTTGACGATCTTGCGCATGCGCGACTCGATCTTGTCGAGGTCCTCGGGCACGAACGGCTCGGGCACGTCGAAGTCGTAGTAGAAGCCGTCGGTGATCGGCGGGCCGATGCCGAGCTTGGCCTCGGGGAACAGCTCCTGCACGGCCTGCGCCATGACGTGCGCGGTCGAGTGGCGCAGGATGTCGCGGCCGTCGGGTGAGTCGATCGCGACGCCCTCGACCTCGTCGCCGTCGGCCAGCTCGTAGGCGAGGTCCTTGAGCTCACCGCCGACGCGGGCCGCGATGACGTCGGGCGACTCGGCGAACAGCTGCCACGCCTTCGTGCCCTTCTCGACAGCTCGTGCCTCTTGCCCTGAATCGGGAACGGTGAGGACGATCTGGATGTCGGACATACGTGACCTCTGTTCGGTATGACGCGCCCTACGGATGGCGCGTGCTGCTTGCCTCCACCCTATGGCCCGTCCGGCAGGGTGCAGCGAGGTGGTCGCAGCGGTCGCGAAAAGCTGCTCGGGGGGCCATAGTTGCGACCATGGGGAACAGCACTCCGACCGTCGTCCTCATCGACGACTCTGCCGAAGTTCGGGAGCTCCTCAAGACCCAGTTCAGGCTCTCTGGCCTCCTCACTGTCGTCGCGGACGGTGGCAACGGAGTCGAGGCGATCGGCCTGGCACATGCGCACCGGCCGGACATGATGCTGCTCGACATGTCGATGCCCTCCATGGACGGGCTCGATGCGCTGCACGGCGTCCTCACTGTCTCGCCCGACACCCGGGTCGTGATGTACACGGGATTCGAGGGCAGCGGGCTCGCCGAACGCGCACTCGAGCTGGGAGCCACCGCGTTCCTCGAGAAGTCCATTCCGGTCCAGCTGATGGCGAGCCGACTGATCGAGATCTGGACGAACGTCACGGCGGAGGCCGGCCGGCCCAAGCTGGAGGCCGTGCCTGATCACGTCGACATGGACGTGGGAGTCGACCGCACCTGGGACGAGGCGGAGCACGATCACGACGACCAAAGTGTTCTCGACGAGCATCTCGAGCGGTTCCGAGAGGTCTTCGAGCAGGCCGCGATCGGCATGGCGACCCTGACGTTGACCGGCGGCATCGTGCGAGCCAACCGCGCGCTCGGCGAGATCGTGCTCCGCAAGCATGAGGACCTCGTCGGCGTCGACTACGCCACGCTGACCGCCGGCGCGGCGAGCACTTGACCGCTGCGCTCGACGAGATCGCTGGTCGGTGCGGCCGACCTCGTCCACCTGGAGCACGAAGTGAGCGGCGCGACCGAGCCCCGGCGGGCTCGCGCATCGATCGCCGCCATCCGCGACGCACGCCGGCCAGCCGCTCTACCTGTTCCTGCAGGTCGCAGGACGTGACGGCCCAGCGCGCGGCAGAGGACAAGCTGCGGCTCAGCGAGGAGCGCTTCCGGCTCCTGGTCGACGCCGTCGAGGAGTACGCGATCTTCATGCTGTCCCCGGAGGGCATCATCGTCAGCTGGAACGCCGGCGCCCAGCGCAGCAAGGGATATCGCGCCGACGAGATCATCGGGCGGCACTTCCGCACGTTCTACCCGCCAGAGCTGCAGGAAGCCCGGCATCCTGAGTACGAGCTGGAGCGCGCTCTGAACGACGGCCACTACTCCGAGGAGGGCTGGCGCATCCGCAAGGACGGCTCGACGGTTCTGGGCGCACGTGCTCATCACGGCAGTGTTCGACGACGTCCGGGCAGCACCTCGGGTTCGCCAAGGTCACCCGCGACATCACGGCCAACCGCGAGGCTGAGGAGACCCTGCGGCAGAGCGAGGAGCGATTTCGGCTCCTGGTGGAGGCCGTCGGCGACTACGCGATCTTCATGCTCGACCCGGCGGGCACGTCGTGAGCTGGAACACCGGCGCCCAGCGCAGCACGGGCTACACGAGCCGAGAGATCATCGGCCAGCACTTCCGCGTCTTCTACCTGCCCGAGAGCCAGGCCGAGCGCACCACCGGAGCGCGAGCTGGAGATCGCGCTGCAGCGAGGGGCGCTACGAGGAGGAGGGCTGGCGCGTCCGCAAGGACGGCTCGCGCTACTGGGCCAACGTCGTGATCACCGCGGTCTTCAACGACGTCGGCGAGCACATCGGGTTCGCCAAGGTCACCCGCGACCGGACCGAGAAGCGGCGGGCCGAGCAGGAGCGGGAGCAGACGACCGATCGCGCTCGCCGCGCTCGAACGAGCGCCTCCAGACAGGCCGCTGCCGACCAGTCGCAGTTCCTCGCCGTGACGGCGCACGAGCTGCGGACGCCGACCGCGGTGCTCGGCGGCTCGGCCGGCACCCTGTCGCGGCACTGGGAGGAGCTCGGCGAGCGAGGAGCGGGCCGGGCTGCTGGAGGGCATGACGGCCAGCGCCGACCGGCTCGGCCGACTGCTCAACGACCTGCTGACAGCCTCCAAGCTCGACGCCGACGCCCTGCGATCTCCGCCCGACGCCGGTCTCGATCAGGACGCTGGTCGACACCGCCGCCCAGACGGCGCACGCGGCTCGCCCAGGTGCTCGAGATCGTCGTCGAGCCCGGTCGACGACGCCGAGATCCTGGCCGACCCCGGCCGCATCAGCCAGGCGATCGACAACCTCGTCGGCAACGCCGTCGCGCACGGCGCTGCCGCCGGTGACGCTCGGCGTCACGGTCTCCGGACGGAGGACGCGCAGGTCAGGGTCAGCGACGCAGGTGACGGCGTCGACCCCGACGTGCTCCCGAGGCTGTTCGAGCGCTTCGCGACCGGTGACAGCATCGGCGGCAACGGTCTCGGGCTGTTCATCGTCCGCGAGCTCGCCCGCGCCTCAGGCGGCGACGCGTACTACGAGCCGAGCTCGCCGCGAGCAGCCATCCGGGACGTTCGTGCTCAGCCTCCCGCTGGCCTGACGTCAGACGAGCTTCGCGACCTCCGCGGCCGCGCGCTCCCCTGCGCGTACGGCGCCGTCCATGTAGCCGGCCCAGTAGGTCGACGGTCTCGGTGCCGGCCCAGTGCACGCGGCCGTGCGGCTGCCGGATCGTTGATCCGTACGCCACGGTGGCTCCTGGTTGCACCGACGCGACCGGGCTGCCCATCGTCCAGCGCTCGTGGGTCCAGTCGTGCTCGACGTACTCGATCGGGTTGAGCGCTTCGGGCCCCACCACCTTGGCGAAGGCCGCCAGCACGAGCTTGCGGCGCTCGGCCAGCGGGAGCATCGCGCACTGCTGCCACGACGAGCCGCCGATGAACGCGAGCAGCACGCCGACCTTGGCATCGGCCGGGCAGTTGTCGAACACGGTGCGCACGACGCCGTCATCGAGAACCGCTGATCCCGACAATCCCTTGGCGCGCCAGAACGGCTTCGCATAGACCGCGTCGACCTTCATCAAGGTGCCCATCGGCATGTGCTGCAGGAGCTGCAGGCGCCTGGGCGGCAGCAACGGTGACCAGTCGATGCCCAGGGCGAGCGGCGGAGGAACCGCGACGATGACCCGCTTGGCCTTGACGGTGCCGCGGTCGCTGACGACAGTCACTCCGGTGCTCGTCTGCTTGATCTTGCGCACCGGGGCGTTGAGCGCGACCCGCGAGCCCAGCGCCGAGGCGATGCGCAGCGGAAGGAGGCCGGAGCCGCCAACGAACCGTGAGTCCTGCGCGGCATCGGCGGTGCCCGGAGGCGCGCTCGAACGTCCCGGGATGGGTCTCGTCGCCGGCTGTGGCCATGTACCAGAGGAAGAACAGCATCGAGATGCCCTCGGCGTCGGTGCCGAACGCAGCCTGGAAGAACGCCTTGAGCACCTCGCGCACCTGCGGGATCACGGTGTTCTGCCGCAGCCAGGAGTCCACCGTCGTTGCGTCCAGGTTCGCAGCGTCTGGGGCGGTCCACGGGGCGTCGACCGGCACCTTGGACGCCATGTCGTCGATGCGCAGCTGCAGGATCGCGGCATCGGCCAGGATCAGCGGGTCCGGCGGCACCGTGCCGGTGTACTTCATCGTGCCGAGGTTCTTGGAGACGTAGACGTTGTCGCCCGTCACGTACTCCTTGAACGTCTCGACCTTGAGCTCCTTGGCCAGCGCGAGGACGTGGTTCTGCGTCGGCCCGACGAACGCGCCGCCCGACTCGATCACCGACCCGCCCTTCAACGTGTGGTTGAGGAGTCGCCCACCGACCCGGTTGCGGGCCTCGAGCACCAGGACACGTTTGCCGCTCTTGACCAGGTTGCGAGCCGCCACGAGACCTGAGAGCCCGCCGCCCACGACCACGGCGTCGACGCTCGTGGGCAGGCTCCCGGAGGTGGTCGCCGCCTCCGCGGCCTCACCGAGGCCTCCGATGGCGAGGATCGCGCCCCCGGCGGCAGCGCCGCTCAGCAGTCCGCGTCGTGACAGTCCGTGCTCAGCCATGGGGAGCCCTCTCGTTTTGCAGAGTCAACGACAGTTGCGGCAAAAGGAGACGGTGTCGCGGGCGATCCCACCGTGACAGTATGTGTGTCAGCATCGGCCGGTCGGCCGGATTCTGACAAGGAGTGCACGTGACCTCAGTGGGCATCATCGGTTCCGGATTCGGCGCGCTGGCCGTCGCCATCGAGCTCAAGCGCGCGGGCCATACTGACCTCCGGCTGTGGGAACGGTCGGATGATCTCGGCGGGGTGTGGCGCGACAACACCTACCCCGGCGCCGGCTGCGACGTGCCGTCCCCGCTCTACTCGTTCTCCTTCGAGCCCAACCCGCGCTGGACCCGCCGGTATGCGTTGCAGGAGGAGATCCACACCTACATCCGGTCGGTGGCCGACAAGCACGGGATCACCCCACTCGTACGCTTCGGCAGCGAAGTCGTCGCCGCGACGTGGGACGAGCAGTCCTCGACGTGGACCGTGAGCCTCGCGGACCCTTCGACAGGCTCGGGACGAGGGATGAGACCGTCGACATCCTGGTCAGCGCCGTCGGGCAGCTCTCGCGTCCGCAGGCTCCCCGCGATCGAGGGAGTCGATTCCTTCACCGGCACGTCGTTCCACTCCGCTGAGTGGGACCACTCGTTCGATCCGGCCGGCAAGACCATCGCGGTCGTCGGCTCGGGCGCCAGCGCCGTGCAGTTCATCCCGCACCTGGCTCGTGACGCCGCCAAGGTCATCGTGTTCCAGCGCTCCCCCAACTACCTGATGCCGAAGCCAGACAAGCCCTACAAGGCATTCCACAAGTCGCTGTTCCGCATCGCTTCCGGCCAGCCAGCGGCTCGAGCGCGGCGTCATCTGGACCTTCATGGAGCAGTTCGCCCGGGGCCTCGACGACGAGTCCAGGGTCGGGCGAGTCAACAAGTCCGTCGCCCTGCGGCACCTCCGCAAGCAGGTCAAGGACCCTGACCTCCGAGCCAAGCTGACGCCCGACTACCCGATCGGCTGCAAGCGGATCCTGTTCTCCAACGAGTTCTATCCTGCCCTCGCACAGGACAACGTCGACGTCGTCACGCACGCCGATCACCAAGGTCACCCCGAAGGGCGTCGTCGACTCGGTCGGCATCGAGCACGAGGTCGACGCGATCGTCTATGCGACCGGCTTCGACAGCCAGGACTTCCTCCAGTCGATCGACATCACCGGCACCCACGGCCAGAAGCTGGCGACCCAGTGGGCCGACGGCGCTCATGCCTACCTCGGTATGTACGTCCCCAACTTCCCCAACCTGTTCGTCACCTACGGCCCCAACACCAACCTCGGCGGCGGATCGATCATCTACATGCTCGAGGCGCAGGCCCGACACATGCGACAGGCGCTCGACCGGCTCGAGGCCGGCGGCTACGAGACGATCGAGGTCACCCAGGAGGCCGAGGAGGCGTACGACCGCGACCTCGTCGCGAAGCTCGAGCACTCCGCGTGGGCGCACTGCGACAACTGGTATCGCCATCGCTCCGGTCGCATCACGTCCAACTGGCCAGGCGCGACCCTGCCGTTCGCCAAGGCCACCAAGGTGCTCGAGCCGACCGCCTTCCGGTGGGCATGAGCGAGCGAATCGTGTGACGGCATGACCGAGTATCCACCGGAGCCGTGGGACCTGCATGGTCATGCGTACGTCGGGGTCTGGCTGCTGCCGCAGCGCCCTGACGCCCGGCACCGCAGCTCGCCGGAGACCAGGACCGTCACACTCTTCGGTCGTGCGATCGTGTGCGCTGCGTTCTTCGTCTACGAGGAGCCCAGCCCGCTGACGTACGACGAGATCATGGCGACCGTGCTCGTCCGCGAAGGGTGGCGACCGCGGGTCTCGATCACCCACATCTGGGTCAACAGCGTCGCCTCGCGCGACGGCGGGCGCCGGCTCTGGGCGATCCCCAAGGACCTTGCGGACTTCGACGTCGCCCGCCACTCCTCGTACGCCGCACAGGGCATCGGCTCGCTCGCCGTCCGCCGCTCGCGCCGACTGCCGTGGCGCCTGCCCATCGGCTTCCGCATCGCCCAGGACCGGGCAGGCACGTTGCTGGTCTCGCCCGTGTCGGGTCGCATCCGCCTCGGCCTCGCCACGGTGCAGTGGTCGCTGGCCGGTGACGGGCCGCTGGCGTTCCTCAACGGCCGCAGGCCACTGCTGACCCTTGCCTGCCGACCGTTCCACCTGCTCTTCGGGCGGCGGGCCGCGTAGCCCGCGCTGCCGTTAGGGTCGGATCATGCCTCGCCTCGCGATCTTGACCTTGACCGCCCTGCTCCTGCTCGCTGGCTGCACCTCCTCAGATGGCACGAGCGACGGCCAGGGGGGCAAGGACTCGTCGAAGCCCTCGGCCGGCAAGACCACATCAGAGCCGAAGGGCCCGGACTGCGCCGACATCTGGAAGAGCGGGGCAACTCTCCCGGATGACTACACGACGTGCCTCGAGGACGGGGCATACGGCACGCAGGACGTCACCAAGTGCCAGGACGGCACCAAGCTCGTGGCCTACGCCGACGCGTACTACGCGGTCACCGGCGGGCGCATCAGCAAGCCCGACGTCGCACCGATGCAGGACACCGAGGAGTACGGCAAGGCCTACAGCGCCTGCACGGGCGAGTAGCCCTCAGTCCGTCTGTGGTCCCAGGGCGGGCTCGCCGGCGGAGGTTCCCGGCTCCTTGAGCTCGATGAACATCACGTGCGTCTCGGAGGTGCCGATGTTCTCCCCCGCGTGGGTCTGCGCCGGCAGCCACGCGGCGAGGCCGGGTTGGAGCGACACCTCGCGGACCTGGTCGCCGACGCTCAGGCGGCGGTCGAATCCGCTCATCGTCACCATGACGCTGTCGGGGTGGCTGTGCGGTGTCGTCCGGTCCCCCGGCGCGTCGCGGTACTCCAGCACCCGCACCCGTTCGTTCTCGAACACGACCTGTGTAGAGCGACGGGTTGGACTCGACCGGATCTGCCATTCGTCGAGTGTGGTCCCGCGCGCAATGCCGGTCAAGAAGTTTGCGAAAAGGTCCAGAATCGAGCGTTTGCTGCCAGACCTTTGGGGTACATGGCGATCCTCGACCGGCAGTCGAGATATCGGGCGGGCTGGAGGCCTTACGCAGACTCTCCAGCCCGCCGATCTCAGTTCCGGGCCGGCGAGCGACAGGAGGTGCACCATGAGCGAGTCACCCATCGAGCCCGGCGCGGATCCCGAGGCCCGGCCCACCGAGGATCCCGAGATCACACCCTCGTCGAATCCCGACGGCGGTTCCACCGTCATACCGGAGCCGGGCGTCACCAATCCGGACGCCGACGGTGGCGACGGATCCGGAGGCTGACGGATGACCGTCGACCCGAGCGACCCGGTCCGCCGCGACGACCCGGACCTCGATCCCGGGCTGGCACCCGACCCCGAGCACGAGGTCGACGAGAATCCACCGGAAGGGGCCGGGCCCACACAGGCCGATTCCGACGCCTGAGACCCATACGAACGACCCTCAGCTCTGAGCCCGGGGTCGTCGTTGAGCCCCCACGAGTCAACCGCCACGCCGACTGACCGACGTGGCAGTCGACCCTCACGGTCCGAACATCTGCTGCACCCACGCGCATGCGCATGGGCAGACGGGGCCCGTGCAAACCATCGCGTCGCGGCGCACCCGGATTCATTCGACTCGGTCTCACTCACCTTTTGATGTGACCGTTGACACACCCAGCCGGCTTCCGTAGGTTCGACTTAGGTCGATCGTCGAAGCGTTTCGATGATTGAGCGTCCGGCGACACTCGGAGCGCCGGACTTCGTTCGTCGTTAGGAGTCCGTCGTGGCCCGTCGCTTCCGTTTCCGCCTACCTCTCACCGTTCTCGCTGTAGTGCTTCTCACCGTCCTCGCGGCACCCAGTGGGGCGCCAGCCCGGCCGGCAGCCGCTTCTGGCCAGGAGCATCCGTTCCAGGACCCGTCACTGTCCGTCGCTGCGCGCGTGAACGACCTGCTTGGTCGGCTCACGATCGAGGAGAAGCTCGGTCTGCTGCACCAGTCGCAGAAGGCGATCCCACGCTTGGGGATCCCCTACTTCAAGGCCGGCACCGAGGCGTCGCACGGCGTGGCCTGGTCCAACGACATCGACCACGGGTGGCAGCAGGCATTCGCAGACCGCGCCACCGTCTTTCCCCAGGCGGTTGGTCTGGCGAGCACGTGGGACCCCGACCTGCTCGAGCGTGTCGGGTCGGCGGTGGGCGACGAAGCCCGGGCCTACAACGAGATCAACCCGAGCCTGTGGGGATTGCAGCTGTGGGCACCGGTCGTGAACCTCCTGCGCGACCCACGCTGGGGCCGCAACGAGGAGGGCTTGTCCGAGGATCCGCAGCTCACCGGCGTCATGTCGACGCGGTACGGCCGCGGGCTGTCGGGCGACGATCCGACATACCTGAAGACAGCGCCCATTCTCAAGCACTTCTACGCCTACAACAACGAGACCAACCGAAACACCAGTTCTTCGAACGTCCCGCCCCGGATCAAGCACGAGTACGACCTCGAGGCGTTTCGCCCCGCGATCGAGGCGAACGCCGCAACTGGAGTGATGGCCTCCTACAACGAGGTCAACGGTCGGCCGACCCATGTCGACCGCGACCTGAACGACCTGGTCCGGTCGTGGAGCGATCGGACGCTCTACAACGTCAGCGACGCCTGGGGTCCGCACGCCGTGACGCAGTCCCAGCACTTCTACGACGACGAGACCCAGGCCTACGCGAGCGTGCTCAAGGCAGGCCTGGACAGTTTCACCGTCGATGACAGCAACCCCGACCCGATGATCGCGACACTCAAGGACGCGCTGGCCCGCGGACTTGTCACGGAGCGTGACATCGACCGCGCGGTCAGTCATGTCCTGACCATCCGCACGCGCCTGGGTCAGTTCGATCCGGACGGCGGACCCTACGCCGGGAAGTCCCAGGACGTGCTCAACAGCCCCGCCCACCGCAAGCTGAACCGCGAGGCGGCCGAGGAGGCGATGGTCCTGCTGCGCAACAAGAAGCTTCCGCTCGACCCCAGGGCCACTCGCAAGGTCGCCGTGGTCGGGCCACTGTCCGACACGCTCTTCAGCGACTGGTACGGCAGCACCCTGCCGTACGCGGTGACCCCGCTCGACGGCATACGCAAGCGATTGGGCGACTCCGCCACCGTCTCAGGCGTCGAGGCTCTGGACCGCGTGACGCTGAAGGACTCGACGACCGGCCGCTACCTGGCCGCCACCGGAACGGCAGCGGTCGACATGGTCACGGCCACCGCGACCGACAAGCCTTCGACTGCCGCGCAGTGGGACGTGAACGACTGGATGGCTGACGTCTCGACGCTGCGGAACGCCGACAACGGCCGATACCTGTCTGGAAGCTTCGGGCCGTACAACACCTCCGCCACCGCTCCGAACGGTTGGTACGTGCAGCAGCAGTTCCGGTTCGAGCCACAGCCGGACGGAAAGGTTCTGCTCCGGTACGTCGGCTACGAGACCGACGAGAGCTGGTGGTCGTTCGGGGACTATGTCACGGTCGCCGCTGACGGCGCCGTCGGCACCGGGACAAAGGCGCAGGCCGCGCGCTTCGATCGCGAGGTCACCAACGACGGATCCGAAGCTGCGGCGACGGCCGCCGCGAGCGCCGACGCGGCGGTGGTCGTCGTCGGCAGCAATCCGTTCGTCTACGGGAGAGAGATCCACGACCGGACGAGCATGGCGTTGGGGACGAGCCAGCAGGAGCTGATCAAGAAGGTGCGGCGTGCCAACCCGAACACGATCGTCGTGCTGGAGAGCAGCTATCCCGCAACGATGGCAGAGCAGCCCGATTCGCTGCTCTGGACCACCCACGCCGGCTCCGAGACCGGCAATGCGGTCGCGGCGACCCTCTTCGGCGACCACAACCCGTCAGGCCGACTCACCCAGACCTGGTACCGCTCCGAGTCCGACCTGCCTCCGGACCTGTACGAGTACGACATCGCCAAGACCGACCAGACCTACCTGTACTTCCGCGGCGACCCGCTCTACGCGTTCGGTCACGGCTTGTCCTACACGTCGTTCGACTATTCCCGTCTCCGACCGGGTCGAGCCGCGATGGGAGGCAAGGGCAGCGTGCGGGTCAGTGTCGACGTCACCAACCGTGGCAGGCGGGCTGGCAGCGAGGTCGTGCAGCTCTACAGCCATCAGCGCACCTCGCGCGACAAGCAGCCACTGCGCGAGCTCGAGGCGTTCCGCAAGATCACACTGGCGCCCGGGCAGACCAAGACCGTCACGTTCCGCGTGCGCGCAGCCGAGCTCGGCCACTGGGACGTCACCCGTGACCGGTGGGTGGTCGAGACATCGGCGTACGACCTGATGGTCGGGTCGGCTTCGGACGACATCCGCCGACGGGCCACGATCAAGGTCAACGGAGAGACGATCCCGCCTCGGAACCTGTCGCGAGCCACGCGCGCGGAGAACTTCGACGACTACAAGGGCATCGATCTCGTCCCGACCTCCAGGGAGACCGGTACGTCCGTCGCCGCTGGGAAGTCCTCAGGCTGGGTGAAGTACGCCAGCTCACGGACAACCCGCGCCATGAAGCTGTCGGCCTCGGTCGCCCGGGCAGCGGGCGATGCCGGGACGCTCGAGGTTCGGGTCGGTTCCCCCACCGGCCCGGTGGTCGGCAGGGTGACGGTGCCCAGCACGGGCGACCCCTACTCCTACCGAGACGTGACCGCGGACGTCCGCACACCCGGTGGAGTGCAGGATCTCTACCTCGTCCTCGGCCCCGGGGTCAGGCTGGCCACGTTCACGCTCTCCTGATCGCGTTGACCCCGAGGGCGTCGCATGGCGCCCTCGGGGTCAACGGCGCTGGGCCCGGATGTGGTCGCGATACCAGCCTGCGCTTTCCTTCCAGGTGCGCCCGAACGTCTCGTAGTCGACGTGCACGATCCCGAAACGACGTTCATACCCCCACGACCACTCGAAGTTGTCCAGCAACGACCAGAGGAAATAGCCCCGCACATCGGCGCCCTGTGCGATCGCGGTCGCGACCGCGTCGACGTGCTGTCGCAGATAGGCGACCCGATCGACGTCCCTGACGCTGCCGTCGGGCTCCACCTCGTCGGGGAACGCGGCACCGTTCTCGGTGACCATGAAGGACTGTCCGGGATACTCGCGCTGCAGCCTCAGGAGGAGATCGGTGAGTCCGTCGGGATCGATGTTCCAGCCCATGTCTGTCTTCGGCCCGGACTGGGGAAGGAACTCCACCGACTCCGATCCGACCCACGGCGAGTGGACAGAGGATCCGTGGCCGTCGAGCTCGACCCGCGGTTCGTTGCCGTCCCACGCGCGAACGAGGGTGCTGGCGTAGTAGTTGACGCCCAGGACATCAAGCGGCACCGCGATGGTCGCCTCATCGCCATCGTTGACGAAGGACCAGTCGGTCACCCCGGCGGTGTCGCGAAGCAGGTCAGCGGGATAGGCACCGTCGAGCATGGGTCCGACGAAGGCCCGGTTGGCCAGCGCGTCGATCCGGCGCAGGGCATCGCGATCCGCGTCACTGTCCGAGGCGGAACGCAGCACGTGGAAGTTGAGTGCCACCGACAGCGACGCCGCCGGGGCAAGATCCCGGATCACCCGTCCAGCTAGTCCGTGCGCGAGGTTGAGGTGGTGGACGGCGGCCAGGGCGTCCGCCGGGTCAGTTCGACCGGGCGCGTGTACGCCCGAGGCATAGCCGAGGAAGGCGCTGCACCACGGCTCGTTGAGCGTCGTCCAAAGGTGAACTCGATCGCCGAGCGCGTCAACGACGGTGGCCGTGTAGTCGGCGAATCGGAGCGCGGTGTCTCGCACGGGCCAGCCACCGGCGTCCTCCAGCGCCTGCGGGAGGTCCCAGTGGTAGAGCGTCACGACCGGCTTGACGCCACCCTCCAGCAGTTCATCGACGAGCCGAGAGTAGAAGTCCAGACCCGCGCGGTTGACCGGGCCTGCTCCGGACGGCTGCACGCGCGGCCACGCGATCGAGAACCGGTAGGCGTCGAGCCCGAGGGCCTCGACGTGGTCCAGGTCCTGGCGCCAAAGGTGGTAGTGGTCGACGGCGACATCGCCGGTCTCTCCGCTGACGGTGCAGCCCGGCGTGTGGCTGTAGGTGTCCCAGATCGAGGGACCGCGGCCGTCCTCGAGGACGGCGCCCTCGATCTGGTACGCCGCCGTCCCGGCACCCCACAAGAAGCCGGCCGGGAAGCTCACCGGCCGGCGGGTGGACGGCTGACGGTCACGCACCGGAAGGATCTGGAGGTCCCAGACACGAGCGTGGCGGTGGCGCGGCCCGCGTCGACCGTCACCTCGAACTCGGCGGCCACCGCACCCTCAGGGTCGGGTACTCGGACCTGGGTCCGCTGCCCGTCAGTCGGAGCGTAGGCCCGCAGCTCCACTCCGTCGGCCCAGTCGTAGTCCGGGCGGTCGTTCACGGCCCCGAACGGGATCACGGCGCCCGGCCGAGCGAGCACGGGAAGACTGTCGAACCCGTGCACCTGGCTGAACCAGCCCGGCCCGGTCAGCTGCTCGCCGGTGACCAGGTGGGTCCAGGTGCCCGCCGGCACGTAGAAGGTCACCTCCCGCTCGTGCATCACGGGCGCGACGAGGACGTCCGGGCCGAGCATGTACTGGCGGTCCAGGTACGCGGCGGTCGGGTCGCCGGGGAACTCCAGGATCATCGGACGCATGATCGGGATCCCGTCACGGTGCGCCTCCTCTGCTGCCGCACCCAGATAGGGCATCAGCGACATCTTGAGCTGGGTGAAGTGCCGGAGCACCTCGACTGCCTCGTCGTCGTAGGCCCACGGAACCCGGTACGAGCCGGACCCGTGCAGTCGGGAGTGTGAGGACAGCAGCCCGAAGGCGATCCACCGCTTGAACACGGCCGGATCCGGGGTGCCCTCGAAGCCACCGATGTCGTGACTCCAGTAACCGAAACCGCACAACGCCAACGAAAGCCCGCCGTGAAGCGATTCGGCCATCGCGACGAACGAGGACTCGCTGTCGCCACCCCAGTGCACGGGGTACTGCTGGCCGCCGGCGGTCGCCGACCTGGCGAAGACCACGGCCTCGCCGACACCCCGTTCCTTCTCCAGCAGCTCGAACACGGCACGGTTGTACAGCTGCGCGTAGTAGTTGTGCATGCGCTGCGGGTCGGACCCGTCATGCCAGGCCACCTCGGTGGGGATCCGCTCGCCGAAGTCGGTCTTGAAGCAGTCGACGCCCATGTCGAGCAGTGCCTTGAGCTTCCCCGAGAACCAGGCAACGGCTTCGGGGTTGGTGAAGTCGACCAGAGCCATGCCGGCCTGCCATTTGTCCCACTGCCAGACCGACCCGTCGCGATTCTTGACGAGGTAGCCGGCGTCACGGCCCTCCTCGAACAGGTAGCTGCGCTGGGCGATGTACGGGTTGATCCACACGCAGACCTTGAGCCCCCGCTCGTGCAGCCGGCGCAACATCCCCTCCGGATCGGGAAACGTCGCGGGGTCCCAGATGAGGTCGACCCAGTGGAACTGCCGCATCCAGAAGCAGTCGAAGTGAAACACCGACAGTGGCAGGTCGCGCTCGGCCATGCCGTCGATGAACTCGGTCACCGTCGCTTCGTCATACGACGTGGTGAAGGAGGTGGACAGCCACAGGCCGTATGACCACGCCGGCACCCTGGCGGGACGGCCAGTCAGGGCGGTGTAGCGCCGGAGAACATCCTTCTGCGTGGGCCCATCGATCAGGTAGTAGGTGAGCGACTCCCCCGCCACGCTGAACTGCGTCTGCGAGACGACCTCCGAACCGATCTCAAAAGAAACGTGTTCCGGGTGGTCGACAAAAACCCCATACCCGGCGCTGCTCACGAAGAACGGGACGTTCTTGTACGCCTGCTCGCTGGCGGTGCCGCCGTCGGCGTTCCAGATGTCGACGGTCTGTCCGTTCTTGACGAACGCGCCGAACCGCTCGCCGAGGCCGTAGACCGTCTCCCCCACACCGAGAGCAAGCCGTTCGTGGACGAAGCGACGTCCGTCGCCGTCGGTGACGATGCCGATGCTGCGGTCGGTGGATGACGTGATCACCTCCTCGCCTCGGCAGAAGTCGACGCGCCAGGAGCCACCCAGGCACACCCGTGCGGTCAGTCCACCGGTCGTGAGCGAAGCATGCTCCTCGGTGATCCCGACGGAGACCGGGTGGTCCTCGGTCGAGGCCACAGCGAACCGCGGCTCCTGAGGAAGTCCCCCCGAGTGGTGGCCGATGGTCACGCCCAGGACGCCCTCGGCCGGGGAGAAGAACTCGACGGTGACGATCGGCATGTTGAGGGTGTCGCCGCGGCCGGTGATGTTCCGCGTCGGGGCGAACACCGTGAAGCCGCGCTCGTCGGGCTCGACCGAGTCGACGCTTCGGGGCCGGAGCACGCCGACACCCGGTCGGAGCTGCCAATAGCCGTCGGTGAACTTCACTTCTCTGCTCCTACGGTGATGCCGCGCGTGAGAGTGCGCTGGAAGATGAGGAAGAAGATGATCGCCGGCAGCAAGCTGATGAGCGAACCGGCGTTGGTGGTCGGCGCGTCCATCAGCCGGTCTCCCTGCAGCGACGCGAGGGCGACCGGGATGGTCTGGGTGCTGTTGTCGACGAGCATCACCAGCGGGATCAGGAATTCGTTCCATGTCCAGATGAAGAAGAAGATCAGCAGCACCGCGAGGGTGGGGCGGAGGTTGGGAAACACGATCCGCCACAGGATCGTCCACTTGCCGGCGCCGTCGATCCTCGCCGCCTCGAGGAGAGCGCGCGGGAAGGTGCCCAGCACCGACGCGAGCAGGTACGTGCCGAAGGCGCTCTGGATGACGACGAAGATGATGATCACCGAGAGGCGAGTGTTGTAGAGCCCGACCTCCTTGGCGAGGTAGTAGAGCGGGTAGACCAGCGATTCCTGCGGCAACATGTTGGCGAGCAGGAACAGCCCCACTATCCACAGCCTTCCCCGCACTCGACCGATGCCGAGCGCGTAGGCGTTGAGCACTGAGACCAGAACTCCGAAGAACGCGACGGAACCGGAGATGAGGATCGAGTTCCACAGCTTCCGGGGGTAGTCCGACTCGTGCCAGTAGGTCTCGAGGCCCTTGGTGTAGAAGCCGCTTGGCCAGCTGAGCGGGCCGTGGTTCGAGTAGTCGCTCGGCGACTTGAAGGCGTTGAGCAGCATGAAGCCGAGCGGCACCAACATCACGACGGCACCGGCGGTGACGAGCGCAAGCACCAGCCACCTGGCAGAGCCGCGGCGGTGCCGGTCGCGCGGGCGCCTCGTTGGTGTGCCCGCCGGTGTGGCGGCCACGTCGGGCGGGATCGTCACGGTCATCGAGAGGCCTCCGCTCGCTCGCTGCGCTGTTGTGCCCGGATGAAGATCAGGCTGACGACGACGATGATCAAGGTGAGCACCGTTGCGATCGCCGAGCCATATCCCACCTCGAGCTTCTTGAAGAACGAGGAGTACGCGTAGTAGGAGGGGACGTTGGTCGCGTTGTCCGGGCCCCCGCGAGTCAGTGCAAAGATCGGCCCGAAGACCTTGAGGGCCGCGATGGTGCACGTCAGTGCCACGACAAACGTCTCCGGACGAATCTGCGGCAGGGTGATGGCGCGGAGGCGGATCCACCAGCCTGCACCGTCGAGTTCTGCCGCCTCGAACAATTCCGGGTCCACGCGCTCCAGAGCAGCCATGAAGACGACGAGCGGGTAACCGATCTGCACCCAGATCATCACCATCATGACGCTCGGCAGCGCCACGCCGGGATCGCCGAGCCAGTCTTGTTGCAGTCCGTCGAGTCCGAGTCCTCCGAGCAGTGAGTTGAGCGCGCCGTCGGGTCGCAGGATCCAGCCCCACACGATGCCGGCGACCACGACCGGCAGCACCTGCGGCATGTAGAACGCCGCCCTCAGGATCGTTGAGGTCGCGGGATGGAAGCGACGACCGATCACGTCGAAGAGCACGGAGGCGAGGACCAGTCCGAGGAATGTCGGGACCACGACCATCGCGACGACCATCGCGACGGTGTTCTTGAACGACATCCAGAACACGTCGTCGCCGAGCAGGTCGCGGTAGTTCTGGAGCCCGACCCACTCGGGATCGCCGATGCCTGACCACTCGGTGAACGAGAGGTAGACGTTGAAGACAAGGGGGGCGCCGATGATGACCGCGAACAGCACGGCACCGGGCACGAGGTAGAGCCAATAGGCAGCGTCGGGACGGGACCGGCGGCGGCGCGGACGTGACACCGCGGCGCCGACGGTGGCCACGGCCGGGTCGGGAGGGTTCATGACAGGACCTTTGTCCGAGGGCGGGCGGGCCGGGAGGATCGGCCCGCCCGCCAGTCTGGGTGGACGGATGCGGGCAATCAGTCGGTGATGTCCGCGACGCCGTCCCGGTAGGGCTTCTCCATCGAGTCAAGGACCTTGCCAGGCGTCTTGGACTGGTTGATCAACCCTTGGAAGCCCGAGACGAGGACGTCGTAGTAGCCGGGGACCGGCCAGTCCGGGTAGAACGCCAAGCCATCGTTGTCAGTGAGCGTGTTGAAGTTCTCGATCAGCTTCTTGTCCTTCGGGTCCTTGATGTCCGAGGCGTCCGCGGCCACGGGAACGCCTCCGTTGTTGCCGATGAGCTGCTGGATCTCCGGCCGCATCGTGATGTCGATGAAGTCGTAGGCGAGGTCCTTGGCCTTGCTCGTCTTCGGCACGACCCACAAGTTGCCCGAGGATCCGGCGTTGAACGTGTTCCCTGGGAACAGGAACGAGTCCCAGTTGAACTTGATCTCGTCCTTGAAGCGGCCGTACCACCAGCTGCCGGAGACGATCATCGGGACCTTGCCACCGATGAAGGCAGTGCCCATGTCCTCGGCCTTGACCGAAGCTGCGTCCTTGGCCACATAGCCCTTCTTCACCCACTCGGCGAAGGTGTCGGCGCCGTACTTCAGAGGACCGGAGTGGAAGTCCACGTCGCCCTTGTACAGCTGGTAGTCGTCGACGAACGAGCGGTCTGCCTGCGAGAGCGCCAGCTCGTACCAGAGCTGGCCGGCGGGGTACTCCGGCCCCTGCCATCCCCAGCGGCGTGATGCCCTTGTTGACGAATGTGTCCATCGCCTGGGTCATCTCGTCGAGAGTCTTGGGCACGGTCACGCCGTTCTTCTTGAACATGTCGGCGTTGTAGTAGACCATCACGTACTCGCCGTAGTTCGGCACGCCGTACCAGTCGCCTGAGCCCATCACGCCGCGATCGTCATAGCGGGCCGTGGTCTGCAGGCTCTCGCTGAGCTTGTCGGCCCAGCCGCGTTTCTTGGCGGTGGCTGTGAGGTCGGTGAGCAGGCCTTGGGACGACAGCAGGCCCGCGGTCGCGTTGCCCTTGTTGTACTCCATGATGTCGGGGCCTTCGTCGGAATTGATGATCATCGCGGCGTTCTGCTGAATCTGCTCGAAGGCCTTGCGCGAGAACTTCACCTTGACGCCGGGATGCTCCTTCTTGAAGACCTGGATGGCCTGATCCCAGGCGATGCCCATCGCGCTGTTGGCGCTCTCGTAGTGCCACAGGGTCAGTGTCTTGGCGTCGCCGCCAGAGCCCCCTCCGGAATCGCTGCAAGCGGCGAGTGTGGTGGTGGCCAGGGCGCCGAGCGCAACGGCCGCCACGAGCTTTCGGGTTCTCATCATGGTTGTGTCTCCTCGGTGTGGTGCGGATCGCTGCTGGGCGATGCTGGTCTTGTTGCGGAGGCTGTGGGTGGTGGGCCTGTGCTTCCGCGCGGCTCGAGGGCGCAGGCCACCAGCTCCTGCCGCACCTCGCCGGTCTGGTCGGTGAGGGCATGCACGAGCGTTTCGACCGCGAGGCGGCCAAGGGTCGAGCCCGGTGAGGTGAGGGTCGTGAGCGCTGGTGTGGCGAGGTCGGCAACCTGTGGAGAGGTCACCATCGAGACGACGGACACGTCGCCGGGGATGTGATGGCCACTCCTGGCGAGCTCGCCGAGGATGCCGAACAGTGCGTTCTCGTTCATCGCGATGACTGCGGTCAGGTCCGGCCGACCGGCCAGGGCTTCACGGATCGCGACCCTGCCGTCCTCGGCGGTGTCACCGGCGGGAATCATCAGCGGCTCCAACCCGTGTTCGCGCATGATCTCCTCGAATGCCAGCTGGGTGCGAAGGGCCGGCCCGTACCCGCTGCGAATCGCGGCTTCGGAGTGGTTGACGTACACGATCGACCGGTGCCCAAGGCCGACCAGATGGTCGACTGCGTCGCGCATGGTGCGGTCGAAGTCGATGTCGACGTAGGACAATCCGTCGGTGTCCTCGGTGCGGCCGATCAGAACGAACGGGACGCCGCTCTCCTGCAGCATCGGGACGCGCTCATCGCGCATCCTGACCTCCATCAGCAGAGCGCCGTCGAGCATTCGCTCACTGACGAGTCGTCGCAGTCCGTCCGGGTCCTCCGCCACGCTGGGCGAGAGCACCAGGTGGTAGTCGGAGCGGCTGGCCTCGTGCGCGGCGCCGGTGACGAATGCGGTTTCTGTCGCGCCCAGACCCCGCTGCTCCATCGGTAGCGAGAGGCCGAGAATTCGGCTCCGCCGACTCGCGAGACCACGCGCCATCGCATTCGGGTGGTAGTCGACCTCGGCCATCGCTGCGAGGACCCGCTGGCGTGTCGCCTCCGAGATCGGCCGTGCGCCCGTCAGGACGTAGGAGACTGTGCTCAGAGAGACCCCTGCCCGCCGGGCGACGTCATTCATCGTGGCCATCTCGAACCTCCGTTGTCGAAGCGCTTCGACGAAGCGCTTCGATGAAGGTATGACGTGAGTCACATATCCGTCAAGAGCGGGCGGACTGCGTCCTTCTGTTGCCGCTGTCGGCCAACATCATCAGCGAGGAATGAGCGCGGGTCCGGAGAACAGGACAGGAGCGGCCAGACGCGGTTCGCCCTGTGTTCCCACCCGGTCGGCCGCTTCATCGCCGCGGGACGCTGTGCGGCACGCATGTATCACGCGGCCGCAGACGAGAAGGCCCCTGACCGCATTTCTGCTGGTCAGGGGCCTTTCTCACGGGTGGGCGATACTGGGTTCGAACCAGTGACCTCTTCGGTGTGAACGAAGCGCGCTACCACTGCGCCAATCGCCCGCGTGCGTCAGAAACCTTAACCCATGCGGCCGTGCGGGTTCCGAATGAGGCTGGCTCACGGGTCGACGTCCTTGGCCGCTTCGCGCGCCCAGATCTCCTGAGCCCTGCGTGTGACGGGTCCTGGCGCGGGGAGCTCGCGCTCGTCGACCCGCGAGATGCCCTGCACGTCGCGGGTCGTGCCGACCAGGATCACCTCGTCCGCCGTCTGGAGCACGTCGATCGGTGCGTCGCGCTCGACGACGTCGAGCTCGTCGGCGCACCACTCGAGCACCAGCGCACGGGTGACGCCCGCCAGCGGGCCGGCCTCGAGCGTCGGGGTGATGAGCTGCTCGCCGATCGACGTAGAAGATGTTGGACCCCGTGCCCTCGCACAGCAGGCCCGCGGTGTTGGGCATGACGGCCTCTGAGGCGCCGCGTGCGATCGCGTGCTCGACCATCAGGGCGTTCTCGGCGTACGACGTCGTCTTGAGGCCGGCGAGCGCTCCACGCTCGTTCCTGGGCCACGGGACGGTCGCGATGGCGCTGACCGACGGCGGGCGCTCGCACGGCTCCGTGATGACGACGTGCGTCAGGCCAGCACTCCCCCGCGGTGAGCCCAGCGGGCCGGGTCCGGACGTCACGGTCACCCGGATGCGGCCGAACGGCAGGTCCTGTCCCTCGATCGTCGCGGCGATGCCCTCGCGGACCGCTGAGACGTCCGGCTTGCCGATCCCGAGGCCTTCGGCGGAGCGCACCAGACGGTCGAGGTGACGCGTCAGCGCGAACGGCTGACCACCCTCGATCTTGACCGTTTCGAACACTCCGTCGCCCACGATGATCCCGTGGTCGAGGGCGCTGATGGCCGGTGCTTCCGGGGATTGCAGGAGGTCGCCGTTCAGCCATGTCTTCATGCCGCCACGCTACGCCGACCCCGGTTTGGGATTACGTCCGCCCGAATCGGCTAAAGTCTCGTGTCGCCTCAATTTGAGGCAGTGCGGACATAGCTCAGTGGTAGAGCATCACCTTGCCAAGGTGAGGGTCGCGAGTTCGAATCTCGTTGTCCGCTCGGAGAGGGTCACCATACCCATCCTGCGGTGGGTTGGCCGAGAGGCGAGGCAACGGACTGCAAATCCGTTTACACGGGTTCAAATCCCGTACCCACCTCCACGCATCACAACTCCATAAGCACGGGCGATTGGCGCAGTCTGGTAGCGCGCTTCCCTGACACGGAAGAGGTCACAGGTTCAAGTCCTGTATCGCCCACCATCGAGAACCTCTGAGAAATCAGAGGCTCTTCTCCTTTGCGGGCCTCAATTGGATCTGCTCATGTCGCGCCGCTCCGGATTGCGTCCTACGGTCGGAGGATGCGCACCACCGTCACGCCCTCGAGCGAGTCGCCTGAAGGCATCAGCCAGCAGATCGTGGCCGCCGACGAGTCCCTCCGCAAGAGCTTCTCCGGATTGCCGGTCGAGGACATCCTCCCCGAGGTCGAGCGTTCGCTGACAGAGGTGGGTGTCGTACTCCCCCACACCCAGGTGCGGGACTATGCCCAACACATTTCTGATCGCGCCGACTACGAGTTCGTGCTGCCCTGAGAGCTGACCGCAGCAAGAAGGCCTCCGGTATCGCCGGAGGTCTTCTCACGAAGTGCGGCCGAGCTCAGCTCGTGGGCGGTTGCGGGGCCTCCGGACCGGTCGCCGGGGCGCCCTCCTGGACCGGGTCAACAGGGTCGCCCTGGCCGGAGTCCAGGCCAGGCGCCGGGTCGGTCGGGTCTGGATCGCCGCCGGGGTCGGGTGCGGGTTTGGTGTCCGGATCTTCGGGGGTCGAGCTCGGATCGGCAGGTGGGATGGGTGACTCGGTCATGGCGCTTCTCCTCGAGTTGTCGGTGGCCCAAGGTGTACCCACCGGTGGCGCGCCGAACCGCAGGTTGACCTGCGCGAACATGGTCGCCGAGCAGACTTGAAAGTTGGCCCGAACCGTCCTAACCTCTCCTTCGAAATCTCTGTGATGTGACGATTATGGGGAGGTCCGGCCGTGGCAAGGCAGCGCAAGAACGCAGGGTATGAATCACCCATTCCCGACGATGAGCTCGCCGCGAGGATGAGCTCGTCCGCGGGTCGCAAGCTCGAGGACAGACTCCGATCGATGGGGTGGCCCGCGAGCGCCGGTCCTCTGGAAGCCGAGCTCGAGACCCGACGAGGTCTGAGTCGTACGAGCGTCAGGCCTCGGTGTGACCGAGCTCGGGCGCTGACACGAAGGACACCTCACGCGCCGTGGTCGCCTGCAGCTCGAACAGGATGATCTCGTTGCCGGTCTGGTGCAGCACCGGCCCCGGAATGTAGAGGGTGCGCTGCGGCCCGCGAGACCAGTAGCGGCCGAGGCAGAAGCCGTTGACCCAAGCGACGCCCTTGCCCCACGCGGCGGTGTCGAGGTAGAGGTCGCCTGACCCCGGGTGGTCGAAGGATGCGTTGACGAACGCCGGGCCGGCGACGAACGAGTGCCGGCCGCTGGACTCGAGGGCCTGCGCTGCAGGGGTGATGTCGCTGAGCTCCAACGGCAGGACCGACCACGAACGCAAGGGTCGGCCGTTGATGCTGGCCTCGCCGATCAGGCCCTTGGCCTCGCCGATGCGCGGGCCGTAGTCGACCCGGCCCTGATCCTCGACGAGCAGGTCGAGCCTGCCCCTGGCCGCAGCTGGCAGCGAGATCGTGGTGTCGTGGTGGTCGCGCGCCAGCACGCCGAGACTGTCCGCGTTGAGGAACAGCTGCGCCCGGTCGCGCACCTCGCCGACGTGGAACACCGCAGGACCGGAGACGTCGATCGTCGGTGCGGTAGACGGCGAAACCCTCGTAGTGACTCAGCGAGTCCATCGTCGGGGGGTTCTCGTGTGTGGTCCACGAGCCGAGGACGTCGAGCATGTCCCACAGCGGCAGGATGCGACGAATCGGCGCGTTGAAGGCCGGCGGCGCCGGGGCAGGTTGCGGCTTCTCGTCGCCGACCGGAGCGTACTTCGCGATCACGTCGCGCATCGCCCAGTACTTCTCCGTCGGGTTGCCGGCCTCATCGAGCGGCGCGTCGTAGTCATAGCTCGTGACGATCGGGAGATAGGTCCCCTTGTCGTTCGCACCGTTGGTGAATCCGAAGTTCGTACCGCCGTGGAACATGTAGATGTTGACCGACGCACCACGCTCGAGCAGCTCGTCGAGGCTGCGTGCGGTCTCCTCGACCGACGTGAGGTGGTGGTGGCTCCCCCAGTCGTCGAACCAGCCGTCCCAGAACTCCGAGCACATCAGCGGGCCGGTCGGCTGGTGCCGGCGCAGGGTGTCGAGGCGCTCGGGCGAGCGGGAGCCGAACGACCCGGTCCGGTGCAGCTCGGGGATGCTGCCGTTCTCGAGCATGTCGTCGGTCGGCTGGTCGACCGACGTCAGGGGCACCGTGATGCCGATCCGCCGGTTGACGGCGACGAGCTTGCGCAGGTACGTCTTGTCGGCGCCGTACGCGCCGTACTCGTTCTCGACCTGCACCAGGATGATCGGGCCGCCGCGATCGATCTGTCGCGGCACCAGGACTGGCGCGAGCTGCTCGAGGTAGGTGGTGACGGCCGACATGTAGCGCGGCTCGTCCTGGCGCACCCCGGTGACGCTGTCGCTGAACAGCCACGCCGGCAGGCCGCCGTTGGTCCACTCCGCGCAGATGTACGGTCCGGGCCGCACGATCGCGTACATGCCCTCCGCGGCCACGGCGTCGAGGAACGCCGCGAGGTCGAGGTTGCCCGAGAGGTCGAACTCGTCCTCCCGGGGCGCGTGCGCGTTCCAGGCGACGTACGTCTCGATGGTGTTCAGACCCATCTGACGGGCCTTGCGGATCCGGTCCGCCCAGAGATCTGGATGGACGCGGAAGTAGTGGATCGAGCCGGACAGGATCCGGAACGGCTCGCCGTGCAGCAGGAAGTCGTGCTCGCCGATCGCGAATGTCATGCCGGTTCCTTCGTGGGGTGAGAGCAGTGGCGTGGTCCGACGGGTGGTGAGGGCCTCTGATCGAGAGGCCCTCACCACCCCGGACGTACGGGCGGTCAGTTGACGGTGAAGCCTTGCTGGTCGCCGTAGGAGACCGACTTCTTCTGCCAGTCCTGAAGGCCGTCGGCGAGCGTCGTCCTGGACACGTACGCCTTGCCGACCGTGTCGTTGAAGATGCTGTTGGCATAGACCTGGAACGGCAGGTAGGACCAGCCCTTGACGACGTTCTCGGCCGAAGCCGCGAGGACCTTGTTGATCTCCTGGCCACCGAAGTAGTCAGACTTCTTGTTGACGAAGTCCGGCGAGTTGATCTGCTTGGTCGTTGCCGGGAACGCACCCGCGTCGACCCGCGTCTGCGCGCCCTTGCCTGCGGTTGCGTAGTCCGCGAACGCGTACGCCAGCGCCTTGTTCTTGCTGGCGGTCGGGATGGCCAGCGAGCTGCCACCGTTCTCCGACGTGGCGTTGGCGCCGGCCTCCCACTGCGGCATCGGCGCGACGCGCCACTTGCCCGCGCCGGCCTTGACGCCCGACTCGAGGTTGGCGGGCATCCAGGCGCCGAGTGGTCAACGTGGCGATCGTGCCGTCGCCGAGGCCCTTGTACCAACCGTCGCTCCACGACGGGGTCGGCGCGAGCAGCTTCTTGTCGAGCAGCTTCTGCCACGTGTCGGCGAAGCGCTTCGAGCCGGCATCGCCGAGGTTGATCGAGACCTTCTCGCCGTCGACCTTGAACGGCTGGCCACCGGCCTGCCAGATCATGCTGGTCGTGAACCCGGCGTCACCGATGTCGTTCGCGATGTACGCCTTGGGGTTGGCGGCGTGGATCTTCTCGGCAGCGGTGACGTACTCGTCCCACGTCTTGGGGACCGCGACCTTGTACTTGTCGAAGACCTCCTTGTTGTAGAACAGCGCCATCGGGCCCGGAGTCCATCGGCAGGCCGTAGATGCCGTCGTTCTGCTTGACCGACGCCCAAGGGCCGGGGGTGAACGTCGCGTCGAGGCTCGACGCTCCGAACGAGCTGATGTCGGCGACGCGACTTGGCGAGGGAGAACTGCGGGAGCGCGTAGTACTCGATCTGCGCGACGTCCGGGACGCCCTTGCCGGCCTTGATCGCGTTCTGCAGCGCCGTGTACTGGTCGTTGCCGGTGCCGGCGTTGACCAGCTTGACCTTGACGTTGGGGTGCTCGGCCTCGAAGTCCTTGGCGACGGCCTTCAGCGTCGGCTCCCAGGCCCAGACCGTGATGGTCCCGCCCTTCTTGAGCGCGGCTGCGACGTCGCTTCGCCCCGCCGGCGCTGCTGGACTTGTCGTCGTCGGAGCCGCCGCCGCAGGCCGACAGGGCGAGCGCCGCCACGGCTGTGACGGCGACTGCGCGGAGCAGCCGACGTCGTGGAGTGGTGATCATGTGTTTCCTCTCGTTGGTTCGAAACTTCGGGGTGGTCGCCGGCGTCATTCCTTGACGCTTCCGGCCGACAGCCCGGACTGCCAGTAGCGCTGCAGCAGCAGGAAGGCCGCGATGAGCGGCACGATCGTGAGGAGCGATCCGGTGATGACGAGGTTGAAGATGGCGTCGCCGCCCGCGGTCAGCGCCTGCTGGTTCCACGAGTTGAGGCCGACCGTCAGCGGGTACCAGTCGGGGTCCTTCAGCATGATCAGCGGCAGGAAGTAGTTGTTCCAGGTCGCGACCATCGAGAACAGCAGCACCGTGACGATGCCGGGCGCGAGCAGCGGCAGCGACACCTGCAAGAACGTGCGGAACTCGCCGGCGCCGTCCATCCGGGCCGCCTCCAGCAGCTCGTCGGGGATCGCGTCGGTGGCGAAGGTCCACATCAGGTAGAGCCCGAACGGGGAGATCAGCGACGGGATGATCACGGCCCACGGCGTGTCGGTGAGGCCCATCTTGCTGAACATCAGGAAGGTCGGGACGGCCAGCGCGGTGCCCGGGACGGCGACGGCGCCGAGGACGACGGCGAAGATGCCCTTCTTGCCCGGGAAGTCGAACTTGGCCAGCCCGTAGCCGCCCAGCACGGCCAGCACCGTCGCTCCCCCGGCGCCCACCACGACGTACAGGAGGGTGTTGGCGAACCAGCGGACGAAGATGCCGTCGTCGTAGGTGAACGTGTCCTTGATGTTGGTGAAGAGCGCGAACCCGTCGCCGAACCAGAGCCCGAACGAGCGACAGCAGGTCCTCCTGCGTCTTGGTCGAGTTGATCAGCAGCCAGGCCAGCGGGATCAGGCTGTAGATCAGGATGATCCCGGTCAGCACCGTGAGGAGCACGCTCCGGCGCGGCTTGCGCGAACGAGTGCGACGTGTGCCGGCGCTGCTGGGGACGGAGAGTCGTGACGGCCATGTCAGAGGGCCTTTCGCATGCCGCGGAGCTGGACCGTGTAGGCGATGACCATCGTCAGCAGCGCCCATGATGATCGCGATCGTGGCCGAGTAGTTGTACTGCTGGCCCGAGAACGACAGCGAGTACGCGTACATGTTGGGCGTGTACTGGGTGTTGATGGCGTTCTTGGCGACGTAGTGCAGGATGTTGGGCTCGTTGAAGAGCTGGAAGCTGCCGATGATCGAGAAGATCGTGGCGATCACCAGCGCTCCGCGGATGGCCGGGCAGCTTGATGGCGCGGATGATGCGGAACTCGCTCGCGCCGTCGATCGCGGCCGCCTCGTAGAGCGACACCGGTATGACCCGGAGCGCGGCGTAGAAGATCAGCATGTTGTAGCCGACGAACTCCCAGGTGACGATGTTGCCGATCGACGCGAGCACCAGGCCGGGGCCGAGCGGGTCGGGCAGGGAGATCCCGAACGTGTCGTTGATGCTGCCGACCAGGCCGAACTGCTTGCCGTACATGAAGCCCCACATCAGCGTCGCGACGACGGCCGGCACGGCGTACGGCAGGAAGATCGAGATGCGGAACAGTGCCGCGCCGTAGAGGCGGCCGCCGTCGATCGCCAGCGCCGCCAACAGGGCGAGGAAGAGCATGATCGGGACCTGGACGACCAGGAACAGGCCGACCCGGCGGACCGAGTCCCAGAACACCGGATCAGTCAGCGCCTGTTGGTAGTTGTCGAAGCCGACGAAGCTGTTGCCGCCGATGAGCTTGTCCTGGTAGAGGCTCAGGTAGATCGAGTACGCGATCGGCGCCAGGAAGACCAGCGCGAAGATCACCGCGAACGGAGCCAGGAAACCCCAGCCGGCCCATGACCGGCGGTAGTGACTGGATGACGACGCGGCCTTTTGAGCCGGGGCGACAACCGATCCCGTGGCAACCATCAGTGCGGTCCTTTCGTGGCCCTTGTGGCCGATTCGCTTCACAACAAGCGGGAAACCGCATATGTTTACGTAAACATCGTTGTGACGCGCGTTACGTTACACCCCTGGAAAGGAACGTCAAGACCTGTGAGCGAATCAGAACCCGTCTCGATCGGCACACCTCGGCAACGGCGTGTGTCGATGGCGGACGTGGCCAAGCGGGCGGGTGTCTCGTCGCAAACGGTGTCTCGCGTGTCCAACGGACACCCCGGCGTCATACCGGCCACCCGCGAGGTCGTGCAGGCCGCGATGCGGGAGCTTGGCTACCGGCCCAACAGTGCGGCGCGGGCCCTCAAGTGGGGCAGCTTCCGCACGATCGGCGTCATCCTCTTCTCGCTCGCCAACGTCGGGAAACAGCAAGACGTTGGAGGGAATCGCCGCCGAGGCCACGGCCCGTGGCTATGGCATCACGTTGATCCCCGTGGCGATGCCCACCGAGGCAGCGGTCATCGGCGCGTTCGGCCGGCTCGAGGAGCTGGCGGTCGACGCGGTGATCGTCATCATGGAGATCCACCTGCTCGACGCCGCGACGGTGGGGCTGCCGCCCGGCGCACCCGTCGTCGTCGTCGACTCCAATGCCGGCGACCGCTATCCCGTGGTGGACACCGACCAGTCCACGGGCGGCCGGCTGGCGGTCGAGCACCTGCTCTCGCTCGGCCACGAGACCGTGTGGCACGTCGCGGGACCTGAGGAGTCGTTCGCGAGCGAGCGCCGCCTGGCCGCGTGGCGCGAGGCCCTCACCGCGGCCGGCAAGGACATACCTCGGGTGCTGCGAGGCGACTGGTCTGCCGAGAGCGGGTATGCCGCCGGGAAGCAGCTCCTGGCGGAGGAGTCCGTGACTGCGGTGTTCGTCGCGAACGACCAGATGGCCCTCGGGCTGATGAACGCCCTGCACGAAGGTGGTCGGCGGGTCCCCGAGGACGTGTCGGTGGTCGGGTTCGACGACCTGCCGGACTCCGCGGCATACCTGCCGCCGCTGACCACGATCCACCAGGACTTCGCCGAGGTGGGCCGGCTCTGCGTCGACGGGGCGCTCGACCAGGTGGACAACGGCGCCAGCCAGCCCGGCGTGACGCTGGTGCCCACCCGCCTCGTCGTACGCATCGAGCACCGGGTCACCCCCGCGTCGGGACTGAAACGAGAGGCCATATCGGGGACAGCGGACCTGCTGTGGGTCTACCGTTCGCACTATGGCCATCGACGAGCCGGTTCACGAGCAGGAAAGCCTGCTGCTCGACGAGCTGAGCTCGCGGCTCGACTCGCTACGGCTCTTCCGCGAGCACGATGAAGCCGAGGCCAACGCCGTACTCGAGCACTTCGGCAGCTCCGGCGTCATCGAGGACCAGATGCTCAAGGAGCTGAGCAGCCGGCTGCCGTTGAAGTATCCGGCCCGGTTCGACGAGGCTCATCGCCGGGCGATGCGCGCCCTTGAGGTGTTCGACCGCAACGGTGCCCGGCAGCCGTCGGCCCTCAAGGTGCCGCGACTGATCAAGCCGGTCGCCAACAAGGTCGTCCAGCTGCTCATCACGGCCATCGTCCGCAGCCACCAGAAGCGTCTCGTCCGGGATCTGCGCCAGCTGTACGCCTTGCGGGAAGCCAACAGCCCGGTCGGCTCGGATGACTATCAGCTGCTCGCAACCGCCCGCATCCAGGTCGACGCGATCACGAACGACCTCAACAAGTCATCACTCCCCCTGCCCGCATTCCTCGTCGGTGGCGCGGCGATCTCGGGGCTGCTGTCGATCGTCAAGAACAGCCTCACCGGCGACGCGTGGGCGCAGTACACGTTCGCTGCGGCGTTCTTCGTCATCGGCCTCGGCATGTTCTGGTGCATCCTCCGCGCGGCGGGCATCGCCCGCAGTCGTACGCGGATCGCCCTCGACGCGTCCTTCAAGGCGTTGTGGGAGGTCATCGGCGATGCCGGCAATCCGCCGCGAGACCGGGCCAAGCTGTTCGCCACGATCGCCACGATCTTGCTGGTGCTCGTGTGGATCATCGTGCCGACCGTCGTGGCCTGGGCGGCGATCAACCCCCTCGAGAAGCTCTGAGCCGGCTACGTTCTCTCGCCATCTCGCCATTCGAACAAGTGTTCGACAATGTCCGTCTTTTCGGATAGTCTGAAGTCATCGAGGGTGAAGTCTTCGCAGCAATCTCTCGACATGACTGGATTCGACTGAGACCGGCCCGTGGTGCATCGAGCTTGGGTGTGCCGCACTCTGACCGTGGCCAAGCGTGCGACCGCCCGTTCGTGTTGAGGTCTGTCGTGTCTGTCGCTCCGGTCGTGTCGCTCCCGCACCCGTTGGTGTGTGCGGTTGAGCAGATCGAGAGCGCGCTTGATGGCATGCCCGTCGCGGGGTGGTCGGGTCTGGAGCCTGCCACGCTGCGGACCTCCGCCGAGCGGTTGATGCGGGTCGAGGCCCGGGTCAAGGCGCAGCTCATGGCAGTCACCCGGGCACTGGACGGGACCGGATTGGCGAAGGCGTCGGGTGCCTCGTCGACCGGAGCGATGCTGGCCGGCGCGTTCGGTGGCGACCGGCGTGCCGCAGATGGCCTGGTCAACCAGGCCAAGGAGCTCGACCGTGCCCCCGCCACCGGGGACGCGCTGGCGCGCGGCCAGATCGGACCCGCACAGGCGGCGATCATTGCTCAAGCCGTGGGGGATCTGCCCGATGACACCACGCCGGAGCAGAAGCAGGCGTGTGAGGACACGTTGATCGGCGACGCCGGCCGCCTGAATCTCAAGGACCTGCGGTCACGGTCCAAGCGGGTCACGGATCAGTTCAAACCAGCCCCTGAGGTCGATGCGATCGAGAACGAGTCGTTGGAACGTCAGGAGAAGGACGCGTGGCGGCGGTCTGAGTTCTGGATGGTCAACGACGGCGACGGGACCTGCCGTGGCGGGTTCCGCATCCCCGAGGCACAGGCAGACAAGCTGCTCGCCGCGATCCAGGCCATCAGCGCACCACGTCGCGACCACCTGCACGATCACACCCCGGGCGCGGAGTCCTACTACGACAAAGACCTGAACCACCGGCACCGGTTGGGCATGGGGTTCGCCGAGCTGTGCGACCACCTGCCCGGCGACAAGCTGCCCGGCAAAGGCGGACTCGGCGCCACCCTCATCGTCCGCTTCGACTACGACACTCTTTTGCACGGCATCAAGGCCGCCACCCTGTCCACCGGCACCCGGATCTCCGCCTCGCAGGCCCGCCAGATGGCCTGCAACGCCGGCATCATCCCCCAGGTCTTCAACGGCAAGAGCCTGCCGCTGGACCACGGCCACGAACAACGGCTGTTCACCAAGACCCAACGCCAAGCACTCGCGGCCCGCGACGGCGGTTGCACCTTCCCCGGATGTGACAGACCACCGGGATGGTGCGAAGCGCACCACTGGCGCACCAGATGGGCCGACGGCGGCCGAAACCCGACTCGAAGACGGCGTCCTGATCTGCCCCTTCCACCACCGAACCGTGCACGAGAGTGGATGGGCCATCCGCATGAGTCCCGTCGACGGCCACCCCGAATACAAGGCACCCGGATCCGACACCTGGAAACGCAACCACCGATGGCGACCCTAGGCGGGTTCGGGTGGCACGACCGGGCGGCGGTGTCCCCACCAGCCCATCTCCTCGAGGCCTTCCTCGACCGCGGCGTTGATCGCTGCGCCGATCAGGACCGCGATCGACAAGACGTACAACCACAGGAGCACGGCGATCGGCGCCGCCAATGGGCCGTAGATCGAGGTGCCACCGGTCGAGAAACCGAGCGCCCAACGTATGAAGTAGCTGCCGAAGATCCACAGCAGCAACGTGAACACCGCACCGGGCAGACCGTGCCGCCAGCGTTTCCGCACCGGCACGGCCAGGTGATAGAGCGTCGTCAGGAAGCCGACCGACAAGAGCAGCACGGCCGGCCAGTAGACGTAGCGCAGGAACGACCAACGATCCGACAAGCTGTCGGCAGCCACCTGCGGACCAGCAAGCACGAGCGGCACCAGGACGATCCCGACCAGCAACGCGACTGATGTAGAGCACGAACGACAACGCGCGGGTCTTGACGATGCCGCGGTGGCCCCCGAGGCCGTAGATGATCGAGATCGTGTCGATGAAGACGTTGAGCGCTCGTGATCCCGACCAGAGGGCGAGGACGAAGCCGATCGAGATCACGTCGATGCGTCCGCCACCGAGCACGTCGTCGAGCGTCGGGGTGATGACCTTGTCGACAGTGTCCGGCGTGAGCGCCTGCGAGGCCAGGTCGATGACCCGGTCCTTGAGCACCTCGACCTTGGCGACCTCGAAGCGCTCTGCGATGAATCCGATCGTGCCGGCGAGGCCGAACACCAGCGGCGGGAGCGAGAGGATCGCGAAGAACGCAGCCTCGCCGGCAAGGCCCGTCACGCGGTAGCGAAAGCAGCTGCTGACCGTGCGGGCGACCAGCTTCTTGCCTGCTTCGGGGAGCCCCGGTCGGTCTACCGGTTCGCCCACCATGGCTCTACCGTAGCGACATGGATCCCCTGCAGCGTGCACCTTCGAATCAGGCGACCCCGCTGGTCGGATACAACATCGCCACCGCTGATCACGCCCTGATGGACGGCGTGGCCGCGTTCGGCGGGGACCACCGTGCCGAGATCGTCGACGCGTTGACCCCGCTGGGCTCCTTGGCCGGCTCTGCCGAGGCGCGTGAGCACTGGCACCTGGCCAACGAGAACGAGCCGGTCCTGCGTACGGCCGACCGTTACGGCAACCGCATCGACGAGATCGAGTTCCACCCGTCGTGGCACTGGCTCATGACACAGGGCGTCGGCTTCGGTCTGACCGCCGAGCCGTGGGTCTCGCAGAGCCCGGTCGCCCACCTCAAGCGGGCCGCCGGCTTCTTCGCCTGGGGTCAGACCGAGCAGGGCCACATGTGCCCGATCACCATGACGTACGCCGTCGTGCCCGCCCTGCGCGCCGACGACGCCCTGGCCAAGCAGTGGACGACCGGCCTCGCGTCCCGGACGTACGACTTCGGGCTGCGGCCGCCCGAGCAGAAGGCCGGCCTGCTGGCCGGAATGGGCATGACCGAGAAGCAGGGCGGCTCGGACCTGCGCACCAACACCACGGTTGCCGCGCCGACCGAGACCCATGGCGAGTACCTCATCACCGGCCACAAGTGGTTCACGTCGGCGCCGATGAACGACGTCTTCCTCGTCCTGGCCCAGGCGCCCGAAGGCATGACGTGCTTCGTGGTGCCCCGCGTGCGCCCCGACGGCAGCCGCAACGCGCTGTCGATCGTGCGGCTCAAGGACAAGCTCGGCAACCGGTCCAACGCCTCGAGCGAGCTGGAGTTCAACGACGCCCACGCCGTACGCCTCGGCGACGAGGGCCGCGGCATCCGCACGATCATCGAGATGGTCTCCGCGACGCGGATGGACTGCATCCTCGGGTCGGCCGGCATCATGCGCAAGGCCCTCGCCGAGGCCGCCTGGCACACCTCGCAGCGTGCGGCGTTCGGCGCGACGCTCGCCGACCAGCCCGCCATGACCAACGTGCTCGCCGACCTCGCGGTCGAGAGCGAGGCCGCCACCCTGGTCGCGCTGCGACTGGCCAGCGCGGTCGACCACCTGGACGACCCGCACGAGCAGGCCCTGCGCCGCATCGGCCTGGCGCTCGAGAAGTTCTGGGTCTGCAAGCGCACCCCGTTCATGGTCGCCGAGGCACTGGAGTGCCTGGGCGGCAACGGGTACGTCGAGGAGTCCGGCATGCCGCTGCTGTTCCGCGAGTCGCCACTCAACTCGATCTGGGAGGGCAGCGGCAACGTCAACGCGCTCGACGTGCTGCGCGCGCTGGGTCGCGAGCCGGAGAGCCTCGACGCCTGGATCACCGAGGTCGGCTCGGTGCGCGGCGAGGACGCGCGACTCGACGCCGTCGTCGACGAGGTCCTCACCGAGCTCGCCGACCTGAGCGACGTCGAGGTGCGCGCCCGGCGCATCGCCGGCCGCATGGCGGTCGCCCTGCAGGGCACCGTGCTCGCTCAAGCACGGCGACCCTGCGGTCGCCGACGCGTTCTGCGCCTCACGCCTCGGCCGGCGACTGGGGAGGTACGTTCGGCACACTGCCTCGCGGGCTCGATCTCGCGGGCATCGTCGCCCGTGCCACCCCTCACCTGGAGAACTGAATGCGACTTCTGTCGATGGCGGCCTTGCTGTCCGCCCTGATCACCCTTGTCTCGGCGCTGGCGCTGAGGGCCGCCGACGCGACGCTCGCCGTCGCCGCGGTGGCTGCCGTCGCGATCCTGTTCACCTGGTACGCCCAGCTGCACTCGAGCGAGCAGCGCTCGGCGCTCGGCCTCGCCAACCCGGCGGCCGTCCTCACGCTCGCCGTCGTCGGCCGCCGTCCTTGGGCGACGATCCTGCCTGCTCTGGCGGCCCACACGGTCGGCGGTGTGCTCGGCGGGCTCGCCGCCCTCGGCCTCGACGACCGGCTCGGCGACACGTTGGTCTTCACCCAGCCCGGGCTCGTGGTCACGGCCGTCGGCGCGGCGATCGTCGGCGTGATCGGCGCGTGGACGACGCTGAGCATCGACGGCGGCGGCCCCGAGGCACTCGCGGGCGTACCGGCCGTCGTGGGCGGAGCGGTCCTGCCCCTGGGGCTGCTCACGGTCTTCCACCCGGCTGCCGTGATCGGTCTCGCGACCGCCGGCCTGGTGCCGTGGGACGTCGCGCTGGTCGCCGCCGGCAGCGCCCTCGCGGCGTCGATCGTCGGGGCATACGCCGTCACGGTGCTCGTTCCGCACGAGTGACCCAGCCCACAAAGGGTGCCGCTTTCCCGCGTGAGCGCCGCACTGTCATCTCACAGTCTGGACGCGCGTCCCACATTCTGGGACCGCTGCTTGTCGTAAGCATCGGCCCGCGCGCAGACTGTTTCCATGCTTAGTGCGCAGACCCTCTGGCTCGTGGGACGACTTCACGTCGACCTCGGTCGCGCCCGCAACATGATGTGTCGCTGATACACGCGCGACCTCTGCACTGATTTCGATCAATCCAGGCGTGCGGCGACCACCATCGTGACGCAATCGTCCTGATCGCCGTGTGCCCTGCCTCCAAGGGAAGTTCATGGCCTCAGCACCCGGCACCGACACACCAGCCCGTCGCCCGCGCCCCAAGCGCGGCGAGGGCCAGTGGGCGTTGGGCTACCGCGAGCCGCTGAACGCCAACGAGCAGTCCAAGAAGGACGACAACCCGCTCAACGTCCGCGCCCGCATCGAGAACATCTACGCGCACCGCGGCTTCGAGTCGATCGATCCCGGCGACATGCGCGGCCGGTTCCGCTGGTGGGGCCTCTACACGCAGCGCAAGCCCGGCATCGACGGCGGCAAGACCGCGACCCTCGAGCCCGAAGAGCTCGACGACAAGTACTTCATGCTCCGCGTACGCATCGACGGTGGCCAGCTCAACCTCGAGCAGCTGCGCACCGTCGCGGACCTGTCGGTCGAGTACGCCCGCGACTCCGCAGACCTCACGGACCGGCAGAACGTCCAGTACCACTGGATCGACATCCGCGACGTCCCGACGATCTGGAACCGCCTCGAGGCGGTCGGCCTGTCGACGCAGGAAGCGTGCGGCGACTGCCCCCGCGTCATCCTCGGCAGCCCGGTCGCCGGCGTCTCCGAGGACGAGATCATCGACGGCACGCTCGGCGATCGAGCGGATCGAGAACGAGTTCATCGGCGACAAGGAGTTCTCGAACCTCCCCCGCAAGTTCAAGACCGCGATCAGCGGTCACCCCGGCCACGACGTCGTTCCGCAGATCAACGACATCGCGTTCGCCGGTGCGGTGCACCCCGAGCACGGCCCGGGCTTCGACCTCTGGGTCGGCGGCGGCCTGTCGACCAACCCGATGCTCGCGCAGCGCCTCGGCGTGTGGGTCCCGCTCGACGAGGTGCCCGAGGTCTGGAAGGGCGTCACGAGCATCTTCCGCGACTACGGCTACCGCCGGCTGCGCACCCGTGCCCGGCTCAAGTTCCTGATCGCCGACTGGGGCGTCGAGAAGTTCCGCGAGGTGCTCGAGACGGAGTACCTCGGACGTACGCTGGTCGATCTCGACGAGCCCGAGGCTCCGGAGACTCCCGCCGACCACGTGGGCGTGTTCCGCCAGAAGGACGGCAAGTTCTTCGTCGGCGCCGCCGCGACCGTCGGTCGGATCTCCGGCACCCTCCTGCACCAGGTCGCCGACATCGTCGAGGCCCACGGCAGCGACCGCGTCCGCACGACACCGATGCAGAAGCTCCTGGTGCTCGACGTCGACGAGGACAAGGTCGAGTCGCTCGTCGCCGCCCTCGCCGAGATCGGCCTTGACGCCCGTCCCTCGCAGTGGCGCCGCAACACGATGGCGTGCACCGGCATCGAGTTCTGCAAGCTCGCGATCGTCAACACCAAGGACCGCGCCAAGGACCTGATCGGCGAGCTCGAGCAGCGCGTCCCCGAGCTCGACACGCCGATCACGGTCAACGTCAACGGCTGCCCCAACTCGTGCGCCCGCATCCAGACCGCCGACATCGGCCTCAAGGGCATGCTCGTGATGGACGAGGACGGCAACCAGGTCGAGGGATTCCAGGTGCACCTCGGTGGCGCGCTGGGGCTCGAGGCCGGCTTCGGTCGCAAGCTGCGCGCCCACAAGGTCATCGGCGACCACCTGCCCGACTACATCGAGAAGCTCTCGCGGACCTACCTCGAGCAGCGTGAGGACGCCGAGTCCTTCGCCCGCTGGGTCGCCCGCGCCGACGAGGAGGTGCTGCGATGACCGCCCGCGCCGTGCCGTTCCACTGCCCGTACTGCGCCGACGAGGACCTGCGTCCCCACGGCGAGACGCACGGCGAGTGGGAGTGCCGATCGTGCCTGAGGGCGTTCCGCCTCGGCTTCATCGGCCAGCTCTCCCCCAGCAACCTGACCACCCACGAATCCCCCGCAACATCAACCCCAGCACCACCTCGGAAGGAGGATGCATCATGACCGCACCAGCACTCATTGCTCTTGCGCACGGCAGCCGCGACCCGCGTTCTGCCAAGACCATCACAGCCCTTACGGAGTTGGTCGCATGCATGCGTCCCGACCTCCGGGTGGAGCCCGCGTTCCTCGACCTCGCCGAGCCCGACTTCGACCGAGTCGTCGACCAGCTGGTCGCCGAGGGCTTCCAGGAGATCGTGGTCGTGCCGCTGCTGCTGACCGAGGCGTTCCACGCCAACGTCGACGTGCCGCAGGTCATCAAGGCCGCGCTCAAGCGCCACGACGGCATCAAGATCGAGGCGACCAAGGTCCTCGGCATCGAGAACGCGTTCTTCCACGTGCTCGACAAGCGACTGCGCGAGGCGCTGTCCAAGAACCGGGTGCGTGAGCTCGACGCGCTCGTGCTGGCCGGTGCCGGCTCGTCCGACCCGATCGCCAACGCAGCGATCTCGCGGGCTGCCCGCGCGTGGGGTGCGCACCACAAGCTGCCGACGATCGCCGCGTTCGCCTCGAGCGTCCCGCCGGCCGCGGGCGAGGCCGTACGCACGCACCGCGCCGACGGTCGGCGTCACATCGCCGTCGGCCAGCTCTTCCTCGCGCCGGGCGTCCTGCCCGACCGGGTGGCCGAGCTGGCGTACGAGGCCGGCGCGGTCGCCGTGGCCGAGCCGCTCGGCGTCGACGTCGAGGTGGCCCGGGTCATCCTGGCCCGCTACGCCGTCGGAGCGGTCGACCTGGTTCCGTTCGAGGCACTGTTCGCCTGAGTAGTACCTGAGGCGGAGGCAGCCGGTCCCTGCAGTCATGGGATCGGCGCCTCCGGCTGATCCGCCGGCGGGCACGCCAGTCATACGTTCGTGACATGCCGGACCGTCACGCCCTGAAGCCCAACCGACATCGCGAGACCTGGCCCGACGTGGCCAAGGGCGTCTGCATCGTCCTGGTGGTGCTCTGGCATGTCGTGACGAAGCACTATCAACGCGTCGACTGGGACACCTCTCTGCGGTTCTCGGCGGCGTGGGGCTCACTCGGCGAACAGCTGCTGCCGCTGCGCATGCCACTGTTCTTCACCATCTCGGGACTGTTCGCGGTCGGTGCCGTCAGCCGCCCGTGGCCGATTCTGGTCCGCACCCGGGTCGGCAAGTTCGCGTGCCTGTATGCCATCTGGCTGCTGATCCACACCGCCGTCATGTGGTTCACCCCCGGCTTCGACACCGCACGGGCCCGCAGCCCGCTGCAGCTGGTCGAGCAGCTCACGATCACCCCGACCAACCTCTGGTACCTGTACGCCCTGGCGCTCTACTTCCTCGTCGCGCGCGGCACAGCCAAGGTGCCGACCGTCTGGCTGCTCACGGCGGCATTCCTGCTCTCGGCGATCGCGGCGGCCCACCTGTTGCCGGTGCCGAGCAACCGCGGGCAGGTCTACCAGAATGCGCTCTTCTTCCTCGCGGGCCTGCGACTGGGGCCGACCGTCACGGCGTACGTGGCGAAGGTGGATCGGCGCCGCCTGGTCACGGCTGGTGCGGCATACGCGTTGGGGCTCGCAGCGATGGCGGTGCTCGGCGCGCAGCAATGGTTCGGGGTATGGCCGGCGGTGTCGATCCTCGCGGCCTGGTTCGGGGTCGCGGCTGCCGTCCTGCTGAGTCGGCGCCTGCCGCGCCCCGCAGGCCTGCTCAGCCGACTGGGCGTGCGTACGCTGCCGATCTACGTGATCCACCTGCCGTTGCTGGCAGTCGTCGACCGCCTGTTGCGCGGGCCGCTGACGGTGCTCGAGCCACGCACGCCCCTGCTGGCAGCCATCGAGCCCATCCTCCTCACCGCCCTGCTGATCGCCGCCTGCCTGGCCCTGCATCGCGGGTTGCGGGCCTGCGGCCTTCGCCGGGTGTTCGAGCCGTTCCCCGCCAGCAGGCTCGCAGCGTCACATCGTGGCTAGGCGGGCCTTCTCGGCTTCGACGTCGAAGTCCGCCTCGGGCCACCCGAGGTCCATCGCCCTCAGCTGTTCGATCAGCAGCGTCGCGACAGCCCAGTTGCGGTACCACTTGCGGCCGCTCGGCACCACGTGCCAGGGCGCATGATCAGTCGAGCAGCGCTCGAGCACCAAGGCGTACGCGTGCTGGTAGTCGGCCCAGAGCATCCGCTCGTCGAGATCACCGGAGTTGTACTTCCAGTGCTTCGTCGGATCGTCGAGCCGCGCGGCGAGGCGTTCCTTCTGATCGTCCGTCGTGATGTGCAGGAAGCACTTGATCAGGATGCCGCCGGAGTCGGTGAACGCCTTCTCGAAGTCGTTGATCGCGCCATAACGCCGCTCGATCTCCTCCGGCGTGGCCAGCTGACGCACCCGGCCGATCAGGACGTCCTCGTAGTGGGACCGGTCGAAGACACCGATGAGACCGGCCTCGGGCAACGTGCTCTCGACCCGCCAGAGGAAGTCGTGCTCGAGCTCCTCAGCCGTCGGCTTCTTGAACGACGTGATCGCTAATCCCTGCGGGTCGACGAGGCCGGCGACGTGGCGGATGATGCCGCCCTTGCCCGACGTGTCCATGCCCTGCAGCACGAGCAGCACACGCGCGGAGCTCGCACCGGATCGACCACCGGCGAAGAGCTTCTCCTGCAGATCGCTGAGCTCCTCGCCCATCGCCGCCAACTGCTTCTCGGCGTCGGCCTTCTTGCCGTCGAACCCGGTCGTGGCGCGCGAGTCGTACGCCGAGAGATCGACCGGGCTGGTCACGGTGAGCGCAGGGCTGAGGAGGTTGGTCATCCCCGAAGTATGCCCGGGACTTCACACGTCGTCCTCCCGGCGACGTATCTGATACCAGCGGGTGACAGTTCGGTACTTGAGATGGAGGCCGCCGGCGCCCACCGTTCGTAGCGTCGATGGCATGACGATTCTCATCGGCGACCCGCGCGTCGCCTCGATCCCGGTCAGGGACCACGGCGATCCCCTGGTCAGCCTGGGAGACCTCGCGCCGACCGCAGTGGGCGCGGGCCGATTGGCACGTCGAGGTCTGGTGCTCCGCCTGCAGGCGGCGAACGACCTGCTGCCGGGCGGGATCCGCCTGCGGGTCGTGGAGGGATGTCGCACCGCGGCTGCCCAGCTGGCGATCATCGGTGACTACTCCCGCCGGCTCCATCAGGATCGACCAGAGCTCGGACAGGCCGAGCTGGAGCGGCTGGTCAGCCGCTATGTCGCGCCGTTGGAGAACGCGCCTCATGTCGCCGGGGCCGCGGTCGACGTGACCCTCACGGACGTCGACGGCACCGAGCTGTGGATGGGATCAGCCCTGGACGCCACGCCTGAGGAGAGCGACGGCGCGTGCTTCACGGCCGCGCCGGGACTCGACGCACGCGCACAGGCGCACCGAGCCCTGCTCGTCGCCACGCTCGAGTCGGCCGGGCTCGTCAACTACCCCACCGAGTGGTGGCACTGGAGCTATGGCGACCGCTACTGGGCACACCTGACCCATGCCCCGCACGCCATCTACGGAGCCCTGACCGAGACGGTCGCAGCATGAGTGCCGACGTCGCCACCCAGACGCTGCTGCGGCACCAGAGCGGGCCCGTGCTCGAGATCGACCTCGAAGCGGTCGCCACGAACACGCGCCTGCTCGCCGCACGGGCGACCGGCGAGCTCATGGCGGTCGTCAAGGCCGACGGGTTCGGCCACGGAGCGGAGGCCGTGGCGCGCACCGCGCTGGCGAACGGCGCCACCTCCCTCGGCGTCACCTCGATCCAGGAGGCGACGGCCCTCCGTGATGCCGGCCTGGTCGCCCCCGTGCTGAGCTGGCTCAACACGCCCGAGGCTGATTTTGCCGCGGCGATCAGCCGTGACATCGACCTCGCCGTGCCGACAGCCGACCACCTCGCGTCGATCGCCGGAGCCGCCGCTCGTACGGGACGGGTCGCCGCGATCCACCTGCACGCCGACACCGGCATGGCCCGGGACGGCGCGGCGCCGGCCGACTGGTTGCGGCTCTGCGTGCTCGCGCGAGAGGCACAGCACCACGGACACGTACGCGTCGTGGGCCTCATGGGTCACCTCAGCTCTGCCGACGACCCGGTCGACCCCGCGAACGTGGCGGGCCGGCGGGCGTTCGGACGGTTCGGCCGCATCGCTCGCGCCAGCGGGCTGCGGCCGACCACTCGGCACCTCGCGGCAACCGCGGCGACTCTCACCGACCCCCGGAGCCACCACCAGCTCTGCCGCGTCGGCGCCGGACTCGTGGGCATCGATCCCAGCGGCACGACCGCCCTCCAGGGCGCCATGACGCTCACGGCTCCCGTGGTGAACGTCCGCCGCGTGCCCACTGGCACGCCCGTGGGGTACCGGCACACGTACGTGACCGACGGCCCGGCCAGCCTGGCACTGCTGCCGGTGGGATACGCGGACGGCATGCCGCGAGCCGCGTCCGGACAGGCCGAGGTGTTGGTCCGCGGCCGTCGCCGCCCCGTCGTCGGTCTGATCTCGATGGACCAGATGGTCGTCGACGTGACCGGCATCGGCGTCGGGGCCGGGGAGGTCGTGACGATCCTGGGACCCGGCGAGCGAGGAGAACCCACGATGGCCGACTGGGCCACCTGGTCCGGCACCCTGCCGCACGAGATCGTGACGGGACTCGGTTCGCGCCTGACCCGTTCCGTGATCCCCGCAGCGTCCCACCTCAGGAGCCTGCGATGAGCCGCCCGGTTGTCGCCGTGATCGGGGGCGGAGCGAACTGTGAGCATGCCGTGTCGTTGGCGTCGGCGGCCTCCGTTGCCGCTGCGCTGGACCCGGCGCTGCACGACGTCATGTCTCTCACGATCGGTCAGGACGGCATCTGGTCCGATGTCGCCGGTCCGCTGGGCACCTCTGCCGCCGAGAGCCTCGCGGCAGCCCTCGTACGCATCGCCGGCTGCGACGTGGTGCTGCCGATCGTGCACGGGCCACGTGGCGAGGACGGGACCCTGGCCGCGCTCTGCGAGCTCGCCGGCGTCCCGTACGTCGGGAGCGGTGTGCGTGGCGGTGCCATCGCGATGGACAAATGGGCCACCAAGATCATCGCCGGCGAGCTGGGTATCGGGACGGCAAGCGGTGTCCTGCTGACGGCACGCGACGCCCGCAAGGTCGGCTTCCACTCCCCTGTCGTGGTCAAACCGGTCGGCGCCGGCTCGAGCCACGGCGTGACGCTGGTGCGAGAAGCGGCCGAGCTCGAGCCGGCCATCGACGAGGCGCTCGCGCTGGACGATCGGGTGCTCGTCGAAGAGCTGGTCGTGGGCCGCGAGGTCGACATCGCCGTGCTCGAGCGTGCCGACGGCAGCCGACTCGTCGGTCCGGCGCTGGAGATCGTCGTGGCGCCCGACTCCGTCTTCGACCTGGCGACGAAGTACGACGGCAGCGCCGACTTCCGGCTGCCGGCAGATCTCGAAGAGGTCGAGCACAAGGGCCTCGCCGAGGCTGCGCTGGCGCTGTTCGATGCTCTCGGGTGCGCCGGAGTCGCCAGGTTCGACTTCTTCGTGACCGCTGAGGGCCTCGTTCTCAACGAGGTCAACACGATGCCGGGCATGACGGCGGAGTCCCAGGTCCCGCGCATGTTCGCCGCGATCGGCCTGCCGTACGTCGATCTGCTCGCCGAGCTCGTCCAGGCGGCACTCGGCACGTCCCGACGCCGATGACCTCGTGCTCAGCGCTGCGTCCGCCGGGTGTCTCACCGTGATTTCATGGAATGAGCACCTACTGGATCACCTGCTCGGAGGCACTCCCATCGCACGGCACAACCAGGGAACACGATGACGGCGTCAACGTCTGCTTTCGCGACCCCGGAAGCCCGCCGCGAGTGGTGGCCGGACGCCACGCTCGGCGGTGCTGTGGTCTTCGTCGGCCTCGCCGAGCAGAGCTCGGGATTCCAGTTCCTCGACGAGTTCACGCGCGACTCCTTGATCCTGGTCCTCGGCTTCGGCGTCGCCGCCGGGCTGTCTCGCCGGATCCCGAGCGCCGCGCTGGTCGTCGTCTGGCTGACCTGCCTGGTGCAGGTGCTCTCGGGCACGCACCTGATGATCGTCGAGCTTGCCGTCAGCATCGTTGCTTTCGGCACGGCCCGCTATGGCAGCACGCTCGTGGTCTGGCTCAGCGGCCTGTCCATCCCTTTCGGCACACTGGCCGCGGTGATCGTCGTCCACCAGCTGGGCTCGGGGTTCCTGGCCCGGCTCTACAACCCGGTCAGGTCGATCTACGCCGACGGGTCGGTCGGGTCGGCCACGATGGCGGTCTTCGGACTCGGTGTGCTCGCCGTCCCGTGGCTGCTCGGCCTGCTGGTGCGCAGCCGGGCGCAGACCGAGGTGTCGCGCGCCGATCGCGATGTCGCGGAGACGCTCCGCGAGGAGGCCGAGGCCGGACGGGCGCAGGCGCAGGAGATCGCCGGCCTCCGGGCTGAGCAGGCCCGGCTCGCGCATGACGTGCACGACGTCGTCGGGCACTCCTTGGCCGTGATCCTGGCCCAGGCCGAGTCGGCCCAGTTCCTCTCGGACGACGACATCGATCGCATCCGGCAGACACTGGAGAACGTCGCGGTCTCGGCGCGACGGTCACTCCAGGACGTACGCACCGTGCTCGCGGGTGAGGACGCAGTCGGCAACGCCACGGCGAGTCTCGACAGCCTGGTCGACAGCTTGCGGATCGCCGGCAACGACCTGCGTTCGTCGGTCATCGGCGAACCGCGACCGCTGCCGCCCGAGCTCGAGGTCGTCTCGTACCGGGTGCTACAGGAGATGCTGACCAACGCGCTCAAGCACGGTCGGCGAGCCGAGCCCGTGTGGGTCGAGCGGCACTGGCAGGGCGACCTGCGGATCGAGGTTCGCAACCTGGTCGATGTGTCCGAGGAGCCGGACTGGCCGGTCGAGGCTGCCGTCCCGGCCACAACGCCAGGCATCGGCATCGACGGCATGCGCCAACGGGTCGAGTCAGTGGGCGGGCACCTTGACGTACGTCGCCGGCACGACGACGAGCACGGCACGACGTTCACCACGACGGCGTGGGTGCCCTTCCGCGCAGCGAAGGCCAACGCATGAGCGACGACATCCGGGTCGTGCTGGTCGACGACCAAGAGCTGTTCCGAGCCGGCGTGTCGGTGATCGTCGACGCACAGCCCGGGATGGAGGTCGTCGGTGAGGCGGCCGATGGGCGTGACGGGGTGCGACTGGTCGACGAGCTGGAGCCCGACGTCGTGCTGATGGACATCCGCATGCCGGAGCTCGACGGGGTCGAGGCGACGCGACTGATCTTCTCGCCCGACCGGATCGGCCGACGAAGCTCCCCCGTGCGCGTCATCGTGCTCACGACGTTCAACCTCGACGACCGCGCGGCGACGGCGATCCGTCACGGTGCGAGCGGCTTCCTGCTCAAGGACGCGACGCCGGTCATGCTGCGCGACGCCATTCGTACGGTGCACGCCGGCAACGCCGTCCTTGCACCCGACGACCTGACCTCCCTGCTCGAGGGCACCTTCCGCACCCGGAGGCCTGTCCCTTCGGGCTTCGAGCACCTCACGCAGAAGGAGCGCGACGTCCTCAGCGCCGTGGCACGAGGCCTCAGCAACGCCGAGGTCGCCCAGGAATCCTTCACCAGCGAGTCGACCGTCAAGACCCACGTCGGCGCGATCCTCCGCAAGCTCAACCTGCGCGACCGCGTGCAGATCGTGGTGTTCGCCCACGAGCACGGACTGGTCGGCGGAGGCTGACGTGCGGGCGATGCACCCGCCCGTAGGATGATCCACATGTATGACGTTGCCCTCCTCATCGAACGCCAGCTCAACGCCCTCGACGCCGACCAGATCATCGCGCTCCACGAAGGGCTCGAGGACACCGTCCGCTACCACCTGCTGCTGCCGGTCGAGAACTCCAACGCGATCCTGACCTCCTCCATGAGCGCGCTCGGGTCGGGACAGATCGTGCCGATCGGCGAGCCCGACGCCATCGAGGACGTGCAGGAGGAGATCGCCAAGGCGGGTCAGTCCGAGCTCGACGCGAGTGCCGAGCTGATCCGTGCCCGCGGCCAGCAGGTCACCGCAACGCTCACCGAGAACGACCCGATCGACGCCCTCGTCCAGCTCGTCAAGGACACCGGCTCGTCCGAGGCCATCATCCTCACCGAGCCGCACGTCGTGCAGGAGTTCCTCCGGATCGACTGGACCGCCCGGGCGCAGCGCAAGCTCGAGGTCCCCAGCGTCCACCTGCTCGAGCACGTCCCCTTCGACGCGCAGCGCTGACCCACGTCACGGGTTCGTCACGGCGCAGCCTCATCTCCGCGCGTACGCTGGAGGCATGACGTACGACGTGGAGAAGACCGAGGAAGAGTGGAAGGCCGAGCTCAGCCCCGAGGAGTACCAGGTCCTGCGCAAGCAGGGCACCGAGCGGCCGTTCAGCTCGTCGTACGAGACCGATCCGACCGTCGGGGTCTACGCATGTCGCGCCTGCGGGGCCGAGCTGTTCCGCAGCGAGACCAAGTTCGACGCGCACTGCGGCTGGCCCGCGTTCTACGCACCGCTCGCCGAGGACCGCGTCCAGTACATCGAGGACCGCTCCCTCTTCGGCGGCGTACGCACCGAGGTCCGGTGCTCGCGCTGCGGCTCGCACCTGGGGCACGTGTTCGAGGGCGAAGGCTTCCCGACCCCCACCGATCAGCGCTTCTGCATCAACGGCGTCGCCCTTCAGCTACAAGCTGACCCGAAGTAGCCACCTGCCCGTGCCGCGTCCACGGGGTTCGGCCGGCGAGGCCTACGGCCAGAGCTCGGTGAGCTCGGTGACCGTGTGGGCGCGGCCGGTGTAGAACGGGACCTCTTCGCGCACGTGGCGGCGGGCGCGACTCGCGCGGAGCTCGCGCATCAGGTCGACGATGCGGTGCAGCTCATCGGCCTCGAACGCGAGGATCCACTCATAATCGCCGAGCGCGAACGACGCCACGGTGTTGGCGCGTACGTCTGGATAGTCGCGGGCCTGCATGCCGTGCTCGCGCAGCATGTCGCGGCGCTCCTCGTCCGGCAGGAGGTACCACTCGTACGACCGGACGAACGGATAGACGCAGACGTACGGGTGCGTCTCCTCCTCGGCCATGAACGCCGGGATGTGCGATCGGTTGAACTCGGCCGGCCGGTGCAGCGCCAGCTGCGACCAGACCGGCGCCAGGTGCGAGCCGAGCTCGGTGCGACGGAAGGCGTTGTAGGCGGCCTGGAGCGCATCGCTCGTCGGCGCGTGCCACCAGACCATCAGGTCGGCGTCGGCCCGCAGCCCGCTCACGTCGTACGGTGCCGCGCACGACGACGTCGTCGGCGGCGAGCTTGGCGATCAGCTCGTCGACCTCCGCTGCGATCGCGCCGCGAGGTGCGTCGCCGAGCACGCGCTCGAGGCGGAAGACCGACCACATCGTGTAGCGGATCGAGTCGTTGATCTCCTTGGCCAGCTTGCCCTTGCTTCTAGGGTGCTCAGTCTCCGCGCGCTCGCTCATGCCTTCATTGTCCCAGCGTCGAGGATCCGCCGCGCAGCCGCCCGACCCGAGGCGATGACCGCGGGGATGCCGACACCGTTGTAGGCGGCGCCGCAGACCTCGAGGCCCGGCACCGTCGCGATCGAGCGCTCGACGATGCCGACGCGGTCGAGGTGTCCGACGTCGTACTGCGGCAGCCCGCCGCCCCACCGCTGCACGACCTGGTCGAGCGGCTCGGGCAAGCCACCGAAGGCCGTGCGCAGGTCAGCCAGCGCGCGCTCGGCGATGTCGCCGTCGTCGTGCTGCAGCAGCGTGGCCTCGCCGGCCCTGCCGACCGAGGCGCGGATGACGGTGCGACCGGTGTCGGCGACCCACTGCCACTTGTTGGACGAGACCGTGGCGGCCTTGATGAACGTGCGGTCGACCGGCGGAACGAGGAATCCGGAGCCGTCGAACGCGGGGGGCTCGTCGAACACATAGGTGACGATCGCCATGCTGGCGTACTCGATCGCGGCCAGCGCGAACGCCGCGTCGGGTGCGTCCTCGGCGATCAGCCGGGCGGCGGCCGGTGCCGGTGCTGCCACGACGACCGCGTCGACGTCGAGGTGCTCGACGTCGGTTGTCGGCCCGACCGACAGACGCCAGCCGTCGGACGTACGCGTGATGGCGCGCACCGTCGACTCGAGGCGTACGTCGATGCCTCGGGTTGCGGCGACGGCCGCGGGCAGCTGGCCGACTCCCCCGACCAGGCCTGCGAAGACCGGGCCGGTCGCGTTCGCGGCGGCCCGGGCGGTCGTCGCACCCGCAAGGAGGTCGGGCCCCAGCGCGGCGATCTGCGGCGTCGTCGCGCGCAGCGAGAGCGAGTCGGTATGTCCGGCGTAGACCCCGCCGAGCAGCGGCTCGACGAGTCGATCCAGCACGTCCCGGCCCAGGCGCTCGGTCACGAACGTCGGCGACCGAGACGTCCTCGTCGGGCACTGGTATGACGTGCGGGTCGACCGTCGCGATGCCGGACGCCGACAGCGCCGCCAGGTCGGCCGGTATGCCCATGACCGTCGGCGGCATCGGACGCAGCGAGCCGTGCGTCCAGATCGACGCAGTGATCGTGCCGGGGTTGACGACGTGATCGTCGAGGCCGACGGCGTGGACCAGGTCGAGCGCCTCGGGCCGGCGAGCCAGCATCGACTCGGCACCCAGGTCGAGCGTCAGGTCACCGACCGAGCCGAGCTTGAGCTTGCCGCCCAGCCGGTCCGAGCCCTCGAGGACGATGACGTCAGCACCGCCGGTGGCCAGCTCGTACGCAGCGGCGAGGCCGGACATGCCGCCACCGACGACCGCTACGCGCATGTCAGCGAGAGACCGGCTCGTAGCCGTGGACGAACTCGACGAGTCGCGTGAGCGCGTCGGGGTCCATCGCCGGCGTCACGCCGTGCCCGAGGTTGAAGATGTGGCCCTCCGCGGCGCGGCCGGCCTCGATGACCTCCGCCGCGCGGGCGTGCAGGAACTCGGTCGGCGCGAAGACCGCGGCCGGGTCGAGATTGCCCTGCACCGCCTTGCCGGGGCCGATGCGGCGCACGGCCTCGTCGAGCGGCACCCGCCAGTCGACGCCGACGACGTCAGCGCCGGCATCGCCCATCGCGTGCAGCAGCTCGCCCGTGCCGACACCGAAGTGGATGCGCGGCACTCCGAGGTCGGCCACCGACGCGAGCACCGCCGCCGAGTGCGGCTTGACGTACGTCTCGTAGTCGGCGAGCGACAGCGCGCCGGCCCACGAGTCGAACAGCTGGATCGCGGAGGCGCCGGCCTGGACCTGCAGGCGCAGGAACTGCCCCGCGATCGCCGCGATGCGGCCCAGCAGCGCGTGCCACAGCTCGGGCTCGGAGTACATCAGCTGCTTGGTCAGCCGGTGGTCGCGCGACGGTCCGCCCTCGACGAGATAGGACGCGAGCGTGAACGGTGCGCCGGCGAAGCCGATGAGCGGCGTCGCTCCGAGCTCGCCGACCAGTGCCGTCACGGCGTCGGTGATCGGCGTGACGTCGTCGGGCTCGAGGTCACGGAGCTGGTCGAGCTGTGCGAGCGAGCGGATGGGCTCGGCGACGACCGGCCCCGTGCCCGGCACGATGTCGAGGTCGACGCCGATCGCCTTGAGCGGCACCACGATGTCGGAGTAGAAGACCGCAGCGTCGACGCCGTAGCGGCGTACGGGCTGCATCGTGATCTCGACGACCATGTCGGTGCGGAAGCACGACTCGAGCATCGGGACGCCCTCGCGGATGGCGAGGTACTCGGGCAGCGCGCGACCGGCCTGGCGCATGAACCACACCGGCGTGTGGGCAGGGCGGTCGCCACGGGCTGCCTGCAGGAAGGCACTGTCAGTCAGGGTCGCGGTCACACTGCATTCTCTCAGGTGCGCAAATGCCTCAGAAGGGCAGTGACCCGGCTCGTGCGGAGTGTCGGAACCCGACCTGACCCCGGCACGCCTACGATCACAGGGTGGGAGCCCGAAGCGACATCGACCGCACCCCCGCGCAGTTCACCGCTGCGGTGGAGCAGATACGGCAAGCCGTCCTTCGACCCGAGGTCGTGGTCGACGAGATGCCTGCGCCCCAACGCATCGCGCCGCACGCCTTCGCGATCAGCGGTGACGTGCTCGTCGGTGAGGACGAGCTCGCCACCGGGCGATTCATCCTGCTGCACGACCCTGCCGGCAACGACGCCTGGGGCGGTACGTTCCGTTGCGTGACGTTCGCCCGCGCCGACATCGAGGCCGACATGGCCGCAGATCCCGTGCTGCCCAGCGTCGGCTGGAGCTGGCTGACCGAGGCCCTCGAGGCGTACGGCAGCGGCTACACCGCCGGCAGCGGCAGCGTCACGGTCGTACGTTCTGAGGGCTTCGGCGAGATGGAGGCCGACGGCTCGGACGCGCAGATCGAGGTGCGCGCGTCGTGGACACCGCTGACCGATCCGCCGACCCCGGGCATGGACTCCCACGCGGCCGCCTGGTCCAACTTGCTGTGCGCGATCGCCGGCCTGCCCCCCTTGGCGCCCGGCGTCATCCCCCTACCCCGCAGGCGTGGTGTCCGTTGACCCAGTCCGACCACACGACTCCCGACGAGACCCCGACCGACGCCATCGCCCAAGAGACGGCGGAGCCGGTCACACCCCAAGCGCCTCGCCTCGAGCTCCGCGACCCGCTGCCGCCGGTCGTCGACACCCCTGAGCTGCTGCGCGACACGTGCGAGCGCATCGCCGCCGGCACCGGGCCGATCGCCCTCGACGCCGAGCGAGCCTCGGGCTATCGCTACTCCCAGCGCGCCTACCTCGTCCAGGTACGCCGTGAGGGTTCCGGCACGCACCTCATCGACCCCACCGCGTTCGACAGCCTCGTGCCGCTCGACACGGCGTTCGACGGCAACGAGTGGATCCTGCACGCCGCGACGCAGGACCTGATGTGCCTCGCCGAGGTCGGCCTCTATCCCGAGTCGCTGTTCGACACCGAGCTCGCCGGCCGGCTGCTCAACCTGCCCCGTGTCGGGCTCGCCGCGCTGGTCGAGCACTACCTCGGACTGAGCCTGGCCAAGGAGTTCTCCGCGGCCGACTGGTCGACCCGTCCGCTGCCCGAGCCGTGGCTCGTCTACGCGGCCCTCGACGTCGAGGTGCTGGTCGAGCTGCGCGACCTGATCGACGCCGACCTCCAGAAGGCCGGCAAGCGCGAATGGGCGGCCGAGGAGTTCGAGGCGCTGCTGACGTTCCAGGGACCGCCCGAGCGCAAGGAACCGTGGCGCCGTACGTCGGGCATCCACAAGGCCCGAGGACGCCGTGCCCTCGGTCTGGTCCGCGAGATCTGGGAGACCCGCGACGCGATCGCCGAGGCGCGCGACACGACGCCGGGGCGCATCCTGCCCGACACCTCGATCCTCGAGATCGCGGTCAACCCGCCGCAGGACGACAACGCGCTCAAGTCGATGCGCATCATGAAGAATCGCGGGCCGCGCCGGTTCCTCAGCGAGTGGTACGACGCGGTCGAGCGGGGCCTGACCCTCGACGAGGCCGAGCTGCCGACGACCGGTCAACGCACGGACGGTCCACCGCCGCCGCGCGCCTGGGCCGACAAGAATCCCGAGGCCGCCGGCCGCCTCACCCGTGCCCGCGAGGTCGTCGTCGAGCTCGCCGAGAAGCACGACCTGCCGACCGAGAACCTCATCAGTCCCCAGCTCGTCCGCAACCTGGCCTGGGAGCCGCCGAGCCCGATCACGGTCGACTCGGTCACCGCGGCACTGCTCGCCGATGGCGCGCGGGCGTGGCAGATCGGCCTGATCGTCGATCCCCTCACGGCGGCGCTCGCCGCAGACCCGGTGTGACGTAGTTCTTAGGTTCTCGATGGTTTAGGTAAGCACCACCTAAGTTACGATCGAGGATGTGTTCGCCAACCTCCTGATCGGTCTTCGCGAGGGCCTCGAAGCCAGCCTGATCGTCAGCATCCTCATCGCCTATCTCGTCAAGACCAAGCGTCGGCACGAGATCCGCTACGTCTGGGTGGGCGTCGCGGCCGCGCTGGGGCTCGTGATCGCGGTGTTCACGTTCGTCACGATCGCGTTCGAGCAGCTGTCGTTCAGGGCGCAGGAAGGCGTCGGCGGCACCCTGTCGATCCTGGCCGCCGCACTCGTGACCTGGATGATCTTCTGGATGCGCCGCACCGCACGCGGCCTCAAGAAGGAGCTCGAGGGCGAGCATGGCATCTGCGGTCGCCCTCGGCAACGGCGCCATCGCGCTCGTCGCGTTCCTCACGGTCGGCCGCGAAGGGCTCGAGACGGCCGCGATCATGTGGAGCACGATCGCCAACGCCTACTCACCGCAGCCGTTCATCGGCGCGACCCTCGGCATCATCATCGCGATCCTGCTGGGCATCGGCATCTACCGCGGCGCGATCAAGGTCAACCTCGGCAAGTTCTTCACGATCACCGGGTTCCTGCTGATCATCGTGGCCGCCGGCGTCCTCGCGTACGGCGTCTACGACCTGCAGGAGGCGGGCTTCCTGCCGCGCCTGACCGGCAACGTCGGCGGCATCGCCGACCTCGGCAACCAGATCTTCAACATCGAGTCGACGATCCCCAAGGACAGCTGGTACGGCACGCTGCTCAAGGGCACCGTCAACTTCCAGCCCGACCCGTCGTGGCTGCAGGGCGTGTGCTGGGCTGCCTACCTCGGCGTCGATCCTGCCGCTCTACCTGCGCAAGCCCAAGGCAGTCGCGACACCGGCCGAAAACAAGGTCGTCCAGAGCGCCTGATCTTGGGTGCCCGCGGTTACGGTTGTCGCATGACCGGAGGGATCGCGGAGGGGGCTGGGACGTGAACGAGTTCAAGCGACCGTCGTTGCCGGGCTCTGCCCTGTTCGAGGCCCAGGCCGACGGCGCCGATCCGGCCGAGATGGCCGCCGCCGGTCACCGCATCGCCAACCTGCTGGTCCGTGGCCCGCGCTCGGGCGATCGACCAGGGTCTGGTCGACCGGGTCCTGCACCTCGCCGACGAGGAGGGCCTCGGCGTCATCGCCGACCTCTGGTCGCACGCCGCGGCCGACAGCCTCGCCGGCGCGCTGTGGCGGCTCTACCTGCTGCGCACGTGGGTCTACCGGCAGCCCGAGCAGGCGGCCCGCGAGTTCGCCGCCGGCAAGGCGTACGCACCGGTGCACGAGGTGCTCGCCGGCGTCGTCGACCCGCCGGGGCCCGAAGAAGTCATCGCCCTCGTCGACACCGTCGTGCGCGGCATCGTGGGTGCCGACTTCGACGTCACTCTCGACCGTGCAGCGGCGTTCGCGCACATCGTGGGGGTCGGCCGGGCCCAGCTCGACAGCGGCGATCCGCAGAGCGCCGCCAAGCTCGTCGACACCGCGGTGCACCTGCGCCGGGCCGCCGAGCTGGAGCGCTCAGACCGCCTGCACTGACCCTCGGTTGATCTGCGTCACACTCGTGTGTCGGGTGCCTTGAGTTGCGCCGCTGCTCGGTTAGGCTGGTGCACGCGTCGGGCTGTGGTAGCCCCGGGTCCCAAAATTAGCCGCTTCGAGCGGCCACGCGCCGTGAGGCGCTTCCCAGCCCGGCGCGACCCTCCCCCGCAGGCTCAGCGCCGCGGCGCGAACGTCGTGTACGACTGCGCCGGTCGGCCGATCGCCGCGAGCTCGTCGAGGTCGTCCGCCGTCGGCGTCCACTCGCCGGCGGCCGCGTTGGCGGCGACCTGCTCCGGCTTGGTGGCGCCGGCGATGACGCTCGCGACGGCCGGCTGAGCGGCCAGCCCGCCGATCGCGAGGTCGAGGATCGAGATGTCGCGCGCTGCGGCGAACGACTCCAGGGCCTCGATGCGGTCCCAGTCGGCGCTCTCGAGGCGGCCGCGCTGCACCGCGAGGCGGGTGCCCTCCGGGGCGTCCTCACCCCGGCGTGTACTTGCCGGTCAGCAGGCCGTACGCGAGCGGGAAGTACGGCAGCAGCCCGACGCCCAGCGCCAGGCACGCCGGGACGAGCTCGGTCTCGGCGGTGCGGTTGTAGAGCGAGTACTCGTTCTGCGCCGTCACGAACGACTCGAGGCCACTGGTCCTGGAGGTCCAGTCGGCGTCGACGAGCTGCCACGCCTGCAGGTTGGAGCTGCCGATCGCGCGGACCTTGCCCTCCTTGACGAGCTCGGTCATCGCGCCGAGCGTCTCCTCGATCGGCGTCGAGGGATCGGGCGTGTGCAGCTGGTAGAGGTCGACGTGGTCGGTGCCGAGCCGCTTGAGGCTCGCCTCGATGGCCGTACGCACGTAGGTCGCGGTGCCACGCCGGCCGCCGTCGTCGCCGTTGACGCCCTGCATGTCCATGCCGAACTTCGTCGCGATGACCACCTCGTCGCGGCGACCCTTGAGCGCGTCGCCGAGCAGCTGCTCGCTCTGGCCCGTGCCGTAGACGTCGGCGGTGTCGAAGAAGTCGATGCCGTGCTCGAACGCCGCGTCGACGACGGCCTTCGTCTGGTCCGCGTCGATGCGGGTGCCGAAGGCGTTGCACCCGACGCCGACGGTCGAGACGGTGATGGTGCTGGTTCCGAGGGTGCGGCGGGAGATCGTCATGCGTCCAGCCTAGGCAGGCGATCGGTGCGACCGGCAACCGTCTCATCTCACGTACACTCGCCACATGTTCCGGGGGCCCGCAGCGCGCAGGATCGCCGCTGCCCTGACGGCAGCGCTGGTCGCCGTCCTGCTCGTGACGTTCGGTGGACCCGCCCGGGCGAACGCCCAGCGCACCACCGTGGGCAACCCCAGCCACGCCGGATCCGCCGCCAAGGCGGCGCGGACGCCCCCGGCCCTCCTGGCGGCGCACCATCAGCAGGCCCCGCAGCACCTCGACCTGGTCTCGACCCCGCCGACCGCGACCCCGGACCCACGTCCGGCCGCCGCCGTCGCGACCCCCGCGACCCTCGTCGTACGAACCGGGAGTGACCTCGTCACCCCGACCGGACGGGCGCCGCCGGCTCTTTGAGCCCGCGCCATCCACCCGTCCTTCCCACGCTTCCGCGTGTCCCTCGAAAGCTGACCCATGTCTCGTGCCCCGCTGTGGCGCGCCGTCGCCGCATTCGCCGTCGTCGCCATCTCCCTGATCTTCGCCCTGACCAGCACCGCCAACCTCGGCCTCGACCTCAAGGGCGGCACCCAGATCGTCCTGCAGGCCAAGGACTCCGACCGCGCCAAGGCCAACGCCGAGTCGACCGATCGCGCCCTCGGAGTGCTGCGCGGCCGCGTCGACGCGCTCGGCGTCGCCGAGCCGACCCTGGCGCGCTCCGGCGACACCCGCATCATCGTCGAGCTGCCCGGCGTGCAGGACCCGCGCGAGGCCGCGAAGGTCATCGGCCAGACCGCGCAGCTGTCGTTCCACGAGGTGCTGCGCGTTCCCGCCGCCAACGAGAAGGCGGCGAAGGGCGAGCAGGTCCTCAACGACGAGAGCGGCGCCCCTGTCGTCATCGGCAAGGCCCTCCTCGACGGGACCGGGGTCAAGAACGCCACAGCCGAGACCGAGCAGCAGGGACTCGGCGAGTGGGTCGTCGGCGTCCAGTTCAACGGCTCCGGCAGCGGCGGGTGGAGGCAGCTCGTGGGCGACGCGTGCGCCAACCCCGCGGCCGGCAACCGGGTCGCGATCGTGCTCGACGACAAGGTCATCTCCTCCCCCGGTGTCGTCCCCGCAGCTCTGCAGCTCCGGCGGCGGCAACAGCACGCAGATCCAGGGCAGCTTCACGCAGGAGTCGGCCAAGGACCTCGCCGTCCTGATCAAGGGTGGCGCCCTGCCCGTCGAGGTCGAGATCGTCGAGCAGAGGACCGTCGGCCCCACGCTCGGCAAGGTCGCGATCGACGCCTCGATCGAGGCCGGCGATCATCGGCATCATCCTCACCGGGCTGTTCATCATGTTCGTCTACCGGCTCGTCGGCCTGCTCGCCACGATCGCCCTCGGTGCGTACGCCCTCATCTCGTACGGCCTGCTCGTCTGGCTCGGTGCGACCCTCACGTTGCCCGGTCTCGCCGGCTTCGTCCTCGCCATCGGGCTCGCGATCGACGCCAACGTGCTGGTGTTCGAACGAGCGCGTGAGGAGTACGCCGAGCGCAGAGCCGGCGGCCTGTCGCCCGCGCTCAACACCGGCTTCAACAAGGCGTGGTCGGCGATCATCGACTCCAACGTGACGACCCTGCTGGCCGCGGCGTTGTTGTTCTTCTTCGCTTCCGGGCCCGTCAAGGGGTTCGGCGTGACGCTGTCGATCGGCGTCGTGGCGTCGATGATCTCCGCGCTCGTCGTCGCGCGCGTGCTGAGCGAGTGGGCGATGCGTCGGGCGTACGTCCGCAAGCATCCGGGCATCAGCGGCATCGCCGGCACCGGCCGCATCCGCGCATGGCTGACCGAGAGCGGCCCCGACCTCATGAAGCGCAGCGGCACGTGGATCGCCGTCACGCTGGTCGTCGCGGTGCTCTCGATCGGCGGCATCGCGCTGCGCGGTCTCAACCTCGGCGTCGAGTTCACCGGCGGGCGACTGCTGGAGTACTCCTCGTCGCAGTCGGTCGACGTCGAGGATGCCCGCGACGCCGTCGGCGAAGCCGGCTTCCCCAAGGCCGTCGTGCAGTCGTCGTCCGGCGAGGGCGGCAAGGAGAACATCACGCGTCCGCGTCGACGACATCACCAACGACGAGGCCGTTCGAGATCGAGAAGGCGCTCGCCGAAGTCGCCGGCGACGTCGAGAAGGAGCGCGACGAGCTCATCGGGCCGAGCCTCGGCAAGGAGCTGCGCGACAAGGCGCTGATCGCGTTCGCGCATCGCGATCGCCGCGCAGATGATCTATCTCGCGTGGCGGTTCCGTTGGACGTACGCTGCCGCGGCGGTGCTGTCGATGTCGTCGGTCGTGCTGACGGTGGTCGGCGTGTTCGCGTGGTGGGGCAAGCCGATCGACGGCGTGTTCCTCGCGGCCGTGCTGTCGATCATCGGCCTGGCGGTCAACGACACGATCGTCGTGTTCGACCGCATCCGCGAGCACACCGCGCGAGAACCGCAAGCGGCCACTGCGCGAGGTGGTCAACGAGGCGATCCTGCAGACGATCCCCCGCACGATCAACACCGGGCTGGGCGCGATGTTCATCCTCGCGGCGCTGGCGGTGCTGGGCGGCGACTCGCTGACCGACTTCGCGATCGCGCTGTTGCTCGGGCTGTCCGTCGGCATCCTGTCGACGATCTTCACGGCGTCGGCATTGGCGGTCGTGCTCGAGGAGCGGTGGCCGTACGACCCGACGGAGCCCGGTTCGCGGGTCATCGACCCGTACGCGAACGTCGATGACGGCAGGTCGACGGGCGCGGTGGTGTGAGGTCGGCCGGGCGGGCCCATAGGGTGTGGGCATGACGTCGACCCCGCCGGAACCGCCCGAGTCCGACCCCACCGAGCCGACTGTTCCGCTCGAGGGTGGCGAGCCCGACTACGGCCGGGCCAACCAGCCGCCGCCGGGGTAGCTGCGCCTCCGCCTCCGGGTGGTCAGGCTCCGCCGCCGCCTCCGGGCTATGGTCCCCCGCCGGGCTACCAGCCGCCGCCCGGTGGTTATCCGCCTCCGCCCGGCTACGCGTACGGCGCGCACGCCGGCGCCCGTGGGGCGTGCACCCGGTGACGGGCGTGCCGTACTCGGACAAGCAGAAGCTGATCGCCGGGCTGCTCAACATCCTGCTGCCGTTCGGCATCGGGCGGTTCTACATCGGCGACACCGGCACCGGCGTCGCCCAGCTGCTCGTCTCGATCTTCACCTGCGGCATCGGCGGAATCTGGTCGTTGATCGACGGCATCTTGATGCTCACGGGTGACCCGAACGACTCGCAGCGGGCCGTCCGCCCCGGCCCTGACGGTTGTCCACAGCCTCGTCTCCGGGGGCTGACAGAACGGCGCGTGTTTCGGTAGTTTCTCGGACATGCGATTCGGGGGAATTGTTCTGGCGGTCGCTGTTGACCCTTGGCGCGTGCTCGTCGGATCCGCGCCCAAGGAGCCGGAGCGCACCGACCACCTCGGCCGTCGCCGACCGCGACCCCGCCGGCCATGCCGGCCCAGGCCACCGAGGACTCCCCCGAAGGCGCCGCCGCCTTCGTCAAGCACTACATCGACGTCTTCAACTACGCCGCCAGCCACCGGCGACGTCGAGCGAGCTGTCGCGCGCTGTCCTCGCCCGACTGCGACGGCTGCCAGAACTACATCGAGCTCTACCGCGACACCTACGCAAGCCGGCGGCTACTTCAAGGGCGGCGATTGGAAGCTTGGCGAGCTCGACGTCGAGCTGATCGCGACAGATTCGCGTCGACCGCAACGTGTCGAGCCGTCGAGTCGACGTGCGAGCGACAGAGTCCCCGAGAAAGTCGGCGAAACACGTCAGATTCGTCACTTCGCCGTGATCCGAAGGCCCGTACTCGGTTCGACGACATCGTCAAGTGAGGACGAGCATGAGATGACAGCGCTCAGCGTCGCTTCGCCTTCGTGTCGTCGGTTCTGCATCGCCTGCGCCGCGCAGTAGGCCGACGTCGACGTCGAACCCGACCCTCGGCACCGAAGCTACATCATCGAGGCCAAGCCAGACTCGTCAAGGCGCAGCCACGTCACCAGAGGCCGAAGCCGCAGCCGAGGCCGCAAGCCGCGTTCCGTCGACCTACATCGTGCGACGATGCGTGGCCCTGCTGCGAATGTCGGCGAGCCGGTGCACGATCGAGCCTGCCCGAGCAGGACGACCGACGAGCCTGAACTCACTGAGGGCGACATCCTGCGGGCGGTGCGGGAGATCGGGTTGCCGAGCCTGAAGGTCAGGATCCAGCCGGGCGACGAGACTCTCGTCAACATCGAGACGATCTTCTACACGCGGCCGCAGCCCTTCGAGCGCAGCATCGACCTGCTCGGGCTTCGACATCGATCTCGTCGCCGAGCCGGTCCGCTACACGTGGGTCCACGGCGACGGCACCGTCGCGACCACCAGCCGGCCCGGCCGCCCTACCCGGCGATGGACGTCACCCATCGCTACCGCGAGCCGGCCGACGACGTGCGTCCGCGCGTCGACGTGACCTACCGGGTGCGCTACCGCGTCGACGGCGGCGCGTGGCAGACGATCGGGCAGACGCTGTCAGGCATCCGGACCGGCCGCCGACCTCGACGTCCGCGAGGCCGCACCCGTCCTCACCAAGCCCTGACGACGTGAAGGTCCCACTCACACGACGAGTGCAAGAATGGCCGCATGCCCATTGCAAACCACATCGTTGAGCTGATCGGCAACACCCCGCTGGTCCGTCTCAACTCGGTCATCTCCGCGGGATCCGCGACCGTGGCCGCCAAGATCGAGTACCTCAACCCCGGCGGCAGCGCCAAGGACCGCATCGCGGTCAAGATGGTCGACGCCGCCGAAGCCTCCGGGGCCCTCAAGCCCGGCGGCACGATCGTCGAGCCGACCTCCGGCAACACCGGCGTCGGCCTCGCCCTGGTCGCCCAGCAGCGCGGCTACCACTGCATCTTCGTGTGCCCCGACAAGGTCAGCGAGGACAAGCGCAACACCATGCGGGCGTACGGCGCCGAGGTCGTGGTGTGCCCGACCGCCGTCCCGCCCGAGCACCCCGACAGCTACTACAACGTCTCGGACCGCCTCGTGCGCGAGACCGAGGGCGCCTGGAAGCCCGACCAGTACTCCAACCCGGCCGGCCCCGAGAGCCACTACGAGACGACCGGCCCCGAGATCTGGGCCGACACCGACGGCAAGGTCACCCACTTCGTCGCCGGCGTCGGCACCGGCGGCACCATCACCGGTGTCGGCCGCTACCTCAAGGAGGTGTCCGGCGGCCAGGTCAAGGTCATCGGCGCCGACCCCGAGGGCTCCGTCTACTCCGGCGGCACCGGGCGGCCCTACCTCGTCGAAGGCGTCGGCGAGGACTTCTGGCCCAGCGCGTACGACCCGGCGATCCCCGACCAGATCATCGCCGTCAGCGACGCCGACTCGTTCGAGATGACCCGCCGCCTCGCCCGCGAGGAGGGCCTCCTGGTGGGTGGCTCGTGCGGCATGGCGACCGTCGCGGCCCTGCAGGTCGCCGAGGAAGCCGGTCCAGACGCCCTCGTGGTGGTGCTGCTGCCCGACGGCGGCCGCGGCTACCTCTCCAAGATCTTCAACGACGACTGGATGTCGTCCTACGGATTCCTGCGCGAGCCGCTCGACGGCAAGGTGCACGAGATGGCCGTCGGCGACCTGCTGCGCACCAAGTCCGGCGGGATGCCCGCCCTGGTGCACACCCACCCGTCCGAGACGATCCGCGACGCGATCGAGATCCTGCGCGAGTACAACGTCTCGCAGATGCCGGTCGTCGGCGCCGAGCCGCCGGTCGTCATCGGCGAGGTCGCCGGCAGCGTCAACGAACGCGCGCTGATCAGCGCCGTGTTCGAGGGTCGCGCCCAGCTGACCGACGCCGTCGCCGAGCACATGGAGCCGCCGCTGCCGCTGCTCGGATCCGGCGAGAGCCTCGACGACGCTCTCAAGGCGCTCAGCGACAGCGACGCCGTCATGGTCATCGAGGACGGCAAGCCGCTCGGGGTCCTGACCCGCCACGACCTGCTGGGAGTGCACGTATGAGCGAGAAGAAGAGCACGCAGGACGAGGGCGCGTGGCAGGGTTTCGCGACCCGAGCGATCCACGCCGGCTATGAGCCCAACGCCGAGAACGGCGCGGTCAACGTGCCGATCTACGCCTGGTCGACCTTCGCCCAGGACGGCGTCGGGGGCATGCGCGGCGGCTACGAGTACGCCCGCACCGGCAACCCCACGCGTACGGCGCTCGAGGCCAACCTCGCCGCGCTCGAGGGCGGCGCCTACGGCCGGGCGTTCAGCTCCGGCATGGCGGCCACCGACTGCGCGCTGCGCTCGCTCCTTCGGCCCGGCGACCACCTCGTCATCCCCGACGACGCGTACGGCGGCACCTTCCGGCTGATCGACAAGGTGTTCACCCAGTGGGGCATCACCTACACCGTCGCCGCGGTCAACGACCTCGACGCGATCCGGGCCGCGATCAGGCCCGAGACCAAGGCTGTGTGGATCGAGACACCGACCAATCCCCTGCTCAACGTCGGCGACATCGCCGCGATCAGCGAGATCGCCCACGCCGCCAACGCCAAGCTCGTCATCGACAACACCTTCGCGTCGCCCTACCTGCAGCAGCCGCTCGCACTGGGCGCCGACATCGTGCTGCACTCGACGACGAAGTATCTCGGCGGTCACTCCGACGTCGTCGGTGGCGCGCTCGTCACCGATGACGACGAGCTCGACACCGCGTTCGCGTTCCTGCAGAACGGAGCCGGCGGCGTGCCGGGTCCGTTCGACGCGTTCCTGACGATGCGCGGAGCCAAGACGCTCGCCGTGCGCATGGACAAGCACTGCGACAACGCCGAGGCGATCGTGGAGTTCCTGCAAGGGCACTCCGCCATCTCGTCGATCCTCTATCCCGGGCTGCCCGAGCACCCGGGCCACGAGGTCGCGGCCAAGCAGATGCGGCGGTTCGGCGGCATGATCTCGGTGCGCCTCGCCGGCGGCCAGCAGGCTGCGCTCGACTTCTGCGCCCGCACCGAGCTGTTCACCCTGGCCGAGAGCCTCGGCGGCATCGAGTCGCTGATCGAGCATCCCGGCGCGATGACGCACGCCTCGACCGCGGGCTCACTGCTCGAGGTCCCGGACGACCTCGTACGCCTGTCCGTCGGCATCGAGGACATCGGCGACCTGATCGGCGACCTGGAGCACGCATTGCGACCGTAAGCCGCTCAAGGCTGGGCCCACGAGGCGTGGGCCTGGGCGGGGCCGCTTGGACGCTGCAACCTCTCTACGTCGTCACGGAGGTCGTCGTCGGGCTGCAGGCATCGCGGGACTACAGCTTCACTGACTCCACCGTCAGCGACCTCGGCAACACCTCGTGCCGGACGATCCGCGGCGACGTGCTGTGCTCCCCATGGCACGCGACCATGAACGTCGCGTTCATCTGGTTCGGCGTCACCCTCGCCCTCGGCGCGCTCCTGCTCGGCGCCCGGATCCTGCCGGGTCGAGTCGGCACAGCGGCCGTGGTGATGTGGTGCGTCTCCGGCCTCGGCTCTGTCGGTGTGGGGTTGGTGCCGGTCAACGAGCACGGCGGCCTGCACGGACTTGTCGCGCTGCCGGTCTTCCTTGCTCAGCCCACCGCGCTGCTCCTCACAGCGCTGAGCCTGTGGGTCACACGTCCCGGGCTGGCACGGGCCACCCTCGTGGCCGCTGTGGTGTCGGCAGTCGGAGTGCTCGGCTTCGCGGCGCTGCTGGCCGGTGACGGGTCAACCGCCCTCGGCGCACTCGAACGCCTTGCCCTGTGGCCGGGCTACGTGTGGGTCGGCGTCATCGCAGCGCTCAGCCGCGCCCGCTGAGCCCGGAGATCAGGCAGAGCGCTCGTCGTCGTCGGCGACGCCAGGCAGGCCGACCTGTTCGAAGTCGATCTCCGGGCGGGCGATGCCGGTCTCGTCGAGCACGGTGAACTCGCTGGCCGTGAGCCGGCGCGTGTCGCCCTCGATCTGCTTGACCTCGCCGAGCATCCGCGCCTCGTCGATGCCGTCGAGCTTGCGGGCGGTCACCAGCACACGACCCTCCAGCGAGCCGGCGAAGTCGTTGTAGGACCGGACCGTCGTCTCGATCGACCGACCGAGCTTGGAGACGTGGTCGGACAGCTTGCCGAGCCGCTTGTAGAGCTCGCGGCCGAGGTCGACCAGCTCCTGGGCGTTCTCGGCGAGGTCCTCCTGCTTCCACGTCAGGGCGACGGTCTTGAGCGTGGCCCACAGGTTGACCGGCGTCGCCAGCACGATGCCTCGGCTGAACGCGTACTCCAGCAGGGTGGGATCGGCGTCGAGGGCGGTGTTGAGGATCGCCTCGCTCGGGATGAACGCGATCGTGTACTCGGGGCTGACCGGGAGGCCGGTCCAGTACTCCTTGCCGGCCAGGGCGTCGACGTGGCCGCGCACCTGCTTGGCGTGCTGCGTCTGGAGAGTCTTGCGCTCGGTCTCGCTGATGTCCTCGCGGAACGAGTCGATGAACGCGCTGAACGGCACCTTGGAGTCGATCGCGACCTGCTTGCGGCCGGGCAGCTTGATCACCATGTCGGGGCGACGAGCGCCGGAGTCGGCCGAGATCGACTCCTGCACGGAGTAGTCGATGCGGTTGAGCAGTCCGGCGGACTCGACCAGGGTCTTGAGCTGGAGCTCACCGTAGGCACCACGCACGGAGTTGTTGCGCAGCGCGGCCGACAGGGTCTCGGCGGCCATCTTGGACTGCTCGGCACTCTGTCGGGTCGCGCGGATCTGGGCGGCCAGGTCGCCGTGCTGCTCACTGCGCTGCTTCTCGAGGTCGAGCACCTTTTGCTGCATGTCCTTGAGCTGCGCGGCGACCGGCGCGAGCTTCTGCAGCACCTTGCTCTCGGTCTGCGTGGCCGCCTCGCGCTGGCGGGTCTCCTGGCGGTGCGCCTCGACCGTCTGGCGGTGCTGCTCCTGTGCCTGGACGAGCTGCTCACGCAGGCCCTGGACGGACGCCTGGGCGGCGGCGAGCTGCTGCTCGATCTCTGCGCGTACGACGGCCTCGTCGTGACGGACCTGCGAGATCGCGGCCGCGTGCCGGGCCTCGGTCACCTGCGGATCGATGGATGCCGTGGACTCGGCGGCAACGCCCGCGCGCCCGAACAACCAGCCTCCGACGAGGCCGAGGGCGAGTCCGACGAGAAGCACGATGACGAGTTCCATGAGGTCAGTGTCGCAACCGGGACCGACACATTCGTGGAGGAAGGCCGTTGACACGCCCGATCGGCCCCACGAGACCGCGGGGCCTGCCAGAATCGTCAACCATGTCGACCGTGATGCTCCTGCTGGCCCACCCCCGAGCCACGAGCTATTGCCACGCCATCGCCGAACGGATCGGTGAGAGCCTGCTCAATCTCGGTCACGAGGTGCGATCGCACGACCTGTACGCCGAGCTGTTCGACCCCGTGCTCACGGCCGAGGAGTCGCACACCAGCGGCGGTGCGATCGAGTCGGTGCTCGCCCGCGAGAACGACCCACTCGTGGCGCTGCACCGCGAGGAGCTGCGCGTGGCCGACGGACTCGTCGCCGTGCACCCCAACTGGTGGGGCATGCCGCCGGCGATCCTCACCGGCTGGATCAATCGCGTGGTCGTGCCCGGCGTCGCCTACCGCCTCGCCGAGGCCACCGGCCACCCCGAGCCGCTCGCCCCGATCACCGAGCTGTTGGTGGTCAACACGTCCGACACGACGGATGAGCGGGAGCGCGACCTCTACAAGGATCCGCTCGAGTCGATCTGGGGTCGCTGCGTCGCGCCCTACCTCGGTGGCCCACGCGTGACCCGGCGCGTGCTCCGGCCGGTCGGCGACTCGACGGCCGAGCAGCGTACGGCGTGGCTCGACGAGGTCGACGCGCTCGCAGCCAAGACATTCGGCACCGCCCCTTAGTCTGGCCGGTATGTCTCGACGTCGCGGATTCCTGGCTGAGGTGTCCTGGTTCCAGCTCGCCGCAAGCGTCCTGGCCGCCGTCACCGCCGCGTGGATCGCCTCGTCCCTGGGCGTCGCCGGGACGCTCGTGGGCGCCGCGGTGGGCAGCGCGGTCGTCACGCTCACGTCGGCGTTCTACGCCCGTACGCTCGACAAGGGCCGCACCCTGCTCGTCACCACCGCCAGCGGCACGATCATCCAGCGCCGGGTCGACGAGGACGGTGAGATCGCCGAGACGATCGACCAGGCCGCCGAGGACTCACCCGTCGAGCGCGCCGAGTTCGTCCCCGACGAGGCTGCGCCGCGCCTGCATTGGAAGACCATCATCGCGACGACCGTGGTCGTGCTGGCCCTTGCACTGACCGCGATCACGGCGTACGAGCTGGTGGCCGATCGTACGCTCGACGGCTCCAAGGGCACCACGATCGGCGACACCTTCGGCGGCGACAAGGGCAAGCCCAAGCCGAGTGACACGCCGACCGATCCGACGACCAGGCCGACCCAGACCACGCCCACGACGACACCGAACCCGTCGGCCACCACGCCGACCCCGAGCGCCACGGCGACGACCCCGACTCCGACCCCCACCGCGACGACCGCGCCGACGGAATGAACCCCGTCATGGCGACGTTGACCCGGCCGACGCCCTGGAAGGAGGCTTCATGACCATCTACCTGACCCCGAACATCAGCGACGAGAAGATCGCCGAGCTCGACCTGTTCGACGCCTACCGCTACGGCGAGGACCTGCTCGACTCGCGCTTCCCGCGTGACGCCGCACGCGTGCTGCGCAAGGTCGTCGAAGCCGAGCCCGACAACTCCGCAGGTTGGGAGCTGCTCGGCCGAGCACACTTCGCGGCGGCCCAGCTCTCGCCCGCCGAGGAGGCGTTCCGGCGGCTCATCGAGCTGGAGCCCGCCAGCATGTGGGCGCAGACTGCACTCGGCTTGACCCTCGACCGGCAGAGCCGTCACCGCGAGGGCGCCGTGCACCACCGCGTCGCCGCGGCGATGGGCGCGTCCGAGCGCGACGCCACGCGCGTCGAGCTTGTCGACAGACAGACCGGCTGAGCCTCCTGGACACGCAGCAGGCCGCCGTCGCGACCGCCGTCGCGCTGGTCCTCATCCCGACCGTGTGGCGGACGACCAGGCATCTCGTGACGCTGGTGCACGAGGCAGGGCACGCGGTCGTCGCGGTGCTGACCGGGCGGCGACTCAACGGCATACGGCTGCACAGCGACACCTCGGGGCTGACCGTCTCCAGCGGGAAGCCCCGGGGTGCCGGGATGATCGCGACGGCGGCGGCCGGCTACCTCGCACCGGCAGCGCTCGGCCTCGGCTCGGTGCTGCTGGTCGACGGCGGGCACACCCCGTGGGCGCTGTACGCGGGCCTGGCCACGCTGGCACTGATGCTGCTGTACATCCGCAACTGGTTCGGCCTCGTGGTGGTCGGGCTCAGCGGGGTCGCCGTCGGGCTGCTGATCTGGAAGGCGCCCGAGCGTGTCCAGGACTTCGCCGCGCTGGCGTTCGCCTGGTTCCTGCTCGTCGCGGCACCTCGCATGACGCTCGACCTCTGGGCGCACCGGCGGCGGGTCCGCACGCGTACGACCGACGCCGACATCCTTGCCCGCCTCACGATCCTGCCGGCAGCGGTGTGGAACACGCTCTTCCTGCTGCTGACGCTCGGCGCGCTCGCCGGAGCGGTACGCGTGACCGATCTGCTCACCTGATTGACTGGCGGACGTGTTCACCGTCGGCAAGGAGCTCCCAGGCGCGCTCGGGCGCAGCGGCACGATCTCGACCCCGCACGGTGAGATCCGCACCCCGGCGTTCATCCCCGTCGGCACGCGCGCCACGGTCAAGGCGGTGCTGCCCGAGGCGATGGCCGACCTCGGCGCGCAGGCGCTGCTCGCCAACGCGTACCACCTCTATCTGCAGCCGGGCGCCGACATCATCGACGAGGCGGGTGGCCTCGGCACGTTCATGAACTGGCCCGGGCCGACGTTCACCGACTCCGGCGGGTTCCAGGTGCTGTCGCTCGGCGCCGGCTTCAAGAAGACGCTGTCGATGGACGCCAGGGGCGCCGAGGCCGACGACGTCATCGCCGAGGGCAAGGACCGTCTCGCGATCGTCGACGACGACGGCGTGACGTTCAAGAGTCATCTCGACGGCTCGAAGCACCGCTTCACCCCCGAGGTGTCGATGCAGATCCAGCACCAGCTCGGCGCCGACATCATGTTCGCGTTCGACGAGCTCACGACGCTGATGAACACCCGCGGCTACCAGGAAGAGTCGATCAAGCGCACGCAGGCGTGGGCCGAGCGTTGCGTCGTCGAGCACCAGCGACTCTCGGCCGAGCGGGCGCACAAGCCGCGGCAGGCGTTGTTCGGTGTCGTGCAGGGCGCGCAGCACGAGGACCTGCGCCGCGCAGCCGCCCGCGGGCTCGTCGAGCTCGCCTTCGATGGTTATGGCGTCGGTGGTGCGATCGAGAAGGAGAACCTCGGCGCGATCGTGGGCTGGGTCAACGAGGAGCTGCCCGACGACAAGCCGCGACACCTGCTGGGCATCAGCGAGCCCGACGACCTGTTCACCGCGGTCGAGAACGGTTGCGACACGTTCGACTGCGTCTCGCCGTCGCGGGTCGCCCGATCGTCGCGCGTGTATGCCATGACCGGCCGCTACAACCTCAACGTCGCGGCGTCACGGCGCGACTTCGGCCCGATCGACGCTGAGTGCGACTGCTACACGTGCGCGCACTACTCCAAGGCGTACCTGCACCACATGTTCAAGACCAAGGAGTACGTCGCGGCGACCCTCGCGACGATCCACAACGAGCGGTTCACGGTGCGCCTCGTCGACGACATGCGTACGCACCTCGAAGCCGGCACGTTCGAGGACTTCCGCGACGACTTCCTCGCGCGTTTCTACCGTTGACGGTTTACCACGGGCCCTAAGCAAGGGTTGTCCGCCGGAGGCAAACATTCCTCGGGCGGACAACCTTTGCCTCGGGCAGACCACGGGGGCGCCACCACTTGCCTCGGGCGGACGATGTTTCCTTAGGGCCCGTGGTAAACCGTCAAGCCCAGTAGGACGGCTCGCGGTCCTTGAGCAGGCGGATGACGAGCATCGTGACCGGCATGACGATGAGCTCGACCGCGCACTTGAAGACGAACCCGACGACGAAGTAGTTGACGAACTGGCCACCCGTCGAGATGCCGATCGCCGACGCGGCGATGGCGCAGAAGATCAGCGTGTCCGCCGCCTCACCCACACCGGTCGACCCCGCGAGCCGGCGGAACAGGCCGGGCTCGGCGCTGCGGGCCTTCATGCGTACGAGCACCCACGAGTTGAGGAACTGACCCGTGAGGTACGCGATCATCGACGCCGCCACGATCTGCAGACCGGACCAGACGACGCTCTCGAACGCCGCCTGGTTCTCATAGAAGCTCGCGCCCGGCAGCTTCATGACGATCAGGAACGTCGCGAACGTCATGATCGCCGTGCCGAAGCCCACCAGGATCGCCCGCCGCGCGGCCTTGAAGCCGTAGACCTCGGACATGACGTCGCCGAGGATGTAGGCCAGCGGGAACAGCACCGCTCCCCCGTCGGAGATGATCGGCCAGATCTGGACCGGCCCCAGCGACAGGTCACCCGAGCCGAACTCGGTCGCCTTGGTTGCGGCGATGTTCGACACCACGAGCACGACGCAGAACACCGCGAGGATGACGTCGTAGTAGGACGATCCGCGGGACGCGTAGTGGATCTCGCGGTCGGGCTGAGCAGCGGTTTCCTGCGATGTCATGGGCCCATCCTGCCAGTCTGGGCCCCTCTGGGAGAATCGAGTCATGACCGCCGAGCTGCCGACACGTACCGACGTGCTCGTCGTCGGCGCCGGACCCGCAGGCTCGGCAGCCGCCGCCTGGACCTCACGCTTCGGCATGCAGACCGTCCTGGCCGATGCGGCCACGTTCCCGCGCGACAAGACCTGCGGCGACGGCCTCACGCCCCGCGCGATCGCCGAGCTGCAGCGACTCGGCCTCGAGGACTGGGTACGCGGTCACGGCACCAACCGGGGACTCCGCGCGTCAGGCTTCGGCCAGGAGCTCCTGCTGCCCTGGCCCGGTGGCTCGCTGCCCGACTGGGGTTCCGCGGTCCCCCGCACCGAGCTCGACGACAAGATCTTCCGCGTCGCGGTCGAGTCCGGCGCCACGCCGCTCGAGGGCGCCCGTGCCGTCGATGCCGAGCGCGACGCCGCCGGCAGGGTCATCTCGGTGACGTTCCACCTCGGCAAGGACCGCACGCCGCACACGATCCAGTGCGACCGGCTCGTGATCGCCGACGGCGTACGTTCGCCGCTGGGTCGCGTCCTCGGTCGCGAGTGGCACCGCGACACGGCCTACGGCGTGGCCGGGCGCTCGTACGTGAAGTCCGGCCGCAGCGACGACCCGTGGATCTCCTCGCACCTCGAGCTCCGCGGTGAAGATGACGAGCTGCTGCCCGGCTACGGCTGGATCTTCCCGCTCAGCGACGGCGAGGTGAACCTCGGCGTCGGCGCACTCGCCACGGCCAAGCGGCCCGCCGACCTGCAGATCCGACCGCTGATGGAGTACTACGCCGGCCTCCGCCGCGAGGAGTGGGACCTCAGTGGTGAGCTGCGTATGCCCACCAGCGCGCTGCTGCCGATGGGTGGCGCCGTGTCGGGCGTCGCCGGCCCCAACTGGATCCTCGTCGGCGACGCCGCCGGCTGCGTCAACCCGCTCAACGGCGAGGGCATCGACTACGGCCTCGAGACCGGCCGCGTCGGTGCCGAGCTCATGCGCACGCACACCGACCTGCAGCACGCCTGGCCCGACCTCCTCACGACGCACTACGGCGAGGCGTTCTCGATCGCTCGCCGTCTGGCGGGCCTCATCACGGTGCCGCGCCTGCTGCCGACCGCCGGGCCCGTCGGCATGCGGTCGCACCGCCTGATGACCTTCGCCCTGCGGGTCATGGGCAATCTCGTGACCGACGAGGACCGCGACCTCACCGCGAGGCTCTGGCGCTGGGCCGGCCGTCAATCCGTACGCCTCGACGATCGCCCGCCGTTCTCTTCCTGACCTGTAGCGGCGCGTGAGCACCCTGACCTCACTGCATCGCACATGCGAAAGGCCCGGCCGAAGCCGGGCCTCTCGTCGTTCAGCGGGTCACGCAGCAGGCGGAGCCGGCGGCGTGTCGTTCTTCTTGTTGAGATCTGGCATCTTCTCGCCCGACTCCTTGAAGAGCAGGAACGTGAACGCCGTGAGTGCGATCGTGGTGAGGAAGAGCAAGTAGCCCGACCAACCCGGGTTTGCGTAGCTCCAAGTAAGCCCCCGGATGATCAAGATGATCGTGCCCAGGCCCGCAGCCGCAAGTGCGACCAGCGTCCATGGAACTGTGTCCGGCAATGAGTCCGCCGCGAACACCTTCGCAGCAATGATGCCGGTGGCTGCGATCACCAGCAGCATGCCAAGGACCCCGGTACTGTGCCATGCGCTGAAACCTCCGGACACGACTCCGAGGTCAACCGACTGGTAGCGCGGGAAGAACGACAGGATGATCGACAGCCCGCCTGCTATGAGTGCACCTTGTTCGAACTTGCCCAGAGACTTGAAGTCAACGGCCATTGTTTTTCTCTCCCAACGATGATTGTTAGGGCTGAATCTAGACCCCAGAGCGTCCTATACGACAGCAATCTCGCCGGTTCAAGCCTTGTGTCGTGGTTGCCCGAAGTGCACGCCGTCGGCGTCGAGACGAATGTGGCGACCATCAGGCAACCCAAGGGAGCCGAAGGTGCCGCGCCAGGGCGAAGCTGCCGCTGCCGCTCAGAGCGGGTTCATCGCCGAAGACCAGCCAGGCGTCGACCGACTCACTGGGAAGCACCGGCGTACGACACAATCTGCGTCATGGATGCTGATGTCATCGTCGTCGGAGCGGGCCTCGCAGGCCTCGTCGCCACCGCAGAGCTCGTCGAAGCCGGCCGCAAGGTCATCCTCGTGGACCAGGAGGGCGAGCAGGGCATCGGCGGTCAGGCGTTCTGGTCGTTCGGCGGCCTGTTCCTCGTCGATTCGCCCCAGCAGCGTCGCATGGGCATCAAGGACTCGGTCGACCTGGCGATGCAGGACTGGATGGGCAGCGCCCAGTTCGACCGCGACGAGGACCACTGGCCACGGCAGTGGGCCGAGGCGTACGTCAACTTCGCCGCCGGTGAGAAGCGGGCCTGGCTCAAGGAGCGCGGCCACAGCCTGTTCCCCGTCGTCGGCTGGGCCGAGCGCGGCGGTGGGCTCGCGAGCGGCCACGGCAACTCCGTCCCCCGGTTCCACATCACCTGGGGCACCGGGCCCGGCATCGTCGAGCCGTTCGAGAAGCTCGTCCGCGCGGGCCACGACCAGGGACTCGTGCAGTTCGCGTTCCGCCACCAGGTCGACGAGCTGATCGTCAGCGACGGCGCCGTCACCGGCGGCAGAGCTGTCACTGGCGTGCGGGGGCAGGTCCTGGAGCCCAGCGACGCCGAACGCGCGGCACCCACCTCGCGTACGTCGATCGGTGAGTTCACGATGACCGCGCAGGCCGTCATCGTCACGTCGGGCGGCATCGGCGGCAACCACGACCTCGTGCGCGCCAACTGGCCCGACCGGCTCGGCACTCCCCCGCAGCACATGATCTCCGGCGTCCCCGCGCACGTCGACGGCCGCATGCTCGGCATCGCCGAGTCGGCCGGCGCGAGCCACATCAACCGCGACCGCATGTGGCACTACGTCGAGGGCATCAAGAACTGGGACCCGATCTGGCCCAACCACGGCATCCGCATCCTGCCCGGACCGTCGTCGATCTGGCTCGACGGCGCCGGCAAGCGGCTGCCGATCCCCGGACTGCCCGGATACGACACCCTCGGCACGCTCAAGCTGCTCCGCCAGAGCGGCCACGACCACTCGTGGTTCGTGCTGACGCAGGCGATCATCGAGAAGGAGTTCGCCCTCTCCGGCCAGGAGCAGAACCCCGACCTGACCGGCAAGAGCGTGCGCGAGCTGCTCAAGCAGCGCCTCGCCAAGGGCGCGACCGGCCCCGTCGAGGCGTTCAAGTCCAAGGGCGAGGACTTCATCGTGGCCGACACGATCGAGGAGCTCGTCGCCGGCATGAACGCCCTGACGCCCGAAGCGCCGGTCGACGTCGAGGACGTACGCCGACAGGTCGCCGACCGCGACCGCGAGCTCGACAACGCGTTCACCAAGGACCTGCAGATCGCCGCGCTCAAGCAGGCACGCAGCTATCGCGGCGACAAGCTCATCCGCGTCGCGTCGCCGCACAAGATCCTCGACCCCAAGAAGGGCCCGCTGATCGCCGTACGTCTGCACGTCCTGACCCGCAAGTCGCTCGGCGGGCTCGAGACCAACCTCGACTCGCAGGTCCTCGGCACGAACGGGTCGCCGCTCGACGGGTTGTACGCCGCAGGTGAGGTCGCCGGCTTCGGCGGTGGCGGCGTGCACGGCTACAACTCGCTCGAGGGCACGTTCCTCGGCGGCTGCATCTTCAGCGGGCGCGCCGCCGGCCGAGCCGCCGCACAACAGGTGGGCTGACTCGATCTCGATACACCGCCTCGTCCCTCGGCGGCACTCGATCACCGAGTTGTCGCTGGTCGAGTGCCCGCGAGGAACGAGCGGGGGTATCGAGACCGCGTAACGTTGGACGCATGAACCCCGCACCGCTGCTGGAGCTCAACGACGGACGTCAGATGCCGGTCCTCGGCTTCGGGACATACTCGATCAAGGACCCCCAGGTCTTCGTCGAGGCGATCGACACCGGCTACCGCCTGCTCGACACGGCCACCCGCTACGAGAACGAGACCGAGGTCGGCCGCGGCATCGCCGACTCGCCGGTGTCGCGCGACGAGCTGTTCGTCACGACCAAGCTCCCCGGCAACGCACACGGCTCGCAGGGACCGCGCATCGAGCTGACCGCCTCCCTCGAGCGGCTCGGGCTCGATCACGTCGACCTCTTCCTGATCCACTGGCCGCTGCCTCGCATCGACACGTACGTCGAGACCTGGCAGGCCATGATCGAGCTCCGCGACGAAGGACTGGCGACCTCGATCGGCGTCTCCAACTTCCTCCCGGACCACCTCACCCGCCTCGTTGCGGAGACCGGCGTGGCGCCCGCCGTCAACCAGGTCGAGCTGCACCCCTACTTCCCGCAGGCCGAGCAGCGTGCCGCCGACGAGGGCTACGACATCGTCACGCAGAGCTGGACGCCGATCGGTCGCGGCAGCGACCTGCTCGACAACCCCGTGCTCACCGCGATCGGTGACCGGCACGGCAAGTCGCCGGCTCAGGTGGTGCTCCGGTGGCACACCCAGATCGGCGCCGCACCGATCCCCAAGTCGGCGACGCCGGAGCGGTTCCGCAGCAACCTGGACATCTTCGACTTCGAGCTCGACCAGGACGACCTCGACCACATCGCCGGGCTCGACAGGGGCCAGCGCATCGGCGGCGATCCGCGTACGCACGAGGAGTTCTGAGCGGCGAACCGCTAGGTTGCAGGGCATGACCGCTCTCGCGCTGATCTTCGCCGGCGTCGCCGCACTGCTCCACGTGCTGTTCTTCAAGCTGGAGTCGCTCGACTGGCGCAAGCCCAAGACGTGGAAGACGTTCGGGCTGGAGTCGCAGGCCGACGCCGACACGACCGCGTCGTTGGCGTTCAACCAGGGCTTCTACAACCTGTTCCTGGCGATCGGCACGGCTGTGGGCATCGGGCTCATCGCGTTCTCCGACGACCACGACGCGACCGCCTGGGCCCTGATCGTGTTCGCGTGCGGCAGCATGCTGGCCGCGGCGGTGGTGCTGATCTCGCACGGCGGCAAGGCGTATGCGCGGGCGGCCACGATCCAGGGCCTGCCGGCGTTGCTCGCCGTCGTCACCAGCCTCGTCGCCGCCAACTGACCGCTCCGGGAACCGTCGGGGCCGCGGACTAGGGTGGCACCCGTGCTTCGTATCGCCACCGTCAACGTCAACGGCATCCGCGCCGCCCACAACAAGACCCGGGGCCAGACCCTCGGATTCGGCGACTGGCTCGCCGATCGGGAGCGCCGACATCGTGACGCTGCAGGAGGTCCGCGCCCCCGACGAGATCGTGCGCGAGCTGACCGCCGATGCCGGCTACCACGTCGTGCACGCCGAGGCGGCCGCCAAGGGCCGGGCCGGAGTCGCGGTGCTCAGCCGCGCCGAGCCCAAGGACGTACGTGTCGGCAACGGCGACGACTACTTCCACGACTCGGGCCGCTGGATCGAGTCCGACATCCCGCTGTCCGACGGCTCGATCCTGACGACGGTCTCGGCATACGTCCACTCCGGCGAGGCCGGCACACCGCGCCAGGACGACAAGTACCGGTTCCTCGAGCAGATGGCCACTCGCCTCGCTGAGATCCGCGCCACGGGCAACCACGGCGTCGTCACGGGCGACCTCAATGTCGGCCACACCGAGCGCGACATCCGCAACTGGAAGGGCAACGTCAAGAAGGCCGGGTTCCTGCCTGAGGAGCGCGCCTACTTCGACCGCTACTTCGGCGAGCTCGGCTGGGTCGACGTGCACCGCACACTTGCCGGCGAGGTCGACGGCCCCTACACCTGGTGGTCGATGCGCGGTCAGGCGTACGACACCGACACCGGCTGGCGCATCGACTACCAGATCGCGACCCCCGAGCTGGCCGCCGCCGCGCGCGAGGCGGTCGTCGACCGGGCGCCCAGCTGGGCCGAGCGCTGGTCCGACCACGCGCCGCTGGTCATCGACTACGACCTCTGACATGACCGCCCCGCTCGATCGTCGTCTGGGGCTCGTCGGCTCTGTCGCCGTCGGCATGAGCGCGATGATCGGCGCGGGGCTGTTCGTGGTGTTCCCGCCCGCCGTGTCAGCCGCCGGCGACGGGCTGCTCATCGCGCTGGGGCTCGCGGCGGTCGTCGCGGCGTGCAACGCGATCTCGTCGGCGCGACTCGCCCGGCGGCACCCGGTCGCGGGTGGCACGTACGTCTACGGCCGCGAGCGCCTGGGTCCGTTGTGGGGCTACCTCGCCGGCTGGTCGTTCATCGCCGGCAAGGTCGCGTCGTGCGCCGCGATGGCGTTCGCGCTGGGCAGCTACCTGTGGCCCGGCCATGCGCGACTCGGTGCGATCGTCGCCGTCGTGGTCTTCACCGCGATCAACCTGGCCGGAGTCGAGAAGTCCGCGGCGGTGAGTCTGCCACTGGTCGCCGGCGTCGTCGTGATCGTCAGCGCCGCCTTGATCGCCATGTTCGCGGGTTCGTCCGCCTCGAGCCCGGACCTGCCCATCTCGTCGGGTGGGGTGCTCGAGGCCGCGGGGCTGCTGTTCTTCGCGTTCGCCGGCTACGCGCGTCTCGCGACGCTCGGCGAGGAGGTGCGCGCGCCGGCTCGCACCATCCCGATGGCCATCGCCGTGACGTTCGTGCTCGTCCTCGCGCTCTACGCCACCGCGGCTCTCGCGCTCCTGCACGCACTCGGCGCCTCCGGCCTCTCGCACGCTGCGCGCCCGTTCGTCGCCGGCGTCGACGCGGCCGACGCGCATGGCCTCGTGCCGCCGGTCCTCGTCGCCGCTGCCCTCGCTGCCGGAGGAGCGCTCCTCTCCCTGATGCTGGGCGTGTCCCGCACGACCCTCGCGATGGCGCGCGACGGGCACCTCCCGCGCGGCTTGGCCGCGGTCAGTCAGCGCACCCGGGTCCCTCACGTGGCCGAGATCGCCGTGGGCGTGGTCGTCGCTGCGCTCGTCTGCTTCGGTGACCTCGTCACCAGCGTGGCCTTCTCGTCGTTCTGCGTGCTGATCTACTACGCGATCGCCAACGCGTCGGCGTGGACCTTGAGCACGGCGATCGTGCCGCGTCTCGTGGCCGCGCTGGGACTGGCCGGCTGCGTCGTGCTGGCGTTGAGCCTGCCACCCTCGACGATCCTCGCAGGCGCGATCGTGGTCGCCGTCGGCGCCGCGCTGTATGCGCTGCGGCGCAGGCGCGTCACGAGAAGATGAGCCGGTCCCGGATCTCGACAACCTTGAAATCGCGCCACAAGTTGAACGTTGCATAGCCCCGTCATACACTTGGTTGCATGACGCAACCGGATCTGGATCATCTGGCCCGTGGCCTCCGGGAGTTCGCGGGGGCGCTCCTGCGCTCGACCCGCACCGACGCCCTGAGCCGTACGGCCGCCTCGACGCTCTCCTGGCTGTCCCGGGAGGGCGCCCTGAGGATCACGACGCTCGCCGAGCGCGAGGTCGTGACACAGCCGGCCATGACCGGACTCGTGCAGCGCCTCGAAGCAGCCGGCCTGGTGAACCGCAAGTCAGATGCCCGTGACGGCCGCGTCGCCCTGATCGACATCACCCCGCTGGGTCGCGAGGCCTTGGAGCGGAGGCGCGCGTCGCAGGACGCCATCATTCTCGACCGACTCGCCGGGTTGTCCCCCGGCGAGCTCGCCGCCCTCGAGGCGGCACTTCCCGCCCTCTACAACATCACGGAGCTCCATGTCGTCTGACAACGCCACCTTGTTCAAGCAACCCAAGGCTGTCTACGCGGTCGCCTTCGCCTGCGTCATCTCGTTCATGGGGATCGGCCTCGTGGACCCGATCCTGCCGGCCCTCAAGACCCAGCTCGACGCCACGGAGAGCCAGGTGACCCTGCTCTTCACCAGCTACCTCGTCGTGACGGCGGTCGCGATGCTCGTCACCAACTGGGTGTCCAGCCGCCTCGGCGCGAAGCGGACACTGCTCACCGGCCTGGTCATCATCGTCGTCTTCGCTGCCCTCGCCGGGTCGACCGACACCATCTCCGGGATCGTCGCGTTCCGCGCCGGCTGGGGCCTGGGCAACGCGTTGTTCATCGCGACCTCGCTCGCCGCGATCGTCGCGAGCGCCCGAGGCGGCTTCGCCGGCGCGATCATCCTGTACGAAGCCGCGCTCGGGCTCGGCATCGCCGCTGGACCACTCGTCGGCAGCGTCCTGGGCAACATCAGCTGGCGCGGACCGTTCTACGGCGTCTCGGTCCTCATGGCGATCGCCCTCGTCGCGACGTTCTTCCTGCTCCCGTCCACACCGAAGCCGGAGCACCGTACGTCACTCAGCGCGCCGTTGCGAGCCCTCGGCCACCGCGGCCTGCTCACGATGAGCGTCACCGCCCTGCTCTACAACTGGGGCTTCTTCACGATGCTGGGCTACGCGCCGTTCCCGATGGGCCTGTCGATCACGGCGCTCGGCTGGGTGTTCTTCTGCTGGGGCGTCCTCGTCGCGTTCTTCTCGGTCATCGGCGCACCGTGGCTGCAGGCGCGGTTCGGCACCGCCGCCTCGCTCTACGGTTCCCTGGGCCTGTTCGCGATCGACCTCGCCGTGATGGCGATCAGCCCGACCAACCAGGTGCTGATGATCGGCTGCGTCATCGCCGCAGGCATCTTCATCGGCATCAACAACACCTTGATGACCCAGGCCGTCATGACCGTCTCGCCCGTCGAGCGACCGGTCGCCTCCGCGGCGTACGGGTTCGTGCGATTCATCGGCGGCGGCCTCGCCCCGTTCGCCGCCGGCAAGCTCGTCGAGCACTTCAATGTGCACGTGCCGTTCGCGATCGGCGCCATCACGGTGCTCGTCGCGATCGGCGTCCTCGCCTCTGGCCGCACGCTCCTCGCCGAGGCCGATCGCAGCCTCGCCGGCCACGGTGACGGCGACGACGACGTGAGCGGCGAGGTCGCCGACGAGTTCGGCGGCGCCTCAGGCGCGATCGACGAGGTCGTGCGAGCTCGCTGACCCCTCGAGCCGCCGCGGCGTCCCACTTCCCAGGTCAGAGGGGGCGCCGCGGCTCCACACAAAAGCCCGGGTGTGCCACGCATGACTGCGCCGCACACCCGGGCTTCTCCCGGGCCCGAGGCCACGCATCCCCTGAAGCATGGTCCCGGGCTGGGGTTCTAGGTCAGTTGAACCTGACCTTCAGTGAGGTGCCGCTCTCGTCGAGGACACGCACCTTGACACCAGCAGCCGGCAGCTTGACACCGTGGTTCGGCAGCTCGGCGTACCAGTACTTCTTGGTGTCATCGAACAACGGCTTCGCGTTCTGGCCGCGGATGTAGCTGGCGACACCCCTGGTGTGCAGCGTCATCGAGTCGGCCTTGTGCAGCGAGAACGGCGCGTCGTACATCTGGATCCGCGCGCGCCACGGAGCACCCGTCGCGATGTTGATGATCGGCTCCGGGTTGGCGTCGATCGGCAGGTTGCGACCCGATCCTGCGTGCTCGGACGTGTTGTTGTCACCCACCGAGGTGTCCCAGTAGGAGATCAGCAGACCGTGACCGTACTTGTAGTGCTCGACCCAGTCCGGCTTCGTGTTGGTGAAGCCGAAGTTGTACGGGCCGGTCAACAGGTACTTGTCGAAGGACACGTAGGAACGGTGGCCCATGACGTAGTAGTTGTCGAACTGCTGCGTCGTCTTGGCACCCACTCGCGAGAACCCGTCGAGCACGAACACGGTTGCGCCGTCCTCGGCACCGTCGGTGAGCACGGGCTGGCCGTCAGCCTCGACCGTCACGTTGTCGGCGTACAGACCGGCCTTGGCCAGACCACCATCGGTCTTGTAGTAGAGCCGCAGCTTGATCTTCTGACCCGCGTACGCGTCGAGCGGCACTGCGAGATCGGCCCACGTGGCCTGCGTCCCGTCGATGCCGGGACGACCAGACGTGTCGTCCCCGATCGCCGTGCCGTTGATCGTGCCGTCCAACGACGTCCAGTTGGCGCCGCCGTCAGTCGAGGCCTGGACGTACGCGTAGTCGTAGCCCTTCTCGATGTCGTAACGGACCTTGGCCGACAGTGACGCGCTGGTCTTGCCCGTGAGGTCGACGTCGGCCGTCATGGAGTTGGCCAGGTCATCGGCCGAGCCCGAGAAGAACTGCTTGGACCCGGCAAACGGAGCGCCGTTGTCCTTCGTGACGTTCTTCTTCGGCAGGACCACGACGGCGCCCTGCGCCTTCTTGGTGTTGTACTCCTGCGGGCCCATCTTGATGGTCTTCTTCTGGTGCGTGCTCAGCGCCTCGTAGTCGAGCCAGCCGAGCTGCAGCTTCTCCCACGCGCCGATGTCGCCGGGACGCGTGCCGAGCGGCTCGCCCTTGGCGTTGAGCCGGCTCTGGGCCATGAGGGTCCAGTACTCGTTGGAGTTGTCGCCGCCACCGCTCGTGTCGTACGCGTCCGGCAGACCGAGGTCGTGACCGTACTCGTGGACGAACACCGACAGGCCGCCGTTCTCGGGCTGCACCGTGTAGTCGGAGATCCAGATGCCGGTGTTGCCGATCTGGGTGCCACCGAGACGGTTGTAGGCCGGGCCGGTGATGCCGGCATCGGTCAGGAAGGCGTTCCAGCGGTGTGACCAGATGGCGTCCTCACCCTGCTGCGGATCGCCGTCGGCCTCGTCGCCGCCGGCGTGCACGATCTGGAAGTGATCGATGTAGCCGTCGGGCTCGTTGAAGTCGCCGTCACCGTCGTAGTCGTAGCGGTCGTACTTGTCGTACGCCTGCAGCGCCGTCTTGATCTGGGCGTCGGTCTGGCCGGCCGCCTTCTGCTGCGCGATCCACGCGGTGACCGCGTCCTGGATGAGGTACCAGGTGCCGGAGTCCTCGCGACCGTAGCGAGCCTCGTTGTAGGGCACCTTGACCCAGTCCGAGACCGTGCCGTCGACGGAGTAGCGACCTGACGACTGCGTGCTGTAGTACGTCTTGAGCGACTCGGCATTCTTCTTGAAGTACAGGTCCTGGTAGTGCTTGCGGTTGAAGTCCGCCTGCCACACCGTCGAGTTGTCCTTGGTGCGGTCGGGCTCAGGGATCTTGTTGTGCAGCGGGCCTTCGAAGGTCGTGGGTCCGGGGGTGTCCGGGTCGGTGTCGACGTCCGGGTAGTCGGGGTGACGCTCGTTGCCGAACTCAGCGAGGATCACGAAGATCTTGTCGGCGCGCTCCTGCGAGAGCTCGACGTACTGGTCCTGCTGCTTGGCGCCGGCGCGAGCCTTGAAGTTCTTGCGGAACTTCTTGTTGGCCTGCGCGAGCAGCGTCAGCGGGGCTGGTGCCACGTCCGACCTTGACGACGGTGCTGCCGTCCTTCTGGACCGGCTTGAGGTCACCGTTGAGCACGCCGGTGATGGCCGACTCGCGCAGTGCGCGTCGCTTGTCCTCCATCGGGCTCTTGAGCTCGTCCTGCTTGTTGGTGACCCGGTCGCTGCCGGAGACCGGTGGTGCTGCGGATGCGGAACTCGGCGCGGCATAGGCCGTACCGAATGCGGCCGCGAGTGCAAGGCCGACGAGGCCTGAGGTCACACGCTTCACTCTGTTCCCCCTGTTTCCCATTTCGAATGAGCAGCCGAGCGGATTTGCCCGGCCTGCTGGTGCGCACGCCCTCGTGAGGCGCGCACGGCACAACGGAGTCAACTTAGGTAATTTTCAGGTAGAACGGCAGTCTTGACATTTGGACAGCATGGCTATAGATGACTAGTCCCTTGTGACTAGTCGGCAAGACGTACAAATCGCCGGATTCGCCACCTTCACCTGCGCAGTGTCCTATCGTGTACGGCGGGAGGGAGAACCCAATGAGAAGAATACTGAACCCGCGCTCGCTCGCGGGGGGCGTGATGATCCTGCTGATCCTCACGTTCACGCCGGCATCGGCGCTGACCTCGGCCACGTACGAGTCCGAGACCATCCGATGGACCAACATCAAGCGAGAGGCAAACGACAAGCACCCGGTCAAGGCCCAGTCGTGCGCCGACCGGTACGCCGAGAAGCAGGCGGCCTGGCTCGCCGAGCCACCGCAAGCTCAAGCACCAGAACCTCGGCACGATCCTCGATGCGTGCGACTTCACGAGCGTGTCGGAGAACATCGCGTACGGCTACTCGACCGGGCGAGCCGTCGTCACCGCGTGGATGAAATCGCCGGGACACCGGGCCAATCTGCTCAAGGGCAACATGCGGTGGATCGGCGTCGGCGCTGTTCAGGACGAGAACGGGGTCTGGTGGGTTTCGCAGGTGTTCGGCACCAGGTAGCGGAGTTTCCGGGTCGTGAATTTTTCGATTCACGGCCCGGAACACTTCCCCTCCGGGGTTCCCTGTGCCCTAGGCTTGTCGGCAGTTGCACGACGTTGGGCCGCAAGAATGAATAAGAGTTCCTCTCGGGGTGTCTGTTCTTCTCGAAGGTTGGATGTACGTCGCGACAGTCATTCGCGAAAGTCGTGGGTGAACTCGCCAAGAGGAGTAGGACATGGCAACAGGAACCGTCAAGTGGTTCAACGCTGACAAGGGCTTCGGATTCATCGCCCCCGACGACGGCAGCGAAGACGTCTTCGCGCACTTCAGCGCGATCCAGTCGAGCGGCTACCGCTCGCTGAACGAGAACCAGAAGGTCGAGTTCGACGTCGAGCAGGGCCAGAAGGGCCTGCAGGCCGCGAACATCCGGCCCCTGTAGGTAGGCCGAACGGCTCGCGTGAGCCAAGGGGCCGGCTTGTCGGCCCCTCTAAGTAGGCCGAACGGCTCGCGTGAGCCAGGGGCCGGCTTGCCGGCCCCTGTAGTAGGCAGCGCGAACGAAAACCCCCGGAGCAATGCTCCGGGGGTTTTGCCATGTCAGGGGTGGCTCAGAGGTGTCCGCCCTCGTCCCACGCGTGGCGGCCGAACTCGGCGCTCGGTGCGGTCTCGAGGTAGGTCACGTCGGTGTCGGGCTTCGCGTGCCGCGGGGCAAGCCGATGAGCCGGGAATCGGGCCGAGGTCTCGGCGACCTGCTCCGAATCGATCTCGAACGTGGACTCGTCCATGGGGTCTCTCCTCTGCACACCGATGATTGACCTGAGGATATCCTCATGTTTGCTCGCGGCATAACCCTTACCCATCGGTAGGTTCAGAGCGTGACGCGCAGGATCCGGTCGTCGCCTTGGCGCGCAGGTCGCCGCGACCGTCGGTGTTGCTCGTGGTGACCCACAGCGCGCCGTCGGGCGCCGCGGTCACGCTGCGGATGCGTCCGTGGTCGCCGCTGAAGTACGCCTTGGGCTTGCCGGCCCTCTTCGCCGTCGAGCGGCACGGCGAACACGCACTCGCCCTGCAGCGCCCCGAGGAACGCCGTCGACCGGGTGATCGCCAGGCCGGCCGGCGAGCACTCGTCGGTGCCCCACGTGACCTTGGGGTTGACCAGGTCGCCGTCGTCCGACGTGCCCTCGACGCCGGGCCAGCCGTAGTTGCCGCCGCGTTCGATCAGGTTGAGCTCGTCGGCCGCCTTGTCGCCGAACTCCGTGGCCCACAACCGGCCGTCCGCGTCGTAGGCGAGACCCTCGATGTTGCGATGCCCGTAGGACCACGTGCGGTTGCCGAACGGGTTGCCGCGTGCGGCCTTGCCGTCGCGGGTGATGCGCAGGATCTTGCCGTTGAGCGAGTCCTTGTCCTGCGCGAGCGGACCGTTGCCGGCGTCGCCCGTGGACACGAAGAGGTCGCCGTCGCCGTCGAACAGCAGGCGCCCGCCGTGGTGACGGGACCCGACGGCGATGCCGGTGAGGATCGGCTTCTGCGACTTGATCGAGTCGCCGTCGAGGGTCAGTCGTACGACCCGGTCGTCCGACCTGGTCGAGACGTACGCGTAGAGCGTCGACTCGTCGTCGGGTGCCAGGGCCAACCCGAGCAGGCCACCCTCTCCCCCGGCCCCACCGGATGCGCCGTCGACATCGCCGACCTTGGTGACCTTGCCGTCCGTCGCGATACGGACGATCGACCCCTCGTCGCGCTGCGACACCAGGGCGTCGCCGCTCTCGAGGAACACGATGTCCCACGGCACGTTGAGGCCCGTGGCGATCGTCGAGGCGATCTTCGGCTCGACGCTCGTGGGAGTCTGCCTGGTCGTGGCGGTCGTGGTCGGAGCCTTCGACGGCGTGCGTGTGGGACGCGGCTCGTCATCGTCGCTGCCGCACCCCACCAGGGCTGCGGCCCCGATCGCCGCGAAGCCGGTCAACAGGGTTCGACGCTCCATGGCACGATCATGCCCTCCGCGGCTGCGATGCGACAGTGCGTCCGCACGGCTCGACATGAGAAGTCGCCGATCCGCCTCTAACCTTGAGGGATGCCCCCTCTGCTCGGCGGTCGCTACCGCCTCGACAAGCTCATCGGCGGCGGCGGCATGGGCGAGGTCTGGCAAGGACGCGACGAGGTCCTTGATCGCACGGTCGCGATCAAGATCATCCGGCCGCACCTGGCCGACGACGAGAACATCCGCATGCGTCTGCGGGTCGAGGCGCAGCTGGCCGGCAAGCTGCACCACCCGGGCATCGTCAACGTCTTCGACTACGGCGAGGACGAGGAGGACGGCAAGCCCGTCCCCTACCTCGTCATGCCGTTGATCGACGGCGCCCCGTTGTCCGCGTTGCTGGCCGAGCGCGGCTCGTTGTCGACTGGCGAGACCATGGCGATCGTCTCCGAGATCGCGGCAGCGTTGCACATCGCGCACGAGGCCGGGATCGTCCACCGCGACCTCAAGCCCGGCAACATCCTCGTCACGCCTGACGGGCGGGTCATGCTCGTCGACTTCGGCATCGCCCACGCGGCCGGCGGCGAGCCCTTGACCCAGACCGGTGCCCTCGTCGGCACCGCGGACTACCTGAGTCCCGAGCAGGCCGCCGGCCGTACGGCCACACCTGCGTCGGATCTCTACTCCCTCGGCATCGTGGCCTACATCTGCCTGAGCGGAAACCTGCCGTTCCATCGCGACAGCGACATCGCGACCGCCCTCGCGCACCTCCAGGACGATGCGCCCGCCCTGCCGGACAATCTGCCGGCCGACGCCACGGCCCTGGTCTACGGGATGCTCGCCAAGGAGCCCAGCGCTCGCCCCTCATCTGGCATCGTCGTCGCGAACCAGGCGGCCGCGCTGGCAACCTCGATCCCGGCTCCTCCGGGCCATGCCCCGGCCATCACCGGAGAGCCGACGATGCCAGATGCCGCGGCCATGCCCGACAACACGCTGCCGGGCATCGTCGAGCGACCCGTCGATGTCGGCGCCGACGACGACGCGGGACCGGCAACGCTCGTGGGCGCCCCGGTCGGCAGCACTGTTGCGGCCGAGCACGTGCGACGCAGGCGCTCACCTCGACGCATGGTGCTGCTCAGCTCGGTCCTGCTCGTCCTCGCGGCTGCGGGCCTCGGCTGGATGTTGCTCGGCGGTGGCGCCGACACGGTGACCGTGCCGAATGTCGAGGGCAAGTCCCTGAGCACTGCGAAGACCAAGCTGGAGGCGGCCGACCTGGTGATCAAGGTTCGCAAGGTCGACGTGGCGAACGCGAAAGCCGGCGAGGTCGTACGCCAGACGCCCGCGCCGGGCACCGAAGTCGATGGAGGCAGCACGGTCACGCTCTCGGTCGCGACCGGTCGGGTACGCATACCGGTCGACAAGCTCGTCGGAGCGACGTACGACGAGGCGGCGGCCGTGCTCACCAAGCTGGGGCTGACACCATCAGCCTCCTTTGCGCCCTCGGCCGAGGCTGCGGGAACCGTGATCGCGGTCGACCCCGACACCACCGCCAAGGCAGGCGCCACGGTGACCCTCACGGTGGCCAACGGCATAACGGCGGCGCCAGACGACAAGAAGGGTGACGGCAAGGGCAAGAAGGAGCCCGACAAGAAGGACACCGGGAAGAAGGGCGGGAAGACCGGACCGGCGAAACCCGGGAAGACGAGTCCCTCACCGGCACCCACGACGACCTCGCCGACCACAGCGGAGCCCGTCAACCCCTGAGCGCCCCTCGGCGCGACGCCTCGGGAATGCCCACCGCAGTCGTACCGTTGAACATTGCGTACGGAGTTTTCCTATGAGAGGCAGTCATGAGCACCGTCACCCTGACCAAGGACACCATCGACGACATCATCGGCGCTGAGGGCATCACCCTCGTCGACTGGTGGGCCGAGTGGTGTGGTCCGTGCAAGCAGTTCGGACCGGTCTTCGAGGCCGCGAGCGAGCAGCACACCGACGTCGTCTTCGGCAAGATCGACACCGAGGACCAGCGCGAGCTGGCCGCCGCCGCGCAGATCACCTCGATCCCGACGCTGATGGCGTTCCGCGACGGCGTCCTGGTGTTCTCACAGCCCGGCGCCCTCCCGGCAGCCGGACTCGAGCAGATCATCACGGCGGTCAAGGACCTCGACATGGACGACGTACGTCGTCAGATCGCCGCCCAGGAGGCCGACGCGCCTGAGGCGCGCCAGGCCTGAGCCGACCACGCCGCGTGTCAGGTGCACCAGTGCCTGACACGCGGCGGTCTCACTTCTTCTCGCAGGCGATGCCGTCCTTGTCACGGTCTCGTGCCTTGTTCTTGTTGTAGACCGCCTTGTTGCGGGTGAAGTTGGTGACCGGGGTCCCCGACGTGTGATCGTGCGCTCCGGGCTTGCCTACACCGTGCTTGTAGTCCTTGTTGAGCATGTCTGGTGCATCTGCATCGTGCCGATGTCGAGGCGTGAGGCGGACAGTGCTCAGGCGGTCGCGCCCTGCGACTTCCAGTACTCGTTGAGCGCACCGTTGGTCTTCACGAACCAGATGATCGCACCGGCCAGCGGCAGGAGGATCCACAGGCCCGTCACACCGGAGACCGGGGCCGCGCGGCCGGCCCGCTTGTAGAGGTTGCCGACCTCGCTGGCCATCGTGAACGGAAGGACGAATCCGACGAAGATGGCCAGGACCAGTGCGATGCCTCCACCGAGGCCGTCGCCGGAGTGGCGCTTCATCTCATCGTGCGTCTTGAAGTAGTAGACGAAGCCATAGATGCCCAGCGTCACGATGTAGAGCAGGATCGAGATGCCGGTGGGGCGAATCTGGCCCACGGGGCCGGCGGCCGGGGGCGGCGTGTAGGCCGGCGGAGGCGGCGGCGAAGCGGGTTGATCGAAGTTGGACACGGGAGTTCCTCTGACTTGGCGGACCGAACGCTGAACCGTAGCGCGTCCACAGCCTCTGCCGCGTCGTTTTGGCACAAGTTGACACCTTCGTCATCAGACCGAGATGAAGGACCTCATGCTGACGGCGCCCATGTCGATCTCGTCGTTGAAGAACTCGATCTCCTCACCGTCCTCGAGCAGGCTCAACGCGGCGACCATCGGCCGGTAGTGGTCGTCGGTCGGCACCGCGATGCGCGCTTCGGACCACGTGGCATAGGGGTTGACCAGCTTGCCGATCTCGCGGTCGCGGAGTGCCACGGCGGTGTCGGCGTCGAACTGCTCGGCCCAGTCCCAGGCGCTGCCGCCGTCCCACTTGACCCGGTTGAGGGCATGGACGATGTTGCCGCTGCCGATGAACACGACGCCGCGCCGCCGCATCGCACGCAGTCGGCGGTAGAGCTGGAAGAGCTCGGGCAACGGCATCGCGTAGTCGATGCTGATCTGCAGGACCGGCACCTCCGGGGCGGGCGCGAGGTGCTTGAGCACGCTCCACGTGCCGTGGTCGAGACCCCACTGCTTGTCGAGCTCGGCCTCGTACTCGACGAGCTGCTTGGCCAGCAGCCTGGCGACGTCCTGGTCGCCGACGGTGTCGTACTGCACCCGGTAGAGCTCGTCAGGGAATCCGCCGAAGTCGTAGATGATCTTGTTGCGGGGCGCATCGGTGATGTGGGTCTGCCCCGGCGTCAGCCAGTGCGCGCTGACCACCACGATGGCTTGCGCCTCGGGCAGGCCCCGACCGACCTCGGCCCACTTCTGCGTGTAGGAGTTGTCGGCGATGGCGTGCATCGGGTTGCCGTGGCCGACGAACAGCACAGGCATCAGCGGGCTGGGGGTCAGCCGGTTGTCGAGGTCTGAGATTGAGTAGGTCGCCACGGTGCCACTCCTGCATTAGTTGATGCTTCAACTATAGCATCACCACTGCGGCCCCGGCTGCTGCCTGAAACGTTCGGGGATCTCCTGTGCCCAATCGTCGGGCTCGCGCCTCGCCGAGCGGCTCTCGAGATCGACGCGCGCCTGCTTGACCGCTGCCTCGGCCTCCCAATAGGCACATCGCACCACCGAGAAGTCGATCAACCGCTTGCGGCTCAGATGACTGAGCAGGCGCGAGACCAGGCTGATCTGCGTGCGCGCCTCACCCAGCCCCTCCGGCATCCACGGCTCCAGCAAGAAACCTGGCAGTGCACAGACCAGCTCGTCTGCACCGAACAGCTGCCAGAACGCACCGCTCTCATGGAACTCACGCTCCGCGGAGAGCAACGTCGCCGGCTCGGTGCCGAGCCATGGGCTCACGTCTGCGGTGTCGAGGAACCTCGTGAGCCGGTCACGTACGCGGACGTAGCGCCGCACGGTCGCCTCGGCGCGCCCCGACGCCTCCTTGGCGAAGAAGTCATCGAGCAGCTGCCATCCGGGCTCATCGGGTTCCATGCCTCGACTCAAGCACCGAGGTCTGACAGTCAGATGGGCCAGGAGTTCTCGCCGAGCAGCTCGTCCAAGGGACGTACCGAGGTCCAGCTCTCCTGCTCGAGCATGGGCCGCTGCATAGAACGCCTCGACGGGTCCGAGGCACAAGATCGCGACCGGCTCGGCGCCCTCGGGCGCCCCGATCAAGCCGGCGACGTCAGCCGGTACGAACAGCGAGACCCATCCCATGCCAAGGCCTTCGGCGCGGGCAGCCAGCCAGAGGTTCTGGATCGCGCACGACACCGACGCGAGGTCCATGTGCGGCATGGTCCGCCGACCGAAGACATGTCTCTCGCGATCGTCACCCAGGGCCACGACGAGGACCTCGGCGCAGTCGAGGATGCCCTGCACCTTGAGCCGCATGAACTCATCAGCGCGCTGCCCCATCGCCTCGGCGGTGTGCCGGCGCTCGACCTCGACGTGATCGTGGAGCGCCTGGCGCAGCTGCGGATCGGTCACGCGGACGATTCGCCACGGCTGCATGAGACCGACACTCGGCGCCTGGTGCGCCGCCGACAGCAGCCGGGCGAGCACGTCCTCGTCGACCGTGCCACCAGCAAAGTGCCGCATGTCGCGCCGCTCGGCGATGACCCGATAGACCGCCTCGCGGTCCTCCTTGCCGTACGCGTGCTCGGTCACGTGGCACCCAACCCTTCGAGAACGGCGCTCGTGAGGCCGTCGGAGGGCGCGACGGCCACGAACTGCGTCGCCGTAGCCGTACCCCCAGGACGCGTCGCGGACGAGCTCGCCGTCCTTGACCACCGCGAAACAGGTCGGGCCCGTACGTTCGAGGGTCGCCCAGCTGACCTGGTCGTCCGGGTCCTCACCGGTGCGTGCCGCGACCACGAGAACTGCCCCCACCGCAAGAACTCGCCCGATCAGCACTCCCCCACGATGCCACTCGGCCCCCAGCCCGAGGAACGAGGGCTGGAGCGACATCCGGCCCTGGCGACGAAGCCGCGGGAGGGAGTCTGACCGCGGAGGCCGCATGACCGCTTGTTGGAGCGGTGAGCGACAATGGAGGGATGCCTACGTCCACGGATCTGCGCCGGCTTCTGCGCTTTCCCGTGGAGTTCGTCGCAGCCGAGGATCCCGCTGAGTCGCGCTTCGTGTTCCACGCCACCGACGGCGATCACGAGGCCACGGCCAACGAGTCGATCGGAGCGCTGAGCCAGGGCATTCGCGTCATGTCGGCCGACCCTTCGGTACGCGCATGGGCGACTCCCGCGATCCTCGCGCTGCGCATCATGGCTCGCGGCGCGCTGGGCTCGCCGGACTCGACCGAGCTCAACCAGCTGCAGAACGCCGCGACCGCGATCGACAGCAACGCCGGTCGGGGTCAGGCGACGATCAACGCATTCCTCAAGGCGCTCGCCGTTGACGCGCCTGCCGCGGCCTCGACACCGCAGCGGCAGGCGTACGTGTCACCGCAGGCGCAGCAGCCCCGGCAGCGCGAGACGACGTTCTCGTGGACCTTGATGGTGTCGTTCCTCGAGCAGCCGACCGCCGAGCAGGCCGCCGTCGTACGTCTGAGGGTGCAGCCGCGCTCGGGCTCGTGGGCCGCGTTCGACGCCGGCGACATGTTCGCCGGCTCGACGACACACCCGCTCGGCCAGGACGCCAAGGAGCCGACCGCGGCGATGCTGCGCCGGCTCGAGCCGTGGTGGTCCCCCGCCGAGCGCCTGCGCGACCCGCACACCCGCGGCGCGGCGACCGTCAGCCCCGACGAGCTCGCCCGGCTCGGCGACCGCTCGCTCGCGCCGACCCTGATGGCCAACCGCATCGAGATCCGCTGGCCCCCTGAGCTCGTGCGCGAGCTGTCGACGTCCGCGGTCGTACGCCGTGACGAGACGCCGCGATCCGACCGCCCGTCGGCGTTCACGCAGGGCCAGCTGTTCTCGTTCGACTGGCAGGTGGCGCTCGGCGACGACGTGCTGTCGGCCGCCGAGCTCGACCAGCTCGCGCAGTCACAGACCGGACTGCTGCGGCTGCGCGACCGTTGGGTCTTCGTCGACAAGGCGCGGCTGCAACGCGTGCTCGAACGGCGTACGCGCGAGATCTCCCCGCTCGAGGCGCTGAGGGCCGCCGTCACCGGCGAGCTCGAGGTCGACGGCCGGATGACCGAGGTCGACACGGTCGGCTGGCTCGAGGACGTACGCAAGCGCCTGGCGGTGCAGGATCGCGACATCGCCCCCGCGGTGCAGCCGGACGGGCTCGACGGCACCCTGCGCGACTACCAGCTGCAGGGACTGCGCTGGATGACGCAGCTCGTCGACCTGCAGCTCGGCGGCATCCTCGCCGACGACATGGGTCTCGGCAAGACCGTCATGCTGATCGCCCTGCACCTGCAGCGCACCGCGATGTCCTCGTCGCCGACGCTCGTGGTGTGCCCCGCCTCCGTGCTGGGCAACTGGGAGCGCGAGATCAAGCGGTTCGCCCCGGGTGTCAACGTCCGCCGCTACCACGGGCCCAAGCGACGGCTCGACGGCGTCAACGACGGATTCCTCGTCACGACCTACGCGACGATGCGCTCCGACGCGATCGAGCTGTCCGAGCACCAGCCCGGCTGGGGTCTGGTCGTCGCCGACGAGGCGCAGAACATCAAGAACCCGCACGCTCGGACGGCTCAAGCGATCCGCGGCATCCCGGCCCAGGCGCGGCTGGCACTGACCGGCACCCCCGTCGAGAACAACCTCGGCGAGCTGTGGGCGATCCTCGACTGGACCACGCCGGGGCTCCTCGGGACCAACCAGCAGTTCCGCAACACGTGGTCGCGCGCGATCGAGTCGCGCCGCGACTCGGGCAAGGCGACCGGGCTGTCGCAGCTCATCCGCCCGTTCGTGCTGCGCCGGCGCAAGTCCGATCCCGGCATCGCACCGGAGCTGCCGCCCAAGATCGAGACCGATCACCGCATCAACCTCACCCGCGAGCAGGTCGGGCTCTACGAGGCGGTCGTCCGCAGCACGATGGCGCAGATCGAGAACGCACAGGGCATCCAGCGCCGCGGCCTCGTGGTCAAGCTGCTGACCCAGCTCAAGCAGATCTGCAACCACCCCGCCCAGTTCCTCCGCGAGCCCGATGGCCGCATCACCGGGCGCTCGGGCAAGCTCGGCGTCTTCGACGAGCTGGTCGAGGAGATCGTCGCCGAGGAGTGGCGCGACGCTGGTGTTCACCCAGTACGCCCAGATGGGCCGGCTGCTGACGCGGCACCTGGAGGAGAAGAAGATCGGTCACCAGTTCCTGCACGGCGCGCACGACCGTACGCGCGCGCGAGAAGATGGTGCACAAGTTCCAGGGCGGCGAGATCCCGGTCTTCGTGCTGTCGCTCAAGGCGGCCGGCGTCGGCCTCAACCTGACCAAGGCCGACCACGTCATCCACTACGACCGCTGGTGGAACCCCGCCGTCGAGGACCAGGCGACCGACCGGGCGCACCGCATCGGCCAGACCAAGAACGTCCAGGTGCACCGGCTCATCAGCGAGGGCACGATCGAGGAGTCGATCGCCGAGCTGATCCGGTCCAAGCGCTCACTCGCCGATGCGGTGGTCAACGGCGGCGAGGGCGCGCTCACCGAGCTCTCGGACGCCGCGCTCGCCGACCTCGTCCGCCTGCGCAAGTAGGGTCTACCGACTCACCGCCAGGTGGATCTCCGAGTAGAGCTCGGCGTTGTCGAGGTTGAGCTCGTCATCGACCGTGAACGTGCTGTCGAGCAGCTTGGTGACCCACACGCGTGACAGGTCGAACGATCGCCATGCCGGCTCGGTCAGGCCCGTCGACGAGAACCCCGCAACCTGCACCGCGTGCAGCGACAGCGCCCCGTTCGATGCGGTGAACACCACGTGCGGGTTGACCACGCGCAGCCCGCGCGACTGCGGCCCGAGCACATACCTGATCTCGAGCTGCCGCCGATGCTCGATCGCGTACGCCAACCGCTGGTCGATCGTCACGTCAGTCATGCTTCAGCGTAGGCAGCGCTTGAGCGCCGAGACACGGTAGAAGTAGGGCGCCACGGTCGACTGGACACAGGAACTGTGCAGCTTGACCGGCTGCTCGTTGTAGCGGATCGTCACCAGCACCGCGCCCGTCGAGTTGCGATAGGCGGCCCACTCGATGTTGCCCGCCATCCGCCCGGCGACATAGCCGCGCCAGGCGTTGGTGCCGTACGAGTACGGGGTGCCGGTCGTGGCCTGCTTGGTGCTGCCGGGCATCTTGCTGAGAGCGGCGAACGGCATCGTGGTCTCGCCGTGCGCGAGGCGGAACACGGCCGCCGTGTGGCCCCCCTCGAGACGCTTGTCGAGCTGGGAGAAGAAGTCGTCGAGCACCGGCTGCGCCTGCCGGTACGAGCTGGTCTGCCCCTTGATGCCGGGACCGTAGCGGTAGAAGTTCTGCGCGTCCTTGGCGAAGCCCAGCAGGTGAGCGTCGGCGACCGGCACGTAGCGCGCGAACGTCACGGAGGTCTCGGTCCGCATGCTCGGCGCGATCGCATAGAGCCCATAGATGTCGAGCGCCTTGCCGACCGGATCGCTGAGGCTGTCGACGTACCTGGCGCTGTAGAGGCGGCGCAGGACGTGCCGCGCGGCCGCACGCACGTCGGTGCGGCGCAGGACGCTGGCAATCCCCGCCCGGCCCGCGCTGGTCGAGCCGTCGGTGATGCGCATCCGGTCGTCGACCGAGGCCGCCTTGAGGTCGAGTCCGGGGACCGCTGCGTCAAGCGCGGTGCGCAGTGACGCCGCGCTCTGCTTGGTGCGGGTGAGACTCGTGGTCCTGAACGCGATGTCGTCGCCGCTGGCCGCCGCAGCGGTGAGGAAGTCGTGGTAGTTGGCCGCCGTACGCCGCCCGATCCCGGCCCACTGCGCCGCGCCGAGGGCACTGAGCTTGCCGTACCCGATCGCCGACTCAGCCTTCTGGAACGCCTTGAGGTCGTCGTCGAACTGCTTGCCGTACGTGGTCAGCTGGCCCTTGCCGGAGGCAGACTTCCACACGGCGTACGCACGCTGCTCGCTGTCGTTGCTGGTCTGGCTGCGCGAGCCGTGGCGACCCAAGTTCTCCAGAAACACCAGCTGATAACCGGGCGGCGGCACCTTGATCGATGTGGTCGCCGGATCGCCGTACGGCGTCTGGTTGGCGTATGCGTGGTCGTCGCTGACGATGTCGGCCCGGGCGGGGCCGATCAGGGCAGCCAGCAGGGAGACGATGATGCTGATGATCTTGAGCATGGTCTCCCCGTCGGTGGCGCTGCTCAGTCTAGGGCGACGCCACGCCGGTCAGGCGAGTTCGGTCCGGTTGGCCGGGTGCGCCCCGTTGTCGGACGGAGTGGTGTCGTTGTAGACGTTCATCGCCCGGTCCTCGACCCTCACCACGATCTCGTTGATCCGCGGGTGGTTCGTCAACCTCTTCCACGCCCGTTGGATCTCCTCGTACCGTTCGCGTCCTGCCTTCGCGCCCAGCACATACCCCGCCGCGAAGACCCCGGCAGTCACCAGCTTGTTCATGGCACGTGGTGTCTAGATGCGGGTCTTGTTGCGACCGGTCACGGTCGACGCGATGATCACGAGCACCGCAGCGGTGACGATCGCGACGAGCCAGCGGACCCAGTCGACGCCATCGCTGCCGTCTCCGCCGAATGCGCCATAGATGAGCCGGCCGATCAGCACGCCGCCGACGCCGCACACGATCGTGAGCCAGATCGGGATGTTGTCCTTGTCGCCGGGAGCGATGAGCTTGCCGAGCAGGCCGATGATGATGCCCGCCACGATCAGACCGATGATCTCCATGAGAGTCCTCTTTCGTGTTGCTTGGTGCGGCGGGTGCGCCGCATCAGGTGGATACCCCGAGGCGCTGGGTCGATTCGTGCCACGTGGGTCACAGCGCGAGCGGATAGGCCACGAAGAGCACCGCGGCGAGGCCGGCACCGGTCAGGTGCATCATCGCCATCAGCAGCGAGCCGAACCGCAGCCTGAGCCGCGAGATCCCGCGGACGACCAGCAGCATCGCGGCGGCCGGCATCAGCACCCACGCGAGACCCCAGGTCGTGCCGAACACGTCGTCCGGCCACGCCACGTCGGCAGCCTCGGCGAACCCGGCGACCAGCACGACATACCACGGGAAGAGCATCGGCAACGAGCCGCGCGCAGCCGCTCCCGCCGCGAGTCCGAGCCCGCTCCGCATCGACCGGTCGACCACGCGTTGCGGTGTGGGTTGCCCGACGGTCGGCCCGCCGATCAACGCGAGGAACCCCTGCCTGCGCGTCAGCAGGAAGACGCCGGCGATCGCGACCGCGAGCAGCCACCAGCCGAACGAGTTGGAATCGCGCATTGCCTGCGGCCGGTAGTCGTCGGAGACGAACGCGGTGCTCAGCCACACGAGCCCCGGCAACAGCGCCACGATGAACGCACTCAGCGCCCAGCCGACGGCATACGTCTTGAGCCTGCTCCAGCGGGTGACGACCGGCCCAACGGGCGCCACCGCCTCGCTCCTTGAGCCCGCATCGCTTCTTGAGCTCGTCGAGCCCGTCGAAAGGACCTCCGCCGGACTCACATCGGCCGCCGCCAGGGCCGTCAGCATCTCCGCGACGCTTTGATAGCGCGCGGACGCATCGATCGCCATCGCCCGCATGACCACCGCCGCCAGCGACGCGCTCACCTGCGGCGCCAGGTGCCGCGGATCGGGACGCGGCCGGTTGCGGTGCGCCATCACCTGCGCGGCCATCGTGCCCTCGAACGGCGGCTGGCCGGTCAGGCACTCGTACAACAGGCAGCCGACGGAGTAGATGTCGCTGCGTTCGTCGGCCCTGCCGTCGAACTGCTCCGGCGCCATGTAGTGCGGGGTGCCGGCCACCGTCGCGGTCATGTCGGACGCCGCCCGGGCGATGCCGAAGTCGACGATCTTGACTCCACCACGCGTGGTCACCAGCACGTTGGCGGGCTTGATGTCGAGGTGGAGGATGTCGGCCTGGTGGCAGGCGGCGAGTCCTTCGAGCACGCCGCGCACTGCGGTGACCGAGCGCAGGCTCGGGCCGCGCGTGGCCAGCAGGTCGCGCAGCGAGGTGCCCTCGACGAGCTCCATCACCAGGTGCGGGGTGACCTCACCGTCACCGTCCACCATGTGCACGAGGTCGTGCACCGTCACGACGTTCGGGTGGGACACCCGTGCCAGCGCCGCGACCTCGCGGGTGATGCGGCGCATCGCGCGTGGGTCGTCAGCGAGGAAGTGCGAGAACCGCTTGATCGCAACCTCGCGCTGCAGCTGGCGGTCCCGGGCCCGGAACACCACGCCGTGGTTGCCCGCACCGATGCGGCCCAGCAGCTCGAAACGCTGCTCGACCGGCACGGTGCTGGACTGGGTCGCCGGGGTCGCAAGAGGATCTGGCATCGGGCTGATCCTCCTGCTCCACATCGGCAACACGCTCACTTCGACGGTACGTCGGTCAGCTCCATTGTCCCTAGTGACTCGTCAAACCCTGCAGATGCACGGTTCCCGCCGTGTCCATCGCCGCCACGACACTGACCCCGGCGAGCGCGATGACCGATCCGGGACGCAGCGCAGTCCAGTCGTCGATGCGCTGGCCGTCGACCGTGGTGCCGTTGGTGCTGCCGAGGTCCTTCACCTCCCACTGGGTGCCGTGCAGGCGAATCGCGGCGTGGCGGTAGGACACCTGGGGCTCCTCGAACCGCATCGCGCTCTCCGGCAGCCGGCCCAGCACGGCGCCGCCGATCGGGATCGAGGTCGTACGCCCGCCGCGCTCGAGACGCAGCGCGTTCGCGAGGTTCATGGTCGGCGCGGTGTCCTCGAGATCAGGCACCAACGCGGGGAAGTTCATCGTCGCCGCCGGGTCCGCCGCGGGTGGTCGAGGAGCGACGAAGGACGGGCTCGGGACCATCGAGTCCACCGGCCCATCCGCCACGTCCTCCCACCCCAGTCCCGTACGTTCGGGGATGCGCCTGGCCGGATCTGCGCGACCACTGCCCCGCGCCGGCGGGATCCAGCCCGACCGCAGCCCCGGGTCGACCTCCACGATCACCGTGACCTCCGGCGGCACCGCCCAGCCGGCTCGCTCAGCATGTGCGACGTAGAGCTGAGCCCCATCGTCACCCAGCCGCTCCAGGTCGCCGTCCGGGTCGAGCCGCTCCAGGTCCTCAGGCGCCACCCGCACGGTGAGCTCCGCGAACGCGAGCCGTTCACCGCTGGGCATCACGACGTGCTGCGCGGTCAGCGCGCGGACGAATCGGCGGCGCAGCACCGCGGCGGACCCGGTCGGGTACGACACGAGCTTGGCGCCGACCTCCGCGGCGGCCGCACGCTTGGAGCTGACGCCGAAGATGCTCTGCGCGATCCGCAGCCCGACCCACACGACAGCGACGAAGACGACGAGGATCAGCAGGTTGGAGGCGAGCCCCGAGACAGTTCCATACATGGCATCATCGTGGGGGTCATCCGGGGTCGAGGTCGAGCCGCGGCGGAACGCATTCCACGAAGGAGCACCGGTGCTGCACATCGCCTGGTCAGCCGGCGAGCAGCACTCGGGCGAAGCGGCGATCGAGGCCGGTTCGGCGTTCGTGCTCGCCCGGCGGATGAACCTGCCTGAGCAGCAGCCGCTCGTCGCCGAGCAGATCGCCGGTTCGGCGTACGTCTTCGTGCGTCTCCCCTACGTCAGCGACCCGGCGCTGGTGATCTCGGCGACCGCAGCGCATCCTGTCGTCCATCGGGGCCAGCGCGCCAACGGTGCAATCGTCGAGCTCACCGCGCCGTCGGGCGAGGCGACCACGCCGGCACCGGGCCAGAAGATCTCGCTGACCCACAGCGGCACCCGCATCGAGCTGCGCTATCCCGGCCTGACGTTCACCGCAGTCGTGGAGTTCGACCTGCCGGAGGCGCCACCGATGGACTCGGGCACGGTGCAGCTCGGCGTCGACGCGCTGCAGCACGACGACGCCTGGCTCGTGGCGGCGATCGCGGTCGCCCTCTCGCCGGAGCACGGCGTGATCGCGCACGGTGACCTCAAGCGGGCCTTCGCCGTGTGGCGCGGCACCGAGGTTCACAGCGACGGCGCGTTCGACCGCAACCTGCTCCGCCCGGCGCTGGCGTCGCGTGGGCTCGAGATGCCGGGCCCGCGGCTCAACAAGATCGTCTATCTCGTCGAGCGGTGCCGGCGCACGTCGGAGTTCCCCGCCCGCCTGCTCGACGACATCCGCGCGAGGTTGCGGGCCGCCGGCATCGACACCTGAGCCCGGCGGCCGAGGACGGCACCTCGGCCACCGCATGGCTCAGCCCGAGATGATCTCGTCAGGCACGACGTCGAGCTTCACGCTCTTGACGACCTTGCCCGACGGGATGTTGACGACGTGCACCGTCGAGGTCGCCGGCTCGGTCACCCAGGCCGTGTCGCCGCTGACGTGCAGCGTCGGCCGCGGCTGCATCCAGTCGACCGGCTCGGACCACGGCTTGACGACCTTGATCGTCGAGAGCGTGCTGCCGTCCTTCGCGTCGAGCACGTGCAGTGCGCCGTCGGTGCCGAGGATGATCGCCTCGCCCGCGGCCCCACGACCCAGCGAGCGGAACGAGTAGCTGGTGCCCAGGTCGACGATCTTGAGCTTCTTGGTCTCGGTGTTGATGAGCGTGATGCGCTCAGGACGCTCGAGCTCGGCATCCTTGTCGACCTTGTAGTCGCCCAGCACGATCGGCGACGACGGCGACCCGGCCTGGTTGCCGATGCGCCCGTACGCCCCGGGGCTGTCCAGCTTGGTGAACCTGCCGCGCTCATACAGCTCGACGCCGTTCTCGCAGCCGATCACCGCCACACCGTTGCCGGCCATTGCCTCGCCGTGGACGCCGGGGCAGTCCTTGGTGCTGGCGACCTCCTTGCCGAGCCGCACGACCTTAACTCCGGTGCGCTTGTCGACAGTGCCTTCGGTGACCAGCAGCCCGTCGTCGAGCTGCACCGCGACCCCGTGGTGCGGGCTGGCCGCCTTGTAGGTGCCGACGACCTTGGTCGGCTTGGCGGAGTCGAGGATCTGCGCCGTGCCGGCTCCGTCGCTCCACAGCACCGTCTTGCCGTCGTGGATCGTGACGTGTCCGGGCTCCGGCGCCTCGAAGGACTCGGCGAGGGCCGGCTTGCCCTTGGGGAGGTAGTGCGAGTGATCGCCGTGTGACTCGACCTTGACCGCGGTGTCGAGCAGGCGGAATCCCTGGGTCTCGGTCGACACGAGGACATGCCGTTCGTCGCCGGCCCGGTTGACCCGCAGGTAGCCGGTCATCGGGAAGTCGGCCACCGTCTTGAGCGTGTCCCGCTCGAGGACTCGGACTCCCCCGTCGTACGTCATCACGAGCCTCGGCCCGGTCAGCTGGCCGGCCGGCTCGTCGGCGGAGGACACGTTGACGGTGTCGTCCTGCTTGCCGCCACCGCAGGCCGCGGTGGTGAGGGCGAGCGTCGAGATGATGACCGCAAGGGTCACCCGAGATCGTCGTACGAGGTGCATGAGCGCCACTTTCCTTAATGGGAATGATTTTCATTCACATTAATGGTCCGGATGCGGGCATGGCAAACCGGCCCCGCGTACGGGGCCGCAGTGCCGGTCTCAGGACTCGGCGCCACCGAGGCTGCGCCGCAGCCAGCCCTCGATCCCCGCGACATGGGCCAGCGCGCACGCTGCCGCGACGCTCGGCTGCCGCTCGGAGATCGCCAGCGCGATCGCGCGATGCTCGCGACGCGTCTGCTCGAAGGAGTCCTCCTGCGTCACGCCCCGCCACACCCGCGCCTGATGGGTGCGGGCGGCAACGCTGTCGGCCAGCAGGCACAGCACGGAGTTGTCGGCGGCGAGGGCGATCCGGTGGTGGAACTCGATGTCGTTCGCGACCCAGTCCTCGACCGCGTCGTCGGCACGCACCGAGTCGACGAGCGCGAGCAGGCCGGCGGCATCGTCAGCGGACATCAGCCGGGCGGCCTTCTCCGCAGCCATCGGCTCGAGTGCGCGGCGCACCTCGAACAGGTCGAGGACGTCGGAGTCCTGGTGGAAGTCGATGACGAACGTCAGCGTCTCCAACAACAGCTCGGGCTCGAGGCTCGTCACGTACGTGCCGTCGCCACGGCGTACGTCGAGGATGCGGATCATCGACAGCGCCCTGACCGCTTCGCGCAGCGAGCCGCGGGAGATGCCGAGCTGCTCGGCCAGGTCGGCCTCACGCGGCAGCCGGTCGCCCGGCTTGAGCCGGCCGTCGAGGATCATGTTCTTGATCTTCGAGATCGCCTCGTCCGTCAGCGCCATCTCACTGCCCTGCCGCGGGCCGGGTTCGCAGGCCCGCCATGCCGCCGTCGACCGCAAGGGATGTCCCGGTGGTCGAGCCGGCGAGCGGGCTGGCGAGGTGTGCCACGGCGTGCGCGACCTCCTCCGGGCTGACCAACCGGCCGTGCGGCTGGCGGGCGGTCATCGCGGCGCGTTCGGCGACCGGGTCGTCGGCCTTGTCCAGCAGCAGGGTGACGAAGTGGGTCTCGACCGTCCCGGGGTTGACGCTGTTGACCCTGATGCCGTCGCGCACGTGGTCGGCAGCCATGGCCAGCGTGAGGGAGTGGACCGCGCCCTTGGTGGCTGAGTACAACGCACGCTCGGGCAGTCCCGCGGTCGCGACGATCGAGGAGACGTTGACGATCGCGGGGCTGGGAGAGCGCCGCAGATGTGGGAGGGCGGCACGGGTCGTGCGCACGACGCCGAACACGTTGACGTCGAACACCCGCTGCCACTCGGCGTCGGAGTTGTCCTCGACCGTGCCCTTGGCGCCGATGCCGGCGTTGTTGACGACGACGTCGATGCGGCCCAAGGTGCTCGCAACGCTCTCAATCGCCGCGCGGACGCTGACGTCGGAGGCGACATCCGCTTCGAGGGCGAGGGTCCGCTCAGGTGCGCCGCTCGGGTCCAGGTCGAGCACCGCGACCGATGCCCCCCGGTCCCGGAGCTCCGACGCGATCGCGGCGCCGATCCCGCTGGCGCCACCGGTGACGATCGCGACCAGGCCGTCGTACTCGGGCGCGTTCATCGTGCCGCCTCGTACGCAATGACGTCCTGACGCTGGCGGCCGAGACCGTCGATCTCGAGCTCGACGACGTCGCCGGGCTTGAGGTAGGGGAACCGGCCAGACAGCGCAACACCCTCGGGCGTACCGGTCAGGACCACGTCGCCGGGATCGAGCACCATGTACTGGCTCAGGTGATGGACGATGTGGGCCACGCCGAAGATCAGGTCGGCCGTCGACGAGTCCTGCCGCGGCTCGCCGTTGACCCAGCTGCGCAGCCGGAGCTTCTCGTGGTCGACCTCGTCGGGGGTGACGACCCACGGGCCGAGCGGGCTGAACCCGGGCGCGATCTTGCCCTTGCTCCACTGCCCGCCGGACTCCTCGAGCTGGAACGCCCGCTCCGACAGGTCGTTGGCCAGCACGAACCCGGCGACGTGGTCGAGGCTCTGCTCGACGGAGTCGAGGTATGACGCCCGGCGGCCGATCACGATGCCGAGCTCGACCTCCCAGTCGGTCTTCTCGCTGCCGCGCGGGATCGTGACGGTGTCGTTCGGGCCGGCGATCGTGTTGGCGGCCTTGAAGAACAGGACGGGTACGCTCGGCGGCTCGGACCCCGACTCCGCGGCGTGTGCGGCGTAGTTCATGCCGATGCAGACGATCGTGCCGGGCTTGGCGATCGGCGCACCCACGCGCAGCGTCTCGGCTTCGCGCAGGAGGGGCAGCGCGCCATCAGCCAGTGCGGCACTGACCTTCGCGATGCCACCGGACTCCCAGAACGACGCATCGATGTCGTCGGTGACCGAGGAGAGGTCGAAGATGCGCTCCTCGAACTGGACGACGGGGATCTCGTGATCCAATGGGCCGAGCCGACCAAGTTTCATCAGATTCCTTCGCAGACATTCGATCTTTACGCCGCCTGCTCCGACGGATCGAGCGACATTCCGCTATCTTGACGGATCAAACATCAGATGTCTAGGCTCGGCTTCGTGGCCACGTACATCGACACACATCTGCATTGCTGGGACCGGCACCTGTTCTCCTACGAGTGGCTCGAGGGGACGCCGTTCCCCGAGCGGTTCACTCCCGCCGACCTCGTCGGACAGAGCGCGAGCTCCCTGGGAGCGGTCTTCGTCGAAGCCGATCGAACCGCTGCCGAGGCTCCGGCGGAGGCGGCCTGGGCCTCGCAGCTGCACGAAGGCGGCCCCAGCATCGCCGCGGTCGTGGCGTTCCTCCCCATCGAGCGTGGCGCCGCTGTGACCGCCGACCTCGACCTGTTGCGCGGGATCGACAAGGTCACCGGCATTCGCCGCTTGCTGCAGGACGAGCCGGTCGAGCTCTTCGACGACCCGTCGGTCGCCGCGGGCCTGGTCGCCGTCGGTGACGCCGGTCTGTCATTCGACGCGTGCGTGCGCGCTCACCAGCTGCCCGCTCTGGCGCGCTTGAGCCGGCGCGCTCCGCAGACCACGGTGGTGCTCGACCACCTCGGCAAGCCCTCGATCGACGACGGGTGGGGCAGCCCGTCGGCGACGCAGTGGCTCGAGGGCCTCCGAGCACTCGCCAACGAGCCGAACACCGTCGTCAAGCTGTCGGGCCAGGGCTCGGCAGTCGATCCGGCGCGTACGTTCGACCGTGCACGCCCGTTCGTCAGCGCAGCCTTGGAGGCATTCGGACCAGGTCGCTGCCTGGTGGGCAGCGACTGGCCGGTGTCCCGACGCGACGGCGAACCGTACGAGGCATGGTTCGACCACGTCGCCACGTCCTACGGCCTGTCGGCGGCCGAACAGGAGGTCGTGCTGGTGACCAACGCCGTCACGACGTACGGGATCGAGCTCGGCTAGCCGCGTGAGAGGTGCCACGCCAGCGTGAGGTCGCGCCACGGGCCGCCCGGCTGACCCGGTTCGGGGTCCAGCTGGCACGGATCGGTCAGCGCCAACCATCGCTGCATGTCCGGGTCGTCGTCGAGCACCGCGAGGTCGGCGGCCAGGTCGTCCCCGACGTACTCGAAGTAGGCGACGAGCGTGTCGCCGCGCACGAAGATCGAGTAGTTCTCGATGTGCGCGGCCCGGATCCCCGCCTCCACGGTGCCCCAGACCGCGGAGTGGAGCTCGAGATAGCGCTCCCGCAACTCCGGACGGAGCTCGGTCGTCTGGCAGACCCGCAGTGGCTCCCTCATGCTCCGAGCCAGGTGGTGTCGCCGGTGTCCCCCGGCACCATGCGCAGACCGGCCCGTTCCGGCCGCACGTGGGGTCCCGCGGGCGTGGCCCAACCCTGACCGACCGGCAGCTGCTCGATCATCGCCTCGTCGATCGTGATGCCCGCGCCCGGAGCGTTGCCCAGCACGATCCCGCCATCGGCGATCTCCTGGTCGATGTGCACCCCGATGGGCTGACCGAGATCCTGGACCTCGGTCGTCAGATGGTTGGGCATGGTGCTCGCAGCGTGCGCGATGATCGAGGTGAACCCGATCGGGCTGACCGGCAGGTCGTGCGCGTGTGCCGCCATGGCGACCCGCAAGGCGTTCGTGGTGCCCCATCCGCTGTTGAACTGCACCACGTCGACGGCGTCGGCGTCGAACAGCGGGCGATACTGCTCGAGCCCGGTCAGGTTCTCGCCCGTCGCGACCCCGGTCTTGACGCTGCGGCGCACCTCCGCCAGCCCGTGGGCGTCCCAGCGGCGTACAGGCTCCTCGATCCAGGTCAGGTCGACCTCGGCCTCGATGCGCTGGATGTGGCGAACCGCCTGCGAGCGGTGCCAGGACTCGTTGGCGTCGAACATCATGGCCGGCTGCGTGGAGTTGCTGATCAGCACGTCGCGCACCAGGCGGAGCCGGCGGACGTCATCGTCGACATTGCGGCCACCCTTGAGCTTGGCCTGCGCGAAACCGGCGTCGGCGAACCGCTGATAGAGCGCGTGGACCTCGTCGTCGGAGAGTCCGAACTCGAGGCCGGAGGCATAACCGGGCACGAACCGCGTACGGCCGCCGAGCATCCGCCACAGGGGCTCGCCGGCCATCTTGGCCTTGAGGTCCCAGAGCGCGTCGTCGATCGCACCGATCGACGCCGAAGACGCTGCCGGTGTGTCCGGTCTTGAAGACGTACGCCAGCATGCGGTCGTAGAGCGCCGTGACGCTGCGCGGATCCTCGCCCTCGATCGCCGGGAAGACGCGTGCGAGGTCCCCGCGGCTCGACGGGCCGACGCTGATGCCTTCATCACCCTCGTCCGTGGTGAGGATCAGGACGTGCACATCGGTGCGGGTCCCCACGCTGACCCCGTTGACGTCGCCGACGGGGCGATGCCATTCGTGCTGCGTGGAGAGCTCGCGATAACCGGTGATCTTCATTCCTTGACCCCCCCGGCCGTCATGCCCGCCACCAGGAAGCGCTGCGAGAAGAGGAACAGGATCAGCACCGGCAGCATCGACACGATGGTCGCCAGCGCGAGGGTCGGCAGGTGCATCGACTCCGATCCGACGGCGCTGGGGTTGAACGCGGGCGTCGACGAGAGCAGCGTCGAGAGCCCGACCTGCATGGGATAGCCGTCGCTCGACGGCAGCATCACGAACGGCAGGAAGTAGTTGTTCCAGTTCTGCACGAAGCTGAAGAACGCCACGAGCGCCACGACCGGCGCGGCCAGCGGGCAGCGCGATCCGGCTGAACACCTGCACCTCGTTGCAGCCGTCGAGACGGGCCGCGGCGAGCAGGTTCCTGGGGATGCTCGTCGAGAAGTAGATGTAGGTCAGGTAGACGCCGAACGGGTAGAACGAGAACGGCAGGATCACCGACAGCGGGCTGGCCGACCAGCCCCACCTTGTTCATCTCGAGGAACACCGGCAGCACGAGCGCCGTGTTCGGGCATCAGCATCACGACCAGCGTCAGTGACCAGCAGCAGCCGACGGAAGCGGAACTCGGTCAGCGCCAGGGCGTACCCCGCCGGGACCGAGATCGCGAGGGTGATGACCAGCGCGCCGATGGCGTAGAACGCGGAGTTGCGCATCCAGCCGACGACGGCGCCGTCCTGGAAGTCGAACAGCTGGCCGCACGTTGGAGGTGAACGTGTCCCAGGAGCCGATCGCGAACGGCGAGCGAACGGCGAGCTCGTGCTCGGTCTTGGTCGCCGCGAGAGCAGCCAGATCAGCGGAACGATGAAGAACAGCGACGAAGACCACCAGCATCAGCCGCGATGATCGACCGGCCGCTCCAGCCCGGTGAGTCCGGTGTCGTGGCGGGTCGGCTGTTGCCGTAGGCTCATACGTCCTCGGTCTCGAACAGGCCGCCGCGTGGCGACGAAGACCGCGGACAGCAGCAGGGCGACGACCAGCAGCAGCACGGAGATCGCCGCCGAGCCGTTGAAGTCGTTCTGGTCGAACGCGTACTGGTAGGCGAGCTGGTTGAGCGAGTAGTCGTTCGGCACGACCGCGTTGCTCGCCTGCGACAGCAGCGACGGCTCGACGAACAGCTGGGTGCCGGCCGCGAGCGACAGGACCGCCATGTAGGCGATCCACTTGCGCAGCAGCGGCAGCTGGATGTGCAGCGCGATCTGGACCGGGTTGGCGCCGTCGATGCGGGCCGCCTCCATGATCTCGGTCGAGATGTTGTTGAGCGCGCCGTACATGACGATGATCCAGCCGCCGGCGCCGGTCCAGAACGCGATGATGGCGAAGATCAGCGGCAGGTGGCTGGGCTGGATGACGCTGGTGAAGGTGTCCCAGCCCAGGGCGCGCAGCAGCGGGCCGGCCGGGCTGGCGACGGGGTCGAGCACGAAGAGCCACAGCATGACGCTCGAGGCGCCGGCCAGAGCTCCCGGGAGGTAGAAGAACAGGCGAGCGCTCGCGCTGAGCCAGCGGGCCCGGATGGCGTGGACGACGATCGCGAGGAAGACGACCAGCACGAGCAGTGCGACCAGCCAGATCACGAGGAAGAAGCGCGACGTGACGCGCCGCGGCGAAGAACCTGAAGTCGTCGATCACCTTCGAGAAGTTGGCGGTCGGCGCGAACCCGCCGTCGGCGTCGGTCAGCGCCAGATAGATCGCGTAGAGCGCCGGCAGCACACCGAACGCCAGCATGAACACCGCGTACGGTGCCACGAACACGGCACCGATCGACCGTTTCCTGCGCTTGCGATCCCGGTTCATGCCCACGGCCTCCTTGGGGATTCCGTTGTCGTCGGTGGCCGCCGGCCGGCTCGGGGTCTCCGAGCCGGCCGACTGCACGGTCGTCATGTCAGTCATTGACCTGGTAACCGTTGACCTTCGCCTGGTTCTTGATCGCGGTTCCCCAGGCCGCCAGATTCTCCTCGATCGACTTGCCCGAGGACACCAGCGGCGTGATGGTCTTGGCCCAGATCGCCTCCTGGCTGAACGAGCGGGAAGCCCCAGCCGTCCCAGACCTAGGCCGCCGGCCGCCGTCAGCCCGGACAGGTCCGTGGCGTAGTAGCCGGAGCTCTCCTGCTTGGCGACCCACTTGTCGGCAGCCGCCGAGAACGCGGGGTATCCGGGAGCGAGGTCGACCTGGTACGCGTCGTCCGTCGTGACGAACTCGGCGAACTTGGCGGAGTTGGCCAGGTTCTTCGAGTGGCTCGAGATGAACCACGTGCCACCACCGACGTTGCCGGCCACGGCCGAGTCGCCGTCCCACGCGAGCGGCGCCGCGACGCCCAGCCGGCCCTTGGGGACGTTGAGCGACTCCTTGTTGTTGAAGATCGCGCCGGCGAACCACGCCGGTCCGGGCATCATCAGGACCTTGCCGGTGTACTTCTTCACGAAGTCCGGGGTGAAGACGCTCAGCTTGGTCATGCGACTTGTTGGCCACCAGCGTGTCGAGCATCGACGCGGCGCGCTTGCACTCGGTGGAGTCGGTCTTGACGGTCACCGTACGGATGCCGGTCACGTCGTTGGCCTGGCACTTGCTCGACCACATGAACACCTCGGGCGTCCAGGTGTCGCCGACCGAGCCGACGATGTAGCCGGGGTGCTCCTTGGCGACCTTCTCGCCGAGCGCCTGGTACTCCTCCCACGTCTTGGGGACCGCGTAGCCGAACTTCTTCAGCAGCGAGTTGTCGTACCAGAGCACGGTCTGGGCGAGGTCGTTGCGCAGGCAGTAGACGCCGCCGTCGACGGTGCAGGGGTTGAGCGCGCCCTTGGAGAACCCGGACAGGGTGCCCTCGGGGACGAGGCCCTTGTCGAGGCGGGCCGCGAACGCCTGCTTGCCGGCGACCTTCTGCTCGCCCACGCCGCGTCGTTGTTCTGCGACGAGAAGACGACGTCGGGCCAGCCGCTTGCCGGCGCGGTCGTAGAGCGCCATCTTCGTCTTGAACGAGTTGGAGCCGTTGGCCGAGCCGTCGTACGTGACGGTCTTGACCTTGATCGACGGGTTGGCCTTCTCGAACGCCTCGACCGCCGGTGCGCGACTCGCGTCGACCCACACCGTGATGGTGCTGTTCTTGTCCTGCTTGGCCTCGGAGAACCCGCGGCCTCCGTCCGAGCTGTTACTGCTGCCGCTGGAGCATCCCGAGAGGACGGCCACGGCGGCCACGCTGACGACACCGAGAAGGCCGATCTGCCGAACAAGGCGGCGGGGTTGGATGCGGTTCATTCATTCCTCCACTGTCACAGGGTCTGCCGTGGTCGGCAGCAGAGATAGCACATCATACGTGTGATGTTTACACAAGCGTTTCGTGTGAACCGGATCACTTTTTCTTCGGATCGCGCGGGAGGGGCTAGGACCTGCGAGCCGGGTTGCGGCGTTCCCAGGAGCCGACGATGTGGTCGATCATGGCCTGCTGCGCCTCGGCGACCTTCCCTGCGGCGATCGCCTCGTAGACCGCGCGGTGCTCGTCGACCGTACGGTCGATGGCGTCCGACGGCGGATCGCCGTCGAACCGCGAGAACGAGCGGGCGCGGCTGTAGAGCGTGTAGGCGATGTTGCTCGCCAGGAAGTTCTCGGACAGGTCCATCACGGTGCGATGGAAGACCGCGTCGGCCTCACTGAACTGGTCATAGTCCCCCGTCAGCGCGACCATCCGGTCGAGCGCAGCAGACAGCTCGGCACGACCCTCTTCGCCGGCTCGCTCCGCCGCCTGCGCAGCCATGACGCCCTCCAGCGACCCTCGCACCAGCGTCAGCTCGTCGAGCGTGTGCAGCTCCTCGTCGTGGGAGATGACGGCACTGAGCACCACGGGATCCAGCACGTTCCAGCTCGAGTGCGGCTGCACCAGGGTGCCGCGGCCCTGCTGGACCGCGACGAGGCCCTTCTCCTCGAGACGCTTCATCGACTCCCGCACGATCGTGCGACTCACCCCGAAGTGCTCGGCCAGCGCGGCCTCGGGTGGGAGCGCCTGCTCGGCCCGGTAGCGGCCGGCGACGATCGAGTCGACGATGGCACGCATCAGCATGTCGGCCGGCCGTTCGCGGCTCTCGGGCGCCTGCAGATCCTTGATCTGACCTCGACCACTCATGCGTGGGGACTCCAATGCTCCGTGGGGCTTCCTGATGTGGCCCGAGATGTGACCACACATGACCTCATACGTCCTATCATCGCGCCCACCAGTGCAGATGAGGGCGGCGACGCGCAGATCATGGCACGCCGGGCGGTCACACGCGGACCAGCCGCTCGTCGCTCAGCGCGCCCCAGAGCTCATCGGGAATCAGGGCTGCCGCCCGCTCGACCGATGAGATCGCGTGCTGAGCCGTGCGTATGCCCAGCACGACCGAGGCCACCTCGGGGCGCCGCAAGGGGAACTGGACCGCCGCGGCCGGCAGGTCTACCTCGAAGCTCGCGCACACCTCCTGGATCCGCCGCGCCTTCGCCAGCACCTCGGCCGGTGCAACGCCGTAGTCGAAGTGCGCGTCCGCCGGGACGGTCGAGGCGCTGAGGATGCCGGAGTTGTAGACGGCGGCTGCCACGACGCTGACGCCACGCTCGGCCGCGATCGGCAGGAGGTCGTCGGCCGCCGACTGGTCGAGCAGGGAGTAGCGACCGGCGACCATCATGATGTCGACGTCGGTGCGCCGGACGAACTCGGCGAGCATGGCCGACTGGTTCATGCCGGCGCCGATCGCCCCGACCACCCCTTGGTCCCGCAGCTCGATCAGGGCGTCGACGCCCGTCGTCGACGCAGCCTCCCAGTGATCGTCAGGGTCGTGCAGATAGGCGATGTCGAGCCGGTCGACGCCCAGCCGCTCGAGGCTGGACTCGACCGACTGCAACACGCCGTCCCGGGTGAAGTCGAAGACCCGTTTGGTCTCCGCCGGGACGACGAAGCCGTCATCGTCCTGCTGGTCCGCGGTCTCCGGCGAGTCGACGAGCAGACGCCCGACCTTGCTGGAGAGCACGTACTCGTCACGAGGCCGACCGGCCAGCGCGCGTCCGAGGCGCCGCTCCGAGAGGCCGAGGCCGTAGTGGGGCGCGGTGTCGAAGTAGCGGATGCCCGCCTGCCACGCGGCGTCGACTGCGGCCGTGGACTCCTCGTCGGTCGTCTCGACGAACAGATTGCCGAGCTGCGCGGATCCCAGCCCGACCTCGGTCAGGGAGCCACCGCGCCGGTAGTCGCGTCGCTTCATCGCACCGTCCACAGCAGATCGTCCCACGGCGCTCATCCTCGTTCCTTTGCGAAGTCGGTGCAGGAGCAGCCGATGCGCCTCAGTGTAAGGTGTGATGTATGACCTATTCAACCGAGCATGTCGGTGCGGTCTCCAGCTGAAGGGAACAGGTCGTTGCGCGCAGCACACTATGTCGGTGACAGGACGGTCCGGACAGAGCCGGCCGAGCCCCTCGAGCCCGGGCCGGGCGAGGTGCAGATCGCGGTGGCATACACCGGCTTGTGCGGCACCGACCTGCACATCGTCCACGGCAACATGGACGCCCGGGTCACGCGACCGCTGGTGTTCGGCCACGAGATGAGCGGCACGGTCGCCGCCGTCGGCTCGGACGTCGCCGCCGTCTCCCCCGGCGACCGCGGTCACCGTGATGCCGCTCGACTGGGACGGCACGTGCCCGGCGTGCCTCGCCGGCCACCAGCACCTGTGCCACCACCTCAACTTCATCGGCATCGACTCCCCCGGCTCGCTGCAGGAGCTCTGGACGGTGCCCGAGCACGTGGTCGTACGCCTGCCGGACGATGCGTCGCTGCGGCACGCGGCCCTGGTCGAGCCGGTTGCCGTGGCAGCCCACGACGTACGCCGGTCCGAGCTCTCGTCAGGCGACAAGGTCGTCGTGATCGGCGGCGGACCCATCGGCGTGCTGATCGCCACCGTCGCCCGCCATGCCGGCGCCGACGTGTGCGTCTCCGAGGTCGATCCGACCCGGCTGCAGCAGGTCGAGGCACTCGGTTTCCGGACGCTCGACGCAGCCGACGAGGACGTCGAGGCGACCGTCACCGAGTGGACTGCGGGCGCCGGCGCGGATGTCGTCTTCGAGGTCTCCGGCGCTCCGGCCGCCGTGCTCGGCTGCCACGGCGCTGGCCAAGGTGCGCGGCACGATCGTCGTGGTCGCCATCCACCCGACGCCCCGCCCGGTCGACCTGCAGCGCGTCTTCTGGCGCGAGCTGCGCATCCTCGGAGCGCGTGTCTACGAGCGCGAGGACTTCGACCGCGCCGTGCAGCTCATCGTCGACGGCGTCATCCCCGCCGACGAGCTGATCACCGACGTCGTACCGCTGGAGGCCACGGCCGAGGCGTTCGCCCGCCTCGAGGCCGGCACCGCGATGAAGATGCTCGTCGCCGTCCAGGACGGGGCAACCTCATGACCGGACCGTTCGACCTCACCGGCCGGCTCGCGGTCGTGACCGGGGCCCGGCGCGGCATCGGACTGGCGTTGGCCGAGGCCCTCGCCGCTGCGGGCGCCGACATCATCGGCATCAGCGCGTCGATGGAGTCCGAGGGCAGTGCCGCAGCAGCCGCCGTCGAGAATCACGGCCGGCGGTTCGACGCCAAGGCCGTCGACTTCGCCGACCGGGGCGCGGTCGAGGCCCTCGGCGTCGAGCTCGCCGAGCGCGAGATCGACATCCTGGTCAACAACGCCGGCACGATCGAGCGCGCACCCGCCGCCGAGCACTCGCTCGCGTCGTGGGACCGGGTGCTCGAGGTCGACCTGTCGAGCCAGTTCGCGCTGACCCAGGCGGTCGGCCGCGGGATGCTCGACCGCGGCACCGGCAAGATCATCTTCACCGCGAGCCTGCTCAGCTTCCAGGGCGGCATCAACGTGCCCGGCTACGCGGCCGCGAAGTCCGGCCTCGCTCGGCCTGGTCCGCGCGCTGTCCAACGAGTGGGCCGGCCGCGGTGTGACGGTCAACGCGATCGCACCGGGCTACATCGCGACCGACAACACGCAGGCGCTCCAGGACGACCCTGACCGGTCGCACGCCATCCTCGAGCGGATCCCCGCCGGCCGTTGGGGTCGTCCCGACGACCTCGCGGGTGCAGCGGTGTTCCTGGCGTCGCCCGCCTCGGACTACGTGAGCGGCATCGTCCTGCCCGTCGACGGTGGCTGGCTGGCGCGATGAGCAACGTCGCCGAGCAGCTGTCGCAGGTCCGGATGGTGCCGGTCGTCGTCATCGATGACCCCAGCGCGGCCCGCCCGATGGCCGAGGCGCTGCTGGCCGGCGGCATCGGCTGCGCCGAGATCACCCTGCGCACGCCGGCCGGCGTCGAGGCGATCCGCGAGGCGGCCAAGGTCGACGGCTTCCTCGTCGGCGCGGGCACCGTGCTCACCCCAGGCCAGGTCGACGAGTGCGTCGACGCCGGCGCCCGATTCATCATCAGTCCCGGGCTCGACAGCGATGTCGTCGCGCACGCTCGTACGCGCGAGGTCACCGCCATCCCGGGCGTGGCGACGGCCACCGAGGTGCAGCACGCCTTGCGGTTGGGCCTGCGGCTGCTCAAGGTGTTCCCGGTCGCCGCGCTTGGCGGGCCGAAGCTCCTGCATGCGCTCGCCGGTCCGTTCCCCGACGTCAGGTTCGTGCCCAGCGGCGGGGTCTCGTCGGAGAACGCGGCGGACTACCTCGGCGTACCGTCCGTCGCCGCGATCAGCGGCAGCTGGCTGACACCGCGGGCGGCGCTGGCCTCCGGCGACTTCGCGGAGATCGAGCGGCTCGCTCGCGCCACGGCCTCGATGCTGGCGGCGGCATGACCCGCGTCCTCACCCTCGGCGAGGGACTCGGCGTCATTCGTACGTCCGAGGCGCTGGTGACCGCACCTCACCTCGGCGTCGGAGTCGGCGGGGCCGAGCTCAACGTCGCGATCGGGCTCGCCCGCCTCGGCACGGAGGTCACCTGGCTCGGCCGGGTCGGCCCCGACGGACTGGGGCGCCGCGTGGTCCGCGAGCTGCGAGCCGAAGGCGTGCACGCCATCGCACCCACCGACGACCGGCACACCGGTCTGCTGCTCAAGGAGCGCGACGCGCTGGGCCGCACCCTCGTGACCTATCACCGCACCGCTAGCGCCGGCAGCAGGCTCGAGCCGGCCGACCTCGATGGCGTGGACTGGTCGCAGTTCGGCCTCCTGCACGTCACCGGCATCACGCCGGCGCTGTCCGAGTCGGCCGCCGCCACGGTTGACGCGGCCATGCGCCGTGCCGCGGACGCCGGCCTCACGATCTCGTTCGACGTCAACCACCGGTCGCGCCTGTGGAGCAGCGAGGTGGCCGCACCGGTCCATCGCGAGCTCGCCGCACGGTCAGACGTGCTGTTTGCCGGCCTCGACGAGGCGGCCGTCCTGCTGGGCGACCTGCCCGACGACCCGTGGAAGACCGTCGAGGCGCTCGCCGACCTGGGACCGTCGACCGTCGTGCTCAAGCTCGGCGAGCGCGGAGCCCTGGCCCGGTCCGGCGCGGGCCGAGCCCGTGCGAGCGCCGTACCTGTCGATGTCGTCGACACGGTCGGCGCGGGCGATGCCTTCGTCGCCGGCTATCTGGCTGAGCTGATCGAGGGCCGGTCGCTGACCGAGTGCCTCGCGACCGCCGTCAAGGCGGGCGCCGCGGTGTGCCGGCACGAGGGCGACTGGGAGGGCGCCATCACGCGCCAGGAGCTCGACGCCGAGGTGACCGACACCGTCGTGCGCTGAGGCTCAGGCCTTGCCGAGGTCCACTTCGTACGCAAGCGGCACGGCGAGCCGGCGAATCTGCTCGGGGCCGAACTCCTGCAGCCGAGGGCCGGTCAGCGCATCGGTCACGACGACGAGCAGCCAGTCGAGATCCTGGCCGGCGGCACGCAGCTCGTTGCGGGTGACCAGGACCTTGGGCACCGAGCCGGCCACACCCTTGACCTCGACGTGCCGCAGCCGCGGACCCTTGGTGGCGGTGATGTCCCAGCCGAGGTTGAGCGCGCTGACGTCCTCGACGATCCAGCCGTCGACGGCGTACTGGCCGCTGACGAAGCTCATCGCCACGAGCTCGACCTCGCGGTTCGACGCGGGGTCGCCGAAGCCGGCTCCGTTGTCGCCGACGTGGAAGATCTCGTTCTCCTCGGGCGTCGCCACGTCCGGCACGTCCGGCACGTACGAGATCGGGTTGCGTCCGCGCGACTCCGGCGCCGGGCGATTGACGTACGTGTCGTGGATGCGCTCCCCCGGGCCGAGCACCCGACCGTAGACGACGCTGCGCATCGAGCGCTTCGGTGCCGGTTCGACGCTCGAGATCTCGACGACCTGGCGGACGATGCCGTTGAAGCTGAAGATCGCGTACCGCTCGTCCTGCGCACGCGCGCCCAGACGCCAGCAGCCGCGGTTGGCCTCGTACACCTGGGCGTCGCTCATGCCCTCGCGATAGCCGACGACGCTGCGGCCGAGGTCGTCGGCCACTGGATCGACCTGGCGGAGCTCGCCGAGGCGAATGTGCAGCATCGGGTCAGGATAGCCCTGTGATGCCGGGTCAGCGTTTGCGGTCGGCGACGATCGCAGCGGCGTTGAGCGCGGCCCAGCCGACTGTCACGGCCAGCACCTTGGCCTTGCGGCCGGTGGTCGTCGCCTCGCTGCTGTACAGCGCACCGTCGGTCAGGTCGAACACGACGCGACCCATCATCGCCTGTTCACGAGCGGCTGCGGTCGGAGCGGCCAGTGCCAACCCGCTGATGACCAGGTCGCGTACGCCGAACGTACGCGCGGCGATGTCGTAGTCGGGCTGCTTCAGCGGGCTGGGCGTCAGCGCGTTGCCGAGGTGGCGGGGCTTGGCCAGGGCGAACACGGAATAGGCAACGGTGGCGGCTGAGATCAGGGCGCTGTAGCTCGGCTTCTTCATCCTCCGACGCTAGGCGAGCTCGACGGCGCTCGCACGGTGAGACGGTGTGGGAAGGTGTTCGCCATGCAGATCCCCAGGACGCGCGGCTTCTATGCGGCGGTCGTCATCTTCGCGCTCACGTTCATCCAGCTCGCGGTCGGCGCGTTCGCGGGGCTCGACCAGTTCGAGGGCAAGGGCTTCGGCTACCGCCTGCTCGCCTATCCCCTGCTGATGCTGATCGTCCCGGCCATCTGGTGGTGGCGGACCCGCGAGCGTACGCCCGTCGATCAGCTGCCCTGGGGTGCGTTCGCGCTGATCATGGCGCCGTTCCTGATCGATGTCTCCGGCAACACTGTCGACCTCTACGACTCGGTCGACTGGTGGGACAACGCCAACCACTTCTTCAACTGGATGCTGCTGCTCTGGGGCTGCGGCCTGCTGCTGCGCCTCGTCTGGTCCGGCCCGGCGTGGGGCCTCATCCTCACGATCACCGGCCTCGGCGCGATCTTGGCCGTCGGCTGGGAGCTCGGCGAGTGGTACACCTTCATCCGCCGCGGCACCGAGCTCGACGGCGCCTACGAGGACACCCTCAGCGACGAGCTGCTCGGCACGCTGGGCGCCCTGCTCGCCGCGCTGATCGTCGGCCGCAAGCACAAGGCCGACAAGAACGTCGAGGACATCGCCTCCGTGGTGTGACCAGCCCCAGGGCATGCCGGATGAACCCGGTGGGACGGGCTCAGGCGGCGGTTGAGGTGGGGGCTGCGGCGCGGAATCGTGAGTTCCGCAATGGCCTTCGTCTGGGGTCGATCGATGCCGGCGGGATGTATTCGGGATAGCCGTCGTCGGCGAACCTGATCTCCCATTCGTCAGCGTGGACCACTCGGTGGTGATGCGCGCAGATCAGCACGATGTCGTCCAGGTCGGTCGCGCCGCCCTTGGCCCAGTGCTTGCGGGCGTGATGGCCGACGCACCACGACGGTGGCCGGTCGCATCCGGGGAAGCTGCAGCCACCGTCGCGCCGTTCCGCAGCGCGGCGCTGGGCCCGGTTGAACAGTCGCTGCTCACGGCCGCAGTCGAGCGGGAGCGGCTTGCCGTTGAAGACCATCGGCAGCAACGCATGCTCGCAAGCCATTCGCCGGGCCTCCGTGGCGGAGATCCGGCAGCCGGTGGAGAGGGTGCCTGCCTTGAGTCCGTCGATGAGGCTCTTGAGGTCGATGTTGACGGTCACGGTGACCCCGACACCCGCGGTGTCGGGAAGCTTGTCGGCTGGCAGGTGTTCGATCAGGGTGCAGAACGCGCTGGCCATCTGCTGGCCATAGGTCGGCTTGTCGTCGAGGATCGCCAGCGTCGGGTCGTCCTCGGCCTTCTTGACCTGGGGCGCGTTGAGCGCTTGCAAGGCGTTCTTGAGCATCTCGCCCTGCGCCTCGGGGATGACGAACTCGCCCTTGTAGGTGCCGTCCTTGCGGTCTGCCAGCCAGAAGTAGGAGTTCTTGCGCGCACGCTTTTCGCGCTGCGCGAGGGTCTCGTTCTCGTGCGCATCGACATCGTCGGGCGCGAAGGTCTCGGTGATGCGGTCCGCACGGCGGCTCAGATCCTTGAGGCTGAGCTTCTTGGCGTCGTCGAGCAGCTGGGTCTCGCAACCCTCACGTTGAGCCTCGGTCGGGTCGCCCGGCAGATCCTTGACCTTGTCGGCGATCAGCTCGGCCTGCGCGAGCGACACCTCGCCGCGGGCCAGCGCGCGCTGGGTCGCCGACAGGTCCTCGATCTTCTTGGCCTGCTTGAGCAGCCTGGCCGCGGCTCCGGGATCGCCGCCGAAACCGTTGGCGATCATCGCTCCGGTCGAGGCCGCACCGACTGTCGACGCAGCCTCCGATCGGTCCGCCGCCGCGGCTGCCGCCAGCTGGTGCGCCTTGACCCGCGACTCCAGCCGGCCCAGCGCCTCGCACGCGGCAATCTGCTCGCGCGGGCTCATACGTTCGTACGTGTCGAGCTCGATCGCATCCAGCACCCGCGCAACATCTGCGAGGGTGGGAGGCGTCGATTCGAACATGTGTTCTAGTCAATCAGACATCGGACTGACACGCAAGAGTTCAACGTGACTTTTTTCCCGTTATTGCAACGGTAATCGCATCGCTGATTGTGCCCAGTCCCAGCCTACAGAAGGGCTCAGACAGCCCATCGACAGGCAAGATCCGGCTGTGGACAAGCACAGACCGGAGGCGCCGCCCCCCGAGCCGTCACGCGCCGAGCAGGCCCCGGATGTCCTCAGATGTCAGTGCACCGGACAGCGCTGCACCCTCGTCCATCACGGCGTCGAACAGTGCCGCCTTGCGCGCCTTGAGCTCCATGACCTTCTCCTCGATCGTGCCGGTCGAGACGAGGCGGTAGACCATCACGGGTCTCGTCTGGCCGATGCGGTGGGCGCGGTCGACGGCTTGTGCCTCGGCGGCCGGGTTCCACCACGGGTCAAGGACGATAGCAGTAGTCGGCCTCCACGAGGTTGAGCCCGACGCCTCCCGCCTTGAGGCTGATGAGGAACACCGTGCGTCGCGCCCGACGTGAACGACTCGACAGCAGCCGCGCGATTGCGCGTGCGGCCGTCGAGGTAGGAGTAGGCGATGCCGGCGTCGTCGAGCCGCGCTCGCGACCCGCGGCGAGGTAGCTCGTGAACTGGCTGAACACGAGCGCCCGGTGGCCTTCGGCCGTCACTTCCTGCAGGTGCTCGAGCAGGACGTCGATCTTGGCCGAGCCGACGCCGTCGTGCTCCTCGTCGATCAGCGCCGGGTCGAGGCTCAGCTGGCGCAGCTTGGTCAGCGATCGCAAGCACCTCGAACCGGTTGCCGTCAGCGTCGTCGGCGAGCAGGCCGAGCACCTTCTGGCGCTCGCGCTGAAGGTGGGTCTCGTAGATCTTGGCGTGCCGGGGGCTGAGCTGCGACCTCGAGCACCTGCTCGGTCTTGGGCGGGCAGGTCGGTCGCGACCTCGTCCTTGGTGCGGCGTCGCATGAGCGGCCGGATCCGCCGCTGCAGGAGCGCGAGCTGCGCCTGTGCCTTGCCGCTCTCGATCGGCTTGCTGGTAGCTGCTCGACGAACCGTCTCGGGTCGGGATAGAGCCCGGGAGCGACGATCGACAGCATCGACCACAGGTCCATCAGTGAGTTCTCCAGCGGGGTGCCGGTGATGGCGAGCTTGAACGGCGCATCGAGCCGGCGGGCGCACTGATAGGTCTTGCCCTGGTGGTTCTTGACGAACTGCGCCTCGTCGAGCAGCAGCCCGGCCCACGACTGCCGGGCGTACGCATCGTGCTCGATGCGGAACAGCGCGTACGACGTCACGACGAGGTCGGCGCCCTCGACCTCGTCGGCTCAGGTCGGTGCCGTCGCCGGGCGCGCGAGCCGGGTGATCGGTGGCGACGGTCGAGTCCGGGCGCGAACCGAGCAGCCTCGCGAGGCCCAGTTGGCGACGACGCTGGTCGGGCGCGACCACCAGGAACGGGCCCCGGAGTTGCGCTCGACCTGACGGGCGATCATCGCCAGCGTCTGGACGGTCTTGCCGAGTCCCATGTCGTCGGCCAGGATGCCGCCGAGCCCGTGGTCGACCAGGAAGCACAGCCAGGCGTAGCCATCGTGCTGATAGGGCCGCAGCTCGGCCTCCAGACCCGACGGGGAGGTCCGGCAGCGGGATCTCATCGATCTCGAGCAATCCACCGATCGACTGCTGCCACGAGGCGGATTGCCGCTCGACCACGCCCAGGTCGACCAGCTCGTCCCAGAGGCCGGCGTGGTAGCGGTTGACCCGCAGCTGTCCGCTGCGCCGATCGGTCAGCTGCGCGCGCCTCGTCGATGAGCTCTCGCAGACGTACGAGCTCAGGACGATCGATCAGCAGGTAGGTGCCGCTCGGCAGGACGAGATGGGTCTCCCCCGCGGCCAGCGCGGCGAACAGCGGCTCGAAGGCGACCTGCTCGCCGTCGATCGTCACGGTGACCGCCAGGTCGTACCAGTCGCGCGGGCCGTCATCACCTTCGTCGAGCGCCACATGGACGACCGGTGCCGCCTCGCTCAGGCGATAGTCGGGCCGTGCGCCGACCACGTGGACGTCGACACCGAGATCGACGAGCGCCGGCGCGAGCACCTCACTGACCACCACGGCTGGGTAGCCCTCGACCTTGACGTGCGGCAACAGCTGCGCCCGTCCGGCCGGATCGGTGGTCGTCAGAGGCAGCCCGACCTCGGGAGGGACGAAGGCGGCGACCAGCTCGCGCTCGGCCGCCGCGTCACGGTATGGCTCGCGGCCCGGCGTCAGCGGGACGCGCTCGGCCGTGCCGTCCACGTCGTACGCGAAACCCCACCGAAGCTGGAGGCCCAGGCCGTCGTGGGTGATCGTCGCGGACAGTCGCGGCGGCGCGATGACCGGCACATCGATGGTGGGATCGACCGTCACCTGGCTCACGACTCTGGAGATCCGCGGCAGGAAGTCGCGCACGAACTCGTCGGCGTCGTCGGAAGGGACGTTGATCGAGCGTCGGTTGGACAGCAGCATGCGCAGCGTGTCGTCGATCGGGCGGTCGAACCTGGCGAGGCGTACGCGCGACGGCACCTCGGCATCCCACGCGGCGATGCCGTGCGCCGGCTGGCCGATCACCACCGTGTGGCCACGCTGCCAGTCATCCGACAGCGCCTGGTCACCCAGCATCGCGCTGACTTTGAGGCCGCCAGCCCGGTCAGGTGTCACGTCGAGACCGACCACGACCGGGACCGTCTCGACCTCGACGCTCGAGCCCGCCGGACCCAGCAGCGTGAGGCCGGCTTCGACCGCTCGATCGAGTGCCGGCCACGCTTCAGCCGAGAGCGAGGACATGTCGAGCTCGCCGTCGGAGCGCCCATACCCCCACTGCGAACGACGGTGCGACACATGGAGGTCGTGCAGGGCCTCGGGCACCGCCCCGCCGCGATGGCTGACGACGTACGCCTCGATGTCGTTCCACGACGCTCCAGACTTGATCCAGCCACCCTTGACACCGCGCTTCATGGGTCGCGCGCTGAGGAACCGGACACCGTACCGGCCACCTCCGGTGAGCTCGAGCTTGAGCGCCCACTCAACGCTCTCCGGCCCCTCACCGGCGCGGGCCAGCGGACCCAGGGTCTGCTTCCAGCCCGGCTCAGGAGGGACGCGTGCCGGCCGAGACCACGACTCGTGCGGCGTCGGCAGGTCGTACGGCTGCGCCTGCGGCCCCTCGTAGGGTGCGATCGAGTCGCGGATCGCGACGATGAGGGCAACGGCATGCTTGCAGGCGAAGCTGACCGGGCAGCTGCAGTCGGCGATGATGCGGCTCTCACCGGTGCGCGACTCCCGCACCTCGACCGTCGTGGAGTAGACCTCAACGCCCGAGCCACGGACCTCGGCTTCCGCGTAGCGGCCAGCGTCGTCGATCTCGATGATCGTGACCCGGCCGGCGCGGCCGTACGGCTTGCCACGACTGAGCGAGCCCGAGTCGAACGTATGGCGCAGGTCGTCCTCGGTGAGGGATCTGATCGTCCGGGCCGCCACTCCAGGAACCCTATCCGCGCGCGCAGACATCGGAGCTCGGAGTCACCATCCGTGCGGCAGGTCCTGCTCAGGCTCTTGCCAATAGCTCACCCGGACCGGGTTGAGGCGCGCCGCCACGGCCTGGTCGAACGTCTCGTGCTCGCCGCGGGTCACCTGCTCGAGCAACGCATCGACCAGGCGGTCGAGGAGCTCCACCGTCACGGTGCACGTCACCGTGTCCCCTCGACGAACCGGTGCACCGTAGTCGAGTCCGTACGCATGACCGAGCACCCTGTCGATCGGCGCGAAGTCGTCGCGGCGGAAGCAGCCCTGCTGCATGGCACGAAGTCGCAGGAACGACTTGAGTGCCCGTATGACGGCGCGATGGGTCCGGCGTTGGACACCCGGTGGCGGCAGCCACGGCTCTGCTGCAAACGCCGGCAGGACGCGGATCAGCGAAGCCAGCCCGAGCGTCACGACGAAGGCACCGGGCCCGAGTCGGCGCCGTTCGGCGCCAAGATGCGCGGCTATCTCCACCCCCAGCCGCGGCTCGACGTCGACGTTGTCCAGGAACGTCTCGAAATCGTCGGCGACCTGCACGTAGCGTTCGATCGTCTCGTCGGTGCGGCCGGCGGCCTGGTCGATGATGAACTGCCGCATGTCAGCAGCCAGGCCGGCGGGCGTGGTCGTGGTGGCCGAGCTCATGTGGTCCCTCCTTGGTCCGGACCTCGACCGTAGGGAACCAGACACTCGGCATGCTGCGCTTCTCGTTTGGCTTGTGGATGCGCGCACCAGGACTCAGCTGCCTGTGGAGTGGGTTCAGGCGATCGTGAGCGCAAGCCTGCGATGACGAAGTGAGGGAGCATCACACGTGGCGGGGATACTTCGACACATTCAACTCAATGGGCCAAGACCAACTCGGAGGGAACGACCCATGAACGAAGCACTCCAGTTCCGGGCACGATTCTTGAGGCGATTCACTCGCCTATATGGCACCGGTGTCGCCATGTGGGCAGTGATTTCTCTGGTCACCGGAATGACGCGGCTGCCCGGGATCGATTCACTCGCATTGGATTTCGACACGACGTTCACCAACCCCACGGCAATCATGGCGCTGTTTGCGACGTTGGTCATCGCGTTGAATGTCCTGATAGCGCCGCTATTTCGGAGCCGTGAACACAAAATGCAGGACATCGCCCGCGCCGAGATCGTCGTAGGTGCCACATTCACCGTGGCGATATTGGGGGTCGTCGTTGCCGTCGCATCATTCCTGAAGTCAGGGCCGGACGAGATCACCCTCGAGTCTCTGACTACGGTGACGGCGAGTGCAGTGATCGCACTCGTCGCGGTTGACCTCGGTCTGGCGATTCCTGACAAGCTCCTGGATCAGCTGGGCGAGGCTCTCACCACGAAGCGGCTGGGCGAGCTGCGCGTCGCGCACTCGTACTGGGCCGATCCAGGACTCAGACGGCGACCTTCCGTGTTGATCGAACTGGGCAAGCTGTTCGCTAGCCTTGGAGCGATCCTGGTGGTTCCCGTCGGCCTCCTGCTGGTTGCGAGCTCAATGACCTCAGCGTCATACGCCCTCGTCGACTGCGTCATCCTGGCGGCGGTCGTCGCCTTCGTCTACTTGTCCTCCATGGCTTGTGTCGCGGGCCTGGCTATCGCGCTCGCTCGCCATGACGTCACTCTCGGTTGTACGTGGCTGCTCGGGCTGTTCGTTCTTTCACTCTCTAGCGCTTTCGGCGCGTACTCCTTCGCATACGTCGCATGGATCTCCACACCATTCGCGGGAGTCCTGGCAACCCTCGCGATGCTGGCTGTGGTCGGCGTCGGATCGTTCGCACTTGTCACCGACGTACGCCCTGAGTGCGACAGCCCTTGGCTTCGGTCCATCCGAATGAGCGCGCTTCGGGCCGCCGTTGTGCGAGACATCGAGAAGTCGATCGTTCGCTTGGAGATCGTGCAGAACGGTGGCCGCGACGCGCGCACGCGTGCGAGTCTCCCGGCCAGGATCATGCAGCACCTCTACCGCGCCGCCGGGCAGACGGTCAGGGACTAGCGAGCCTCAATCAACCGTGATGACGATCTTGCCGCGGGTGTGACCGCCCTGGCTGTCCTCCCACGCCTTGCGCGTGTCGGCCAGTGCGTACGTCGCAGCGATCTCGACCTTCAGCGTCCCGTCGTCGAACATCGAAGCCAGCTCGTCCAGATCGTCGGCGTCCGGCGACACGAAGACGTACTGGCCGCCCATGTCCTTCACGACCGGGTCGATGATCGAGACGATCCGCCCCTCGGACGACTCGGCCAGCAGGCCGGGGCTGACCTCGAGGTCTCCCCCGTTGAGGTCCAGCACCGCGGTGACGCCGTCGGGGATCACCGTCCGCACCCGCTCGACCAGCCCCTCGCCGTACGTGAACGGCTCGGCGCCCAGCTCGCGGAGGTAGTCGTGGTTGGCCTCCGACGCCGTGCCCAGCACCCGGGCGCCCAACGAGCTGGCAATCTGCACCGCGAACGATCCCACCCCGCCGGACGCTCCATGGATCAGCACGGTGTCGTCCGCGCCGATGTCGAGCGCGTGCACGAGGCACTGGAACGCCGTCAGACCCGCAAGCGGGATGGCGGCCGCCTCGGCAAAGCTGGCGTCAGCCGGCTTCTTCGCGAGCGTACGAATCGGGGCGGAGACCTTCTCGGCATACGTCCCGCCGTGCACGGCGTCCTTGCGGACATAGCCGAACACCTCATCGCCCGGAGCCAGTGTGGTCACGGCCGGTCCGACCGACTCGACGACGCCCGCGACGTCCCAGCCGGGGGTCACCGGGAAGAACGTGTCCAGCGCGCCGTCCATCCCGCCGCTCGCGACCTTCCAGTCGACGGGGTTGACCGATGCCGCCTTGACCTGGACCTTGACCCAGTCGGGGCCGATCTTGGGCTCGTCGACGTCACTCAGCTCGAGGACCTCGGGATCGTCGCTGTATGCCGTGTAGGTGATTGCCTTCATACCTCATGCGTACCCGCTGACGGCAAGCGAAACCCCACGGGACCTTGTGCCCGGGTGATCGCGCGCGATCGGGCCTACGCTCAGGTGTTGCGGTACCCAGGGGCGCTGCAGCAGACCGACACAACGGGATCAGCTGTCACGCATGGCTGGTCCCGTTGTTGGTCGCTCAGGCCGACGCCGAACCCGCGCTCGCCGACCGGCCGGCCTCCAGGCGCGCGACGGGTACGCGATAGGGCGAGCACGACACGTAGTCGAGCCCGATCTCGTCGAAGAAGTGGATCGAGTCCGGGTCTCCCCCGTGCTCGCCGCAGACGCCGAGGTGCAGGTCGGGACGCGCCTCGCGGCCCCGCCTTCACCGCGTGCTCGACGAGCAGCCCCGACGCCCTCGACGTCGAGCGACTCGAACGGCGAGACCGGGAAGATGCCCTTGCTCGAGGTATGTCGAGAAGAACGACGCCTCGACGTCGTCGCGCGAGAACCCCCACGTCATCTGCGTCAGGTCGTTGGTGCCGAACGAGAAGAACTCCGCCGACTCTCGCGATCTGGTCGGCCACCATCACCGCACGGGGCAGCTCGATCATCGTGCCGACCTTGAACGTCAGCTTGGTGCCGGTCTCCTTCTCGACCTCGGCGGCCACCGCGATGATCTCGGCCTTCATCAGCTCGAGCTCCTGCGGCGAGCCGACCAGCGGGATCATGATCTCCGGCTGCGGGTCTCCCCCGGCGGCCGTACGCGCGGCGGTGGCCTCGAGGATCGCCCGCGCCTGCATCGTGTAGAGGCCGGGGATGACGATGCCGAGGCGCACGCCGCGCAGGCCCAGCATCGGGTTCTCCTCGTGCAGCCGCTTCACCGCGGCGAGCAGCTTGTGCGTCCGCGGCTGTGTCCTCGCCGTGCTCCTCCTCGTGCGCGAGCCGCACCGCCAGCTCGGTGTAGTCGGGCAGGAACTCGTGCAGCGGCGGGTCGAGCAGCCGGATCGTGACCGGCAGCCCGTCCATCGCCTCGAGGATGCCGATGAAGTCCTCGCGCTGCATCGGCAGCAGCGCGTCGAGCGCCTCGTGCTGCTGCTCCGGCGTCTCGGCCAGGATCAGGCGCTCGACGAGCTCGCGGCGGTCGCCGAGGAACATGTGCTCGGTGCGGCACAGCCCGATGCCCTGGGCGCCGAACCTGCGGGCCCGCGCAGCGTCCTCAGGGGTGTCGGCGTTGGCGCGCACGCCCAGCCGGCGTACGTCATCGGCGTGGTCCATCAGCGCGATCACCGCGCGTACGAGCTCGTCGTCGTCCGCGGTCTCGTCGCCCTCGAAGTGGCGTACGACCTTGGAGTCGACGACGTCCACGGCGCCCGCGAAGATCTCGCCGGTGGTGCCGTCGATCGAGATGACGTCGCCCTGCTCGACGACCGTGCCGTCGGCGGCGGTGAACCGGCCCGCGTCGACGTCGACGTCGAGCTCGTCGGCGCCACACACGCACGTACGCCCCATGCCGCGCGCCACGACGGCGGCGTGCGAGGTCTTGCCGCCGCGACTCGTCAGGATGCCCTTGGCCGCGACCATGCCGGACAGGTCGTCGGGGTTGGTCGTGCGGCGCACGAGGATGACGTCGTCGCCGTTCGCCGCCCACTCGACGGCGGTCGGCGAGTCGAACACGGCCTTGCCGACCGCGGCACCCGGCGACGCGTTCATGCCCTTGCCGATCAGGTGCCGCTCGGCGTCGGCGTCGAACCGCGGGAACATCAGCTGCGCCAGCTGCGCGCCGGTCACCCGGTCGACCGCCTCGTCGAGGTCGATGATGCCCTCGGTCGGCGAACGAGTGGGCGATGCGGAACGCCGCCTCGGCCGTACGCTTGCCGACCCGGGTCTGCAGCATCCAGAGCTTGCCGTGCTCGACGGTGAACTCGATGTCGCACAGGTCCTTGTAGTGGTGCTCGAGCTTCTGCATGATCGCGAGCAGCTCGTCGTACGCCGTCTTGTCGACCTGCTCGAGGTCGGCGAGCGGGATCGTGTTGCGGATGCCGGCGACGACGTCCTCGCCCTGCGCGTTGACGAGGTAGTCGCCGTAGAGGCCCTGCGCGCCGGTCGCCGGGTCGCGGGTGAACGCGACGCCCGTGCCGGAGTCGTCTCCCCCGTTGCCGAACACCATCGAGCAGATGTTGACCGCGGTGCCGAGGTCGTCGGGGATGCGCTCCTGGCGGCGATAGAGCGCGGCCCGCTCGGTGTTCCACGAGTCGAAGACGGCCAGCACCGCCATGTCGAGCTGCTCGCGCGGGTCCTGCGGGAAGTCGCGGCCGCCGTGCTCGGCGATGAGCCCCTTGTATGTCTCGATGAGTCCCTGCAGGTCCTCGGCGGTCAGGTCGAGGTCGTTCTCGGTGTTGCGCTCGGCCTTGAGCGCGTCCAGCGCCTCGGCGAACACGCTCGCGTCGATGCCCAGCACGGTGCTGCCGAACATCTGCAGCAGCCGGCGATAGGAGTCGTACGCGAACCGCTCGTCGCCGCCCGCGACCTGCGCCAGGCCCTTGACCGACTCGTCGTTGAGGCCGACGTTGAGGACCGTCTCCATCATCCCGGGCATGGAGAACTTCGCGCCCGACCGCACCGACACCAGCAGCGGGTCCTCCGGATCGCCGAGCTTCTTGCCGCGCGCCTGCTCCAGCGCCGCGAGGTGCTCGCTGACCTCGTCGGCCAGCCCCTCCGGCGCCTTGCCCTCGTCCATGTACGCCCGACAGGCGTCGGTGCTGATCGTGAATCCCGGCGGCACCGGCAACCCCAGGTTCGTCATCTCCGCAAGGTTCGCCCCCTTGCCGCCCAGGAGATCCTTCTGATCCATCCCGCCTTCGCTGAAGTCATACACGAATTGGGTCATCCTTGATCATGACCCACATACGGGTCACGCGCAGCCAACTCGCCGGTTGAGGAGCCCCCCGGTGGTTGAGGACCGACTTCCCCGGTGGTTGAGGAGCGACGAAGGAGCGTCTCGAAACCACGCCACACCCTTCGCCGGTCGAGTAGCCCGACGAGCTCTGCGAAACGCCACCCTTCGCCGGTCGAGTAGCCGACCGAGCTCTGCGAGGGAGGCGTATCGAGACCCCGTACGCACCGCTCGCGCAACCCGTCGCCGACCGATCTCTGCGTACGCCACCCCTCGCCGGTCGAGCTCTGCGAAACGCCACCCTTCGCCGGTCGAGTAGCCGACCAAGCTCTGCTGGGGGTCCCCCCACGAGCTCTGCGAGTAGGGGGCGGGAGGCGTATCGAGACCCAGTACGCCGACTCCTCAACTTCAGACCGACCACTCAGCGAGCTTGGCCATACCGGCATCCACATGCGTCTGCAGTCGTCCAACCGCATCGTCCAGGTCTGCCGAACCTGGGTGGTCCGGCGGTATGCGTGCAGGATTGAGCGGCACGCCATCTGCCCAAGCCTTGATGTCCGGCTGAGAGCCGAACGACTTCGCGGCTCGGGCGCCAAGGACAGTCATCCTCGCCCAGCTCCGCAGGGTGTCGGGCAGCGGCGTCGGCGGGCAGAGCCTGTTCTTCTCAGCATCGTCCTCGCGGGTCGCCTCGACGTAGCCGGCGAGTGCGGCCCCGAAGCAGGGGAAGCCAGCGCGGATCGGCTGGACGGTGATCGCCGATGGCCCCCAGATCGGAACGTTCGGCGGATACTTGAGGCCCGAGGCCGCGCAATGCACGACGACCGCATCGTTCGCGATCTGAGACCGATCCCTGCTCGAGGGTGATCTGCCCGGGCTCAACCCCGCGTATGTGCCCCAGCCGGACGACGTGCTCGACCTCTCGTAGATGGTCGAGCTCCCACGCGGCGAGCGTGGGCGTCTTGGCCATCGTTGGCATGACCGAACGGTCGATGCGGAGCATGATCCCCTCATCCTCAAGGCGCGAGAAGAAGTCCTCCAACGATGCTGATCCCCGGCCGCCTGCATGGTGTCCGCCACCATGCCGAGGAACACGACGGGGTTGGGCTGTACGACTGCTCGGTTGAGCATCCACGGGTCGCGCGGCCTGACCCAGCAGATCTTGTCGGGCTGCACCCCGTTCGTCAGGAGCCACACGATCGCGTCGGTGGCCGACTTGCCGGATCCCACCACCACGTACTGACTCGGGGTCTCTGTCATGGCGCTCAGGTCGTTGATCGGAATCACCCGGACACCGTCAGCGATCCCGAAAGGTGGCGGCGTGTTCGCCGGGATGTCGGGGGCCAGGTAGTGCGCGTCGACGATCCGACAGCGCTGTGGGACCTCGAACTGCTCCCCTGTGCTCTGCGAGACGAAGGTGCGGTCGCCGACGTAGTCGCACCCGGCGAAGAACTCGACCTTGCCTGAGCCGAGCATCCGGTCCGCCAGGATGTGGTCGTAGTAGGCGCAGATTTCCGAGACCGACGCCCGCTCGTGCAGGCCCGCCTCGGGACCGCTCTCCTGCAACCTGCCGCCGCCGAGCAACGTCGACGCGACTCCGTAGAACGCGGAGGCTTGATGCAGCCGGACAAATGGATAGGCGTCGCGCCAGTGCCCACCGACGGCCTGCCGGCGGTCGACCATGGCCACACGCACGTCGGCATGATCGATCAGCGCATCGGTGAACGCCATGCCGGCGGCCCCGGCTCCTACGACCAGGTAGTCGGCCTCCACTGTGCGCACCATGTCTCACCAAAGCACGGTGTCCCGCGGAGGTC
>CAVXBS010000050.1:0-3857 GCA_963759975.1 uncultured Actinomycetota bacterium
GAGGCGTCGACTCGCCGCGCTGCGCCCATAGGGGGCTGGCAAGACCAAGCCGGCAATCGCCAGCTCCTGAAAGGTCAGAGCACCACCACGTCGACCAACCGGCCTGCTGCCTTGGCCAGCCGGCGGTCTCGGGTCACCAGCGGACAGCGCAGCATCTGCGCCAGGACGACGTAGGCGGCATCGTAGGCACCGACGTTGTCGCGCCACGCCAATGCCTTGCGTCGGAAAGCATCCATCGAGTCCCAACGGCGGATCGCCAGGCCGTCAAAATCGGTGAGCGCGTCGCTGGCTCGGTCTGCGCTCAAGGTCGACCGGAGCACCATCCCGCTGATGGCTGCGGTCAACTCGTAGTCAATGAGCGTTGGCGCATGCAACTCATCGGCGACGAGCAAGGCGGTCAGCTCCTCGGTGCCTTGAGCCCCTGTCATGGCGTCGATCAGCGCCGAGCAGTCGACGACGATCATCAGCGACCGTCGCGAAGAGCGCGGATGACCTCGACCGACGACTCGGTCGCCCGCTCGGAGCGCGATCGGGCGCGTTCGAGGACTTCGGCGACCGTCGGTCGCGCAGCCTCGTCGATCAGGAGCTTGAGGAGGTACTCGTTGAACGACTCACCGCGCGCTGCGGCACGCGCCTTGAGCGCCTGCCGAGCCTCGTCCGGGACGTTGCGGATCTGCACCAAGCCAGCCATGTATACAGATTATCACTCAATGCATACATAGTGTATGTGTCAGCGGTTGCGGGGGTGCTGCTTGGCCGTGCGCTCGTTGCCGCGCTTGTAGTTGCCGGTGAGCCGCGCCATCAGCAGCTGCGGGTCGCTCGTCTCGGCATCGCGTACGAACTGGTGGGCCTTCGCACCCCGCAGCACCGCCGCCTCGCGGCCGTGGTGCGAGATGACGACCTCCTTGCCGCGCACGACCCACTCGAAGCCGCTCGGCCGGCCCTTCATGCGCCGACCCGCAGGTAGTCGAGCGCCGCGTCGACCAGGGCATGTGCGCGGTTGCGGGTCGCGGCCGCGTTCGCGCGCGCCTGCCGGACCAGGTCCTTGGTGTCGATCCCAGCATCGCCGTAGTAGCCCTCGTGGACCCATCGCTCGTACGTCGCCGCGGTGACCTCGGGGTGGAACTGCCACGCGATGGCCCGCGCACCATGCTCCTCGTCGACGAAGCACTGCGGGCCGCGCCACGACGTGCCGATGACGTTCGACGTCGGCCCGGGCGCGAAGACGTCGCTGTGCATCTGGGCCCACGGCCCCTCCGGGCACAGGATCGGGTCGGTCGTGTCGACGCGCTGCCAGCCCAGCTCGGGGGCGTCGGCGCGCCATGAGGTGCCGCCGAGCGCACGCGCCATCAGCTGCGCGCCGTAGCAGATGCCCATCACCGGAGTGCCGGCCCGCAGCGCCACGCGTACGAACCGGGACTCGGCCTCGACGACGTCCTTCCACTTCGGCTCGTGGGCGCCCTTGTCGGAGCCGAGCAGAAAGATCAGGTCCGTCTCGCCGATGCTCCCGTACGCCGGAAGGTCGTCGCGGTCCAGCTCGATCAGCTCGGCGCCGAGCTCGAGCAGGCGCTCGTGGAAATAGCCGCCGTCCTTGTCTGCCTCGTCGGCGACCACGTGAATGCGCATGACCTCATTGTGCCGGTTGTTCGGGCTCCGGGGTGGGTCGGCGTGCGAGCCAGAGCGTGACCGCACCTGCGATGACGATCGCCGCGATCCACGGCGCCAGCCGGCGCAGCTCGGGTGACGCCGACATCCACCACACATCCGCGGCGGCGGACAACTGATCGCGCCACAGGTCGGGCCGGCTCATGCCGGGACGGATGAACACCTCCAGGTATCCGGCTGCCGTGAGCGTGGGGCCGATGAACCAGGCCAGCAGCACGATCCCGGCCCACGCCACCGAGCGGGCAGCCGGCAGCAGACCGACGCAGACGAGTGCGACGGCGAGCACGACGGCCCCGGACCACTCGCTGACGCGCTGTGCCATCTCGAGCCCGTGTCTGGTCGTGTCGACCTCGAAGGCGTTGAACACGCTCATGACCCACATCGGTGTCCCGCCGGCGGCCGCCCCGACCGCAACGCCGAGCCCCACCCGTCCGGTCACGCACAGCAGCCCCAAGCCCAGCCCGACGATCGCGGTGAGCACGACGACGATCGTCAGGCCGTTGGTGATCCGGATGTCGACCACGGTGCCGCTGACCCCGTTCCGGGCCTGCACGAGGGTCACGAGCAAAGCGACCGCGACCCCTGCGGCACATGCCCCGGCGCGCAGGACTCGAGTGCCGGCACCGAGGCCCGCAGCGAGCCCGGCCACGACACCACCCAGGCCCGCGCCGAGCACGAGCGTGCTCACTCCGCCGGACAACAGTGGCAGCGCCAGGAACCCGACTCCCCTTTCGGCGAGCACGTCGCGCCCCGCGCCGTCGAGCAGCCAGGGCAGGAAACCGACGACCCACCACACCAGAGCGGCGATCGGCACGAGTGCCCACGGCGGCAACGACCGCCAGGTCGTACGTTCGGCAGTCGGCGACAGCTCGATCGTCACTGTGCGCTCCGCAGGAACTCTTCGAGCAACGGACCGGCGGTCTGCGAGCCGGATTCGCCGTCGTCGACGAACACCGCGACCGCGAGGTCACCCTGGGTCGCGATCATCCACGCATGCGTACGCGGCGGGGTGTCGTTGCCGTACTCGGCGGTGCCGGTCTTGGCCGACACCGGCTTGCCGGGTACGTCCGACAGGAACGCGCCACTGCCGCCGGTCACCACGCCGCGGAACATCTCCTGCAGCTGCTTGGCCTCGGCCCCGGTCAACGGGTCAGCGGGTTTCGCGGCAGCCTTGGTCGGCGAGTCTGCAAGCAACGTCGGCGTCACCCGGGATCCGTTGGCGATCGAGGCAGCGACCACGGCCATCGCGAGCGGCGAGGCCTCGATCTTGCCCTGGCCGATCATCGAGGCGGCGTGCTCGGTGCCCTTGGCCCGCGTCGGCACCGAGCCGAGGTAGGCCGGGTAGCCGAGCTCGAGATCCGGCCCGAGCCCCAGCGCGGCGGCGGCCTGGGCCAGCTTGTCCTGAGGCGCCTTGCCGCGCGTCGCGATCATCGCGGTGTTGCACGAGTGGGCGATCGCCGAGCTCAGCGGGATCTTGCCGATCGCACTGCCCGGGTAGTCGGAGTAGTTCTTGAACGTACGCCCGTCGACCGTGACGGTTGGCGTGCACGGCACGGTGGTCGACGGCTTGAGCCCGGAGCGCAGGAACGTCAGCGCCGTGACCAGCTTGAACGTCGAGCCCGGGGCGTAGTGACCCGCCGCTGCGGTGTCGGCACCCTTGCCGCCCGGGCCGCTCGCGAGGGCGAGGATCTTGCCAGAGGAGGGCCGCATCGCGACGATCGCGCTCGCGGGCTTCACGTCGGCGAGGATCTTGTCGGCGGCTCCCTGCAGCTTGAGGTCGATCGTGGTGCGCAGGTTCTTGCCGGCGCGCGCGTCGCTGGAGAACAGGTCGCGGGCCTTCGACCCGGCCACCGCCTCGACCGTCACACCGGGCGCGCCACGCAGCTGGCTGTCGTAGCGCTGCTCCAGGCCGGTCAGCCCGACCAGGTCGCCGGCCGAGACCGAGCCCTTGGACTTCGCGATCACCTCGGCGGTCGCCTCACCGACGGCACCGAGGAGCGGCTGCCCGAACCCCTTGGTGGGCGCAAGGGGCAGCTCGGCACCCAGCTGGACCGCGCCGGGGATCGACGCGAGCTGAGCATTGCTGAGGGTGTCGTCGGAGTCCGCGCGCACGACGAGGGCCACGACGAAGGCCTGGGGACCGGCCGCCTTGACCGCCTTGGCGTAGCGGCCGGCGTTGATGTCGATCAGTT
>CAVXBS010000051.1:0-4855 GCA_963759975.1 uncultured Actinomycetota bacterium
TGGCTGGAGCTGCGGGATCCCTTGTCCGGCGATGCCGGACCGGCGCCTTCGGCGCGAGGCGGCATCGCGTGTCAGGGGCCCACTCGATTCACTCTGCTTGTTTCACGAATGACAGAGCCCCGCTCGCCCAAAACCGGGGCGAGCGGGGCTCTGTCATTCGTGGAGCTGCCGGGAATCGAACCCGGGTCCTATGGCGCTGAGTCAGGGCTTCTCCGGGTGCAGTTCGTCTATCGCTTTTCTCGGCCCCGACGCTCGGACGAACGCGTCGCCGACAGGCCCAGTCGCAGAAAAGTCCCGATCACACGCTGCGACGCCGTGTGATCAGCAAGTCCCCTCAATGAGACTGGCGATCCGGAGCGGGAACGCCCCCGGGCCAGCCCTTCACCTATCGCTTAAGCAGCGAGGGCGAAGTCAGTGCGCTTTGAATCGGCACTTGTTGGTTTCCAGAGATCGTTTAAGAGATAACCCTGGATCCTCTACCCGCTTCACCTGAATCGAACGACCTTAGTCGAAACCGATCAGCCCCTCTTGAGTTTTCAACCGCTGCCGAAGCAACGCCACCATCCTACTCCTGTACAACCGCCAGGCCGTTTCAGGAATTCCTTGCGTGACCCTTGATTCGGTCAGCACGCTCGCGTACACTCGAACATACGTTCGATGTTGGAGCATGCAGGAGGACATCGCATGTGGCCCTCAGTCACCAGGGTCGTCCCGCCGCGAGGTGGGCAAGCTGCACAGATTCGGTTCATTCGTCTGTGTCAGGAGGTGCCCATGGAACTCGCCCAACATCTGTCGGCTGCTGCGGAGCACCTCCGTGCCGCTCGTACGCTCCAGGCGTCCGACCTCGCCGCGTCGATGACTCAGGTGCAACAGATCAGCCGGCTGGCGCAGGCCATCACCCTGGATCTGACCGCTGCGGCGCATGCTGCCGACACGGCCCGCCTGCAGGGCGCGGCGTCGACCCAGTCGTGGTTGGCGCAGACCGGGGGTGTCTCGCACCGGGAAGCAGCCAAGGACGTCAAACTGGCCACCGAGCTGCAGACCGTCGCACCTCACACCCGGGAAGCGATGAGCCTGCCCGGCATGAGCACCGAGAAGGCCCGGGTCATCACCGGCGCCATGACCAAGCTCCCCGTCCAGCTCGACGACACCGAACGGTCGATTGTCGAGACTGACCTCGTCGAACGGGCTCAGAAGCACTCGGTCGACGACCTCCGCAGGGCCGCGAAGCGCGCCGTGGAGGTCCTGGATGCCGAGTGGGCCGACCGACTCGAAGCCCAGACGTTGAAGGACGAGGAAGACCGCGCCCACCGTCAGGCAGAGTTCTGGATGAATGCCGCCGACGACGACGGGATGGTCGAGGGCGGATTCACGATCCCCCGCCTCCAGGCCGACATCCTCACGTCGGCGCTCGAGTCCTTCACCTCGCCGAGGCATGACTGCTCCAGCCAACCCGACGAGTCCACCGACCTGCTGGACGAGCGACCGACCTATCGGCACAAGCTCGGCCGCGCATTCACCGAGATCCTCGGCCACCTGCCGACGGACTCCTTCGGCAATCACGGAGGCGTCGCCGCCACGCTGGTCGTCACGACCGACTACGAAACCCTGCGGGGCCAGGTGGAGCGAGCCGGCACGACCTCACAGGGCAACAGGGTTTCCCCCGACACGATCCGCGAGCTGGCCTGCACCGCCGGCATCCTGCCCGTCGTGATGTCCGGCCGCAGCCGCATCTTGTCCGCTGGGCGCAGGCGCCGCCTCTACAACTCAGCCCAACGCGTCGCCCTGGCCCTCCGCGACGGAGGATGCGCATTCCCCGGATGCGACCGGCCACCAGGCTGGTGCGAGGCCCACCACGTCAACCCGTGGGCCAGCCACGGCAACACCGACCTGAGCGAAGGCGTCCTCTTGTGCGCCCGACATCACCGCATCATCCACCACACCGACTGGGACGTCAGGCTCTCCCGTGATGGCACACCCGAGTTCATCCCGCCCGCCGCCGTCGACCCGCAGCAACGACCACGCCACAACGACCGATGGAGGCCGATCAGTCCTCAGCGAGCAGAGCTTCGGGCGTGACGGCCTCACCATGGATGAGGGCCGCCGCGCAGGCGCCGGCCACCACCAGCATGCCAACGCAGATCAGCGTGCCGGTGCGGAAACCGGGAGAGAACACGTCCGGGTCGGAGAAGTTCGATCCGGCGATTCCGGCCAAGGGCGGGATCGCCGCGACAGCGAGCAGCGAGGCGGTGCGGGCGACGGCGTTGTTGATGCCCGAGGCGATGCCCGTCTGCATGTCAGGGGCGGCCGCCAGGACCGCCGTGGTCAGGGGCGCGACCAAAGTGGTCAAGCCGATGCCGAACAAAATGGCGCCCGGCAGCACGTCGATCCACAGATTCGTGTCGGCGTCGATGTTGAGCCACATCGCCAGCCCAGCCGCAGCGATCAGTGGACCGATCGTCATGGGCCAGCGCGGGCCGATCCTGGTGCCGAGGGCGCCCGCCTTGGACGAGAACAGCAGCATGATGATCGTGGCGGGGATCGTCGCGAGGCCCGCCTCGAGCGGCGAGTAGCCGGCGACGTACTGCAGCTGCAGCACGAGCAGGAACCCCGACGCCGCGAGAGCGCCGTAGATCGCGAACGTGCAGATGTTGGCGGCCGTGAAGACGCGGTTGCCGAACAGCTCGAGCGGCACCAGGGCGTGGGGCGTGAGCTTCTGCTGGACCACGAAGGCGGTCAGCACGACGAGGCCAATGATCGCGTACATCCAGGACTTGTCGACCAGTCCGTACGTCAGGAAGGCCAGACCCGCGGCGGTCAGACCCGCACCGATGTAGTCGATCTTGTCCTGCTCGCCGGTCGTCTCCGGCACGTGCTTGACCGACAGCCAGATCACTGCGGCTGCGAGCGGCACATTGATCCAGAAGATCGAGCGCCAGCCGATCATGTCGACGAGCCACCCGCCGACCAGCGGGCCGATCGCCGTGGTCACCCCGGCCAGACCCGACCAGACGCCGATCGCCGGGCCGCGGTCCTCGGGGACGAATGACGCGGAGATGATCGCAAGACTCCCCGGAGTCAGCAGCGCGGCACCGATGCCCTGGAGACCACGCGCGGCGACCAGCATCTCGATCGTCGGCGCCACCGCACACAGCACCGAGGCGGTCGCGAACCACGCGATGCCGACCACGAACACCTTGCGACGGCCCAGCCGGTCCCCCAGCGAACCACCGACCAGGATCAGGGCGGCCAGGGCCAGCGTGTAGGCGTTGACGGTCCACTGCTGGCCGGTCACGCCGCCACCGAGGTCCTTGTCGATCGCCGGCAGTGCGAGACCAACGATCGAGCCGTCGAGGAACGCCATGCCGGAGCCGAGGATCATCGCCGCCAGAAGCCACTTGCCCTGCGCGCTCGCAAGTCTCATGCCGCCACCCCGAACAGCTTCGCGCCGTTGTGCCACAGCACGTCCCTCATCCAGTCGTCGCCGAGGTCCAGCCGCTCCAGCACCTCGACCTGGTGCGCATACGCGTACGGGATGTTCGGGAAGTCCGTGCCGAACAGGATCTTGTCCTGCAGCGCCGCGAGTCGTGGCGCGACACCGTCGGGGATCGGCAGCCCCCAGAAGTCGACGAAAGCCATCGTGGTGTCGAGTCGCATGTTCGGATAACTCTCCGCGAGGTCGAGGAATTCCGCGATCTCCGGCATGCCGAGGTGGGCGATGATCAGCGCGAGGCTCGGATGCCGGGACATGACGTCGGCAACCGGGCCCGGCCCGGTGTGCGCGCCGGGCGCCGGTCCGGACCCGGCATGCAGGACGATCGGCGTGCCGCTGTCGGCGAGCGCGCCCCACACCGGCTCAAGCCGGGGGTCGTTGGGCGCGAAGTCACCGACCTGCACGTGCGCCTTGAACACCTCGACACCGTCGGCGATGAGCTTGGGCACGTACGTGGCCGCCTCGGGCTCGGGATAGAACGTCGCCGAGCGCAGAACCTCGGGCGTACGGGCCGCGAACTCGCCCGTCCAGTCGTTCATGAAATCGGCGATGCCGGGCTTGTGGGCGTAGGACAGCGCCGAGAACTTCTTGACGCCGATCGCCCGCAGCTGCTCGACACGTTCGTCGTCGCTGCCCCGATAGGTCACCGGCCACGGCCGCCCCAGCAGCGGCCCGGCCGAGTCGAAGTAGGCCCACACCTTGGCGAGGATCGCCGGCGGCATGAAGTGGGTGTGGACGTCGACGATTCCGGGGATGCCAAGCCTCGCCGCATACGCCGGCAGGTCGGCATCCTCCAAAGCCACCGCTACATGCCTTTGAGCCGGCGCCCGAGATCTCGTTCTGCTTCACGGGTCGCATCGCGCTCGGCGATGGCGTGCCGCTTGTCGTACGTCTTCTTGCCCTTGGCCAGCGCGATCTCGACCTTGGCACGGCCGTCCTTGAAGTAGAGCGAGAGCGGGACGATCGTCAGGCCCTTCTCGGACGTGCGGCGCTCGATGCGGTCGATCTCCTGCCGGTTGAGCAGCATCTTGCGCCGCCGACGAGTCTCGTGATTGGTCCAGGTGCCCTGCGTGTACTCCGGGATGTGGACGTGCAGCAGCCACGCCTCACCGCGCTCGATCTCGCCGAACCCGTCGACGAGGGATGCGCGACCGGCACGCAACGACTTCACCTCGGTGCCGGTGAGGACCAGCCCGGCCTCAAAGGTGTCTTCGATGTGAAAGTCGTGGCGCGCCTTCTTGTTCTGCGCAACGAGCTTGCGCCCGGTTTCCTTGGCCACGTCACCATGCTCTCACGAAAGATGTGGCCGGGCGGAGCCCGGCAGGCCGGCCGCGGCGAGCTCCAGCGAGCCGGGGAGTGGTG